>NZ_JABSNM010000017.1 GCF_013294065.1 Sphaerotilus uruguayifluvii
GTCCGGGATCCGAGTCCCGAAACGAGGCCGTCCGGGCATGCCAGCGCCTGGGCACAAGCATCTGGAAGACGTGGAGCGGCTATCACCGGCGCAGCTTGGTGGAGACCAAGATGCACTGCCTGAAGCGGTTGGGCGAGCGGGTCACGGCCCGCACGTTCGAGCGTCAGGTCGTCGAGCTGCATGTGCGCGTGGCCGTGCTCAACCGCTTCAGTCAGATCGGCCGGCCGCAGACCGTGCCGGTGGGTGCCGTGGCATGAGTCCGTCCGGGGTTGGGGTCAGGGCGTCTGCTCGTGGATTTGTGCAACAGAGCCAGGCGCTGCATGATTTTTACGGGCTGATTGCTCATAAAAATTCTCACCTTGTCTCACAGCACGAACCGCGCCTCCATCGGCCCGATCAGCTGGTGATGCACGATCACCTGCCGGGCGTCGGCGAGGATGACGCCGTAGCCGGCGGGTTCGTCGCTGCCGGGCACCTCGTCCTCGCGGGTCAGGTCGAGCGCGACCTGGTGGCAGGTCGAGCGGGTGCAGGAGAAGCCGATGCCTTGCCAGGTGCCGGCGAAGGCGCGGTGCACATGGCCGAAGAACAGATGGCGGATGCGCGCGGCGTGCGGGCGCAGCAGCTCGGCCAGCGCGCGCGGGCGCTCGCCCGGCATGCCGTAGCGGTCCATCGAGACGATGCCGCTGTCCATCGGCGGGTGATGCAGCGCCAGCCACAGCGGCACGTCGTCGCGCTCGGCCCGGCGCAGCTGGCCGTCGAGCCAGTCGAGCCGCGCCGCGCAGTAGCAGCCCTGCGGCCGGCCGGCATCGACGCTGTCGAGCAGCAGCAGCCGCCCCAGGCTCAGCTCGACCGCCCCCTGCAGGAAGCCGCCCGCATCGCGCTGCATCGACGGGAAGTGGCGCAGCAGCGCCGTGCGGTCGTCATGGTTGCCCGGCAGCAGATGCACCGGCATCGGCAGCCGCGCCAGCAGCCCGGCCAGATCGCGGCAGGCCGCGTCCGAGCCGGCATCCGTCAGGTCGCCGGTGACCAGGCAGGCCTCGGCATCGGCATGCCGACGCACGACGCTGTCGATGGCCTCGGCCAGGCGGGCGTGCGGATCCAGTCCGTACAGCGTCTCGCCGCGACGGGCGAGCAGATGGGTGTCGCTCAGATGGATCAGCTTCATGGCGTGTCGTGTCGTCCCTGCACTTGTCGTCGCCCGGATCATGCAGATCGGGCATTCCCTCGGATTGTCCCGAATCGGACACAGGGTACCGAAACGGTCCTTCTAGACTGTTTCCACGATCTGACACCGGACCCCCCGGACACCGGCTCGCACGCAGGCCGACAGCAGGAGATCCCCATGACCGCCACCCTCGCACGCCACGGCCGAGTCGCCGTCATCACGCTCGACAACCCGCCGGTCAACGGCCTGGGCCTGGAGACCCGCCGCGCGCTGGCCGCGCAGGTGCATGCCGCCGAGGCCGATCCGCAGATCGCCGCGATGGTCATCGCCGGCGCCGGCCGGGTGTTCTCCGGCGGCGCCGACATCAAGGAGTTCGGCTCGCCCAGGGCGGTGGCCGAGCCCAATCTGCTCAGCCTGATCCTGCTGGTCGAGCGCGCGACCAAGCCGGTGGTGGCCGCGATCCACGGCACCTGCATGGGCGGCGGCCTGGAGCTGTCGCTGGGCTGCCACTACCGCGTGGCCGCGCCGGGCGCCAGCATCGCGCTGCCGGAGGTCAAGATCGGCCTGGTGCCAGGCGCCGGCGGCACGCAGCGGCTGCCGCGCGCGCTCGGCGTCGAGACGGCGCTGAACATGATCGTCTCGGGCGAGCCGGTCAGGAGCGAGCAGCTCGCGCAGGTGCCGGGCCAGCGCCTGATCGACCGCCTGATCGAGGGCGAGCTGATCGCCGGCGCGGTGGCCTTCGCCGAGGAGATCGCCGACGTGCGTCCGCTGCCGCGGGTGCGCGACCTGAAGGCCGCCCACCCGGAGGCCGACGCCTACTTCCAGTTCGCGCGCAACACCGCGCGGGCGATGGCGCGGCACTTTCCGGCGCCGGTCAAGTGCGTCGACTGCGTCGAGAAGTCGGTCAAAGCCTCCTTCGACGAGGGCATGCGCTTCGAGCGCGAGACCTTCCTCGGCCTGATGTGGACGCCCGAGTGCAAGGCGCTGCGCCATGCCTTCTTCGCCGAGCGCGCCGCCAGCAAGATCGCCGACGTGCCCGAGGACACGCCGCTGCGCCCGGTCGACCGGGTCGCGGTCATCGGCGCCGGCACGATGGGCGGCGGCATCGCGATGAACTTCCTGAACGCCGGCATCCCGGTGGTGATGCTGGAGACGAAGCAGGAGGCGCTCGAGCGCGGCGTGGCCACCATCCGCAGGAACTACGAGGCCCAGGTCAGGAAGGGCAAGCTGAAACAGGACAAGTACGAGCAGCGCATGGCGCTGCTGTCGACCACGCTGAGCTATGCCGACATCGGCGACGCCGACATGGCGATCGAGGCGGTCTTCGAGGACATGGCGGTCAAGCAGGCGGTGTTCGAGCAGCTCGACGCGGTGATGAAGCCCGGCGCGATCCTGGCGACCAACACCTCGACGCTGGACGTGAACCGCATCGCCTCCTTCACCCGGCGCTCGCAGGACGTGATCGGCACGCACTTCTTCAGCCCCGCCAACGTGATGAAGCTGCTGGAAGTCGTGCGCGGCGCCGAGACGGCCAGGGACGTGCTGGCCACCGTGATGGCGCTGGGCAGGAAGATCCGGAAGACCTGCGTCGTCTCCGGCGTGTGCGACGGCTTCATCGGCAACCGCATGATCGAGCAGTACAGCCGCCAGGCCGGCTTCCTGCTGGAAGAGGGCTGCACGCCGACCCAGGTCGACCGCGCGATCGAGAAGTTCGGCTTCGCGATGGGCCCGTTCCGCATGGGCGACCTGGCCGGCAACGACATCGGCTGGTACATCCGCAAGCGCCGCTACCTCGAGAAGCCGGACCTGCGCTACAGCCGCACCGCCGACCTGCTGTGCGAGATGGGCCGCTTCGGCCAGAAGACCGGCGCGGGCTGGCACGACTACCCGCCCGGCCGGCGCGACGCGATCCCGAGCCCGGTGGTCGAGCAGATGATCGCCGACCACCGCGCCGCGCTCGGCATCACGCCGCGCCGGATCAGCGACGAGGAGATCGTGCACCGGCTGGTGTATTCGCTGGTCAACGAGGCGGCGCGGCTGCTCGAGGAAGGCATCGCGGCCAAGGCCAGCGACATCGACATGGTCTACCTGACCGGCTACGGCTTCCCGCTGCACCGCGGCGGCCCGATGTGCTACGCCGACACGCAGGGCCTGTTCAACGTCGTCGAGGACATGAAACGCTTCGCCCGCAACCCGCACGACGACGCGGCGTTCTGGCAGCCGGCGCCGCTGCTGGCGCGCCTGGTCGCCGAGGGCAAGACCTTCAACCCCGCCTGAGCGGCCGGCTCGATCGGCCTGATCCAGAACACGACGGAGTTCGCCCCATGACCACCGCTGTCATCGTTTCCACCGCGCGCACCCCGCTGGCCAAGAGCTGGAAGGGATCGTTCAACATGACCCACGGCGCCACGCTCGGCGGCCATGTCGTGGCCGAGGCCGTGCGCCGCGCCGGCATCGAGCCCGGCGCGGTCGAGGACGTGCTGATGGGCTGCGCCAACCCCGAGGGCGCCACCGGCTGGAACATCGCGCGCCAGATCGTGCTGCGCGCCGGCCTGCCGGTGAGCGTCTCGGGCCTGACGGTCAACCGCTTCTGCTCCAGCGGCCTGCAGACGATCGCGCTGGCCGCGCAGCGCATCATCGCCGGCGAGGGCGAGGTGCATGTCGCCGGCGGCGTCGAGAGCATTTCCTGCGTGCAGCAGGAGATGAACCAGCACATGTTCGTCGACTCCTGGCTGAAGCAGCACAAGCCGGAGATCTACTGGCCGATGCTGCAGACCGCCGAGAACGTCGCGAAGCGCTACGGCATCCCGAAGGAGCGCATGGACGCGTTCGGCGCCGAGAGCCAGCGCAAGGCCTGCGCGGCGCAGGCGGCCGGGCGCTTCGCCGAGGAGATCGCGCCGATCACCGTGACCGCCGGCGTGGCCGACAAGGTGCTGGGCCTGCGCACGCAGCAGCTCACCGTCAGTGTCGACGAGGGCCTGCGCGAGGGCACGACGGTCGAGGCGGTGGCCTCGATCCGCACCGCGCAGCCCGGCGGCGTGGTCTCGGCCGGCAACGCCAGCCAGTTCAGCGACGGCGCCGGCGCCTGCGTGGTCGTCGACGAGCGCTACGCCGAGCGCCACGGCCTCAAGCCGCTGGGCCGCTTCCTCGGCTTCGCGGTCGCCGGCTGCGAGCCCGACGAGATGGGCATCGGGCCGGTGTTCGCGGTGCCGAAGGTGCTCGCGCGCCTGGGGCTCACGGTCGACGACATCGACCTCTGGGAGCTGAACGAGGCCTTCGCGGTGCAGGTGCTGCACTGCGCCGACCGGCTCGGCATCCCGATGGAGCGGCTCAACGTCAACGGCGGCGCCATCGCGCTCGGCCACCCCTACGGCATGAGCGGCCAGCGCCTGGTCGGTCACGCGCTGATCGAGGGCCGGCGCCGCGCCGCCAAGTACGTCTGCGTGACGATGTGCATCGGCGGCGGCATGGGCGCTGCGGGCGTGTTCGAGGTGCTCTGACACCGTCGTCCCCGACGTTCCACGATTCCCGCTCCTTCCGTCATCCCCGCGCAGGCGGGGACCCACGCAGGCCACAGACCGTGCTCCCCGTGGGCCCTCGCCTTCGCGAGGGTGACGGAGTCGATGCAGAACCCCGACACCGCCCCATGCGCGCCACCCTCGACTTCCTGCTCCACGACTGGCTGCGCGTCGAGTCGCTGACCGCGCGCGCCCGCTTCGCCGATCACAGCCGCGAGACCTTCGCCGCGGTGCTCGACACCTGCGAGCGCATCGCCCGCGAGAAGTTCGCGCCGGCCAACCGCACCGCCGACGTCGAGGAGCCGCGCTTCGACGGCGAGCGCGTCATCCTGCCCGCCAGCTCGCACGCGGCCAGCCGCGCCTATGTCGAGTCCGGCATGCTGGCCGCGGCGCAGGACTACGCGCTGGGCGGCCTGCAACTGCCCTGCGTGGTCGAGATGGCCGCCAACAGCTTCTTCGCCCAGGCGGGCGTCGGCCTGGGCGGTCACATGCTGACCACCGGCAACGCCAACCTGCTGATGGCGCATGGCACGCCGGCGCAGCAGCGTGTCTTCGCGCACCAGGAATTCGTCGGCCGCTTCTTCGGCACGATGTGCCTGAGCGAACCGCAGGCCGGCTCCAGCCTCTCCGACATCGCCACCCGCGCCGAGCCGGACGGCGCGGGCGCCGACGACGACCCGCTCGGCCCCCGCTACCGCCTGCGCGGCCACAAGATGTGGATCAGCAACGGCGATCACGAGCTGGCCGAGAACATCGTCCACCTGGTGCTGGCGAAGATTCCCGGCCCGGACGGCCGGCTGGTGCCGGGCGTGCGCGGCATCTCGCTGTTCATCGTGCCGAAGTGGCTGGTGGACGAGGAGGGCGCGCTGACCGGCGAGCGCAACGACGTGGCGCTAGCCGGCCTGAACCACAAGCTCGGCTACCGCGGCATTCCGAACACGCTGCTGAACTTCGGCGAGGGCCGATACCCGGTGCGCGGCGCCTCAGGCGCGATCGGCTACCGCGTCGGCGCGCCCGGCGAGGGCCTGAAGGGCATGTTCCACATGATGAACGAGGCGCGCATCGCGGTCGGCCTCGGCGCGGTGATGCTGGGCGCGGCCGGCTACGAGGCCAGCCTCGACTACGCGCGCGGTCGACCGCAGGGTCGCCCGATCGGCCCGGCCGGCAAGGACGCCCGCCAGCCGCAGGTGCCGATCATCCGCCACGCCGACGTGCGCCGCATGCTGCTGGCACAGAAGAGCTACGTCGAGGGCGGCCTGGCCCTGGCGCTGTACTGCGCCCGCCTGGTCGACGAGCAGCACACCGGCGAACCGGCCGCCGCCCGCGACGCCGCGCGGCTGCTGGAGATGCTCACGCCCATCGCCAAGAGCTGGCCGAGCGAGTGGTGCCTGGAGGCCAACAGCCTGGCGATCCAGGTCCACGGCGGCTACGGCTACACCCGCGACTATCCCGTCGAGCAGCACTGGCGCGACAACCGCCTGAACATGATCCACGAGGGCACGCACGGCATCCAGGCGCTGGACCTGCTCGGCCGCAAGGTGACGATGGATGGCGGCGCCGGGCTGATGGCGCTGGCGCGCGCGGTCAACGCGACGATCGAGCGCGCGCTGCCGGACGCGCGGCTGCAGCCCCTCGCGTCGCGGCTGGCGCAGGCGCTGCAGCAGCTCGGCGCGGCCACCAAGGCGGCCTGGGCCACCGGCGTGCCGGAGGAGGCGCTGGCCAACGCGGTGCCCTACCTGCAGGCCTTCGGCCATGTGGTGATCGCGTGGATGTGGCTGGACGTGGCGCTGGCCAGCGACCGCGACAGTGACGCGGGGCAGGGGCGCCACGCCGCCTGCCGCTTCTTCTTCCGCCACGAGCTGCCGCGCATCGACGCCTGGCTCGCGGTGGTCCGTGACCGTGACGACACCTGCCTGACGATGCAGGAGGAGTGGTTCTGATGGGTACGCCGATCAATCAGCTCTTCGACCTGACGAGCCGCATCGCGCTGGTCACCGGCGGCTCGCGCGGCCTGGGCCTGCAGATCGCCGAGGCGCTCGGCGACGCCGGCGCCAGGGTCATGCTGACCGCACGCAAGGCCGACGAGCTGGAGGCCGCCGCCGACGCCCTGCGCGAGCGCGGCATCGACGCACGCTGGGTCGCCGCCGACGCCAGCACGCCCGAGGGCGTCGCGAAGATCGTCGACGAGACCTGCGAGCGCCTGGGCGACATCGACATCCTGGTCAACAACGCCGGCGCCACCTGGGGCGCACCGGCCGAGGACCATCCGCTCGAGGCCTGGGACAAGGTGATGGACCTGAACGTGCGCGCGGTCTTCCTGATCAGCCAAGCGGTGGGTCGGCGCTGCATGATCCCGCGCGGCGCGGGCCGCATCGTCAATGTCGCGTCGATCGCCGGCCTGTCGGGCAACGGCCCGGCGATGACCACGCTGGCCTACAACACCAGCAAGGGCGCGGTGATCAACTTCACCCGCGCGCTGGCGGGCGAGTGGGGCCGCCACGGCATCACCGTCAACGCGCTGGCGCCGGGCTTCTTCCCGAGCCGGATGACGCGCGGCACGCTGGCGCGCCTGGGCGAGGACGCGCTGGCCGAGAAGGCGCCGCTGCGCCGCCTCGGCGATGATGACGACCTCAAGGGCGCCGCCGTCCTGTTCGCCAGCGCGGCCGGCAAGCACATCACCGGCCAGATCCTGGCGGTCGACGGCGGCGTCAGCGCCGTCCACGGCGGCTGATTCCCGTCCGCTGCGTGACGGGCACCGCCCGTGCCTCGTCCTCCGTCATTCCCGCGAAAGCGGGAATCCACCCGCCCGCCCCGATGCAATTCCCCGTCCCCATCCCCTTCGTCGACCACCTCGGCTTCGAGCTGGTCCGCTTCGCCGACGGCCAGGCCGAGATCCACCTCGAGCTGCGCCCGGAGCTGCTGAACTCCTTCCTGGTCGCGCACGGCGGCGTCTCGATGACGCTGCTCGACGTGGTCATGGCGCACGCCGCGCGCAGTGTCGTGCCCGACAGCGGCGCGGTGACGATCGAGATGAAGACCAGCTTCTTCCGCCCCGGCGAAGGCCGGCTGCGCGCGGTCGGCCGGCTGCTGCACCGCTCCGCGACGATGGCCTTCACCGAAGGCCACGTCTACGGCGGCCACGGCGAGCTGTGCGCGCACGCCACCGGCACCTTCAAGTACGTCAAGCGCCTGCCTGCCGGCCACGGCGGGCGGGCGATCAAGGCGCTGAATCGGCCGGGTGAGGACGAGGCGTCGGCTCAGGATCCACATCCGCGAACAGATCGGCCGCGCTGAGCCGCAGGTCCACGCTCGCGAACGTCACCCCTTCGCCCGCCTCGAACGGATGCAGCAGCCACAGACCTTCGCCCTCGCCGTGACGGCGGTAGACGTCGCAGCGCCGGCTGCCGATGTCCACCAGCGCGATCTCCTGCAGCGACGCGATCTGGCGGTAGTGGGCGAACTTGTCGCCGCGGTCGAAGGCGGCGGTGCCCGGCGACAGCACCTCGATGACCAGCACCGGCTCGCGCATGACGAGCCGACTGGCGCGATCGGCCTCGGCGCAGGTGACGAACACGTCCGGATAGAAATAGCTGTCGCGCGCCGCGACATGCAGCTTCATGTCGCTGATGAAGGTCATGCAGGGCGTGCCGCGCAGGTGCTGGCGCAAGGCCATGTAGAGGTTTCCTGCCGTCGTGACATGCCCTGCCTCGGCGCCGGCCATCGCGTAGACCTCGCCGTCGACGAGTTCGTGACGGTCGGTCTGCCCGGCCTCCCAGACCAGGTATTCGTCGCCGGTCATGGCCGGCTGGCGCGCTGCGTATCCCATCAGGCTCTCCTTCGACCCGGCCATTATCGGCCGGCCCTCCCGCCGCAGAAAGGCAGTCTCCCATGCCCTTGATGAACCGCCAGATCGTGCTCGCCTCGCGCCCGCAGGGCGAGGCCGGCGTCGACAACTTCCGCCTGGTCGAGACGGCGCTGCCCGGCCCCGACGAGCTGGCCGACGGCCAGGTGCTGGTGCGCCACCACTTCCTGAGCCTCGACCCCTACATGCGCGGCCGCATGAACGACAGCCGCAGCTACGCGCAGCCGCAGCCGCTGGACGAGGTGATGATCGGCGGCACCGCCGGCGAGGTGATCGCGTCGCGCAACCCGCATTTCGCCGTCGGCGACGCGGTCGTCGGCATGGGCGGCTGGCAGGAGCACGCGCTGGTCGACGCCACGCAGCGCGGCGTGCTGCAGAAGGTCGACACCCGCCAGGTGCCGCTGTCGGCCTACCTGGGCGCGGTCGGCATGCCGGGGGTCACCGCCTGGTACGGGCTGGTCAAGATCATCGACCCGCAGCCCGGGCAGACGATCACCGTGTCGGCGGCCAGCGGCGCGGTCGGCTCGGCGGTGGGCCAGCTGGCCAAGGCGCGCGGCTGCCGGGTGGTCGGCCTGGCCGGCGGGGCGGAGAAATGCGCCCATGTGGTCGACGAGCTCGGCTTCGACGCCTGCATCGACTACCGCCGGCATCCGGACCTGAAGTCGATGTCGGCGGCGCTGAAGGCGGCCTGCCCGGCGGGCATCGACGGCCATTTCGAGAATGTCGGCGGCCTGATCCTGGACGCGGTGATGCTGCGCGCCAATGCCTTCAGCCGGGTGGCGATGTGCGGAATGATCGCCGGCTACGACGGCCAGCCGCTGCCGATGGCCAATCCGGCGCTGATCCTGGTGAACCGCATGAAGATCGAGGGCTTCATCGTCAGCGAGCACATGGCGGTCTGGCCGGAGGCGCTCAGGGAACTGGGCGCGGGCGTGGCCACCGGCACGCTGAAATACCGCGAGAGCATCGCGCAGGGGCTGGAGCACGCGCCCGAGGCCTTCATCGGCCTGCTCAAGGGGCGCAACTTCGGCAAGCAGCTGGTGAAGCTGGTCTGAACGGGAGGCCTGTCATGAAGACCTTGCAGGGCAGGACCGCGGTGCTGACCGGCGCCGCCTCCGGTTTCGGGCTGGAGCTGGCGCGGCGGTGCGCCGGCCTGGGCATGAAGATCGTCATGGCCGACGTGCAGCAGGACGCGCTCGATCGCGCCGCGGCCGAGGTCGCCGCACTCGGGAAGGCGAGCGGCGCGGAAGTGCTGGCGTTTCGGCTCGACGTCTCGAAGGCCGAGGAGGTCGAGGCGCTGGGCGCGGCGGTGCTGGCACGCTTCGGCGCGCCGCATCTGGTGTTCAACAACGCCGGCATCGGCATCGGCGGCCTGATCTGGGAGCACAGCCGCGCCGACTGGGACTGGACGATCGGCGTCAACCTGATGGGCGTGGCGCACGGCGTGCGGGTGTTCGTGCCGATGATGCTGGCCGCCGCCGAGGCCGACCCGGACTGGGAGGGCCATGTGGTCAACACCGCCTCGATGGCCGGGCTGGTCAACATGCCCAACATGGGCGCCTACAACGTCAGCAAGCACGCGGTGGTGAGCCTGTCGGAGACGCTCTTCCAGGACCTGCGGCTGGTGACGACGCAGGTGGCGGCGAGCGTGCTGTGTCCGTACTTCGTGCCGACCGGCATCCACCAGAGCGAGCGGGTGCGCCCCGACGCGCTGCCCGCCGCCGCGCCCACCCGCAGCCAGCTCGTCGGCCAGGCGATGGCGGCCAAGGCCGTCACCGCCGGCAAGGTCAGCGCGGCCGACGTGGCGGGCAAGGTCATCGACGCGGTGCTGGCCGGGCAGTTCTACATCTACAGCCACCCGCAGGCGGTCGGCATCGTCGCCACCCGCGCCGAGGACATCGTCCAGGGCCGCAACCCGAGCGACCCCTTCGCCGAGCGCCCGGAGGTCGGCGAACGGCTGCGACAGGCGCTGATGGGCTGAGCGGCCACGCTCGGGGCGCCTCAGCGCCCTGCCGCCGCCGGCCGCGTCCGGTAGAACTGCATCGGCACGCCGGTGGCCAGGCTGGCCTTCTCCTCGCGCGCGGCGCGGTTCAGCACGTTCTTCTTCATGCGCCCGACGACATGCATCTCGCAGGGCTTGCAGTCGAAGCGCAGCTGCAGCACCTCGTCGCCGTTCTGGATCGTCAGCGGCTCGGCGCGGATCGTGCCCTGCACGCCGGTGACGCCCTTGGCCTGCTTCGGGCACAGGCTGAGCGAGAAGCGCACGCAGTGCTTGGTGATCATCAGGCTGGCGTCGCCGAGCGCCTCGTGGCTCTCGTAGGCGGCCTCGATGACCTTGACGCCGTGGCGGGCGTAGAAGTCGCGCGCCTTCGAGTTGTAGACGTTGGCCAGGTAGCTCAGCGTGTCGTCGGGGTAGGGCACCGGCGGCGTGACCTCCGGCCAGCGCGGCTGGCGCACATGGGCGTCCACGCGCGCGGCCTCCAGCTGCTCGAACGCATCGCGGCGCAGCGCGTTGAGCACGCCCGGCGGCACGAACCACGGCCGGCGCGTCGCCAGCACGATGTCAGAGGCGTCCGCCCGGAAGATCGTCGCGCCCAGCTTGCCCAGGTGCTCGCGCAGCGCGGCCTCGCCCCGGGCGGCATCGCGCGCGGGCTCCTTCTTCGGCAGCGCGACCTCGGCGCAGACCGTCACCCCGGTCTCGTCGCTCACCGTCAGCGCCAGCCCGTCCGGCGTGTCGTCGAGCCGCATCGTCACCGCGATGCGCCGCTCGGCCGACTTCTTCTCCAGCAGCCGCACCCAGTTCATGTCGCGGTTGCGGCTGAGCGCGGTGTCGCGGCGCAGGTCGGGGTAGGTGGCCAGCGGCTCCTTCGGGACCACGCGCCACAGGCGCTGCTTCGCGTCGATCTCCTGTGCGGTGTCGATCGGCAGGCCGGTCAGCTCCTTCTGCAGCGTGTAGTAGGTCAGGGCGTCGTTGTTGTTGAGCGGATCGACCCCGGCGTCGAGCTGCACGTCCAGATGGTCCTTGCCGACGCGCACCACCCAGCCCAGCGGCAGGCCGGCGTGCTTCGGCGTGTCGAAGGCGCCGATGTCGTCCTGGCGGCCGTTGACGAAGTAGTCGGTGCTGCCGCGGTTGAAGTTGCGGTCCGGGTCCGGCGTGAAGGTGAAGCTGGCGCGGCCGGCGGACGAGGCGTGCAGCTCCGGGCGGCGCTCGAACAGGCTGTCAAGCAGCTGGCGGTAATGGGCGGTGATGTTCTTCACGTAGCCCATGTCCTTGTAGCGGCCCTCGATCTTGAAGCTGCGGATGCCGGCGTCGACCAGCGCCTCGAGGTTGGCGCTCTGGTTGTTGTCCTTCATCGACAGCACATGCTTGTCGTGCGCGACGATGCGGCCCTGCGTGTCGGTGACGGTGTAGGGCAGGCGGCAGGCCTGCGAGCAGTCGCCGCGGTTGGCGCTGCGGCCGGTCTGGGCGTGGCTGACGTAGCACTGGCCCGAGTACGCGACGCACAGCGCGCCGTGCACGAAGAACTCCAGCGTCGCGCGGTCGACCTGCGCCGCCACCGCGCGGATCTGCTCCAGCGTGAGCTCGCGCGCCAGCACGAGCTGCGAGAAGCCGGCGTCCTGCAGGAAGCGCGCCTTCTCGGGCGTGCGGATGTCGGTCTGCGTCGAGGCGTGCAGGTCGATCGGCGGCAGGTCGAGCTCCAGCAGGCCCATGTCCTGCACGATCAGCGCGTCGGCCCCGGCCTCGTGGACCTGGCGGATCATGCGCCGCGCGGGCTCGAGCTCGTCGTCGCGCAGGATGGTGTTGAGCGTCACGAAGATGCGGCTGCCGAAGCGGTGCGCGTGCTTCACCAGCCGCTCGATGTCGGCCACCGAGTTGCCGGCCGAGGCGCGCGCGCCGAAGGACGGGCCGCCGATGTAGACCGCGTCGGCGCCATGATTGATCGCCTCGATGCCGATGTCGGCGTCGCGGGCGGGGGAGAGCAGTTCGATGTCGGGGCGCAGGGGCATGGCGGCGGCTCGCGGTGGCGGAGGGCGTCCGGGGGCGACGGAGGAGGGCACGGATTCTACGAAGAAGACCGCGCCATGCGGGGCAGTCCGGACAAGCGCGCAAATCCCGCACTGCTAAGATGAATTTCAGGCAGTCCCACATGATCCCGAACCGTCGCAGTTTCCTGTTCCGAGGCATGACCTCCCTGGCCGTGCTGTCCGGATGTGCCGAGCCGCCGGCCGCGCCGCTGAGAGTGGGCATCAACGCCTGGGTCGGCTATGACCCGCTGGTGCTGGCGCGCGAGCGCGGCTGGACGGACGCGACGCGGCTGCGGGTGGTCGACATGTTCTCGAACTCGGAGAGCCTGCGCGCGCTGCGCAACGGCCTGCTCGACGCGGCCGCGCTGACGCTCGACGAGGTGCTGCGCGAGACCGATGCCGGGCTCCCGCTGACGATCCTGTCGGTGCTGAGCGTCTCGGCCGGCGCAGACGCGGTGCTGTCCAGGCCTGACGTGCTGCATGCCGCTGATCTGCGCGGTCGGCGCATCGGCTTCGAGCGCAACGCACTCGGCGCACTGATGCTCGACCAGCTCCTGCAGGAGGGCTCGCTGCGACCGGAGGAGGTGCAGGCGCTGGCCGTCGAGGGTGTGCAGCATGTCGACATGCTGCGCACCGGCCGGATCGATGCCGTCGTCACCTTCGAGCCGATGGCCAGCCAGCTGCGCAATCTGGGATTCCGCACCATCTTCGACAGCCGCCAGATGCCCGGCGAGATCATCGACGTGCTGGCCTGCCGCCGCGGCGTGCGGCCCGAGCAGGCCATGCCGCTGCTGCAGGCCTGGGCGCGGGGCCTGGCGGCGCTGCAGTCGGATCCGGCGGCGGCGGCCTCGCTGCTGGCCGCCTCGGCCGAGCTGTCCGAACAGGACTATCTGCAGACGCTCAAGGGCCTGCGCTTCATGTCGCTCGACGAGAGCGCGACCGAGCTGGCCCGCGATGAGCGCGGTCACGTTGCGCTGGCGACGCAGGCCGCGGCGATGCTGCGCACGCTGCGGCGGCTGTCGCTGGTCCGGCAGGATCCGGACTGGCCGCGGCTGGTCGACGACCGGGCGCTGCAGCGCCTGCTGCGGTCGGCGGGAGCGACCTGATGGCGCGGGAATCGCTGCTGCTGCGACTGCCGGCACGCTGGATGCTGCCGCTGCTGCTGTCGCTGTTCGCGCTGCTGATGACCGGGCTGGGGCATCTGACCCGGCTGCGCGAGCTCGACAGCGAGGTGCTGCGCGCCGAGCAGCAGCGTCTGCGCGAGCGCCTGGCCATCGAGCAGACGCGCATCGCGATCGCGCACGGGCGCGGCGAGATGGCGCAGGTGCGCCGGCTGGTGTCCGGCCTGGCGCTGCACGAAGGCCTGACCCAGGCCTGGCTGCTCGACGACACCGGTCGCATCGAGGGCTCGATCTCGCGCGCTGAGATCGGGCGCCTGATCTCGACGGTGCTGATCGCGCAGCCGCCTAAGGAGCGGCATCTGCTGCTGGAGCTGCAGCGCCATCACCTCGGCGAGCTGCGCCTGGAGACGCTGACGGAGGTGACCGGCGAGCCGCAGATGCTGGTGGGCGCGGTCGGCATCGATCCGGACCTGACGCTGCTGACCCAGGTCGACCTCGGCCATGCACTGGGCATCCGCCATGCGCAGGCCCGCGCCGACCTGGTGCGCCAGTCGCTGGCGACGCTGGCCGGCGTGATGCTGCTGGGGGTGCTGCTGCATCTGCTGTGGTTCCGGCGCGCCGAGTGGCTGCGCCGCACCGCCAGCGCGCTCGGCCGGGGCGACCTGGGCGCACGCGCCGCGTTGCAGGGCGCCGACGAGCTGGCCCTGATCGGGCGCGCGGTCGACATGATGGCCTCCGACCTGCAGCAGCGTCAGGCCGAGCTGCAGCACCTGGCCGACCTGATCGCGCACTCGCCGCTGGTGGTGATGACCTGGCGCAACGCCGAGGGCTGGCCGGTGCGCTACGTCAGCGACAACGTCAGCCAGTGGGGCTACCGGCGCGCCGATTTCCTGATGGGGCGGCTGATCTATGCCGACCTGATCCACCCGGACGACCGCCCCCGCATCACCCGCGACGTCGCCGAGCATCTGGCCCGCGGCCCGGACGAGTATCGGCAGGAGTACCGCCTGCGCCATGCCGACGGTCGCTGGCTGTGGCTGGACGACCGGACCTGGCTGGTGCGCGATGCGCAGGGCGTCGTCACCGACATCCACGGCGTGCTGCTCGACGTGACCGAGCGCCATGCCGTCCAGCAGGCGCTGGCCGAGCAGGTGCAGCGTCTGCGCGAGGCCGAGTCCCATGCGCGGCTGGGCAGCTGGACCTTCGACGTGGCGAGCAGCCGCGGCTGGTGGTCGGAGCAGATGTACCAGCTGCTGGACTTCGACCCGGCCGAGGGTGTGCCCAGCTTCGAGGACTATGTCGAGCAGGTCCATCCGCAGGACCGCGGGCTGGTCATGGACATGCTGCGCAGCTTTGCGCAGGGCGTGCTGCCTGCCAGTCGCATGTCCCACTTCCGCAGCGACCCCCGACGCGGACCACTGCGCTGGTTCAGCGTCTCGATCCATGCCGAGCGCGACCCGTCCGGCCGCATCATCCGATTCGTCGGCACGCAGCTCGACGTGACGGCCGTGCACGAGGCCGAGGATGCGCTGCGCCAGCTCAATGCCGACCTGGAGCGGCGGGTGGATCTGCGCACCCGCGAACTGTCGGAGCTGAACCAGTCGCTCGAGAGCTTCGTCTACACCGTCTCGCACGACCTGAAGGCGCCGCTGCGCGGCATCGAGGGCTACAGCCGGCTGCTGATCCAGGACCACGGCCCGCAGCTCGAGGGCGAAGCCCGCGAGTTCGTCGGCCTGATCCGCGATGGCGTGGTCCGCATGGGTGCGCTGATCGAGGACCTGCTGGCCTATGCCCGCACCGAGCGGCGCGCGCTGTCGGTGCAGACGGTCGACCTGCCGCGGGCGATCGAGGGGGTCTGTGCCGACGCCGCGGCCGAGCTGGCTGCCGGCCGGGTCGAGCTGCAGGTGGAGGTGCCGGCGCTGCAGGTCTGCGCCGATGCCGAGGGCCTGACGCTGGTGCTGCGCAACCTGCTGTCCAACGCGGTGAAGTTCAGCGCGAAGAGTCAGCCGCCGCGCGTGCGCATCCGGGCACGGGTACCCGAGGACGACCAGGACCAGGTCGAGATCAGCGTCGAGGACAACGGCGTGGGCTTCGACATGGACTACCACGACCGCATCTTCGAGATCTTCCAGCGCCTGCACCGCATGGAGGACTATCCCGGTACCGGCATCGGCCTGGCGCTGGTGCGCAAGGCGATGCAGCGCATGGGCGGCTCGGTGCGCGCGATCAGCGCGCCGGGGCAGGGCGCGACCTTCGTGCTGCGGCTGCCGCTCAGCCGGCCGTCGGCGCGCGACGCAGCTTGACGTAGGCGACGAAGCCGCCGCCGGGCGCATTGCCCAGCTCGAGCTGGCCGCCCATGCGCGTCACCGTCTTGTCGACGATCGCCAGGCCCAGGCCGGCTCCGGTCGAGTGCGTGTGCGTGCGGGCCTTGTCGCCGCGGTAGAAGGGCGTGGTCAGGCGCACGAGCTGCTCGGGGCTGACGCCCGGGCCTTCGTCGCGCACGCTCACCAGCACCCAGTCGCCCGAGCGTGCGTAGGTGACGCTCACCCGCGCGACGCCGTCCTCGCCCTGCGCATAGCGACGTGCGTTCTCGAACAGGTTGGCGAAGACGCGGTCCAGGTCGGTCTCGTCGGCCATCACCCGCACGTCGGTGGTGACGCGCGCCGTCACCTTCAGGTGCTCGCCGTTGACGCGGCGGATCACCGTGTCGAGCAGCACCGCCAGAACGATCGGCGCGAGCTTGACCTCGGTCGGCCGCGCGTAGTCCATGAACTTGTCGATGATCGCGTCGAGCTGGTCGATGTCGGCGGCCATGTTGCGCTTGGCCTCCTCGTCGTAGACGCTCATCTCGGTCTCGAGGCGGATGCGCGCCAGCGGCGTGCGCAGGTCATGGCTGATGCCGGCGAGCATCACCGCGCGGTCGTCCTCGATCTTGGCCAGTTCGCGCGCCATGCGGTTGAAGCCGCGGTTGACCTCGCGGATCTCGCGCGTGGTGGTGTCCTCGTCGAGCCGCTCGGCATATTCGCCGTCGCGGATGCGGCTGGCGGCGAAGCTGAGCTGGCGCAGCGGCCGGTTGATCAGCCCGGCGATCAGCGCCGAGCCGCCCAGCGTCAGCAGGAAGGTCAGGCCCATGACGACGAAGGTCGTCCGGCCGGTCACCGCGGGCTGGACCCGGTTCGGGTCGGCCTGCAGCCAGTAGTTGTCGGTCTCGATCAGGAAGCCGACCCACAGGCCGGGGCGGCCGTTGACGCTGCTGGCGACGATGGTCTGCGGGCCGAGCTGGCTGCGCAGCTCCGCGCCGATGGCACGGGTGAAGCGGTCGACCTCGAAGGGCTCCCAGCGGTCGTTGGGCTCGCGCGGCTGCAGCTTGACCGCCTCCTGCTCGGCGATGTTCTTGACGAGCGCCACCCGGTTGACCTGGTCGGTGTAGCGCAGCGCCGCGCGCGACAGGTTCACCAGGCTGGCGATCTGCTGCGCGGCCTGCACGCCGCGCGGCTCGAGCTCGAGAAAGCGCAGCGTGTAGACCCAGCCCATGATGCCGGCGCCCAGCATCAGCGACAGCAGCAGGAAGGTGCGCCAGAACAGGCTCATCGGCATGTAGCGCCGGGCCAGCTGGCCCAGTCCCCGCATCAGGACGCGGGCCAGCGGCTCGCGCGGCGGAGGACAGGAAGAGGTCGTGGTGGTCGTCGAGGCCATGGGCGGGTCAGGTCGGCAGCTTCATGCGGTCACCACGGCCCGAGGCTGCGGCGCGCGGTACCCCCCTGATGACACTTCGATTTCCGAATTATGAAACGAAATGTATCAGGGGTCGCGACATCATGCCGCGCCGTCCGGAACGAACACGTAGCCGACGCCCCACACCGTCTGGATGTAGCGCGGCTGCGAGGGATCCGGCTCGATCATCTTGCGCAGGCGCGAGACCTGCACGTCCAGGCTGCGGTCGAAGGGCTCGAACTCGCGGCCGCGCGCCAGCTGGGCGAGCTTGTCGCGGCTCAGCGGCTGGCGCGGATGGCGCACCAGGGCCTTGAGCATCGAGAACTCGCCGGTGGTCAGCGAGATCACCTCGCCGTCGCGCGTCAGGCGGCGCAGCGCCAGATCGAACTCGAAGGGGCCGAAGATGACGGTCTGCGCCTCGCGCGAGGGCGCGCCGGGCGCCTCCATGACCGGGCGGCGGCGCAGCACCGCGTGGATGCGCGCCAGCAGCTCGCGCGGATTGAAGGGCTTGGGCAGGTAGTCGTCGGCGCCGACTTCCAGGCCGACGATGCGGTCGACATCCTCGACCTTGGCGGTCAGCATGATGATCGGCGTCAGGTCGTTGGCCGCGCGCAGGCGGCGGCAGATCGACAGGCCGTCCTCGCCCGGCAGCATCAGGTCGAGCACGATCAGGTCGATCGTCTCGCGTGTCAGGATGCGGTTGAGGGCCTTGGCATCCTCGGCCAGCAGCACCTCGAAGCCTTCCTGGGTCAGGTAGCGACGCAGCAGGTCGCGGATGCGCGCGTCGTCGTCGACGACGACGATCCGGTCGGTGCGCTGGGCGTTGGCGGTGTTCATCGGGGGGCTCCGGATTTGTAACAGGCGCGATTCTGCGCAGGTCGGAGAAGCTTTTTCATCCAGTCTGACCCCCTGTTACATCTATTGCGCTCTGGTGTAGAGGACGTTGGTGTTAATTATTCACGATGTCTGTCGGCGTGCCTGTTCCTTCATCCGTTGACTCGAGGTCCCCGCATCGGGGCATCCGCATTTCCTGGAGCGAACACGCCGTGAAGGTCCGCACTGTCCCGACTTCTCCGAACTTCCTGCGCAGGGGATCGCCCGCGCTGGCGAGCGCCGCGCTGGCGGTGCTGGCGGCGGCGCTGGCGCCGCAGGCCCGGGCCCAGGCCGTGGCGCCTGTCGCCGCCCAGGCCCTCCAGGCCAACCAGCTGGGCTTCTCGGCCAGCGCGCAGACCGAGGTGGCGCGCGACGAGCTGTCGGTGTCGCTGCAGGCGGTGCGCGACGGCAGCGACGCCACGCAGGTGCAGACGGCGCTCAAGCAGGTGCTCGACGCGGCGCTGGCCGAGGCCCGGCGCGCGGCCGAGGGCCAGCAGATGACGGTGCGCACCAGCGGCTTCTCGATCCAGCCGCGCTACGGCCGCGACGGCCGCATCGCCGGCTGGAGCGGCAACGCCGGGCTGACGCTGGAGGGGCGCGACGTCGCGCGCATCGCCGCCACCGCCGGGCGGCTGCAGGGCATGAACATCGTCGCCACCGGCTATTCGCTGTCGCGCGAGCTGCGCGAGCGCCACGAGTCGGCGCTGACCGAGCAGGCGATCCGGCGCTTCCGCGAACGCGCCGCCGAGATGGCGCGCCAGTTCGGCTACACCGGCTACCTCCTGCGCGAGGTGACGGTGCAGGATGGCGAGGTCGACAGCGGCGTGCGGCCGATGCCGATGGCGCGCATGGTCGCCAGCACCGCGGCCGAGGCCGCGCCGGCGCCGCTGCCGACCGAGGGGGGGCGGGCGACGCTGTCGGTGACGGTGCAGGGCACCGTCACGATGACGCGCTGAGCGCGTCAGGCACGACGCCTCGCGGCGTCACTGCGCGGTCCAGCCGCCGTCGACGTTCCAGGCCACGCCGCGCACGTTGTCGGCCGCGGACGAGCACAGGAAGACCGCCAGCTCGCCGAGCTGCTCGGGCGTGGTGAACTGCAGCGAGGGCTGCTTCTCGCCGAGCAGCCGGCGCACGGCCTCGTCGTTGTCGACGCCGTCCCGGGCGGCGCGCGCGTCGACCTGCTTCTGCACCAGCGGCGTGAGCACCCAGCCCGGGCAGATCGCGTTGCAGGTCACGCCGGTGGTGGCGTTCTCCAGCGCGGTCACCTTGGTCAGGCCGATGACGCCGTGCTTGGCCGCGACATAGGCGGCCTTCTGCGTCGAGGCCACCAGGCCGTGCACCGAGGCGATATTGATGATGCGGCCCCAGTTCTTCGCCTTCATCGACGGCAGCGCCAGCCGCGTCGTGTGGAAGGTCGAGCTGAGGTTGATCGCGATGACCGCATCCCAGCGCTCGACGGGAAAGTCCTCGACCGTTGCGACATGCTGGATGCCGGCGTTGTTGACCAGGATGTCGACGCCGCCGAACTCGGCCTGGGCGTAGGCCATCATCGCCTCGATGTCGGCCGGCCTGCTCATGTCGGCGCCGTGGTAGCCGACCTTCACGCCCAGCGCGGCGACCTCGGCCTTGGGGCCCTCGGCATCGCCGAAGCCGTTGAGAATCACGTTGGCGCCCTGACGTGCCAGGCACAGGGCCACGCCCAGGCCGATGCCGCTGGTCGATCCGGTGACCAGCGCGGTCTTGCCTTTCAGCATCTGTCTTCCTCCGAAGGGTGGTGGTTGGGAGAACGGGTTGGTTAACATGCATTATTGAACGCGAAGTTCCCCCTTCGCCTGACAGCCCCATCGTCGATGCCGAACCTCAACGCTGCCGCCATGCAAGAACCCCGACTGCACCACGTCACCTGTGCCCACCCCGGCGGCCTGCACCGCATGGCCTATGCCGAATGGGGCGATCCCGCCAATCCGGAGGTCGTCGTCTGCGTGCACGGCCTGGCGCGGCAGGGCCGCGACTTCGACACGCTGGCGCGCGCGCTGGCCGCCGACCGGCGGGTGATCTGCCCGGACGTGGTCGGGCGCGGGCGCTCGGACTGGCTGACGGACCCGTCGCTCTACCAGATCCCGACCTACGTGGCCGACATGGTCACGCTGATCGCGCGGCTGGGCGTCGAGCGGGTCGACTGGGTCGGCACCTCGATGGGCGGCCTGATCGGCATGGGACTGGCCGGGCTGCGCGCCGCCGGCCAGCCGCCGCTGATCCGTCGCATGGTAGTCAACGATGTCGGCCCGGCGCTGGAGCCGGTCGCCATCGCGCGCATCGGCCAGTACCTGGGCCAGCCGCTGCGCTTCGAGTCGGTCGAGCAGGGCATCACCTACCTGCAGACCATCTCGGCCAGCTTCGGTCCGCACACGCCCGAGCAGTGGGCCGAGCTCGGTCGGCCGATGCTGCATCCGGCGCCCGAGGGCGGCTGGCGTCTGCACTACGACCCGGCCATCGCCGTGCCCTTCCGCAGCTGGACGCCCGAGATCGGCCGCATCGGCGAGGCGCTGCTGTGGCAGTCCTGGGCGTCGATCGAGGATCCGCTGCTGCTGCTGCGCGGCGCCGAGTCCGACCTGCTGTCGGCGCAGACCGCGCAGGCGATGGTGCAGCGTGGCCGCCAGGCGCGCTGCGTCGAGTTCGCCGGCGTCGGCCATGCGCCGATGCTGATGCAGCCCGACCAGGTCGACTGCGTGCGCGACTTCCTGCTCGGCGGCTGAGGCCGCCCCTTCCGTGCCACCCTTCTTCGCGACCCTGATCCCTTGATGAAGACCTTCGGCCTCGACCCCACCGAGGCGCCCGCCGCGATCGTCCAGCTGGCGGACTCCACCACCTCCGGTCCGAGCGCCGACAGCGTCGCCGAGGAGCACGAGCGCCTCGAGCGCGCCCGCCACTTCGCCGAGCCGCTGCTGGCCAGCAGCCGTTTCGACACCGGCGAGAACGCGCTCGAGCATGCCGACGGCGTGGCCGCGATCCTGCGCGGCGTCGGCGCGGCCCCGTCGATGCAGGCCGCCGTCTACCTGGTCTACGCCGGCGACTTCCTCGCCGAGCCGGAGGTCGTGGTCGAGCAGGCCTTCGGCGCGTCCTACGCCAGCCTGGTCGCGCACACCCGGCAGCTGGTGCGCATCCAGCGCAACGCGCGCGCCGCCTGGACCGACGAGACCGACCGCGAGGTCCAGGCCGAGCAGATCGAGCGGGTGCGCAAGATGCTGCTGGCCTTCTCGCGCGACCTGCGCGTCGTGCTGCTGCGGCTGGCGTCGCGGCTGCAGACGCTGCGCTTCTACGCCGCGACCAAGCTGCCGTGCCCGGTGGCGCTGGCGCGCGAGGCGCAGCAGGTCTTCGCGCCGCTGGCCAGCCGGCTGGGCATCTGGCAGATCAAGTGGGAGCTGGAGGACCTGGCCTTCCGCTTCCTCCGGCCCGACGACTACAAGCGCATCGCCCGGCTGCTCGACGAGAAGCGCATCGAGCGCGAGCAGGGCATCGAGGCGGTGCGCCGCCGGCTCGAGGCCGAGCTGGCCGACGCCGGCATCGCCGCCGAGGTGCACGGCCGCCCGAAGCACATCTATTCCATCTGGAAGAAGATGCAGGGCAAGAAGCTGCCCTTCGAGCGGGTCTTCGACGTGCGCGCGATGCGGGTCATCGTCGGCTCGGTGCCGGACTGCTACGCGGCGCTGAGCCGGGTGCACGAGGTCTGGCGTGCGCTGCCCGAGGAGTTCGACGACTACATCGCCCGGCCCAAGCCCAACGGCTACCAGTCGCTGCACACCGTCGTGGTCGACGCGCCCGAGGGCAGCGCGCGCCCGATCGAGATCCAGATCCGCACCCGCGAGATGCACGACCGCGCCGAGAGCGGCGTGGCCGCGCACTGGGCCTACAAGGAGGCCGGCACCAGGGGCTACGCGGGCGTCAGCGCCGCCGGCGACTTCGAGGACCGGGTCGCGCAGGCGCGGCGCGCGGTGCTGCAGCAGCTGCTGGCCTGGGAACGCGACTTCGTCGGCCACAACATGCCGGCGCAGGGCTTCTTCGAGGACCGCATCTATGTCTTCACGCCGGCGGCACGCCTGATCGAGCTGCCGGCCGGCGCCACCGCGGTCGACTTCGCCTACAACCTGCACACCGATCTGGGCCACCGCTGCCGCGGCGCGCGCGTCGACGGCCAGATGGTGCCGCTCAACACGCCGCTGCAGAGCGGCCAGACCATCGAGGTCATCGCGGCGAAGGAGGGCGGCCCGTCGCTGGACTGGCTCAATCCGCAGCAGGGCTACCTGAAGAGCCAGCGCTCGCGCGCGAAGGTGCGGGCCTGGTTCAACGCCCGCGCGCTGCAGGACACGATCGCGCGCGGCCGCGAGGCGGTCGACCGGCTGCTGCAGCGCGAGGGCCGCACCGCGATCCGTCTCGACGACCTGGCTGCGCAGCTGGGCTTCCGCAATGCCGAGGCGCTGTTCGAGGTCGTCGGCAAGGACGAGTACTCGCTGCGCAACATCGAGAGCGTGCTCAGGCCGCCGCCGGCGCCCGCACCGCTGACGCCGCAGGAGGAGGTCGCCGTCTCCAAGCCCGCCACCGGCGCGCTCTCCGGCAAGAGCGCGGTGCTGGTGGTCGGCGTGGAGTCGCTGCTGACCCAGCTGGCGCACTGCTGCCGTCCGGCACCGCCCGACGCGATCGGCGGCTTCGTGACGCGCGGCAAGGGCGTGGCGGTGCATCGCACCGACTGCGCCAACTACCGCCAGCTCGCCGCGCGCCACCCGGAGCGCATCATCGAGGTCCAGTGGGGCGAGGCGCCCCCGGTGATGGGCCGCGCGCCGGTCTATCCGGTCAACGTCTCGGTGATGGCGCACGACCGCCAGGGCCTGCTGCGCGACATCTCGGAAGTGTTCGCGCGCGAGAAGACCAATGTCATCGGCGTGCATACCCAGTCGGTGCGCGGCACGGCCTGGATGACCTTCACCATCGAGGTCAGCGACGCCGCTGCGCTGTCGCATGTGCTGGCGCAGGTGTCGCAGATCGGCGGCGTGCTCAGTGCGCGGAGAAAATGATTTGACGGCGCGGGAACTCGTGCTATAGTCGAGGGCTCGACAGGCACATAGCTCAGTTGGTTAGAGCACCACCTTGACATGGTGGGGGTCGTTGGTTCGAATCCAATTGTGCCTACCAGAGAATTTCCGGCTTCCTGGGCTGGAAGACGATTTAAGCAGGCGCGTAGCTCAGTTGGTTAGAGCACCACCTTGACATGGTGGGGGTCGTTGGTTCGAATCCAATCGCGCCTACCAGATTTCCTGGGCATGATGACTGTTCATCATCGAAGGTTTTCTGGTTATAATCGAAATCTCTCAGGAAACCCTGAAGGCACATAGCTCAGTTGGTTAGAGCACCACCTTGACATGGTGGGGGTCGTTGGTTCGAATCCAATTGTGCCTACCAGATACACGACAAAGGCGCCGGTTCACCCCGGCGCCTTTTTCTTTGTCCTCGCGCCGCGATCGGCTTGGCGAAAGCCCGTGAAGGCGTGGCCGCGGTGAATTCCGTGTCGCGTCGACGCACTTTCTTGACGCGAGGATCTTGCATTTGCGGTCGGCGCACGATCCACTGGATCCGATGAGGTCGGGGGCAAACCCTGACCAGTACCGGGCTGGCCGGTTGCCTAGAATCTTTGTGCAACGCACACAGGAGAAATTTGCATGCCATCGAATCGCCGCACCGCCGAGACCGAGGCCGAGCCCGGTCGCACCGACGGGCCGCGTGTGCTGAAGAAGTACCCGAACCGCCGCCTCTACGACACCCGCACCAGCAGCTACATCACGCTCAGCGACGTCAAGCAGATGGTGCTCGACGCCGAGAACTTCGAAGTGCGCGATGCCAAGAGCGGGGAGGACCTGACCCGCAGCATCCTGCTTCAGATCATCCTGGAGGAGGAGAGCGCCGGCATGCCGATGTTCTCGACCCAGATGCTCGCGCAGATCATCCGCTTCTACGGCCACACGATGCAGGGCCTGATGGGCGCCTACCTCGAGAAGAACCTGCTCGGCTTCGTCGAGATGCACAAGCGCTTCACCGAGCAGACCGGCGGCCTCTACGAGGGCCAGGCCTTCAATCCCGAGGCCTGGACGCAGTTCATGTCGATGCAGGCGCCGGTCATGCAGAACATGATGAGCAGCTACCTCGACCAGTCCAAGACGCTGTTCGCGCAGATGCAGGAGCAGATGCAGAAGCAGGCCGAGAGCTTCTTTCCCGGCATGGCGGGCTTCACGCCGCCGAAGACCGACAAGGGCTGAGCACGGCCTCAGAGCCAGCGCTGCAGCACCGGCCAGACGTTGTCGAGGATGCGCGGATGCGCGGCGGCGACCGGATGGATGCGGTCGGCCTGGAACCAGCGCAGCGGATCGGCCGCATCGTCGGCGATGCCCGCCAGCAGGAAGGGCACCAGGGCGGTCTTCTCGGCCCGGGCCACCTGGCCGAACAGCGCCGCGAAGTCGCGGGCATAGGCCGCGCCATAGTTCGGCGGCACCTGCATGCCGACCAGCAGCACCTTCGCGCCGGCCTCGCGTGCGGCGCGGGCCATCGCCACCAGATTGGCCTCGGTCTGCTTCAGCGGCAGGCCGCGCAGCGCGTCGTTGCCGCCGAGCTCGATCACCACATGCGTGGGCCGGTGCTGCGTCAGCAGCGCGGGCAGGCGCGCGCGGCCGCCCGAGGTGGTGTCGCCGCTGATGCTGGCGTTGACGACCGTCGCGGCCGGGCCCTTTTCGGCCAGCCGGCGCTCGAGCAGCGCCACCCAGCCGCTGCCGCGCGCCAGACCGTACTCCGCCGACAGGCTGTCGCCGACCACCAGCACGCGCCGCGCGCCTGAGGCGGCCGGCGCGGACCCGGCGGCAGCGAGGGACAGCAGGCCCGCGATACAGTCGCGACGGCTCCACTTCGGGGCGACTCCAGGACAGGTCGACATATGACGGATGCGGCGGGCACGGCGATCATCGAGGTCTCGGGCGTGAGCAAGCGGGTGCGCGATGCCACGGGCGAGCTGACGATTCTGCACGAGATCGATCTTTCGCTGCGCCGGCGGGAATCGGTGGCGATCGTCGGGGCCTCGGGCTCGGGCAAGAGCACGCTGCTGTCGATCCTGGCCGGGCTGGACGTGCCCAGCAGCGGCACGGTGAAGCTCGACGGCATCGATCTCTTCGCGCTCGACGAGGACGCGCGCGCGGCGGTGCGCGGCGAGCGCGTGGGCTTCGTGTTCCAGAGCTTCCAGCTGATGGGGCACCTGACGGCGCTGGAGAACGTGATGCTGCCGCTGGAGCTGCGCGGCGTGCGCGAGGCCCGGGCGCTGGCCACCGAGATGCTCGGCCGGGTCGGTCTGGGTGCGCGGCTGGGCCACTATCCGAAGCTGCTGTCGGGCGGCGAGCAGCAGCGCGTGGCGCTGGCGCGGGCCTTCGTCGTGCGGCCGGCGCTGCTGCTGGCCGACGAGCCCACCGGCAGCCTGGACCACGCCACCGGCGAGGCGGTGATGCAGCTGATGCTCGAGCTCGACCGCGAGGCCGGCACCACGCTGGTGCTGGTGACCCACGATCCGGGCATCGCCGCGCGCTGCGACCGGCAGATCCGCATCGAGGCCGGCCGGCAGGTCGGATAGCGTCGGATAATGCACGGATGTCCCGATCCCTCCTCTTCGGCTTCCATGCCATCCAGGTCCGCCTGAAGACCGCGCCCGACACCATCCGCGAGATCCACTTCGATCCGACCCGCCGCGACGGCCGGATGCGCCAGTTCCTCGACCGCGCCCGCGAGGCCGGCCGCAACCTCGTCGAGAGCGACGCCAAGCGCATCGACAAGCTCGTCGGCAACCCGCGCCACCAGGGCGTGATGGCCTTCGTGTCGCCGCTGCCGGTGACGCACTCGATCGACGACCACCTCGACGGCGTCGAGGCGCCGCCGCTGCTGCTGCTGCTCGACGGCGTGACTGATCCGCACAACCTGGGCGCCTGCCTGCGGGTGGCCGACGGCGTGGGCGCGCATGGCGTGATCGTGCCGCGCGACCATGCGGTGGGCATCAACGCGACGGTGGCCAAGGTCGCCAGCGGTGCCTCCGAGACGGTGCCGTACTTCATGGTGACCAACCTGGCGCGCACGATGCTCGAGCTCAAGGAGCGCGACATCCTGATCGTCGGCACCAGCGACGCGGCCGAGCAGTCGATCTACGACCTCGACCTGTCCGGCCCGGTGGCCTTCGTGCTGGGCGCCGAGGACCGCGGCATCCGCGATCTCACCGGCAAGACCTGCGACCGGCTGGTGAGGATCCCGATGATGGGCGCGGTCGAGAGCCTGAACGTCTCGGTCGCCTCGGCGGTGTGCCTGTACGAGGCGCTGCGCCAGCGTCTGAAGAAGGCCGGTGCCGAGGTGGCGACCGATGCGGACGCGGACGCGGAGGCGGACATGCCGGACACGTCGGATGCGACGCCCGCCGGTGAAGCCGACGCCGACCGCCCGGACTGACGCCGGCACGACCCCAGGGAGCCCCCGCGATGCGTGACCGCCGCTATGCCCATCCGTTCCGCGACCTGCGCGCGAAGCTCCAGGACGCGACCTCGGTCTGCGTGCTCACCGGGGCGGGCATGTCGGCCGAGAGCGGCATCCCGACCTTCCGCGACGCGCAGACCGGGCTGTGGGCGAACCTCGATCCGATGCAGCTCGCCAGCGAGGAGGGCTTCCGCGCCGATCCGCAGCGGGTCTGGGACTGGTACCAGATGCGCCGCGACGGCGTGCGCCAGGCCGAACCCAACGCCGGCCATGTCGCGCTGGCGCGCTACGCGGCGCGCCATCCGGGCCGGATGACGATCCTGACGCAGAACGTCGACGACCTGCACCAGCGCGCGGCCGCCCGGGCGGGCGAGGGCGCGCGCATCGTCGCGCTGCATGGCTCGATCCTGGCCGACCGCTGGCTCGATGCCTGCCCGCGCGGCGAGGACCTGATGCGCCGGCCCTGCGAGCCGGCCCGCGCCGAGCCCGGCCGTCCGCCACGCTGCCCGGACTGCGGCAACCGGCTGCGCCCGGGCGTGGTCTGGTTCGGCGAGTCGCTCGACTACCGCGACCTGACCGCGGCCGAGGAGGCCGCCAGCGCCTGCGACGTGATGCTGGTGGTGGGCACCTCCGGCTCGGTCTGGCCGGCCGCCGGCCTGGCGGCGCGCGCACGGCACGCCGGCGCGCATGTCGTCATCCTCAACACCCAGGCCAGCGAGATCGACGACGAGGCCCACATCGTGCTGACCGGCAGCGCCGCGACGCTGCTGCCGCGCCTGCTCGACCCGCTCTGATCTCCCGCGGAACCGCTCGACGAACGACCGAGAAACGACCATGACACGCGCTCTCTCCCTCGCGCGGCGGCTGCCGCTGGCTCTGGCCTGCGCCGGCGCCTTCGTGCTGCTGGCCAGCGGCTGCACCCAGGAAAAGCAGAACGAGCTGCGCCGCAGCATCCAGAACTGGACCGGCACGAACGGCGTGCTGGAGATCTATTCCGGCGACAAGCTGGTGCGGCGCTTCATCCGCATCGACAAGATGAGCACCGCCTACGGCACCGACGACAAGGTCGCGCGGCCCTATCGCTACGGCTACGGCATCCTCGACGAGAACCTCGACGGCGTTCCCGGCGATGGCGAGAAGCGGGTGTACTTCGAGGTCAGCGACTACTCGACGCCCTACGTCTTCTACGAGAGCCCGCGTTGACCGGTCTGGTCGCGCTGTTCGCGGCGACCTTTCTCGAGCTGTGCGGGCTGTTCATGTACGGCCCGCTGCTGCTGTTCACGCTGAAGGCGCGCGGGCTCGACAGCGCCTGGATCGGCCTGTTCGGCGCGACGCAGTGGCTGGGCATGGCACTGGCCACGCCCTTCACCGCCGGCTGGGTGCGCCGGCTCGGCGCGCGCCGCGCGCTGCTGCTGGCCGCGGCGGTGCCGCTGGCGGCCTGTGCAGGCATCAACCTGAGCGATTCGGTGCCGCTGTGGGCCGCGCTCTACCTGATCGCCGGCATGGCGGGCGCGCTGCGCTGGATCGTCGCCGAGGCGATGGTGGCCGAGCTGGCGCCACCCGAGCGGCGAGGGCGCATCGTCGGCCTGTTCGAGACGATGGTCGGGCTGACCTTCGTCGTCGGCCCGGCCTGCCTGTCGGCGCTGACCGGCGCCGGCCTGGATGCGAGCTGGATCCGCTGGCTGGCGGTCGCGCTGCTGGCCGCGGCGCTGCTGCTGAGCCTGCGGGTGCCGGCGCTGCACAGCCATCTGGAGGACGACGGCGCCCGGCCGGGCCTGAGCGGCATCCTGGATGCGCTGCGCGACGCGCCGGCGGTGATGGCCGCGGGCCTGATCGGCGGCTTCTTCGAGGCGGGGCTGTCCAGCGTGCTGCCGCTCTACGGCCTGGCGATCGGGCTGGGCGCGGCGCTGGCGGCGCTGCTGGTGTCGGCCAGCGGCCTGGGCAGCGCGGTGATGATGGTGCCGGTGGGCGAGCTGGTCGACCGCTTCGGCCGCCAGGCGACCTGGACGCTCTGCGCGCTGGTCAACCTGGGCGCCACGCTGCTGCTGCCGTGGGTGGGCGAGGCCGGCGCGCTGGCCTGGCTGATCGCGCTGCTGTGGGGCGGCGCCGGCGGCGGGCTCTACACCGTGGCGATGATCGACATCGGCCACCGCCACCAGGGCGTCGCGCTGGTCAGCGCGACGGCCGTGCTGGTGATGTCCTACACGCTGGGCGGCATGATGGCGCCGGCGCTGGGGGGCATGGCGCTGCAGTGGTCGCCGCGGACCGGGTTTCCACTGCTGCTGGCGGCCTGGGCGCTGGCCGGCGTGCTGGCGATCACGCTCATGCCAGACCGAAGGCCCCGACCGCCGCGCCCAGCGCGATCAGCCACATCGGACTGAGCCGGGTGCGCAGCATCACGGCCACCGTGACCAGCATCAGCACCGCGCTGCCCGCGATCTGCGGCACCGGCAGGCGCCACGCCGGCTGCGACAGGATCCAGCCGCTCGACAGCAGCAGTCCGACGGTGATCGCCGACATGCCGCCGGTGAAGGCGCGCACCGCGAGATGATCGCGCCGTCGCAGGCCCCAGCGGGTCGCGGCCCAGGCCAGCGTGGTGCTCGGCAGCAGCATGCCGGCCATCGAGGCGCAGACACCCGCCGGCCCGGCGACGTTCCAGCCGATCACCGCGACGAACAGCAGGTTCGGCCCCGGCGCGGCCTGCGCCAGCGCGATCGAGTCGGTGAACTGCGCATCGCCCAGCCAGCCGCGCTCCTCGACGACGAAGCGGTGGATGTCGGGCACGGTGGCCACCGCGCCGCCGATCGACAGCAGCGACATCACCATGAAGTGCAGGAACATCGCCCCGAGGTCGACTGGCACGGCGGGACTCATCGCTCGACCTCGGCACGCCGGATCACCCACGCGGCGTGCAGCACCGCGACGCTGCCCAGGCCCAGCACCACCGCGGCCATCGGCCAGCGCAGCGCGCCCACCGCCAGCGCGGTCAGCCCGGCATAGACCAGACCGACGCGCCGGCCCAGCGGCTGCTTCGCCAGCCCGCCCATCAGCTTCAGGCCGGTCGCCAGGATCATGCCGGCCGAGACCGCGCCCATGCCGCGCAAGGCCCCCGCCAGCGCCGGCAGGTCGGGGGCCAGGCGGCCGTAGAGCACGGTGGCGGCCAGCACCACCGCCATCGGCGGCAGGATCATGCCGCCCATCGCGGCCAGCGCGCCGCGCCAGCCGAAGAAGCGGTCGCCGATCATCAGCGAGAGGTTGACCACGTTCGGCCCGGGCAGCACCTGGCCGGCGGCCAGCAGCTCGAGGAACTCGGTCTTCGTCAGCCAGCGGCGCTGCTCGACCACCACCCGCTGCGCGATCGCGATGACACCGCCGAAGCCCTGCAGCGCCAGCAGGCTGAAGGCCGTGAACAGCGCCCAGGGCGAGGCCGGACGCTCAGACATGGTCCGGATCCCGGCGCAGGCGCCGCTCGGCCCAGACGCTCAGCGCCAGGGCCAGCAACGTCCAGCCCACGCTGACCTGATGCAGCGGATCGAAGCCCAGCGTGCCGACGATGGCGCCGCCCGAGGCCGCGCCGATCGCCTGGCCGAGGTAGATCGCCGAGGTGTTGAGCGCCAGCAGCGCCGGCGCCAGCGCGGGCGCGGCAGCGCCGAGGCGTGCCTGCTGGGCCGAGTTGATCGCGAAGGTGCCGAAGGCCCACGGCGCCATCACCAGCAGCAGCAGCGGCACGCTGGTGCCCAGCGGCCAGACGAGCTGGCCCAGCGCGATGCCGCACAGGAACAGCCGCACCGCGCGCGCCGGCCCCAGGCGGTCGACGCGCCGGCTCAGCAGCAGGTTGCCCGCCAGCCCCCAGGCGCCGAAGACCATGAACAGCACGCTGGTCTCGAGCGCACCGGCGCCGATCACCTGGCGGTAATAGGGCGCGATGTAGGAGAAGAGCGTGAACTGGCCGGCCCCGGCCACCGCCGTCACCAGCACGATGGCCATCAGCACCGGATGCGTGAGCGCCTCGGCCCAGCGCGCCAGCGACAGCGCCGGCGGCTTCACGCCGTCCGGCAGCGCCCGCCCGACCCAGACCGCGCCCAGCGCCGCCAGCAGCGCCACCAGCCCGAAGGCCCAGCGCCAGCCGAAGGCCTCGCCGATGTAGCTGTGCAGCGGCATGCCCAGCACCGAGGCCAGCGACCAGCCGAGAAAGATCGAGGTGATCGCCCGTCCGCGCCGCTCGGGCCGCGCCATCCAGCCGATCGCCGCGGCCGCCTGCGGCGTGAACACCGCCGCGCCCAGCATGGTCAGCGCACGCAGCGGCAGCAGCGTGGCGTAGTCCGGGGCCAGCGCGCACAGCAGATGACCGGCCGCGTACCAGGCCAGCGTCCACTGCAGCAGCCGGCGCCGGTCCCGGCCCGACAGCAGCGCCGCCAGCAGCGGCGCGCCGATGCACATGAAGACCGCGCCGGCGCTGATGAGCTGCCCGCCCACCGCCACCGACACCTGCAGCGAGCGCACCAGATCGTTGAGCGAGCCGCCGACCACCATCACGCCGCAGCCGATGGTGAAGTTGCCGAAGCGCAGCGCGTTCTGCGCCGAGGCCAGCGCCGCGCCGTCGACCGAGCCGGCCTGCAAGGCGGGTGCAGCGGGCGCGCGGGCCGCGCTGGAAGACGGTGAGGGCGTCGGGCTCATCCGGCCTCAGAGACCGGGGTGGAGCTTGAAGGCGTCCGGATTGACGATGTTCGTCGGCTTGCCGGCCAGGTAGGCCGAGACATTGTCGAAGGCCGCCTTGAAGTAGCGCTCGTAGCTGTCGAGCTCGACGTAGCCGATGTGCGGCGTGCACACCGCGTTCTCCAGCCGCAGCAGCGGATGGCCCTGCAGGATCGGCTCGCTCTCGAAGACGTCGACCGCCGCCATGCCGGGGCGGCCGCGGTTGAGCGCCGTCACCAGCAGGCTGTCGCCGATCAGCTCGGCGCGCGAGGTGTTGACCAGCAGCGAGGTCGGCTTCATCCGCGACAGGTCGTCCATCGTCACCAGGCCGCGCGTCTCCGGCGTCAGGCGCAGGTGCAGGCTCAGCACGTCGGCGTCCGTGAAGAAGTCCTCGCGCGAGGCCGCCGCCTCGAAGCCGTCGGCCACGGCCCGTTCGCGCGAGGCCTCGCTGCCCCAGACCTGCACCTTCATGCCGAAGGCGCGGCCGTAGCCCGCGACCAGCCGGCCGATGCGGCCGTAGCCCCACAGGCCGAGCGTGCGGCCCGACAGCGTCAGCCCGAGGCCGAAGTTCGGCGGCATCGAGCCGGCCTTCAGACCGGACTGCTGCCAGGCGCCGTGCTTGAGGTTGCCGATGTACTGCGGCAGCCGGCGCATCGAGGCCATGATCAGCGACCAGGTCAGCTCGGCCGGCGCCACCGGCGAGCCCACGCCTTCGGCCACCGCGATGCCCAGGCGGGTGCAGGTCTCCACATCGATGTGCGGGCCGACCCGCCCGGTCTGGGCGATGAGCTTCAGGCGAGGCAGCTTCTCGAGCAGCGCCTTCGGGAAATGGGTCCGTTCACGGACCAGCACCAGGATCTCGGCGTCCTTGAGGCGCACCGCCAGCTGGCCGATGCCCTTGACGGTGTTGGTGAAGACCTTGGCGTTCTGCAGTTCGGGACGATCGGCGCACTGGAGCTTGCGCACCGCGTCCTGATAGTCGTCCAGGATGATGATGTTCATGGGGTGATCACTCGGGGACCCGCGATTGTGCCTGCAACCGTCCCCGCGCTGCAGCGCAGCCTGCGGCGATGCATCCACCGCAGGCCGGGGATTCTTTCATTTCCTGCCTGGATCGCGCCGGTTCCTCGCGTGCGTCTGCGCCCCCGGGCCCTCATCACCGTCCTCCATCAACCGAGCCGCACGCAAGCCCAGCACCTCGCCCTGGCGGAAGTAGCCGATGACGGAGGCCGGGGAGCGGTGGCCGGTGAGGGCCATGGTCTCGGGCATGGGGATGTTCTGTGCCGCTGCCTCGGTGACGAAGCCGGAGCGCAGGGAGTGGGCGGAGAAGCCGGAGGCGTCGAGGCCGGCGAGGGCGGCGCGGGCCTGGACGATGGCGCGCACGGCCTGGGGGGTGAGGGGCTCGGCGATGGTGCCGCCGGAGTTGCTCTTGCGGATGCGCCGGAAGATCGCGCCCTCGGGGGGCGGCAGGCCGCGGGCGGTGTTGTGGGCGCGCCAGGCGTCGAGCCAGGCCTGCAGGGCCAGGGCCGCCTGGCCGACGACGGGCTTGTGGGAATCGGCGCGGGTGCGGCCGGACTGGTTGGACTTGGACACGCCCATGAGGTGCACGAAGGCGGGCTCGTCGCGGGCGCTGGGCTGGCCGGGCGAGCGCGGGGCCGGGCGGGTGTTGTCGAGCGTCGCCGCGGTGACCTCGGAGCGGCGACGGCCGCCGCTGGAGAAGGCGAAGAGCAGCAGCGCGCGGTCGCGCAGGCCGGCCAGGGACGCGTCGCAGGTGTCGAGCAGCGCCTGCAGCGGCTCGCGGGTGAGCGCGGGCTTGGCGTGGGGCTGGGCGGCGCCGCGGCGGGCGTAGCCGCGCCTGAGGCGCGCGGTGAGTTCGCGCACGCGGCCGTCGACGCACGGGTTCTCGAGGCCCTGGAGCTGGTGGATCTTGGAGAGCACGCTCACGCGGTGCGTGAGGGTCGACAGCGTGGGCGCGCCCAGGGCGGCCTTGTGGCCGGCGGCGACGAGCGCGGCGTCGACCGGCTCGGGCAGATCGTGCAGCAGGCGGCCGGCGTCGTCCTGGCGCTGGCCGTGGTCGACGATGAACTGCAGCACGACGGTCACCGGCAGCGGCAGCTCCAGGCGGCGGCCGTAGCGCAGGCTGAACCAGGCGGCCCAGTAGCGCATGGCGGAGCGGTAGCTGCGCACCGTGTTGGGCGACTCGCCCTGATCGAGCAGATCGCGCAGCGCGGCCACGGCGCTGGGGCTGAGCTCGTCGGTGGCCAGCACCGGCGTGCCGGCGGCGGGGTCGAGCGTGATCAGTTCGTATGAAATATCCATGTGCTGTATGATATCAGACAGTTCATGTACTCAACTAACGATAAGCTTCAATTATCGTTGGTTATCAATCGACCGAGAGAGGGCGCTTCATCATGAGTCGCGGGATCACCGAACAGGATGTCTGGAAAGCCGCCGACGCGCTGCTGCTCGAAGGCGCACGCCCGACCATCGAGCGCGTGCGCCTGAAGATCGGCCGCGGCTCGCCCAACACCGTCAGTCCCCATCTGGAGAGCTGGTTCGCCCGGCTGGGCGCGCGCATCGCCGACCCGCAGGCCTTCCGCGCGCCCGACACCGACGCGCCCGAGCCGGTGCGCGAACTCGCCCGCCAGCTCTGGGAGACCGCGCAGGCGCTGGCCCACCAGGCGGCCGAGACCCGCGCCCTCCAGGCCGAGGACCAGGCCCGCCAGGCCCGCGCCGAGCGCGACGCCCAGGCCGCGGAGCTCGCGCGCGTGCAGACCCTCGCCCAGGCCCAGGCCGCCGAGCTGGACGCCCTGCGCCTGCAGCTCGCCGCCACCCAGGCCGCCCAGGCCGAGCGCGACGCCGCCCAGGCCCGCGAGCTGGCCGCCGCGCAGCTCGAGCGCGAGCAGCTGCGCGAGCATGCCCGCCAGGAACAGACCCGCCTGCACGAGCAGGCCCGGGGCGAGCGCGAACAGGCCCGCCTGGCCATCGACGAGGCCCACGCCCGCGCCCGCGACGCCGAGCGCCGCGCAGCCGCCGACATGGACCGCGAGCGCCAGGCCCGCCAGCGCGCCGAGCAGCGCCTGGCCGAGCAGGCCCGCGACAGCGCCGCCCAGCTCGAGCGCGAGCGCACCCAGGCCCGCACCGAGCAGCTCGCCCAGCTCGAGCGCCACGCCCGCCTCGAAGCGCGCCTGGCCCAGCTCCAGGCCGAGCGCGACCGCCTCGAGGGCGAACGGCTCCGGGAGCGCATGCGCGAGCGGCGCGCGGGGGTGGCGGCGGCGGGTGGTGGTGCGCGTGGGCCCTCGCGTTCGCGAGGGTGACGGGAAGCCGGGAAGCCATCTCGTCACCGCAATGCAGTACACCTCCCCCATGTACCGCCGCGCCTTCCTCGCCACCCCCCTGCTGCTGGCCCCGCCGCTCCACGCCGCAACGCCAGGCCCCCCCGCTGCCCCCACCTCCCTCGACACCCTGCTCGGCGCCATCGCCACCGGCTCCGACAACCTCCACGGCGTCGTCGTCGAGCGGGCCGGCGTGGTGCTGGGCGAGTGCTACCGCGACGGGCCCGACCGGCTCACCACCGCCCTGTGGTCCACCCCGACGCGCTTCGATGCCGACACGCTCCACGACGTGCGCTCCATCAGCAAGTCGGTCGTCTCGCTGCTCTGGGGCATCGCGCAGGCGCGCGGTCTGGTGCCGCCGCTGGACACGCCTGCCCTCGACCTGCTGCCCGCGCTGGCCGATCTGCGCCGCGACGGGCGCGAGGCCATCACCCTGGCCCACCTGTTCGACATGACCAGCGGCCTGGCCTGGACCGAACCCGGCCGCCTCGGCCTGCTCGACGACGACGAGTTGCGCCTCTACTGGCGCGCCGACCCCGCCCGCTTCGTCTTCGAGCGCCCGCTCGTCAGCACCCCGGGCACCCGCTGGCAGTACCACAGCGGCGGCACCGCCGTGCTCGCCCAGCTGCTCGCCGAGCGCACCGGCCAGCCGCTGCCCGCGTGGGCCGACGCCGTGCTCTGGGCGCCGATGGGCATCACCCGCTGGGCATGGACCGCCGACTTCCGCGACCGGCCGCTGGCCTTCACCGGGCTGCGCCTGCGCCCGCGCGACCTGGCGCGGCTGGGCCGGCTGGTGCTCGGTCAGGGGCGCTGGCAGGGCCGCGAGGTGGTGCCCGCCGCCTGGCTGGCCGAGTCCCTGCAGCCGCGCGTGGACGTGCCGCCACTCGGCCCGGTGCTGACCGGGCTGCGCTACGGCCGCTTCTGGTGGCATGGACAGATCCCCGCCGACCCGCGCCCGGCACACCGCGACAGCCCCCTGTCCTGGACCGCCGGCTTCGGCAACGGCGGCCAGCGGCTCTACCTGGTGCCGGCGCTGGACCTCGTGGTCGCGGTGTCCGCCGGCGCCTACGGGGAGCCGGCGGTGAATGCGCGCGTGGACCGCCTGCTGCGGGATGTGGTGGGCAGCGTGTCGGGCTGAAGGGGATGTCGAGGGGGAGCGTCATCCGGGGACCCGCGCGAGGCCACGGCCGCCGGCCCGAGGCCGCTCAGCTCATGTGCCGCGCGACCTGCCCCGCGGGCGCCGGCTCGCCGGGATGGCGGCTCAGCGCCATCGGCATCGAGACGAAGGCGGTGAAGATCACCGGCACCAGCGTCAGGACGACGGTGCCGGTCAGGCGGGCGAGAAAACGGTGCAGTTCGGCGTGCATGGCGGACTCCTGGATGGGGGACGCACATCGCGCACGAGGCACGATGCGTTCCGGCCAGTGTCTGCGCCGGCGCTTGAACCTCGGCTGAACGGCCAGGTCGGACCGGCGACAGGCGGGCGTGCGCTTTCGCCGGAGCGGGGCCCCGCGCGAGGCCTGCCCCGCCCCCATCACCCCCCGATGCAGCCTCACCACCACCTCCCCCGTGGGCTGGCGGCGGCGGGTGGTGCGCGTGGGCCCTCGCGTTCGCGAGGGTGACGGCAGAGGTGCGAGGGTGATGGAATTGGGTGCCGTCATCCCCGCGAAGGCGGGGACCCACGCATCATCCCCGCGCCCCCTTCCCGTCATCCCCGCGAAGGCGGGGATCCACGCAGGGCACAGCGGATGTTCACCGTGGGCCCTCGCCTTCGCGAGGGTGACGGAGAAAGGTGCAAGGGTGACGGGCTTGACCCGCGATCTCCCCCCACAGGTCGCGCCACTCCGGGTTGCCCTCCTCGATCAGGCGGATCTTCCACTCGCGCCGCCAGTGCTTGAGCGCCTTCTCGCGCGCGATGGCCGCGGGCATCGTCTCGTGCTGCTCGTACCAGACCAGCCGCTTGACGCCATGCCGCGCGGTGAAGCCGTCCGCCAGCCCTTGCCGGTGCTGCCAGACGCGCTGCACCAGGTTGGAGGTCACGCCGATGTACAGCGTGCCCAGGCGCTGGCTGGCCAGCAGGTAGACGGCGGGATGGCGGGGCTCCATGGCCGTCAGTGGAGCGCGGGGGCCGTGGTGCGGGGATCCCGCTGGAGGGGGATGAGGGCGTGGGTCCTCCGCATGGGGATGCGGGCGTGGGCCCTCGCCTTCGCGAGGGTGACGGCAGAGGTGCGAGGGTGACGGCAGAGCTTTCCGTCATTGCCGCGCCCCCTGCCCGTCATCCCCGCGCAGGCGGGGACCCACGCCGGGCACGGCCGGCAGTCCGAACCCGCCCGGGCCTCAGCGCCCTGCCGGCATGCCCAGCACCGAGACCTTCGCGGTGGTGATGCGCGTCGGCCACAGCACCTCCGTCAGGCCGGTGGCCACCGCCACGCGCTGGCCGGCGCCGGCGTCGTAGGTGATCACGCCGCCGCCGATCGCGCCGCCCATCTGGCGGCCCCACAGCCTGCGGCCGTCGCGCAGGTCCAGCGCGTACAGGTGCCCGCCCATGTCGCCGAAGAAGACCACGCCGCCGCCGGTGGGCGTCATGCCGCTGAGCACCGGATAGTTCGTGCGCGCCCGCCAGCGCCACCGCCCGGTGTCGGCATCGACCGCGTACACCCAGCCCGCCCACTGCGTGAACGGGTCCTGGCGGCCCCACACGTCCAGCGGGTTGATCGAGTCGTGGCCCGCCCAGGGCTTGCCGTCCTTCTGGGCCAGCACCCGCTCCGGCGGCTTCACCCGCACCGTGGTGCACCACTCGGCCTCGCCGATCAGCACCTGGTTGGTCACCGGGTCGAAGGCCGGGCCGTTCCATTCCGCGCCGCCCACCGAGCCGGGACAGAAATGCACGTCCTTGCCCGGCTCGAACGGCACGTCGGCGTTCTCCACCCGCGTCACCGGCACGCGGTAGCGCAGGCCCGCGTCCCGCAGGTCGAAGCCGTACAGGTGCCCGTCCTTGGGTGCCACGATCATCATCGGCACGCCCGCGGCCGTGCGGATCAGCGCCGGCGCGCTCGAGACGTCCCAGTCATGCCAGTCCTTCGGCACGATCTTGTGATGCCCGCGGTACGCGCCGGTGCGCGCATCGAGCACCACCACCGAGCCCGAGTACAGGTTCTCGCCGTCGCGCACGCCCAGCGCGAAGTCCGGCGCCGGGTTGCCCCCGGGCACGTACAGCAGCCCCCGCTCGGCGTCGAGCGTGTAGGACGTCCAGGTCGCCCCGCCGGTGATCGGCGCGCCCGCCGGCAGCGGCCAGCTCGAGGTGTCCAGCGGCGAGTCCGCCTGCGGGCCGCGCTGCACGTCGCCGGCCGTGCGCGGCACCAGGTAGAACTCCCAGTCGATGCGCCCCGTGGCCGCGTCCAGCGCGTACATGCGCCCTTTCACGCCCTTCATGTCGCCGCCGGCATTGCCCACGAACACCCGCCCGTTCCAGGCGATCGGCGCCGCCGGCACGCTCTCGCCCCGGGCCGGATCGGCGATGCGCGTCTCCCACAGCCGCCGCCCGCTGGCCAGCTCGTAGGCCAGCACCCGCCCGTCCTGCGTGCCCCGGAACACCCGCCCGTCCAGCACCGCCACCCCGCGGTTGACGTTCTGCGGCGTGGCCGGCTCGTAGTCCTCGTGCACCCGCCAGACCTCGTGGCAGTCGTTGGCGTCGATCACGAAGGTGTCGTGGTCGCTGGCGAAGAGCAGCCGCCCCTGCAGCTCGATCAGCCCGGTGTTGAAGCCGGTGTACACGCCCGTGTCGTAGGTGCACAGCACCTCCAGCCCCGCCACGCGCTGCGGCGTGATCTGCGCCAGGCTGGCGTAGCGCGCCGACTCCAGCGTCTTGTTGTAGCTGGCCCAGTCCGGCGCGGTGGCCCCCACCGGCCCCACCGCCGGCGCGGCGACCGCGCCCGGCGCCATCTCCGTCTCCAGCGTGCCCTGCGGCGCCGCCAGGTAGCGCAGCCAGTTGAACGCCCGCGCCAGCACCGGCACCGTGTCGTTCCAGCTCGCCTGCGCCGGCGCGCACGCCAGCGTCAGCGCCGCTGCCGCCGTCGCGGCGGCCGTCCTGATCGCGCGGCTCATGTGCGCGCCACCCACACGCTCACGCTCCCGCCGTTCACCCGGAACACCCCCCGCCCCTGCTCGTCCAGCACCACCTCGTCCTGGCGGTGGCCGAGGAAGTCGGTCCAGACCTCGCCGGCGTGCTCGGGGCCGAGCGTGAGGTCGCGCCCGGCCTCGCCGCCGTTGGCCAGCACCACCACGCAGCCGGGCTGCTCGGCCGTGCCGTGGCGCACGAAGCCGATGCAGCCGGGCTCGTCGAAGTGGTCGCTCTGCGGGCCGTGGGCGAAGCGCTGGCGCGCCTCGATGAGCCGCGGCAGCGCCTCGATGGCCGGCATCTGCACCCGGTGCACCTGCCCGTCCGCCCCGGTGTCCTCGTACTCGGCCCCGTACAGGTCCGGGTGGAACACGCACGGCACGCCCTGCTCGCGCAGCAGGATCAGCGCATACGCCAGCGGCTTGAACCACGCCTCCACCGGGGACTCGAGCGCCTGCAGCGGCTGCGTGTCGTGGTTGTCGACGATCGTGACCGCGTGCTCGGGCAGCGAGGCCACCAGGCTGCCGTCGAAGATCGTGCGCAGGTCGAAGTCGGCGCCGGCGCGCGCCGCGTCATGGAAGCGGTGGTGCAGCGCCACGTCGAACACCGCCAGCTGCCGGTCGGTGCGCTCGATGTAGGTCGCCAGCGCGTCGAAGTCCGGGTTCCAGTACTCGGCCACCACGAAGATGTCCTGGCCGTGCGTCTCGCGCATGTGCCCGACCCAGTCGCGGATGAACCAGGCCGGGATGTGCTTGGCCGCGTCCAGCCGGAAGCCGTCGCACGCCACCTGCTCGCCCAGCCAGCGCCCCCAGTACTTCATCTCCTCGTACACCGCCGGGTTGCGGAACTCGATGTCGGCGCCCATCAGGTAGTCGAAGTTGCCGCCCTCGTCGTCGACTTCCCGGTTCCAGTGCTCGTCGCCGTGCTCGTTGACGATGCGGAAGATGCCCGCCTCGTCCGGATCGCGGATCGCGTCCACCCCGGTGAAGCACGCCGCCGTCCACTCGAAGCGCGAGTGCCGGCCACCGCGCCCAGGAAAGCGGAACACCGTGTAGGCGCTCGCCTCCACGATCTCCGGGTCGATGCGCCGGCGGTCCTCGGCGTCCACCCGCTGCACCCGCACCCGCTCCATGTCGTCGGCGCCCATCTTGTGGTTCATCACCGCGTCGTGCAGCACCCGCAGGCCCGCCTCCCGCAGCGCCGCCGTCGCCCGCTCCAGCCCGGCGCGGTCGCCGTACTTCGTCGCCACGCTGCCCTTCTGGTCGAATTCGCCCAGGTCGAACAGGTCGTAGGTGTCGTAGCCCACCGAGACGGCGCCGCTGGCGCCCTTGCTCGCCGGCGGCAGCCACACGTCCGTGACTCCCAGCCGCGCCAGCTCCGGCGCCCTCGCCTGCACCTCGCCCCAAAGCTGCCCGCCTCCGGGCGTGTACCAGTGGAAGAACTGGATCAGCGTCCTGTGGATCGTCGTCATGTGCGGCCTCCGGATCAGCGCGCCAGCGCCAGGCCCGCCATGCGGCGCGGCTGCGGCTGGGGTTGCGGCCCCGTGGCCGGGAGCGGCGCCACGACGGCCACCGGCCCCGCCGGCAGGGGCCCGGGCTGCGGCTGCGGCTGCAGCGCCCGCGCCTGCGCCTGCACCGGCAGCAGCACGCCGTCCAGGCAGCGCGCCTGCGCACTCGCCAGGAAGCAGGCCAGCGTCGCCATGTCGCGCCGCACCGCCGCGTCCGCCCCGCCCCGGCCCGCCACGGTGTTGATGCGCACGCCCGCCGGTCGCCGCGCCGCCCGCAGGCGCCGCGCCACCGTCTCCATGACCACGCTGGCGCGCAGCCCCGCGTCCGGCCAGAGGTGGATCACGCTGCCGTCCTGCGCGACCAGGTCGGACAGCGCCGCCTCGCACCCCGCCACCGGCCAGGCCGTGCCGCCCTCGTCGCCGAAGACGTTGATCCACGTCCCCAGCGGCCCGAAGCGCCGGTGCACCTGCGCCATCAGCTCGTCCGCCTGCGCCGCATCCTGCGGGTCGCGCCCGCTCACCAGCACCCGCGACGGCACCAGACCGGCCGCACGCCGCTGCAGCAGCGCCTCGTCGCGGTCGATGAGCACCACCTGCGCCCCCTCGGCCGCGAAGCGCACCGCCACCGCATGCCCCAGTTCGCTGGCCGCCCCCTGGACGGCGACCGCATGGCCGCGGAAGCGGTGCTGCAGGACAGGTTCCTGGAAGTTCATGGGCAGGGGTTCTCCGTGATGTCGAAAGGGTTGATGACCTCCCGCCATTGGATGCGCCCGCCCCCGCCCCGCTCATCAGCCCCCAGCCCCTGACTCTGTCGGAGAAGGCCTACTTCTGCTGCCGCCCTCCCCACGCCCTTCTGCCGTCATGCGCGCCCCCTTCCCGTCATTGCCGCGCCTCCTTTGCGTCATCCCCGCGCAGGCGGGGACCCACGCAGGGCACGGCGGATGTTCACCGTGGGCCCTCGCCTTCGCGAGGGTGACGGGAGGGGGGCGAGGGTGACGGAGCAAGGTGCGAGGGTGACGGGGGCAGGTGCCAGGGTGACGGCGAAATCACCCCCCCCGATGCAGCCTCACCACCACCTCCCCCGTGCCGCCGCCCATCGCGTCGGCCAGGGTGTGGCGGTCCAGCTCGGCGTAGAAGGCCTCCTCGGCCTGGTCGAGCAGACCCTTGAGCGCGCAGGCGCCGCGCAGCACGCACGGCGGCTCGGCGCAGTCGATCAGCGCCTCGGTGCGCTCCAGCGCGCGCACGATCCGGCCCAGGCGGTAGTCGGCGGCCGGGCGCGCCAGGCGCACGCCGCCGCCCTTGCCGCGCACGTTGACCAGCCAGCCCTGCTGGCCCATGAACTGCACCACCTTGGTCAGATGGTTGGGCGCGGCGTCGAAGCGCTGGCCGATCTCGGCGATGGTGACGACCTCGCCGGGCGCGCTGACGCTGACATACATCAGCACCCGCAGCCCCAGGTCGGTGAATCGGGTCAGTTGCATGGCGGCCAGCATACGCCAGCGCCCCGCCCGGCCGCGCCGGCCTGGCCCGCCGCCGCTCAGCCCTCGGCCACGCCGCCGGTGCCGAAGGCCTCGGCGTGGATGCGCGCCGCCGGCACGCCCAGCTGCAGCAGCGCGCGGCGCTGCGCGGCCATGAAGCCGGCCGGGCCGCAGAGGTAGATGTCGGCGTCGTCGGGCAGCAGGCCCTGCGTGCGCAGGTCGGCCGGGTCGATGCGGCCCAGCGCGTCGGGCGCGGCGCCGTCGGCCGGCACGCCCGCGGGCGCCGCCTCGTGCACGAACCAGGCCCGCGCATCGGCCAGCCCCGCCACCAGCGCCCGCACCCGCGCCCCGAAGGCCTGCACCCCGGCATGGCGCGCCGCATGCACGAAGCGCACCGTGCGCGCCGGCTGCGTGCGCGCCAGGTGCTCGAGCATCGCCATCATCGGCGTGATGCCCACCCCGGCGCTGAGCAGCAGCACCGGCGTGTCGCGGTCCTCGTGCAGCACGAAGTCGCCCGCCGGCGGCGCCACCTCCAGCACCTCGCCCTCGGCCAGGTGCCGGTGCAGCCAGGTCGAGACCATGCCGGCCTCGCCACCCTGCCCGTCCTCGCGCTTGACCGAGATGCGCAGGTGGTCGCCCCCGGGCGCGTTCGACAGGCTGTACTGCCGCGGCTGGCGGTAGCCCAGCGCCGGCACCAGCACCCGCACCGACAGATACTGCCCCGGCCGGAAGGCCGGCACCGGGCCGCCGTCGGCCGGCACCAGGTGGAAGGAGGTGATCTCCTCGCTCTCGGCCTGGCGGCGCTGCACCCGCAGGCTGCGCCAGCCGGTCCAGCCGCCGGGCTGCGTCGCGGCCTGGTCGTACAGGCCCTGCTCCATGCCGGCCAGCAGCGCCGCCAGCTGGCCGTAGGCCTGCGCCCAGGCGTCCATCAGCGCCGGCGTGGCCGCCTCCTCGCCCAGCACCTCGGTGATGGAGGCCAGCAGGTGCCGCCCGACGATGGCGTAGTGCTCGCGCCGGATGCCCAGGCTCACATGCTTGGCCGCGACGCGCTCGAGCACCGGCATCAGCACCGTGGGGTCGTCGATGTGCTCGGCATACGCCGCCACCGCCATCGCCAGCGCCTGCTGCTGCGCGCCGCTGCGCTGGTGGCCCTGGTTGAAGATCTCGCGCAGCTCCGGGTTGTGCTGGAACATGCGGGCGTAGAAGTGGCGCGTCAGCGCCACGCCGTGCTGCTGCAGCACCGGGGCGGTGGCGCGCACCTGGGCGCGGGTGGGGGCGTCGAGCATGGCAGGGCCTTCAAGGCAGAGTGGATCAATAGATGCATTGTGGATGCATCTTTAAAGACCCCAAGGGATGTGGGCTCTCGCTGCCGCACGGGGGACGCCCCCCTCGCTCGGGGATTCCTCCTGGTACGCCCGCTTTTCCGGCTTTCAACACGCCCCTTGGTCACGGGAGTCCCGGAACTTCTGGCAGAAATGATCACGTAGATTGACAAATGTCTATTTCAAGACACGTTTCTCTACATCGAGGTCACCATGCACGCACGAAACAAGACCCCCCTCATCGCCGCCGCCCTCGCCGCGGCCGCGCTGCTGGGCGGCGCCAGCCCGGCCCAGGCCGATACCTTCTCGGTCGATTTCAACGGCACCTTCACCCAGGCCAATCCGTTCAGCCCGCCGCTGGGCAGCCCGCTGGTCGTCGACATGGACATCACCACCGCCGGCGACGCCAGCAGCCCCGAGACCATCACCAGCGTCTCCGGCACCATCCGGGGCAAGGCCATCACCAGCTTCCAGAACGGCATCAGCGCGACCTTCTGGTTCGACGGCTCCACCAGCCTGGGCCATTTCAGCAGCATGGGTCTGTACGCCTACACCAACGACGGTCTGTGGGGTCTGCAGGACACGAAGATCACGCTGTTGGGCCCGATCGGCAACTCGGGCTACACCTCCAGCCCGGCCGCCAACATCTGGACGACCGTCCCGCTGACGGCACCGGTGCCCGAGCCCGGCAGCATCGCGATGATGGTCGCCGGCCTGGGCCTGCTGGGCCTGCATGCCCGGCGCCGCAACAGCCTGCGCACGACAGCCGCGCCCGAGATCGCCGGCGCCACGGCCGCCTGACCGCCTGGCGCGTGGGCCCTCGCCTGCGCGAGGGTGACGGGAGGGGCGCAAGGGTGACGGGAGAGGTGCGAGGGTGACGGGAGCTGGATGCCGTCATTCCCGCGCCCTCTTTCCGTCATCCCCGCGAAGGCGGGGACCCACTCAGCCCCCCTGACACCCCAGCAGCACCTCCACCAGCGCCTGCGGCGCGCTCACCATCGGGTCGTGCCCGGTGGCCAGCTCCACCACCCGCCAGCCCGGCTCGCGCCGCACCCGCTCGCGCATCACCGCGATCGTCGCCAGCGCCGGCGCCGTGCAGTCCACGAAGGTGCGCGGCTGCGCCGCCACCCGCGCCGCGTCGAAGTCCAGCACGTCCCGGTACACGCCCCCGGGCTGCGGCGTCTGGCGCCGGTTCACCCAGTCGCGGTCCGCCCCCTCCAGCCCGAAGACGGCCGCGTCCGGCGCCGGCATCGCCCGGCGCGCGTCCCGCTCCATCGCCTCCACCCGCGCCGCCACCGTCTCCGGCGCGTGCTGGCTCGACCACGACTCGCCCGGGTGCGGCGTCACCGCGTCCACGTACACCAGGTGCCGCAGCCGCGCCTGCGCACCGCCCCGCCTCAGCAGCGCATCGGCCACCGCCGTCATCACCAGCCCGCCGTAGCTGTGCCCCACCAGCACCAGCTCCTCGCTCGGCAGCTCCTCCGCCTCGATCAGGCCCAGCACGTCGGCCACATGGTCCGCCAGCCTCAGCTCCGCGTGCAGCAGGTGCGCGCGATCGCCCACCCCCGTGAGCGTCACCGCATGCGCCTCGTGCCCCGCCGCCCTCAGCCCCGGCAGCACCCGCCGCCAGCACCACGCCCCATGCCAGGCGCCGTGGATCAGCACGTACGCGCTCATCGCCCCGCCCCGGCCGCACGCCCGCCGGCCTGCGCCAGCTCCACGCCCCGGTTGGCCAGCGCGTCCGCCCGCTCGTTGCCCGGATCGCCCGCGTGCCCCTTCACCCAGCGCCACTCCACCGCGTGCAGCTGCGCCAGCGCATCGATGCGCTGCCACAGCTCCACGTTCTTCACCGGCTGCTTCGCCGCCGTCTTCCAGCCCCGCGCCTTCCACCCATGGATCCACGACGTGATGCCGTTCCTCACGTACTCGCTGTCCGTGTACAGCACCACGTCGCACGTCCGCTTCAGGCTCGCCAGCGCCTCGATCACCGCCGTCATCTCCATGCGGTTGTTCGTCGTGCCCAGCTCCCCCCCGCACAGCTCCTTCTCGTGCCCGTCGCTCGACAGCCACGCCCCCCACCCGCCCGGCCCCGGGTTGCCCTTGCACGCCCCGTCCGTGTAGATCGTCACCCGCGGCCGCCGGATCGCCCCTCGCACCGGCAAGACGCTCCCGCTGCCCTGCCCCTTGCCGTCGCTGCTGTCGTTGCTGCTGCTGTCGCTCATCGCTCGTCCGGTCCCCAACAAGAAAATCCATCCCCGCCCGCCCCAGGCGCGCGGCTGCGCGTGGCCACCGCCGGCGCCCTCGCCCCACGACGCCTCGGCCCCGCCTGCGCCCACGGCGGACCCAGCAGCCTCATCGCCCTCACCCGCTTCACCGCCACCATCAGGTACACGCTGCCCAGCACCGGCCACCACCTCGCCCCGGCCGCATCGCACCACGCGCTGCGCTCGAGCCAGCTCTGCGCTCCGAACGGCGGCCGGTAGCACCCGTAGCTCCCAGACTCCACCTCCAGGTTCAGCAGCCGGCACCAGTCCCTCAGCCGCCTCCACCCGATCAGCTCCCCTGCCCCTCGGCCTCGCCAACCAGGTACCCCCAGCCTCTCCAGCCCTCGCGCCGCTCCCCACAGGCTCAGCGGGTTGAACCCCACGATCACCACCCGCCCCTCCGGCATCAGCACCCTCTCCACCTCCCTCAGCGTCTGGTGCGCATCGCCCGCCACCTCCAGCGTGTGCGGCAGCACCACCAGGTCCAGACTGCCCGAAGGAAACGGCAGCGCCTCGTACGCCGACACCACGCTCGCCGAACCCGCCGTCAGCCCCAGCTCCGCCTGCCCCTCCAGCGTCCCGTCCCCCACCAGCCACCGGTGTCCGATGCGGCTCGCCCTCAGCGCATCCACCATCGGCCACCCCAGCTGCACCGCGTGATACCCGAAAATGTCCGCCACCACATGGTCGAGCTGCCTCTGCTCCCACCCCAGCAGATACCTCCCCGCCGGAGAATCCAGCCAGGGCGCCGTCTCTATAATCACCGTGTCCCGTGCCATGAATCTGATCGCGCTGCCCGCCCTCGCCGACAACTACATCTGGGTCCTCCACGACGGCCTCACCGGCCTGGTGGTGGATCCGGGGGATGCCGCGCCCGTGCGCGAAGCACTCGACCGGCTCGGCCTGCATCTGGCCTGCATTCTAGTGACCCATCATCACGGCGATCATGTCGGCGGTCTGGCGGCCCTGAAAGCCGATGCCCGCACGTCCGGGGTCCGCGTGTTCGGGCCTTCGGACGAGCCGATGCCGATCGCGGTCGAGCCGGTGCGCGACGGCGACCTGCTCGAGATCGGCCCCTGGCGCATCGAGGTGCTGGAGGTGCCGGGGCACACCCGCGGTCATCGGGCCTTCGTGGTGCGCCCGATCTGCGAAAATCATGGCATGCCTCCGATCCTCTTCTGCGGTGACACGCTGTTCTCGGCCGGCTGCGGCCGGCTCTTCGAGGGCACGGCAGCGCAGATGCACCACTCGCTCGCGCGCCTGTCGGCGCTGCCGGACGAGACGCGGGTATGCTGTACGCACGAGTACACGCTGGCCAACCTGCGCTTCGCACGCGAGGTCGAGCCGGACAACGAGGCCGTGGTCCGCCACGAGGCGCAGTGCAAGAGCCTGCGCGAACGCGATCTTCCGACGCTGCCGACCACGGTCGGCCTCGAGCGGCAGATCAATCCCTTCCTGCGCTGCGAGCAGCCCGGGGTGATCGAACGTGCCGTCGCGCTGGGCGCGGGCGGCCGCGATCCGGTCTCGGTCTTCGCCGCCATCCGACTGTGGAAAGACTCCTACCGATGACCCGCTCTCCCCGACTGCCGGCCCTGCGTGCCCGTCCGTCCCGCCGCACCACCTTCGCGCTGTCGGCGCTGATGCTGGCGCTGACCGGCTGTGCCACCGTCGACGAGGGCAGCGAGGTCAAGCCGCCGCCCCAGGTCACCACCGTCGGCTCGCGCGACCTGCAGGCGCCGCCGATCGTCGCCGAAGGCCCGCTGGCGCCGGTGCCCGGCCTGCAGCCGGTGCGCCCGGCCGCGCCGGCCGTCGCCGCGGCGGTCGTCGAGGATCCGCGCGAAGCGGCCGGCGCGCCGGTCGATCCGCTCGCGCCCGACAGCCTGGTCATGGACGCGGCCAGCGCCCGCAAGGACCTGTGGGGGCGCGTGCGCACCGGCTTCACGATGCCCGACATCGACCATGACCTGGTGCGGGTGCACGAGCGCTGGTATGCCAGCCGCCCGGACTACGTCCAGCGCATGACCGAACGCGGCTCGCGCTACCTCTATCACATCGTCGAGGAAGTCCAGCGCCGCGGCATGCCGATCGACCTGGCGCTGCTGCCCTTCATCGAGAGCGCCTTCAACCCGCAGGCGATGTCGACCGCGCGCGCCTCGGGCATGTGGCAGTTCATGCCGCTGACCGGCAAGGACTACGACCTGAAGCAGAACATGTTCCGCGACGACCGTCGCGACGTGCTCGCCTCGACGCGCGCCGCGCTCGACTACCTCGGCCGGCTCGGCAAGATGTTCGGCGGCGACTGGCATCTGGCGCTGGCCGCCTACAACTGGGGCGAGGGCAACGTCAAGCGCGCCATCGCCCGCAACGAGCGCCTGGGCCTGCCGACCGACTACCTGAGCCTGTCGATGCCGGACGAGACGCGCAACTACGTGCCCAAGTTCCAGGCGGTCAAGAACATCGTGCTGGCGCCGCAGAACTACGGCCTGAAGCTGCCCGAGCTGCAGAACCACCCCTACTTCCTGAGCGTGCCGATCCGCCGCGACATGGACGTCTCGGTGGCCGCGCGCCTGGCGGGCATGAGCGTCGACGAGTTCAAGACGCTGAACCCGCAGATGAACAAGCCGGTCATCCTGGCCGCCGGCACGCCGCAGATCCTGCTGCCCTACGACAACGCCGGCACCTTCGTGAAGCGCCTGTCGGCCTACCAGGGCCCGCTGGCGAGCTGGACCGCCTGGGTGGTGCCGAAGACGATGAAGACGGCCGAGGCCGCGCAGCAGACCGGCATGAGCGAGTCGGATCTGCGCGAGATCAACCGCATCCCGCCGAAGATGCTGGTCAAGGCCGGCTCGACGCTGCTGGTGCAGCGCGCCGAGACGCGTGTCATCGACGTGCCCGAGCATGTCGCCGACAACGCGCACATGGCGCTGGCGCCGGACGTGCCGCCGCTGCGCAAGGTGGCCATCGCGGTGCGCAAGGGCGACACCGTCGCCGCGCTGGCGCGCCGCTACCATGTCGGCGCGAACCAGATCGCGGCCTGGAATCGCATCGACGACGGCACGCGCTTCCGCAAGGCGCAGTCGCTGGTCATCTGGGTGCCGGTCGGCAGCAAGGTGGCGCCTGCGGCCGAGCCGGCCGAGTCGCGCAGCCTGGCCCGCGCGGACCGTCGCGAGCGCGACGACGACCGCCGTGCCGCCAAGGCCGCGGGCACCCGCCTGGCGGCCAAGGGCGGCAAGGACCGCGACCGCGCACCGGTGCGCGTCGCCGAGGTGCGCGAGCCGCGCGGCGGTGCCGCCAAGGGCACGAAGGTGCACGCCGCGACCCGCGTCGCGCGCAAGTGAGCGCCGCGACGCCGGCGAAGGCCGCGGGCTGAGGCTCGCGGTGGCGCCCGGTCCGGCGCTGCGGGGTCAGCGCCGCTCGGAGAAGGCGTGCGCGATGGTGCCGAGATCGACGTACTCGAGCTCGCTGCCGATCGGCACGCCGCGCGCCAGGCGCGTCACGCGCACGTCCAGCGCACGCAGCGCCTCGGCCACCGCATGGGCGGTGATCTCGCCCTCGGCGGTGAAGTTGGTCGCGACGATCACCTCGCGCACCTCGTCCTCCCGGACCCGCGCCATCAGCTCCGGCAGGCCGATGTCCTGCACGCCCACGCCGTCGAGCGGACTGAGCCGCCCCATCAGCACGAAATAGAGCCCGCGGTAGGTGCCGGTGCGCTCGACCGCGGCCTGGTCGGCCGGGGTCTCGACCACGCACAGCAGCCGGGTGTCGCGCGCCGGATCGAGGCAGGTCACGCAGACCGGCTGCTCGGTGAAGGTGTGGCAGCGCTCGCAGTGGCGGATGCCGTGCACCGCATGGTCGAGCGCGTGCGACAGCCGCAGTGCGCCGTCGCGGTCATGCTGCAGCAGGTGGTAGGCCATGCGCTGCGCCGACTTGACGCCGACGCCGGGCAGCCGGCGCAGCGCCTCGACCAGCGCGGCCAGCGCATCGGGCGCGTCGGCGGGCTTCATCGCGTGGCGCGGCCGTCGCTCAGAACGGGAACTTCATGCCCGGCGGCAGCGGCATGCCGGCGGTCAGCTTGCCCATCTTCTCCTGGCTGAGTTCCTCGGCGCGGCGCACCGCGTCGTTGAAGGCCGCGGCCACCAGGTCCTCGAGCATGTCCTTGTCGTCGGCCAGCAGGCTCGGGTCGATGGTGATGCGCTTGACGTCGTGCTTGCAGGTCATGACGACCTTGACCAGGCCGGCGCCGGACTGGCCCTCGACCTCGATCAGCGCGAGCTCCTCCTGGGCCTTCTTCAGGTTGTCCTGCATGGCCTGGGCCTGCTTCATCAGGCCGGCGATTTGTCCTTTGAACATGGATGGTCCTTTCTGGGAGGGAGCGGGAAAAAAGATCGGATCCGCAAGGATCGGAGAGTCGTTCGGTCGACGCTGTCGGCGTGGTCAGTTCGGCCGGATCGAGCCGGGCACGATGCGCGCGCCGGGATAGCGCGCGAGCAGCTCCTGCACCATCGGGTCGCCGGTGATGGCGGACTCGGCCTCGTGCTGGGCACGCTCGCGGCGCTGGATCTCGCGCCGCGACGGGCTGTCGGTGACTGCGCCGGCCACGACCTCGAGCGTGACCGGCTGGCCGACCAGCTCGGTGATCGCCGCCTGCAGCCGGTCGCGGTGGCCGCTCTGGCGCAGCGACTCGCGCTCGACCCGCAGCACGCAGCGCAGGCTGCCCACACCCGGCTCGATGGCGATGCACTGCGCCTGCCAGGCCAGCTCGCGCACCAGGCCGTTGACCAGGGCGCGCTCGCCCAGGCGCTGGAACAGGTCGCACCAGCGGGTGACCAGCGGATCGTCGAGCACCTCGTCCATCTGCACCGGGCGCGGGCGCAGCGGCTCGGGCGTGGTCGCAGGGGCAGCCATCGGCGCCGGCGGTGCCGGATCGTCCTGCGGCAGCGCCGCGGCCGGTGCGTTCTCGTCGGCGGGCGGGATGTCGTCCCAGCCGGGCGGCTCGTCCTCCCACGGCGGCACCGAGGCGCGGGCCGCCGGGGCCCGGACGGGCGCCGGCGTGGCCTGCGGCTCGACCGGCATGCGGGCTCGCGCCTCCAGCGGCCGGCGCAGCTCGCGCGAGATCCGCGGCGCGTCCGGCGCCACGGGTTCAGGCGCAGAGGCCGGTGCGGGCGACGGTGCCGGCCTAGGGGCCGGTGCAGGCGCTGCAACGGGCACGGGGCGAGCCACGGGCGCGACAGGTGCGACAGGCGCCGGAGCCACCTCGGCCGGCAGCCCAACCCGGCGCGGCGCGGCGCCCTGCGGCCGGAAGGCCAGCAGGCGCAGCAGCACCATCATCAGGCCGCCGTATTCGTCGGGCGCCAGGGAGAGCTCGGCGCGGCCGTGCAGCGCGATGCTGTAGAGCAGCTGCGTCTCGTCCCGGTCGAGCAGCGGCGCCAGCGCATGCACGGTGGCGGTCTCGGGATCGGCCGGATCGAGCGCGGCCGGCACCGCCTGCGCCAGCGCCATCTGCTGCGCCAGCGCGGCCAGATCTTCCAGCAGGCCGGCGGCCGACAGGCCCAGACCACGCAGCTCGTCGACCGCACGCACCAGCGCCGCGCCGTCAGCGGCGCCCAGCGCCTGCACGATGCGCACGACATGGCTGCGATCGACCGAGCCCAGCATCTGCCGCACCGCCGCTTCCTGCAGCGCACCGCCGCCGAAGGCGATGGCCTGGTCGGTGAGCGACAGCGCGTCGCGCATCGAGCCCCGCGCGGCGCGCGAGAGCTGGCGCAGGGCGCCCGCGTCGGCCTCGATGCCCTCGGCCTGCAGCACGGTGCCGAGGTGGCGCTGCACCGTCTCGGGCGCCATCGGACGCAGGTTGAACTGCAGGCAGCGGCTCAGCACCGTGACCGGCACCTTCTGCGGGTCGGTGGTGGCCAGCACGAACTTCAGGTACTCGGGCGGCTCCTCGAGCGTCTTCAGCATCGCGTTGAAGGCGGTCGTCGAGAGCATGTGCACCTCGTCGATCATGTAGACCTTGAAGCGCCCGGCCACCGGCTTGTAGACCGCCTGGTCGAGCAGCTGGCTGATCTCGTCGACGCCACGGTTGGAGGCGGCGTCCAGCTCGACATAGTCGACATGGCGGCCCGCGTCGATGTCGCGGCAGGCGTCGCAGACGCCGCAGGGCTCGGCGGTGATGCCGCCCTGCCCGTCCGGGCCGGTGCAGTTCAGGCTCTTGGCGAGGATGCGCGAGACGGTCGTCTTGCCGACGCCGCGGGTGCCGGTGAACAGGTAGGCATGGTGCAGGCGCTGGCGCGTCAGCGCGTTGCCCAGGGCCTGCACGACATGCTCCTGCCCCACCATCTCGGTGAAGCGGCGCGGCCGGTACTTGCGGGCAAGGACGATATAGGACATGGGGGCGGATTGTAGGCGGCCCGGCTGACCGATAATCCCGCCCCATGAATCAAAACGCCGCTCCCTCCCACGACCCGAACGGCACGCTCAGCTACGAGCAGGCCGGCGTCAACTACGACCTGATCGACCCGCTGAAGGTCACCGCGCAGCGCGCCGCTGCCGCCACCGCCGGCCACCTGGCCGCGCACGGCTTCACCGAAGTCGCGGCCTCCCGCGGCGAGTCGGCCTATGTCGTCGACGTCGGCCCCTTCTACCTGGCCTCGATCGTCGAGTGCCTGGGCACCAAGACCCTGGTCGCCGACGAGATGGCGAAGCTCACCGGCCGCAGCTTCTACGACGGCATCGCGCAGGACACCATCGCGATGGCGATCAACGACCTGATCACCGTCGGCGCCACGCCGCTGGTGGTGCAGGCCTACTGGGCCGCCGGCGGCTCGGACTGGTTCGGCGACAACCAGCGCGCCCAGGCGCTGGTGGCCGGCTGGAAGCGCGCCTGCGAGGTCTGCAGCGTCGCCTGGGGCGGCGGCGAGACCCCGGCGCTGGCCGGCATCGTCGAGGAGGGGCGCATCGACCTGGCCGCGTCCTGCACCGGCCTGATCAACCCGAAGGAGCGCCTGTCGGTCGGCGACCAGCTCGGCGCCGGCGACGCGATCATCCTGCTGGAATCCAGCGGCATCCACGCCAACGGCCTGTCGCTGGCACGCAAGCTGGTCGAGCGCCTGCCGCAGGGCTACCTGACCGAGATCGCGCCGGGCCTGACCTACGGCGAGGCGCTGCTGGCGCCGACCGTGCTGTACTCGCCGGTCACCGAAGCGCTGTGGAAGGCCGGCGTGGCACCGCGCTACTGCGCCAACATCACCGGCCACGGCTGGCGCAAGCTGCTGCGCCACCCCAGCGAGCTGACCTACCGCATCCACACCGTGCCGCCGGTCACGCCGGTGCTGAAGTTCATCCAGGAGCAGGCGAAGCAGGACGACCGCGAAGCCTACTCGACGCTGAACATGGGCGCCGGCTTCGCGATCTTCGTGAAGCCCGAGGACGCCGAGCGCACCGTCGAGATCGCGCGGGCCCAGGGCATCGCCGCCTGGCACGCCGGCACGGTCGAGGCCGGCCCGAAGCGCCTGCTGATCGAGCCGCTGGGCATCGAGTTCGGCAACGACGACCTGCAGCTGCGCTGAACCGGCGGGCACGCGATCGATGATCGACTGGCTGCCCGACGACGACGACGGCAGCCTGCCGTTCCCGCCGCTCGAGCGCGCGCTCGGCCCCGACAGCGAGGCGCCGGGCCTGCTGTGCGCGGGCGGGCGCCTGACGATCGCGCGACTGCGCCAGGCCTACCGGCGCGGCATCTTCCCCTGGTACAGCCGCGGCGAGCCCATTCTCTGGTGGTGCACCGCGCCGCGCATGGTGCTGAAGACGGCCGACTTCCGGCTGCACCGCTCGCTGCGCAAGACGATCCGGCGCTTCGGCGCCACGCCGGGCTGCGAGATCCGCATCGACTCGGCCTTCGACCGGGTCATCGCGCACTGCGCCGGCGTGCTGCGCGAGGGGCAGGCCGGCACCTGGATCGTGCCGGAGCTGATGCGCGCCTACCGCCAGTGGCATGCCGCCGGCGAGGTGCACTCCTTCGAGACCTGGATCGACGGCGAACTGGTGGGCGGCCTCTACGGCGTCTGCCAGGGGCGCATGTTCTATGGCGAATCGATGTTCGCGCTGCGCACCGACGCCTCGAAGATCGCGCTGGCCGCGCTGGTGGCCTTCTGCCGGCGCGAGGGCATCGACTGGATCGACTGCCAGCAGCAGACGCGCCATCTGGCCTCGATGGGTGCGGCGCCCGTCGCGCGAGAGGCCTTCTCGGCCCATCTGGATCGGGTGACGGGACTGCCATCGCCGCGCCGCTGGACCTATGATGCGGACCTGTGGCGACAGCTGTCGCTGCACGGCGACCAAGACGCCGAGACCGATCCCCCGACGACCCGCCCGCCCGAGCCGCCAGCGTGACGCATCCCCAGGATCTTCCCCTCGCCGAACTGCAGTTCTACGCCACCGCGCCGTACGCCTGCAGCTACCTGAGCGACCGCATGGCGCGCTCGCAGGTCGCGACGCCGTCGCACCTGATCAACGCCGACACCTACTCCGGCCTGGTGGCCGCGGGCTTCCGCCGCAGCGGCCTGTTCACCTACCGGCCGCACTGCGACGGCTGCCGCGCCTGCCTGCCGCTGCGCATCCCGGTGAACGATTTCCGCGCCAGCCGCAGCCAGCGCCGCGCCTGGCGCGACCATGCCGACCTGCAGGTGGCGGTCACCCGGCTGCGCTTCGTGCCGGAGCACTACGCGCTCTACCTGAAGTACCAGACCGCCCGCCACAGCGGCGGCGGCATGGACCAGGACTCGGTCGACCAGTACACCCAGTTCCTGCTGCAGAGCCGGGTCAACTCGCGGCTGGTGGAGTTCCGCGCGCCGGCCGGGCCCGACGGCCGGCCGGGCGCGCTGAAGATGATCTCGATCCTGGACGTGCTCGACGACGGCCTGTCGGCGGTCTACACCTTCTACGAGCCGGACGACCGCGACGCCAGCTACGGCACCTTCAACGTCATGTGGCAGATCGAGCAGGCGCGCGGCCTGAAGCTGCCCCATGTCTACCTCGGCTACTGGATCGAGAGCAGCGCCAAGATGGCCTACAAGGAGCGCTTCCGGCCGCACGAGGTGCTCAGCGCCGGACGCTGGGTCCGGCGCGACTGACGACGCACGCCGCTCAGATCAGCGGCACGCCGGTCTTCGACTGGATTTCCTCGCGGGTCACGCCCGGGGCCAGCTCGACCAGCTTCAGGCCTTCGGGCGTCACGTCCATCACGCCCAGGTCGGTGATGATGCGGTCGACCACGCCCTGGCCGGTCAGCGGCAGCGTGCAGGCGGGCAGGATCTTCATGTCGGTCGTGCCGTCCTTCTTGCGCGCGACGTGCTCCATCAGCACGATCACGCGCTTGACGCCGGCGACCAGGTCCATCGCGCCGCCCATGCCCTTGACCATCTTGCCCGGGATCATCCAGTTGGCCAGGTCGCCCTGGGCGGTGACCTGCATCGCGCCCAGGATGCTGAGATTGATCTTGCCGCCGCGGATCATCGCGAAGCTCTCGTGGCTGCCGAAGATCGACGAGCCCTTGATCGTCGTGACCGTCTGCTTGCCGGCGTTGATCAGGTCGGGGTCGACCTCGTCGTCGTACGGGAACGGGCCGATGCCCAGCATGCCGTTCTCGCTCTGCAGCCACACCTCGATGTGGTCGGGCACATGGTTGGCCACCAGCGTCGGGATGCCGATGCCGAGGTTGACGTAGAAGCCGTCCTGCAGTTCCTGCGCCGCGCGGGCGGCCATCTGGTCTTGGGTCCAGGCCATGATGAATGCTCTCCTAGGGGGCTTCGAATTACTTGCGGTCGCGGATGGTGCGCTTCTCGATGCGCTTCTCGGGCGTCGGGTTGTGCACGATGCGGTGCACGTAGATGCCCGGCAGATGCACGTCGTCGGGCTCGATCGAGCCGGTCGGCACGATGCGCTCGACCTCGACGACGCAGATCCTGCCAGCCATCGCCGCGGCCGGATTGAAATTGCGGGCGGTCTTGTTGAAGCGCAAGTTGCCGGAAAGATCGGCGACATCGGCCTTGACCAGCGCGACCTCGGGCGTCAGCGCGTGCTCCATCACGTAGGTCTCGCCGTCGAACTGGCGCAGCTCCTTGCCCTCGGCGACGATGGTGCCCACGCCGGTCTTCGTGAAGAAGGCCGGGATGCCGGCGCCGCCGGCACGCAGCTTCTCGGCCAGCGTGCCCTGGGGCGTGAACTCCAGCTCCAGCTCGCCGGCCAGGAACTGGCGCTCGAACTCCTTGTTCTCGCCGACGTAGCTCGAGATCATCTTCCTGATCTGGCGCGTCTCGAGCAGCTTGCCCAGGCCGAAGCCGTCGACGCCGGCGTTGTTCGAGATGACCGTCAGGTCCTTCACGCCGCTGTCCTTGAGCGCGTCGATCAGCGCCTCGGGAATGCCGCACAGGCCGAAGCCGCCGACGGCGATCAGCTGGCCATCGCGGACGATGCCTTCCAGCGCCGCTGCGGCGCTCGGGTAAACCTTGTTCATGCGCTCTGTCTCCGGAAAATTCGGACGGGCAGAATGTAATGCGTAATGCCTTACGTAGGGGCTACGTAGAATTGAGTAATGGTTGACCTCGACTACCGCATCGCCTTCGATCTGGCTCCGGTCGGGCTGGTGCTGTCGCGCCACCGGCTGATGGTCGACTGCAACCGGCTGGTGCTCGACATGTTCGGCGCGACCCGTCAGGACATGGTCGGCCAGAGCTTCGAAGTGCTCTATCCGAGCAGCGACGAGTTCCAGCGCACCGGCGAGCGCATCGTCGCCCGCCTCGACGCCGCCGGACGCTACGCCGACGACCGGGTGATGAAGCGCCTGCGGGCCGCGCCGGGCCAGCAGGAGCTGTTCTGGTGCCATGTCAGCGGCCGCGCGCTCGATCCGGACGATCCGCACGCGGCCGGCATCTGGACCTTCGAGGACCTCTCCGAGAAGCGCAGCATCCAGACCGACCTGACCCCGCGCGAGCGCGAGATCGCCGCGCTGCTGGTCGAGGGCCTGACCAGCAAGCTGATCGGCCGGCGCCTGGGCATCAGCCCGCGTACCGTCGATGTCTATCGCGCGCGGCTGATGCGCAAGTACGAGGCGGCCACCACGCCGGAGCTGGTCAACCGGCTGCTGAGCGCCTGATCCGGCGCCCCGCAGGCCTCAGGGCAGCGCCGGCTCGCGCAGCATGCCACCCACCTCGAGCACCTGCACCTCGTGCTCCTCGGCGGCATGGCCGCGCGGCAGCGGCCGGCGCGGAATGCGCAGCGGCACCGCGTACGGGGTGCGTTCGGACTGGCGATCGCGCTGCGCCGTCTCGCGCGCCAGCGCGCGCGGGGTGGTCGCCATGACGAAGTCGCGCGCCAGCACCGCACGGGCGCGCTCGCTGTAGGCCACGCGCTCGGCCAGGCCATTGAAGCCGCCGTTGATGCGCCGCGTGATCTCGCGGTCGTCGAGCAGCTCGGCCAGCGCGTTCAGGCCCTGGCTGCTCCAGTACAGCCCCGCCACCGACAGGCCGACCTCGGGCGTGGCCACCCGGTCCGGCTGCGCGACCAGATCGAGCTGCAGCAGCCTGCCATAGCGCTGGTAGTTGGCGCGGCCGGTGATCTGGATCGGTCCGCGGCCGCGGAACAGGTGGCCGTCGCCGGCGCGCACATTGCCGAGCCGGATCGACAGCTCGGTCACCGGCTCGTAGCGCTTCTGCTGCGCCGTCGGCCCCCAGAGCTCCTCCATGTAGCGGAACTCGCACGACTCATGGGCCAGCTGCCCGAGGAAGGCGGCCGCCCGGCGCGGCGTGTGGATGCCGTAGATCTGCAGCGTGCGGTTGATCGACGGAAGAAAGCGGCTGCGTCGATCGGCCGGCATCAGCGGCATGATCGCCTTCAGGTGAGCGTCGGTCAGCATGGTGACCCTCCTCCTCTTGTTGCCTGGAAATTGTCGTGATCGTGTAACGACAGCGACTTTCCTTCCAGCCCGGCGAGGCGGCAAGCGTCAATTCTCACGCCATCCGCCCCCCTTTTGTACGAGGGGGTAACTTCCTGAAGAAATGTTTCCGCGAGCTTGAGCGACGGGGTCTGCAGGCTCGAGGCGCGAGCCTCGGGCCGACTCAGGCCGGCAGGCCGAACAGGCGCGAGGCGTTGTCCCAGGTCGTGCGCGCGACCGTCTCCAGATCCAGCCCCTTGGTCTCGGCGAGCTGCCGGGCCACGAAGGGCACCAGCGCCGGGGTGTTGAGCTTGCCGCGGTGCGGCGCCGGCGCCAGGTAGGGGCTGTCGGTCTCGATCAGGCAGCGCTCCAGCGGCACCAGCGCGGCGATATCGCGCAGGTAGGCCGCGTTCTTGAAGGTCAGGATGCCCGAGAAGGAGATCGAGAAGTTCAGGTCCAGCGCCGCGCGGGCGACCTCGGCCGTCTCGGTGAAGCAGTGGAAGACGCCGCCGACCTCGGCCGCGTTCTCCTCGCGCAGGATGCGCAGCGTGTCCTCGGAAGCGCTGCGGGTGTGGATCACCAGCGGGCGGCCGAGCTCGCGCGCGGCGCGCACATGGGTGCGCAGACGCTCGCGCTGCCATTCCATGTCGGCCAGCGTGCGCTCGCCCAGGCGGTAGTAGTCCAGGCCGCATTCGCCCACCGCCACCACCCGGTCGCGCCGGCCCAGCCGCACCAGCTCGGCCACGTCGGGCTCGTGCACGTCCTCGTTGTCCGGATGGACGCCGACGGTGCACCAGAGGAAATCATGCGTCCGGGCCAGCGCATGCACCGTCTCGAACTCCTCGATGGTGGTGCAGATGACGATGGCGCGCTCCACCTGCGCCGCGCGCATCGCCGCGCGGATGTCGTCCCAGCGCTCGCGCAGCTCGGGGAAGGTCAGGTGGCAGTGGGTGTCGATGAACATGGAACAGGGTCAGGGACGGGTCAGGGACGGGTCAGATGGTCTGCGTCGGCTTGGCCGAGTGGATCGCGGTGCCGAGGATCTCCTCGATGCGCACGCGCAGCACCCGGGTCTTCTCGTCGACGGGAAAGCGCACGCCCACGCCCTGGGTGCGTCCGCCCGAGGCATTCGGCGGCGTGATCCAGGCCACCTTGCCGGCCACCGGATAGCGCTGCGGATCCTCCGGCAGCGTCAGCAGCAGGTAGATGTCGTCGCCCAGGCGGTATTCGCGCGGGGTCGGCACGAACAGGCCGCCTTCGGAGAACAGCGGGATGTAGGCCGCGTAGAGCGCCCCCTTCTCCTTGAACACCAGCTGGATGACGCTGGGGCGCGGCATAGCCGGAGCCGGAGCCGGAGCCGGAGCCGGGGCTGGCGAGCCGGCGGGCACGCCGGCGCTGGCCGGAAGCGGCATCGCGCCGGATCGGGGGTTGAATTCGCTGCTCATGTCGGACTTCGTGGCGTGCGGGCGGTTCAGAGAAATCAGTGGGAAACCGGGAGAGTACTGCAATCGATCAGGCGCGCGCTCAGGCGGGCTGCGGCCGTGCCGCCAGCGCCGCGCGGGTGCGCTGCACCAGCGCCTCGACCGCCAGCGGCGCGCTCCACGGGTGATCGGCATGACGGGCACGCGCCCTGAGCCAGGCGGCCGTTTCGGTCAGCGCGGCGATCAGTCGATCGACCGGCAGCGCGCCGCGCGGCGCCTCCAGCAGCGGGAAGGACTGCGGCGCCAGGCCCAGCGCCTGGCGCAGGCGGTCCTCGCACAGGCGCTGCAGCGCCTCGACCAGCACCGGCAGCGGCCAGCCGGCCAGCGCGGCACTGTCGCCCTGCATCACCTGCGCCGGAAAGCGCCGCCAGGCCTCGGCATCGCGGCCCTCGCGGGCCTGCTCGAGCGCGCGCAGCGGCTCGCCGCCGCAGGCATCGAGCACGATCGCCGCGTCCTGCAGCCCTTGCGCCTGCAGCCAGGCCAGCGCCGGCTCGCGCGGCGGGCGCGGCAGCGCGAGCATCTGGCAGCGGCTGCGGATGGTCGGCAGCAGCGCCTGCGGCGCGCCGCAGCCCAGCACGAAGCGCATCGGCCCGGGCGGCTCCTCCAGCGTCTTGAGCAGCGCGTTGGCGGCCACCGCGTTCATCTCCTCGGCCGGGTGGATCAGCAGCACCTTCAGCGGCGCGCGCGAGGGCGTCAGGCCGACGAACTCGAGCGCGGCGCGCACCGCGTCGACCTTGATCTCGCGGCTGGGCTTGCGGGTCTTCGAGCTGCCCTCGCCCGACTCGTCGGCCGGCAGGCCGGCGGCCTCGCGCAGCGACTCGGGCACCAGCAGGCGCAGGTCCGGGTGCGAGCGCTCAAGCACCAGATGGCAGCCGCCGCAGCGCCCGCAGGCCAGACCGTGCTCGCGCTCGTGCCGGGGCGTCTCGCACAGCCAGGCCTGCGCCAGCGCGATCGAGAAGTCCAGCGGGCCGCGGTCCTGCGCGCCGTGCACCAGCAGCGCATGCGCATGCCGGGTCGCCAGCGCCTGCTGCAGCGGCGCGCGCAGCCAGGGGTGCAGGCCGGCGCTCACCACCCGCGCGCCTCCAGCGCGGCGTCGATCTGCGCGGCCACGGCCTCGGGGCCGACTTCGGCATCGATGCGGGCGACGCGCTGCGGCGTGGCGTCGAAGCGCTGCGCGTAGCCGGCGCGCACCGCGGTGAAGAAGGCGATGTCCTCGCTCTCGAAGCGGTCGGGGGCGCGCGCCGCGGCACGCCGGCGCGCGGCGATCTCGGGCGCGAGGTCGAACCAGAAGGTCAGATCGGGCTGACGGCCCTGCTGCACCCAGCCCTCGAGCTGCGCCAGCACCGCCCGGTCGAAGCCGCGCCCGCCGCCCTGGTAGGCGAAGGTCGCGTCGGTGAAGCGGTCGCACAGCACCACCGCGCCGCGCGCCAGCGCCGGCTCCACCACCTCGCGCAGGTGGTCGCGCCGCGCGGCGAAGACCAGCAGCGTCTCGGTCAGCGTGTCCATCGGCTGGTGCAGCACCAGCTCGCGCAGCCGCTCGGCCAGCGGCGTGCCGCCAGGCTCGCGGGTGCGCACCACCTCCAGGCCTGCGTCACGCCAGCGCGCGGCGATGCGCTCGACCTGGGTCGACTTGCCGGCACCGTCGATGCCCTCGATGGTGACGAAGCGGCCGCGCGGGCCGGAGGCGGGAGAGGACACGAAGGACATGCGAGGAGCGGAAAGGAGCGGGAAACGAACGCGAGACGGCGAGAGCACGGCGGCGAGGCCGGGTCAGCGCGAGGCGCCGCCGCGCTGGTAGCGGTCGACTGCCCGATTATGGTCGGCCAGCGTCTCGCTGAACTGGCTGCTGCCGTCGCCGCGCGCGACGAAGTACAGCGCCTTCGTGCCGGCGGGCCGGACCGCCGCCTCCAGCGACTGCTGGCCCGGCATCGCGATCGGCGTCGGCGGCAGGCCCTTGCGGGTGTAGGTGTTGTAGGGCGTGTCGGCCTGCAGGTCGCGCTTTCTCAGGTTGCCGTCGAAGGACGGGCCCAGGCCGTAGATCACCGTCGGGTCGGTCTGCAGCGGCATGCCCAGGCGCAGCCGGTTGACGAAGACCGCGGCGACCTGCGTGCGGTCCTCGCTGCGGCCGGTCTCCTTCTCGACGATGGAGGCCAGCGTCAGCAGCTCGGCCGGATCGCGCAGCGGCAGGTCCTGCGGCCGCTGCGACCAGGCCGCCTGCAGCCGGCGCTCCATCGCCTGCCAGGCGCGGCGCAGCACCGCCAGGTCGCTGCTGCCGCGGGCGTAGGCGTAGGTGTCGGGAAAGAAGCGCCCCTCCGGCGCGGTGCCCGCGGGCGCGCCGATCGCCGCCATCAGCTGGGCGTCGCTCATCGCGGCGCTGTCGGCCTTGAGCGCGGGCGAGCGCGCCAGCTCGGCGCGGAACTGGCGGAAGGTCCAGCCCTCGATCAGGCGCACCCGCGCCAGCGTCTGGTCGCCGTCGACGAGCTTGCGCAGCAGCTCGCGCGGGCTGGTGCCGCGCTCGATCTCGTAGCTGCCGGCCCGGATCAGCCGCGACTGGCCCGACCAGCGGAACCACTGGTAGAGCAGCCAGGGCGAGACCTGGAGGCCGGCGTCGACCGCGTCGGCGGCGATCTGCCGCGGCGAGCGGCCCGGCTCGATCTCGAGCTCGACGCCGGACTGCGCCTGCGGCATCGGCGAGATCAGCCAGCTCCAGACGGCGGCCGTGGCCACGACGGCGGCGATCGCCAGCGCGGCGAGGCCGATCACCCACGAACGACGCACCTTCATGGGCGGAGACGGGCACAAGGCCGAGCACGGCCGTGCGGGACGGACAGGACGGAAGCACGATGCATGGTCGCTCATCATAATGAGGCCCATGGACACCCCGACCCCGCACTCACCCCTCCCGTCCGGCGGCGCCTGCCGTCTCGTCGACCGCGGCGTCATCCGCGCCAGCGGCGCCGATGCGGCCAGCTTCCTGCACGGACAGCTCAGCAACGACGTCAGCCGGCTCGATGCCGCGCACGCCCGGCTGGCCGCCTACTGCACGCCGCAGGGGCGCATGCTGGCGAGCTTCGTCTACGCGCGCGCCGGCGCCGGCGAGCTGTGGCTGAGCACCAGCGCCGACGTGCTCGCGCCGACGCTCAAGCGGCTGTCGATGTTCGTGATGCGCGCCCAGGCGAAGCTCTCGGACGCCAGCGCCGAGCTGGCGGTGATCGGCCTGGCGGGCGAGGCGGCCGCGGCCTGGCTGGGCGAGGCGGCTCCGGCCGCGCCCTGGGACAAGGCCGATCGCGACGGCGCGATCGTGATCCGGCTGCTGCCGGCGCGACAGGACGGCACGGACGTTCCGGCCTGGCTCTGGATCGGCCCGGTCGCGCAGGCCGAGGCGCTGCAGGCGGCGCTGCCGGCGCTCGACGCGGCGCAGTGGCAGCGCATCGAGCTGGCCACCGGCGTGGCGCAGATCGTCGCGGCGACCTCCGGCCAGCTGGTGCCGCAGATGCTGAACTACGAGCTCGTCGGTGGCGTCGACTTCCGCAAGGGCTGCTATCCCGGCCAGGAGATCGTCGCGCGCAGCCAGTACCTGGGCAAGCTCAAGCGCCGCGGCTTCCTGCTCGCCGGAGCGGCGGCGATGCGCCCGGGGCAGGAGGTGTACTGGAGCGGCGACGCCGGCCAGCCCGCCGGCCTGATCGCCGCGGCCGCGCCGGAGTTCGGCGGCGGCCATGTGGCGCTGGCCGAGCTGAAGATCGCCGTCACCCAGTCGGGCACGCTGCACCTGGGCGCCGCCGACGGCCCGGTGCTGGCGCTGCAGCCCCTGCCCTACGCGCTGCCGCACGAGGCCGAGCCCGCCGCGGCGGGCTGATCCGCCGGTCGTGGAGCTCTACATCTACTACCGCATCGGCGAAGGCGACGCGGCCGCCTTCGCCGCCGAACTGGACGAACTGGTACCCGTGCTGGCCGCGCGTTTCCCCGGGCTGCACAGTCGGTGGCTGCAAAGGCCACAATCCCGTGACGGAATGCTCACCATCATGGAGATCCACCGCCATCCTGACGGCCTCGGCGAGGCCCTGGTGACGGATATTCTCACGGTGCTGTCACCGTGGCCGTCCGTTCGGGCCGGTCCGCGGCACGTCGAGGTCTTCACCGCCCTCACCGCCGACAACGATACGACCGTCCCGCCCTGTCACGATGTGCATCGCCCTCCTCGCGATTGACCACAGCCGCCGCTTCCCGCTGGTTCTCGTCTCGAACCGGGACGAATTCTTCGACCGCCCGGCCTCGCGCATGGGCTGGTGGACGCCGCCGGGCTGCGGCACCGAGATCCTCTCCGGCCGCGACCAGTCCTCCGGCGGCACCTGGCTGGGCCTGAGCTCGACCGGCCGGCTGGCGCTGCTGACGAACGTGCGCGATCCGCGCCGGCACGATGCGCAGGCGCCCTCGCGCGGCACGATCGTGCCGGAGTGGCTGACGACCGAGAGCCCGCCCGACCGCTTCTGGGTGCGCAGCGCGCTGCGCGGCCACAACGGCTTCAACCTGCTCGCCGCCGACTTCGCGCGCGGCGACTGCTGGTGGATGAGCAACCAGGCGCGCTCGCCGGTGCGGCTCGAGCGCGGCCTGTTCGCCGTGTCCAACGGCGGGCTCGACGAGCCCTGGCCGAAGGTGGTGCGCCTGCGCACCCAGGTCGAGCAGGCGATGGGCGAGGCCGCGGCCTCGGTGGATCCGGCGCCCGCCTCCGACCGGCTGGCCCAGCAGCTGCTCGGTCTGCTGGCCGACCGGCAGATCGCGCCCGACGAGCAGCTGCCCTCGACCGGCGTGCCGCTCGAGCTCGAGCGCGAGCTCTCGGCCACCTTCATCCGCACCGGCGACGGCCGCTACGGCACCCGCTGCTCGACGGTGCTGATCACCGAGCGGGTCGGCCGCCACCTGGTCACGCAGGTCTACGAGCGCAGCCATCCGGCCGGGCCGGGCCTGGCGCTGATGCGCCGCGCGACGCTGAAGGACTGGCCGCCGCGCTACCAGACCGAGCCGGTGCTGGTCGAGGCGCGCCAGCGCGCGCACCGCGGCAGCCTCGACTCGCCGGTGCACGACGACGCGCTCGACGAGCGCGACAGCCGCGGCGAGGACGCCGCCGCTGACCGGAGCGCTTCGCGGGTGGTCGTGCCGCGGGTGCGCAGCCTGATCAAGCCGGCCCGCCCGAAGGCGCCACCGGGGACCCCACGGGCCTGAGCGCCGGGTCGAGCCGGCGCACCATCGTCACATGGACGATGCCGGCCTCCTCGTGGTGCGGACCGCTCTCGACGAAGCCGAAGCGCTGGTAGAAGCGTGCGGCCGACAGCTGCGCATGCACCACGACGCTGTGGTCGCCCTGGCGCTCGGCGACATCGAGCAGCGCAGCGAGCACCCGGCTGCCGACCGAGCTGCCGCGCATCGACGCGATGACCGCCATGCGCCCCATGCGCGAGACGCCGGCGGACTGGCGGATCAGGCGCCCGGTCGCCAGCGGCATGCCCAGCCGGTTGAGCACCAGCGCATGCACCGCCTCCTGGTCGGCGTCATCGATCTCGATGTCCTTGGGGATGCCCTGCTCGCGCACGAACACCTCCTGGCGCACCTCCTGGGCCGACAGGCCGAGCTGCGGCCAGTGGCCGACCTGCACGTCGAGCATGTCCGCTCCGGCCTCGTAGTCGAGCACCACGTCGCGCAGCGCCGTCGGGATCGGCCTGCTCTTCTGCGTCGCCGGATCGGCGAAGACATAGACCAGCTCGCCGCTGACCAGCAGCACCTCGGAGCGGTAGGCGGCGCAATGGATGCGCAGCGAGGTGTTGCCGACATGCTCGCAGCGCACATGGATGTCGAGCAGGTCGTCGTAATGCGCGCTGGCGTGGTAGTCGAGCGTGGTCTTGCGGATGTAGAGCTCCCCGCCCAGATGATCCATCGTCGCCTGATAGGGCAGACCGAGCGCACGCCAGTAATCCCCGACCGCCGTGTCGAAATACATCAGGTAATGCCCGTTGAACACGATGCGCTGTGCATCGACCTCGGCCCAGCGCACGCGCAGGCGGTGGGAAAAGCGGTAGTGGCGTCGCAGCGTCATCGGGACCCTTTCATGGCATGTTCGTCCGCACTATTTGTATCAGATTTGTTCGCGCTTAAGCCGCGCCTCATCACGAACGGCTAGGAGAATCGATCCGGGAAAACCTTAATTTTTGATCCCCAGACTGAAGGAAAACCGAACGTCACGGAGGATCAAACTGGAAAATACGGCAACCCTGGAGTATCGCCGAGTCCATCCGGGCATCGGAACGCTTCGTATCCTCTGTGCCGCCGCGGCGCTGCTGGCCGCCACCGGCACAGCCCGCGCCTTCGGTCTGGACGAGGTGGCCGAGCAGGCCCGCGCGCTGGCGCTGCAGCCCTGGCGCGACGCGCCGCCCAGCCGCCACCGCGCGCTGCTCGACCTGAGCTACGACGACTACCGCGACATCCGTTTCCGCCCGGAGCAGGCCCTGTGGCAGGACCGGCCCTTCGAGCTGATGTTCTTCCATGCCGGACGGGGCTTCTCGCAGCCGCTGCAGATCGAGGAGATCGACGCACAGGGCCGGGTGCAGCCGCTGCAGGTGCCGGCCTCCGCCTTCGACTACGGCCGCAATGCCGCGAAGCTGCCGGCGCTGATGCGCCCGGGCGCGGCGGCCGAGGTCGCGGGCTTTCGACTGCACACCGCGCTGAACCGTCCGGACTACCGCGACGAGCTGATCGTCTTCCTGGGCGCGAGCTATTTCCGCGCGCTGGGGGCTGGCCAGCAGTACGGCCTGTCGGCCCGCGGCCTGGCGGTGGACACCACCGGCGGCCAGGGCGAGGAATTTCCGCGCTTCGACCGCTTCTGGCTCGAGAAGCCCGCGCCCGATGCGACGCGCATGACGCTCTATGCGCGCCTGGTCGGGCCGCGCGTGACCGGCGCCTACCGCTTCGACATCACGCCGGGCCGCCGCCCCGAAGGCACGACCCGGGTGGACGTGCAGGCGCGGCTCTTCCTGCGCGGCCGCGTCGCCACGCTGGGGCTGGCGCCGCTGACCAGCATGTTCCTGTCCGGCGAGAACCAGCCGCGCCCCGGCGACTTCCGCCCCGAAGTGCATGACTCCGACGGCCTGCAGATCCTGACCGGCCGCGGCGAGTGGATCTGGCGGCCGCTGAACAACCCGCGCGCCGGCGCCTTCGTCACCTCCTTCCGGCTCGACGGGCCGCAGGCGCTGCGCGGCTTCGGCCTGCTGCAGCGCGACCGCCGGTTCGCCAGCTACGAGGACTTGGAGGCGCACTACGAGCGCCGCCCGAGCGCCTGGGTCGAGCCGCGCGGCGACTGGGGCCCCGGCCGCGTCGAGCTGCTGCAGTTCCAGACGCCCGACGAGACGCACGACAACATCGCCGCCTACTGGGTGCCCGAGACGCTGCCGGCGCCGGGCACGCCGCTGCAGCCGATCGATCTGGCCTACACGCTGCACTGGTTCGGCGAGCAGCCGCCGGCGCGCCCGGGCGGCTGGACGGTGCAGACCCGCCGCGGTCACGGCTACGACACCGCGCAGGGCGACGAGCTGCAGTTCCATGTCGACTTCGCCGGTCCGGCGCTGGACGCGGTGCGCACCGGCGCCGGCGCCGAGCCGGTGCGCCCGCAGGTCGAGGCCCTGGCCAATGCCCGCATCCGCGAGGTGCGGGTCCAGCCGCACCCGCAGGCGGGCGGACAGGCCGGTGGACAGACGCCGGGCTGGCGCATGACGCTGCGCGTCGAGCGCCTGCAGGCCGACCGCCCGGTCGAGCTGCGCGGCTACCTGATGCAGGGCCGCGACGTGCTGACCGAGACCTGGAGCCTGGCGCTGCCGCCGGAGGGAGAACAGAAAAGATGAAGAAGCACTTCAGGGCATCCGCCATGCCGGCGCTGGTGCGCGGCCACATGACGCCGCAGCCGTGGCAGGGCTGGCGCGCCAGACGCGCCGGGCCGACGCACGGGCCCCGTGACGAGGCCCCGCCACCGCGCTGGCAGGCCGCGGCACGGCGTCGGCGCGGCGCGCTCGGCCTGGCCATGCTGGCGGTCACGCTGCTGGCGCTGGGCCTGCAGTGGTCGCAGCATCCGCCCGCCGAGATGAGCGCGGCCGAGCTGGTGCGCTCGGCGCTGCTGGCGCTGCTGTTCGCCTGGGTCTCGGCCGGCTTCGTGACCGCGCTGATGGGCTGGCGCCGGCTGCTGGCGGGGGACGCGCAGGCGCTGTCGGCGCCGGCCGGCACCCTGCCGGACCCGGCGGCGCGCACCGCCATCGTCATGCCGATCTGCAACGAGGACGTGGACTCGGTCTTCGCCGGCCTGCGCGCCACCGCCGAATCGCTGGCGCTGACCGGGCGCGGCGCGGGCTTCGAGTTCTTCGTGCTGTCGGACACCCGCGACGCGGGGCTGCTGGCCGACGAGCAGCAGGCCTGGCAGCGCCTGGCCGCGCATGCGCGCGAGCACGACCTGCCGCCGGTGCACTACCGCTGGCGCCGGCGCCGCAGCGGCCGCAAGGCCGGCAACGTCGCCGACTTCTGCCGCCGCTGGGGCCGCGCCTTCCGCTACATGGTGGTGCTCGACGCCGACAGCGTGATGAGCGGACGCTGCCTGACGCGGCTGGTCGAGCTGATGGAGGCGCATCCGCAGGTCGGCATCGCCCAGACCGCGCCGGTGGGCTGCGGCCACCAGAGCCTGCACGCCCGCGCGCAGCAGTACGCCAGCCGGGTGCTCGGCCGGCTCTATGTGCACGGCCTGCAGTTCTGGCAGCTCGGCGACTCGCACTACTGGGGCCACAACGCCATCCTGCGCGTCGAGCCCTTCATGAAGCACTGCGCGCTGGCGCGGCTGCCCGGACGGGGCGGCCTCTCGGGCGAGATCCTGTCGCACGACTTCGTCGAGGCGGCGCTGATGCGCCGCGCCGGCTTCGAGGTCTGGCTGGTGCCCGAGCTCGACGGCAGCTACGAGCAGCTCCCCGGCGACCTGCTCGACGAGCTGCAGCGCGACCGCCGCTGGTGCCAGGGCAATCTGCAGAACGCCCGCCTGATCGCCGAGCCGGGGCTGCGCCCGGTGCACCGCGCGCTCTTCGCCACCGGCGCGATGTCCTACCTGAGCGCACCGCTGTGGCTGGCCTATGTGGTGCTCGGACTGGTCGACGGCCGCGCGCTGCAGCCTGGCGCCGGAGCGGAGGTCGGCACCGTCGGCCTGTGGCTGATGACCGGCGTCATGCTGCTGCTGCCGCGCCTGCTGGGCGTGCTGGCGGTCTGGCAGCGCGGCGAGACGGCGGCCTTCGGCGGCCGGCGCGCGCTGCTGGGCGGCGCGCTGCTCGAGGCGCTGCTGGCCACGCTGCAGGCGCCGGTGCGCATGGTCGCGCACACGCTGTTCGTGCTGGTCGCGCTGGCCGGATGGAAGCTGGAATGGAAGTCGCCGCTGCGCCAGAGCCATCATGTCGGCTGGCGCGAGGCCTGGCAGCGCCTGGGACCGTGGACGCTGGGCGCCACCGCGCTGACCGCCGTGCTGGCGCTGGCCGAACCGGCCATGGCGCTGCGGCTGGCGCTGCTGACGGTGCCGCTGATGCTGGCGGTGCCGCTGGTGGTGGCCACCAGCCATGCCGCGCCGGGCCGCTGGCTCGGTCGCCTCGGCCTGTGGCATGTGCCGCAGGAGCAGCGCCCGCCGCGGGTGCTGCGCCGCTCGGCCGGTCTGCAGGGCCTGCGGCTGTCGTCGGCGCTGCGCACCCTGCCCCGCCACGCCGCCGGCGCGCTGGGCACGCCGCTGCCGCGCCGCGCCGCCTACGGCCTGAGCCGCCTGCCGGCGCTGGCGCTGGGCCTGCCGATGCTGGCCGTGGCGCTGGGCACGCCGGCCACCAGCGAGCTGCCGCGCCCGGCCCCCGCGCCGGTGCTCATGCCCGAGCCCGCGCCGGTCGTGTCGGCGCAGATCGGCGCGGCCGCCGAGCTGCGCCGCCTCGACCTGGCGATGATGAAGGACGGCAGCCGCCCCCGGCGGCCCGCCCGGAGGCATCGCGCCGGCTGAGTCGCGGTCTCACTCGGACAGGCGGTAGATCGGCAGCACCGAGGCGCCGCTGCTGTCGGTCATCTGCACGGTGGCCGATCTGCCGTCCGCCGCCACCGTGAGCTGGAGGCTGCGGACATCGCTCGTGCCGGCGCAGCCGTTCGTGTCGAGCGACAGCGTGGTGACCAGCACACCGGTGGTGGCGTTCCAGGCATAGGTGCCCGCCTCGATCCCGGCACCGCCGCAGCTGGCGTGCGTGGCCGACCCCAGGTCGCCGACGGGGTCGATCATCATGAAGCGCCCCCCCGAGGTGAACCAGAACTGCTGCGTCCCCGTGGGCGAGCCCAGCGCCCAGACGCCGGTGATCGGCGACGATCCGGACAGGCTGTCCTGGACCCGTGTCAGTTTCCTGAGCCCGTCGGCCAGGGCCGACTGTCCGTCGGCGGACAGCGTGAGGGTCGCCTGGCCCGAGCCCGGAGTCGCCCCGGAGCCCGTGCCGGCGCAACCATTGGTGTCGAGCGCCAGCGTGGTGCGCAGCGCACCCGAGCTCGCATCCCAGGCATAGGTTCCGGATTCCAGGCCCGGGCCGCCGCAGCCGGCACGACCGGCAGCGGCCGCCTCATCGTCGCCGACCGGATCGATCATCAGGAAGCGCCCGCCCGAGGTGAACCAGAACTGCTGGCCGCTCAGGTGCGACGAGTCCACGGACCATGCCGCCCACAGGCCGACGATCGAGTGGCCGGAGCCGGACGGGGACGCTGCGGCCTCCCCGCCGCCGCCACCGCACCCTGACAGGGCGGCGGCGAGCAGCAGCGCTGCCGCTCCCGTGACGCGACGAAACGCGCGACAACCGGACTTCTTCATCAGACTCTCCCTCTGCGGAAGGCCCTGATGTCCGGCTGGACAGGATCGGACAGGCTGCTTCCGCACTGTCCATCCTCATGATGGCCGGCGGGTGCCCGGCGGCCATGATCTGCCGCAAGGCAGCCGGCCGACCCGCCTCAGACGCCCGGCAGCCGGTGCTCGCGGAACATCTCGCGCAGCCGGGCCTTGAGCATCTTGCCGGTGGCGGTGTGCGGGATCTCGTCGACGAAGACCACGTCGTCGGGGATCTGCCACTTCGCGATGCGGCCTTCGTAGAAGTCCAGCACCTGCTCGCGGCTCAGCTCGCGGCCGGGCTTGCGCACCACCACCAGCAGCGGGCGCTCGTCCCACTTCGGGTGATGGCAGGCGATCGCGGCGGCCTCCAGCACGTCGGGATGCGCCATCGCGATGTTCTCCAGCTCGATCGAGCTGATCCACTCGCCGCCGGACTTGATCACGTCCTTGCTGCGGTCGGTGATCAGCATGAAGCCGTCGGCGTCGATCGAGGCGACATCGCCGGTCGGGAACCAGGCCTTGCCGCCGATCTGCTGCAGCGGCGACTCGTCGCGGCCGTGGTAGCCGCTGACCACCCAGTGGCCGCGCACCAGCAGGTCGCCGGTGGTATGACCGTCCCAGGGCTGGGGCTCGCCGCTGGCGCCGACGATCTCCATGTCGATGCCGTAGAGGCTGCGGCCCTGCTTCTCGAGCAGCCGGTGCTGCTCCTCGAGCGGCAGCTCGCGGTGCTTGGCCTTGAGCTTGGACAGCGAGCCCAGCGGCGACAGCTCGGTCATGCCCCAGGCATGGATGACCTCCAGCCCGTAGTCGTTCTCCAGCGTGCGCATCATCGCCGGCGGGCAGGCCGAGCCGCCGATGACGGTGCGCTTCAGGGTCGAGAGCCGCAGGCCCTTCTGCTTCATGTGGTTGATGACGCCCAGCCAGATGGTCGGCACGCCGGCGCTGAAGGTCACCTTCTCGCTCTCGAAGAGCTCGTGCAGCGACTTGCCGTCCAGGTGCGGGCCGGGGAAGACCAGCTTGGCGCCGACCAGCGGCGCGCTGTACGGCAGGCCCCAGGCGTTGACGTGGAACATCGGCACGACCGGCAGGATCGAGTCCGAGGCCGAGCAGTCCATCGCGTCGGGCAGCGCCGAGGCCCAGGCATGCAGCACGGTCGAGCGGTGGCTGTAGACGGCGCCCTTGGGATTGCCGGTCGTGCCCGAGGTGTAGCAGATGCACGCGGCCGTGTGCTCGTCGAACTCGGGCCAGACGTAGTCGCCGTTCTCGGCCTCGACCAGCTCCTCGTAGCACAGCAGGTTCGGGATCTTGGTCTCGGCCGGCATGTGCGCGCGGTCGGTCAGCAGCACGAAGTGGCGCACGCCGGTCAGGTGCGGCGCGAGCTTCTCGACCAGCGGCAGGAAGGTCAGCTCGAAGCACAGCACCTGGTCCTGCGCGTCGGCGACGATCCAGGCGATCTGCTCCGGAAAGAGCCGCGGGTTGATGGTGTGGCAGACACGCTGCGAGCCCGAGATGCCGTAGTACAGCTCGAAGTGGCGGTAGCCGTTCCAGGCCAGCGTGCCGATCCGGTCCCCCACCCCGCAGCCCAGCCGCTCGATCGCCTGGGCGACCTTGCGGCTGCGCAGCTCCGCATCCTTGTAGGTGTAGCGGTGCAGGTCGCCCTCGACACGGCGGGAGACGATCTCGGTGTCGCCGGAATGGCGGGCCGCATGGACCAGCAGCGACGAGATCATCAGCGGCATCGTCATCATGCGCGCGGCCAGCGCGCCGGCGGGGGTCTTCGAGGAAGTTTCTTGGGTCATGCTCATGTCGGTCTCTCCACGGTGCAGTCGTGGCCCGGGAGCGCTCGCACAGCGTCACCGGGAAGCCACTTCAGGGGCATGACCCGCATGAATGTCGTCCGAATGACCATCTGGCGTCGATCCCGAGGCGCGGCCACAAGCATGGACTCCCGAGGGGGTATCGCGATGTCCCTCGGGTGACAGGCGGTGTGGCCCCTGTCCTACACTGCGCCGCATGAATGCCGACCACGCCCGCGAAAGACAGGAGCTCGATCCCTCTTCATTGACATGGATCAACCGCCATGCGCGCCTGCAGGCCCCGTTCGCCACGCCGCAGGCCGGCGAGGCGCTGCCGGCGCCGCACTGGATCGCCACCAGCGACGCGGCGGCCGCCGAGCTGGGCTGGCCGGCCGACTGGTGGCAGGCGCCGGGCGCGCTCGAGGCCTTCTCGGCCGGCACGCCCTGGCCGGGCATGGCGCCGGTGGCCACCGTCTACAGCGGCCACCAGTTCGGCCAGTGGGCCGGCCAGCTCGGCGACGGCCGCGCGCTGCTGCTCGGCGAGGTCGACACGCCCGCCGGCCCGCGCGAGATCCAGCTCAAGGGCAGCGGCCGCACGCCCTATTCGCGCCGGGGCGACGGCCGCGCGGTGCTGCGCTCGTCGATCCGCGAGTTCCTGTGCTCGGAGGCGATGCACGCTCTGGGCATCCCGACCACGCGTGCGCTGGCGCTGATCGGCTCGTCCCTGCCGGTGCGTCGCGAGCGGGTCGAGACCGGCGCGATCGTCGTGCGCACCGCGCCGAGCTTCCTGCGCTTCGGCCATTTCGAGCACTTCTGCCATCACGCCCGTGCCGGCGACCACCGCGCGCTGCAGCAGCTGCTCGACTTCGTCATCGAGCACCACCATCCTGCCTGCCGCGAGGCGGAATTCCCCGCGGTGGCGATGCTGGCGGAGATCGCCCGGCGCACCGCCGAGATGATCGCCGCCTGGCAGTCGGTGGGCTTCTGCCACGGCGTGATGAACACCGACAACCTCTCCGTCCTGGGCCTGACGATCGACTACGGCCCCTTCGGCTTCCTCGACGGCTTCGACCCGCAGCACATCTGCAACCACTCCGACCACCAGGGCCGCTACGCCTTCGCGCAGCAGCCGCAGATCGCCTGGTGGAACCTGCACGCGCTGGCGCAGGCGCTGGTGCCGCTGGCCGGCAGCGTGCCCGAGGAGGCGGCCGAGCGGCTCGGCGAGGCGCTGGGCGCCTATCCGGACACGCTGCAGGCGGCGATGGGCCGGCGCCTGTTCGCCAAGCTCGGCCTGACGACGCACCAGGACGGCGACCGCGAGCTGCTCGACGACCTGATGCGCGAGATGGCGCGCTACCGCGCCGACCACACGCTGGTCTGGCGCCGGCTGGCCGATCAGCGCGCCGACGGCGGCGCGCCCGCCACGCCCGAGCCCGCGCGCGATCTCTTCGTCGACATCGCCGCCTTCGATGCGTGGGCGGTGCGCTATGCCGCGCGGCTGCGTGCCGAGGGCAGCGTCGACGCCGAGCGGCGCGAGCGCATGAACGCGGTCAACCCGCGCTTCGTGCTGCGCAACCACCTGGCCGAGATCGCGATCCAGCGCGCCGAGCGCGGCGACTTCTCCGAGGTGCAGCGGCTGCTCGCGGTGCTGTCGCGCCCCTTCGACGAGCAGCCCGAGCACGCCGACTGCGCCGCGCTGCCGCCCGACTGGGCGCAGACGCTGGCCGTGTCGTGCTCGTCCTGAGGTCCGCAGTCGACCCGCGACACCGTGAACGATTTCACGGCCACTCTCCCGTGGACAGGCGGGAATCCGGTCCTCCACCTTCGTTAGACTCCGGGGTGGCCCGCCCCGCGGGCGGGCCGTCCTCCGACCCGCCGTACCCCGCCCGATGAAGATCCTGCTCGACTTCCTGCCGATCGTCCTGTTCTTCCTGACCTTCAACCAGGCCGAGAAGCGCCCGGACGAGGCAGCCACGCTGGCCACCGACTGGTTCGGCTTCATGATCTCGGGCGGCGCCGTCGGCCCCAAGGAGGCGCCGGTGCTGCTGGCGACGATCGTCGTCATCCTGGCCACCGTGCTGCAGGTGGTCTACCTGAAGCTGCGCGGCCAGAAGGTCGACACGATGCTGTGGATCAGCCTCGGGCTGGTCACGGTGATGGGCGGCGCCACCATCTACTTCCACAGCGAGACCTTCATCAAGTGGAAGCCCAGCGTGCTGTACTGGGTGATGGCCGCGGCCTTCTGGCTCAGCCCGATCCTGTCGGGCCGCAACCTGCTGAAGATGATGATGGGCGAGCAGATCGAGCTGCCCGCCTTCGCCTGGCGCAACCTGAACCTGGCCTGGATCGCGTTCTTCAGCGTGATGGGCGTGCTCAACCTCTGGATCGCCTACACCTACGACACCAGCACCTGGGTGACCTTCAAGTCCTTCGGCGGCATGGGCCTGATGCTGGTGTTCATGGTCGCGCAGGGCGTCTACCTGAGCCGACACCTCAAGCCGGTCGAGAGCGACGAGACCCGCTGACGCCGGCAACGACCCGACAAGGACCCGAGAAGGACCCGAGAAGGACCCGAGAAGGACCCGAGAAGGACCCGAGAAGGACCCTCCCCATGCATGCACCGAAAGTCCCCGTCGCCGCCATCGAGCAGGCGCTGCGCGAGGCGCTGGCCCCCGAATCGCTGCAGGTCATCGACGAGAGCCACCTGCACGCGGGCCACGCCGGCGCCTCGTCCGGCGGACATTACCGGGTGCTGATCCGCAGCCCGCGCTTTGCCGGATCGAGCCGGATTGCCCGTCATCGCCTCGTGTATGATGCCCTCGCCGCGCTGATCCCCCAGGGCATCCATGCCCTGGCCATCGAGGCCGAAGCAGCCTGAGCGGCGTCGTCGCCGGGCCGCTCGATCTCCTCGGGCGCGTGCAGCCGGCGCCGGCTGCGCGATCACCGCGCCACCCGGGGCCGGACCTGCCTCCCTTCCGCTAGCTTCCCGTTCGCTGAACAAAGGTCCCCCATTCCATGAAGAAGCTCTCGACTGCCGTGTCCGCCGTCGCCCTCGCCGCGGCGCTGCTGCCGGCACTGGCCTCGGCCCAGAACATCGCCATCGTCAACGGCAAGGCGGTGCCGAAGGCCCGCTTCGAATCGTTCATGACGCAGATCACCAAGCAAGGCGGCCAGCAGCGCACGCCCGAGCTGGAGCAGCAGGTCAAGGACGAGCTGGTGCTGCGCGAGATCTTCGTGCAGGAAGCCGAGCGTCGCGGCCTGCAGCGCAGCGAGGAATACAAGTCGCAGATGGAAGTCGCGCGCCAGAGCCTGCTGATCCGCGAGCTGTTCAACGACTACCAGGCCAAGAACGCCGTCAGCGACGACGAGCTCAAGGCCGAGTACGAGAAGATCAAGTCGGCCAACAGCGGCAGCGAGTACCGCGCGCGCCACATCCTGGTCGAGTCCGAGGACCTGGCCAAGTCGCTGATCGCGCAGCTCAAGGGCGGCGCGAGCTTCGCCGAGCTGGCCAAGGCCAACTCGAAGGATCCGGGCTCGGCGCCCAACGGCGGCGACCTCGACTGGGCCTCGCCGGGCAACTACGTGCCCGAGTTCTCGCAGGCGATGACGCAGCTGCAGAAGGGCAAGTTCACCGAGACCCCGGTGAAGAGCCAGTTCGGCTACCACATCATCCTGCTGGAAGACACCCGCACCGCCACCTTTCCGTCCTTCGACGAAGTCAAGCCGCAGCTGGCGCAGCGCGCGCAGCAGCAGAAGCTGGCCAAGTTCCGCGACGACCTGCGCAACAAGGCGCGCACCGACTACAAGTTCGGCGCCCAGTGATCGGCTGACCTCAGCCGCAGCGTCGCGCGCAGGCCGCCCAGCTCCGGCGAGCGGTCCAGCGTGACGCTGCCGCCGTGCAGCCGGGCCAGCTCGTCGACGATCGACAGGCCCAGCCCGCTGCCCGGCACCTGCTCGTCGGCGCGCACGCCGCGCGCGAGCACCCGGGTGCAGCTGTCCTCGTCCAGCCCCGGTCCGTCGTCCTCGACGACGATGCACAGCACCGGCTCCTGCGCCGCGCCGCCCCTCGCGCCGGTCGTCTCGACCCGCGCCGACGTGCGCACCGACGTCCTCGCCCACTTGCAGGCGTTGTCGAGCAGGTTGCCGACCATCTCCTGAAGATCCTGCGCCTCGCCGGCGAACTGCAGCCCGGCCGCCGCGGCCTCGGCGCAGCGGTCGTCGAGGTCCAGGTGCCGCGCCGCATGGATGCGCTCGACGACACGCACCAGGCCGGCGACCACCGGCGCGATCGCCGCGCGCTGGCCCGGCATGCCGCCGGCGCCGGATGCCGCCAGCCGCGCCCGCGCCAGATGCCGGTCGACCTCGCGCCGGGCCTGCGCGACCTGCTCCTCGATCAGCGGCGCCAGCGAATCGGCCGAGCGCGGATCGGCCGCGGCCGCCGCCAGCACCGCCAGCGGCGTGCGGATCGCGTGCGCCAGATTGCCCGCCTGCGTGCGCGCGCGCTCGACCACCCGCGCGTGACGCTCGAGCACCGCGTCGAAGTCGCCCACCAGCGGCGCGAGCTCGGCCGGCAGCGCCTGGTCCCCGCCGAGGCGGTGACGCCGCCCGGCGCGCAGATCGGCCAGCGCCTGCTGCAGCCGGCGCAGCGGCGCCAGCCCCAGGTGCACCTGCGCCAGCGCCGCCGCGGCCAGCAGCACCGCCAGCACGCCCAGCGACAGCGCAAGCGTGCGCACGAAGTCGCCGATCGCCGCATCGAGCTCGGCGGTGTCCTGCGCGACCCGCAGCATCCAGACCCGCTCCGGCCGCTCGGCGGTGCGCACCGCGCGCTCGACGACGCGCAGCCGCACGCCGCCCGGACCGCGGGTCTCGTGCACATGCACGCCGCCGTCGGGCGCCACGTCGGCCGGCACCGCCAGCGCCTCGTCCCACAGCGAGCGCGAGCGGCGCCGCACCGGCGCCGCGGTGCCGCCCTCGCCCGGGCCGTCGATCTGCCAGTACAGGCCGGAATAGGGCGTCTGCCAGCGCGGATCGGCCGGCGGCGGGCGCAGCGCCGGGCCGCCGGGCGCCTCCGGATCGAAGGCGGCGGTCAGCCCGTCGAGCTGCACCCGCAGCGCCGCCTCGAACTGGCGCTCGGCCTGCTGGCGGAACAGGTCGGCCAGCACCACGCCGGCCAGCAGCAGCGCCACCACGATGCCGCCCAGCGTCAGCCCGAGCAGCCGCCAGCGCAGCGACAGGGAGGCCGCCGCGGCGTTCATGGTGCCGGCGCGCCCTCGCCCAGCCGGTAGCCCAGGCCGCGCACCGTCTCGATCAGCGCGGCCGGGATCTTGCGGCGCAGCCGGCCGATGAAGACCTCGATGGTGTTGGAGTCGCGATCGAAGTCCTGCGCGTAGATGTGCTCGGTGAGCTCGGCGCGCGAGACGATGCGGCCCGGGTGGTGCATCAGATAGGCCAGCACCTTGAACTCGTGGCTGGTCAGCGTCACCGGCATGCCCTCGACGCTGACCCGGCCGCTGACGGTGTCGAGCTGCAGCGGGCCGCAGCTCAGCAGCGGCGACGCATGCCCGCCGCTGCGCCGGATCAGCGCGCGCAGCCGCGCCAGCAGCTCCTCGACATGGAAGGGCTTGGCCAGGTAGTCGTCGGCTCCGGCGTCGATGCCGGCCACCTTCTCGTGCCACTGGTCGCGCGCCGTCAGGATCAGCACCGGCATGCGCCGCCCGGCGGCGCGCCAGCGCCGCAGCACCGTCAGCCCGTCGAGACCGGGCAGTCCGAGATCGAGCACGATCGCGTCGAAATCATCGACCTCGCCGCGGTGCAGCGCGTCATGGCCGTCATGGCTGAGGTCTACCGCATAGCCGGCCTCGGTCAGCACCCGCTCGAGCCGGGCGGCCAGTGCCTTCTCGTCCTCGACCAGCAGCAGGCGCATGGTGTCGTCTCCTTCTCGGTTTCTCAGTCGTCTTCGTGTCGGCCGGGGGCGGAGGCGGCCAGCGCCGCGCCGTTGCGGGCGTCGACGCGCAGCTTGCGCATCACGCCGCCGGGCTGCAGCAGCCTGAGCTCGTAGATCCAGCGCGGTCCGCGGCGCTCGAGCTCGACCTCCAGCACGCGCGTGCCCGGCGCCTCGCGCTCGACCCGGGCCAGGATCTCGCGCAGCGGCAGGATCTGGCCGGCCTCGACCGCCGCGCGGGCGCGCTCATGGTCGTCGCGATCGCCCGCCGGCGCGGCCGGCGCGACCAGCAGCAGCGCAGCGGCCAGCACCGGCAGGACGCGGGCCGCCACGGACCGCAGGAGGATCGACGCCGGAAACATGCCCGCATTGTCCGCGGCGCTGCATGAACCGCAGGTGAACGGCCGGTTCAGGCCGCGTACAGCGACGGCTTTCGAGAATGCACCGCATGACGACGACGCCCGCCTCCCTGCCTCCGCCCCGCCCCTCGCGCCGGAACCTGCACCCGAACCTGCGCCGGAATCGGCCCCCGCTCCCGGCCGGCGCGCTGGCGCTGCTGCTGGCCGCGACCGGCCTCGCCCCGGCGGCGCAGGCCGGCGACACCAGCGCCGCCGCGCAGCTGCAGCGCTGGAGCGCCGAGGCCGGCGCGCCCGGCCAGGCCGAGCGCGGCCGGCTCTTCTTCACCCGAACGCATGGCGGCGAATGGTCCTGCGCCTCCTGCCACGGCAACCCGCCGACCGGCGAGGGCCGCCATGCCGCCACCGCGAAGACGATCGCGCCGCTGGCGCCGGCGGCCAACCCGCGCGCCTTCACCGACGGCGCCCGCACCGACAAATGGTTCCGCCGCAACTGCAAGGACGTGCTGAGCCGCGAATGCTCGCCCCAAGAAAAGGCCGACGTGCTCGCCTACCTGGTCGCGCTGCCGGTTCGGCCCTGACCACGCCCGGACGCCCTGTCTCCCCCTTTCGGTTTCCCTTTCGGATCGACGACGATGAAGACGCCTCCCTCCCTTCCCGGCGGCCTGCCGCTGGCCCTGGCCCTGGCGCTGCTGTGCGCGCCCGCGGCGCGGGCCGACGATGACGAGCATGGCGGCCGCGCCTCGCGCGTGCCGATGCTGGCGGCCTACCGGCAGGAATGCGCCTCCTGCCACATCGCCTACCCGCCCGGCCTGCTGCCGGCGGCATCCTGGCAGCGGCTGATGAAGGGGCTGGAGCGCCATTTCGGCACCGATGCCTCGCTCGACGCCGAGTCGGCAGCGCTGATCACGCGCTGGCTGAGCGCCAACGCCGGCACCGGCCGGCGCAGCGCCGGCACGCCGCCGCCCGAGGACCGCATCACCCGCAGCAGCTGGTTCGTGCACGAGCACGACGAGGTCGCGCCGTCGGTCTGGAAGCGCGCCAGCGTGCGCAGCCCGGCCAACTGCGCCGCCTGCCATGTCGGTGCCGAGCAGGGCCGCTTCGACGAACACGCACTGCGCATCCCGAAATGAGGTTTCCCCGATGAGCGCCTTTCCCCTCGCCGGCCGTCATGTCACCGATGCGGCGGTCCGCTCCTTCCACTGGATGTTCGCGCTGGCCTTCGCCGGCGCCTGGCTCACCGCCGAGTCCGAGCGCTGGCGGCTGGTGCATGTGACGCTGGGCTACACGCTGGCCGGGCTGCTGGCGTTCCGGCTGCTGTGGGGGTGGCTCGGGCCGCGACCGGCGCGGCTGTCGGTGCTGGCACGCAAGCTCGGCGGCCTGCCGGGCTGGCTCGACGGCCTGCGCGCCGGCCGGCCGAACTGGCGTCAGGCGCAGAACCTGCTGATGGCGCTGACGATCGCGCTGCTGCTGCTCGCCGTGCTGCCGCTGACGCTGAGCGGCTTCGCCGCCGATCAGGACTGGGGCGGCGGCGTGCTCGGCGAAGCGCTCGAGGAGCTGCACGAAGGGGCCGCCAACGCGATGCTGGCGCTGGTGCTGCTGCACCTGGGCCTGATCGCGGTCCTGAGCGGACTGCGCGGCAGCTTCCTGGCCCGGCTGATGCTGACCGGCCGGGTGCCCGGCCCCGGGCCGGATCTGCTGAGCCGGCGCCAGAGGATCACGGCCGCCCTGGCAGCGACCGTGATGGCGATCGCGGTGATCGCCTTCTGGGGCTGGCAGTGGACTCAGACCTTGGCGGCCACCCAGCCCTGAACGCTGGCCAGCGCCTCGGTCAGCTTCGACGGGTCGGTGCCGCCGGCCATGGCCATGTCCGGCTTGCCGCCGCCCTTGCCGCCGACCTGGCCGGCGACGAAGTTGACCAGCTCGCCGGCCTTGACGCGGCCGATGCTGTCGGCGGTCACGCCGGCGGCAATCTGCACCTTGGCGCCGTCGACCGCGGCCAGCACGATGGCGGCGGTCTTGAGCTTGTTCTTCAGCTGGTCCATGGTCGTGCGCAGCGTCGCGGCATCCGCCCCTTCCAGGCGCGCGGCCAGCACCTTCATGCCGCCCACGTCCACCGCCTGCGCCACCAGCGAGTCACCCTGGCTGGAAGCCAGCTTGCCCTTGAGCGCGGCGACTTCCTTCTCCAGCGCGCGCAGCTGCTCCTGCAGGCCGCCGACACGGGCCTCGACCTCGGTCGGCGCGGCCTTCAGCGCGCCGGCCACGCCGTTGACGGTGGCCTCCAGCGACTGCAGATAGGCCAGCGCGCCCTCGCCCGTCACCGCCTCGATGCGGCGCACGCCGGCGGCCACGCCGGATTCCGCGACGATCTTGAACAGGCCGATGTCGCCGGTCGCCTTGACGTGCGTTCCGCCGCACAGCTCCTGCGTGCTGCCGATGCTCAGCACGCGCACCGTCTCGCCGTACTTCTCGCCGAACAGCATCATCGCGCCGGTCTTCTGCGCGTCGTCGATCGACATCAGCTGCGCGACGGTGCCGGCGTTGCCGAGGATCTCGGCGTTGACGATCGCCTCGATCTGGCGGATCTGCGCGTCGGTCACCGGCGCGTTGTGCGCGAAGTCGAAGCGGGTGCGCTCCGGCGTGACCAGCGAACCCTTCTGCTGCACATGCGTGCCCAGCACCTCGCGCAGCGCCTTGTGCATCAGGTGGGTGGCGCTGTGGTTGCGCACGATGCGCGCGCGGCGCTCGGCGTCGACCTTGGCCACGAACACGTCGCCAACCTTCACCGTGCCCTCGACGACGCGGCCCTGGTGGCCGAACACGTCGGCCTGGATCTTCATCGTGTCGTCGACGACGACGCGGGTCGTGCCGTTGCGCAGCTCGCCCGAGTCGCCGACCTGGCCGCCGGACTCGGCATAGAACGGGGTGTGGTCGAGCACGACCACCGCATCGTCGCCGGCGCCCGCCGACTCGACCTGCGTGCCGTCGACATAGACCGCGACCACCTTCGAGGTCTCGCAGACCAGGTGCTCGTAGCCGTGGAAGGCGGTGGCCACGCCGTCATAGGCCAGGCCCGCGGCCATCTTGAACTTGCCGGCGGCGCGCGCCTGCTCGCGCTGGCGGTTCATCGCCGCCTCGAAGCCGTCCTGGTCGACCGTCACGCCGCGCTCGCGGCAGACGTCGGCCGTCAGGTCGACCGGGAAGCCGTAGGTGTCGTGCAGCTGAAATGCAACGTCGCCGCTCAGAACCTTGGGAAGGTTGCCAAAGTCGGGGATAGCTTTCTGAATGAGTTCAAGTTTCTCCGCGACCACAGCAGAACGTCCTACTGCCGTGTGCTCCATCTTGAACAGAGCTGACTCCAGGATCTCCATGCCGTTGGCGATGGTCTGGAAGAAGCGCTCCTCCTCGGTCTTCAGCACCGCGAAGATGCGGTTGGCGCTCTGGCGCAGCTCCGGATAGGCGTCGCCCATCTCGACCGCCAGCGGGTGCACCAGCGTGTGGAAGAACGGCGCGCGCGCGCCGAGCTTGTAGCCGTGGCGGATCGCGCGGCGGGCGATGCGGCGCAGCACGTAGCCGCGGCCCTCGTTGCTCGGGATCACGCCGTCGGCGATGGTGAAGGAGCAGGCGCGGATGTGGTCGGCGATGACCTTCAGGCTCGGGCTGGCCGCGTCGCAGCCGGCGAAGCCGTCGGTCACGCCGGCGGCGAAGTCGACCGCGTTCTTGGCCGCGGCCAGCAGCTTCACGAACAGGTCGATCTCGTAGTTCGAGTGCACATGCTGCAGCACCGCGGCGATGCGCTCCAGGCCCATGCCGGTGTCGACCGACGGCTTGGGCAGCGGGTGCATCACGCCGTCTTCCGTGCGGTTGAACTGCATGAAGACGTTGTTCCAGATCTCGATGTAGCGGTCGCCGTCTTCATCCGGGCTGCCCGGAGGGCCGCCGGCCACGTCCGGGCCGTGGTCGTAGAAGATCTCGGTGCACGGGCCGCAGGGGCCGGTGTCGCCCATCATCCAGAAGTTGTCGGACATGTAGCGGCCGCCCTTGTTGTCGCCGATGCGCACGATGCGCTCGGCCGGCACGCCCACCACCTTGTTCCAGATGTCATAGGCCTCGTCGTCCTCGGAGTAGACGGTGACCCAGAGCTTGTCCTTGGGCAGCTTGAAGTGCTCGGTCAGCAGCTCCCACGCGAACGAGATCGCGTCGCGCTTGAAGTAGTCGCCGAACGAGAAGTTGCCCAGCATCTCGAAGAACGTGTGGTGGCGCGCGGTGTAGCCCACGTTGTCGAGGTCGTTGTGCTTGCCGCCGGCGCGGATGCACTTCTGCGAGGTGGTGGCGCGGCTGTAGGGACGCTTGTCGAAGCCCAGGAACACGTCCTTGAACTGGTTCATCCCGGCGTTGGTGAACAGCAGCGTCGGGTCGTCGCCCGGCACGACCGGGCTGGAGGCGACGATCTGGTGGCCCTTCGACTCGAAGAACTTCAGGAAGGTGGAACGGATTTCGGAGGCTTTCATCCTTGGGCTTTCGACGGCTGGCCGGGTGGCCTGGGGTGAGCGGAGCAAAGTTTTCGATTATAGAAGTTCGCCCTCGGGGCGGTCGCCGGAGTCGCCGCCGTCACGACCGCCGGCGCGGATGCGCTCGGCCAGGAAGTCGAACAGGCGCTCCTCGCCGCAGAAGGCGACGTTGAAGCGGATCCAGGCGGTGGACTGCATCGTGGCGGTGAACAGGTGGCCGGGGCCGAGCATGATGTCGCTCTCGGCGGCCTGGTTGGAGAGCGCGCCGGCGTCGGGCAGCTGCGGATGGCGCGCCCACAGGAACATGCCGGCCTTCGGCTCCGAGAAGATCTCGAAGCCCAGGCGCGCCAGCCGGCCCGCGACCCGCTGGTGAGCCTCGGCCAGGCGGTCGCGCAGCGCCTTCAGGTGCTTGCGCCAGCGCCCCTCGGTCAGCGCGCCGTAGACCAGCCGCTCGCTGAACTCCGACGAGGTCAGGCCCGAGATCATCTTCAGCTGCGCCAGGTCCTCGATCAGGTCCGGGTGCGCCACCAGATAGCCCACCCGCAGGTTGGGCGAGATGGTCTTGGAGTAGCTGCCGACGTAGATCACCCGCGAAAGCTGGTCCAGGCTGGCCAGCGACGGGCGCGGCTCCGGATCCAGATCGACATAGATGTCGTTCTCGACGACCAGGAAGTCATGCTTCTCGGCCAGCTGCAGCACCCGGTGCAGGTGCGCGAGCTGCGCGGTCGAGCCGGTCGGGCTCTGCAGGCGCGGCTGGGTGAAGAAGACCTTGGGGCGGTGCTCGATGATGAGCTTCTCGAGCGTGGGCAGGTCGTAGCCGTGCGGCGTGCGCGGCACGCCCACCAGCTTCGCCCCCGCGAAGCGCAGCGAGAACAGCAGGTTGGCGTAGCCGGGATCGTCGACCAGCACCGCGTCGCCGGCGCGCACCAGCCGGCGCGCGGCCAGGTCGAGCGCCTGGCTGGAGCCCTGCGTCAGCAGCACCTGCTCGGGCGCGATGGCGATCTCCTGCTCGGCCATCGCGTCGCGGATGAACTCGCGCAGCGCCGGAAAGCCCTTGGGGTCGCCGTAGCCGCCCAGGTCGATGCTGTCGGCCGCCAGCGCGCGCAGGCTGCGCCGCACGCCGTCCTCGAACAGCCACTCGTGCGGCAGCCAGCCGCAGCCGGCCTTCATCGACAGGTGGCGGTTCTCGAAGATCTTGCGCAGATACCAGGCCGAATCGAAGCTGTAGCCGCCGCCGGGCACGCCAGGCGGGCCGGACTCGCGGTTCTCGACCGCCGCGCGCTTGCGCACGAAGAAGCCCGAATGCGGCCGCGAGACCAGGTAGCCGAGCGCGACCAGGCGGTCGTAGGCCTCGACGACGGTGAAGACGCTGACCTCGTGCGCATGGGCGAACTGGCGGATCGAGGGCACCTTGGTGCCGGCACGCAGGGACCCGTCGTCGATCAGGCGGCGCAGGCCGTCGACGATCTGGGTGACGAGCGGAATGGAGGACTGGGGCTGGAGGGTGAACATGGCTGCCGCCAAGTCTAGCGCCGTGTCGTCGCCCGCTCGCCACGGCTGTACCGGTGCTGGAACCTGCACAGTGCGCAAGCCGAGCCCGCGCGCTGTACATGGTCCGTGCCCGGGCCCGCCCCTAGAGTCGAAGCCTCCGATTCCCGACCCCGACTCACTCTGCCAGGACCCTCCCCGATGCAACGCGAACCGAACCTGACCAACGCCGCCCTGATGGCCCGCCGCCGCGCCGCCCTGCCCGCCGGGCTGGGCCAGGCCCACGAAGTCTTCGTCGACCGGGCCGAGAACGCCGAGGTCTGGGATGTCGAGGGCCGTCGCCTGATCGACTTCGCCGGCGGCATCGCGGTGCTGAACACCGGCCACCGCCACCCGGCGCTGGTCGAGGCGGTCAAGGCCCAGCTCGACCGCGTCACGCACACCTGCTTCCAGGTGCTGGCCTACGAGCCCTATGTCGAGCTGGCCGAGCGCCTGAACACGATGGCGCCGGGCGCCTTCGCGAAGAAGAGCTTCTTCATGACCACCGGCGCCGAGGCGGTCGAGAACGCGGTCAAGGTCGCGCGCGCCTACACCAAGCGCTCGGCCGTCATCGCCTTCGGCGGCGGCTTCCACGGTCGCACGATGATGGGCATGGCGCTGACCGGCAAGGTCGTGCCGTACAAGGTCGGCTTCGGTCCCTTCCCGGCCGAGGTCTACCACGCCAAGTTCCCCTGCGCGCTGCACGGCGTGAGCACCGCCGACGCGATGGCCTCGATCGAGGCGCTGTTCAAGTACGACGTCGAGCCCTCGCGCGTCGCCGCGATCATCCTGGAGCCGGTGCAGGGCGAAGGCGGCTTCTATGAAGCCCCGATCGACTTCGTCAAGGCGCTGCGCGAGCTGTGCGACCGCCACGGCATCCTGCTGATCGCCGACGAGGTGCAGACCGGCGCCGGCCGCACCGGCCGCTGGCTGGCCTGCGAAAGCTGGTTCGAGCAGGCGGGCGTGGCGCCGGACATCATCACGATGGCCAAGTCGCTGGGCGGCGGCTTCCCGCTGTCGGCGATCATCGGCCGCGCCGAGGTGATGGACGCGCCGGCCCCGGGCGGCCTTGGCGGCACCTACTCCGGCAACCCGCTGGCCTGCACCGCGGCGCTGGCGGTGATCGAGACCTTCGAGAAGGAAAGCCTGCTCGCGCGCAGCCAGGCGGTGGGCGAACGCCTGAAGGCCGGCCTGAAGCAGATCGCCGAGCGCCACAGCGCGATCGGCGACATCCGCGGCCCCGGCGCGATGATCGCCATCGAGCTGTTCACCGACGGCGACCTGGCCCGCCCGGACGCCGACCGCACCCGCCGCATCGTCGCGGAAGCCCTGCGCCGCGGCCTGATCCTGCTGTCGTGCGGCGTGTACGCCAATGTCATCCGCATCCTGGTGCCGCTGACCGCCTCCGATGCGGTGCTCGACGAAGGCCTGGCGGTGCTGTCGGACTGCTTCGACGCGACGGCCTGACGGTCCAGGGGATCGCGTGGGTGCCCGCCTTCGCGGGCATGACGGCAATGGATGGGCATGACGGAGACGGATTACGCGTCATCCTCGCGAAGGCGAGGACCCACGAAGCCCCACAGCCCATCCCCGTTTCATCCATCCTCTCGCTCTCGCCCTCCTCCTCGCCCGACAACCCCGAGGCCGGCAAAAGCGCTTTTCTTGGTCAAGACTGCCGGCGGAGCCGGAAGGCTCTGGATTGGTTCAGCCATGCCTGAGTGAGTTGCGTGGCTTGAATCTTGACGATTTGCAAACCGCTTAGCTGTTAGTATTTAAAATGATCCAAAAGGGCGGCAACTCGGACCTGTTCCAGACCGGCACAGCGGCGGCGACACCCCGGCACGCTGTCAACTTTCTGCAACATGGCGTGGGGGACGGAAAAAATTTTCTGCCCCTCGCCTGGGCCTGATGGCGCGCATCGGTGCGGATTTCGTGCGTTTCCGCCGCGTCGTAAACGATTGCTATGAGGCTTCGCCGTGTCCGGGCCTCTTTTCGGGGCATGCACCGCACCAGTGCCAGACATGCCGCACCGCTCTTGAACAGAGGGCAAGTCTGTACAGGCAGCACCGCCTGCACAGTGCGTCGGAACCGGGCCCTGTCTGTGCATGTTGTCGCGACAAGCCCCCTCCTACAGTCCGGGCGTCCTGCAGCACGGACCCCTTCTTGTCCGCCGCGCCCCGCGTCGAGCCTTTCCCGATCCACACCCGAGCACCCGAAGACGATGAGCAACCCTGCCCTGGTTCAATTCAAAGGCGTCCAGAAGACCTATGACGGCCTGAGTCTGGTGGTGCGCAACCTCGATCTGGACATCCGCCGCGGCGAGTTCCTGTCGCTGCTGGGCCCGTCGGGTTCGGGCAAGACGACCACGCTGATGATGCTGGCCGGCTTCGAGTCGCCGACCGCCGGCGAGATCCTGCTCGACGGCCGGCCGATCACGAAGACGCCGCCGCACAAGCGCAACTTCGGCATGGTGTTCCAGAACTACGCGCTGTTCCCGCACATGACGGTGGCGGCCAACGTGGCCTATCCGCTGACGGTGCGCAAGGTGCCGAAGGCCGACATCGACAAGCGCGTGGCGCGTGCGCTCGACATGGTCCAGCTCGGCGGCAAGGGCGACCGCTTTCCCTCGCAGCTCTCCGGCGGCCAGCAGCAGCGCGTGGCGCTGGCACGCGCGCTGGTGTTCGAGCCGCAGCTGGTGCTGATGGACGAGCCGCTGGGCGCGCTCGACAAGCAGCTGCGCGAGCACATGCAGATCGAGCTGAAGGAGCTGCACCGCCAGCTCGGCGTGACCTTCGTCTACGTCACGCACGACCAGGGCGAGGCGCTGACGATGAGCGACCGCGTCGCGGTCTTCAACGACGGCCTGATCCAGCAGATCGACATCGTCGACCGCCTCTACGAGACGCCGTCGAACCGCTTCGTGGCCGGCTTCGTCGGCGACAGCACGGTGCTGGAGGGCACGCTCGGTGCCGACGACCACCACGGCCGCTGCGAGCTGGTGCTGCCCACCGGCGAGCGCCTGGCCGGCGTCAACGTCAACCAGGTCCAGCCCGGCAGCCGCGTGACCGCATCGGTCCGCCCGGAGCGCATCGAGGCGATGCTGACCCAGCCGGCGGCCAACGACAACATCATCCAGGCCGCGATCAACGACGTCATCTACTTCGGCGACCACCTGCGCCTGCGCTGCGCGGTGGCCGGCCAGGCCCAGGCCACCGTCAAGGTGCCGCTGGGCGACCAGGCGCCGCAGGCCGGCCAGCCGGTGTGGCTGCGCATCGCGCCGCAGTTCCTGCGCGTCTACGCCTGATCACGCCCGATCGGCCGCACCCTCTTTCCTTCCTGTCTCTTCCGGTTTTCCCCCGCCCCTTCCGCTCTCACTGAGGAACCCTCGTCATGAAGAACGCTACCGTTTCCCTGGTCGTGGCCGCCGCGGCCTCGCTGCTGGCCGGCTCGGCGCTCGCGCAGAGCCAGCTGACCGTCGTCAACTTCGGCGGTGCCAACGGCAACGCGCAGAAGAAGGCCTATGTCGAGCCCTTCGAGAAGGCCACCGGCACCAAGATCGTCGGCGTCGAATACAACGGCGAGCAGGCCAAGATCAAGGCCATGGTCGAGACGAAGAAGGTGACCTGGGACGTCGTCGAGGTCGAGAGCCCGGACGCGGCACGCGGCTGCGACGAAGGCCTGTTCGAGAAGATCGACTGGGCCAAGGTCGGCAACAAGGCCGACTTCCAGCCGGCGGCGGTGCAGGAATGCGGCGTCGGCATCTTCATCTGGTCGACCGTCATGGCCTACAACGGCGACAAGCTGAAGGACGGCCCGAAGACCTGGGCCGACTTCTGGGACACCAAGAAGTTCGCCGGCAAGCGCGGCATGCGCAAGGGCGCGCGCTACAACCTCGAGTTCGCGCTGATGGCCGACGGCGTGCCGTCGAAGGACGTCTACAAGGTGCTGGGCACGCCGGCCGGCGCCGAGCGCGCGTTCAAGAAGATGACCGAGCTCAAGCCCTCGATCCAGTGGTGGGAGGCCGGCGCGCAGCCGCCGCAGTTCCTGGTCGCCGGCGACGTGGTGATGGCCACCGCCTACAACGGCCGCATCGACGCGGCGCAGCGCGAAGGCAAGAACCTGAAGATCAGCTGGACCGGCGGCATCTATGACCTGGACTACTGGGTCATCCCGAAGGGCACGCCGAACAAGGACCTGGCGATGAAGTTCATCGCCTCGGCCTCGCAGGCGCCCGCCCAGGCCGAATACGCCAAGCTGATCTCCTACGGCCCGACCAACAACAAGGCCCTGGGCAGCCTGGATGCCAAGACCCTGGCGCTGCTGCCGACCTCGCCGGCCAACAGCCACGACGCGCTGAAGTTCGACATCAGCTTCTGGGCCGACCAGGGCGAGGCCCTGGAGAAGCGCTTCGCCGCCTGGGCCGCCCAGTAAGCCGCACGCGCGCCGCCCTCGCCTGCCCCTCCCGAGTTCCCGTCCGATCGACACCATGCACAGCCTCGCCCTCGACGACCATGCTGCCTCCGCCCGCGCGGGCGGCCAGGACCTTGCCCGCGCGCTGCAGCGCGCCGAGCGGCGCCGCAAGCTGACCGCCGCCAGCCTGACGCTGCCGCTGCTGGTCTTCCTGCTGCTGACCTTCCTGGTGCCGATCGGCGCGCTGCTCAAGCGCGCGGTCGAGAACCCGGAGGTGGCCGACGTGCTGGTGCACACCGGCACGGCGCTGTCGGGCTGGAACCGCCAGGACCTGCCGCCGCCGGCGGCCTTCGCCGGCCTGGCACGCGACCTGGGCGCGCTGCCCGACAGCGCGCAGGCCGGCACGCTGGCGCGCCGGCTCAACTCCGAGGTGCCGGGCGCGCGCTCGCTGGTCATGAAGACCTACCGGGCGCTGCCGCTGGGCGAGGGCCTGAGCCCCGAGCAGACGCGCGACCGCCTGCTCGAGGTCGACGCCCGCTGGGGCGAGGCGCTCTACTGGCAGGCGATCGCCAAGAACGCCAGCCGCTGGACGCCCGACTACCTGCTCGCCGCGGTCGACCTGCACCGCGACGCGGCCGGCCACATCGAGGCGATGCCCGCCGAGCAGGCGGTCTTCGGCAAGATCCTGCTGCGCACCTTCAACATCTCCGCGGTGGTCACGGTGCTGTGCCTGCTGCTGGCCTACCCGCTGGCCTACTGGCTGTCGACGCTCGACGCGCGCCGGGCCAACCTGCTGATGATCCTGGTTCTGGTGCCGTTCTGGACCTCGATCCTGGTGCGGGTGGCGGCCTGGATCGTGCTGCTGCAGCGCGAGGGCCTGGTCAACTCGGCGCTGGTCGGCATGGGCCTGATCGAGGAGCCGCTGACCCTGCTGTTCAACCGCACCGGCGTGATCATCGCGATGGTGCACATCCTGCTGCCCTTCATGATCCTGCCGCTGTACAGCGTTATGAAGTCGGTGCCGCCGACCTATCTGCGCGCGGCCATCAGCCTGGGCAGCTCGCCGCTGGCGGCCTTCTTCCGCGTCTACGTGCCGCAGACCTGGTCGGGCGTCGGGGCCGGCGCGCTGCTGGTCTTCATCCTGAGCATCGGCTACTACGTGACGCCGGCGCTGCTGGGCGGCGCCGACGACCAGATGCTGTCGTACTACATCGCCCAGTACACCAACGTCGAGATCAACTGGGGCATGGCCTGCGCGCTGGGCGCGGTGCTGCTCGCCGCCACGCTGATCCTCTACGGCGTCTACCGCCGCGTGGTGAAGTCCGAGCTGAGCCTGGGCTGATCGCCGCCCGCACCAAGCAAGAAGAAGGAAGACGACCGATGAACGCGATCCTGTCCGCGATGAACCCGCAGTTCCCGGCCTACGCCACGCTGGCCGACAAGCTCGGCTGGTGGCTGATGCGCCTGTTCTGCATCGGGATGCTGGTGTTCCTGCTGCTGCCGATCCTGGTGATCGTGCCGCTGTCCTTCTCGTCGAGCTCCTTCCTGGCGTATCCGATGCCGGGCTGGTCGCTGCAGTGGTACGAGAACCTGTTCCACGCGCCGGAATGGGGCCGCGCCGCGCGCAACAGCTTCATCGTCGCCCCGGCGGCCACCGTGCTGGCCACCGTGCTGGGCACGCTGGCGGCCGTGGGCCTGTCGCGCACCGACTTTCCCGGCAAGGGCCTCCTGATGAGCATCCTGATCGCGCCGATGGTGGTGCCGATCGTGGTGGTGGGCGTGGCCTGCTACCTGTTCTTCGCCAGGCTGGGCTTCGCCGACAGCTACCTCGGCCTGATCGTGGTGCACGCCGCGCTGGGCGCGCCCTTCGTGCTGACCACCGTGCTGGCGACGCTGCAGGGCTTCAACCACAACCTGGTGCGCGCCTCGCTGAGCCTGGGCGCCGGCCCGGTCGAGACCTTCTTCCGCATCACGCTGCCGGTGATCGCGCCGGGCGTGATCTCGGGCGCGCTGTTCGCCTTCGCGACCTCCTTCGACGAGGTGGTGGTGACGCTCTTCGTCGCCGGCCCGGACCAGGTCACGCTGCCGCGCCAGATGTTCACCGGCATCCGCGAGAACATCAGCCCGACCATCGCCGCGGTGGCCACGCTTCTGACGATCTTCACCACCGGCCTGATGCTGGCGCTCGAGTGGGTCCGGGGCCGCCGCGCATGAGCCGCCCGCTGAACCAGCCGCTCGGCGGCAACGAGATGCCGCGCTTCGGCGGGCTGGCCTCGATGATGCGCCTGCCGGTGGCCACTCATGCCGCCGGCCTGGACGCCGCCTTCATCGGCGTGCCGCTGGACATCGGCGCCTCCAACCGGGCGGGCGCGCGCTTCGGCCCGCGCCAGATCCGCGCCGAGTCCAGCCTGATCCGGCCCTACAACATGGCCACCGGCGCCGCGCCCTTCGATGCGCTGCAGGTCGCCGACCTGGGCGACGTGCCGATCAACACCTACTCGCTGGAGAAGTCGGTCGGCATCATCACCGACTTCTACCGCGAGGTGCTCGGCCACGGCTGCGTGCCGCTGACGCTGGGCGGCGACCACACCATCGCGCTGCCCATCCTGCGCGCGGTGGCCGAGCGCCACGGGCCGGTCGCGCTGATCCATGTCGACGCCCACGCCGACGTCAACGACGAGATGTTCGGCGAGCGCATCGCGCACGGCACGCCCTTCCGCCGCGCGGTCGAGGAAGGCCTGCTGCAGACGAACAAGGTCTGGCAGATCGGCCTGCGCGGCTCGGGCTACGCCGCCGACGACTTCGACTGGCCGCGCCGCCAGGGCTTCACCGTCATCCCGGCGCACGAGGTCTGGTGGCAGTCGCTCGCGCCGATCATGGACAAGGTGCGCGCGGTCATCGGCGACACGCCCTGCTACCTCAGCTTCGACATCGACGGCATCGACCCGGCCTACGCCGGCGGCACCGGCACGCCCGAGATCGGCGGCCTGAACGTGCCGCAGGCGCTGGAGATCATCCGCGGCTGCCGCGGCCTGAACCTGGTGGGCGCCGATCTGGTCGAGGTCTCGCCCCCGTACGACCCGAGCGGCAACACCGCGCTGCTGGGCGCCAACCTGCTGTACGAGATGCTGTGCGTGCTGCCGGGCGTGCCGGTGCGGTGAGATGCAGGGCGGCCGGCGCCGGAGCGCCGCGCCCAGCGCCAGCCGAGGCCTCTGCCGCTCGTGGGTGCCCGCCTTCGCGGGCATGACGGAGGGGAACGGCCCCGCCGTCCTCGCGGCCTCCCGCCGCCCTCGCGAACCATTCCGCCAGCTTCGCGAACCATTCCACCAGCTTCGCGCCGCCTCCCGTCATCCTCGCGAAGGCGAGGACCCACGCCCCGCCCCCGCGCGCTCGCGCAGCGCCTCCCAGAGCTGCCCCGGCCCGAGCAGCACGTCGCACAGGCCGTCCTGCAGCCGCGCCGAGCCCAGGGCCTGCGTGCTCATCGTCTGGTGCGCGTCGAGCGCGTCCATGATGGCGTCGAGCAGCGCCGAGCGCAGGTCGGGCGAGCTGGCGAACTGCTCCTTGCTGTTGCTGGCGGCCTGCTGCACCAGCAGCGCGTTCTCCAGCAGCTTGCCGCGCAGCACGCCGTTGACGTAGACGAGCTGGTCGGTGTCGGACAGCTCGCCCTCGAACAGGCCGTTGACCTTCTCGATGATCTCGGCCAGATAGTCCTTCTGCTTTTCCTGCACCTGGCCGGTGCCGGTGCCGTCCAGGCCGGCGAGCGGATAGAGGCCGCCGGCCGTCAGCGCCAGCGGCTGCGCTCCGCGGTTCTTCAGCGTGTGGTGGGTCAGCACCACCTGGCTCAGGTCGACGCTGTCGCGCTCGCGGCCGAAGTCCAGCAGCGGCAGCAGCCGGCGGAAGAAGAGAAAGCGCTTTTCCAGCGCCGTCTGGCCGTAGTCGAAGATCTGGCTGAGGAAGGCGTACAGCCGCACATAGGCGCCGAGATCCCCCTTGAACAGCAGCAACGCGTCGCGCATGTCCTGGGCCTCGGGTCCCTGCGCGGCCTTGTAGCGGCGCAGCAGCCGCTCGGCCACCGGGCCCAGGGCGGCGTGGAGCTGCTTCTGCGTGCCGGCCGGGTCCAGCTCGATGCGGGCGACGCGCTCGACCTCGGCCTCGGTGTAGTGGCCGGCGGCGTCGAGCTTGGCGCGCAGGTCGAAGACCTGGTTCGGATCGGTGGGCGCCTCCAGCGCGGCGGTCTGGTAGTAGGTCTGGAAAGCCGCCAGCACCTCGGCCGGGTCGTTGACGAAGTCGAGGATGTAGGTGGTGTCCTTGCCCGGGTGGGCGCGGTTCAGGCGGCTGAGCGTCTGCACCGCCTGGATGCCGCCGAGCCGCTTGTCGACATACATGCCGCACAGCAGCGGCTGGTCGAAGCCGGTCTGGAACTTGTTGGCCACCACCAGCAGGTGCTGATCCTCCCGCGCGAAGGTGTCGCGCAGGTCGCGGCCCTTCAGCGCCGGGTTGACGTCGGCGCTGGCCTCGCCGACCGGCGCCGGGTAGCTCTCAAGATCGTCCACCTCGCCCGAGAACGCCGTCAGCACGCCCAGCGCGTAGCCCTGGCGGGCGATGTAGGCGCGCATCGCCTTCTGCCAGCGCACCGCCTCCCGGCGGCTGGCCACCACCACCATCGCCTTGGCGCGCCCGTCCAGCAGCGGCTGCACGTTCTCGCGGTAGTGCTCGACGACGATCTGCACCTTCTGCGCGATGTTGTACGGGTGCAGCCGCACCCACTGCATCAGGCCCTTCATCGCGGTGCTGCGCTCGACCTGCTGCTCGTCGAGCGTGCGGCCCTCGTGCGCCAGCCGGAAGGCGAGCTGGTAGCTGGTGTAGTTCTTCAGCACGTCGAGGATGAAGCCCTCCTCGATGGCCTGGCGCATCGGGTAGACGTGGAAGGGCTGCGGCAGGCCGTCGGGCCCGTCGGCCGGGTCGCGGCGGCCGAACAGCTCCAGCGTCTTGGCCTTCGGGGTGGCGGTGAAGGCGATGGAGGTCAGGCCTTTCGGGCTGGCCTTGGCGGTCATCTGCGCGGCCAGCAGCGCCTCGGTGTCGATCTCGCCGCCGTCCTGAAGACTGCCGGACAGGCTGGCCCAGTCCTCGGCCGACAGCAGCTGCTTGAGCCGGGCGGCCGCCTCGCCGGTCTGCGAGCTGTGCGCCTCGTCGGCGATGACGGCGAAGCGCTTGCCCTCGGTGGCGGCCAGCGCCTGCACCGCCGCCAGCGCGAACGGGAAGGTCTGCAGCGTGCAGACGATGATCTTCTTGCCCTCTTCCAGCGCCTGCGAGAGCTGGCCGCTCTTGCTGCCGGACTCGCTGGTGATGGTGGCCACCACGCCGGTGGTGCGCTGGAACTCGAACAGCGCCTCCTGCAGCTGCGCGTCCAGCACATTGCGGTCGCTCACCACCAGCACGCTGTCGAAGACCTTGCGGTGCTGGTCGTCGTGCAGATCGGCCAGGAAATGCGCGGCCCAGGCGATCGAGTTGGTCTTGCCCGAGCCGGCCGAGTGCTGGATCAGGTAGCGCAGGCCGCCGGCGTCCTCGCCGCGGTTGACGCTCCGGCGCACGTCGTCCACCAGCCGGCGGGTGGCGTCGAGCTGGTGATAGCGCGGGAAGATCCAGGTCTGCAGCTGCTGCCTGCGGTCGCGCCTGGGCGTGAGGTAGCGGTGCAGCAGGTCGAGCCAGCTCTCGCGCGCCCAGACCTCTTTCCACAGGTAGGCGGTGGCGAAGCCCTCGGGGTTGGGCGGATTGCCGGCGCCGCCCTCGCAGCCGCGGTTGAAGGGCAGGAATCGGGTGGCCGCCCCCGCCAGCCGGGTGCACATCATCACCTCGCTCTGGCTGACGGCGAAGTGCACCAGCGCGCCGCCGGGGAAGCCCAGCACCGGCTCGGGCACGCCGCCCTTGGGGTGGGGATGGCGGTCGAGGCGGTACTGGTCGACCGCGTCGTGCACGCTCTGGGTGAAGTCGCTCTTGAGTTCGGCGGTGGCCACCGGCACGCCGTTGAGGCACAGCACCAGGTCGAGCGCGTCGCGCGGCTGGTTGGGCGAGTGGTGCACCTGGCGCAGCACCCGCAGCCGGTTGGCGGCCAGCCGCGCCTGGGTGGTCGGGTTCAGCGCCAGCGCGGGCCGGAACTGCGCCAGCGCCAGCGGCTCGCGCAGGCCCAGCATCTCCACGCCGCGGCGCAGCACCTCCAGCGTGCCGCGCTCGTCCAGCAGCTTGCGCACCCGCTCGGCCAGCACGCGCCCGGCGGCCGCGCCGTGGCTTTGGGTCAGGCGCTGCCAGGCCTCGGGCTGGCTGTCCTGCACCCACGCCAGCAGATCGGGCAGATAAAGCCCGCGCGCGGTGTCGAAATCGCGCGCGGCGCGATCCTCGTGCAGCCAGCCGTGCGCGCCCAGGTGCTGGCAGATCTCGGTCTCGAAGTGGATTTCGCGGTGCAGCGTGCTGCTCATGTCTCGCTCGCCTCCTCGGTCTCTGGCGGGACCGCCTGCGCAAACAATCCTGCCAGCAGATCGAGCTTTTCCACCACTTCGGTGGGCAGGTCCTCGACCGGGGCGAGCGCGACCAGACGGTGCAGTTCCCCCTTGGTCAGCAGCATGGGGCCGCCGAGCCGGGCAGCCAGTTGGCGGAAGAACTCCTCGGCCAGCCGACTGAGCTTGCGGCGCTCGGTCTTGGTGTCCCAGACCAGGCGCGCCACCTCCGGGGGGGACTGTTTCCAGATCCGGAAATCGCTTTCGATGCCGTCGAACACCTGGTCCTGCACCAGCTCGTCGAGCACCGCATCGATTTCCAGGCGGTGGGCGTCGAACAGATCGAGGTCGGCGTAGCACGACAGCGCGTAGCGGCGCAGCAGCTCGGGCGTGACGAAATAGTTTTCGGTCTCGTAGCGGCGCCAGTAGCTGATGGTCAGCCCGCCCAGCCGCACGGATCGGCGGTCGCGGCCGTCGTTGTCGAGGATGGCCAGCCCGCGCAGTTCGGGCAGCAGGTTTCGCAAGCCCATGAAATGGTCCTTGGGCGTGATGCCGAAGCCGCCTTCCACCCGCTCCAGCTCGGCCTGCAGGTCCTGGTCCGGGTAGTTGTTCTGCACGTAGAAGGAATTGACGCGCTCATCCCAGCACGCCGCCGCCGGGTGCTGCAGCCGCCTGGCCAGCGCGCGCAGCATGTCCACGTCGGTGCCGCCCTCCACGTACAGCACATAGCCACGCTCTCGCGCCTTGATGTAGTGGTCGGCGCCGAAGTGCTTGAGGCTGTTGCGGATCTCGGTCTTCCTGGCCAGGTTGTCCGCCTGGCCGTCCAGCAGCAGCGTCAGGTTGGTGTCGAGTGCCTCGTCGAGGATCACCTCGGAGTGCGTCACCAGCACCACCTGCGAGCCGTTCTCGCTGGCGATGTCGCGCAGCAGCACGTAGACCTGCTTCTGGCGCAGGATCTCCAGATGCGCATCCGGCTCGTCCACCAGCAGCACGCTGCGCGGGTGCGAGTACAGGTAGGCCACCACCAGCAGCATCTGCAGAAAGCCGCGTCCGGCCGACGACACGTCGAGCAGTTCCTTGGCGCCCGGCTGGCGATAGTGCAGCGCGATGCTGCCGCGTGCGGTTTCCTGGGGCTGCTGCAGCTCGACGCCAAACAGCCGCTGCATCAAGGTGGTGATGCGCTGCCAGTCGTCGGCGGACGACTTCACCACGCTCAGGCAGAGGTTGCGCAGCACATCGGCGGTGCGGCCCTGGCCGAGCAGCACGTCGATGCGGCCGGGCTGCAGGATCGGCTCCTCGGTGTCGAGGCCCGACATCGGGTAGAGCAGTTCGACGTTCAGCGAGGCGGCGTGGGCGATCAGCTCCAGGTCGCCGATCACGGCCGGGTCGGGCGTGCAGTAGACCAGCTCGTCGCCCTGGTTGCGAAAGCGCATCGACAACGGCCGCACCTGGCCGCGAAACTCCACGCCGACCGTGATGACCAGCGGAATGTCGCGGTTGCCGGTGCGCACCTGCGTGTTGTGCCAGAAGAAACGCGTGCGCTGCACCGGCACTGCGACGATGTTGAGCCGGTTCAGCGAGGTGGCGGTGCGCTCGCGCGCCGAGGAGGCCTTGCGCACGTCAAACCAGGTCTGCACCGCCTGCGACCACAGCGCCAGCGCCTGGATGGCACTCGTCTTGCCGCAGTTGTTCGGCCCGATCAGCACCGCCGGATGATCCAGCTCGATGCGCTGCAACTCGCCGAAGCGCTTGAAGTTCTGGATCTCAAGATAGTGCAGCAACCGCATCGCACGCCTCCCCGCCGTTCAGAATTTCCGAATTCTGCCGCACGTCGATCTGCCCGGTCACCGCCGCCGCGATGAGCGCCGCGCGGCGCTCCTTGAGCAGGGCGATGGCGCGTTCGGCTTCGTTCTGCAACTGCGCAAGCCTTGTCATTTCCTGTTCAATGAATTGCGCAATACGCATCTGCTCTGGAATGGGCGGAACAGGCAGAAGCATCGACGCCCAAGCATCCATTCTCAGCGCCTTGGTTCCATGCCCGGCTTCATCCAGTCGCCGAAGGGAATCATCGGACGTGCCGCGCAGCAGCCAAGCTAGAAACTCGGCGTCTATTCTTTCGCCCGGAATGACCGCCTTCAAGTCCTGATTGATCGCCATCGGCGTGTCCACGATCGACACCGGAAACATCCGCGCCAAGATCATTCCCCGAACCACGACGAGAACCGCACCGCGTGGAACCAGATCGGCCGCCTTTTCCTCAATCGCGACTGCCGTGATGTGATCGATGGTATCGGCCAGTCGATCGGTTTTCATGTCCTTGGCTGAAGCCCAAGGCACATCGCCATTCCAGTAGTTCAGCTTTTCTTTGCTGGGGGTTCCGCCGCTGCGAAAATTCACAAGATGCTTGAGAGGCGTCACAGTCCAATGCGCCGGCACCTCCCCCAACCACGCCACGCCGGAATCCTTCATCGGCGCATCGGGGTTCAGGCCGCGCGTGACGGCGTGGGAAATGGTGGCCTGGCGCTTCTCGGCCAGCAGATGGATGAGCTTCTCCTGCTCGGCGATCAGGGCGTCGATCTTGGCGGTTTCGTGGTCGAGGAAATGCGCGATGGCGGTTTGTTCATGAAGCGACGGCACGGGCAATTGCATCGCGCTCCATGAATCCATGCGCAGAGCCTTGGTTCCGTGCCCTGCTTCGTCCAGCCGACTGAGGCTTTCCTCTGAAGAACCGCGCAGCAGCCACGCAAGAAAATCGGGACAGAGCCGATCGCCCGCGATGACAGCCTTCAGATCCTGATTGATGGCCATCGGAACCTTGGCAACCACGACGGGAAACAGCCGGGCGAGAATCATGCCGCGCACGACCACCAGAACCGAACCTACGGGCACCAATGTCGCCGCGCCACAGGAAACAGCGTCGTCCGTGATGTGGTCGGCCGTATCCCACAAATCATCAACCTTCAGATCCTTGGCTGACGCCCAGGGAACCGATCCATCCCAATAATCAGTATTGCTTTTGTCGGGCGTGCCTCCGCTGCGCATAGAAACCACATATTTCAGCGGAACAACATCCCAATGCGCCGGCACGTCCCCCAGCCATTGCACGCCGCTGGGCTTGTAGTGCGGATATTTCGGCAAGCTCATTCGGACGCACCTTGCCGCTGATCGTCCGGCAGGGGCACGGAATCGTCGTAAAGCGTTTCGGGCGCAATGTCGATGTCGCCCGGCCAGACGGCGGTGCCATATTCGACACGCACGCGCTCGAACAAGGCCGGCGTGGCGATGCGGTTCCAGGGCTTCATGGCCAGCAGCGGGCGCATGTCGAAGCGGCGGCGCTCGCCATTTTCAAATTCGAGGTCGAGATGGAAATCCGGCCGAGGCGCGATGGTCTTCACGTCCAACAACATGGCGCACCTCACTGCAGCGGGGCGATGCGGAAGGGCTCGTCGCCATTGACGGCCAGGTCCCAGTCGACCATCAGTTCTTCCTGATGAATCTCGATCCATGCCAGCACCAGCTTCAGCTGTCGGGCCGGAATGGCGCCATCCAGCACGGTTCCATCGGCGATGGCGATGGCCGCTTCCTGCCCTTGATAGCGCACGTGGATGTGCGGCAGATGGTGGCGTCGGTTGTCCCGGTAGAACATCAAAACCAGGATGCCGTAGAACATGCTGATGGTGGGCATGGTGCAAAGTCCTTCGTCGGAGTGTTCAGTGTGCGTCAGCCCTGGGCCAGGGTGCCCAGCATCGCCATGATGTTGACTGAGACCGCCTTCAGCTCCTCGTCGATGGCGTGCAGGCTGCGCGGCGGCTCGAAGACGTAGAAGTGGCGGTTGAAGGGGATCTCGTAGCCGATCTTGCTTTTCTCGGCGTCGATCCAGGCGTCGGGCGCGTGCGGCAGCACCTCGCGGGCGAAGTAGGCGCTGATGTCGTCAGCGAGCGGCACGTTCTCGGTGTCGCGCAGCGCGCTGTCGGGCTGGGGACGGCCTTTCTGCTTGCCCTTCTGGCCGAGGACCACCGCGCCGGCGGCGTCGCGCAAGGGGCGCTCGACGGTGATCGTGGTGTAGCCGAACTCTTCGTTCTTGAAGATGCGCGCGATGGGCACGCGCTTCAGGCGCCCGCCCTCGGGCGGCCGCGGCGCGGTGTCGGTGCCGGTGACCAGGCGCGGCTCGCCCACCGACTGGCCCTGGGCGTCGAGCACCGTGACCTGTTCGGCCTCGGCGAAGTCGCCGAAGAGGCGGGTCACGGTGGCGATGTGCTCGTCGCTCATCTCCCGGCGCTTCGAGCCCAGGCTCTTCCTCATCTTCTGCCAGAAGCCGCTGGCGTCGATCAGCTGCACGAAGCCGCGCCGGTCCTCGGGCTTGCGGTTGGAGACGATCCACACATAGGTGGCGATGCCGGTGTTGTAGAACATGTCGGTCGGCAGGCCCACGATGGCCTCGACCAGATCGTTCTCCAGCAGGTGGCGGCGGATCTCGCTCTCGCCGCTGCCGGCGCCGCCGGTGAACAGCGGCGAGCCGTTGAGCACGATGCCGAAGCGGCTGCCGCCCTCGGCGGCCGGGCGCATCTTGCTCACCAGATGCAGCAGGAACAGCATCGAGCCGTCGCTCACCCGCGGCAGGCCGGGGCCGAAGCGGCCGTCGAAGCCCTTCAGCTCGTGCTCCTGGCGCACCTGGCGCTCGACCTTCTTCCACTCCACGCCAAAGGGCGGGTTGGAGAGCATGTAGTCGAACTGGCGCTGCGCATGGCCGTCGTCGCTGAGCGTGTTGCCGCAGACGATGTTGCCCACGTCCTGGCCCTTGATCAGCATGTCGGCCTTGCAGATCGCGAAGGACTCGTCGTTGAGTTCCTGGCCGAACATGGTCAGGCGCGCCTGTGGGTTATGCGCCAGCAGGTGCTCGGCCGCCACCGACAGCATGCCGCCGGTGCCGGCGGTCGGGTCGTAGACGGTGCGCACCACCGCGCGGCCGGGCGCCAGCACCTCGCTGTCTTCGATGAACAGCAGGTTCACCATCAGCCGGATCACCTCGCGCGGGGTGAAGTGCTCGCCGGCCGTCTCGTTGCTGATTTCGGCGAACTTGCGGATCAGCTCCTCGAAGACGCTGCCCATCGTGGCGTTGTCGACCACGTCCGGGTGCAGGTCGATGCGGGCGAACTTCTCGGTGACCAGATAGAGCAGATCGGCCTTGGCCAGGCGCTCGATCTGGCTGGCGAAGTCGAAGCGCTCGAAGATGTCGCGCGCCGCCGGCGAGAAGGCCTGCAGGTAGGCGTGCAGGTTCTGGCGGATGTGGTCCTGGTCGCCCAGCAGCGTGGGCAGGTCCAGCGGGCTGGCGTTGCAGAAGCCCACGCCGGTCTTGCGCAACAGGAAGGGCTCGGGGTTCAGCCCGGCCTGGGTGCGCGCCGCATGCTCGGCCAGCACCGCCGGCTTGGTGGCCTCCAGCACGCAGTCCAGCCGGCGCAGCACGGTGAAGGGCAGGATGACGCGGCCGTATTCGGACTGCTTGTAGTCACCGCGCAGCAGGTCGGCGACCGACCAGATGAAGGACGAGAGGGCTTGGGAATTCATGCAAGGCAGCGGCGATCAGACCGGTCGGCTTCAGGGCCGGGCGATGATAGCCGCGGGCCTGGCGCCTCGGCCGCTCGTGGGTGCCCGCCTTCGCGGGCATGACGGAGGGGAACGGCCCCGCCGTCATCGGGGCTTCCCGCCGGCCTCGCGAACCATTCCACCAGCTTCGCGCCCCCTCCCGTCATCCTCGCGAAGGCGAGGAACCACGCCCGCCACCCTGCCCCGCCCTCAGCCCCGCCGGCTCACCACCCGCTGTGGCACCACTGCTCCTCGCACGGCACGCCGTCATGGTCGCCGTCCATCTTCACGCCGGGGCAGTGGGCCAGGAAGAACTTCGCCTCCTCGCAGGAACTCATCTGCGAGCAATGGCGGCGGCCGTCGCAGCGCCAGCGCGAAGGTGCGGTCGGCAGAGAGGACGGTGCCGCGGCGGTCGGCGGGGTGCCTGTCGCCGAAGCTGTCGCGGGCGGGCGCCCGGCAGGTGCGGCCGACGCGGCAGCAGCGGCCACCGCAGGGCGCGGCGCCACCGGGCGCGGGTCGCGGTCGCGATGGCGCCGCTCGGCCTCGGCACGATCGGCCTCCAGGCTGCGCACCGGACCCGTTCCCGGACAGGGCGTCTGCTGGTAGGTGACCTGCCCCCCGTTGACGCACTTGAACATCAGCTGCGCCCGCGCGGGCAGCGCCGCCGTCAGCAGGCCCGCCATCAGCGCCATCACCGGCACCAGGCGCAGCGCCATCGTCTTCTTCGTCATGGATCCTCCCGAAAATTTTCAATTCGGGATTATCCGGGCACGATGAAGGTGCTGCGCTCGCTCACCCGCTCGCCGGTGGGCGTCGTGACGGTCAGCTCGACCGGCAGCGTGCGGCCGGCGCGCTCCAGCGCGGCTTCGGCCGGCAGGCGCACGCTCAGCGCCATGTCGGTGGCACCGGCCGCCGGCAGCGGCGCGATGCGCGCGGGCTCGGCGACCAGCGCCAGCCCGTCGGCGGTGCGCACCACGAGCTGGCCGTCCAGCGGGCGGCCGGTGTGGTTGCGCAGGCGCAGGCGGTAGACGTTCTCGACCGCGCCGTCCTCGACCGGACGGGCCATCACGCCGCGGTCGCGCAGGATGTCGAAGCCCAGCGGCGCGCGCGCCTCCAGCCCCCAGGCCATCGCCGCCAGCGTCAGCGCCAGCAGCCCGGCGTAGACCGCCACCCGCGGGCGGGCCAGCCAGCCGCGCAGCCCCGCCAGACCGCCAGCCACGGCACCGTCGCGGGCCGCGAAGCGGATCAGGCCGGTCGGGCGCTGCAGGCGCTCCATCACCCGGTCGCAGGCGTCGATGCACACGCCGCAGCCGATGCACTCGTACTGCAGGCCGTCGCGGATGTCGATGCCGACCGGGCAGACCTGCACGCACATCGTGCAGTCGATGCAGTCGCCGGCGCCGGGCGTGCGTTCCTTGCCCGGCTGGCGCGGCTCGCCGCGCGCCACGTCGTAGCTCACCACCTGCGTGCGCGGGTCCATCAGCGAGCCCTGGAAGCGCGCATACGGACACATGTGCAGACAGACCTTCTCGCGCAGCCAGCCCGCGTTGCCCCAGGTCGCCAGACCGTAGAACAGCACCCAGAAGACTTCCCACGGCCCCGTGGTGCCCGCCGGCACCGAGGCCGCCAGCTCGCGCATCGGCGTGAAGTAGCCGACGAAGGTGAAGCCGGTCAGCAGGCTGAAGAGGATCCAGGCCAGATGGCGCCCGCCGCGGCGCAGGATCTTGTCCGCCGTCCACGGCGAGGCATCCAGCCGCAGCCGCGCGCTGCGGTCGCCCTCGAAGCGGTGCTCGATCCACAGGAAGATCTCGGTGTAGACCGTCTGCGGGCAGCTGAAGCCGCACCACACCCGCCCGGCCAGCGCGGTGGCCAGGAAGAGCGCCAGCGCCGAGGCCACCAGCACGCCGGTCAGATAGATCAGGTCCTGCGGCCACAGCACCAGGCCGAAGACGTCGAAGCGCTGGCGCTCCAGATGGAAGAGCAGCGCCTGGCGGCCGTCGACCTGCAGCCACGGCACGCCGAGGAAGAAGGCCTGCGTCAGCAGCACCATCGCCCAGCGCCAGCGGGTGATGCGCCCCTGCGTGGCGCGGGGCTGGATGCGGCGGGCCGGCTCGATGACCGGCTGGATCGGGATCACCCGCGGGGACACGCGGGGAGAGGCATCGTCGGGTTTCATGGTCGTCGACAGGAAGATTCAGACGGGGACACCGGCGTCGAGCAGCGCGGCGCGCAGCACGCGGTCGACCTCGGTCACGCGGGGATCGGGCGGCGTGTCCTCGGCATCGAGGATCTCGTCGTCGCGGAAGAACAGCGCCTGCGCCTGCAGCTCGGCGGTGCGGGTGCCGTGGCAGTCGGCCTCGGGCCGGTCGGGGCCGCGACGCAGGCCGTCGTCGTCGCCGCTGAGCAGCACCCGCGCGCGTCGGCCGCCCTCGAAGCAGGCGGGCGCCACCAGCACGAAGCCGGCCCACTGCAGATTGGCCGCCAGGCCGAGCCCCCCCTGCAGCCGCCAGCCGCGCTCGAGCCGGCGCGCAGCCAGCGGCACCGGCGCCGAGTCGGTCGGCAGCAGGCAGGCGCCGGCGCGGTGCCCTGCGATCAGGTCGGGCAGCAGGTAGTCGGCCACCGCGCGGTTGTGCGCGGCGTGCAGCTGCTCGATGCACAGGCGCTGCGCCCACAGCACCCACGCCGCGCCGGGCGCATGGCGCGCCAGCGTCCGGGCCGCGCGGCCCAGCTCGGCCAGCGTACCGCCCTGCCCGCCGGCCTCGGGCGGCAGCGCCAGCGCGGTCAGGCCCTCGCGGGCGATCCAGGAAAGCCACAGATCACCCTGGATGACCGGGTTCAGGTGGACAGGAACGGCGGCAAAGACAGGATCAGCAGGCATGGCGCCGACTGTGCGCGCGCCCCTTCTGATCCGACAGACTCAGAGCGTGTTCACGATCCCGACTGCCCTGAAAATGCGGGGATGCCGACGAGAAAAGCCTACGCGAGTGACATCAGCCGAGAGCGGTTTGCGG
>NZ_JABSNM010000018.1 GCF_013294065.1 Sphaerotilus uruguayifluvii
TGTGGAAGAACTGCGAGCGCTGGCTCAACACCAGCCTGCAGTTCGTCCATCTCGCCTTTCTGGCCTTGCTCCTCAGGAGATCGTGAACACGCTCTTAGCACGGCCTGCAGCCCAGCGCCGTATTCCTGCCGTCATGACCATCGAGGAAGTGGCCTCGCTGCTGCAGTGCATGCAGGGAGAAACCGGACTGCTGGCACGATTGCTCTACGGGTATTCCCAGCCCCGACGCTGGCCGTGGATCCACGCTCCGGCGTGATCTACACCCATGTCCTCAAGATGGCGGCTGGCACAACCCGAAGTCCGCTGGATGCCCTGACAGCAGATAGGCCACACAGCGCAGCACCTTGAGCGCAGAACAGCATTGCGGTGCTGTGCTGCTGCCAACCTCACTGCAGCGCTGCCGCAAAGCGCACCACCACATCCCTCACCACCCCCTCGCGCTGCACCGTCAAAGGCAGCCAGGTGCCGGGCGGCTGGCGCTGCACGAGGGCGCGCAGGGCATCGGGGCTGCGCAGCGGGCGGCCGGCGGCTTCGGTGATCAGGTCGCCCTCGCGCAGGCCGGCGGCGGCGGCCAGGCTGCCGGGGGTGACGGCGCTCAGGCGCACGCCCTGCGCATCGGGCGCCATCGCGATGCCCAGGCGCGGCGGGGCGTCGTCGCGGGGCGGGTCGATCAGATAGAGGCCGTCGGCCAGCGTCTCGCCCAGGGCCTGGCAGCTCTCGCCGCGCTCCCAGGTCAGCAGCGCGCCGATGCGCTGCACGCCCAGGTCGCGCAGCTGGTGCGCCACGCCGTGGCCGTCGCGCACATGGCCACCGCCCAGGATGCCGACCACCAGCCGCGCGGGCTCGCGCGCCAGCTGCGCGGCGATGACCTCGGCCATCGCGCGGTCCCAGAAGGCCTGCGCGCCGATGAAGCGCTCGAGCGCCTGCGGGTCCGGCGCCGGCGCGGACGAGGCCTCGGCCGCATCGCCCGGGCCGGCGTGGGACTGGAGGACCTGCGCCAGCATCTGCCGGTAGGCCGGCGGCGGCGCGGCCGGGCGGCCGACGCCTTCGCGCGCGGTCTCGGCCAGCGCGTCGAAGCCGCGCCGGCCGACCTGGGCCACCACGCCGCGCTCGACATTGAGCGCCAGCATCGGCAGCCGGTTCATCCGGGCGAAATGGAAGAGCGGCAGGTACAGGCGGGCGTCGAAGCCCCAGACCTGGTCCCACTCCGAGCGGCGCAGGAACTCGGCCTCCGACAGCCGGCCGGCCACCCAGTCGTCGAGCACCGGCTGCAGCCGGCGCGGGAACATCTCCAGCCCGAGCGCCAGCGCCGGCCGGCGCGCATGCAGCTGCGCCAGGACCTGGAGCTGCCAGCGGTGGTCCTCGGCGCTGTCGTGGCGCTCGCCGAGCAGCACCGCCTGCGCCTCGGCCATCCAGCCCAGCAGCTCGGCGGCGGGCAGCAGGCGCGGCGCGGCGGCGGTCGGCGCCAGCCACTGGCCGGGGGGCTGGTCAGGCGCACAGAGCGCGGCCGCAGGAGGCGGCTCGGCTGCCGCGCCCGGCCCGGGCAGCATCAGCATTGGCACCAGCAGCGCCGGGAGCAGCCACCGGCGGGCCGACGACGGAACGGACGGGAGCAGCGGCAGGCGCATGCGCGGGACTCCTGGAACAAGGCGAGGCGAAGACGCGAGGGGACGGCACGGCAGCCGTCCCGCCGATCATCGCACCGCGCCCTGCTGCCCCGGGCCGCGCCGGGTCAAGCCCGGTCAGCGCCGCATGCAGCGATTCGCTGCGCGAATCACTCCCACTCGATCGTCGCGGGCGGCTTGCTCGAGACGTCGTAGGTGACGCGGTTGATGCCGCGGACCTCGTTGATGATGCGGCCCGACACCTTCTTCAGCAGGCTGTACGGCAGCTCGGCCCAGTCGGCGGTCATGAAGTCGCTGGTCTGCACCGCGCGCAGCGCCACGACATAGTCGTAGGTGCGGCCGTCGCCCATCACGCCGACGCTCTTGACCGGCAGGAAGACCGTGAAGGCCTGGCTGGTCAGGTCATACCAGCTTTTTCCTGTGGCCGGGTCGATCGCGGCGCGCAGTTCCTCGATGAAGATCGCGTCGGCGCGCTGCAGCAGACGCGCGTACTCGGGCTTGACCTCGCCCAGGATGCGCACGCCCAGGCCCGGGCCCGGGAAGGGATGGCGGTAGACCATCTCGGGCGGCAGGCCCAGCGCCACGCCCAGCTCGCGGACCTCATCCTTGAACAGCTCGCGCAGGGGCTCCAGCAATTTGAGGCCCAGCTGCTCGGGCAGGCCGCCGACGTTGTGGTGGCTCTTGATCGTGGTGGCCTTCTTGGTCTTGGTGCCGCCCGATTCCACCACGTCCGGATAGATCGTGCCCTGCGCCAGGAAGGTCGCGCCCTTGTGGCCCTGGCCGCTGGCCTTGAGCTTCCCGGCCTCGGCCTTGAAGACGTCGACGAACAGGCCGCCGATGATCTTGCGCTTGCGCTCGGGGTCGGTCACGCCGGCGAGCTGGCCCAGGAACAGCTCCGAGGCATCGACGCGGATGACCTTGGCGTGCAGCTTGCCCTCGAACATCTCCATGACCATGTCGCCCTCGTTCAGGCGCAGCAGGCCGTGATCGACGAAGACGCAGGTCAGCTGGTCGCCGATGGCGCGGTGGATCAGCGCGGCCGCCACCGACGAGTCGACGCCGCCCGACAGGCCCAGGATGACTTCCTCGTCACCGACCTGCTCGCGGATCTTCTGCACCGCCTCGGCGATGTAGTCGCCCATGATCCAGTCGCCGCGGCAGCCGGCGATCTCGCGCACGAAGCGGTTGAGCATCGCCTGGCCCTGCAGCGTGTGCGTGACCTCGGGGTGGAACTGGACCGCGTAGTAGCCCTTGTCCTCGTTCGCCATGCCGGCGATCGGGCAGCTGGGCGTCGAGGCCATCAGCTTGAAGCCCGGCGGAAGCGCAGTGACCTTGTCGCCGTGGCTCATCCAGACCTTGAGCATGCCGTGGCCCTCGGGCGTGGCGAAGTCCTGGATGTCCTTCAGCAGCGCGGTGTGGCCGTGCGCGCGCACCTCGGCATAGCCGAACTCGCGGGTGTCGGACCAGCTCACCTCGCCGCCGAGCTGCACCGCCATGGTCTGCATGCCGTAGCAGATGCCCAGCACCGGCACGCCCGCGTCCCAGACCGCCTGCGGCGCGCGCAGCTGGTGGTCCTCGTAGGTCGAGGCGTGGCTGCCCGACAGGATGATGCCCTTCGGGGCGAAGCTGCGGATGAACTCGTCCGACACGTCGTTCGGATGGATCTCGCAGTAGACATGGGCCTCGCGCACGCGGCGGGCGATCAGCTGCGTGACCTGCGAGCCGAAGTCGAGGATGAGGATCTTGTCGTGTTGCATGTGCGAAGCGATGCGGTGCGATGGCGCCGCGCGGCCGGACCCCGTCGTCCGGGCTCAGACCGCGTGCGGCGCCGGATGGGTGGCGTTGGCCGGATGGAGGCGGAAGTGACGCACGGCCAGCACGAAGGCCGCCAGCGTCAGCGCGGAGCAGAGATAGAGCGGCGCGCCGATGCGCCAGTCGCCGTGGGGCAGATGCGAGACCAGGCCCAGCAGGCTCGAGCCGATGACCGGCGCGAAGACCTGCATCATGCTGTTGAGCGAAGCGACCGCGCCGAGCGCGCGCCCCTGCGAGGACTCGTCGGCGGCATTGGACACCAGCGTCTGGATCGCGGCCTGCGTCATGAAGCCGAAGACGTTCAGCCCGATGATGGCGTACATCATCCAGGCCTCGGTCGCCGCACCCCACAGCGCATAGCAGACGGTCGACGACAGCAGGCCCAGCACGGCGATGCGCTGCGGCGTCGAGCGCTTCAGCGCCACCCGGATCAGCCCGCCCTGCACCAGCACCGACATCACGCCGATGGTGAACAGCGACCAGCCGTTCTCCTTCGGCCCCCAGCCGAACTTGAAGGTGGTGTAGAGCACCCAGGTGGTGTGCAGGATGAACTGCGCCAGCCCGGCCAGCGCGATGACGCCCACCAGCCGGCCGATGCCGTGCAGGTCGCGCAGCTGACGCAGCGAGGTCAGCGGGTTGGCCTTCTTCCAGTCGACCGGCGTGCGCCGCGACGGCGGCAGCGACTCCGGCAGCACGAAGATGCCGTACAGCGCATTGAGCACCGCCAGCCCGCCCGCGACGAAGAAGGGCAGGTGCAGGCTGATGGCGCCGAGCAGGCCGCCCATGACCGGCCCGAGCACGAAGCCCATGCCGAACATGGCGCCGAGCATGCCGAAGCGCTTGGCGCGCTCCTCGGGCGCGCTGATGTCGGCGACATAGGCCTGCGCGACTGCCGCATTGGCCTGCAGCGCGCCGCTGACCAGGCGGATCGCCACCAGCATCCACAGCGCGGTGGCCAGGCCGGTGACGATGAAGCTCAGCGCCAGGCCGCAGAAGCCCAGCAGCAGCACCGGGCGCCGGCCGTGGTGGTCGGACAGCGCCCCGAGGATCGGCGAGCCCCAGAAGTTCGCGAAGCCGAACGCGAAGGTCACGACGCCATACCAGAAGGCATGGTCGCCCTGGTCGCCGGTGAAGGTGCCCACCAGCGGTGCCAGCACCGGGATGATCAGGCCGATCGCCACCATGTCGATCAGCACCGTCAGCATGATGAAGGGCATGGCCGCGGCCCGTGGGCGCGGCGCCTTCGCGTCAGCAGCGCTCACGAGGCAGTCACTCCAGCCGGTAGTTCGGCGCTTCCTTGGTGATCTGCACGTCGTGGACGTGGCTCTCGCGGATGCCGGCGGACGTGATCTCGACGAACTCGGCCCGGTCGTGCATCTCGGCGACCGAGGCGCAGCCGCAGTAGCCCAGCGAGGCACGGATGCCGCCGGCCATCTGGTAGATGATCGCCAGCACCGAGCCCTTGTAGGGCACGCGACCCTCGATGCCTTCCGGCACGAGCTTGTCGGCGTTCGGGTTGGTGGTCTCGTCGTTTTCCTGGAAGTAGCGGTCGGCGGAACCCGCCTTCATCGCGCCGATCGAGCCCATGCCGCGGTAGCTCTTGTACGAGCGGCCCTGGTAGAGGATGACCTCGCCCGGAGCTTCCTCGGTGCCGGCGAACATGCCGCCCATCATCACGGTCGACGCGCCCGCGGCCAGGGCCTTGGAGATGTCGCCCGAGTAGCGGATGCCGCCGTCGGCGATCAGCGGCACGCCGGTGCCGGCCAGCGCGGTGGCGACGTTGTCGATCGCGGTGATCTGCGGCACGCCCACGCCGGCGACGATGCGGGTGGTGCAGATCGAGCCCGGGCCGATGCCGACCTTGACCGCGTCGGCGCCGGCCTCGGCCAGCGCCAGCGCGGCGGCACCGGTGGCGATGTTGCCGCCGATGACGTCGACCTGCGGGAAGTTCTTCTTGACCCAGCGCACGCGCTCGATGACGCCGTGGCTGTGGCCGTGCGCGGTGTCGACCACCAGCGCGTCGACGCCGGCGGCCACCAGCAGCTCGATGCGCTCCTCGGTGCCGTCACCGACGCCGACGGCCGCGCCGACGCGCAGCTTGCCCTGCGCGTCGCGCGCGGCGTTCGGGAAGCTGGTCTGCTTGGTGATGTCCTTGACGGTGAACAGGCCGCGCAGCTCGAAGGCGTCGTTGACGACCAGCACGCGCTCGAGCTTGTGCTGGTGCATCAGCGCCTTGGCCTCGGCCAGCGAGGCGCCCTCGCGCACCGTGATCAGGCGCTCGCGCGGGGTCATGATGTCGCGCACCGGGGCGTCGAGACGGGTCTCGAAGCGCAGGTCGCGGCCGGTCACGATGCCGACCACCTTGCCCTCGTCGACGACGGGGAAGCCGGAAATGCCGTGGGCGCGCGACAGGTCGATCACGTCGCGCACGCGGGCGTTCGGCGCGATGGTGATCGGATCCTTCAGCAGACCGGACTCGTAGCGCTTGACGCGGGCCACCTCGGCCGCCTGCTGCTTCGGGCTCAGGTTCTTGTGAACGATGCCCATGCCGCCTTCCTGGGCGATGGCGATGGCGAGGCGGGCCTCGGTCACGGTGTCCATCGCGGCGGACACCAGGGGCAGGTTCAGCGTGATGTTGCGCGACAGCTTCGTCGCCAGGGAGGTGTCGCGGGGCAACACCTGGGAGTACGCGGGGACCAGCAACACATCGTCGAAGGTCAGGGCTTTGCCGAGAAGGCGCATGGGAAGGGGCTCCAGACGCAAAAGGAGATTATACGGACCCGTTACAGCCTCTTCCCAGCCCTCATGAAGCGGACACGCTCCGAGCGGGGTCCCGGCACTACACTCGAATCATGTTTTCGCACTTCACGCCCCGACGACTGCTGCCCGCGACGACGATGACGCTGCTGTGCGCGATGCTGGCGCTGCCGGCCTCGGCCCAGTGGAAATGGCGCGACGCGCAGGGCCGCATCCAGTACAGCGACCGGCCGCCTCCGACCGCCGTGCCGGACCGCGACGTGCTGCAGCGGCCGGCCGCACCGACGGCCGCCGCGATGCCGGCACCGGCCGCTCCCGCCTCCGCGGTGGCGGCCCCGCCGCCGGCCTCGGCCGCCAGCGCCGCCACGGCGGCCGGCGAGGGCCGGCGCCGCCAGGCCGCGGCCGAGCAGGAGGCCGCCGCCCGCCGCGCCGACGAAGAGCGCCAGGCGCGCCAGCGCGGCGAGAACTGCACCCGGGCGCGCGAGTACGCCCGCACGCTCGAATCCGGCCAGCGCATCGCGCGCACCGGCGAGAACGGCGAGCGCCAGTTCCTCGACGACGGTCAGCGCGGCGCCGAGCTGCGCCGCGCCCGCGAGGTCATCGCGAGCGACTGCCGCTGACGCGCTGGCGGCCGCGCTCGCCCTGCGCGCGGTAGCGCAGCCGGCGGGCTTCCTTCGGATCGACCTTCAGCGCCCGGCAGATGTCGAGCCGGTCGCCCGGCTGCATCGGCGTGTCGGGCGCGACCGCGCGGCCGCCGATGCCGAAGGCCAGGCCGCCCTCGCCCACAGCCCCCAGCGCCGCGTGGCGCGCGGCCAGCCCGCTGGCGGCGAGCGCCTGGGCCGCCGTCGCGCCGGGCGCAAGCTGCAGCGTCACCCGGTCGACCTGGCGCGGCGCCGGACTGAAGGCGACCTCGACCTGCATCGGCGCCGGGGCGGCGCCCGCATCAGCGTCGGCCATGGACCTGCTCCGCCCGCGCGACGAAGGCGTCGACGAAGGTGTTGGCGATGCGGTCGAACACCGGGCTCACCACCATTTCCAGCGGCCGGCTCGCGAAGGCATAGCTCAGCTCGAACTCGACGCGGCAGGCCTGCGGCCCGGCCTCCGGCCGCGAGGCCGCCGGCGTGCCGATCGGGATGAACCGCCACGAGCCGTCGAGCCGCGAGAACGGCCCGTCGACCAGGCTCATCGTGACCGACTCGCCCGGAACATGGCTGTTGCGGGTGGTGAAGGCGTGGCGCACGCCGGCGTAGGCGAGGTGGAGACGCGCGGTCATCGCGCCGGCCTCCTCGCCGAGAATCTCCGCCTTCTGGCACCACGGCAGGAACTTGGGATAGCTGGCGACATCGACGACGAGATCGAACATCTCTCGCGGCGAGTACCAGAGGAGGACGGACTTCTTGACGTGCTTCATACAATGCCCGGATTGTATTGAGTCCCAGAACGAACCCGTCCCACCCCATGAGCATCGTCGAGAACCGGAAAGCGCGCTTCAACTACCACATCGAGGAACGCTTCGAGGTGGGCGTGGTGCTGCAGGGCTGGGAGATCAAGGCCATCCGCGCCGGCCAGGTGCAGCTCACCGACGGCTACGTCGTGCTGAAGGACGGCGAGCTGTTCATGATCGGCTGCCGCATCAACGCGCTGCGCTCGGCCTCGACGCATGTGCGCCCGGAGGCCGACCGCACCAAGAAGCTGCTGATGAAGAAGGACCAGATCCGGCGCCTGATCGGCAAGGTCGAGCAGAAGGGCTTCACGCTGGTGCCGCTGGACCTGCACTACAAGGGCAGCTACGTGAAGGCCGAGATCGCGCTGGCCAAGGGCAAGGCCGAGCACGACAAGCGCGACACCGAGAAGAAGCGCGACTGGGAGCGCGAGAAGGGCCAGCTGATGCGCACCAAGGTCTCCAGCCCGCGCCGGGACGACTGATAGGCCACAGGCGCCTCAGGCCGGGTCCAGCCGCCGCAGCGCCACCTCCACCGGTGGCGGCGCCTTCAGCGTCTGCACGATGACGCAGTAGCGCTCGGCCAGCTTCAGCAGCGTGGCGAGCTGCTCGTCGGAGGCATCGGAGTCGACCTCGAAGCGCAGCCGCAGCGCCGTCAGCCCGACCGGCACGTCGCGCGCCAGCCCCAGCGTGCCGCGGAAGTCGCTCTCGGCCTCGACGACCACGCGCGCGGTGCGCATGACGACGCCGGTGGCGGTGGCCACGACATTGAGCGTCACGCCCGCGCAGGCCGCGATCGACTCCAGCATCAGGTCGCCCGAGCAGGCCTCGCCGCCGCCGCCGCCCGCGGCCGGATGCAGGCCGGCGTCGAAGGCGGCGAAGCGGGTCTCGATGCGGCACGAGGGCCGATCCGGATAGAGCAGCGCCTCGGCGCGGAAGGTCTGGCGCGCGGCGGCCGGCTCGGCGCGGTAGCGCTCCTTGATCGGCGCCTGGCGCTGGCGCAGTTCCTCGGGGGTCATCGGCGATGTCTCCTGTGCGGGATGCGAATGTCGTTGTGGTCCGGGACAGTCCGATGATGACCGCGCGCCCGCCCCCGCGCCACCGGGAACGCCCTTGTCGACGCCGGCCGCGGCGTTGCGCCACGTCAATGCGGGGACAGGGCAAAGGGCTAGAACGGAGGCACACCACACAAGGGGGATCCACCATGGACATGATCCGATCAATGTTCGGCCCGTCGTACGCCTCCTGGCAGGCGTGGGCAGCTCGGCGCTGGCGCGCGATATGGCCAACTGGATCGGCGCGCCGGTTGCGGCGGTCGTGTGCAGCGATGGCCTGTCGGACGTGATGTCCGAGGGCATGGGCGGCTGGTTCTGGTTCGGCTGGCGCAACCGCATGCTGCACGCCGCGCAGAGGCTCGGCGACTTCAGCACGGCACTGGCCACCTCGGTGCTGTCGTTCACGCCCGCGCTGCAGCAGGATGTGGAAGCGGTCGCCACGCTGCTGGCGCATCCGGAAATCCGCTCCATCGAGCTGATCGTCGGGCACTCGAAGGGCAACCTGATGCTGTGGGAAGCCCTGCGCAAGCTGCCCGACACGGTGCCCTTCCGCACCCCGATCGTCACGCTGGGCGCGCGCATCCGCATGCCCGACCGCTGCACCGAGATCCACGACGTCATCGGGGGCGCCGACCTGCTGGGCGAACTCAACTCGCACCCGGACATTCCGGCCGATCTGGTGATTCCCGGCGCGGGCCATCACACCAGCGACGGGCCCATTGCACCCGCGCTGCAGTTCCTGCGCCAGGGCAAGGCGCTGGACGTGACCGAGGTGCTGGACAAGCTGGTCATGACGCACGGGCTGAAGCGCCCGGAGGCAGCGCGCACCATCGCCCCGGCACCCGCACCCGCGACGGCGGAGCAGGTCGAGGTCGACTGAAACGTCCTGCTGCGCGTGGATCCTCGCCTTCGCGAGGATGACGGGGACATGCGCGAGGAAACGCGCCGAAACGCGCCGTCATGCCCGCGCAGGCGGGCATCCATGCCGGACACCCCGCCGCTACTCCGCCCTGAGCGCCTCCACCGGGTCGAGCCGCGCCGCCGCGCGCGCCGGCATCACGCCGGCGAGCAGGCCCACCGCCGCCGACAGGCCCAGCGCCAGCAGCACGAAGGGCAGCGGCGTGCTGACCGGCAGCGCGGGCAGCAGCAGGTGCGCGCCCTGGGCGATGCCGATGCCGATCGCCAGGCCCAGCAGGCCGCCCAGCGCCGAGAGCACCACCGCCTCGCCCAGGAACAGCGCCATCACCGTGCGCCGGCGCGCGCCCAGCGAGATCAGCAGGCCGATCTCCGCGGTGCGCTCGGTCACCGCGATCGTCATGATGGTGACGATGCCCACGCCGCCCACCAGCAGCGAGATGCCGCCCAGCGCGCCCACCGCCATCGTGACGATGTTCAGGATGTTGGAGAGCGTGCCCAGCATGTCGGCCTGGGTGACGAGGGTGAAGTCCTCGCGGCCGTGGCGGGCGCTCATCAGCGCGCGGGCCTGCGCGACCACCGCCGCGGGCGACATGCGCTCGTCGTAGGTCAGGTGGATCTCCATCAGGCCCGGGCGGTTGAACAGCTCCAGCGCGCGCGCCGACGGAATGTAGGCGACATCGTCCAGGTCGATGCCGAGGAACTGCCCGCGCGGCGCCAGCACGCCGATGACGCGGAACTGCTGGCTGCCGATGCGCACCCGCTGGCCCAGCGGCGAGCTGCTGCCGAAGAGCTCGCGGCGCAGCGTCGAGCCCAGCACGACGAAGTCGCGCGCCTGTCCGGCCTCCTCCTCGGGCAGGAAGCGGCCCGTCGCCACCGTCAGGTGAAAGGCCGGCACCAGCGCCGCGCTGGTGCCGTAGACCAGCGCGCGGCGCAGTCGCCCGCCGGCCTGCATCTCGGCGTTGCCGGTCACGCCCGGCGTGACGCCGGTGAGCTGCGGCAGGTGGCGGCGCAGCGCCTGCGCGTCCTCCAGCGTCAGCGGCCGCACCGAGGACGGGAAGCCCGGGTTGGTGCCGCCGGTGGTCGTGCGCCCCGGCGAGAGCGTGACCACGTTCGTGCCGATCTGGCTGAACTCGGCCAGCAGGAAGCGGTGCAGGCCCTCGCCGATCGAGGTCAGCAGGATCACCGCGGCGATGCCCACCGCGATGCCCAGCAGCGTCAGCACGCTGCGCCCGCGCTGCGAGACGATCGCGCGCCAGGCCATCGAGACGGTGTCGGTCCAGCGCATCGGTGCGGTCCTCGTGTGTCCGTGTCCGCTCAGCGCCGCGACAGCGCCGCGACCGGCTCGAGCCGGGCCGCGCGCCGTGCCGGCATCACCCCGAACAGCAGCCCGGTGCCGATGGCCGTCCCCAGCGCCGCCACCACCGCCCACAGCGGCGGCCAGGCCGGGAACTGCGGATAGAGCAGCCGGATCACCCAGGCGCCCGCATGCCCGGCCGCATAGCCCAGCAGCGCGCCGGCCAGCGACAGCAGCGCCGCCTCGGTCAGGAAGACCGCACGGATGGTCGCCGCCGGTGCGCCCAGCGCCTTGAGCAGGCCGATCTCGCCGGTGCGCTGCGCCACCGCCACCAGCATCACGTTCATCACCAGGATGCCGGCCACCGCCAGGCTGATCGCCGCGATCGCCGCCACCACCGCGGTCAGCGCCAGCAGCACCCGGTCGAAGGTGGCCAGCACCGCGTCCTGGGTGATGACGGTCACGTCCTCCTCGCCCTCGTGGCGGGCCTTGAGCAGCGCGGTGGCCTGGCGCCGGGCCGCGGCGATGGCGTCGCGGCTGCGCGCCTCGATCAGCACGCGGAACAGCGTGTTCGAGTCGAACATCGCCTGCGCCAGCGCCACCGGCACGATCGCGATCTCGTCGAGGTTCATGCCCAGGCCCTGGCCGGCCGGCGCCATCACGCCGATGACGCGCAGCCGCCGCCCGCCGATGCGCACCGTCTGGCCCAGCGCCGGGCCCTGGCCGAAGAGCTCGCGCGCCAGCGCCGCGCCCAGCACCGTGACCGCATGGGCGCGGCCCCAGTCGTCATCGGGCAGGAACTGCCCCTGCGCCAGCGCCAGCCGGCGCACCGCGAGGTAGCCGCGGGTGGTGCCCAGCACCATCGCCTCGCGCAGCCGCCCGGCCACCGCCACCTCCGACAGCCCCACCGCCAGCGGCGCGACCTGCGCGACCGCCGCCAGCCGGGTGAGCGCCTGCGCGTCGTCGATCGTCAGGTCGCGCGGCGTGGTGCTGACCGCATTGGCCGGGCTGAAGCCGCCGGTCTGCGAGCGCCCGGGCAGCACGATGACCAGATTGGTGCCGATCGACGAGAACTGGTCGACCACGTAGCGCCGCGCGCCGTCGCCCAGCGCGGTCAGCACCACCACCGCCGCCACGCCGATGGCCATCGCCAGCGTCATCAGCAGCGTGCGCAGCGGGCTGCCGGTGGCGGCGCGCCGCGCGAAGTCCAGGATGTCCCACCCGCGCATCGGTCCGGGCCCGCTCAGGGCGGCGTGCGCTCGTCGCGCCGCAGCTGGCCGTCTTCCATCATCAGGCGCCGGCGCGCCCGCGCGCCCAGGCCGGCGTCGTGGGTGACGACGATCAGCGTGACGCCGCGCGCGTTGAGCTCCTCGAGCAGGCGCACCACCTCGTCGCCGGTGGCGCGGTCGAGGTTGCCGGTGGGCTCGTCGGCCAGCAGCAGCGGCGGCTGCATGATCGTCGCGCGCGCGATGGCCACGCGCTGGCGCTGCCCGCCCGAGAGCTCGCTGGGGCGGTGGTCGGCGCGGTGGGCCAGGCCGTAGTCCTTCAGCGCCTGCGCGACCCGCGCCTGGCGCTCCTTCGGCGCGATGCCGGCCAGCACCATCGGCAGCGCGATGTTCTCGGCCGCGCTCAGCCGCGGCACCAGGTGGAAGCTCTGGAAGACGAAGCCGATGCGCCGGCTGCGCACCGCCGCCTGCTCGTCCGGGCTCAGCGTGGTGACGTCGCGCCCCTCGAGCAGCAGCCGTCCGCGGCTGGGCTGGTCGAGCAGGCCGAGAATGTTCAGCAGCGTCGACTTGCCCGAGCCGCTCGGGCCCATGACCGCGACGTATTCGCCGGCGTCGATGCGCAGGTCCAGCCCCTGCAGCGCGTGCACGTCGCTGTCGCCGAGACGGAAGACCCGCTCGACCTGCTCCAGCCCGATCAGCGCCGGCGCGCTCATGGCTTCGCGCCCGAGGCGGCCGGCTCGACCCGCGCGACCACGCCCGGCCTGACGCCCTCGCGCTCGAGCGAGCTGACCACCTGCTCGCCGGCCTTCAGCCCGTCGAGCACCTCGGCATGCTCCCAGTTGGACAGCCCGGTGCGCACCCGCCGCTCGGCCAGCACGCCCTCGGCGCCGATCACCAGCACCCGGCCGCCCTCGCCGATCGCCGCGGCCGGCACCCGCAGCACGTCGCGATGCACGTCGAGCACCACCTCGACGTCGGCGCTGTAGCCCACCCGCAGCGGCCCGGCCGCGGCCAGGTCGTCGAAGTCGACATCGACGTCGACGGTGCGCGCCTGCTTCTCCAGCGCCGAGACGATCGGCGCGATGCGGCGCACCCGGCCGGGGAAGGTGCGGCCCGGCAGCGCATCGATGGTGATGCGCACCGGCTGGCCCGGCTGCAGCCGCGGCGCGTCGACCTCGTCCATCGGCGCCTTGACGTAGAGGCAGCGGTCGTCGATCAGGTCGATGGCCGGCGGCGTGGGCACGCCCGGCGGCGACGGCGTCGAGTATTCGCCCACCTCGCCGACGATCTTCGCCACCGTGCCGTCGAAGGGCGCGAGCAGCACCATGCGGCCCTGCTCGACCTTCGTCGCCTCCAGGCGCGCCTCGGCGGCGCGGGCATCGGCCTGCGCGGTCTGGCAGGCGGCGCGGCGGGTGCGGGCCTCGGTGCGCGCGCGGTCCTCGGCGGATTCGGAGATGAAGCCCTGCTCGCGCAGGCCGCGCTGGCGGTCGGCCTCGCGCTCGGCGGACTCGGCGGCGGAGCAGGCCTCGACGATGCGCCGGCGGCTGGTGTCGAGCTGCGCGGCGGCCAGCGTGGCCTGCGCGCGCTGGTCGTCGTTCCACAGCTTCATCAGCAGCTGGCCCTTGCGCACCCGGTCGCCCTCGCGCACCTCGAGCCGCTCGATGCGCCCGCCCAGGATGGTCGACAGCCGGGTGCGCTGGCAGGCCTCGACCGTGCCGGCGCGGGTGTTGGCGATCGTGGCCTCGACCGTGCCGCGCGTCACCTCGACCGCGCTGACCGCCACCGGCCGCGGCCGGCGCAGCCAAGCCACCGTGCCCGCCCCCAGGCCGACGACCAGCAGCGCGACCAGGCCCCGGCGCAGCCAGGCAGAAGAGGCGGTCGGGGCAGCGGCGCTCATCGGGATCCTTGTCGGTGCAGCACGCATTCGGCGTGCGCGAATGCACGCATTCTGCCGCCCGGCCCCGGCCCCGCGCATGACCGGCGTCAATCTGACCGGTCGGTCAGCAGTGCCCGCAGCGTCAGCAGTCGCAGGATTCGCGGAAGACCGCCTCGGCGTCGGGCGCCAGGCCCAGCGTCAGCGCGTCGGCCTCGATGCGCAGCGCGGTGCCGTGGATCAGCTGCAGCTCCAGCACGAGCGCGCCGTCCAGGCGGCCGGGCAGCGGCAGCGCATCGAGCACCCGACCGGCCTGCAGCACCCGGGCGGCGCGGACGCCGCCGAAGAACACGTCCGGTCCGCCGCCCTCGCAGCGCGCCTGCGCCAGCCGCATCTCGACCGGCCACAGATAGCCGGCCACGCCGTCGGCCGCACGCCGCACCGCCGCGGCCGACAGCCGCAGCACCAGCGCGCCGGGCTCGGGCCCGGCCTCGCCCTCGATGCGGGCCGCGGCGATCTCGCTGCCGGCCAGGCTCAGGTACCAGAGGACGGTCCGGGGGGTGGAATCGAAGGCCATCATGCCCGCCAGCATAGCCGAGGCCGGGTTATCACCAATTATTAGCAAATCATCACCCGGCATGATCCCGGTGGCGGGGCGAGCGGCCGCCTCGCTACCATCGCGGCCTGCCCGTCGATCTTTCCACCGAACTGCCGTGACCTCCCGCAAGCCTGCCCCGATGCCCGTGCGCCGCCCCACCATGACCGATGTGGCCAAGGCCGCCGGCGTGTCCCAGTCCACCGTGTCGATGGTGCTCAACAACATGACGGGCGCGCGGCTGTCGGCCGAGACGCGCAGCCGCGTGCTCGGCGTGGCGATGGAGCTGGGCTACCGGCTGCCGCGGCGCGAGGCGCCGGCCCTGCTGCCGGCCCCGGCCAGTCCGGACCCGGCGCCGCGGCGCAGCCTGATCGGCTACCTGGTCGACGAGATCTCGACCAGCCCGCATCCGGTGGTCAGCGTCGACGGCGCGCGCGACGCCGCCTGGGAGCACGACTGCCTGGTCAGCGTCATCGTCACCCGCAGCAACGCCGACCAGGAGGCCGCGGCGATCGCGGCGCTGCGCGCCAACCCGATGCTGCTGGGCATCGTCTACTCGACCATCTTCACCCGCGAGGTGACGCTGCCGGCGGCGCTGACCGACGCCGGCGGGCTGCCGGTGGTGCTGCTGAACTGCCACGACGAGCGCCACCGCCTGCCCACCATCGTGCCCGGCGAGGTGGGCGGCGGCCATGCGGCCACCGAGCACCTGATCGCGATGGGCCACACCCGCATCGGCTTCATCAACGGCGAGCCGTGGATGGAGGCCGCCAAGGACCGCCTCAAGGGCTACCGCCGCGCGCTGGCCACCGCCGACCTGCCCTTCGACCCGGCGCTGGTGCGCGACGGCGACTGGATGTCGGGCACCGGCTTCGAGGCGACGCTGTCGCTGATGCGCGAGGCGCGCCCGCCCACCGCCCTCTTCTGCGCCAACGACCTGATGGCGCTGGGCGCGATGGAGGCGCTGGCCCAGCTCGGCCTGAAGGTGCCCGAGGACGTCTCGCTGATGGGCTACGACGACCAGGAGATCTCGCGCCACACCCATCCGCCGCTGACGACGATGGTGCTGCCCAACTACGAGATGGGCCGCGCCGCGGTCGAGGCGCTGCTGGCGGCGGCCGACCTGCCGCAGACGCAGCGCGCCGCGCGCCGCCACCTGATCAAGATCGACTGCCCGCTGGTGGCGCGTCAGACGGTGCGGCCGCGCTGAGGCGCACCGGACTCCCGGGTTTCCACTGATTATTGCTAATAATATTGGCAGCAGAATGCCGCCTCATGGCGAGCATCGAACTTTCATCCGTCTTCAAGGCCTACGGCGACCACGCCCCCGTCATCCGGGACGTGAACCTGCACATCGCGCAGGGCGAGTTCTGCGTCTTCGTCGGGCCGTCGGGCTGCGGCAAGTCGACGCTGCTGCGCATGATCGCGGGGCTGGAGGACATCACCGGCGGCGAGCTGCGCATCGGCGGCCAGCGCATGAACGAGGTGGCGCCGGCGCAGCGCGGCGTGGCGATGGTGTTCCAGTCCTACGCGCTGTTCCCGCACATGAGCGTGTACGAGAACATGGCCTTCGGCCTGGGGCTGGCCAAGGTGGACAAGGCGGTGATCCGCGAGAAGGTGACGGCCGCGGCCAAGGTGCTGCAGCTCGAGCACCTGCTCGAGCGCAAGCCCAAGGCGCTCTCGGGCGGCCAGCGCCAGCGGGTGGCCATCGGCCGCGCGATCGTGCGCGAGCCCGGCGTGTTCCTGTTCGACGAGCCGCTCTCCAACCTGGACGCGGCGCTGCGGGTGCAGACCCGCTTCGAGATCGCCAAGCTGCACCGCGACTTCGGCCAGGCCTGCACCGTCTACGTCACCCATGACCAGGTCGAGGCGATGACGCTGGCCGACCGCATCCTGCTGCTCAACAGCGGCGAGGCGGTGGCGCGCGAAGGCTCGGTGGCGCAGTGCGGCAGCCCGCTGGAGCTCTACCACCGCCCGCGCAATCTCTTCGTCGCCGGCTTCATCGGCTCGCCGAAGATGAACTTCCTGCGCGGCCGGCTGGTTGAGGCCGGCCCCGCGCAGGCGACCGTGCGCCTGGACGGCGGCGCCGGCGAGCTGCTCCGGGCCGCGGTCGACGCACGCCGGCTGCAGCCCGGGGCGCCGGTCACGCTGGGCATCCGCCCGGAACATGCCCGGCTCGGCGGCGACGAGCAGCCGATCGTGCGGCCGATGCAGTGGCAGGAACGCCTGGGCGAGGCGACCTACTTCTACCTGGAGGCCGGAGGCGGCGCCGAGACCTTCGTCGCCCGGGCGCCGGGCCAGGCGCACGCCCGCGCCGGCACCCGGCTGGCGGTCAGCCTGCCGGCCGAGGCGATCCACCTCTTCGACGAGCAGGGCCTGGCGCTGCCGCGCACGGTCGAGGCCGCCGACGTGCGTCTGCCGGAGGCTGCCTGATCATGAAGCTCGGCGTCTGCTACTACCCCGAACACTGGCCGCGCTCGATGTGGGCCGAGGACGCGCGGCGCATGCACGCGATGGGCATCCGCGTGGTGCGCATCGCCGAATTCGCCTGGAGCCGCATCGAGCCCGAGCCGGGCCGCTTCGACTGGGCCTGGCTGGACGAGGCGGTCGAGACGCTGCACGCCGCTGGCCTGGGCGTGGTGATGTGCACGCCCACCGCGACGCCGCCGAAGTGGCTGCACGACCGCATGCCCGACATGGTCGCCGTCGACCTGCAGGGCCGCCCGCGCGGCTTCGGCTCGCGGCGCCACTACTGCTTCTCGCACGCGGGCTACCGCGCCGAGTCGCGCCGCATCAGCCGCGCGGTGGCCGAGCGCTACGGCCGCCACCCGGCGGTCGTGGCCTGGCAGACCGACAACGAATACGGCTGCCACGACACGGTGCTGAGCCTGTCCGACGCCGCACGGCAGGGCTTCCGGCGCTGGCTGGCCGAGCGCTACCTCACGATCGACGCGCTCAACGCGGCCTGGGGCACGGTCTTCTGGAGCCAGGTCTACCGCTCGTTCGACGAGATCGACCTGCCGGCGCTGACCGTCACCGAGGCGCATCCGGCGCACCGGCTCGACTGGCGCCGCTTCGCCTCCAGCGAGGTGCGCGCCTTCAACCGCGAGCAGGTCGAGATCCTGCGCGAGCACTCGCCCGGGCGGCCGGTGTCGCACAACTTCATGGGCTTCTTCACCGAGTTCGACCACCACGAGGTGGCCGCCGACCTCGACATCGCCACCTGGGACAGCTATCCGCTGGGCTTCACGCAGATGTTCTTCCTCTCGGCCGAGGAGAAGACGCGCTGGGCCCGCACCGGCCACCCCGACATTCCCGGCTTCCACCACGACCTCTACCGCGGCCTGTGCCGCGACGCGCAGGGCCAGGGCCGCTGGTGGGTGATGGAGCAGCAGCCCGGCCCGGTCAACTGGGCGCACTGGAACCCGGCGCCCGAGGACGGCATGGTGCGGCTGTGGAGCTGGCAGGCCTTCGCGCACGGCGCCGAGGTGGTGAGCTACTTCCGCTGGCGCCAGGCGCCCTTCGCGCAGGAGCAGATGCACACCGGCCTGCTGCGCCCCGACGCCAGCGAGGACCAGGGCGCGATCGAGGCCGCGCAGGTCGGCGCCGAGCTGGCCGCGCTCACGCTCGACGAGGCTGGTCCGGTGCGGCTGGCGGTTCAGGCGCCGGTGGCGATGGTGTTCGACTACGCCGCGATCTGGACGCTGCAGATCCAGCCGCAGGGCGCCGACTTCAACCCGCTGGAGCTGCAGTTCCGCGCCTACGAGGGCCTGCGCCGCCTGGGGCTGGACGTGGACCTGGTGCCGGCCGATGCCGATCTCTCCGGCTACCGGCTGATCGTGCTGGCGGCGCAGCCGCAGATCGGCACGGCGCTGCAGGCCTCGCTGGAGGCGGCCGCGGCGCGCGGCGCGCAGATCGTGCTGGGCCCGCGCGCGGGCTCGAAGTCGGAGCATCTGTCCTTCCCTGCAGGCGACTCGCCCACAGGCCACGGCCTGCCGCCGGGGTCGCTGAGCGTGCTGGCCGGCGTGCAGGTGCGGCGGGTGGCCTCGCTGCCGCCCGGCTGCGCCGAGCCGGTCGTCATCGGCGGGCAGACCGTGCCGATCACCCGCTGGCGCGAGGACCTGGCGCTCGCCGAAGGCACCGAGGTGCTGGCCGCCTTCGCCGACGGCCGCCCCGCCCTGACCCGCCGCGGCCCGGTGCGCTGCGTCGCCGGCTGGCTGGACACGGACGGCTGGCAGACGGTGTTCACCGGCGCGGCCGCCGACGCCGGACTCGCCGCACAGGCGCTGCCCGAAGGCCTGCGCCTGAGCCGCGCGGGCGACCTGCTGCTGGCCTTCAACTTCTCGGACCGGTGCCTCGATGCGCCGGCGCTCCCGACCGCGGCACCCCTGCTGGGGCAGCGGCCCCTGCCCCCCCGGGGGCTGGCGATCTGGCGCACCTGAGACGAGACGGCTTGTCCCGCCGCACGGCCCGCGCCCTTTTCTCTCACTGTTCTCTCACCTCACCGACCGACAACGACGTCCGACACCCGTTCGACACGACGACACGACGACACGACGACACGACGACACGACAGGAGACAAGCGATGAAGACGATCCAGAAGACGACGATGAAGCTGGCCGTTCTGGCCTGGGCCGCGGCCGCCTGCGCTGCGCAGGCCGGCACGCTCGTCATCAACACCGATGCCTCCGACCCGGCGCCGAAGGCCGCCTGGGAGGCGATGGCCAAGGGCTTCATGGCCGCCAACCCGGACGTGACGGTCAAGATCAACACCTTCGACCATGAAGGCTTCAAGACCTCGATCCGCAACTTCCTGTCGGCCAACCCGCCCGACATCGTGACCTGGTACGCCGGCAACCGGATGGCGCCGTTCGTCAACGCCGGCCTGTTCGAGGATGTCTCCGACGTCTGGGCCAAGGAAGGCCTGAACGACAAGCTGAAGTCCGCCGTCTCGTCGATGACGATCGGCGGCAAGCAGTGGGGCGTGCCCTACACCTACTACCAGTGGGGCATCTACTACCGCAAGGACATCTTCGCGAAGAACAACATCGCGGTGCCGAAGGACTGGAAGGAGCTGCTGGCCGCCAGCGCCAGGCTCAAGGCCGCGGGCGTCACGCCCTTCGCGATCGGCACCAAGGCGCTGTGGCCGACGGGGGGCTGGTTCGACTACCTGAACATGCGCGTCAACGGCTACGAGTTCCACATGGACCTCACCGCCGGCAAGGTGCCCTACACCGATGCGCGGGTGCAGGCCGTCTTCGACCGCTGGGACGAGCTGACCAAGCCGGGCTACTTCCTGGCCAACCACGCCAGCTATGACTGGCAGGACGCGGTGCCGGCCTTCGTCAAGGGCGAGGCGGCGATGTATCTGATGGGCAACTTCGCGGTCGATCCGTTCAAGAAAGGCGGCCTGAGCGAGGCGCAGCTCGGCTTCATGCAGTTCCCGAAGATCGGCAACGTGCCGATGGCCGAGGACGCGCCGACCGACACCATCCACATTCCCGCCAAGGCGAAGAACAAGGAGGACGCGCGCCGCTTCCTCGCCTACGCCGCCAGCGCCAAGGTGCAGACCGAGGTCAACGCCATCCTCGGCCAGCTGCCGGTCAACAAGGACGCCACCCGCCCGAGCGACACCTACCTGAAGGACGGCTTCACGATGCTGTCGAACGCGCACGCGCTGGGCCAGTTCTACGACCGCGACGCGCCCGCCGAGATGGCCAAGGCCGGCATGGAGGGCTTCCAGCGCTACATGGTCAAGCCGGAGTCGCGCAAGGAGGTGCTGGAGCGCCTCGAGCAGGTGCGCCAGCGCGTCTACAAGTAAGTCAGCCCCGCCGCCCGCCCGCCTCCGATGTCCGCCCTTGCGTCCCGTCCGATGACCGCCCCGCCCCCTCGCCTGTCCTGGTGGCGCCGCCACCAGCGCCAGCTCGCCCCCTGGCTCTTCCTGATGCCGGCGCTGCTGATGTTCGGCCTCTACGTGATCGCGCCGATCTTCGAGTCGATCGCGATCAGCCTGTACGACTGGGACGGGCTGGGCGAGGCGAAGTTCGTCGGCCTGGCCAACTACATCGAGCTGGCGGGCGACCCGGACTTCCGCGTCGCGCTGAAGAACAACCTGCTGTGGCTGGTGTTCTTCCTGCTGTCGGTGCCGGTCGGGCTGGGCCTGGCGCTGTTCCTGAACCAGACGGTGAGCGGCATCCGGCTGGTCAAGTCGATGTTCTTCTTTCCCTTCGTGATCTCGCAGGTCGTCATCGGCCTGGTCTTCACCTGGTTCTACAACCCGACCACCGGGCTGCTGCCGCAGCTGCTGGCGTGGGTCGGCCTGCCGGACGTGGCGGTGCTGTCCGACGAGCGGCTGGTGAACTACGGGATCATCGCCGCGGCGCTCTACCCGCAGATCGCCTACTGCATGATCCTCTACCTCACCGGGTTGAACAGCGTGCGCCCTGACCTGATCGAGGCCGCGCGCCTGGAGGGCGCCAAGGGCTGGTCGATGCTCTGGCATGTGGTGCTGCCGCAGCTGCGCCCGGCCACCTTCATCGCGGTGGTGGTGACCATCATCGGCTCGCTGCGCAGCTTCGACATGGTCTCGATCATGACCTCCGGCGGCCCCTACGGCTCCTCGCGGGTGCTCGCCTTCTACATGTACGAGCAGGCGCTGAGCGAATACGGCTACCGCATGGGCTACGGCACCGCGATCGCCACCGTGCTGTTCTCGATCATGCTCGTCTACATCACCTTCGTGCTGTGGCGCATCTACCAGCAAGAGAAGGACCTGGCCTGATGTTCCCGACCCCGATCGAACGCTGCTCGCCGCTGACGCGCGGGCTCTACAAGGCCGGCCTGCCGCTGGCGCTGGTCGTGTGGCTGCTGCCCATCCTGGCGGTGGCGACGACCTCCATCCGCGGCGCCGGCGACATGGCCGCCGGCAACTACTGGGGCCTGCCGACCGAATGGCAGCTGCTGGAGAACTACACCGCGGTGTTCCGCGACACCCCGATCGCGCGCTACATCCTCAACAGCCTGCTGGTGGCGATCCCGACGGTGGCGGGCGCCATCGCGCTGAGCTGCCTGGCGGGCTTCGCGCTGGGCGTCTACCGCTTCAAGGCCAACCTGGCGGTGTTCTTCCTCTTCGTCGGCGGCAACTTCATTCCGTTCCAGATCCTGATGGTGCCGGTGCGCGACCTGAGCCTGCGCCTGGGCCTGTACGACTCGATCGGCGCGCTGGTGCTGTTCCACATCGCCTTCCAGACCGGCTTCTGCACCTTCTTCATGCGCAACTTCATCCGCGACCTGCCCCACGAGCTGATCGAGGCGGCTCGCATCGAGGGCGCCAGCGAGTGGCAGATCTTCTGGAAGGTCGTGCTGCCGCTGGTGCGCCCGGCGCTGGCGGCGCTGTCGGTGCTGATCTTCACCTTCATCTGGAACGACTATTTCTGGGCCACCGTGCTGATCCAGGGCGATCACGCGATGCCGGTCACCGGCGGGCTGAAGTCGCTCAACGGCCAGTGGGTGGCGCAGTGGCATCTGGTGTCGGCCGGATCGATCATCGCCGCGCTGCCGCCGGTGGCGATCTTCTTCCTGATGCAGAAGCAGTTCATCGCCGGCCTGACGCTCGGCGCGACCAAGGGCTGAGGGCCGAGCCGTGACGACGCCGTCTCCTGAATTCATCACCCTGCACGGCCGGCGCAGCAGCCTCGTGCTGGAACTGGCGCCCGGCGAGGCGCCGCTGTGGCGCCACTGGGGCGCGCGCCTGCCCGACGGGATCGACCCGGGCGCTGCGCTGCGCGACACCCGCGCGCTGCCGACCTTCGCGCTCGACCAGGACCTGCCGCTCACGGTGGCGCCGGTCTTCGGCACCGGCTGGTTCGGCCAGAGCGCGCTGCTGGCGCACCGCGAGGGCCGCGACTTCGCGCAGGGCTGGACCGGCTGCACGGTCGAGTGGACCGCGCCGGGGCGCGCGCTGACGCTGCACCTGACCGACGCGGTGGCGCGGCTGCGCCTGGACCTGTCGATCGCGCTGGACGCCGACAGCGACGTGCTGGTGCTGCGCTCGACGCTGCACAACGATGGCGATACCGCGCTCGACCTGCAGTGGCTGGCTGCCGGCACGCTGCCGCTGCCCGGCCGCTGCGACGCGGTGCGCTCCTTCGCCGGCCAGCATGTGCACGAGTTCCTGCCGCAGACCGACCCGCTGACCCGCAGCCTGTGGCGCAAGGAGAGCCGGCGCGGCCGCACCAGCCACGACTGCTTTCCCGGCGCGGTGGTCACCACGCCGGGCGCCACCGCGCAGACCGGACGGGTCTTCGGCGCGCACCTGGCCTGGTCGGGCAACCACCAGCAGACGATCGAGTGGCTGCACGACGGCCAGTACCAGTGGCAGTTCGGCGAATGGCTGGCGCCGGGCGAGGGCCGGCTGGCGCCGGGCGAGTCGCTCACGACGCCGGAGCTGGTGGCCAGCTGCTCCGACCAGGGCCTCGACGGCCTGGCGGCCAACTTCCATGCCGAGCTGCGCCGACGCCTGGACTGGCCGGGCGGCGCGATGCGCCCGCGCCCGGTGCACCTCAACACCTGGGAGGGCGTCTACTTCGACGTGCATCCGGGCCCGGTGAAGGAGATGGCCACCGCGGCCGCCGCGCTGGGCATCGAGCGCTTCGTGCTCGACGACGGCTGGTTCCACGGCCGCCACCATGACCGCGCCGCGCTCGGCGACTGGTGGCCCGATGCGACCAAGTTTCCCGACGGCCTGGGCGGGCTGATCGCGCACGTCAACGCGCTGGGCATGGAGTTCGGCCTATGGGTGGAGCCGGAGATGGTCAGCCCGGACAGCGAACTGTTCCGCGCCCATCCCGACTGGGCGCTGCAGATCGCCGGGCGGCCGCTGCTGACCGCGCGCAACCAGCTGGTGCTCGACATCGCGCGTCCCGAGGCGAGCGACTACCTGTTCGAGAAGATCGCCGCGCTCCTGGCCGCGCACCCGATCCGCTACCTGAAATGGGACCTGAACCGCGACCTGGCGCCGGCCGGCCTGGGTGACGGACGCGCCGGCTACCGCGCGCAGGTGCTGGCGGCCTATGCGCTGATGGCGCGGCTGCGCGCGGCCTTCCCCGAGGTGGAGATCGAGAGCTGCTCGGGCGGCGGCGGACGCATCGACTTCGGCGTGCTGCGCCATGCGCACCGCGTGTGGACCAGCGACTGCATCGACGCGCTCTCGCGGGTCGAGATGCAGCGCGGCTTCCTGCAGTTCTTCCCGCCGGAGATCATGGGCGCGCATGTCGGCACGGCGCCGGCGCACACCACCGGGCGCACGCAGGCGATGGCCTTCCGCGCGGCGGTGGCGCTCGCCGGCCACTTCGGGGTCGAGCTGGACCCGCGGCAGCTCTCGCCCGAGGACGCCGACGAGCTGCGCGGCTGGATCGCGCTGCACCAGCAGCTGCGCGACCGGCTGCACCACGGCCGGGTCTGGCGCGGCGAGGCCGGCGACGGCCTGCACTGGCAGTTCCATGCCGACGCGGACACCGCCGACGGCGTGCTGATCGTGCTGCGCACCCGCCCGAGCGACCACCGCCAGCCGCCGGCGCTGCGCCTGCCGATGCTGAACGCGGCCGCCCGCTACCGGGTGCGCGAGCTGCGCCCGGCCGGCGCGCCGCGGCGCGAGGGCCGCCACCACACCGCGCCCTTCTTCGATGCGCAGGACAGCGCCGAGGGCGTGACCCTGGCCGGCGCCTGGCTGGCCGAGGTCGGCCTGCCGATGCTGCGCGCCCCGGCCGAGACCGCCTTCATCGCGAGGATCGAGCGTGTCTGAGCCGATGGATCTCTCCCCGCCCCGCTTCGATCCGGCCGAGCACAGCCACCGCCGCCGCAATCCGCTGACCGGCCAGTGGGTGCTGGTCTCGCCGCACCGGGCGAAGCGCCCGTGGCAGGGCCGCCAGGAGGCGGCCGACGACACGGTGCAGCCCGCGCATGATCCGCACTGCTATCTGTGCGCGGGCAACACCCGGGTCAGCGGCGACGTCAATCCGCCCTACACCGGCACCTTCGTCTTCACCAACGACCACGCGGCGCTGATGCCCGAGGTGCCGGCCGCAGCGCCGCAGACCCGCCTCGACCCGCTGTTCCAGGCCGAGGCCGCACGCGGCACCAGCCGTGTCATCTGCTTCTCGCCCGACCACTCGCGCACGCTGCCGGAGCTGCCGCTGCCGGCGATCCGCGGCGTGATCGACACCTGGGCGGCGCAGAGCGAGGAGCTCGGCGCGCGCCATCCGTGGGTGCAGGTCTTCGAGAACAAGGGCGCGATCATGGGCTGCTCGCAGCCGCATCCGCACGGCCAGATCTGGGCCTGCGACCACCTGCCCAACGAGGCCGCCACCGAGGACCGCCACCAGCGCGAGCACCTCGCCGCACACGGCCGGTCGCTGCTGCTGGCGTATGCCGAGCGCGAGGCCGCCACCGGCGAGCGCGTGGTGGTGCAGACCGCGCACTGGCTGGCGGTGGTGCCGTGGTGGGCGACCTGGCCGTTCGAGACGCTGCTGCTGCCGCGCTTCGCGGTGCAGCGCCTGCCCCAGCTCACGCCCGCGCAGCGCGACGACCTGGCCGAGGCGCTGCGCCGGCTCACCAGCCGCTACGACAACCTGTTCCGGTGCAGCTTTCCCTACTCGATGGGCTGGCACGGCGCGCCCTTCGACGGCACGGCCGGCCTGCACTGGCAGCTGCACGCGCATTTCTATCCCCCGCTGCTGCGCTCGGCCACGGTGCGCAAGTTCATGGTCGGCTTCGAGATGCTGGCCGAGGCGCAGCGCGACCTCACCCCCGAGCAGGCCGCCGCGCAGCTGCGCGCGGTCAGCGACGTCCACTACCGATGCCCACCCCCATGAGCGCCACCCGCGACCTCCTGGCGCGCCGCTGCGACGACGCGATGCGCCAGGCCTTCGATCAGACGCCCGACTTCCACGTCCAGGCCCCGGGCCGCGTCAACCTGATCGGCGAGCACACCGACTACAACGACGGCTTCGTTCTGCCCTGCGCGATCGACTACCGCACCGTCATCGCGGTGCGGCGGCGCCCGGACCGGCGGCTGCGGGTCGTCGCCGCCGACCTGCACGGCGAGACCGACGAGATCGACCTCGACGGCGACATCGCGCACCACCCCACGCAGCAGTGGAGCGACTATGTGCGCGGCACGGTGCGCATGCTGCGCGAGCACCTGGCCGCGCGCGGCCTGCGGCTGCAGGGCGCCGATCTGGCGATCGCCGGCAACGTGCCGCAGGGCGCCGGCCTGTCGTCCTCGGCGGCGCTGGAGGTGGCGGTCGGCCAGGTCTGGCGCCAGCTCGGCGGCCTGGACGATGCGCTGCTGTCGGCGGTCGATCTGGCGGTGCTGGCGCAGCGCGCCGAGAACCGCTTCGTCGGCGTCAACTGCGGCATCATGGACCAGATGATCTCCGCCTGCGGCCAGGCCGGCCACGCGCTGCTGATCGACTGCCGCCATCTGACGCAGCGCCGCGCGGTGCCGATGCCCGCGGGCGTGGCGGTGATGATCGTGCACTCGCGGGTGCGCCGCGGCCTGGTCGACAGCGAGTACAACACCCGGCGCCAGCAGTGCGAGGCCGCGGCCGCGCACTACCGCGTGCCGGCGCTGCGCGACGTCGACGAGACGCGGCTGATGCAGGACGCCGCCGGGCTCGATCCGCTCGTCTTCCGCCGCGCCCGCCACATCGTCACCGAGAACGCGCGCACGCTGGCCGCGGCCCAGGCGCTGCAGGCCGGCGACCTGAAGCGCCTGGGCACGCTGATGGCCGCCTCGCACGACTCGATGCGCGACGACTTCGAGATCACCCATCCGGCCATCGACCGCCTGGTCGAGATCGCGCAGGCGGCGATCGGGCCGCGGGGCGGCGCACGCATGACCGGCGGCGGCTTCGGCGGCTGCATCGTCGCGGTGCTGCCGGACGCGCAGGTGGCGGCGGTGCGCGCCGCGATCGAGGCCGGCTACCGCTCGCCCGAGGGCGAGCCGCCGACGATCTGGATCAGCCATGCCGCCGACGGCAGCGGAGTCCTGCAATGAAATCACCCCTCATGTCCCTGCACGGCCCCGACGGCCTGGAGATCACGCTGAGCCCGCGGGGCGCGTCCTGGCTGTCGTGCCGGGTGCCGGTCGAGGGCAAGACCGGCCCGCGCGAGGTGCTCGCCGGCGGCTCGGACCCCGAGGACCCGCAGCGCCTGGCCTGCTACGCCGGCGCCACCGTCGGGCGCTGGGCCAACCGCATCGCCGGCGCGGTGCTGCGCCGCGATGGCCACGTCTGGCCGCTGGTGCCGCACCCGGCCGGCTCCGCCCACCAGCTCCACGGCGGGCCGGACGGCTGGAGCCACAGGCTCTGGCGCATCGAGCAGCAGGCCGCGGACCAGGTCGTCTTCGCGCTGCATTCGCCCGACGGCGACCAGGGCTTTCCCGGCGCGATCGAAGTGCGGGTGCACTACCGCCTGCACCCGGGACGGCGGCTGCGCATCGACTTCGAGGCCTGCGCCGACGCGCCCACGCCGCTGGCGATGACGAATCACGCCTATTTCAACCTCGATGGCGTCGGCGCCCCCGGCGACGCGCGGGCGCAGCGCCTGCGCCTGCACGCCGACGCCTGGATGCCGGTGGACGCCGCGCTGATCCCGACCGGCCCGCCGGTGGCGCTGGACGGCGAGATCCGCGCCGACGATCCGATGGACTTTCGCCAGTGGCGCCCCGCCGACGCCCGTGCGTTCGCGGCCCATCCGGCCCTGGCTGCGGCCGGCGGCTACGACCACGGCTGGCGGCTGGCCTCCGGCCACGCGCAGGAGGCTGCGCGGCTGGTCTCGGCCGACGGCCGGCTGGCGATGACGGTCGCCACCTCGATGCCGGCGCTGCAGTTCTACGACGGCCGCGCGCTGGTGCCGCCCTGCGCCGGCCTGGCGCTCGAGCCCGGCTGGCTGCCCGACAGCCTGGGGCGCGACGACACCGGCCAGCCCGACGCCTGGCTGCGCCCGGGCGTGCCGCGCCACGACTGGATCGAGTACCGCTTCTCCACTGCGGGACATTGAGCGCGATCAACACCGGTCCGGCACGGAGATCAACAATTGCTGCATCGCAACATGAAGATGCAGCCATGACCGATACCGATGCTCCCGGTGCCCGCCCGCAGGCACGGACCCAGAACAGCGTGCCGTGGTTCTGGCCGCTCGAGATGATCTCGGCGATGACGCACCAGGAGCTCGACACCTACCGCCGCGGCCTGGCGACCTTCGCCGAGGCGGTCCGGCTCGACACCGGGCTGACGCCGAAGTTCGCGACGCCGAACCGGGTGCTGCTGGACCTGCACACGATGCGGCTGCGCGACTTCACGCCGGCCGACGCGCCGGCCAGGCAGACGCCGACGATCATCGACGCGCCTTTCGCCGGCCATTCCTCCTCGATCGCCGACTTCTCGGACGGACAGAGCCTGGTGCAGACGATGCTCGCCGCCGGGGTGCACCGCCTTCTCGTCACCGACTGGAAGAGCGCGACCCCGGAGATGCGCGACTACGACATCGACAACTACCTCGCCGAGATCAATGTCGCGGTCGACGAGGTCGGCGGGCGGGCGCATCTGGTCGGGCTGTGCCAGGGCGGCTGGATGTCGGCGATGTATGCGGCGCGCTATCCGCACAAGGTCGCCAGCCTGGTGCTGGCCGGTTCACCGATCGACACCGAGGCCGGCCACGGCCCGCTGCGCGAGATGTCGCACCGGCTGCCGATGGCCGACTTCGAGCGGCTGGTGCAGATCGGCGGGGGCTTCATGCGCGGACGGCTGATGCTGTCGGCCTGGAAGAACATGCACCCGGGCGAGCAGTACTTCGGCAAGTACCTCGACCTGTACGAGCACATCGACGATCCGGCCTTCGTGCGCAAGCGCGAGGATTTCGAGGCCTGGTACGAGAACCCGATCGACCTGCCCGGCCGCTGGTACCTGCAGGCGGTTCAGCAGCTCTTCAAGGAGAACCGCCTGGCGCGCGGCACCTTCGTCGGCCTGGGCCGCACGCTGTCGCTGGGCGACATCCGCTGCCCGGTCACGCTGATGGCCGGCGAGCAGGACGACATCACCACCTGGGAGCAGGTCTTCGACGCTGGCAAGTACCTCGGCACGCCACCGGCCGATCTGGTGAAGCTGCTGGTGCCGGGCGGCCACATCGGCCTGTTCATGGGCAGCCGCACGCTCAAGGAACACTGGCCGGGCGTGGCACAGCGCATCGCATCGCTCGGCTGAGGGTCGGGACGGCTGTCATACTCGGGCGGATCGCCCTGCCCCCGCCCTGCCCATGCGCCTGCAGATCCTCTCCGACCTTCATCTCGAGACCCAGCCGGACTGGACGGCCGCGCCGGCACCGGACGCCGACCTGCTGGTGCTGGCCGGCGACATCGGCTCCTACCAGCGCGGCTCGCGCCTGCAGGGCGACGATTTCGGCCTGGGCCGCTTCGCGCCGCGCCCGGGCTGGTCGCGGGTGCTGTTCGTGCCGGGCAACCACGAGTACGACGGCCTGGACCACGACGCCACCGGCCCGCGGCTGCAGGCGCTGTGCGCGCGGCTGGGCATCGAGTGGCTGGACCGGCGCATCCGGGTGATCGACGGCGTGCGCTTCATCGGCACGACGCTGTGGAGCGACTTCGCCGCGCTCGGCCATCTGGACAAGGCGCTGCGCGCCGCCGACTGGTACCTGAGCCGCAACACCACGCTGCGCGAGGGCCGGCTGGTGATGGCCGCCGAGCTGCGCGAGATGGCGCTGGACTGCCAGCGCTGGCTGCGCGCGGCGCTGTGCGAGCCGCATGACGGCCCGACGGTGGTGGTCAGCCATTTCGCGCCGACGCTCGACAGCGCCGACCCGCGCTACGGCATGGTTCCGGGCACCGCGGGCTTCTGCAACACGCTCGACGAGCTGCTGCCGCTGGCCGACCTGTGGATCCACGGCCACCTGCACTGCCCGGTCGACGTGACGCGCGCGGGCTGCCGCATCGTCTGCAACGCGCTGGGCTATGTGCACAAGGGCGAGCAGGACGGCCACCGGCCCGGCTGGTGCGTCGAGGTGCCCCGGCCTTCGGCCGAGGCGCTCACAGCGCGACGGCGTGCAGCCGCGTCGCTCCGAGCGTCCGGCGCGCGGGTTCCAGCAGATGCAGGTGGTGGGTGAAGACGATGATCTGCCCGCCATCGCCCTCGCAGGCCTCGGCCAGCGCCTGAAGCACCCGCAGCGCCCGGCCGTCGTCCGAGGTCATCAGCACGTCGTCGAGCACCATCGGCAGCAGCAGGCCGCGCGCACGCTGCTGCGCCAGCGCCGCCAGCCGCAGCGCCAGGTGGAGCTGGTCGCGCGTGCCTTCGCTCATCGCCTCGACGCCGATGGCGCGGCCGCCGCGCCGGCGTGCCTGCAGCACCGCACGCGCATCGTCGTCGCCGGCATCGGTCTCGAGCCGCTCGAACTCGCCGCCGGTCATCGCCGAGAACAGCGTGGAGGCGGCACCCAGCATCGGCCCCTGGCTGCGCTCGCGAAAGCGCTGCATCGACTGCGCCAGCAGCGCATGCGCCAGCCGCGCACGCATCCAGTGCGGCAGCTCGGCACGCACCGTGGCGGCGGCCTGCTCCAGCCCTTCACGGGCCTGCACCGCGCGGTCGTCGCCGTCGATCGCATCGAGCGCACGCCGCGCCAGCTCGTCGGCCGCACGCGCCTGCTCGAGCGCCTCGTCGGCTTCGGCCAGCCGGCGCTCGAGCCGGAGCACCGCCTGGGCAGGATCGTCGGCCCCGGACTCGTGCGCCGGCGATGCGCCGGCCAGACGGGCGCGCAGGCCGGCCTCGTCGTCGCGCGAGGCCTCGGCCAGCATCGCGCCGGTGCGCGCCAGACGCAGCGCGGCCTCGCGCTGCTGCTGCCACTGGGCCTCGCGCTGCGGCAGCAGCTCGGGCGAGGCCACGCCGGCGCGCTCGCACAGTTGCCCCAGCTGCGCCTGCACCGCGGCCAGCGCCGCGCTGTCGGCGGCCAGGCGCTCGTCGGCCTGCTGGCGCTGCTGCTGCAGCCGGGCGCGCTCGCCCTCGACCGCACGCGCCTCGCCCAGCCGGGCCGCGAGCCGGTCGATCCAGCCGCGCAGCGCCTCGCCGGACGGCGCCGGCTCGGCCAGCGCCGCGGCCAGCACGGCAGCACGCTCCTGCAGATCGGTCTCGACCAGCCGCGCCTGCGCCAGGCGCTGGCGCTGCAGTTCACGCTGCTCGGCCAGCGTGCGCAGCCGCTCGCCCGCCTGGCGGCGCGCATTCGCCAGCGCCAGCGCCTGCAGCGCGTCCTCGGGCAGCACGACGCCGCGGCCGTCCTCGTCGAGCAGGGCCTGCAGCGCCGCATGCGCCTGGCGCTCGGCGGCGCGGCGCTGGGCGGTCTGGCGCGCCAGCCGCTCCAGGCGCTGCTGCGCCGCCTGATGCGCACTGCGCTGCGCCTCCAGCACGGTCTGCCGCTCGCGCAGGGCCTGCAGCCGCGCACGCGCCCGGCCCAGCAGCGCGGCTGCGTCGTCCGGCACGACGCCGGCCGGCATCGGGCCCAGCACCTCGTGCAGCTCGGCCACGGCGGCCTGCACCCGGCGGTCGAGCGCCTGCAGCGCCTCGTCGACCGACTGCAGCGCCTGCGCCGCCTCGAGGTGGCGCGCCTGGTGCTGCTGCCACTCGCGCAGCGCCTGCGGCGCCAGCCGCGGCAGGCCGGCCTCGGCCAGCGCCTCGTCCCAGATCCGCCCCTGGTGCTCGAGGTCGCGCTGCAGCGCCTGCCGCTGCATGTCCAGCATCGCCCGGTCCTCGTCCAGCTCGGCCAGCGAGCGCTGCAGCGCCTGCAGCCGGGCCGCACGCTCGCCGTCGCGGCTGCGGCCGTCCGCCAGGCGGTCGGCATGGTCGAGCAGCTGCGCGAACAGCGCCCGGTCCTCGGTCGAAGGCGCCGCCGGGCCGTCGGCCAGCCTCCGCCACAGCGCGTCGCGCACCCGGCGCGCCTCGGCGATGTCGTCATCGGTCGGCACTGCGCCGGCGGCCAGCAGCTGGGCGCGCTCGGCCGCACGACCGCGCCGCGCCTCGTCGATCTGGTCGATGCGCTGTGCCAGCGCGGCCAGGCGGGTGGCCGCGGCCTCGCGCTCGCGCAGCGCCTGGTCGATGTCGGCCTCCAGGCGCGGACGCGCGGTCAGCGCCCGGCTCGCCATCGCCTCGCCGCCGAGCTGCAGCGCGGTGCGCCGCAGCGTCTCGTGGCGCTCGGCACGCTGGCGCTCCAGCGCCTCGCGGCCAGCCAGAAGCGCCACCTCCGGCGCCAGCCGGTCGCAGCGCTGCTGCAGCGCCTGCACCTGCACGGCCAGCGCGGCCGGCGACTCGCTCAGATCGGCCGGCGGCGCCTCGGCCCCCGGCTCGGCCGCCAGATCGTCAAGATGCTGGGCCAGGGCGCGCGTCTGCTCCTGCAGCTGCGCCGCAGCGGCCTCCATGCGCGCCTGCCAGGCCGCGTCGGGACGCCGCGCCAGCAGCGCCTGCGCGCCCGCGCCCGGCTCGAGCGCCTGCGCGGCCGCCTCGAGCTGCCGATCCAGCGCCTGCCCTTGCTGCTCGAGCTCGCGGCACTGCAGCCGCGCCGCCTCCAGTCCGTCGGCGGCGGCGACCAGGCGGTCGATGCCGGCGGCCTGCTCGAGCCAGCGCGGCGTGCCCGGCGGCAGCGCCTGCAGCTGCTCGTCGAGCCGGGCGCGCAGCGCCTGCTGCGCGGCGCGGGCGGTCTGCAGCTCATGCTCGCGGGTCTGCAGCGCGATGCGCTGGCGCGGCAGATCCTCGTCGGGCGGCGGCAGCAGCGACAGCGCGGCCAGCTCGGCGCGGGTGTCGTCGAGCGTGCGCAGCAGCGGCGCCACCGCGATGCGCTCGCGCAGGTCGCGCAGCGCCAGATCAGCCGCGGCGCGGTTCTCGCGGGCGCGCTCCAGCGCGGCCTGCGTCTCGTCGGCACGCTGGCGCAGCGCGGCCCATTCGGCCGGGCGCAGCTGCGCGGCACGCAGCGCCTCATGTTGCTCGCGGTGGCGGCGCAGCGCGATGTTGACGCTGCCGGTGCTGCCGCGCGGCACCAGGCGCGAGCGCGCCTGCTGGTCGAGGCGGTCCAGCACCGTGCGCAGGCTGTGCACGCCGGCGCTGGCCTCGAACAGCGCCGCGCCGATCTCGCCCTGGCCGGCCAGCAGCTGCTCGCCGCCGGCACGCAGGCGCTGGTGATCGAGCGCGAACATCAGGTCGTGGTCGGCGCGCTTCAGGCCGCCGGTGAGCTGCAGCTCCAGGTCGGCCGAGGCCGGCAGGCTGCCGCCGTCGGGTGCCACGACGGACAGCGTCGGCTCGCGGCCCTTGCGCCGCAGCAGCTGCAGCTCGCGCCCCTCGCGGTCGAGCACCACCGCGCCGAGCGCCATGCGTGCATGCTCGTGCACGAAGTTGTCGGTGCTGCGATGCTCGATGCCGAAGCGCAGCGCCGTCAGCGCCCGCAGCATCGAGGACTTGCCGGCCTCGTTCGGCCCGGCCAGCAGCGTCAGGCCGGGGCCGAAGTCGATCCAGCGGTCGGTGAACGGCCCGAAGGCCTGCAGATGCAGTCGGCGCAGTCTCACCGCCACCTCATGTCGTCAGATCGCGGCCCAGCTGCGCCAGCACCATCGCCTCGGCATCGAGCAGCAGCGCGCGCCAGCTCGCCTCGTCGAGACGATCAGGGCGCAGGTCGGCCAGCTCGTGGGGCAGATTCGCGCCGGCGCCGAGCGCATCGCCGGCCCAGTCGCGCAGCGCCTGCGGGTCGGCCAGCAGCCGGTCGACCTCGCGCAGCACCTCGCCGAGCGCATCGTCGCGCGCAGCCAGCGCGCCCCGGTCCAGCGGCGAGGCCAGCTCGACACGGACCTGCTCGATCCACAGCCGCCCGGCCTGCTGCAGCGCCTGGGCGCGCACCGCGGCCTCCAGCAGGCCCGGCTGCGCGGCCTCGGCGCCGTGCAGCACGCTGCGCCCGAACAGGACCACGCGCGCGCAGTGCAGGCGCTCGCGCGCGTGCTCGCCCGCGGGGCCCGCCGCGCCCCCTGGCTGCAGCAGCGCCTCGAAGGCCGCCGCCAGGCGCTCGCCCAGCAGGTCGACCGTGTCGACACCGGACAGGTCGAGCTCGACGCGATGCCAGCGCAGCACGTCGAGCTCGACGAACTCGCGGTGCACGATGCGGCCGTGATCGACCTCGACCAGTTCGCAGCCCTTCGGCCCGATCTCGCGCGCATGCCGCCCCTGAAGATTGCCGGGAAAGACGATGCGCGGGCCGGATTCCTGCACGATCTGGTGCTGATGGATATGGCCGAGCGCCCAGTAGTCGTAACCGGTTGCAATCAGTCGCGCCGGCGTGGTCGGCGCATAGGGATCATGGTCGGGATTGCCGGTCAGGCCGGTGTGCAGCAGCCCGATATTGAATCGGCCGCTCACCGGTGCAGGATATCCCGGCAGCAGGTCCTCGGTCACCGCCGGCTTCGAGAAGCTGCGGCCATGAACGGCGACACCCCATTCGGGCAGATCGACGCTGCCCGCGCGACGGGAATCGAAGACATGCACATGGGGCATCGCCGGCAATTGCCGGGTGATGCGGCTTTCCGCATCATGATTCCCACGGACGATGAATACGCGGATACCCTGAGGGGCCAGCCGCATCATCTGCTGGTGGAAAAACAGGCCGGTGCGGAAATCCTCCCAGTCACCGTCGTAGAGATCTCCGGCGATCAGCAGCAGCTGCACCTCGCGGCGGATCGCCAGATCGACCAGCGCCACCAGCGCGCGCCGCGTGGCCGATCTGAGCGGCTCGACCGGGGCACCGTCGTGCCGGTCGAGCCCGCGCAGCGGGCTGTCGAGATGCAGGTCCGCCGCGTGCAGGAACCTCATCGGGCCCGGCCCCGGCTCACTCGGCCGGCTGCGCCTCGACGAGGAACTCCTCCAGCGAGCGCCCCGCCTCGAGCGCGGCGACCAGCCAGCGCGGCTTCAGGCCCCGACCGGTCCAGGTCGAGCCGGTCTCGGCATCGCGATACTTGATCGCGACCTTCGAGACTTCCTTGGTCTTGCCTTCGGCCGGCACGCGGGCGCTGCGGGTGCCCGGCGTCAGGTCCGCGACCGTCAGGCCGTGCTGGGCCATCAGATCCTTGATCTCGGCAATCACGCCGGAACGCTGCGCCGACTTCATGTCGTCGATCGAGCGGGCAATTTCTTCCTGCTGCTTGCGCAGTTCCTCCTGCTTGGCACGCAGGTCCTGGAGAGTCGTCATGGCAGAAGCATTCCGGTCCGTCCGAGCACATGCTCGGCGCGCAGTATGCCCCAATCCACCGGCGCTGGCGAATATTTCGACCGGGATTCCTGCCGTCGATTTGAAGCGCCAGCGGGAAATGTCGCGAATTCCCGTCGGGTACCTTGCGGATTTATCGCTCAATTCGATGCGGCGGATGCCGCGCGGGCCTGGGCGTGGAATCGGCGCGCCAGTTCGGTCGGACGCTCCTCGCGATGGCGGTGATCGGACCAGAACTGCCGCCAGACGCGCGCGCCGCGCTGGCCATTCCAGAGCCCGAGCGCATGGCGCATCGCCGTCGGCCAGGGCCGCCCGGCGGCCTGCACCGCGTCGAGATACTCGACCCAGGCGGCCTCGACCGCCTCGCGCGAGGTCGCCGGCCCCGGCTCGCCGAAGAAGCGCTCGTCCCAGCCGGCCATCTGCCAGGGCTCGTGATAGGCCTGCCGACCGACCATCACCCCGTCGACATGGGCCAGATGCCGCGCGATCTCGTCGTCGTCGCGGATGCCGCCGTTGATGACGATGGTCAGCGCGGGGAAGTCGCGCTTGAGCTGCCAGACCCATTCGTGGCGCAGCGGCGGGATCTCGCGGTTCTCCTTCGGGCTCAGGCCCTTCAGCCAGGCATTGCGCGCATGCACGATGAAGACCTCGCAGCCGGCCTCGGCGATCTGCCCCACGAAGTCGCGCACGAAGTCGTAGGACTCGATGCGGTCGATGCCGATGCGGTGCTTGACCGTGATCGGCAGATCGACCGCGTCGCGCATCGCGCGCACGCCGTCGGCCACCGTGGCCGGCTCGGCCATCAGGCAGGCGCCGAAGGCGCCGCGCTGCACCCGCTCGCTCGGGCAGCCGCAGTTCAGGTTGACCTCGTCATAGCCCCATGTCGCCGCCAGCCGCGCGCAGGCGGCGAGGTCGGCCGGCTCGCTGCCGCCGAGCTGCAGCGCCACCGGATGCTCGATCTCGCCGAAGTCGAGATGGCGCGGCTGATCGCCATGCAGCAGCGCGCCGGTGGTCACCATCTCGGTGTAGAGCCGGGTGCGGCGGGTCAGCAGGCGGTGGAAATGGCGGCAGTGGCGGTCGGTCCAGTCCAGCATCGGCGCGACGGACAGGCGCCAGGGGGACGCATCGACGGGAATCGGATCGGACATCGGCGGGAACGGCGGCAGCGCGCAAAGGCCGGATTCTGACGCAAGTCAGCCGCGGCTCGCCCGGCAGACGGCTTCCGGCAGCGCCTGGGCAATGCGCTGCGCCAGCGCGGCGTCGGCCGGCGTGCGCACCAGCGCCAGCGCGGCGCGGCCCTGCCAGCGCATCAGCTGCTGGCCGACCGGATCGGCGGCGCACAGGTCGTGGCCGAGCAGCATGCCCTCGGCGTCGCAGGCATCGAGCAGCGCATCGGCGGCATCGACCCCGGCCGAGGCCGGCACATGCAGCAGGTCGACGCCGCAGCGGCGCGCCCGCGCGACCTGGTCGCGCAGCGGACCGGCCTGCTCGCGGCCGCCCGACGGATCCGGCGGCGACCAGACCGCGCAGCGCAGCGGCAGGCTGCGGCCGTTGACCGTCAGCACCAGCGCCCCGTCGGGCGTCCGGCCGGACAGCGCCAGCGTGCGAAAGCCCACCGGACCGAGCGGCAGCATCGTCTCGTGGCCGTCGGGCCGCTGCGCGTGCAGCGTCAGCCGATGCAGCGCCGGCTCGCCCAGCGCATGCGGCCACCACCGGTCCGGCGATTCGACCTCGAGCTGCCCGGCCCAGAAGCCCTCGCCGCGCTCGGCCAGCGCGACCTCGTGCGACCGGCCGCCGCGCGACAGCCGCATCGTCAGCGCACGCAGCGGCTCGCGGACCTGCAGCCGCAGCACCACCGCGCCGCGGCGTTCATCCATCATGCCGACGCGCAGCGCCGGCGCGCCGGTGCGCAGCGCCGGCCGGATCAGCCGCGCGCCGCGCCACGCGCCGACCCAGGGCGCCTGCCCGGCCGCCGCTCCGGTGCGGGCGCGCAGGCACAGCCACAGCACCGCGTCCTCGGCGCAGGCCGGCAGCGCGATGCGGTGGCGCACCCGGCCGTCCGTGCCGGCCAGCAGCTGGCGCTCGCGACCGAGCGCGACCTCGTGCAGCCAGAGCTCGGCCGGCCCTGCCAGCCCGTCGAACTCGACGATCCAGGGCCCGGCGTCGGGCCGGCGCAGCGGCCGGCACATCCACCAGTCGCCTCGGTCGATCTCGGGCGGCGCGGCCAGACCGCGCTGGCGCAGCATCTCGGCGACGCTGGCCAGGCGCTCGGCCGGGTGCCAGTCCGGGCCCTGCGACAGCCGCATCACCTCCAGCGGCGATGCCCACTGCCCCGCACCGGATCCGGCCCACCACCAGCCGTCGTCGAGCCGCTCGACCCGGTCCTCGTCCGACAGGCGCAGCCGCCCACGAGCCGGCACCGGCAGGGAGATGAGATGGGAAGTCGTGACCAATTCAACACTTCATCGTATTTATTACCTGATGTTACATTAGTCGCGACCTGTTTCCAGACCTGAAGACACCCCGATCCGGGAGGGTTCCGAGATGCAACCGATCGCCGAGGGCAGCCGGCTTTGCCTGATCGCCGGCCTCGAGCACGGCATACGACCACCACTGGACACGAGCGAGCGGCTGTGGCGCGTGAGCGGCTCGGCGCTCGATCCCTGGCTGACGCTGCTGGCGGCGCTGCGGCTCGATGCGCATGCGCTGCTGGGGCCGGCGCTGGCGCTGGACTTTCTCGACGACCAGTGGACGCAGCCGGAGCTGCCGACGGGCGAGCTGCCGCAGCTCTACGGGCTGGAGCTGCGCCCGCTGCGGATCTGGCGCCCGCTGCTCGACCACCTGCACGAACAGCTCGGCGCCGGCCGGCTGGTGGTGCTCGAGCCCGACGCCTGGGGGCTGCCCGACACCGACGGGCAGGAATACCGGCGTCAGCACCGCCGCAGCACCGTGATCGTCAACGACCTCGACGCGGCGAACCGCCGGCTGGGCTATTTCCACCGCGACGGCTACTTCCACCTGCAGGACGAGGACTTCGACGCGCTGCTGCACCCGTGCGGGCCGGCCGCGGTGCTGCCGCCGCCGGCGGCCGTCATCGAGCTGCGCGGCCTGGTGCGCCGCCCGGCCGACACGCTGCGCCATCTGGCGCGCCAGGGCCTGGAGCGCCAGCTCGAGCGGGTGCCGACGCGCCACCCGGTGCGGCGCTGGGCACGGCGCTGCCAGCGCGAGCTCGACTGGCTGCTGCACGAGGGTGGCGAAGTGCATTTCCAGGCCTGGGCCGAGGCCGGGCTGCGGCCGCTGGGCGCCAGCGCCGAGCTGGCCGCCATCCACCTGCGCTGGCTCTCGGGCGAGGACAGCGGCTCGGCGCACCTGCTGCAGGCCGCCGATGCGCTGCGCCAGCTCGCGGTGCTGGCACGCGCGCTGCATCTGAAAGGATCACGCGCGGCCGAGACCGGCCGGCCGCTCGAGGCCGGCCCGATGGTCGAGCGCATGGCCCGGCACTGGAGCCGTGGCATGGCGCTGCTGGGCGCCGGAGAGATCGTGCTCGACCCGCCGCCAGGGGCGCTGGGGCGGCCGCGCTGAAGCGGCCGAGGGCCGGCGTTCGGGGACGGCCGGCCGGGGTCAGGCGCCGCGTCCGGCGCGGCGCGCGCCGGCCAGCGCCAGCAGCTCGTTGCCGACCAGCGCGCCCAGCACCAGCAGGCCGCCGCTGAGCGTGGCCGGTCCCGGCACCTCGCCGGCGCCGACCCAGGCCCACAGCACGCCGAACAGCACCTCGAGCAGCCCGAGCAGCGCGATCTCCGGCGCCGGCAGCACGGCCGTCAGGCCGACCACCAGCAGGCAGGGCAGCGCGAGCTGGAACACGCCCAGCCCGGCCAGCAGCATCAGGTCATGCGAGGAGGCCTGCAGCGGCCAGGCCAGCGGCAGCGTCACCAGGGACGACAGCAGCCCGCCGATCAGCACCGCCGGCAGCATGTCGGGCGTGGCCGCGGCCTCGCCGCCGAGTGCCTCGTCCGGATCGCCGCTGCCGTGCGAGACATGCTGCAGCACGGTGAAGTTGACGGCCGCGGCCAGCGGCACCGCCAGCGCGACGCCCATGCCGGCGGCCGCGCCGGTCTGCAGCTCGGCACCGAACATCCAGGCGATGCCCGCGCCCGCCACCGCGATCGCGCCCCAGGTGCGCACCGGCAGCTGGTGCTGCAGGAAAATGCGGGCGAACAGCGCGGTGATCAGCGGACCGATGGCCATCGTGACCAGCACGTTGGCCACCGAGGTCAGCGTCAGCGCGAACATGAAGGCGGTGAACATCACCGACCAGCACAGGCCGGAGAGCCACAGGGCGCGCCCGCCCTCGCGCAGCGAGCGCCACAGGCCGGCGCCGCGCAGCAGCGGCAGCGCCACCAGCAGCGCCAAGGCGTTGAAGGCGCTGCGCCAGAAGGTCACCTCGAAGCCGCGCGCGGCCTCGAGATGGCGGCTGACGACGCCGGCGCTGCTCCACAGCAGCGTCACCAGCACCATCAGCGCGACCGCGCGGGCATGGCTCATGCCCGGCATGCGCGTCAGGAGCCCGCGCCTTCGCGCGAGGCGCGCTTGCGCTCGTGCTCCTTCAGGTGGCGCTTGCGCAGGCGCACCGACTTCGGCGTGATCTCGACCAGCTCGTCGTCGTCGATGAAGTCGACGCCGTATTCGAGCGTCAGGTCGATCGGCGGGGTGATCTTGATCGCGTCTTCCTTGCCGCTGACGCGGAAGTTGGTCAGCTGCTTGGTGCGGGTGGCGTTGACCACCAGATCGTTCTCGCGGCTGTGGATGCCGACGATCATGCCCTCGTAGACCGGGTCGTTCGCCTTGACGAACATGCGGCCGCGGTCGTCGAGCTTGCCCAGCGCGTAGGTGAAGATCTCGCCGTCGTCCATCGAGATCAGCACGCCGTTCTTGCGGCCGCCGATGTCGCCCTTGTGGGCTTCATAGCCGTCGAAGATCGACGAGATCAGGCCCGAGCCGCGGGTCAGGTTCATGAACTCGTTGGAGAAGCCGATCAGGCCGCGGGCCGGGATGCGGTACTCGAGGCGGACACGGCCGTGGCCGTCCGGCTCCATGTTGATCATCTCGCCCTTGCGCAGGCCCAGCGCCTGCATCACGCCGCCCTGGTGCGCTTCCTCGACGTCGGCGGTGACCAGCTCCATCGGCTCGCACTTCACGCCGTCGATGTCCTGGAACATCACGCGCGGCTTGGAGACGGCCAGCTCGTAGCCCTCGCGGCGCATGTTCTCCAGCAGGATGGTCAGGTGCAGCTCGCCCCGGCCGCAGACCTCGAAGATGCCGTCCTCGTCGGTCTCCTTCACGCGCAGCGCGACGTTGTGCTGCAGCTCCTTCTGCAGGCGGTCCCAGATCTGGCGGCTGGTGACGTACTTGCCTTCGCGACCGGCCAGCGGGCTGGTGTTGACGCAGAAGTTCATCGTCAGCGTCGGCTCGTCGACCTTGAGCATCGGCAGCGGCTGCGGGTTGGCCGGATCGGTCACGGTCACGCCGATGCCGATCTCCTCGATGCCGTTGATCAGCACGATGTTGCCCGGGCCGGCGTCGGTGACCTGCACGCGGTCCAGGCCCTGGAAGGTCAGGACCTGGTTGATGCGGCCATTGACGCTCTTGCCGTCCGGACCTTCCATCACGACCACGTTCATGCCCGGCTTGATGGTGCCTTGGCTGATGCGGCCCACGCCGATGCGGCCGACGAAGCTGGAGTAATCCAGTGCCGAGATCTGCAGCTGCAGCGGCGCTTCGGCATCACCCTGGTGCGCCGGGACGTGCTTCAGGACGGTGTCGAACAGCGCCGACATGTCCGGGCCCCACTGCTCGCCGGGGGCGCCTTCGGTCAGCGAGGACCAGCCGTTGATGCCCGAGGCATAGACCACGGGGAAGTCGAGCTGCTCGTCGGTGGCGCCGAGCTTGTCGAACAGGTCGAAGGCGGCGTTGACGACCTTGTCGCAGTTGGCGCCCGGCTTGTCGACCTTGTTGACCACGACGATCGGGCGCAGGCCCAGGGCCAGTGCCTTCTTCGTGACGAAGCGGGTCTGCGGCATCGGGCCTTCCTGGGCGTCGATCAGCAGCACCACGCCGTCGACCATCGACAGCGCGCGCTCCACCTCGCCGCCGAAGTCCGCGTGTCCGGGCGTGTCGACGATGTTGATGTGCGTGCCGTTCCAGCTGACCGCGCAGTTCTTGGCCAGGATGGTGATGCCACGCTCGCGTTCGATGGCGTTGTTGTCCATCACGGTGTCGACGACCTTCTCGTGGTCGGCGAAGGTGCCGCTCTGGCGCAGCAGCTGGTCGACCATCGTGGTCTTGCCATGGTCGACGTGGGCGATGATGGCGATGTTGCGGATCTGTTTGCTCATGGGGTGTGTCCGTCAGCGCAGCCGCAGCGGCGCGGGGTCAGCAGGGAGAGTTCGGAAAATCTGTTCTCGGATCGGTCAGTCGCGCCGCAGCGCGCGCACCTCGGGGGGACTCAGCAGGCGGTCGGCGATCAGCTCGCCGGCCTTCACATGGGCACCGCCCAGCAGCGAGCGTCCGTCAGGGCCGTAGACGCGCACATGCTCGGCATCGGCATGCACCACCCGGCGGCGCATGCCGCTGAGAAAGCGCGCCGCGTCGGCCTCGCCGAGCTGCACCGCCGGCCAGTCGGCCAGCAGCACGTCGACCGGGCGCAGGCAGGCGTCGCGGGCGGGCTCGTCCATCGCCTCCAGCGCCGCCAGCGTGACCGAGCCGCGCAGGTCGACCGGTCCGCTGACGATGCGCCGCAGGCCGGCCAGGTGCGCGCCGCAGCCCAGCGCCTCGCCGATGTCCTCGGCCAGCGTGCGGATGTAGGTGCCCTTGGTGCACAGCACGTCGACCACCAGCAAGTCCGGCCGATCAGCCTGCCACTCGATGATGTCGATGCGATGAATCGTGACCTGCCGCGGCTGGCGCTCGACCGTCACGCCGGCGCGCGCGTACTCGTACAGCGCCCGGCCATTGTGCTTGAGCGCCGACTGCATCGGCGGCAGCTGCGAGATCAGGCCGGTGAAGCGCGCGCAGGCCGCCTCGATGGCCGCGCGGTCGCAGGCCACCGGCCGCTCGGACGTGATCTCGCCCTCGCGGTCGCCGCCGACGCGGGTCTGGCCGAGCTGCAGCGTGGCGCGGTAGCCCTTGTCGGCCTCCAGGCTGACCTGGGAGAACTTGGTCGCCGCGCCGAAGCAGATCGGCAGCAGGCCGGTGGCCAGCGGGTCGAGCGTGCCGGTGTGGCCGGCCTTCTCGGCGCGGAACAGGCGCTTGACCTTCTGCAGCGCGTCGTTGCTCGACAGGCCCAGCGGCTTGTCGAGCAGCAGCACGCCATGCACCGGTCGACGCGGCACGCGCACCTTCGGCGCCGGCACGGCCGGGGCCGCCACCGCGTCGACAGCCACGGCCTCGGGCGCGACAGGAATCAGGGTCGTCTCACTGCTCATCGTCGGCATCGAGGGCGCGCTGCGCGTTGGCCTCGCGGATCAGCGCGTTCATCTCGGCCGCACGCTCGGTGGTGCGGTCGAAGTGGAAATGCAGCGTCGGCACGGTGTGGATCTGCAGCCGCTTGAACAGGCCGTTGCGCAGGAAGCCTGCCGCCTCGTTCAGGGCCTGACCGGTGGCCTCGATGTCGCCGACCAGCACCGAGAAATGCACCTTGGCGTGCGCATAGTCGGGCGTGACCTCGACCGCGCTGATCGTGACCATGCCGACGCGCGGATCTTTCAGGCCGCGGATCAGCTCGGCCAGATCGCGCTGGATCTGGTCGGCGACACGGAAGCCGCGGTTGGGAATCGAACGCTTGTGTCTCATGGGAAGGCTTTCGCGCGCTCCTTGCACGCTCCTTGCGCAAAACGACGAGGCCCCGGCGCTGGCGCCGGGGCCCGGAAACGGGGCGGACGCCGTGGATTACAGCGTGCGCGCCACTTCCTTGATCTCGAAGAACTCCAGCTGATCGCCTTCAGCGATGTCGGTGACGTTCTTGAGCTTGATGCCGCACTCGAAGCCTTCCTTGACTTCCTTGACATCGTCCTTCATGCGGCGGACCGATTCGACCTCGCCGGTGTAGATGACGATGTTGTCGCGCAGCAGGCGGAACTTGCAGTTGCGACGCACCAGGCCCGAGGTGACCATCGAGCCGGCGACCGTGCCGATCTTCGACGCGACGAACACCGTGCGGATTTCCGCGGTACCGATGGCTTCCTCGCGCTGCTCCGGCGCCAGCATGCCCGACATCGCGGCGCGGATCTCGTCGACCGCGTCGTAGATGATGTTGTAGTAGCGCAGGTCGACGCCGTTGCCTTCGGCCAGCTTGCGGGCACCGGCATCGGCACGGGTGTTGAAGCCGATGATGACCGCCTTCGAGGCCAGCGCCAGGTTGACGTCCGACTCGCTGATGCCGCCCACCGCCGCGTGCACGATCTGCACCTTGACCTCGTCGGTCGACAGCTTGAGCAGCGAGGCGGCCAGCGCTTCCTGGGAACCCTGCACGTCGGCCTTGATGATCAGCGGCAGCATCTGCGCGGCCGTCTGACCCATGCTCTCGAACATGTTCTCGAGGTTCGCGGCCTGGCGCTTGTTCAGCGTCACTTCGCGGTACTTGCCCTGGCGGAAGGTGGCGATCTCGCGGGCCCGGCGCTCGTCGGCCAGGACCATGAACTCGTCGCCGGCCGCCGGCACTTCGGACAGGCCCTGGATCTCCACCGGGATGGAGGGACCGGCCTCGGTGATGGGCTTGCCGTCCTCGTCGAGCATGGCGCGGACGCGGCCGTAGCTCTGGCCGGCCAGCACCGCGTCGCCACGCTTGAGCGTGCCCGACTGCACCAGCACCGTCGCGACCGGGCCGCGGCCCTTGTCCAGACGCGCCTCGATCACCAGACCCTTGGCCAGCGCCTCGACCGGAGCCTTCAGCTCCAGCACTTCGGCCTGCAGCAGCACCTGCTCGAGCAGCTCGTCGATGCCCTGGCCGGTCTTGGCCGACACCTCACAGAACGGCGAGTCGCCGCCGTAGGCCTCAGGCACCACATGCTCGGCGACCAGTTCCTGGGTGACGCGCTCGACGTTGTGGCCGGGCTTGTCGATCTTGTTGATCGCCACGACGATCGGCACGCCAGCCGCCTTGGCGTGGCTGATGGCTTCCTTCGTCTGCGGCATCACGCCGTCGTCGGCCGCAACCACCAGGATGACGAGGTCGGTGGCCTTGGCGCCACGGGCACGCATCGCGGTGAACGCTTCGTGACCCGGGGTGTCGAGGAAGGTGATGACGCCGCGCGGCGTCTCGACGTGGTAGGCGCCGATGTGCTGCGTGATGCCGCCGGCTTCGCCCGCGGCGACGCGGCTGCGGCGGATGTAGTCCAGCAGCGAGGTCTTGCCGTGGTCGACGTGACCCATGACGGTGACCACCGGCGGGCGCGGCAGCGCCTCGCCCGAGGCCGCGGCGTTTTCCTCTTCGAGGAACGCATCCGGATCGTCCAGCTTGGCCGCGAACGCCTTGTGGCCCATCTCCTCGACGAGGATCATGGCCGTTTCCTGGTCGAGCTGCTGGTTGATGGTGACCATCTGGCCCAGCTTCATCAGCTGCTTGATCACCTCGGAGGCCTTGACCGACATCTTGTGGGCCAGATCGGCCACCGAGATGGTCTCGGGCACATGGACCTCGTGGACCTGGGCCTCGACCTGCGGCGCCATGCGCTGCTCGCCGTCACCGCGATCACCGCGGCGACCGCCACGGCCACCCGCCGGCAAACGCCAGTTGTTGCCCCGGCCGGCGCTCGCGCCGGCGCCATCACGGCCCTTGCCCGGTCCCGCACCGGGACCGCGCTTCTTCGCATCATCGGCCCAGGTCGACGACAGCTTCTTGGAATCGACGCTCTTGTCGCCATCCTTCTTGCCGCCGGCCGGCTTGTCGCCCGGACGGGCGGGAGCGCCCGCGGCCGGAGCACCGGCAGCGCCCGGCCCCTTGCGCAGCTGGTTGCCGGTGATGGTCGCGGCGCCCGCGGCCGGAGCAGCCGGCTTGGGCTCTTCCTTCTTCGCGACGCGCGGGGTGTTCTTGCGCGCCATCATGTCGCGGATGGCCTGGGCCTCGGCCTCGGCCTTGCGACGACGCTCGTCCTGGGCAGCCGTCGCGCCCGCGGCAGCCGGCGCAGCGGCAGGCGCTGCAACGGTCGGGACACGGCGGAACACGCCGCTGCTCTGCGGCTGCGCCGGCGCGACACGCGGCGGCACGACCTGCGAGCGCACCGGCGACGGCTCGACGCCACGCGGAGGCACCGGCACCGGCGTCGGCGCGGCAGCCACCACCGGAGCAGGTGCGGGTGCGGGCGCCGGAGCGGCCACCACCGGGGCGGGAGCCGGAGCCGGTGCAGCCACCGGCGCGGGCGCCGGAGCAGCCGCTGCCGCGCCACGGGCCGCGACAGCACCCCGTCCGCTGGACGCGGCGCGACGGCGCGCGTTGGCCTCGTTCAGCGCAGCGACCTCGGCCGCGGCACGGGCCTGGGCCTCGGCACGGCGTGCGGCGGCATCGCGGGCGGCCTGCTCGGCGGCGGACACCTGGGCGACCTCCGGCTCGACGGCGGCCGGCGGCTGGCTCTCGGCCTTCGCGGCAGCCGCGCGGGCGGCCTCCTCGGCGGCACGGGCCTCGCGCTCGGCCGCCTCGCGGGCAGCGGCTTCGGCGGCAGCGCGCTCGGCCGCCTCGCGGCGGGCACGCTCCTCGGCCTCGGCCTGCTCGCGGCGGCGCGCCTCCTCGGCAGCCGCCGCAGCGGCGGCTGCAGCCGCCTCCTGCTGCAGACGGGCCTCCTCGGCCTCGTGGCGGGCCGCTTCCTCCGCGGCCAGACGCTGCTGCTCGTCGTCGCCCAGCTCGACCGCTTCCGACGCGACACCGCCCCCGGCCACGACATCCTCACGCTTGACGAAGGTGCGCTTCTTGCGGACCTCGACCTGGATCGTGCGGGCCTTGCCGGACGCATCGGCCTGCTTGATCTCGCTGCTGGACTTCTTCGTCAGCGTGATCTTCTTGCGGTCGGCACCGGTGGTGCCATGCGTGCGGCGGAGGTAGTCCAGCAGTCGTTCCTTGTCGGCCTCGGTGAGGGGGTCGCGGTCGCTTCCCTTGCTCACGCCGGCGTGTTGAAGTTGCTCGAGCAGCTTCGTCACCGAACTCTTGAGTTCGGCGGCGAACTGGGCAACGGTGGTCACAGCCATGTGTTTGTTTCCTTGGGACGGGCGTCGTGTTCGGTCGTGCGTCGGTGTCGGTCAGGTCGGGGAAGGATCTCGGGGCCGGGCTCAGGCGCTGAACCAGTGCTCGCGGGCCTTCATGATCAGCGCCTTGGCCTGGGCCTCGTCGACGCCGGTCATCTCGGTCAGCTCGTCCACCGCGAGATCGGCGAGATCGTCGCGGGTGTGGATGCCGCCCTCGGCCAGGCTGGCGATCAGCTCGGCGTTGAGTCCTTCCATGTCGCGCAGGTCCTGCGACACCTCCTCGACACGCTCCTCCTTGGCGATCTCCATCGTCAGCAGCGCGTTCTTGGCGCGGGCACGCAGTTCCTGCACCGTCTCCTCGTCGAAGGATTCGATCTCCAGCATCTCCTGCAGCGGCACGTAGGCCACTTCCTCGAGGCTGGCGAAACCTTCGGCGATCAGGATGTCGGCGACTTCCTCGTCGACGTCGAGCTTCTCGACGAACAGGCTGCGGATCGCGTCGCTCTCCTCGGCCTGCTTGGCCGCCGATTCCTCGGCGGTCATGATGTTGATGCGCCAGCCGGTCAGCTCGGAGGCCAGGCGCACGTTCTGGCCGCCGCGACCGATCGCGATCGCGAGGTTCTCCTCGTCGACGACGACGTCCATCGCGTGCTTCTCCTCGTCGACGACGATGGACTGCACGTTGGCCGGCGCCAGCGCGCCGATGACGAACTGCGCCGGATCCTCCGACCACAGCACGATGTCGACGCGCTCGCCGGCGAGCTCGTTGGTGACGGCGTTGACGCGCGAGCCGCGCACGCCCACGCAGGTGCCGATCGGGTCGACGCGCTTGTCGTACGAGACGACGGCGATCTTGGCGCGGCTGCCCGGATCACGGGCGCAGCTCTTGATCTCCAGCAGCCCCTGCTCGATCTCGGGCACTTCCTGGCGGAAGAGCTCGATCATGAACGACGGCGCCGAGCGCGACAGCAGGATCTGCGGACCGCGCAGCGTCGGGTCGATCTCGACCATCATCGCCCGCACGCGGTCGCCCGAGCGCAGGTTTTCCTTCGGGATCAGCTCGCCGCGCTTCAGGCGGCCCTCGACGCGGCCGCTCTCGACGATCAGGTCGCCCTTGTCGAGGCGCTTGACCGTGCCGGTGAAGATCTTGTCGCCGCGCGACAGGAAGTCGTTGAGCAGCTGCTCGCGCTCGGCGTCGCGGATCTTCTGCAGGATGACCTGCTTGGCGGCCTGCGCACCGATGCGGCCGATCGGCACCGACTCGACCGACTCCTCGAGGAAGTCGCCGACCTCGATGTCGTCGATCTGCTCCTTGGCCTCGAAGTGCAGGATCTCGGCCTCGGGCTGCTGCAGGCCGGCCTCGTCGGGCACGACGTTCCAGCGCCGGAAGGTCTCGTAGGCGCCGGTCTCGCGGTCGATGGCGACACGGATGTCGACCTCGCCCTCGTAGAGTTTCTTGGTGGCCGAGGCCAGCGCCGACTCGACGGCGCCGAACACGACCTCGCGATCGACGTTCTTCTCGCGCGAGATCGCATCGACCAGCATCAACAGTTCGCGGTTCATTCTTCGTGACCTCCGGATTCTTGTGCCGCTTCGCCCGCCGCCGCGGGAACATCCTTGCGGGCGCGCCCCTTGAAGTCCACGACCGGCACCAGCCGGGCCTCGCGGACCTCGTCGAGCGTGAAGCCCAGCACCTGCTCGTCCTTGCCCTCGCGGAAGATCAGTTCCAGCGAGGCCTCGGGACCTTCCCCTGCCAGACGCAGGATGCCGCGGTATTTCTTGCGCCCCTGGAAGACCTGACGCAGCGTGACGTCGATCTCGGCGCCCTCGAAGCGCTGGTAGTCGACCATGCGCCTGAGCGGCCGGTCCAGCCCCGGAGAGGAGACTTCCAGGCGGGCATAGTCGCAGCCCTCGACCTCCAGCACGCGCTGGAGCTGTCGCGTGACCTGCTCGCAGTCCTCGACCAGAACGAACTCGCCCGGACCGGTCGGGTAGACGGCTCCCGGAGTCCGGTCGATGTAGACACTCAGCAATCCACGCGGGCCACGCTCGCATTCCACGAGCTCGTAGCCCATCCCGGTGACGGTTCGTTCGACAGCCTGCTGCCAGTTCATCTATGCAGTACAAACGGCAGCCTCGGAGCCGCGCAACCCCAGGAGCACCACCCCGCCCGTCGAATCCTTCAGCGGATCGTCCAGATCGGGAGGCCTGTCCTCGAGCCACGCCAGCCGGCTGCCGCACTCCTTCCGGTGCCTTGCGGCGGTTCAAGCAAAAAAAATGGGCTGGAATTTCATCCGCCCATTCAGCGTTTTAGCGAAAACTGGATGATACCCGAGCCGCGCCTCGCGGGCAACCACCCGCCCCGCCCCGAACGCAGGCCCGGCAGGCCATGCGGGCGTGAGACAATGCACGCCCTTTCCGGGAGCGCGCGCGCCGCGACCCCGGCGCCGTGCGCCCCGGCGCGACGGATTTCACGCACACGAACCAACTCGCCCCACAACGGAGATTCCATGGGTTTCCTCGCAGGCAAGCGCCTCCTGATCACCGGTCTGCTGTCGAATCGCTCGATCGCCTACGGCATTGCCAAGGCCTGCCACCGCGAAGGCGCCGAACTGGCGTTCAGCTACGTCGGCGAGCGCTTCAAGGACCGCATCACCGAATTCGCCGCCGAGTTCGGCTCGAAGCTGGTGTTCGAGTGCGACGTCAGCAGCGACGAGCAGATCGAGCGCGTCTTCGCCGACCTGGCGCAGGCCTGGCCGGAGGGCTTCGACGGCTTCGTGCACTCGATCGGCTTCGCGCCGCGCGAGGCCATCGCCGGCGACTTCCTCGACGGCCTGTCGCGCGAGAGCTTCCGCATCGCGCACGACATCTCGGCCTACAGCTTCCCGGCGATGGCCAAGGCGGCCTTCCCGCACCTGCGTCCGGGCAGCTCGCTGCTGACGCTGAGCTACCTGGGCGCGGTGCGCTTCGTGCCGAACTACAACACGATGGGCCTGGCCAAGGCCTCGCTGGAAGCCAGCGTGCGCTACCTGGCCGCCAACCTGGGCCCGAAGGGCATCCGGGTCAACGGCATCTCGGCCGGCCCGATCAAGACGCTGGCCGCCAGCGGCATCAAGGACTTCGGCAAGCTGCTCAACCAGTTCGCCGGCAACGCGCCGCTGCGCCGCACCGTCACCATCGAGGACGTGGGCAATGTCGCCGCCTTCATGCTGTCGGATCTGGCCGCGGGCATGACGGCCGAGATCAGCTACGTCGACGGCGGCTTCAGCCAGGTGATGATGGGCAGCACGCCCGAAGCCTGATCCCGGAGAGCCCTGCATGCGCGCCCTGCTGGCCGAAGACGACGCCATCCTCGCCGACGCGCTCGGCACCAACCTGAAGTCGGCCGGCTTCGAGGTCGAGGTCGCCGACAACGGCGCGGTGGCCGAATACCTGCTGACGAAGCAGGCCTTCGACGTCGGCATCATCGACATCGGCCTGCCGCTGGTCGACGGGCTGACGGTGGTGCAGCGGGTGCGCGCGGCCAAGCCGGGGCTGCCGCTGCTGATCCTGACCGCGCTCGACGGACTGCACAACCGCGTCGCCGGCCTGAACGCCGGCGCCGACGACTACCTGACCAAGCCCTTCGACTTTCCCGAGCTGGAGGCGCGCATCCGCGCGGTGCTGCGCCGCAGCCAGGGTTCGGCGGCCCAGCCGTCCGCACCGGCCGGCACGGACGCGGTCAGCGTCGGCCAGCTGCAGTTCGACCGCGACGCGCGGCGCACGACCATCGCCGGCCAGCCGGTCGAGCTGTCGCCGCGCGAGTGGCTGCTGCTCGACCTGCTGCTGAGCCAGCGCCGCAAGGTGATCACCAAGGAGCAGATCGCCCAGGCCTGGTCAACCGAGGTCTCCGAGAGCGGCGGCCCCAGCTCGCTGGAGGTCTACATCCACCGCCTGCGCCGCAAGCTCGAGGGCTCGGGCGTGGGCATCCGCACCGTGCGCGGCCTGGGCTATCTGCTCGAAACCCAGGACTGACACGCCATCCCCCGTGCGGCGACACTCGCGGTCGCCATGCCCGTCTTGCCGCAGTCCCTGCTCAACCGGCTGCCGGTCGTCTCGCCCGGCAGCCGCTCGCTGCGCCGTCACCTGCTCGCCTGGCTGCTGCTGCCGCAGCTGGTGCTGTGGCTGGCCGCGGCGCTGGTCACCCACCATGTCGCGGTGCGCTATGCCGACCGCGCGATCGACCACGGCCTGTACCTGTCCTCGCGCGCGCTGGCGCGCCAGGTCAAGCCGGTCGACAGCGGCCTGCTGATCGACTTCCCGCGCGCGGCGCGCGACATCATCGAGTCCGACCCGGACGACCGGGTCTACTACATGGTCAGCAGCCCGCCGGGCGAGTTCATCCTCGGCAACCACAAGCTGACGCCGCCGGCCGACATCGAGGCCCTGGTGCCCGAGCGGCCCTCGTTCTACGACGCCCGCATCGAGACGCCCGACGGCGAGGTCACGGTGCGCGTGGCCGCCATCCTGCTGAACTACGGCGAGCCCGGACAGGGGCAGCGCATGATGGTGCAGGTCGCCAAGAGCCGCGTCAGCCGCGAGGCGCTGGCGCGCGACCTGCTGGTCGACACCGCGCTGCCGCTGTCGCTGCTGGTGCTGGCGATGTCGGCGCTGGTGTGGGCGGGCGTGCGCACCGGGCTGGCGCCGCTGGCGCGGCTGCGCGAGGCCGTCAGCGGCCGCGGCCCCGACGACCTCGCGCCGATCGAGCTGGAATCCGCGCCGGAGGAAGTGCGCGACCTGGCCGCGGCGGTCAACACGCTGCTGGCGGCGGTGCGCGACTCGGTGGCGGCGCAGCAGCGCTTCATCGGCGACGCCGCGCACCAGCTGCGCACGCCGCTGGCCGGCCTGAAGGGCCAGACCGAACTCGCGCTCAAGGAGACGAGCGACCCGGCGCTGCAGGCGCGGCTGCAGCGCGTGCACGAGAGCGCCACCCGCAGCGCCCACCTGATCAACCAGCTGATGACGCTGGCGCGCGCCGAGCCCGAATCGGTGGCGCGCATCGGGCGCAGCCGCTTCGACCTGCGCCGGCTGGTGCAGGAGCTGACCGCCGAGCTGGTGCCGCGCGCGCTGGCCGACGGGCGGGACCTCGGCATGGACGAGCCGGAGGACGGCGACGAGCCGCCGCCGCTGGTGCTCGACGGCAACGCGCTGCTGATCCGCGAGGCCATCGCCAACCTGATCGACAACGCGATCCGCTATGCCGGCCGCGGCGCCGAGATCACCGTGCGGGTGCGCGAGGACGGCGCACGCCGGCGCGCGATCGTCGAGGTCGACGACACCGGCCCGGGCATCCCGGAGGCGCTGCACGGCGCGATCTTCGAGCGCTTCTTCCGCGGCACCAACGAGGGCCGCGGCTGCGGCCTGGGCCTGGCGATCGTGCGCGAGATCGTCGAGCGCCACCACGGCCGGGTGCAGGTGGCCCGGCTGAACCCGCACGGCACCCGCATGTCGGTGCTGCTGCCGCTGACCGATCCGGCAGGCGCCCCGCCCGCCGGGACCTGAACGGCAGATATCAGGGATTTCACCTAATGTTAATCCTTTAAAGCATCATTAATCTTCATGCCTGTCAGCGGGGACGCATCCGTACCCTGCGCGAGACACCCACCCACCCCTGGACTGGAGCAGACATGAAGAAGATGGAGAAGACGACGCGCTTCGCGCGCACCCTGCTGGCCACCGTGGCCGGCCTGACCGTGGCGGGCCTGGCGCAGGCCGGCGAGGTCGAGGTGCTGCACTGGTGGACCTCGGGCGGCGAGGCCAAGGCCGCGTCGGCGCTGAAGGCGACGCTGCAGGCCAAGGGCCACACCTGGAAGGACTTCGCGGTCGCCGGCGGCGGCGGCGATTCGGCCATGACGGTGCTGAAGTCGCGCGTGGTCTCGGGCAATGCGCCGGCCGCGGCCCAGATCAAGGGCCCGTCGCTGCAGGAATGGGCCGCCGAGGGCGTGCTGGCCAACATCGACGACGTCGCCAAGGCCGAGAAGTGGGACAGCGTGCTGCCCCCGGTCGTGGCCAACGTCATGAAGTACAAGGGCAGCTACATCGCTGCGCCGGTCAACGTGCACCGCGTGAACTGGCTGTGGGCCAACCCGGAAGTCTTCAAGAAGGCCGGCGCCAAGGTGCCGACCACCTGGGACGAGTTCTTCGTCTCGGCCGAGGCGCTGAAGAAGGCCGGCATCATCCCGGTGGCGCACGGCGGCCAGCCCTGGCAGGACTTCACCACCTTCGAGAGCGTGGCCCTCGGCGTCGGCGGCACCGACTTCTACAAGAAGGCCCTGGTGCAGCTCGACCAGGGCACGCTGAAGAGCGCCACCATGGACAAGGTCCTGGAGACCTTCCGCAAGGTCAAGGGCTACACCGACAAGAATGCCGCCGGCCGCGACTGGAACCTGGCGACCGCGATGGTCATCAAGGGCGAGGCCGGCATGCAGCTGATGGGCGACTGGGCCAAGGGCGAGTTCATCGCCGCCGGCAAGGTCCCGGGCAAGGACTTCACCTGCGCCGCCGCCCCCGGCACCGCCAAGGCCTTCACCTTCAACGTCGACTCCTTCGCGATGTTCAAGCTGAAGAACGAGGCCAACGTCAAGGCGCAGAAGGATCTGGCCGCCGCGATCATGTCGACCGACTTCCAGGAAGTGTTCAACCTGAACAAGGGCTCCATTCCCGTGCGCCTGAACATGGACCTGGCCAAGTTCGACGACTGCGCCAAGCTCTCGAGCAAGGACTTCGTCGACACCGCCAAGTCGGCCTCGCTGGTGCCCTCGGTCGCGCACGGCATGGCCGTGCCGTCGGCGGCGGCCGGCGCGATCCAGGACGCGGTCAGCCAGTTCTGGAACAGCGACAAGATGTCGGTCGCCGAAGCCAAGGCCAAGATCGCCTCGGCCGCGATGGCGAAGTGATCCCGGCCTGAGCCGCCCGGCTCGCCGACCTGCCATGGCCGCCGCGGCGGCCATGGCCCTTTCAGGGCCTGCCCCGCCGCGGGCGGGCCCCATTCCCCCAGCTCGCCACCACCATGTCCTCCTCCACCGCCGCCCGGCTGGACCGCTGGCTGCCGCGCCTCGTGCTCGCCCCCAGCTTCGTCCTCTCGTTCCTGTTCATCTACGGCCTGATCGCCTGGAACGGCTACCTGTCCGTCTCGGCCTCGCGTCTGCTGCCGAACTACGACTTCGTCGGCCTGCAGCAGTACGTGACGCTGTTCGAGTCGGAGCGCTGGATGGTGGCGCTGAAGAATTTGGGGCTGTTCTCGGTGCTGTTCATCGGCATCGGCATGGCGCTGGGCCTGCTGCTGGCGATCCTGCTCGACCAGAAGATCCGTGCCGAAGGCCTGCTGCGCACGATCTACCTCTACCCGATGGCGCTGAGCTTCATCGTCACCGGCACCGCCTGGAAGTGGATCCTCAATCCCGGCCTGGGCCTGGAGCACCTGATGAACCAGTGGGGCTTCGAGAACTTCCGCTTCGGCTGGCTGGTCGACCCCGACATGGCGATCTACACGGTCGTGATCGCCGGCGTCTGGCAGAGCTCGGGCTTCGTGATGGCCCTCTTCCTGGCCGGCCTGCGCGGCATCGACGACTCGATCATCAAGGCCGCGCAGATCGACGGCGCGACGCTGCCGCAGATCTACTGGCGCATCATCGTGCCGAGCATGCGCCCGGTCTTCTTCTCGACGCTGATGGTGCTGGCGCACATCGCGATCAAGAGCTTCGACCTGGTGATGGCGCTGACCGCCGGCGGCCCCGGCTTCGCCACCGACGTGCCGGCGACCTTCATGTACACCCACGCCTTCACCCGCGGCCAGATCGGTCTGGGCGCGGCCTCGGCCACCGTGATGCTGGCCACCGTCGCCGCCATCGTCGTGCCCTACCTGTACAGCGAGCTGCGCTCGCAGCGTCGCTGACCCGGCGCCGGCGGAGAGTCCCCTCATGAAAAACGTCCACCGCTTCATCATCTTCGGCCTGCTCGGCGTCTTCGCGCTGTTCTTCCTGCTGCCGTTCTACGTGATGCTCGTGACCTCGCTGAAGGACATGAGCGAGATCCGCGGCGGCAGCCTGCTGGCCCTGCCGGCCGCGCTGGACTTCACGGCCTGGGGCAAGGCCTGGTCGAGCGCCTGCACCGGCACCGACTGCAACGGCCTGAAGCCCTACTTCTGGAACTCGATGGCCATGATCATCCCGGCCGTGGCGGTCTCGACCACGCTGGGCGCGCTCAACGGCTACGTGCTGACCAAGTGGCGCTTCAAGGGCAGCGAGCTGCTGTTCTCCTTCATGCTGTTCGGCGTGTTCATGCCGCTGCAGGTGGTGCTGCTGCCGATGTCGCAGATCCTGGGCTGGATCGGCCTGTCGGACTCGATCTGGGGCCTGATCACGGTGCACGTGCTGATGGGCCTGGCCTCGACCACGCTGTTCTTCCGCAACTACTACATCGGTCTGCCCGACGAGCTGATCAAGGCGGCGATGCTCGACGGCGCCGGCTTCTTCCGCATCTTCGTGCGCATCGTGCTGCCGCTGTCGACGCCCATCCTGGTCGTGACGCTGATCTGGCAGTTCACCAACATCTGGAACGACTTCCTGTTCGGCGTGGTCTTCTCCGGCGCCGATTCCAAGCCGATCACGGTGGGCCTGAACAACCTGGCCAACACCTCCAGCTCGGTCAAGGAATACAACGTGGACATGGCCGCCGCGATGATCGCCGCGCTGCCGACGCTCTTCGTCTACGTCGTCGCAGGCAAGTACTTCGTGCGCGGGCTGACCGCCGGCGCCGTCAAGGGTTAAGAAGGATTCAGGATCTCATCATGGGCGCACTTTCCATCCGCAACGTCCGCAAGACCTACAGCGGCGACATCCACATCCTCAAGGGCATCGATCTCGAGATCGAGAAGGGCGAGTTCCTGATCCTGGTGGGCCCGTCGGGCTGCGGCAAGTCGACGCTGCTGTCGATGATCGCCGGCCTCGACAGCCCCACCAGCGGCACCATCCACATCGGCGAGCGCGACGTCACGAACGCGCTGCCCAAGGACCGCGACATCGCCATGGTGTTCCAGAGCTACGCGCTCTACCCGAACATGAACGTGGCCGAGAACATCGCCTTCGGCCTGGAGATGCGCAAGGTGCCGAAGGCCGAGCGCGACAAGGCCGTGGCCCGCGTGGCCAAGATGCTGCAGATCGAGCACCTGCTCGAGCGCAAGCCCGGCGCGCTCTCGGGCGGCCAGCGCCAGCGCGTGGCCATGGGCCGCGCCCTGGCGCGCGACCCGGCGCTGTTCCTCTTCGACGAGCCGCTGTCCAACCTCGACGCCAAGCTGCGCGTGGAGATGCGCGCCGAGATCAAGCAGCTGCACCAGCGCACCAAGACGACCACCGTCTACGTCACCCACGATCAGGTCGAGGCGATGACGCTGGGCGACCGCATCGCGGTGATGCAGGGCGGCGTGGTGCAGCAGTTCGGCACGCCCGACGACATCTACGCCCGCCCGGCCACCGTCTTCGTGGCCGAGTTCATCGGCTCGCCGGCGATGAACATGCTGCGCGGCACGGTCGCCGCCGGCGGCGTGTCGGTGAATGGCACGCTGCTGGCGACCCATGCCGAGCATCAGGCGGCGGCCCCGGCCGGCCGCAAGGTGATCTACGGCCTGCGCCCGGAGAAGATCAGCTTCGCCTCCAGCGGCCTGGCCGGCGAGATCACCATGCTGGAGCCCACCGGCCCGGAGACCTACGTGTCGGTCAAGACCGCCGCCGGCCCGGTGGTGGTGCGCGTGCCCGGCCATGTCGACGAGCAGGTCGGCGACCGGGTGAACCTGAGCTGGTCGACCGACGCGGTCCACCTCTTCGACGGCGAGACCGAAAAGCGCCTGGGCCGCTGATCCGCCCCGCCCGGACAGGCCGGCCCCGGTGCCGGCTTGTTCTGGGCACGAAACCTGCGGCGCGCTAGGATGGCGCGCCGCTGCCGTTTCCGGCCTGCACCTGTCCGCCCCTCCTCTTCATTCCCGATTGAACGCCCCGCAGATGAGCTCCCGTTCGCCCTATCCCCGCCTCGTGGCCGACATCGGCGGCACCAACGCCCGCTTCGGCTGGATCGCGCATGATGGCGCCGCGATCGACCAGATCCGCACCCTGCCCTGCGCCGAGCACGCGACGCTGGCCGACGCGGTGCGCGCCTATCTCGCCGGCACCGGCCTGGGGCAGCCCGGCTCGATGGCGATGGGCATCGCCAATCCGGTCACCGGCGACGAGATCCGCATGACCAACCACCACTGGGGCTTCTCGATCTCGGGCCTGCAGGCCGAGCTGGGGCTGCAGCGGCTGGTGGTGATCAACGACTTCACCGCACTGGCGCTGGCGCTGCCCTCGCTGCAGCCGCACGAGCTGCGCCAGGTCGGCGGCGGCAGCGCCCGCCCGCAGGCCCCGATCGCGCTGATCGGCCCGGGCACCGGCCTGGGCGTGTCCGGCCTGCTGCCGGCCGGCGACCAGTGGGTCGCGCTGGCCGGCGAAGGCGGCCATGTGACGCTGGCGGCAGGCGACGCGCGCGAGGAGGCGATCATCGCGGTGCTGCGCGAGCGCTACGGCCACGCCTCGGCCGAGCGCGCGATCTGCGGCGCCGGCCTGGTGGCGCTGTACGAGGCCGTCTGCCAGCTCGACGGCGTGGCCGCGACCGCGTCGACGCCGGCCGACGTCAGCCGCCGCGCGCTCTCGGGCGAATGCGCCCGCAGCGTCGAGGCGGCCTCGCGCTTCTGCGCGCTGCTGGGCAGCGTCGCGGGCAACCTGGCGCTGACGCTGGGCGCGCTGGGTGGCGTCTACATCGGCGGCGGCATCGTGCCGCGCCTGGGCGACTTCCTCGACCGCTCGCCCTTCCGCGCCCGCTTCGAGGCCAAGGGACGCTTCCAGGCCTATCTGGCGCAGATGCCGGTCTTCGTGATCGACGCCAGCGTGTCGCCAGCGCTGCTGGGCGTGGCGCGCGCGCTGGATCAGGATCTCTGAGGTGGTTGGACAGCAGCGCTGAGGCCAGAAGCCAAAAAGAAAAAGCCGCGGCGGGTACCGCGGCTTTTTTTCGGGTCGTCGGATGCGCATATGCATCCAACAGGGTCAAAGATCAGAGTTTGGTGGTTGGCAGACCGGTGCTGTCGTAGCTGGCCGAAGGTGCGTACGGCGTCACCACCGGCTTGGCCCAGGTGCCGTCAGCATTCTTCTTCAGCTCGATCTTGACTGGGAAGGTCAGGTAGGTCTGACGGTCGAAGACCAGGATGTCGTCGTAGGCGAAGGTCTTCGAGTACACCTCGCCTGCCTTAGCCGTGGCAATCTGCAGCGTGATCGAAGTCCGCGCGGGGTCGACACCGCTCACCTTTGTGACAGCAATCCAGTAGGTTCCCTCAAGCAACTTTGTCTCGTCACAAGAGGCGTAGTAGTGCTCCGTCGTGCTGTCAGCGGTGAACCCCTTGCCATCACGATCCAAGTAGCCAGCGTAACCCTTCAAAGAGTTGGTGACTTGACTATCGCCTCCGCCGCCTTTGGCGGGATCATTTTCGTCCAAGTAGTGAACCCACTGGACATAAGAACTGCTTTTCACCGGAGGTGTAGGCTCAATCACGTGCAGGTCAAAGTCGTTACGCGAACCATATGCACTTGCAGGCAGTGACCACGACAGCGTCGCGGTGAAGAAGCCCTTGTTGTTGGCCAGGTTGGTCGGCGTGACCAGCGCGGCCATCTTCGCGCTCAGGGCCGAAGCGTCGGAGCCCGGACGGGCGCTCAGGCCCAGACGCAGCATCGTGCCGTCGGTCGGCGAGCCGATGCTGGCGAAGCCCTTGTCCGCGAACAGCGCGCCCTGCTCACCCTGGCTGACCAGCGTGACCTTCTGGCGCTCGGTGTAGAGCGCCTGGACACGCGCCTTCTGCACGTTGCCCAGCGTCGTCGAGGTCGGCACCGCGGTCTTCATCTCGGACAGCGCGGCCGCCGTCTGCGAGGCGACCTGGGCCGGGAAGGACGAGCCCAGCGCGGTGAAGCGCGAGTCGCCCGTCTTCGTCGCCAGGGCCGTCCAGCCCGAGTTGTCGCCGCCCAGGAAGTCCCAGAAATACTCCCAGTACGCGCTCAGCGCGCCGTCGAGCGACTGGCGGTAGGTCGTGGCCAGCGCCTGCAGCTGCGCGGTGTTGGCCGAGTAGAAGGTCTCGTAGTGGACCACCTCGCCGTTGATCGTCTCGATCGCGCCGGTGTTGACGCCGTGGCGGGCGCGGCGCATCGCGGCGCGCTGCGCGTCGGCATCGTCGGGCAGCGCCATCGTGCCGTTGTAGTACGCGACCGTGTAGCCGCCGTCCGGATCGCAGATGCCCGTGGTCGCGGCCGAACCGGTGACGTGGCCGGCCATCAGCGCCGCACCGGCCGCAAGCGCCAGTGCGTGACGCAGGAAAGTGTTCGTGCTCTTCATCGTGTCGCTCCCTGTGATGTCACTGGCTGGCGCAGCCATTGCCGTCCGGGGCCCGAACCACGGTGTCGTTGACGGCCGCGGTGTAGGCCAGATAGGCCTGGACGCGGGCATCGGTGTTGACCGCGACGCGGCGCAGGTCGGCGACCGCCTTGTAGCCGGCATCGATCGTGGCGGCCGTCTGCATCACGCACTCGACCGCATCGCTGGCGGCGGTGCGCGCCTTGCGCAGCGCATCGCTGTCGGACACGCCGACCGTCAGCGCGCCCTGGTAGGCCTTGGCCAGCTGCGTGACCGCCGAGCCCATCGGCGCGGTGTAGCCCTGGGCGGCGATCCAGGTGGCGACGTCGTCGCGCACGCTGTCGCCGTTCGCATCGGTGCCCGCCACCGTGGTGCCGCGGTCGATCTGCAGCGTCGAGGCCGACACGCTGGTCAGCACCTCGCCGGTCGATTTCGCCGGCGTGTCGCTGCCGCCACCGCCGCCACCACCACCACCGCAACCGGCCAGCAGGCCGAACGCCAGCAGCGCCCCCATCATCGACAACTTCTTCATGTCCATCGGTTCCACGCTTGATGCAACTTGGGTCGTAAGCCCTGCTGGCTCGCCCGCCGAACCTGCGATGGATCACCGCGAGATCGGCGGACAGGTCCTGTCCAGCTGGTTGCGTTGCATTCTGGAACTCGACAAGCGGCAGACTAACCCTTCATTTCGGGGGTTCTGGAGCGCACTTTTCCGATATTGCGACTTATTGGGCGCTTCACGGGTACCGCGCCGCCCGCAACGAGGCGACAAGCTTCAGCAAACCTTCCTCATCGAGGATCGGCAGGCTCAGGGACTGAGCCTTGTCAAGCTTCGACCCGGCCTCCGCGCCCGCCACGACATAGCTCGTCTTCTTCGAGACCGAGCCGCTGACCTTGCCGCCGGCGGCCTCGATCAGGTCCCTGGCCTGGTCGCGGCCCATCGTCGGCAGCGTGCCGGTCAGCACGAAGGTCAGGCCGGCCAGCGGCAGGCTCTGCGCCGGCGGCGCGCCCTCGTGTTCGTCCCAGGTGACGCCGGCGGCGCGCAGCTGCTCGACCACCTCGCGGTGGTGCGGCTGGTCGAAGAAGGTGCGCAGGCTGGCCGCCACGATCGGCCCGACGTCGGGTACCTCGACCAGCTGCTCGGGCGTGGCGTCCATCAGCCGGTCGATGCCGCCGAAGTGGCGCGCCAGCGCCTTGGCGGTCGACTCGCCCACATGGCGGATGCCCAGCCCGAACAGGAAGCGCGCCAGCGTGGTGTGGCGGCTCTTCTCCAGCGCGTCGACCAGGTTCTGCGCGCTCTTCTCGCCCATGCGCTCGAGCGCGGCGAGCTTGAGCACGCCCAGCTTGTAGAGCTCGGGCAGCGTGCGGATCAGGCCGCTGTCGACCAGCTGGTCGACCACCTTGTCGCCCAGGCCCTCGATGTCCATCGCACGCCGGCCGGCGAAGTGCAGCAGCGCCTGCTTGCGCTGCGCCGGGCAGAACAGGCCGCCGGTGCAGCGCCAGTCGGCCTCGCCTTCTTCCCGCACGATGTCGCTGGCGCAGACCGGGCAGCGGCCCTGCAGGCGCAGGTAGAGGTCGAAGGGCTCGCCGGCGTCCGGCGGTCGGCGCTCCGGCACCACGCCGACCACCTCGGGAATCACGTCGCCGGCGCGGCGCACAATCACCGTGTCGCCGACGCGCACGTCCTTGCGGCGCGTCTCGTCCTCGTTGTGCAGCGTGGCGTTGCTGACGGTGGTGCCACCGACGAAGACCGGCTCGAGCTTGGCCACCGGCGTGAGCTTGCCGGTGCGCCCGACCTGGATGTCGATCGCCAGCACGCGCGTCATCTGCTCCTGCGCGGGGTATTTGTGCGCCACCGCCCAGCGCGGCTCGCGGCTGACGAAGCCCAGGCGGCGCTGCAGCGCCAGTTCGTCCACCTTGTAGACCACGCCGTCGATGTCGAAGGGCAGCGTGTCGCGCAGCGCGCCCACGCGGGCATGGAAGGCCGCCAGCCCCTCGGCGCCCTCGACCACCGCGCGCTCGGCGCAGACCGGCAGGCCCCAGCCCGCCAGCCGGTCGAGCACCCCGGAATGCGTGGCGGGCTCGCCCCCGACCTCGGGGCCGTCCCAGCCGACCACCTCGCCCAGGCCGTAGGCGAAGAAGCTCAGCGGCCGGCTCGCAGCGATCGCCGGGTCGAGCTGGCGCACCGCGCCGGCGGCGGCATTGCGCGGGTTGACGAAGGTCTTCTCGCCCTTGTCGCCGCGGGCGATGCGCTCGCGCTGGCGCTCGTTGAGCCGCTCGAAGTCGTCGCGGCGCATGTAGACCTCGCCACGCACCTCCAGCACCGCCGGAGCCTCGTGCACGTCCTTGCGCAGCCGCAGCGGGATCTGATGGAGGGTGCGGATGTTCTGCGTCACGTCCTCGCCGGTCTCGCCGTCGCCGCGGGTGGCCGCACGCACCAGCACGCCCTGCTCGTAGCGCAGGCTGATCGCCAGGCCGTCGAACTTCAGCTCGCAGGCGTAGCGCAGCGCGGGCGCGTCCTCGCCCAGCTCGAGCTCGCGGCGCAGCCGCGCGTCGAAGGCGACAGCGCCGCTGGCCTCGGTGTCGGTCTCGGTGCGGATCGAGAGCATCGGCACGGCATGGCGCACCGATGCGAAGCCGTCGAGCACCGCGCCGATGACCCGCTGCGTGGGCGAGTCGGGCGTGCGCAGCCCCGGATCGGCGTCCTCGAGCGCCTGCAGCTCGGCGAACAGGCGGTCGTACTCGGCATCCGGAATCTCCGGCGCGTCGAGCACGTAGTAGCGGTGGGCGTGATGGTGGAGCTGGCGACGCAGCTCGGCCGCGCGCAGGGCGGCCGGCTCCGCGCAAGGCGGAGGCAGGTCGGAGGGAGCGTCGGAAAAGAGATCGGTCTGGGACATGCGCGCCAGTGTAGGCGCGGCACGCCCTCGGCCGGATCTCGGCCGGATCTCAGCTGAACAGGCGGCGCGTGACCGGCGCCCCCGCGGGCAGGCCGAACTCCTCGAGCTTGTCGTACAGGCCGTCGAGGTCCTCGCGGATCATCGCGAAGGACTCGGCGTTGAGCATCTGGCCGTTGTCGTCGGTGACGTCGGCGTCCAGCGCGATCGCCAGCGCCTGGCCGGAGGCGCACCAGGCGTTGAAGGGCTGCTCCTGGCGCGGTGTCTGCGGCACGTCGAAGACCAGCGACATCTCGTCGACCCAGACATTGCCGGGATCGTCGGCCAGCGCCGCCTGCGCGTCCAGCGACAGCTCCAGCACCGCCGGCGCCGCCTCGCCGCGGCCCGGCAGCACCAGCCGGCCCGGGGTCGGTCCGTTGACGAAGCCGTGGCGCGAGGCGTGCTGCTGCACCCAGCTCAGCGGCCAGCTGCCGCGGCGGGCGTGCAGCCGCATCGCCAGCTGCGCGTCATGGTTGACCGCGATGTGGTCGAGCGCACGCGCCTGGCCGACCACCTCGAGCATGTCGGGAAAGCGGACCGCCGCCCCGAGCGAATCGGCGCAGGCCTGGATCTTCTGCACGAACTCGGAATACTCGATCTCGTTGATCGGCCCGCTGCGATTGACCATCTGCAGCCCGGCGCGCAGCGCGTCGTAGCGTGCCGAGGCCAGCGGCGCCTCCCAGTCGCCGCCGCCGACCGGCCGCGCCTCGATCAGGAAGGGCTTGCTGCCGGCGCGACGGCTCGGCGGCACATGCGCGAGCACCTGCTCGCCCGGCAGCGGCTCGTCGGGCAGCATCTCGACGACCGAGTCGATCAGCGCGTCGATGCGCGCGCTGGTGCTCTGGCGGCGCGGCGGCTGCACCAGCGCGGCCGGCACCTCGGCCAGGCGCTGCTCGATCGGCGCGGGCGGCTCGACCGCGACCGGCGCCACCGGCATCGGGATCTCGCGCGGCAGGCTGTCGAAGACCGCCGGCTGCGTGGCCGCCGGCTCCGGCGCGAAGCTGGGCTCGTGTGCCATCGGCACGGTGCGCAGCGAGACCGGATCGATCTCCTCGGGCCGCGGCAGCGGCGTGGTGTCGGGCTCGGCCGGCACGGCCGGGGCCGGCGCGGGAGCGCTCGCGGGCCGGCCCCGGCCGGACGCCCGGCGGGTCTGCCAGGCGCCATGCCCGATCACCCCGGCGAGCACCAGCCCGCCGATGATGGCCAACCAGAGTTGAAGCGAATTCATCGGACCCCGTTTTCCTTGTCGTCAGTGCGTGTCGTTGCGCGGCAGTCGCATCGCTGGCTCATCTCATGACTCCGCCATCGAGACGGCGGCCTCCATGTCGACGGCGACGATGCGCGAGACGCCCTGCTCCTGCATTGTCACCCCGATGAGCTGTTCTGCCATTTCCATCGCTATTTTGTTATGCGAGATGAACAGGAACTGCGTCTGGTCCGACATTCGGCGCACGAGGCGGGCATATCGCTCGGTATTGGCGTCGTCCAGCGGCGCATCGACCTCGTCGAGCAGGCAGAACGGCGCCGGATTGAGCTGGAAGATCGCGAAGACCAGCGCGATGGCGGTCAGCGCCTTCTCGCCGCCCGACAGCAGATGGATGGTCGAGTTCTTCTTGCCCGGCGGCTGCGCCATGACCTGCACGCCGGCGTCGAGGATCTCCTCGCCGGTCATCACCAGCCGGGCGGTGCCGCCGCCGAACAGCGACGGGAACATCTGGCCGAAGCCGGCGTCGACCCGCTCGAAGGTGCTGCGCAGCAGGTCGCGCGTCTCGGCGTCGATCTTGCGGATCGCCTCCTCCAGGGTCTGCATCGCCTCCTGCAGGTCGGCGTTCTGCGCATCCAGGAAGCCCTTGCGCTCGCGCGCCGAGCCCAGCTCCTCGAGCGCGGCCAGGTTGACCGCGCCCAGCGCGTTCATCTCGCGCTGCAGCCGGTCGATCTCGGCCTGCAGGCCGTGCAGGCGCACGCCGTCGCGTTCGATGCCCTCGGCGAGCGGCGCCAGATCGACGCCGGCGGCCTGCAGCTGCTCCATGAACTGCGCGCCGCCCAGCGAGGCGGCCTGCTCCTCGAGCTGCAGCCGGGTGATGTCGTCGCGCAGCGGCTGCAGCTCGCGCTCGAGCGCGCCGCGGCGCTCGTCGTGCTGGCGCAGCTGCAGCGTGAGCTCCTCGTGGCGCGAGCGCACGCCCGAGAGCGCCTGCTCGCGCTCGATGCGCAGCTCCAGCGCCTCCTGCAGGCCCTCGCTGGTCGAGGCCTCGTCGAAGCCGTCGAGCTCGAGCTGCAGCTGGCTCTCGGTCTGGGTGGCGGCGCGGATCTGCTGCGCGGCGGTCTCGATCGCGCGCTGCAGCTCGCCACGGCGCGCCTCCAGCGCGCGGGCGCCGAACTGCGCCTCCTGCGCGCCACGCTCGAGCCGGCGCAGCTGCTCGCGCGCGTCGCCCAGGCGCCGCTCGGCCTCCAGCACCCGGTCCTCGGCGGCGACCTGCGCCTCCTGCGCATCGCCCAGCTGCAGATCCAGCTCTTCCAGCCGGGCCTGATCGGTCTGGCGGCGCTCCTCGATGTCCTCGGCCTGCAGGTCGATCTCGGCGATCTCGGCGTCGAGCTGCTCGCGCCGGCGGGTGGCCTGCTCGGCCTGCTGCGCCAGGCGCAGCACCTCGACCTGCAGCTGATGCGCGCGCGACTGCGCCTCGCCCGCCTCGCGCCGGGCGACGGCGAGCTGGCGCGAGGCCTCGGCGGCGGCAGCCTCGGCGCGCACCTGCGCGTCGCGCGCGCCGTCGGCCAGCAGCCCCTGCGCGCGGGTCTGGCGGTCGAGCTGCTCGATCTCCTGCGCGCGCGCCAGCAGGCCGGACTGCTCGGAGTCCGGCGCATGGAAGGCCACCGCATGGCGGCTGACCGCATGGCCGGCCGGCGTCAGGATCAGCTCGCCCGGGCGCAGCCGCTCGCGCAGCGAAAGCGCCGCGGCCAGATCCGGCGCGGTGCGGCAGCCCGCCAGCCAGTCCTCCAGCAGCCCGGAGAGCGCCACATCGCCCAGGCGCAGCCGCGAGGCCAGCGTCGGCAGCGGAAGATGCGGCGCCTCCTCGGCCGGCACCTCGGCGCGAGCAGCCTCGGCCAGACTGCAGAACACCAGCCGCGCCGGCGGCGGATCGGCCTCGAAGGCGCGCACCGTCTCGACCCGGCCGATCTCCAGCGCCTGCAGGCGCTCGCGCAGCGCCGCCTCCAGCGCGCTTTCCCAGCCCGGCTCGACCTGCAGCCGGGTCCACAGCGCCGCCAGCCCGTCCAGGCCGTGGCGCGCCAGCCAGGGCGGCAGCCGGCCACCGCGCTGCACCTTCTCCTGCAGCGCACGCAGCGCGTCGAGCTTCGCGGCCAGCTGGGCGCGACGCGCCTGCTCCTGGCTGGCGAGCTGCTGCGCGGCGCGGCGCTGCTCCTCCAGCTCGGGCAGCTGCTCGGTCAGCGCGGCCAGCCGCTCCTCGGCCTGGGCCTGCAGGTCGCGGGCCTCGTCGAGCTGCGCCTGCAGCAGCGCCAGCCGCTCGGCGTCCGGCGCGGCGAGCTGGCGCCGCTCGGCGCCGAGGCGCTCGCGGCGCAGCTCGATCTCGCGGCGGCGCTCGTCGAGGTGGCGCGACTGCGCCGCCAGCAGCTGGATCTGCTGCTGCACGCCGGTGGCGCAGGCCCGCTCGGCGCCGGCCTGCTGGGTGGCCTGGCGCAGCCGGTCCTCGGCGGCGGGCAGCGCCTCGGCCTGCTCTTCCAGCTGCGCGGCCAGCACCGCAGCCTGCTCCTCGGCCTCGATCTGGCGCCCGGCCAGGTCCTCGAGCTGCGCCTGGGCCTCGGCCTGGCGCTCGACCCACTGCGCGGCCTGGGCCTGCGCCTCAGTCAGCCGCTGCTGGCTGCGCCGGCGCGCGTCGGCCACATGGCGGATGCGCTCCTCGAGCCGGCTGACCTGCATCGCCGCCTCGGCCAGACGGCCCTGGGCGACGTGCAGCGCGTCGTTCGATTCATAGTGCGACTGGCGCAGCGACTCCAGCGCCGCCTCGGTGGCGCGCAGCTCGGCCACACGCGACTCCAGCGCGTTGGTCGCCGCCCGCACCGCCTCGCGCACCCGCTGCTGCTCGCCGGTGGCGTCGCGGTGCTTCAGGAACCAGAGCTGGTGCAGCTTGAGCGTGCCGGCCTGCTGCAGGTCGCGGAAGCGCTGCGCCACCTGCGCCTGCGCCTCCAGCTTCTCGAGGTTGGTGTCGAGCTCGCGCAGGATGTCCTCGACCCGCGTGAGGTTCTCGCGGGTGTCCTTCAGGCGGTTCTCGGTCTCGCGGCGGCGCTCCTTGTACTTGGAGACGCCCGCGGCCTCCTCCAGGAACAGGCGCAGCTCCTCGGGGCGCGACTCGATGATGCGGCTGATCGTGCCCTGGCCGATGATGGCGTAGGCGCGCGGGCCCAGACCGGTGCCCAGGAACACGTCCTGCACGTCGCGCCGGCGCACCGGCTGGCTGTTGATGTAGTACTGGCTGGTGCCGTCGCGGGTCAGCACCCGGCGCACCGCGATCTCGGCGTACTGGTTCCACTGGCCGCCGGCGCGCGCGCTGGCGTTGTCGAAGATCAGCTCGACGCTGGCGCGGGCGGCGGGCTTGCGATTGCCCGAGCCGTTGAAGATCACGTCCTGCATCGACTCGCCGCGCAGCTCGCTGGCCTTGCTCTCGCCCAGCACCCAGCGCACCGCATCCATGATGTTGGACTTGCCGCAGCCGTTGGGGCCGACCACGCCCACCAGCTGCCCGGGCAGCTGGAAATGGGTCGGATCGGCAAAGGACTTGAAGCCCGCGAGCTTGATCGAATTCAGGCGCATCGGCCGCAAGTCTTTGATCTGAAAGTGATTTTCCCGCAACCATCGATCACGGGGCGGGCGCGATGATAGCACCGGGCCCTGACCGGGCCGGGCGCGAGCCGGACACAGGCCGGATACCGGATAATCCGGCACCCATGAACCCCCTGCTCACGCGTCTTCAGCCCTATCCCTTCGAGCGCCTGCGCGCGCTGACCAAGGATGTCCGACCGAACCCGGATCTCGCGCCGATCAGCCTGGGCATCGGCGAGCCCAAGCATCCGACGCCGGAGTTCCTGAAGCTCGCGCTGACCAGCTCGCTCGACGGCCTGGCCGCCTATCCGGCCACCGCCGGCCTGCCGGCGATGCGCCGCGCCTGCGCCGGCTGGATCGAGCGCCGCTACGGCGTCACGCTCGACGCCGACACCGAGATCCTGCCGGTCAACGGCTCGCGCGAGGCGCTGTTCTCGCTGGCGCAGACCGTCATCGACCCGAGCCGCGACCTCGAGCGCGGCGGCCCGGTCGTCGTCTGCCCGAATCCCTTCTATCAGATCTACGAGGGCGCGGCCTACCTGTCGGGTGCCACGCCGGTCTTCGCCAACAGCGATCCGGTGCGCAACTTCGCCGCCGACTGGTCGCAGATCGACGACGAGACCTGGTCGCGCACGCAGCTGCTCTATGTCTGCTCGCCCGGCAACCCGACCGGCGCGGTGGTGCCGATGGAGGAATGGGAACAGCTCTTCGCGCTGTCCGACCGCCACGGCTTCGTCATCGCCTCCGACGAGTGCTACTCCGAGATCTACTTCCGCGACGAGCCGCCGCTGGGCGCGCTGCAGGCCGCCAGGCGCCTGGGCCGCGGCCTCGAGCGCCTGGTGGTGCTGACCAGCCTGTCCAAGCGCTCGAACGTGCCGGGCCTGCGCTCGGGCTTCGTCGCCGGCGACCCGGCGCTGCTGAAGGCCTTCCTGCTCTACCGCACCTACCACGGCAGCGCGATGAGCACCACGGTGCAGCAGGCCAGCATCACCGCCTGGGACGACGAGGCGCATGTGGTCGAGAACCGCGAGATGTACCGGCGCAAGTTCGCGCAGGTCACGCCGGTGCTGGCCGAGGTGATGGACGTGGCGCTGCCCGATGCGAGCTTCTACCTCTGGGCCAAGGTGCCCGAGGCCGTCTGCGGCGGCAGCGACACCGCGTTCACCCGCGAGCTGCTGGCTCAATACAATGTCGCGGTGCTGCCGGGCAGCTACCTCGCCCGCGAGGCGCACGGCATCAATCCCGGCGCCGGCCGGGTGCGCATGGCGCTGGTGGCCGGCGTCGACGAGTGCCTGGAGGCTGCGCACCGCATCGCCGCCTTCATCCGGGCCAACACCGCGGCCTGACCCTGCGTTCCGACCCGGGCGCCGCCGCGCCCTTCCCCTTCCTTCGAATCCCCTCCGAGAGATCCCCATGTCCGACCTGAGCCAACTGCAATCCGTCATCGAAGCCGCCTGGGAAGACCGCGCGAACCTGTCCGTCGCCGCCGCCCCGGCCGAGATCCGCGAGGCCGTCGCCCACGCCATCAACGAGCTCGACGCCGGCCGCCTGCGCGTGGCCAGCCGCGAGGGCGTCGGCCAGTGGACCGTGCACCAGTGGCTGAAGAAGGCGGTGCTGCTGAGCTTCCGCCTGAACGACAACGTGCCGATGGGCGAAGGCGCCCTGACCTTCTTCGACAAGGTGCCGACCAAGTTCGGCGGCCTGTCGGAGGAGCAGCTGCGCGCCACCGGCGTGCGCGTGGTGCCGCCGGCCGTCGCCCGCCGCGGCAGCTTCGTCGCGCCCGGCGCGATCCTGATGCCGTCCTACGTCAACATCGGCGCCTATGTGGACGCCGGCAGCATGGTCGACACCTGGGCCACGGTGGGCTCCTGCGCGCAGATCGGCAAGAACGTCCACCTGTCGGGCGGCGTCGGCATCGGCGGCGTGCTCGAGCCGCTGCAGGCCAACCCGACCATCATCGAGGACAACTGCTTCATCGGCGCGCGCTCCGAAGTGGTCGAGGGCGTGATCGTCGAGGAGCACTCGGTGCTGGGCATGGGCGTGTACCTGGGCCAGTCGACCCCGATCTTCGACCGTGCCACCGGCGAGATCTCCTACGGCCGCGTGCCCTCGGGCTCGGTGGTGGTCAGCGGCAACCTGCCGAAGAAGGCCGCCAACGGCGCCGACTACAGCATGTACGCCGCGATCATCGTCAAGCGCGTCGACGCGCAGACCCGCTCGAAGACCAGCATCAACGACCTGCTGCGCGACTGATCGCCCGAGCGATCGACCACGCGGTCGACCGCGCCGCACCGGAACACGAAGGGGGAAGAAGACGATGAACGGCACGCGCAACATGGAGCGCATCCTGCGGCTGATGGCCGAGAAACGCGCCTCCGACGTGTTCCTGTCGGCCAACATGCCGGTGCTGATCAAGATCCACGGCCAGATCCTGCAGCTCACGCAGGAGCCGCTGGGTCCGAACCAGCCGCGCCAGCTGCTGGCCGAGGTGCTCGGCTCCGGCCAGCTCGAGGAGCTCGACGAGACCGGCGAGCTCAACGTCGGCGTGCCGATCGCCGGGCTGGGCACCTTCCGCCTGTCGGCCTTCAAGCAGCGCGGCACCATCGCCGGCGTGTTCCGCTTCATGCCGACCGAGATCCCGGCGCTGGAGACGCTGCACCTGCCCGACGTGCTGGCCACGCTCTCGCTGGCCAAGCGCGGCCTGGTGCTGATGGTCGGCGCCACCGGCACCGGCAAGAGCACCACGATGGCCTCGATGATCCAGCACCGCAACCGCCAGGTCGCCGGGCACATCCTGACCATCGAGGACCCGATCGAGTTCCTGTTCACCAACCACAAGTCGGTGGTGAACCAGCGCGAGGTCGGCCGCGACGTGCAGTCGCTGCAGATCGGCCTGAAGAACGCGATGCGCCAGGCGCCGGACTGCATCTTCATCGGCGAGATCCGCGACCGCGAGACGATGAGCGCGGCGCTGTCCTATGCGCTCTCCGGCCACCTGGTGCTGTCGACGATGCACGCCAACAACAGCCACCACGCGCTGGGCCGCATCCTGTCCTTCTACTCGCCCGAGGCGCGCCCGGCGCTGCAGTCGGACCTGGCCGCGGGCCTGCGCGCGGTCGTCTCGCAGCGGCTGCTGCGCTCGACCCAGGGCGGCCGCATCCCGGCCGTCGAGGTGCTGCTCAACACCCAGCTCGTCTCCGAGATGATCGAGCAGGGCAATCTCTCCGGCATCAAGGACGCGATGGACCGCCTGATGGCCGAGGGCTCGCAGACCTTCGAGCAGGACATCGCGCGCCTGATCGGCGAGGGCCTGGTCACCCGCGACGAGGGCGTCGCCAACGCCGACTCGCCGACCAACCTGCTGTGGCGGCTGCAGAACGAGAGCGCCGCCTCGCGCCGCGCCGCCGAGGAGGAGCCCGAGGCCGAGGACGGTCCGTCCTTCACCGAGATCGAGCTCGAGGTCATGCCCGCGCCGCGCGGCTCGATGGCCGACAGCGTGCCGATGTCCGGCGTGAACGCGCCCGGCCGCCACGCCGCCGCGCTCACCCCTCAGCCCTTCCCCGCCAAGCAGCGCTGAAGGCCCGCGCTGCCCGGCCCCGCCCCCGCCTTTCCATGCACCTGCCCACCCTCACGCTGCTCGAGCAGCTCATCGCCCGCCGCTCGGTCACGCCCGACGACGCCGGCTGCCAGGCGCTGATCGCCGCCGAGCTGCGCCCGCTCGGCTTCGACTGCCACGACCTGCCCTTCGGCCCGGACGACTTCCGCGTCAGCAACCTCTGGGCCAGGCGCTCCGGGACCGGCGGCGACGGCCCGACGCTGGTCTTCGCCGGCCACACCGATGTGGTGCCCACCGGCCCGGTCGAACTGTGGAGTTCCGACCCCTTCGTGCCGACGCACCGCGACGGCCGCCTCTGGGGCCGGGGCAGCGCCGACATGAAGACCTCGCTGGCGGCGATGGTCGAGGCGGTGCGCGAGTTCGTCGCCGCCCACCCCGACCACCGCGGCGCGATCGCCTTCCTGCTCACCAGCGACGAGGAGGGCCCCGCGCGCGACGGCACGGTCAAGGTCTGCGACTGGCTGGAGGCCCGCGGCGAGCGGCTCGACGCCTGCATCGTCGGCGAGCCGACCTCGGTCGAGCACCTGGGCGACATGGTCAAGAACGGCCGGCGAGGCTCGATGTCGGGCCGGCTGACGGTGCGCGGCGTGCAGGGCCACATCGCCTATCCGCATCTGGCGAAGAACCCGATCCACCTGGCGATGCCGGCGCTGGCCGAGCTGGCCAGCCTCGTCTGGGACCAGGGCAACGACCACTTCCCGCCGACGAGCTGGCAGATCTCCAACCTGAACGCCGGCACCGGCGCCACCAACGTCATTCCCGGCGAGCTGGTGGCCGACTTCAACTTCCGCTTCTCGACCGAGTCGACGCCCGAGGGCCTGCAGGCGCGGGTGCACGAGGTGCTCGACCGCCACGGCCTGGACTACCGGCTCGACTGGAGCCTGAGCGGTCGGCCCTTCCTGACCCGGCCGGGCCCGCTGGTCGAGGCGCTGGCCGGCGCGATCCGCGACGTCACCGGCCTGGAGACCGAACTCTCCACCAGCGGCGGCACCTCCGACGGCCGCTTCATCGCGCGCATCTGCCCGCAGGTGGTCGAGTTCGGACCGGTCAACGCCACCATCCACAAGATCGACGAGAACTGCGAACTCTCCGCGCTCGGCCCGCTCAAGGACATCTACCTGCGCACGCTGGAGCGCCTGCTCGCATGACTTCGACCCTTTCTCCGTCTTCCACCACGCTGCAGCTCGTCGAGGCGATGGCCGCGCGGCTCGACGCCGCCGGCGTGAGCTTCGGCCACGGCACGACCAATGCCTTCGACGAGGCCGCCTGGCTGGTGCTGTGGCAGCTCGGCCACCCGCTCGACGCGCTCGACGAGGTCGCGGACGACGCGGTGCCTCCCGAGGCCGCCGCGCAGGTCGAGGCGCTGGTGCAGCGCCGCATCGACAGCCGCCGCCCGGCCGCCTACCTGACCGGCGAGGCCTGGCTGCAGGGCGTGCCCTTCCATGTCGACGAGCGCGTCATCGTGCCGCGCTCCTTCATCGCCGAGCTGCTGGCCGACGCCGAGCTGGGCGCCGAGCTCGACGCCTGGCTCTCGCCCGACACCCGCCGGGTGCTGGACCTGTGCACCGGCAACGGCAGCCTGGCGGTGCTGTCGGCGATGGCCTTCCCCGACATCGAGGTCGACGCCGCCGACATCTCCCCGGACGCGCTGGCGGTGGCGCGTCTCAACGTCGACCGACACGAGCTGGCCGGGCGCATCCGCCTGGTCGAGAGCGACGGCCTGGGCTCGCCTGCGCTGGCCGGCCCCTACGACCTGATCCTGTGCAACCCGCCCTATGTCAACGCCGCGTCGATGGCGGCGCTGCCGCCCGAGTACCTGGCCGAGCCGCAGATCGCGCTGGCCGGGGGGAGCGACGGCATGGACTTCGTGCGCCAGCTGCTGAAGGACGCGCCCGCACGCATGTCGCCCGACGCGGTGCTGGTGCTGGAGATCGGCAACGAGCGCGAGCACTTCGAGGCCGCCTTCCCGCAGCTCGAGGCGATCTGGCTGGAAACCAGCGCCGGCCACGATCAGGTGCTGCTGCTGACGCGCGCGGCGCTGCTGGGCGCGGGCTGAGCGGCGCCCGGGGCAGGCGTCAGACCAGCCGCTCGTCGTCGCGCCAGCCCCCGCCTCGGCAGTAGGCGCGGTAGCGGATGCGGAAGTGCGTCGGCATCGCCGCGGCCTCGGGCAGGCTGGCGGCCAGCTGCGGATGCTGGCGCAGCACGCCGGCGCGGTGGCGTGCCCAGGCCGACAGCAGCGCCTCGCGCGCCTCGTCGCAGGTCGCGCCGGCGCCGTGCCAGACATGCTCGTGCGTGATCATCTCGGCGACGACCAGCTCGTGCGGATCGGGGGGAATCACCATGTTCTCGGCTCCTGGAATGCGCAGGTTCAGGCCGAGCAGCCGATCTCCGGCGCCGCGGCCTGCGCCGGGCCGAAGTCGCGCTCGTCGTCGCGATCGCGCTCGAAGGGGCGGGCCAGCCGCGTCATCAGCCGCTGCAGCGGCGCGACGTCGCCCGCCGTGGCGGCGTCGATCGCCGTCTGCGCCAGGGCGTTGCGCAGCACGACGCGCGGATTCGACCGCTCGAGCAGCGCCCGGTCCGGCCCGCCCTGCGCGGCCGCCAGCGCCTGCCAGTCGGCCTGCCAGGCCAGCAGCGCCTCGCGCAGCAGGCCGTCCGGATCGGGCGGCGGCGCGGCGCCGGGATGCGCCGGCGGCAGCCGTTCGAGCCGTTCTCCGGCCTGCATCGCGTCGGCCAGCGCACACCACGACAGCGTGAAGTCGGCGCGCGAGCGCTGCAGCAGCGCCAGCGCGCGCAGCACCAGATCGTCGCGCTGCGCCACCTGCCGCGGCGTCTCGTCCGCGGCGGCGCGCAATCCCAGCCGGGCCGCCCAGCCCCGGCGCAGCGCCTGCGCCAGCGCGCGGTCGAAGCTCGCCTCGATGGCCGCGCCTGCCGCCTCCCGGGCCGGCGGCGTCGCCCCCAGCAGCGGCGCGCAGGCCTGCAGCAGCCGCTGCAGGTTCCAGCGCATCACCGCCGGCTGCGCCGACCAGCGGTAGCGGCCTTCGGTGTCGGAGGCGTTGCAGACATGCTCCGGCCGGAAGCGTTCCAGGAAGCCGAACGGGCCGTAGTCCAGCGTCAGCCCGAGCACCGAGCAGTTGTCGGTGTTGAGCACGCCATGGCAGAAGCCCAGCACCTGCCAGCGTGCCACCAGCTCGGCATGACGCCGCGCCAGCGCGTGCAGCCAGGCCGCATGCCGCTCGGGACGGCCGGCCAGCGCCGGATGGTGGCGCTCGATCATGCGGTCGGCCAGCGCCTGCAGCGCGGCGATCCGCTCGGGCGCCTCCAGGCCGGCCGCGTCGGACCGGGCGAGGAACTCGAAATGGCCGAAGCGGGTGAAGTCCGGCGCGCTGCGCGCCAGCACCGCGACCGGCTCGGCCACGCCGTCGCGCTCGACCTGCAGCGGCGAGGCCAGCAGCGCCAGCGCGCGGGTCGTCGGCACGCCCAGGCCATGCAGCGCCTCGCAGGCCAGCGCCTCGCGCAGGGCCGAGCGCAGCACCGCACGCCCGTCATGGCCGCGCGCGAACGGCGTCGGTCCGGCGCCCTTGAGCTGCAGCTCGATCCGGCCGCCGGCGGCCGGCGCGTCGAGCACCGCCACCGTCATCACCCGCCCGTCGCCGAGCCGTGCGCTGAAGCGGCCGAACTGGTGACCGGCGTAGGCGCTGGCCTGCGGCGACTCCAGCCCGCCCGGCCACGGCGCCGCGCCCGCCAGCGCCTGCGCAAAGGCGCCGTGCTCGCCACCGGGCCAGCCCAGGCGCTCCAGCCCGAGCACCGCCGCCAGCGGCGCGTTCGCCCACAGCCAGCGCGGCGCGGGCAGCGGCAGCGGCACGGCCGGCTGCACCAGCCCGGCCGGCAGCAGCGGCTCAGCGTGCGCCACCGCGCGGCTCCGCATCCGGCGCCGCACCGGGCAGCGCACGCGCCAGCAGCTGCGCCAGATGCAGCGACCGGCGGCCGCTGCCGTCGGCGATCTGGTGGCGGCAGCTGGTGCCGCTGGCCAGGATCAGGTCCTCGGCCGGCGCAGCGCGCACCGCCGGCAGCAGCGCCAGCTCGCCCATCGCCACCGACGCCGCATGGTGCTCGGCCTCGTAGCCGAAGCCGCCGGCCATGCCGCAGCAGCTCGACTCGATCCAGTCGACGCGCAGCTGCGGCACCTGGCCGAGCAGGCGGCGCATGTGCTTGAGCGTGCCGAAGGCCTTCTGGTGGCAGTGGCCGTGCACATGGACCGTCGCCGCCAGCGGCTGCCACGGCGGCACCGCGCCGCGGCCGTCGAAGACCCGCACCAGGAACTCCTCGAGCAGCAGGGCCCGCCCCGACAGCGCCTGCACCGCATCGGCCGGCAGGCCCATCTGCAGGAACTCGTCGCGCAGCATCGTCAGGCACGAGGGCTCCAGGCCGACGACGCTGCGCCCGGCGGCCAGATGCGGCGCCAGCGCCTCGAGCAGCCGGCGCGCCTGGTCGCGCGCCTGATCGATGCGACCGGCCGACCAGGCCGGCCGGCCGCAGCACAGGGCCGGCCCGCCCGCCGGCGCCCGCACCCGGTGCACCCGGACACCGGCGGCCTGCAGCACCCGCAGCGCGTCCTGCGCGACCTGCGGCTCCAGATGGTTGCTGAAGCAGTCGACCAGCAGCACCACCTCGCGCAGCGCCGGCGCGTCGTCCGGCAGCCCGATCGTGGTCCGCGGCTCGAGCCGGTCGAAGGAGCGCGTGGCCGGCAGCGGCAGCGAGCGCGCCGCCGCCACGCCCCCCAGGCGCTCGAGCCGGCGCGCCAGCCACGCACTGCGGTTGCGCCAGGCCAGCAGCGGGCGCAGCCACCGCAGCCACGGCAGCCAGCGCGGCACCGACGCCATCAGCCGCGTGCGCCACGGCGGCGACTCGCGGCGCCAGCGCTGCGCCAGCACCTCGGCGCGCAGCGCCGCCATGTCGACGCCGTTCGGGCATTCGCGCTTGCAGCCCTTGCAGGCCACGCACAGCGACATCGCCTCCTGCAGCGCCGGATCGTCGAGCCGCACCGTCTCGCCCGGCGCGTCGAGCAGCTCGCGCAGCAGCGCCGCGCGGCCCCGGGTGCTGTGGCGATCCTCGCCGGTGATGCGAAAGCTCGGACACATCACGCCCTTGTCTCCGGCCTGGCCACGCGCCTTCTGGCACTGCCGGCTGCCGATGCACAGCGCCGCCGCCCGGCCGAAGCCTCCGCCCTGACGCGGCACCGCCGCATACGCATCGCCCTGGCCGTAGCCCTCCCAGGCCGACCAGTCCAGCTCGGTCTTCATCGCCTCGCTCATCGGGCGCCCCGCTCTGTCGGCTTGACGACAAAACCGACGCCGCCCCCGGCCTGGCGCGGACAGACGGGACACAGGCACGGCAGGAAAGGCATCGAAAGCCCCGGACAGCAGCACGACATGACCGCCTTGCAGCAGGGAGCGTGCCATGCACCAGAAGAAATCATCCGGTTTCAGGATGTGTCGGAACGGGACGGAAACCGATCATTTCCGGACCTGCCCGCGACCGGTCTTCCTGCACAGTTGCCCGCACAGTTCCCCGGGGCATTCCGGCCGCGCCGCCGGAATGGAAACGAATCCACACGCAGTACACCGATGACGCTACTGAACCGCATGTCCGTCCGGACCCGTCAGATCGCGATGGCCGCGATCGGCATCGCCGCCGTCTCCGCCTGTGCGCTGACCGGGCTGTGGAGCGAGGCACGCCTGTCCGAAGCCAGCGAGCGGGCCTTCGTCGCCAAGGATGTGGTCGCCGACATCCTGCCGCCGCCGATGTACCTGATCGAGATGCGGCTGCTGCTGTCTCAGGCGCTGGAGGGCCGGCTCGATGCCGACGATGCGCAAGGCGAGCTCGAGCGGCTCGCGAAGGAATACCAGGCCCGGGTCGACTGGTGGCAGACCCATCCGCCCTTCGGGCTGGAGCGCGAGCTGCTCGGCGAGCAGCACCGTGCGGCCGGCGAATTCATCAGCACCGCCCGCACCCTGCTCGCGGCGCTGGCCGGCGGCGATCCGGAGGCCGCACGCCAGCAGCTCGGGGCCGCGCATGCGCTCTACCTCAAGCACCGCGCCGCGGTCGACATGACCGTCGTGCAGGGCAACGAGCTCGGGGCCCGCTCGATGGCCGAGTTCGACGCCACCGCGGCCCGCGGCCGGCAGATCCAGCTCGCGCTGCTCGGCCTGTCGGTGCTCGGACTGGGCCTGCTGAGCTGGCGGCTGACCCGCTCGGTGGTGCGTCCGCTGGGCCAGGCGGTCGAGCTGGCCGAGTCGGTCGCCGCCGGCGACCTGAGCCGCCGCATCGAGGCCCAGGGCCGCGACGAGCCGGCGCGGCTGCTGCAGTCGCTCGACCGCATGTGCCACCAGCTCGGCGAGATGGTGGCCGAGCTGCGCCAGGGCAGCCTGCGCATGGCCAGCGCCTGCGCGCAGATCCACGCCGGCAATCTCGACCTGAAGGGCCGCACCACCGGCCACCTCGACGAGCTCGGCCATGTGCGCAGCAACCTCGTCGAGGTCACCGGCATGATCGGCCGCAGCGCGCAGGCGGCCGAGCAGGCCGCCGGCCTGGTCGAGAGCGTCGAGCAGGCCGCGCAGCGCGGCCGCCAGGCGATGGACCGGATGAGCGCGACGATGGAGGGCATCGCGGCCTCCTCGACCCGGGTCAGCGAGATCGTCGAGGTCATCGAGTCGATCGCCTTCCAGACCAACCTGCTGGCCCTGAACGCGGCCGTCGAGGCGGCGCGGGCCGGCGAGCAGGGGCGCGGCTTCGCCGTCGTCGCCACCGAGGTGCGCATGCTGGCGCAGCGCTCCTCGCTGGCCGCGCGCGAGATCCGTACGCTGGCGGCCGACAGCACCCGCCAGGTCGGCTGCGGCACCACGCTGGCCGCCGGCACCGGCCAGGCCATCCGCGAGATGGCCGAACAGGTCGAGGCGATGAACCGGCTCGTCAAGGACATCTGGGAAACCACCTTCGCGCAGACCTCCGGCATCGCCCAGCTCGGCGAGGCGGTGGAGTCGCTGGCGAAGGCGGGCGACGCCAACGTCGCGCTGGCCGAGCAGTCCAGCCAGGCCACCGCCAGCCTGGACGAGGAGGCGCGCCGGCTGGCCGATTCGGTCAGCCGCTTCCGGCTCGCCTGAGCCGGCGACGAGGTTCGCCCTCGTGTCGCCGCGGCAGCCCGCTATCATCGGGACATGTCCTTCTGGCGCCATCACCTCTCCCGCCTGGTCGGCATGGTGATCGTCCTGCTGATGGCCGGCGCGATCGCGCCGACCGTGTCGCGGGCGATCGCCGCGGCCGACCCGGTGCGCATGGTGATGCTGGCCGATCTCTGCGTGACGGCCCGGACACCGGCGCATGACGACGAAGGGGCCCGCCCCCATGGCGACGCCGCGGAAGTCCACTGCCCCGCCTGCCTCGCCCCGGCGCCCGGCGCGCTGCTGCCAGGACCGGACCGCCAGGCCGACTTCCGCCACCTCGAGCCGCCCCCGGCGGCGGTGCTGCGCGTCGACTTCGTGCCCGACCCCGCGGCCCATCACCCCCCCCTGCCCGCCCGGGCGCCTCCTGGCCTGGCCTGAGCCCGCCCTGCGGCCTCCCCGGAGGCCTGCCGACGTCCCGACCTCCCGTGCCGTGCCCGTGCGCGCCCGGCCTGTCCCTGTCCGCCGAAGGAACCATCATGTCCTCTTCCTCCCTGCGCCCCCTGTCCTCCCTGCCGCTGCTGCGCGCCGCCGCGCTGTCCGTGCTGACCCTCGCCAGCCTGGCCGTCCAGGCCCAGGTCAGCGTCAAGGAACCCTGGGTGCGCGCCACCGTCGCGCAGCAGAAGGCCACCGGCGCCTTCATGCAGATCACCAGCACCGAGCCGGTGCGGCTGGTGGAAGTGAAGTCCGACGCCGCGAAGATCGTCGAGATCCACGAGATGCGCATGGACGGCGACCGGATGATGATGAAGGCCGTCTCCGGCCTCGACCTCGTTCCGGGCAAGCCGCTGGAGCTCAAGCCGGGCAGCTATCACGTCATGCTGATCGACGTGGTCAAGCCGGTGAACGCCGGCGACAAGGTGCCGCTGACGCTGGTGGTCGAGGGCCGCGACGGCAAGCGCAGCAGCGTCGAGGTCAGCGCCGAGGCGCGGGCGATGAACGCCGCGGCGGCCTCGCCGGCCGCGCCGATGCATCAGCACCAGCACTGACCCCCCGCCCGGGGCGCGTCAGCGCCCCTGCGGCGAGCGGATGCGGTGCGTGGCGTAGAGCGCCAGCGCCACCGTGCACAGCGTGATCACGCCGACCACGACCCAGAAGCCGTGCGGATGCTCGGCCAGCGGGATGCCGCCGACGTTCATGCCGAGCAGTCCGGCGACGATGTTGATCGGCAGCGCCAGCACCGTGACCATCGTCAGCACGAACAGCGTGCGGTTGTTCTCCTCGGCCACCTTGGCCGAGTCCTCGTCCTGCATCAGCTTGATGCGCTCCTGCAGCGAGGAGATGTCGCGCAGCACCAGCGAGAACTCGTCGCTGGCCTGCAGCAGGTCGTCGCGGTCCTCCCGGCCGACCCAGGCGGGCGGGCGCGCCAGCGTGCGCGCCAGCGCGCCCGGCTCCGGGGTCAGCAGCCGGCGCAGCCGCACCATCAGCCGGCGCATGCGCGCCAGCTCCGCCTTGTGCTTGCCGTGCACGCCGGTGATCATTTCTTCCTCGATGTCGTCGATGCGCTCGGTCGACTGGCGGATGATCTTCTGCAGTTCGTCGGCCTGGTCGCGCAGCAGATGGTGCAGCAGCGCGGTGCTCGACTCGATGCGCACATGCCGGCCGATCGAGTTCTTCAGCCGGTCGACCGAGCGCAGCGGCTGGCGCCGCGCGGTGATGACCAGATGCTCGGCCACGCTCATCCACAGCGTCGCGACGTCGCTGACCTCGAAGGTGAAGTCGAAGGTCACGTCGTTGATGACCGCGAAGAAGGCCTCGCCGTCGCGCTCGATGCGGGTCGCGCGCGAGCCCTGGTGCAGCGCGTCGAAGAAGTCCTCGTTCAGCGCCGCATGCGCCCGCAGCCAGGCCTCGGCGCGGGCATTGCCCAGGTTGAAGTGCAGCCAGACGACGGCGCCGGCCTCGTCCTGCGCGGCTCGGCCGCGCGCGATCGCCGCCAGCGCAGCTTCGGCCGAGGCCAGCGGCAGCGGCTCGGACTCGGGGCGGAACAGGTAGCCGTAGACCAGCCCGTGCTCGTCGCCACCGTAGGAGCGGGCGTGGATCGGCAGCTCGGAAACGGCAAGGCTCATGGTGCAGTCTGGAAAGGACGACGCCCCGACAGGCGCGTGCCTTCGGGGCGTCGGATCGGGTTCATGGAGCGGGTGAAGGGAATCGAACCCTCGTATGAAGCTTGGGAAGCTGCCGTTCTGCCATTGAACTACACCCGCCTCGGCTCCGGCATGGCTGGAGCACGCTGCAGCGCATGATTATGCCAGATGCGCGATCCACTCGACGCAGGCGTCGAGGGCCGGCACCGCCGCGGCGATCAGGCCGGAGTCCGGGTGGTTGGCCAGCAGCGTGACCGCGACCATGCGCCCGCTGCGGGTCTGCACGCAGCCGGCCAGCGCCCGCGTGTCGAGCAGCGTGCCGGTCTTCAGCCAGGCGCGGCCCTCGGCGGCGGTGCCGCGCATGCGCCCCTCGAGCGTGCCGTCGACGCCGGCCACCGGCAGCGTGCGCTGCAGCAGCTTCCAGTTCGGCCCGCGCGCGGCGCGCTGCAGCAGGTGCACGAAGGCCTGCGGCGTCGCGCGCTCGAGCCGCGACAGGCCCGAGCCGGTGTCCAGGCCGACCATCTCGTCGCGCACGCCGCCGCGCCGGCGCAGCCACTCGCGCATGCGCAGCCGCGCCGCCTCGGCGGTGGCCGCGGCCTCGGGGAAGTCCGGCGACAGGCTCAGCATCAGATGCCGCGCGATCAGGTTGTCGCTGCGCTTGTTCATCTCGCGCAGCTGCACCGACAGCGGCGCCGACAGGTGCTCGGCGAACGGCGCCGCAGCGGCGCCGGCCTCGGTGGCACGCCACGGCGTCGGCGTGCCGCCGTCATGCTCGACGACCCGGCCGCGCAGCACGCCGCCGGCCTGCAGCCACAGGCCCTCGATCGCACGCGCGCCCAGATCGCGCATGCTGACCGGCGCGAAGCGGATCTGCTGCGCGCCGCAGCGCGGCGACCACTGGCCGCTGACGTGGATCTGCGGCTGCAGGGTCGATCCGTCATCGCGCAGCGCCGCGCTGGCCGCGCAGCCGCCGCCGCGCCCCAGGCCGTTGACCAGCCGCACGTCGTGCAGCGGCGGCGTGACCTCGATGTCGGTGCGCCCGCCCGCGTCGCTGCGCAGCGCCACCCGCACCACCCCGGCGTCGAGCGCCAGCGCATCGGGCCGGACATGATGCGGCCGCTCGGGCGTCGGCTCCGGCGTGGTCGCGAGGTCCTCCGGACGCAGCCGGAAGGCCTCGCGGTTGAGCACGATGTCGCCCCAGACCTCGCGCAGCCCCTGCGCCTGCATCTCGCGGAACCACTGCAGCAGGTCGGCGCTGGTCAGCGTCGCGTCGCCGCCGCCGCGGATCACCAGGTCGCCGAGCAGGCGACCCTGCGTCAGCGGGCCGCTCAGGTAGGCGCGGGTGCGCCAGCAGTAGGCCGGACCGAGCAGGTCCAGCGCCGCCATCGAGGTCAGCAGCTTCGAGGTCGAGGCCAGCACGAAGGGCCGCGCGGCCTGCCAGGACAGCAGCGCCTCGCCGCCGTCGAGCGGCTGCGCATGCAGGCCGAAGCTCTCCGGCGGCAGGCCGCTGGCCTCGAGCACCTGGCGCAGCGGCGCCGGCAGCAGGTCGACCGGCGCCGGCAGGCCCGCCGCGACGGTCTCCCGGGCCGGCCGGCGCACCTTCGCCGCCCGGGCCGGGACAACGCCGCCCAGCAGCGCCAGGCCAGCCAGCCGGCCCAGGCAGCGTCGACGGTCGAGAAGTCCGGCGGCAGCGTCGTGCCCGGGCCGGTCCGGGCTTGGTGCAGAATCGCGCATCCTGTGAGCCTAGCCGGCCGACATGACCTGGGACAGGCCAATATCGCCGGATTCGGCTTGTCCAGTGTCGACAACCCCTGTTTCCAGGGTTTCATCTTGAAATATTCACGCGCCGAAGTGTCGCACGCGGCGCCCTGTCTTCCATGAACGAGTCCCTGCCCCCTTCCGAACCGACCGGCGCCGATGCCGACGAGACCCGCACCGACGGTGCGCCGCGCCGCGCGATCCGCAGCTTCGTGGTGCGCGCCGGTCGCATGGGCACCGGCCAGATCCGCGCGCTCGAGGAGCTCGGCCCGCGCTTCTGCCTGCCCTACCGCGCCGAGCCGCTCGACGCCGCGGCCGTCTGGGGCCGCAGCGCGCCGCTGGTGCTGGAGATCGGCTTCGGCATGGGCGGGGCCACCGCGGAGATCGCCGCCAACCGCCAGGACACCGACTTTCTCGGCGTCGAGGTGCACACGCCCGGCGTGGGCGCGCTGCTCAAGCTGATCGACGAGCGCGGGCTGGGCAATCTGCGCATCGTGCAGCACGACGCGGTCGAGGTGCTCGAGCACATGATCGCGCCGGGCCAGCTCGCCGGCGTGCACATCTTCTTTCCCGATCCGTGGCACAAGAAGAAGCACAACAAGCGCCGGCTGATCCAGCCGGAGTTCGTCGCCCGTCTGGTCACCCGGCTGGCGCCGGGCGGCTACCTGCACTGCGCCACCGACTGGCAGCCCTATGCCGAGCAGATGCTGGAGGTGCTGTCGGCCGAACCGCAGCTGGCCAACACCGCCGAGGGCTATGCCCCGAAGCCGGACTACCGGCCGCTGACCAAGTTCGAGAACCGCGGCCTGAAGCTCGGCCACGGCGTCTGGGATCTGGTGTTCCGGCGCCGCGCGGGCGACGCCGCCTGATCCGGTCGCGCGGGCCGGCGACGACCGGGCACGACCGGAAACGGGATCAGGCCGGATCAGTCATGCCAGCTGATGACGCCGGTGTAGGCGGTGACCAGGATCAGCAGACCGAAGGCGATCCGGTACCAGGCGAAGGGCACGAAGTTGTGCGTCGCGACATAGCGCAGCAGCCAGCGCACGCACAGCCAGGCCGCGATGAAGGAGAACACCAGACCGACGAGGAACATCGGCGCATCGGCCATCGAGAGCTTGTCGCGCTCCTTCAGCAGGCTGTAGGCGCCCGCGCCGATCAGCGTCGGGATGCCGAGGAAGAAGCTGAAGTCGGTCGCCGCCTGGCGCGACAGGCCCATCAGCATGCCGCCGATGATGGTCGAGCCCGAACGGCTGGTGCCCGGAATCATCGCGAAGCACTGCACCAGGCCGACCTTCAGCGCGTCCATCGGCGTCATGTCGTCGACCGATCGCACACGCACCGCGCTGGCGGGCCGGCGCTCGGCCCACAGGATGATCAGGCCGCCGACGATGAAGGCCGACGCGACGACCACCGGAATGAACAGGTGCGCCTTGATGACCTTGCCGAAGGCCAGACCCAGCACCACCGCCGGCAGGAAGCCGATCAGCACGTTCAGCACGAAGCGGCGTGCATCGCGGCTGCTGCCCAGGTTCGCCACGGTGCTCGACAGTCGCTGCCAGTACACCAGGATCACCGCGAAGATCGCGCCGGTCTGGATCGCGATCTCGAAGACCTTGCTCTTGTCGTCCTCGAAGCCGCCCAGCAGGGCGCCTGTCAGGATCAGGTGACCGGTGCTCGAGATCGGCAGGAACTCGGTGAGCCCCTCGACGATCCCCATCACGGCAGCTTTTGCCAGCATCAGCATATCCACGAAATCTTTCCTTTCTCGAGTCCCGGACAAGCAAATGCCCCGATTGACGGGGCATCACTCTGATGTTCAATACCGCGACCAAGATAGCACACGCCCGTGGCCGGATCCTTCGGCCCCGCTTCGGTCGCCAGCCCCGAAACACCACATGGTCACGCTCACTCTGAAAAAGAAACCCGGCGCCGGCGCCGACTCCAGCCCCCGCCACAAGCCGCTGCGCAGCAGCGGGCTGCGCCAGCGCCCGACGCTGGCCGAGGCCCAGGAACAGCGCGCACGCCAGGCCCAGGAACTGGCCCCGCCCCCGCGCGCCGCGCGCCCTGACGCCCGGCGCGAGCGCGACGAGGGCCGTCCCGGCGAGCGCGACCGCCAGGATCGCCGCCCGGGCCGGCAGCAGGTCCGCCAGGACGAGCGCCAGCAGGCCCGCTGGCCGGATCGGCCGCAGCAGGCCCATCCGCAGCGCCGTGACGCGCGACGCGACGATCCGCCCATGCGCGGCCGCCCCGACGAACGCCGCGATCCTGCCGCGCCGCGGGAGGGTCAGCCGCTGCGCAGCGTCAACAACCCGCATGTCGCGCGCCAGATCGCCGAGCGCACCGGTCGCCCCGATCGGGCCGACCGCAACGATCGCCGCGAAGGCGAGCGCGCCCCGCGCCCTGCCGACCGGCACGACGCTGCCCCGGCACGGCCGCTGCGCAGCGTCGCGAACGCCCAGCTGGCGCGCCGGATGAGCGAGACCGCGGCCGCCGCGCCCGGATCGCCGCAGCGGCCGACTCCGGTCACGCCGGCGGCCACGGCCGACGGCGAGCGCCTGTCCAAGCGCATGACCGCGCTCGGTCTGGCCTCGCGCCGCGAGGCCGACGAATGGATCGATGCCGGCTGGGTGCGCGTCAACGGCACGCCGGCGGTGCTCGGCCAGCGCGTGCAGCCCGGCGACCGCATCGAGGTCGACGAGCGCGCGCATCAGGAACAGGCTCGGCGCGTGACCATCCTGCTGAACAAGCCGGTGGGTTATGTCAGCGGTCAGGCCGAGGATGGATATGAACCGGCGGCCCTGCTGATTCGACCGGAAAACCAGTGGCAGGAGGATCGTTCAGGCATCCGCTGGCATCCGGGCCATCTGCGCAATCTCGCGCCGGCCGGACGCCTGGACATCGATTCGGTCGGACTTCTGGTCCTGACCCAGGACGGCCGCGTCGCGCGCCAGCTCATCGGCGACGAATCCGATGTCGAGAAGGAATATCTGGTCCGGGTCGAATACACCCGCGGCGAGCGCCTTCCCGACGGCGATCTGGCACTGCTGAACCACGGCCTGAGCCTGGACGGCCACGCGCTGCGTCCCTGCAAGGTCAGCTGGCAGAACGAGGATCAGCTGCGTTTCGTGCTGCGCGAAGGCAGGAAACGACAGATCCGGCGCATGTGCGAGGCAGTCGGCCTGAAGGTCGTCGGCCTGAAGCGGGTGCGCATCGGCAGCGTGCCGCTCGGCCATCTGCCACCCGGTCAGTGGCGTTACCTTCGCCGGGATGAATATTTCGCCTGATTGGTACCCGATTGTTTTGCAGTATCTGGAAACAAATACAAATAAACGGGAAAGATTCGTACCACTTCCCCTCATCGCCGTCACCTGCCGCCGCGGAGACTCGAGACTTCCTGACGCCAAGTTCGTCACACCGGCTGACATGGCTATTGATCCGGTAGTACCGTTAGTCTCCGGTAATGGAAAGTACCCTTTTTTATCAGTTTTGCTGCTTTCAAGCAGGAAAGCTAAAGTACGATTCGGCAGAGGGGAAGCCTCATGATCGACCAAACAGCCATAATTTCTTCTTCACTCGACCACCGCACTCGCCTGCTCGAGGGCATGGCGCGCTGCGTCGCCACCAAGGGCTATGCCGACACGACGATCGCCGACATCGCGACGGCGGCCCGTGTCTCGAAGCGCACCTTCTATGAACACTTCCGCACGAAGCAGGAGTGCCTGATCGCGCTGTACGAGAACGCCAGCCAGCGCAGTCTCAACACGCTGACCCGGGCCATCGAGCCGTCGCAGGACTGGACGACCCGGGTCGACCAGGCGGTCAAGGCCTACTTCGGCCACCTCGCGGCCAATCCGCTGCTGATGCGCACGCTGTTCATCGACGTGCTCGCGGTCGGCCCGGAAGGCCTGCAGGCGCGCCGCAAGGTGCACCGCCAGCTCGCCGAGCTGATCGCCGACCTGCCGAGCCAGCCGGACGCGGATGCCGCCGCCTGGCAGGCCAACGCGATCGTCGGCGCGCTGACCGAGATCGTGCTGCAGGCCATCGAGCAGGATCGCGTCGAGCAGCTGCCCGAATGCGCCGACGAGGCCGCCCAGGTCGTGCGCGCCGCGATCTCCGCCAACCGCGCGCCGGCCGCCGATCCGCAGGCCCAGCCGCTCGTCCCGGAGCGCTGAACCGCCCGTCTCCGCCGGCTCCGGCCGGATGTGCTCCCGTTCCCCAGAGCTTTCTCCCCCACCCCACCGAACGAACAAGGGGCCGGCACCGCAAGGTGGCCGGCCCCTTTGTTCATCCGTCGCTGATCCGGCATCGACGACCGGCGGCCCGCCGGTCGTCGTCCGCCATCAGCCGACCCAGCGACGCGCGTTGCCGAACATGCGCGCCCACGGGCTGCGCGCCGACACGTCGCCCGAGGTCCAGCTCAGCTGCACGTTGCGGAAGACGCGCTCCGGGTGCGGCATCAGCACGGTGAAGCGGCCGTCGGCGGTGGTGACCGAGGTCAGACCGTCCGGGCTGCCGTTCGGGTTGGCCGGATAGGCCTCGGTCGGACGGCCGGCCGAGTCGACGAAGCGCATCGCGCGATGCACCTTGGCCGCATCGCCGCGCTGCGAGAAGTCCGCGAAGCCTTCGCCATGGGCGACGGCGATCGGCAGGCGGCTGCCGGCCATGCCCTGGAAGAAGATCGACGGGCTCTCGAGGATCTCGACCTGCGACAGGCGGGCCTCGAACTGCTCGCTCTTGTTGCGGGTGAACTTCGGCCAGTCCTGCGCGCCCGGAATGATCGGGCTGAGCGCGGCCATCATCTGGCAGCCGTTGCACACGCCCAGCGCGAAGGTGTCCTGGCGCTGGAAGAAGACCGAGAACTGCTCCGCCAGCAGCGGGTTGAACAGCACCGAGCGCGCCCAGCCCTCGCCGGCGCCGAGCGTGTCGCCATACGAGAAGCCGCCGCAGGCGACCAGACCGTGGAACTGCTCCAGACGAGCGCGCCCCGCCTGCAGGTCGCTCATGTGCACGTCGAAGGTGTCGAAGCCGGCCTGCGCCATCGCGTAGCTCATCTCGACATGCGAGTTGACACCCTGCTCGCGCAGGATCGCCACCTTCGGGCGGGTCTTGGCGATGAAGGGCGCGGCGACGTCCTCGCTCGCGTCGAAGCTCAGCGCCACATGCAGGCCGGTGTCGTCCGGCGCGCCTGCGGCGGCGTGCTCGCTGTCGGCGCAGACCGGGTTGTCGCGCTGCGCACTGATGCGCCAGCTCACCTCGTCCCAGGCCTGGTGCAGCTGCTGCAGCGGCGCGCTGAAGACCGTCTTGGCATCGCGCCAGACCTCGACCGCGCGGCGGTCGTTGGTCTTGCCGACGACATGGCTGTGGCGGCTCAGGCCATGGGCGCGCAGCGTGCGGATCACGTCGTCGCGGTCGGCGGTGGCGACCTGCAGCACGACGCCGAGTTCCTCGTTGAACAGGGCTTTCAGCGTCAGCTCGTTGCGGCGCTCGCCGACCTGGGTGGCCCAGTTCTTCGAGTCACCCATGTCGGCGCGGCTGTCGCTGATGCCGTCGCCTTCGGTGACCAGCAGGTCGACGTTCAGGCTCACGCCGACGTGACCGGCGAAGGCCATCTCGCAGGCTGCCGCCCACAGGCCGCCGTCGCTGCGGTCGTGGTAGGCCAGCAGCTTGCCGGCCGCGCGCAGCTCGTTGACCACCGCCACCAGCGCCTTGAGCTGGGCCGGATCGTCCACGTCCGGCACGGTATCGCCGAACTGGCCCAGCACCTGCGCCAGCATCGAGCCGCCCATGCGGTTCCGGCCCTGGCCCAGGTCGATCAGGATCAGCGTGGTGTCCAGGCCGGCCGGGGTGTCGGTCCTGAGCTGCGGCGTCAGCGTGCCGCGCACGTCGTCGAGCGTGACGAAGGCGGTGACGACCAGCGAGACCGGCGCCACGACCTGCTTCGTTTCGCCGCCGTCGCTCCACCTGGTGCGCATCGACAGCGAATCCTTGCCGACCGGGATGCCGATGCCCAGCGCCGGGCACAGCTCCATGCCCACCGCCTTGACGGTGTCGTAGAGCGCGGCGTCCTCGCCGGCCTCGCCGCAGGCGGCCATCCAGTTGGCCGAGAGCTTCACGCGCGACAGCTCGATCGGCGCGGCCAGCAGGTTGGTGATGCTTTCCGCCACCGCCATGCGGCCGGAGGCCGGCGCGTCGAGCGAGGCCAGCGGGGTGCGCTCGCCCATCGACATCGCCTCACCGCGGAAGCCGGCGTAGTCGGCCAGCGTGACCGCGCAGTCGGCCACCGGCACCTGCCAGGGGCCCACCATCTGGTCGCGGTGGCTCATGCCGCCCACGGTGCGGTCGCCGATGGTGATCAGGAAGCGCTTGGAGGCCACCGTCGGGTGACGCAGCACGCTCAGCGCCACCTCGTCGAGCTCCACGCCGGTGAGGTTCAGCGGCTGCTCGGTGCGCGCGACGCGGGTGACGTCACGGTGCATCTTGGGCGGCTTGCCCAGCAGCACGTCCATCGGCATGTCGATCGGGCGCTCGCCGCCGGGACCGTCCTCGAGGATCAGCTCGCGGTCGTCGGTGGCGATGCCCACCACCGCGTAGGGCGCGCGCTCGCGGCGGCACATCTCGTCGAACAGCGGCAGCAGGTCCGGATTGACCGCCAGGACATAGCGCTCCTGGCTCTCGTTGCACCAGATCTCCTTGGGCGCCAGGCCGGTCTCCTCCAGCGGCACCTTGCGGATGTCGAAGGTCGCGCCCTTGCCGGCGCCGTCGACCAGCTCGGGGAAGGCGTTGGAGATGCCGCCCGCGCCGACGTCATGGATCGCGACGATCGGATTCGTCTCGCCCAGCGCCCAGCAGTGGTTGATGACCTCCTGCGCGCGGCGCTGGATCTCGGGGTTGCCGCGCTGCACCGAATCGAAGTCGAGCGCGGCGGTGTTGGTGCCCGCAGCCATCGACGAGGCGGCGCCGCCGCCCATGCCGATGCGCATGCCCGGGCCGCCGAGCTGGATCAGCAGCGTGCCGGCGCCGAAGGGCAGCTTGTGCGTCTGGCCGTCGCTGATCGTGCCCAGGCCGCCGGCGATCATGATCGGCTTGTGGTAGCCGCGGCGCACGCCCGCCACCGTCTGCTCGAAGACGCGGAAGTAGCCGGCCAGGTTCGGGCGGCCGAACTCGTTGTTGAACGCCGCGCCCCCCAGCGGGCCCTCGGTCATGATCTGCAGGGGACTCGCGATGTGCTCGGGCTTGCCGACGGCATCGTTCTCCCACGGCTCGTTCGTGCCGGGCAGGTTCAGGTTGGAGACATGGAAGCCGGTGAGACCCGCCTTGGGCTTGGAGCCGCGGCCGGTCGCGCCCTCGTCGCGGATCTCGCCGCCGGCGCCGGTGGAGGCGCCCGGGAACGGCGAGATGGCGGTCGGGTGGTTGTGCGTCTCGACCTTCATCAGCACATGCGCGGTCTCGGCGCGCGCGCCGTACTGCGGCGCGTTGGTGTAGCCCTGCGGCAGCCAGCGCTCGACCGGGCCGCCTTCCATCACCGCGGCGTTGTCGCTGTAGGCGACGACGGTCGACTGCGGCGCGAGCTTTTCCGTGTTGCGGATCATGCCGAACATCGACAGCGGCTGGCGCTCGCCGTCGATGGTGAAGTCGGCGTTGAAGATCTTGTGGCGGCAGTGCTCGGAGTTGGCCTGCGCGAACATCATCAGCTCGACGTCGCTGGGGTTGCGCCTGAGCTCGGTGAAGGCCTTCACCAGGTAGTCGATCTCGTCGTCCGACAGCGCCAGGCCGAAGTCCTTGTTGGCGACTTCCAGCGCCGCGCGGCCCTGGCCGATCACGTCGACATGGGCCAGCGGCTCGGCCGTCTGGGCGTCGAACAGGTGGCGGCCGGCCTCGCGCTCGAAGGCGACCGACTCGGTCATGCGGTCATGCAGCAGCATGGCGCAGGCCTGCAGCTCCTCGCGCGAGAGCGGCCTGGCGCCGCCCTTGAGCGCGTCGATCAGGCCGGACTTGAGCTGCAGGCGGAACTCGGTGACCCGCTCGACGCGGTGGATGTCCAGGCCGCAGTTGTGGGCGATGTCGGTGGCCTTGGAGGCCCACGGCGACACGGTGCCCAGGCGCGGCATCACCACCACCAGCTCGCCCTCGGCCGAGGTCTCGGCGGCGTCGCCATAGGTCAGCAGCGCGGCGAGCTTGTCGGTGGCGGCCGCGTCGAGCGCGGCATCGCTCCAGACCCAGTGCACATGGCGGGCCGACACGCCGACGATGCGGGCGCTGACGGCCTGCAGGCGCGGCAGCAGCGCCTGGGCGCGGAAGGCGGAAAGGGCGTTGCCGCCCTCGAAATGCTGGAGGTGCTTGGGGGAGGAGGAAGACACGCGTGTGAGTCCCGAAGGGCTGTTGATGCGGTGGGGTCGGCGGGCTGGGCGGTGCCGCGGCCAGCGCGGGTGCGGCGGCAGCCGGACCGTGAGACAAGTCCGGGATTCTAGTGGAGTGCGTCGCCCAGTGCGGCCGCGACCTGTTCGCCGATCGCCAGCGAGGCGGTCAGCCCGGGCGACTCGATGCCCAGCAGCTCGACCAGCCCGTGCAGGCCGTGCACCGCCTCGGTGTCGATGCGGAAGTCGGCCGACGGCGCCTGCGGCCCCGAGATCTTCGGCCGCACGCCGGCGTGGCCGGGCTGCAGCGCGCCCTCGGGCAGACCCGGCCAGTAGCGCCGGATCGCCTCGGCCATGCCGGCCTGGCGGCGCGCATCGACCCGGTAGTCGATCTGCGCCTCGGACGCGATGTCCAGCCACTCGACGTCCGGGCCGAAGCGCATCTGCCCGCCCAGGTCCAGCGTGACATGCACGCCCAGGCCGGCGGCCTCCGGCACCGGGTAGACCAGCCGCGAGAACGGTGCGCCGCCGGCGAAGGTGAAATAGCTGCCCTTGCAGAAATGCGCCTCGGGCGGCCGCGGCGCGCCCGGCGGGCGCCCCTGCAGACGCGCGGCCAGATCGGGCGCCGCCAGCCCGGCGGCATTGACCAGCCGGCGCACCTGCAGCGTCTCGCCGGCGATCGTCACCCGGTGGCCGCCGCGGCCGGCGTCGATCGCTTCGATGGCCTGCACCGGCGACTTCAGCGCCAGCACCGCGCCGGCGGCCTCGGCGTCGGCCAGCAGCGCCAGCATCAGGCCGTGGCTGTCGACGATGCCGGTCGAGGGCGACCACAGCGCGGCCACGCAGGCCAGCGCGGGCTCCATCGCGCACGCCTGCGCGGCGCTCAGGCGCTGCAGGTCGTGCACGCCGTTGGCCTGCGCCTGGGCCTGCAGCGCGTCGAGCCGGCCGAGCTGCGCCTCGGCGGTGGCGACGATCAGCTTGCCGCAGCGCCGGTGCGCGATGCCGCGCTCGGCGCAGAAGGCATAGAGCAGCTCGCGCCCGCGCACGCACAGCCGCGCCTTGAGCGAACCGGTCGGGTAATAGAGCCCGGCGTGGATCACCTCGCTGCTGCGCGCGCTGGTGACGGTGCCGAAGGCCTCGCGCGCCTCGGCGACGACCACCTCGCGGCCGGCCTGCGCCAGCGCGCGCGCCACCGCCAGGCCGACCACGCCGGCGCCGATCACCAGGGTATCCATGCTGTCCATCCGTGCGCTCCATGCCGGCCGGGTCCCGACCCGGGCTCGAACCCGTTTTCCGACCGGGTGCGATAATCGCCCACCATGTCGATCACGATCAAGACCGCCGCAGACATCGAGGCGATGCGCACGGCCTGCCGCCTCGCCTCTGAAGTCCTGGACATCCTCACGCCGCACGTTCGTCCCGGCGTGACCACCAACGAGCTCGACCGCATCGCTCACGACCACATCGTGAACGTGCAGAAGGCCATTCCCGCGCCGCTGAACTACCAGCCGCCGGGCTACAAGCCCTACCCGAAGTCGATCTGCACCTCGGTGAACCAGGTGATCTGCCACGGCATCCCGAGCGACAAGCCGCTGAAGAGCGGCGACATCGTCAACCTCGACATCACCGTCATCAAGGACGGCTGGCACGGCGACACCAGCCGCATGTTCGTCGTCGGCGAGGGCTCGATCGCCGCGAAGCGCCTGTGCGCCCTCACCTACGACGCCATGTGGAAGGGCATCGAGAAGGTCCGGCCCGGCGCACGCCTGGGCGACATCGGCCACGCGATCCAGACCTTCGTCGAGAACCAGGGCCTGTCGGTGGTGCGCGAGTTCTGCGGCCACGGCATCGGGCGCAAGTTCCACGAGGAGCCGCAGATCCTGCACTACGGCCGCCCCGGCACGCTCGACGAGCTCAAGCCCGGCATGATCTTCACCATCGAGCCGATGGTCAACGCCGGCCGGCGCGAGATCAAGGAAGGCGGCGACGGCTGGACCATCGTCACCAAGGACCGCTCGCTCTCCGCCCAGTGGGAGCACACCGTCGTCGTCACCGAGACCGGCTACGAGGTGCTGACGCTGTCGGACGGCAGCCCGCCGCTGCCGCCGTTCATCACGACGACGCGCTGCTGAGGCCCGCGGTGACCGCGCCCCCCGTGCTGCCGCCGAAGCCCTCCGCCCCGAACCGACCGGTGTCCGCCCCGCCCGCCGGCCTCGGCGAGCGCCGCCAGGACGTGCATGTGCTGCCGGTGGCCGAGCTGCGCCGGCTGATGCGCGACGGCAAGCAGGCGCTGATCCGCCAGTTCCGCGACGGCCCGGCCACGGTGCCAGCGGCCTCGCAGCTGGTGCGCCAGCTCAGCCAGCATGTGGACGGCGTCATCACCCAGCTCTGGCACCAGGGCGAGCTGCCGCGCGGCGCCGCGCTGGTGGCCGTCGGCGGCTACGGCCGCGGCGAGCTCTTCCCGTACTCCGACGTGGACGTGCTGGTGCTGCTGCCCGAGGACATGGCCGAGCCGCACGGCGCCGCGCACGATCCGGCCGCGCCGCCCGACCCGCGCCGCGCCGGCATCGAGGCCTTCATCACCGCCTGCTGGGACATCGGCCTGGAGATCGGCTCGAGCGTGCGCACCGTCGACGAGTGCGTCGCCGAGGCGCAGGCCGACGTGACGGTGCAGACCGCGCTGCTGGAGGCGCGCTTCCTGTGCGGCGCGCGCCGGCTCTTCGACCAGTTCCGGCGCTGGACCGCCGACGTGCTCGATCCGGCGACCTTCCTGCGCGCGAAGTCGCTGGAGATGCAGCAGCGCCACGTCAAGTACGAGAACACGCCGTATTCGCTCGAGCCCAACTGCAAGGAGAGCCCGGGCGGCCTGCGCGACCTGCAGGTGGTGCGCTGGGTCTCGCAGGGCGCGGGCCTGGGCCGCTCCTGGGCCGAGCTGGCCAAGAAGGGCCTGATCACGCGCTTCGAGGCGACGCAGCTGCAGCGCAACGAGGGCGTGCTGCGGCTGATCCGCGCGCGGCTGCACACCATCGCCGGACGGCGCGAGGACCGTCTGGTCTTCGACCTGCAGACCGCGGTGGCCGAGAGCTTCGGCTGGGTCTCGACGCCGGAGCGCCGCGCCAGCGAGGCGCTGATGCACCGCTACTACTGGGCCGCCAAGGCGGTGGTGCAGCTCAACCAGATCCTGATGCTGGGCATCGAGGAGCATGTCGCCGGCTCGCGCGACGCGCCGATGCGCCCGATCGACGCGCGCTTCTTCGACCGCGGCGGCCTGATCGAGGTCGCCAGCGACGACCTCTACCAGCGCGACCCGCACGCCATCCTGCAGACCTTCCTGGCCTTCCAGCGCAGCCCCGGCTGCAAGGGCCTGTCGGCACGCACGCTGCGCGCGCTCTACAACGCGCGCGAGCTGATGGACGCGAAGTTCCGCGCCGATCCGGTCAACCGCGCCACCTTCATGGAGATCCTGCAGCAGCCGCAGGGCCAGACGCATGTCTTCCGGCTGATGAACGACACCTCGGTGCTCGGGCGCTACCTGTGGGTGTTCCGCAAGATCGTCGGCCAGATGCAGCACGACCTGTTCCACGTCTACACCGTGGACCAGCACATCATGATGGTGCTGCGCAACGTGCGCCGCTTCTTCATCGCCGAGCACACGCACGAGTACCCGTTCTGCTCGCAGCTGGCGGCGCACTGGGACAAGCCGTGGCTGCTGTATGTCGCGGCGCTGTTCCATGACGTGGCCAAGGGCCGCGGCGGCGACCACTCCGAGCTCGGCGCGGTCGAGGTGCGGCGCTTCTGCCGCGACCACGGCATCGACCGGGAGGACGCCCGGCTCGTCGAGTTCCTGGTCAAGGAGCACCTGACGATGTCGCGGGTCGCGCAGAAGGAGGACCTGTCGGATCCGGACGTGATCGACGCCTTCGCCCGCCATGTCAAGGACCCGCGCCGGCTCACCGCGCTCTATCTGCTGACGGTGGCCGACATCCGCGGCACCAGCCCGAAGGTCTGGAACGCCTGGAAGGGCAAGCTGCTCGAGGACCTGTTCCGCGCCACGCTGCGCGCGCTGGGCGGCGCCAAGCCGCAGATGGATGCCGAGATCGAGCTGCGCAAGCAGGAATCCCGCCAGCTGCTCGCGCTGCACTCGATGCTGCCCGGCGCCGAGGAAGCGCTGTGGAAGACGCTCGACCTCAACTACTTCGCCCGCCACGACAGCAACGAGATCGCCTGGCACGCGCGGGCGCTGAACCGCCGGGTCGACAGTCCCGCGCCGCTGGTCAGCGCGCGGCTGTCGCCGGTGGGCGAAGGCCTGCAGGTGCTGGTCTACGCGCCCGACAGCCAGGACCTGTTCGCGCGCATCTGCGGCTACTTCGACGCGGCGCAGTTCAGCATTCTCGACGCCCGGGTGCACACCACCCGTGCCGGCTACGCGCTCGACACCTTCCAGGTCATCACGCCCTTCTTCGACCAGGCCTACCGCGACCTGATCGCGCTGGTCGAGCACCAGCTGATGGCCACGCTCACCGAGGAGGGCCCGCTGCCCGAACCGGGCCGCGGGCGGCTGTCGCGCCGGGTCAAGTCCTTCCCGATCACGCCGCGGGTGCAGCTGCGCCCGGACGAGCGCGCGCAGCGCTGGGTGCTGTCGGTGTCGGCCAGCGACCGCTCCGGCCTGCTCTACAGCGTCGCGCGGGTGCTGGCGCGCCACCAGGTCAACCTGCAGCTGGCCAAGATCAGCACGCTGGGCGAGCGCGTCGAGGACACCTTCCTGGTCGACGGCGCGGTGCTGCAGCACAACCGCAGCCAGATCGAGTTCGAGACGGAACTGCTCGACGCGCTGGGCTGAGCCGCCCGGCGCCCGCCCCGATGACCCGCGCGGCCCGCCTGCTCGACCTGCTGCAGCGGCTGCGCAGCCACCGCCATCCGGTCAGCGGGGCCGAGCTGGCGGCCGGACTGGGCATCAGCCTGCGCACGCTCTACCGCGACATCGCCACGCTGCAGGCGCAGGGCGCGCGCATCGACGGCGCGCCCGGCCTGGGCTACCTGCTTCGCGAGGGCTTCCTGCTGCCGCCGCTGATGTTCACCGTCGAGGAGCTGGAGGCGCTGTCGCTGGGCACGCGCTGGGTGGCCGAGCGCGGCGATCCGCGCCTGGGCGCGGCCGCACGCGACGCGCTGGCGCGCATCGCCGCGGTGCTGCCGGCGCCGCTGCGCCACGAGCTCGACAGCAGCGCGCTGCTGGTCGGCCCGGCCGGCCCCGCGCCCGAAGCGCCCGAAGCGCCCGGGGCGCCCGCCGCCGACCCGGCCATGCTGACGCTGCTGCGCCAGGCCATCCGCACCGAACGCAAGCTGCACCTGCGCTACCGCGACGCCGCCGGCCGGGACAGCGAACGCACGCTCTGGCCGTTCGCACTGGGCTTCTTCGACCGGGTGCAGGTGGCGGTGGCCTGGTGCGAGCTGCGGGGCGGGATCCGCCATTTCCGCACCGACCGCATGAGCGCGGCGGAGCTGCTGCCCGAGCGCTACCCGCGCCGGCGCCAGGCGCTGCTGAAGCTCTGGCGCGAGCAGGAAGGCATCGCTGCTGACAGGATCTGACACGCCGCGCCCCGACGATGGAGACATGCCGGTCCTGCACCGGTCGACCCGCCCACCCGGAGCCCCGCGATGTCCTTCGTCACCGATCCCGCCTTCGTCATCCTCCATGTCCGCGACGCTGCCGCCAGCGCCGCCTTCTACGCCGACCTGCTCGGCCGGGCGCCGGTCGAGGCCTCGCCGACCTTCGCGATGTTCGCGCTGGACTCGGGCCTGCGGCTGGGCCTGTGGAGCGCCGCCGGCGTGCAGCCGCCGGCCACGCTGCCCGGCGGCTCGGAGCTGGGCTTCGCGCTCGAGAGCGACGCGGCCGTGCTCGCCTGCCATGCCGACTGGTGCGCGCGCGGCCGGGCCATGCTGCAGGCGCCGACGCGCATGGACTTCGGCCTAACCTTCACCGCCAGCGATCCGGACGGCCACCGGCTGAGGGTGTTCTCGCCGGCGGGCTGACCGCCCGGGCCCAGGCCCGGCTCAGCGCCGGTCCGGCGGGCCGTCGTCGGTCGACAGCGCCTGGGTGCAGTGCACCGGCAGCGCCAGATCCGGCTCGCCGGTCAGCGCCTCGATGCGCAGGCGCGGCGGCAGCGGCGGCGACTGCACGCCGCCGAAGATGGTCGCGAAGGCCGCATCCGCCGCGTCGCGCCCGGTGCCGAAGCGCACGAAGCCCATCGGAATGGCCGTGCCCGACGGATCGAAGATGTACCAGCGGTCGCCGAGATAGACCTCGACATAGGCGTGGAAGTCGGTCGGCCCCAGCGCCGGGTCGGCGCCGTAGTCGATGCCGGTGGCGAAGCGCGCCGGAATGTTCATCGCACGGCACAGCGCGATCATCAGGTGCGCGAAGTCGCGGCACACGCCCACCCGCTCGACCAGCGTGTCCAGCGCCGAGGTGGTCGAGTCGGTGCTGCTGGACTGGAAGGCCACGCGGCGGTGCACCCAGTCGCGGATCGCCTGCACCCGCGCGTAGCCCGGCGGCAGGTGACCGAACTCGGCGAAGGCCAGCCGCAGCAGCCGGTCGGACTGGCAGTAGCGGCTCGGGTAGACGTAGGGCAGCACATGCACCGGCAGCCGCGACACCGGCACCTCGCCGATCCTGGCCGGATCCTCCATGTGGTGGCGGATGTCGACCGTGGCCTGGTAGGCCACCTTGAGCGGCCCGGCCGCGGCGTGCAGGCGCATGAAGCGGCTGCCGTGCACCGGATCGAGCTGCACCTCGGCGCGCTGGCACGGGTCGAGCGTCAGCGCCTCCTCGCGCACCGTCTGGCGGCTGGTGTGCGCGGCGTGGATGTTGAAGACGAAGTCGCAGGTCGGCGACAGGACGAGGTAGTCGAGCTCGAGGGACAGCCGCAGGCGGATCATGAATCTTTCCGTGAAGGGTCCGCCGGATCAAGCAAGAACGATGCTCATGCCGGACCGGCCGTCTCGGACGCGACGCCTTCGGGAACGGCGCCCTCCGGCTCGGCCTCGACCGGCACCGGCGCCGGCAGCGTCCAGCCGTCGATGCGCTCGAACACCGCGATCGACTCGACGTGCGCGGTGTGCGGGAACATGTTGACCACGCCCGCGGCGGCGCAGCGGTAGCCGGCCTGGTGCATCAGCAGCCCGGCGTCGCGTGCCAGCGTCGAGGGGTTGCAGCTGACGTAGACGATGCGCGCCGGCGGCTCGTAGCCCGCGATCGGGTTCTGGCGCACCTCGGCCAGGGCCTTGGCCAGCGCGAACGCGCCCTCGCGCGGCGGATCGACCAGCCAGCGCGCGGCCGAGCCGTAGGCGGCCAGGTCCTGCGCCGACAGCTCGAACAGGTTGCGCGCGGCGAAGGTGGCGTTGTCGCGCTGGTTGACGATCGCGTTCTCGCGCGAGCGCTGCACCAGCGCCTCGCTGCCCTCGATGCCCAGCACCTCGCGCACCTGGGTGGCGATCGGCAGCGTGAAGTTGCCCAGGCCGCAGAACCAGTCGATCACTCGCTCGTCGGGCTGGGCGTCCAGCAGCTTGAGCGCGCGCGCCACCAGCACCCGGTTGATGTGGTGGTTGACCTGGGTGAAGTCGGTCGGCTTGAAGGGCATGGTCACGCCGAACTCGGGCAGCGTGTAGGCGAGCTGCGGCCCGGCGCCCTCGCCGGCGTCGAGCAGGTGCACCGTGTCCGGGCCCTTGGGCTGCAGCCACCACTGCACGCGGTGCAGGGCGGCGAAGTCGCGCAGGCGCTGCAGGTCGGCCGCGCCCAGCGGCTCCAGATGGCGCAGCACCAGCGCATTGACCAGGCCCTCGGGCGATTCGCCCAGCGCCAGCTCGATCTGCGGCAGCGTCTCGCGCGCGTCCATCGACATCACCAGCTCGCGCAGCGGCAGCAGCATCGCGCTGATGTGCGGCGGCAGGATGCGGCATTCGCTCATGTCGGCGATGTAGCGCGACTTGCGCTCGTGGAAGCCCACCAGCACCGTGCCCTTCTTGACCACATGGCGCACCGACAGCCGCGCGCGGTAGCGGTAGCCCCAGGTCGGGCCCTCGATCGGGCGCATCACCCGCTCCGGGCGCACCTTGCCGAGGTGCCAGAGGTTGTCCTCCAGCGTGCGCTGCTTGACCGCGACCTGCGCCGCCGCGTCGAAGTGCTGCATCTTGCACCCGCCGCAGGCGCCGGCGTGCAGGCCGAAGTGCGGGCAGGCCGGCGTCACGCGCTGCGAGCTCTCGCGGCCGATCTCGACCAGCTCGGCCTGCTCCCAGTTGTTCTTGCGGCGGCCGGTCTTCACGCGCACCGTCTCGCCGGGCAGCGCGCCCTCGATGAAGACGACCTTGCCTTCGCTGTTGCGGGCCACGCCCTGGGCCTCGAGGTCGAGCGCATCGACCTTCAGCCATTCGTTGATGTCGGTCATGGGAGGAATTGCGGGGAAATGAAAGCGCGACCGCCGCGACCGGCATGCGGATGCCGGAGCGGCGGTCGGAAGGGAGAAAAGGCGGCGACGGAGGCGGCCGGGCTCAGCGCGACGGCAGCACCTTGGTCGGATCGACCGGCTTGCCCTTGCGACGGACCTCGAAGTGCAGCTTGACGCGATCGGTGTCGCTCGAGCCCATCTCGGCGATCTTCTGGCCGCGGCGCACCACCTGGTCCTCGCGCACCAGCAGCGTCTTGTTGTGCGCGTAGGCGGTCAGCAGCGTGTCGTTGTGCTTGATGATGATCAGGTTGCCGTAGCCGCGCAGGCCCGAGCCGGCGTAGACCACCCGGCCGTCGGCGGCGGCGTAGACCGGATCGCCTTCCTTGCCGGCGATCGCGACGCCCTTGTTGCGGGTGTCCTCGAAGCTCGAGACGATCGAGCCCTGCGCCGGCCACATCCAGTTGACGTCGTCGTCGCCGTCACGGCCCTGCGGGGCCGGAGCGGGCGGCGCCGGCGGCGGCGGCGGGGCGGGCGTCGCCGCCGGCGCCGATGCGGCGGAGGCCGCGCCGCTGGCGGCGGTCGCGCCGGCGGCCGGGGCCGGCGGCGGCGGAGCGATCGGCTTGGGCTCGATGCGCGGCGTCACCACCGGGCGCGAGGCGGCCTGCGTCGGATCCTGGCTCGGCGACACGACCCGCAGCACCTGGCCCACCTCGATGCGGTCGGCATTCTCGAGCTGGTTCCAGCGGCTCAGGTCTCTCCAGTTCTGGCCGGTCTCCAGGCCGATCCGGATCAGCGTGTCGCCGGGCTTGACGGTGTAGTAGCCCGGCTTGCCGGCGTTCTCGTGGCCGGGCGGCAGGCGCTCGGGCTCGGCCGGCCTGGCCGCGGACGATGAAGGCGTCCGGTTCTCGAGCGGCGCCGGCGGACGCAGGTGGGAGGCGCAGCCGGTCAGAGCCAGCGCGATGGCGCTTCCGAGCAGCACCCTGATGCCCGGAACCTGGGAATATGGAGTCGTCATGGAGTGTGGAGAAGGGCCCGCAGCCACAGAGGAGGAGTCCGGACGGGCTTGGAGCCTCACCTCAGGAGTGTCCGAATTCGCTGATCCCGGATTCTAAGGGGACGAAGCGCACCGGCTCGTGCACTCTCTGCACGATGCTGCCATCGGCGAGCCGGTCGACGACGATCAGCACCTGCGACTTCAGCACCGCGTCATGCACCGGCGCGACCAGCCGCCCCCCGCGCGCGAGCTGCTCGATCCAGGCCGGCGGCAGGTCATGGCCCCCGGCGGCGGCGATGATGCCGTCGAAGGGCGCCGCCGGCGCATGCCCGAGCCGGCCGTCGCCGAAGACCAGCTGCAGATGGGCCAGCGCCAGCGGCGCGAGGTTGGCCGCCGCGCGCTCGTGCAGGCCGCGCAGCCGCTCGACCGACACCACCCGCTCCGCCAGCCCGGCCAGCACCGCCGCCTGGTAGCCGCAGCCGCTGCCGATCTCCAGCACCCGCCGCAGCCCTGGCCCGCCGGCGCGCGCGCGCATCAGCTCGATCATGCGCGCCACCACCGAGGGCTTGGAGATGGTCTGGCCCAGGCCGATCGGCAGGCTGGTGTCCTCGTAGGCCTGCACCTGCAGCGCCGCGTCGACGAAGCGGTGGCGCGGCACCTGCGCCATCACCGCGAGCACCGCCTCGTCGCGGCAGCCCGCCTGGCGCAGCCGCTCGACCATGTGCTGGCGCAGCGGCGCGGAGTCGCCGCCGGCCACCGGCGCGCGGCTAGCCTGCAGCGTCTCGCGCGCCGCGTCCGACAGCGGCCGCTGCGGCCGCAGCATGCGCGCCTGCGCCAGCGTGGGCGCCGGGGGCGGCTCGCCTGCGCCGGCACGTCGCACCGGGAAGGCGACGCTGGGCGTGCCCTGCAGGCGTTCATGGCGGATGGCCGAATCGGTGCCGGGCTCGACCAGCCGGCGCTCGGACGGCCGTGCCCGGTCCAGGCGCAGCGGCCAGCGGCCGGAGCGCGGGCGGGAGGCGTCCTCGTCGCCGTCGCCCATCGCCGTCAGCCCGCCGCGGCGCCGAGCCAGCGCTGCCAGCCCGGCAGGCCGGCGTGATCGGTCAGGTCGATCTGCAGCGGCGTGATCGAGACGATGCCGGCGGCCACCGCATGGAAATCGGTGCCCTCGCCCGCCTCGCGCACCTCGCCCTGCGCACCGATCCAGTAGATCGGGTCGCCGCGCGGGCTGAACTGGCGCACCACCGGCTCGCTGGCGTGGCGCCGGCCCAGCCGGGTGACCTGGCGCGGCAGGTCGGCCGCGTCCGGCCGCGCCGGAATGTTGACGTTGAGCAGCCACGAGCCGGCCGAGGGCGGCCGCGCCAGCACCTCGGCGATGATCCGTCGCGCGGTCTCGGCCGCCGCGTCGAGATGGCGCCAGCCATGCTCGGCCTGCGAGAAGGCGATCGCCGGCACGCCGAACAGATAGCCCTCGGTGGCCGCCGCGACGGTGCCGGAGTAGATCGTGTCGTCGCCCAGGTTCGGACCGTTGTTGATGCCCGACACGATCAGGTCCGGACGGTGCTCGAGCAGGCCGGTCAGCGCGACATGCACGCAGTCGGAGGGCGTGCCGTTGACCACCCGCACGCCGCTGTCGGCCCGCCAGGCCGACAGCGGCCGGTGCAGCGACAGCGAATTGGAGGTCCCGCTGGCGTTCTGCTCGGGCGCCACCACGTCGACCTCGCCGAAGCTTCGGCAGACCTCGGCCAGCGCGTGCAGCCCCGGCGCAAGGTATCCATCATCATTGGCCACCAGTATTCGCATGCGGGCCATTGTAGGCACCGGCGCGCCCACCCGCGCATCCGGGGGCGCCGACCCGGGCCCGGGGGATCCGGGGAACGCCTCGGGCCCGGTGCCAGCAACGATAATGCCCTCATGACATGCTGCGGCGCATCTTGCCCGCGCTCCCCTGCCAGGAACCGTTTCCCATGCCCATCCGCGTGCTGATCGTCGAGGACAACGCCGTCGCCCGAAGCTTCCTGATGCGCGTCGTGCGCGAGAGCTTCAGCGACGAGCTGGTCTTCGTCGAGGCGCATGACCTGGGCTCGGCGCGCCGGGCGCTGGGCGCGGACCCGCTGGCCCACGAGCCGCCGCCGGTCGGCCCCGACGCCTTCCGGCTGGTGCTGTGCGACCTGGAGCAGCCCGAGCAGGCCGGCCTGGCGCTGCTGGCGCAGCTCTCGTCCTATCCGGCGATCCGCATCGCCACGACGCTGCACTCGGACGACGACCACCTCTTCCCGGCGCTGCAGTGCGGCGCCAGCGGCTACCTGCTCAAGGAAGACCGCTTCGAGGTGCTGGTGGAGGAGCTGCAGCGCATCGTGCGCGGCCAGCCGCCGCTGTCGCCGTCGATGGCGCGGCGCATGCACGCCTTCCTGCGCGCGATGGACCTGCCCGAGGACGATCCGCGCGCGCTCAGCCCGCGCGAGAGCGAGGTGCTGCTGCAGCTCAGCAAGGGCTTCACGCTCAAGGAGATCGCTCGGCTGATGGGCGTGAAGTGGCTGGCCGTCAGCGAGCAGATCCGCGGCGCCTACCGCAAGCTCGCACTCGCCAGCGCGCTGTCACCGACCGCCTTCGGCAGCGGCGAGCTCGGCTGAGCCGGCTCAGCCGGCGCGGGCCGGCAGCGCCAGCCCGTCGTGCGGCGCCGGACGCGCGGCGAGCTGGCCGGACTTCTGCAGGTCGCTCAGGCAGCGCAGCAGCATCTGCTCGACCACCCGCGAGAAGGCCTCGCCGGTCGTCATCGTCTCGATGCCTTCGGGCAGCGTGGTGTTGCCGATCGCGGTGTGCAGCGCATGGCGCACCAGCGTGCTCTGCGTGCTGCGGCCGGCGCGGGTGACGGTGACCGTCATCTCGTAGCGGTCGGTGACGGTCGTGCCGACCAGACCGAAGGTCAGGCCGGTGCCGAAGCCCTTGGCCGCCGCCGCGCCCTGGTCGGCGAGGTTGTTGACGACGACGCGAATCGTGCCGCCCGGGACATCGTGGTCCTGCGGCGCGACCAGCCCGCTCTTGAGCAGCACCCGCTCGACGTCGAGGCGCAGCGTCGGAGTGACGCGGGGCATGCCCTGGCCGTTGCGCTGGAATTCGGTCTCCAGCTTCAGGGCCAGCGGCGAGGGACGCGGCCTGACCGCCTCGTACGAGACTTTCGGGATCGTCGGATCGACGAAGGATCGGGGACTGATGCAGCCGGCCTGCAGCACCGACGCCGCCAGCGCGGCCACGACGGTCATGGAGCGCAGCACGGGGAAACGCTTGTTCACGGAAATTCCTCCTCAAGGAATGCCATCGTCACGGGGCCAGATGAACCCCGGCTTGTGCACCCGTGACGAATCGTGACAGCGTCGCCGGCCTGACCGGCCTGAGGCGACAGAAATGAAAAAGGCCCGGTCATCGGACCGGGCCTTTTTCAATCTCTATCGGTGGGGTGGCTGATGGGATCCAAAACGGCGACCTAAGCTGTTGATCTCATTAAGAAAACTGACGAGAGAAACTGCGCTGTTCCCCCGTCTGTTCCCCTTGTCCGCATGGGACGTCTTGAGACCGTCAGCAACGACATTCTCGCGGTCTTGCTCGTCAATCGCAATGACGCTCTCACGGCCTGGGGCCGGCCCTTCGACCATGGCGGGCAGCCGTGACCTCGCAGCAAGCTACGGCCGTTCCGGCGGTGCGCCGATGGCGCTCCGCAGGCCTGCGACCAATCGGCCGATGCCTGCGACGATGTCGTCGATCTCCGACCTTGAGAGCGTGTTCACGATCTCCTGAGGAGCAAGGCCAGAAAGGCGAGATGGACGAACTGCAGGCTGGTGTTGAGCCAGCGCTCGCAGTTCTTCCA
>NZ_JABSNM010000019.1 GCF_013294065.1 Sphaerotilus uruguayifluvii
ATGATAGTGCGCATTCGCGTGTGAAAGTAGGTCATCGTCAGGCTTCTATTCCAGCAAACCCCTCTGATCTTCTGGTCAGAGGGGTTTTTGCTTTGGCGCATCGAAACGATGAAACCTTGTCTTGGGGGAATTCCTGGGTGTGGCCGCGATGGCGGCCTCATGCCCGGATGTGATTTGCGGGGGATCAGTCGATCACCGTCGTGATCAGGGCCGTTCACTGCTCCCTGACGTCCGCATAGTTGAGCACGAGGTCAAGGCAAAGAGCGTTGCGGTAGAGGGCCTGGGAGATGTTGGTCTGGCCATTGGCCCGCAGCAGGTTGAGAGCGAGATGGCGCAGTCCTGCAAAGACGCCGGGATTGCGCCGGATGCGGCAGGCATCCTCGGCCAGGGCCGTGTCGAGGACGTGATGGAGCTGGTTCTCGATGGCCCAGTGGCCGCGGATGGCCTGGGCCAGCTCTTCGGCGCTGGCCTGGCGGGTGCACAGGTACAGGGCGGGCTGCTCGGCGCGGGGGACGAAGGTCTTGCGGGCGGGGTCGAAGATCTCGGTGGTGCGCGTGACCTCGATCAGGCACTGGAAGTGATCGTGCCAGGGCTCCAGGCCGCTGCCGGCGGCCAGGGGCCACACGCGCACGCGGCGCTGCTCGATGCGGTTGCGCCGGCCCAGCGTGGCGCCGTAGTGCTCGTCATGGGCAGGACGGCGCCGGACCTGCTCGCGCAGGCGCGCCAGCAGCCGGGGCTGATTGCCCTTGAGCTGGATCAGCGCGCCGCCGCCGAGCCCGACGATGCGCTCGACCGTGTTTTTTGCAAGTGCAGCGCGTCCAGCGTGTACAGGCAGTCGCTCAGCCCCAGCTCGGCGATCAGGCGCTGGGCGGCCGCGATCTCGTGATCCTTGCTGCCGTCCTCGATCAGCACATGCCCGAGCACCACCCGCTCCTGCACCGCCAGCGCGCTGAGCACCTGGGCCGCTCGCCGGTCCTCGAAGCGCGCCAGGCTGCCGCGCAGCGTCTTGCCGTCCAGCGCGATCACCGCCCGGCCCACCGGAGCTGTCGTGTGCTCGACCTGCTCGCTGGCCAGCCGGCGCAGCGCCGCCTCCAGCTCTGCGGCATCGAGCCCCTGCAGGATCTTGCGCAGCCCCGTGTAGGCCGGTGCGCGCTTCCACCGGCTGCCGAACGCCTCGTTGAGAGACTGCCAGTGCGCCTGCAGGAACTGCTCGATCTTGCGATACGACGTCGCCCCGGACGCCACCGCCAGCACGCTGTACAGCAACACGTGCGGCAGGTCGTAGCGCTTGCCCTGCGCTCGGCGCGGATCACTCACCTGCGCCAGGCTTTGTTTCAGCCATGACATCGTCGTCCCGTTCCATCTGCCTCGGTCAGCCGCGCAGTTTGCCGCAGGTCAGTGTTAGCAGTGAACAGCCCTGCCGTCGTGATGATGCCGCCGCCCAGGCATACTTCGCCGTCATAGACGACGGCCGACTGGCCCGGCGTGACCGCCCATTGCGCCTCGTCGAACTGCAGACCGAAGCTACTGTCAGTCGGGTTGCCGGCGTCGATGCGGCAACGGGCATCGGCCTGGCGATAGCGGGTCTTGGCAGCGCAGACGCCCGGCGTTGGCGCCTCGCCGGCCACCCAGCTGATGTCGCCCGCACGCAGCTGATGCGACTGCAGCCACGGGTGGTCATGGCCCTGCACGATCCACAGCGTGTTCTTCTCCATGTCCTTGCGGGCGACGAACCAGGGTTCGTGGTCGCCGCCGCCGCGTGCCGACTTCTTCTCCTTCACGCCGCCGATGCCGATGCCCTTGCGCTGGCCGAGCGTGTAGAAGCTCAGCCCCACATGTTCGCCGAGCACGCGACCGCGGTCGTCCTTGATCGGGCCGGGTTCCTTGCTCAGATAGCGGTTCAGGAAGTCGCGGAACGGGCGCTCGCCGATGAAGCAGATGCCGGTCGAGTCCTTCTTCTTCGCGTTGGGCAGGCCGATCTCCTCGGCGATGCGGCGCACCTCGGTCTTGTGGATCTCGCCGACCGGGAACATCGTCTTCGACAGCTGCGTCTGGTTCAGCCGGTGCAGGAAGTAGCTCTGGTCCTTGGCCGGGTCCAGGCCCTTGAGCAGCTCGAAGCGCTGGCTGGTCGGGTTCTCGCGCACGCGGGCGTAATGGCCGGTGGCGATCTTTTCGGCACCGAGGCGCATCGCGTGGTCGAGGAAGGCCTTGAACTTGATCTCGGCATTGCACAGCACGTCCGGATTGGGCGTGCGGCCCGCCTGGTATTCGCGCAGGAAATCCGCGAAGACGCGGTCCTTGTATTCGGCGGCGAAGTTGACGTGCTCGATCTCGATGCCGATGACGTCGGCGACCGAGGCGGCGTCGAGGAAGTCCTGGCGCGACGAGCAGAACTCGCTGTCGTCGTCGTCCTCCCAGTTCTTCATGAAGATGCCGACGACCTCGTGACCCTGCTGCTTGAGCAGCCAGGCGCTGACGGCCGAGTCGACGCCGCCGCTCAGGCCGACGACGACACGCTGCGGACGCACGTCCGTGCTCATGCCGCACCTCCGGCGCCCAGGGCGTCCTCGGCCCAGACCGCGTCCAGCGGGTGGCTGCGGCCGGCCAGATGGTCCTCGATGCAGCGCAGCAGCATCGGCGAGCGGTGGCGCGCGACGCTGGCGCGGATCTCGTCCGGTGTCATCCAGACGGTGCGCACGATGCCGGCGTCGAGCGCCTGGCCGGGAATCGGCTCGCCGACCTGCCCGCGGTAGGCGAAGCGCAGGTAGGTCACGTCCGCAGCCGGGTCGGCCTCGCGGTGCATGCGGGCCAGATAGACGCCGAGCAGGGTCTCGGGCACGAAGTGGCGCCCGGTCTCCTCGAGCGCCTCGCGCACCACGCCCTGCAGCAGCGACTCTCCGGCCTCGAGATGGCCGGCCGGGTTGTTCAGTTTCAGACCATCGGGTGTCTCTTCCTCGACCAGCAGGAAGCGGCCTTCCTGCTCGATGATGGCCGCGACTGTGACACTGGGTTTCCAACGTTGTTCGCTCATGTCGCGATCCTACCGGCTCGGGCTGTTACCGGGGGGAGGCGGGCCGTGTGACGCGCCATGTCTCCGGGATCACTCGGGGGTGGTCCCATCACGCGATCTGTGTAATCTGACTCGTTCCACAACGAGGAGGGGTGAGATGCTGGTCGGTGTACCGCTGGAGACGGCCGCCGGGGAAACCCGCGTGGCCGTGACGCCCGAGACGGCGAAGAAACTGAAGGCGCAGGGGCACACGGTGCGTGTGCAGTCCGGCGCCGGAGTCCGGGCGAGTGCGCCCGATGCGGCCTACGAGGCCGTCGGCGCCGAGATCACCGATGCGGCAGGCGCCCTCGGCTGTGATCTGGTGCTGAAGGTGCGCACGCCGTCGCCTGCCGAGATCGCGCTGACGAAGCGCGGCGCGGCGCTGGTCGGCATGCTCGACCCGTTCGACCGCAGCGGGCTGGAGCGCCTGGCCGCGGCCGGCCTGACCGCCTTCGCGCTGGAGGCCGCGCCGCGCACCACCCGTGCGCAGAGCATGGACGTGCTCTCGTCCCAGGCCAACATCGCCGGCTACAAGGCGGTGATCATGGCCGCCGACCGCTACCAGAAGTTCTTCCCGATGCTGATGACGGCGGCCGGCACGGTCAAGGCCGCGCGCGTCGTGATCCTGGGCGTCGGCGTGGCGGGCCTGCAGGCCATCGCCACCGCCAAGCGCCTGGGCGCGGTGATCGAGGCCTCCGACGTGCGGCCCTCGGTGAAGGAGCAGGTCGAGTCGCTTGGCGCCAGGTTCATCGACGTGCCCTACGAGACGGCCGAGGAGAAGGAGGCGGCCGAGGGCGTCGGCGGCTACGCCCGGCCGATGCCGCCGAGCTGGCTGGCGCGCCAGAAGGTGGAGGTCGCCAAGCGGGTGGCGCAGGCCGACGTGGTCATCTCCACCGCGCTGATCCCGGGTCGCCCGGCGCCGACGCTCATCACCACGGAGATGGTGCAGGCGATGAAGCCGGGCTCGGTGATCATCGACATCGCCGCCGGCCGCGGCCCCGAGGGCGGCGGCAACTGCCCGCTGACGGTGGCCGGGCAGACGGTGCAGGTCCACGGCGTGACGATCGTCGGCGAGACCAACCTGCCGGCGCTGGTGGCGGCCGATGCCTCGGCGCTGTACGCGCGCAACGTGCTCGACTTCCTCAAGCTGGTGCTGGCGAAGGACGCCACCGCCCTGAACGTCCCGATGGACGACGACATCGTCGTCGCCTGCCTGGTCGCCCGCGACGGCCAGGTCACCCGCAGCTGAAGGAGCAGACCATGGATGTGGTTTCCCACACGATCATCAACCTGATCATCTTCGTGCTGGCCATCTATGTCGGCTACCACGTCGTCTGGACGGTCACGCCGGCGCTGCACACGCCGCTGATGGCGGTGACCAATGCGGTCTCGGCGATCGTCATCGTCGGCGCGATGCTGGCGGCTGCGCTGACCGAGACGACGCTGGGCAAGAGCATGGGCGTGCTGGCGGTGGCTCTGGCCGCGGTGAACGTCTTCGGCGGCTTCCTGGTCACGCGCCGGATGCTGGAAATGTTCAAGAAGAAGGACAGGAAGCCCGCAGCGGCCAAGGGAGAGTCGGCATGAGCATGAATCTCGTCACGCTGCTCTACCTGATCGCCAGCGTCTGCTTCATCCAGGCGCTCAAGGGGCTGAGCCATCCGACCACCTCGATCCGCGGCAACGTCTTCGGCATGACCGGCATGACCATCGCGGTGCTGACCACCGCGGCGCTGATCGTCAAGCTGGCGGGCTCGCCGCTGGGGCTGGGCTATGTGCTGGCCGGGCTGGTCGTCGGCGGCGGCCTGGGCGCCTACATGGCCAACAAGGTCGAGATGACGAAGATGCCCGAGCTGGTCGCCTTCATGCACAGCATGATCGGCCTGGCGGCGGTCTTCATCGCCATCGCCGTTGTCGCCGAGCCCTACGCCTTCGGCATCGCCGCCAAGGGCGAGCTGATCCCGGCGGGCAACCGGCTGGAGCTCTTCCTGGGCGCAGCCATCGGCGCGATCACCTTCTCGGGTTCGGTCATCGCCTTCGGCAAGCTCTCGGGCAAGTACAAGTTCCGCCTGTTCCAGGGCGCGCCGGTGCAGTTCAAGGGCCAGCACATGCTGAACCTGGTGCTCGGCCTGGCCACCGTCGGCCTCGGCCTGGTGTTCATGTTCACCGAGAGCTGGCCGGCCTTCTTCGCGATGCTGGCGCTGGCCTTCGTGATGGGCGTGCTGATCATCATTCCGATCGGCGGCGCGGACATGCCCGTCGTCGTGTCGATGCTCAACAGCTACTCCGGCTGGGCGGCGGCCGGCATCGGCTTCAGCCTGAACAACTCGATGCTGATCATCGCCGGCTCGCTGGTGGGATCCTCGGGCGCCATCCTCTCGTACATCATGTGCAAGGCGATGAACCGCTCGTTCTTCAACGTGATCCTGGGGGGCTTCGGCGGCGAGGCGGCGGCGGCCACCGGCGGCGCGCAGGCGCAGCGCAGCGTCAAGAGCGGCTCGGCCGACGACGCGGCCTTCATTCTCGGCAACGCCGAGACGGTGGTGATCGTGCCCGGCTACGGCCTGGCCGTGGCGCGCGCCCAGCACGCCGTGAAGGAGCTGGCCGAGAAGCTGACCCACAAGGGCATCACGGTGAAGTACGCGATCCACCCGGTAGCCGGGCGCATGCCGGGCCACATGAACGTGCTGCTGGCCGAGGCCGAAGTGCCCTACGACCAGGTCTTCGAGATGGAGGACATCAACGGCGAGTTCGGCCAGGCCGACGTGGCCATCATCCTGGGCGCCAACGACGTGGTGAACCCGGCCGCGCTGCAGAAGGGCAGCCCGATCTACGGCATGCCGATCCTGGAGGCCTACAAGGCCAAGACCATCATCGTCAACAAGCGCTCGATGGCCGCCGGCTACGCCGGCCTGGACAACGAGCTGTTCTACATGGACAAGACCATGATGGTGTTCGGCGACGCGAAGAAGGTCGTCGAGGACATGGTCAAGGCGGTGGAGTGAGGTCCGGTCCGGATCTGATCCTGAACGCCGAATGAATGTGGATTTAACGGGAAATGAGCAACAGAGGTGGCGTCTCTGAATGAATCCCCTGATGTCCGCTGACGGGGCCTCGACCAGAATAGTCCGCAGATTGGAGACATCTGAATGGACAAAGTCTGGTTGAGGCATTACCCCGAGGGGGTGCCGGCCGACGTCGAGCTCGGTCGATACGCCTCGCTGGTTGCCCTGCTCGACGAGAGCTTCGCCGCCTTTCGCGAGCGGGACGCCTACCGCTACATGGGCCAGGTGCTGAGCTACGGCCGCATCGACGAGATGTCGAGGGCCTTCGCGGCCTGGCTGCAGGCCCAGGGCCTGCGCAAGGGCGACCGCGTCGCCGTCATGCTGCCCAACATGCCGCAGTACCCGGTCGCGGTGGCGGGCATCCTGCGCGCCGGTCTGGTGGTGGTGAACGTCAATCCGCTCTACACCCCGCGCGAGCTCGAGCACCAGCTGCGCGATGCCGGCGCGAAGGTGCTGCTGATCCTGGAGAACTTCGCGCACACGCTGCAGCAGGTGCACGGCACGCTGCCGCTCGAGAAGGTGGTGCTGACCTCGATGGGCGAGCTGCTCGGCTTCCCGAAGGGCCCGATCGTCGACTTCGTCGTGCGGCGGGTGAAGAAGCTGGTGCCGGCCTTCGAGCTGCCCGGCGCCGTGCGGTTCCGCGACACGCTCGCGCAGGGGCGCACCCGCGGCTTCCAGCCGGTCGAGGTCGCCGCCGACGACCTGGCGGTGCTGCAGTACACCGGTGGCACGACCGGCGTGGCCAAGGGCGCGATGCTGCTGCACCGCCACCTGGTCGCCAACGTGCTGCAGTGCGATGCCTGGTACCAGCCGGCGCTGAAGAAGATTCCGCCCGGCGAGCAGCTGGTGCAGGTCTGCGCGCTGCCGCTCTATCACATCTTCGGCTTCACCACGAACATGATGCTCGGCTCCCGGGTCGGCGCCTGCAACGTGCTGATTCCCAATCCGCGCGACCTGCCGGCGCTGCTCAAGGAGCTCTCGGGCATCCGCTTCCACACCTTTCCGGCGGTCAACACGCTGTTCAACGCGCTGGCCAGCCATGCGGCCTTCGGCACGGTGGACTGGAGCCACCTGAAGATCTCGGTCGGCGGCGGCATGGCGGTGCAGCAGGCCACCGCGAAGCTGTGGCTGCAGAAGACCGGCTGCGCGATCTGCGAAGGCTACGGCCTGTCGGAGACCTCGCCGACGGTGAGCTGCAATCCGACCGACAGCCAGAGCTTCACCGGCACGATCGGCCTGCCGCTGCCGTCCACCGAGATGTGCCTGCTCGACGACGACGGCCGCGAGGTGCCGCCGGGCACCGCTGGCGAGATCGCGGTGCGCGGTCCGCAGGTCATGGCCGGCTACTGGCAGCGCCCCGACGAGACCGCCAAGGTCATGACCGCCGACGGCTTCTTCCGCACCGGCGACATCGGCATGGTCGACGAGCGCGGCTACTTCCGCATCGTCGACCGCAAGAAGGACATGATCCTGGTGTCGGGCTTCAACGTCTATCCGAACGAGGTCGAGGACGTGCTGACGCAGATGCCCGGCGTGGCCGAATGCGCCGCGGTCGGCGTGGCCGACAGCCGCACCGGCGAGGCGGTCAAGGTGGTCATCGTGCGGCGCGATCCGATGCTGACCGAAGCCGACGTGCGCGCCTACTGCGAGCAGAACATGACCGGCTACAAGCGTCCGCGCATCGTCGAGTTCCGCGACGAGCTGCCGAAGACGCCGGTCGGCAAGGTGCTGCGGCGAGAGCTGCGCGACCGCAGGGCCTGAACGCATGCACGCGCAGGGGCAGCACAGTCGTCAGGCAGGGACCATGGCCGAGTACTACGCCAAGTCGACGCGGGGACGTCAGGTGCTGCGCGACCGGCACTATCCGCTGCCGCGCTCGGCGCGCAACCTGCTGCTGATCCTCGATCCGTCGCAGCCGGTGCGGCACTGGCTGCACATGGTGCGCGGGGCCGGCTGGGCCGAGATCGGCGTGCTCGAGCAGGCTGGCCTGATCGAGCCGGTGGAGGCCGAGGGTCCGGCCGAGACGCGCCCGCTCGCGCTGCCCAGCGAGTTCCACACCGACTTCGGCGCCGACCTGGCCGGGGAGGCGGTGCCGGCGCGTGCGCAGGGCTGGCCCGCGCCGCCGCTTCCGCTCTTCACGCGTGCGCCCGCGCCGGTGCACCGCAATCCGGCGACATCGCCCCCGCCACATCGCGAAGTCGCGCCGGAGCCGGAATCGATCAGCGCCTTCCTGCCGCTGACGACCCAGCCGCGGCTGCACTCCTCGCTCGATTTCTCCGACCTCTACGACAGCCTGACCGCGCTGGCGCGGCAGACGCTGGGCCTGCTGCGCGGCTACCGCTACACGCTGCGCATCGAGAAGGCGCGCGACATCGACGAGCTCGAGCAGGTGGCCAGCGACTTCGTCGCCGAGGTCGAGCGGGTGCGCGGCCGGGTGACGGCGCGCACCGTGGGTCGCGCGCTCGGCCTCGAGGGCTGGTCCGAGACCTGACGCGCCCGGTCCGGGCGGGGCGTTATGCTCCGTGCACCATGACCGATACCGCCGCCCCGATCCGACCGCTGGCCCTCGTCAGCGCGCTGCACCAGGAACTCGCCGCGCTGCTGGCGCGTGGCCGCGAGGCCGACTTCGAGCGTCAGCGCCATGCCGGGCGCGATTTCCTGGTCGGACGGCTGCACGGCGTGCCGGTGGTGCTGGTGCTGTGCGGCGTCGGCAAGGTCGCGGCGGCGACCACCGCGACGCTGCTGGCCGAGCGCTTCGGCGTCGGCGCCCTGGTCTTCACCGGCGTGGCCGGCGGCCTGGGCGAGGGCGTGAAGGTGGGCGACGTGGTGCTGGCCGACACGCTGCTGCAGCACGACATGGATGCCTCGCCGCTGTTCCCGCGCTTCGAGGTGCCGCTGACCGGGCGTTCGCGCTTCCCGGCCGATGTGGCGCTGACCCAGGCGCTGGCCCGGGCCTGCGAAGAGGTGCTGGCGCAGCCGCAGCCCTTCGGCGCGGCCGCCGAGGCGCTCGGCGTGAGCCGCCCGGCCCTGCATCGGGGCCTGATCATCAGCGGCGATCGCTTTGTCGGCGCCGCCGCCGAATGTGCGGCGCTGCGCCAGGCGCTGCCGGATGCGCTGGCCGTCGAGATGGAAGGCGCCGCCCTGGCACAGGCCTGCCATGACCTCGGCCTGCCGTTTGCGGTGCTGCGCACCGTCTCGGACCGCGCCGACGACAGCGCGCATGTCGACTTCATGCGCTTCATCGACGAGGTCGCCTCGCGCGCCAGCGCGGCGATCGTCGACGGCTGGCTCAGCGTGCGCTGAGCGCCTCGACCACCGGCTCGGTGCTGTCCAGGCCGCTGCGCGCGATCCGGCCGAGCAGACCCGGCCACCAGGTGCCGGGCAGGCGGTCGGTGCCCAGCCGCACGACGACGGTGCGCTGCTGGGGCGCGACGTAGATGTACTGGCCGTGCTGGCCCTGGGCGTAGAAGTCGGTGCCGGGCACCAGCGTGGCCGGATCGACGCCCGAGGCCGGATCGGGCGCGGCCTCGAGCCGGCCCTGCGGCATGCGGCGCCACTGGCCGGTGTAGAACACCGCCGACGGTCGGCTCGGATCCTCGATGTTGCGCCGGGCGGCCGCGTCCTTGCCGGGATGCTCCTGCACCGCCAGCAGCGTGTCGATCCAGTCGGACGGGACGACCTGGCGGGTGCCGACGCGTCCACGGTCGAGCATCAGCTGGCCGATGCGGGCGAAGTCGATCGCGCGCGCGTTCAGGCAGCAGAAGGCCTTGGCCTGGCCGAGCACTGCGCTGTCGACGCTCCAGCTCGCCTCCATGCCGGCACCGATCGGCTCCCACAGGCCGTGCGCGAGCAGCTGCGGCAGCCGGCGGCCGGTCGCGCGCTCGATCGCCATGCCCAGCACCTGCGTGTCGCCGCTGCTGTAGCGGTAGCGCTGGTCGGGCGGCTCGGCGATCTTCAGGCCGGCCACCGCGCGGCCGAGATCGTGCGTCAGGTAGAAGACCGCCACGTCCGACCACGGCGAGCCGTACTGCTCCTGGAAGGCGATGCCGCTGCGCATCGCCAGCAGGTCGCGCAGGCGCACCTGCACGAAGCGAGGGTCCTGGGCCTCGAGTTCGGGCAGGTAGCGGGTGACCGGATCGTCGAGGCCATGAATGTGGCCGTCGCGGATCGCCTGGCCAAGCAGCAGCGCGACGACCGACTTGGCCATCGAGAACGAGGTCAGCAGCGTGTCGCGCTGGCGGCCGGCGAAGTACTGCTCGTGCAGGATCCTGCCATCGCGCAGGACGACCAGCGCCACCGTGCCCTGCTGCTCCAGCCAGGGGCCGAGCTCGCCTCCGCCCGGCGCGGCGGGCAGCTTCAGCGCCTCGGTCGCCGCTGGCAGCACCACCGGCTGGCGCGAGGCCGGAATCGGAGCGTTGTCGAAATGCAGGTGGTCGGTGATGGTCGTGCGCTGCTGGCCGATGATCCAGGCCGGCGGCATCAGGCTGCAGCCCGACAGGGCCAGCGGCAGCAGCAGCGCGCCCAGCGCGCGGGACGGAAGAGAGCGGGAAGGTCGGGGGGGCATGGCAGGGACGGCGGACCGCGCAGGGCGGTCCGCACAGAGGCCGTGGAGGCTCAGGGATGGGCGGCGATGACCTGCGCGACCGCGGCGGTCAGCCGGCGCGCGTAGGCCAGGTCGATGAACTCGTTCGGGCCGTGCGCGTTGCTCTTCGGGCCCAGCACGCCGCAGACCATCATCTGCGCCTGCGGGAAGCTCTTCTGCAGCAGGTTCATCAGCGGGATGGTGCCGCCCTGGCCGATGTAGCCCAGCGGCGCGCCGAACTGGTCGTGCGAGGCGCGGTCCATGGCGCGCTCCAGCCACGGCGCCAGCTCGGGCGCGTCCCAGCCGCTGGCGCCCCAGGCGCCGGCGCGGCCGTCGGGCTGGAAGCTCACGCGGGCGCGGTAGGGCGCGTCGGCCTCCAGCAGCGCCTTCAGGTGCTCGGCGGCGGCGTTGGCGTCGACCGTCGGCGGCAGGCGCAGGCTGAGCTTGAAGGCGGTGAAGGGGCGCAGCACGTTGCCCGCGCTGGAGAGCGGCGGCAGGCCCTCGGCGCCGGTCACGCTCAGCGTCGGCCGCCATGTGCGGCCCAGCAGGGCCTCGACCGGATCGTCGGTCATCGGCAGCACCGGCAGGCCCTCGGCGCCGCAGGCCCAGGGCTGGCGCTTCCAGACCTCGTCGCCGAGCACCGCGGCGGTGGCGCGGGCCTGCGCCAGCCGCGCCGCCGGGATCTCGACATGGAAGGCACCGGGCAGCAGCCGGCCGGTGGCGCTGTCCTCCAGCCGGTCGAGCAGGTGGCGCAGGATGCGGAAGCTCGAGGGCACCACGCCGCTGGCGTCGCCCGAATGCACGCCTTCCTCCAGCACCTCCACCTTCAGCGCGCCGCTGACCAGCCCGCGCAGCGAGGTGGTCAGCCAGAGCTGCTCGTAGTTGCCGGCGCCCGAGTCCAGGCAGACCACCAGACTCACCGAGCCGAGCCGCTCGCGCAGCGCGTCGACGTAGAAGGGCAGGTCGTCGGAGCCGCTTTCCTCGCCGGTCTCGATCAGGCCGACGATGCGCGGGTGCGGCACGCCCTGGTCCTTCAGCGCCTCGATCGCGGCGACCGCGGCGTAGACCGCGTAGCCGTCGTCGGCGCCGCCGCGGCCGTAGAGCCGCTCGTCGATGCGCTTCGGGGTCCAGGGACCGAGGTCGGCGCGCCAGCCGGTGAACTCGGGCTGCTTGTCGAGGTGGCCGTACATCAGCACGCTGGGCTGCTGCGCGGTGCCGACCGCCGCCTCGTGGCGGGTCGCGGCGACCTCGAAGAACAGCACCGGCGTGCGGCGCCGGCCGGCGGCGTCGTGCAGTTGCACGATCTCCAGCGTCAGGCCGGGCACATGGCGCTCGCGCACCCAGTCGGCGGCGCGGCGCACCACGGTGTCGAGGTGCCCGTGCGCCGCCCAGTCGGCGTCGAACATCGGGCTCTTGGCCGGAATGGCGATGTAGTCGGTCAGCTCGCGGACGATGTCGCGGTCCCAGGTGGCGGCGACATGCCGCGCCAGCGCGGCCGGGTCGGGACGGATCAGGGTGTCGGGGGCGTTCATGCGGACCTCGTGTCGGGCCAGGGGATGGCCGTCCACCGGTCAGTGTAGCCAGTCCGCGTGAAGTTCCGCCAGTTCAGCCCAGCGCGTCGTCGAGCAGCGCCGGCAGCGCCTCCAGGCCCTCGATCAGCTGTGCAGGCAGCGTGCCGTCGGCCAGCCTCGGCAGCTCGTTGAGCGCATGGAACTGGATGCGCGAGCCGCCGCCGGCCTCGGCGGTGATGCGCATCGTCAGCGGCAGGCTGACGACCTGCTCCGGATCGTCGCTCTGCACGATCGCGGTCTCGTCCTCGGCCAGGCCGAGCACCAGCCATTCGCCCCGGCCCTCGCGGTCGTGCAGCGGAATGCGGGCAAAGACGCTCAGGCCGTGCGATTGCGCATGCGCGCTGAGCCGTTCGATCGCCTCGGTCGGCGAATAGCGGGTGCTGCGGGCCAGGCGGCCGCTGTGCAGCGGGCCGAGGCTGGTGACGGTCAGCGCGACTACCGTCAGCCCGCCGGTGATCCAGCAGCGCCAGAGCGCGGTGCGTCGTCGGTCCTGAGAGAGCCTGTCCAGATCATCGAGTGGATTCATCGGAACTCCTCGCTGGAACGGGTGTGGCGAACGCCACGGATGGAAATCACGAATGTACAGGCCCCGCGGCGTCAGGATCGTGAAAGTCGCGCGCCTGTCCGGGTTGATCCGGGCGGGGATCCTCCGGATTTACACCGATATATGAAACAATGTGTAAGTCGCTTCCGGCGTGAAGACATCGGTTGTCACGGGTGCGACGCAGACGAGACACCCATGAGGATCAGCACCCGCATCGATCTGGCGGTGGCCGCGGCCGCTGCGCTCGCGCTGGCCGGGCTGGCCGCGCTGACCTGGCTCGATCATGCGGACTGGCTGCCACGGCTGATGCCGCGTGCGCTGGCGCTGCTGGCGCTGTTCGTGGTGCTGGACCGGGTGCTCAGGCATCTGGTGCTGCGGCCGGTGCACGAGCACAGCCAGGCGCTGCGGCGGCTGGCGCTGCACGACAGCCTGACCGGTGCGGTCAACCGGCGCGGCTTCACGGACCGGCTGCAGCAGGCGCAGGGCCAGGCCGCGCTGTGCGCGCAGCCGCTGTCGCTGGTGATGGTCGACATCGACCATTTCAAGCGCATCAACGACGTGCACGGCCATGCGATCGGCGACAGCGTGCTGCGCGAGGTCGCGGCGCGGCTGCGCCGGCAGATGCGCCGCGGCGACCTGCTCGGCCGGCTCGGGGGCGAGGAGTTCGCGGTGCTGCTGCCGGGAACCGATCTCGAGGGCGCGGCGGTCCAGGCCGAGCTGGCGCGCCAGGCGCTGCGCCGCGAGCCGGTGGCGGTCGCCGGCACGGTCACTGCCAGCCTCGGCGTGGCGCAGTGGGATGGCAGCGAGCCGGCGGCCGACTGGCTCGAGCGCGCCGACCTGGCGCTGTACGAGGCCAAGCGGCTCGGCCGTGACCGGGTGCGCCTCAGCGGTGCTCGAACTTGAAGACGGCGGTGCTGGCGAGCAGGTTGGGCCAGTGCTTGACGACCTCGCCCTCGTGCAGGCCGAAGGCGTCGAGGATGTGCAGGCCGTTCTTGCGCGCGAGGATCCCGAAGTCGGCGAAGGTGCCCACCCGGATGTTGGGCGTGTCGTACCACTGGTAAGGCAGCACCTTGGTCACCGGCATGCGACCCTGCAGCACGCGCAGCCGGTTGGGCCAGTGCGCGAAGTTCGGGAAGCTGACGATGCCGATGCGCCCGACGCGCGCGGTCTCGCGCAGCATGTCCTCGGTGTTGCGCAGGTTCTGCAGCGTGTCGAGCTGCAGCACCACGTCGAAGCTGTCGTCCTCGAAGAGGCTCAGGCCTTCTTCCAGGTTGCGCTGCAGCACGTTGACGCCGCGCTGCACGCAGGCCAGCACCTTGGCGTCGTCGAGCTCGACGCCGTAGCCGCGGCAGCCGCGCCGGTCGCGCAGCAGCGCCAGGAGGGCGCCGTCGCCGCAGCCCAGGTCGAGCACGCGGCTGCCCGCGGGCACCAGATCGGCGATCAGTTCGAGGGCCTGGCGGTTGCTCATGCGCCGATCTCCCGGGCGATGTTGTCGTAGCAGGCGCGCACGATGCCGTGGTAGCGCGCGTCGTCCAGCAGGAAGGCGTCGTGGCCGTGCGGCGCGTCGATCTCGGCGTAGCTGACGTCGAGCCGGTTGTCGAGCAGGCCCTTGACGATCTCGCGCGAGCGTGCCGGCGAGAAGCGCCAGTCGGTGGTGAAGCTCACCACCAGGAACTTGGCCTGCGCCCGGGCCAGCGCCCGCGACAGGTCGCCGCCGAACGCGCGCGCCGGGTCGAAGTAGTCGAGCGCGCGGGTGATCAGCAGGTAGGTGTTGGCGTCGAAGTACTCGCTGAACTTGTCGCCCTGGTAGCGCAGGTAGCTCTCGATCTGGAACTCGATCTCCTGCGTCGAGTAGGCCAGCTCGGCCGCACGCAGCTCGCGGCCGAACTTGGCCTCCATCGAGTCGTCCGACAGGTACGTGATGTGGCCGATCATGCGCGCCACCCGCAGGCCGCGCTTGGGCACGACGCCGTGGGCGTAGAAATGGCCGCCGTGGAAGTCCGGGTCGGTGACGATGGCGCGCCGGGCGACCTCGTTGAAGGCGATGTTCTGCGCCGACAGGTTCGGCGCCGAGGCGATCACCAGCGCATGGCGCATGCGCTCGGGGTACTGCAGCGTCCAGCTCAGCGCCTGCATGCCGCCGAGGCTGCCGCCCATCACGGCGGCGAGCTGGCGGATGCCCAGCCGGTCGAGCACGCGGGCCTGCGCGTTCACCCAGTCTTCCACCGTGACGACCGGAAAGTCGCTGCCGTAGGGCCGGCCGGTGTCCGGATCGAGATGCATCGGCCCGGTCGAGCCGAAGCACGAGCCGGGGTTGTTGATGCAGATGACGAAGAAGCGCTCGGTGTCGAGCGGCTTGCCGGGGCCGATCAGGTTGTCCCACCAGCCGACGTTCTTCGGGTTGTCGGCGTGGGTGCCGGCGACATGGTGGCTGGCGTTGAGCGCGTGGCACACCAGCACCGCGTTGCTGCGCTCGGCGTTGAGCCGGCCGTAGGTTTCGTAGACCAGCGTGTAGTCGCGCAGCGAGGCGCCGCTGCGCAGCTCCAGCGGTTCGCCGAAGTGCATCTTCTGCGGGGTGACATGTCCCTGCATCGACATCGGGAGAACTCCGAAAGGTTTTTCGACCACAAAAAAACCCGGCGCTGCCTGAGGCGGACACCGGGTCGTCGAGTGCCCCTCTTTAGCGGAATTTCTAGAGCGCCCGCAAGCCGGACCAAATCGGCGCTGTGAGGGGCAAGTGTAGCGCGAGCCCGTCCGGGGGGACAGCGGCTGCACGATCTGCGCATTCCGACCGCCGCGCCTCCCCCGGCCGGGTGGTCCTCTGGCGATCCGGACCCGCGGCTCCGGGATGCATCGCCGGTGCCGGCCTCGTGACAATCGTCCGGCACCCCCCTCTTTCGTACGAACCCGACATCCGCCGACCGTGAACCCGACTGCTGTATCCGATCTCTCGATCCCGGGCGATGCCTGGCTGCTGGCGCTGGGCACGGTGCTGGTGCTGGCGCTGGTCGGGCGGCTGTGGCACCGCTGGCAGCAGGGCCGCTCGCAGGACCGGGCGCTGTCGGCGCCGTCGCTGCCGTTCGAGCCGCCGCTGTCGCGCTGGCCCGGCACCACGCCGGTCGAGCCCGACCTGCAGCGCCTGGTCGGCGAGGTCCAGGACCGCCTGGGCATGCAGCTGCTGAACGCACGCACGCTGGCGCGCACCGGCGAGGCGCTGCCGGGCAGCACCCGGCTGATGCATCTGGATCACCAGCTCGCGCAGGCGCTGCTGTCGCTGCGGCTGATGCGCGATGCGCTGCGGCCGGAGCCGGCCTCGCTGCTCGACAGCCTGCACGGCATGCAGGCGCATTTCCAGCCGCTGCTGGCCGAACGCGGCATCCGCCTGGACTGGCAGGTCGACGAGGCGCTCGACCGGATCAGCCTGCCGGCGCGCAGCCGGCTGGGACTGCTGCGGCTGATGCAGGAAGCGCTCGACAACGTCGTGCGCCATGCCCGCGAGGCCCGGCTCGCGCAGTTCCGCCTCGAGGCGGACGGCGAGGCGGGCGAGCGGTGCCTGCGCCTGCGCGTCGTCGACGACGGCCAGGGCACGCCGGAGAGCCGGCGCGTCGAGTCGACCGCCCTGGGCATTGCCCGCATGGAGCGCCAGACGCTCGAGCTGGGCGGCCGCCTGGCCGTCGGCCCGGCGCGCCCGGGCTGGTGCGTCGACCTGCGGATGCCGCTGGACTGAGCGCGGCGCCGTCCGCTCAGGCCGGGTTCGCGGGCGCGGCCGGTGCCGGCGGCTGCGTCGCGGCGAAGCTCGGACGCTGCGACAGGCGCAGCATCAGCTTCGCCAGGTTCGGGTGATCGTCGCGCCAGGCGATGGTCGGGAAGCGGAAGTCCAGGTAGCCCAGCGCGCAGCCGACGGCGATGTCGGCCAGCGTCGGATGCAGGCCGGAATACCAGCTGCGCTCGCCCAGGCCTTCGGACATCGTGCACAGGCCCGCGTGGATCTTGCCCAGCTGGCGGTCGATCCAGGCCGGGCAGCGCTGGCTGTCGTCGCGGCCCGGCCAGGTGGCCTCGAGCCGCGCCAGCAGGGCCGCGTCGAGCAGGCCGTCGGCCAGCGCCTCCCAGGTGCGGACTTCGGCGCGCTCGCGGCCCTTCTCGGGAATCAGCCGTCCGACCGGCGAGAGCGTGTCGACGTATTCGACGATGACCCGCGAGTCGTAGAGTGCGTCGCCCCCCTCGAGCACCAGGCAGGGCACCTGGCTGAGCGGGTTGGCCGAGGTCAGCCCGGCCGGGTCCGACCAGGGGTCCTCGATGACGAGCTTGTAGTCGAGTTTCTTCTCCGCCAGCACGATGCGCACCTTGCGCACATACGGGCTGGTCAGCGAGCCGATGAGTTTCATGAGCGGGCGAGTTTGTCGTTCTGTCCTGCGGGGCCGGACCATTCTAGCCACGAGTCGCGGCGCGAGCCGGGGCCGGCCTCCTCCCTTGGGGGGACGCTGCGGGCTTCAGTGCCCCTGCGTCCAGTCGATCCGGTCCGGTCGCCCGGGCAGGTCGAGCCGGGCCTCGGCCGGGGCGGTGCGGGCCACGATCCGGCCGCGCCGAACCACCGCCAGGCGGGTCGCGCGCAGCCGGATCGCCTCGACCGGCGAGCGGGCCTGCAGCAGCACGACATCGCCGTGGCAGCCGATGTCCAGCCCGTGGCCGGCGAGCCCGAGCACCTTCGCGGCATTCGTCGTCACCGCGTCGAAGCAGGCGCGCATCTGCGCCTGCGAGGTCATCTGCGCCACATGCAGTCCCATCTGCGCCACCTCCAGCATGTCACCTGACCCCAGTGAGTACCACGGATCCATGACGCAGTCATGGCCGAAGGCGACATTGACGCCGGCAGCCATCAGCTCGGGCACGCGTGTCATGCCGCGGCGCTTCGGATAGGTGTCGTGGCGGCCTTGCAGCGTGATGTTGATCAGCGGGTTGGCCACCGCGTGCACGCCGGCTTCCGCGATCAGCGGCAGCAGCTTGGAGACGTAGTAGTTGTCCATCGAGTGCATGGACGTCAGGTGCGAGCCGGTGACGCGACCCTGCAGCCCGAGACGCTGCGCCTGATACGCCAGCGTCTCGATGTGGCGCGAATGCGGGTCGTCGCTCTCGTCGCAGTGCATGTCGACGCGCAGTCCCCGCTCGGCGGCCAGCTCGCACAGGATGCGGACCGATTCGGCGCCGTCGGCCATCGTCCGCTCGAAGTGCGGGATGCCGCCGACCACCTCGACACCCAGGTCGAGCGCGCGCCTGAGGTTGGCCAGCGCCGTCGGGCTGCGCAGCACGCCGTCCTGCGGAAACGCCACCAGCTGCAGGTCGAGGCAGGGCGCGACGCGGCGCTTCACCTCCAGCAGCGCCTCGACCGCCAGCAGCCGGTCGTCGCAGACGTCGACATGGCTGCGGATCGCCAGCAGCCCCCTGGCGACCGCCCAGTCGCAGTACTGCAGCGCGCGCTCGACCAGCGCTTCCTGCGTGAGCTGCGGCTTGAGCTCGCCCCACAGCGCGATGCCCTCCAGCAGCGTGCCGCTGGCGTTGACGCGCGGCAGGCCGTAGGAGAGCGTCGCGTCCATGTGGAAATGCGCGTCGACGAAGGGCGTGCTGGCCATCCAGCCCTGCGCGTCGAGCGTGGGCAGGCCCGGCGGCGTGGCCAGCGCCGGGCCGACCGCGGCGATGCGCCCGGCCAGGATCAGCAGGTCCTGGCCGCGGCGGCCGTCGGGCAGCGTGGCGTCGCGGATCAGCAGGTCGTGGGCTTCGGTCATCGTCGCTTCTCCGCGGGAGGGGCTCGGCGGCCTGATCAGGCCGCGATGCGGGCGCGCCGGCGTCGGCCGGCGGCCATTTCGGCCTCGCAGCGCTGCATCAGCGCCTCGATCGTGTCGCCCGGGCCGGCCTGGGCATGGCTGATGTCGATCTGCAGCCGGTGGTTGCCGCTCAGGGTCGACCAGTCGCGCGCCTGCACCGCCTGCGCGATGCGCTGGCAGATGCGCGCGGCATCGTCGGCCGAGGCCTCGGGCAGCAGCACCGCCACCTGCGATCCCGACCAGTGCGCCGCGAGGTCGCCGGCGCGCAGCGTGCGCCCGATCAGCCGGGCGAAGGCATCGAGCACACGCTCGTCGGGCGGCCCGTTCGACGGGTCGGCCTCGCAGGCGGCCAGCAGCAGCACCGCCAGGTGGCCGTCCGCAGCCCGGGGCAGCACCTGGCGGGCCCGGGCGAGAAAGTCCGGGCGCGACGGCACCGCCGCGGGCAGGTCCTCGCCAGGGCCGGTCTCGGTCTCGGGCTGCAGCGCCGGGCGGCGCTCCTTCGAGCGGACCTGGGCCAGGTAGCGCGACAGCCGGGCCGAGGTGGGCAGCGGTGTGGCTTCGGTGCCCAGGCGCCGCCGTGCTGCCAGCTCGACGCGCTGGCGTGCCTCGAGTTCGCGGCCCTGCGCGGCCAGGCAGCGGGCGAGCCGCTGCTCGGCCAGGTCGCTCAGCGGCTGGTGGCCGAGGCGGTGCGCCTCGTCGGCCAGACGCCGCGCCGCTTCCTCGAGCGCGCTCGGGTCGTCCTGCGCCTGTGCGATCAGCATCGCGATCCAGATGGTCGGCAGCTCCAGGTCCGCACGGTGCGCGGGCTGCAGCGGCCGCAGCGAGGCCAGCTGCAGCCGCGCGCGCTCGGGCTCGCCGGCGCTGCAGTGCAGCAGCGCCTGCAGCCAGCCCAGGCGCAGCGCCGAGCGCGCCGAGACCGGCCAGAGGCCGGCGGTGGCGTGGGCGGTGTCCAGCGCGTCCTGCAGTCCGGCGCGGGGCAGCGGCGTGTCGTGGCCGTGCTCGCCGATCGCATGGCACCAGGCCAGCGTCTCGCCGAGCAGCAGCGCCAGATGCAGCTGCCAGCCGGCGGCGAGCCGGGCCTCGGCGCGCACCGCCGGGGGCGGAGCCGCGCGCAGGCGCTCGACCAGCGCGACCGCCGCCGCGCCCTGGCCGCGCCAGACCATCGCGTCGGCCAGCGCCTCGGTGGCGCGCAGCAGCGGCACCTCGGCCGTGCGCGCCGGATCGCAGTCGGCCAGATGGTGGGCCAGCAGGCCCGACTCGAGCGCCTCGTCGAGCCGGCCGAGCCGGGTCGCGGCCCGGCAGGCCCGGGCATGGACCAGGACCCGCTCGGCCAGCGAGCCCGGCGCCGTGCCGCGGCTCAGCGCGTCGCGCGCCGCTGCCAGGGTCGCGGCCGGGTCGCCGGCCCGACCCGCGTCGTGCTCCTCATCGTCCAGGCTGTCCAGCTCGTCGCTTGGTTCCAGGCGCTCCGGTTCGCTCATGCATTCCCCGTCTCGTGTCATCCGGTCCGCCGTGGCTGCGGCTTGCACGCGTCCCGCGCCGCCTCTTCTGATCCGGAATCCGCTGATCCGGGCACCTCGGGCAGGCCTGCAGGCCGCGATCCGCTCTGGATCCGGCAGAGTCCGGTCGCCAGCACGCCCATTCGTGCCGCTTCCGGATGAAGGGAATTGAACCACAGCCGCACCCGGCCCCGACATCGGCCCGGCTTACTTGGTCCCGAACATCCGGTCGCCGGCGTCTCCCAGGCCGGGAACGATGTAGCCGTGGTCGTTGAGCTGGCGGTCGATCGCCGCGGTGTAGACCGGCACGTCCGGATGGGCCTCGTGGAAATGCTTCAGGCCCTCGGGCGCCGCCAGCAGGCTGACGAAGCGGATCGAGCGCGGGCGGGTCTCCTTCAGCCGCTCGACCGCGGCCGCGGCCGAGTTGCCGGTGGCCAGCATCGGGTCGAGCACGATGGCGTCGCGCTCGTGCATGTCGCCGGGCATCTTGAAGTAGTACTCGACCGCGACCAGCGTCCTGGGGTCGCGGTACAGGCCGATGTGGCCGACGCGCGCGCCCGGCACCACCTGCAGCATGCCGTCGAGGAAGCCGCTGCCGGCCCGCATGATGACGACGAAGACGGTCTTCCGGCCCTCGATGACCGGGCTCATCATCGTCTCGAGCGGCGTCTCGATCTCGATCATCTGCGTCGGCATGTCGCGGGTGACCTCGTAGGCCATCAGCATGCTGATCTCGCCGAGCAGGCGGCGGAAGCTGTTGGTCGAGCGGTCCTTCTGGCGCATCAGCGTCAGCTTGTGCTGCACCAGCGGGTGATCGACGACATGGACCTGGCCGGCGCCGGGGGTGTTCATCGTGCTCATGGGGTCTCTCCTCGCGGGTTGCGGATCAGGTGGGTATCCGGTGGGTCTCAGAAGACGGTGCCGTCGCTGTCGATGCGCAGCGGCGGCGCGCCGCCCGGCCGGCGCTCGGCGGCGATCTCGCGGCCGGCGGCCCAGCTGCCGCCCTCGAGCATGCACGCCAGCGGCAGCTGCTGCGCATCGACGCCCAGCTCGGCGCGCACCAGCGGCGCCAGGTCGTCGAGCAGCGCCACCGTCAGCGCCCGCCACTCGATCACCCACGGATCGTCGACCGTCTTCGGCAGGGCGGCGAAGTCGGCCGCCAGCGGCACCAGCGCGCCGCCGTCGATCAGCAGGCCGCCGTTGCGGTATTCGGGCAGGCCGGTGAGCGCGTCCAGCCCTTCCACCGCGATGCCGGCCCATTCGAAGGGCTCCAGCAGCGAATAGGTCAGCCACTGCGACAGCTTGTGGAAGGGCACCCGGCCGGCGGCCGGCGCGTCCGGCGCGCTGGCCTGCGGGTGCGGCCAGACATCGCCGATCGGCCGCCCGTCCAGGCTCTGGCCCGAGGGCCAGATCGGCGCGAGCGACTCCAGCAGCTCGACCAGCAGCTCGGCGGCCTGCAGCGTCGGCGTGGCGCTCGAGCGCTGGCGCGCACGCGCGGCCAGCCGATCGAACAGGCCGCCGGGGCGGCCGTCGTCGCCGAAGCGCTCGGGCTGCGCCGCCATCACCGCGCCGAGCCGGCGCAGCAGCGCCGCACGCCCCTCCAGGCCGACGAGCGGATTGTCCGGCCGGACCTGGAAGACGGCCGCCAGCGGTGCGGCCTGCATCCGGCCGAGCGCGCGGGCGTCGACCCGGCAGGGCTCGTCCGGCCGCGACGAGAAGGCACCGGCCGCGAAGGCGCGCAGCGTCGCCACCGCCAGCCCTTCCGAGCGCGTGAGGCGCTGGCCGGTCTCGGCCTCGTCGTAGTGCCAGTCGGGGCCGGCGCCGGCATCGAGCAGCACGCTGATCAGCGCCAGGTCGATGCGTGCGCGCGCCAGGCCGGCGCTGCCGAGCGGGCGCACCTGTGCGTCGATGGCCTCCTGCCGGTCGACGCCGCCGGCCTCGAAATGGCGCCAGCGGCTGTGGTACGGGATCTGCAGGTCGGGGAATCGCCGGCGCGTCAGGGCGGCGATGCGCCGCGCGATGGCCGGCAGTGCGCCGCGGTCGATGCGGAAATGCGTCGAGTGGCCGCTCTCGACCGCGGCGGCGATCGCATGGCAGCGCCGGCGCACGGTGGCCGGGTCGTTCAGCACGGCCAGCGGGTCCGGGCGATGGTGTTCACTCAAGGCCGCGCCCCTTCACGGCGGCCAGATCCGCCTCGTCCGGCACCTCGCCGGTGGTGAAGTAGCCGGCGGCGATCTTGGCCTGGATCTCGACCATCGCGTCGGCCGGCACCAGCTCGTCGGGGATCTTGATGCGCTCGACCACCTCGATGCCGCTGCCGGTGATGGCGTCGAACTTGTCGTTGCTCATCGACACCAGCCGGTGGATGCGGCGGATGCCCAGCCAGTGCAGCACGTCGGGCATCAGCTCCTGGAAGCGCATGTCCTGCACGCCCGCCACGCACTCGGTGCGCAGGAAGTACTTGTCGGCCGAGTCGCCGCCCGCCTGGCGCTTGCGCGCGTTGTAGACGAGGAACTTGGTGACCTCGCCCAGCGCGCGGCCCTCCTTGCGGCTGTAGGCGATCAGGCCCACGCCGCCGCGCCCGCCGTGCTCGACCGACTGCGCGCCCTCGATGCACTCCTCGATCGCGTGCGTCAGGTAGGGGCGGCAGGTGCAGATGTCCGAGCCGAACACGTCCGAGCCGTTGCATTCGTCGTGGATGCGCGCGGTCAGCGTCACCGACGGATCGGCCAGGTCGCGCACGTCGCCGAAGACGTAGAGCGTCTGCCCGCCGATCGGCGGCAGGAAGACCTCGATGTCGCTGCGGGTGACCAGCTCGGGGTACATGCCGCCGGTCTCCTCGAAGAGCGTGCGGCGCAGTTCGGCCTCGCTCACGCCGAAGCGCTTGGCCACGCCGGGCAGCCACCAGACGGGCTCGACGGCGATCTTGGTCACCGCGGCCGAGCCGTCCTCGAGCAGGATGCGGCCGTCGGGCTTCAGGCGCTGGAAGGCCATGGCCTGGCGCACCTCGGGCAGGTGGATGTGCGCCTTGGTGACGGCGATGGTCGGGCGGATGTCCATGCCGGCGGCGATCTGCTCGGCGTAGACCTCGGCGACCAGCGCGCCCCATGGATCGATCGAGACGATGCGCTCGGGCTCGGACCACTGCGGGTTGGGGCCGATGCGGTCGGTCGGCGCGGTGTTGGTGAGGTCGGCGCGGTGGCCGCGCTCCAGGTTGCCGGCGGCCACCGCGAGCGCGCGGTAGACACCGTAGCTGCCGCTGTGCGTGCCGACGACATTGCGCTGGTGGCGCGAGGTGGTCGTGCCGACGACCGGGCCGCGTGCCTGCGGATCGGCTTCGCCCCAGCGGATCGGCGGGGCCCCGGCCGCACCCTGGCCGGGATGGGAGGTGAGCCGGATGTGGCCGGCCGGGGAGGGGGAAGGGTCGCGGGCCATGGGGGTTCCTCGGGTGTCAGTCGGTGATCTGCAAGCCGCGTGCCTGTGACGGGGGCGACGGCGGCACCTGTCGCTCCTGCTGCAGCTGCTGCAGTTGCAGCCAGTGCGGCGCGACCGCCGCGCGCAGCGCCGGTTCCGGCACGTCGGCGCTGGCGGGCAGCAGGGCCAGCGCGCCGAGGCCGCGCTGCTCGTGCAGCAGCGTCTCGGCGGCGGCGCCGAGCGCGAGCAACCGGCGCAGCATCGGCTCGAGCGGCGGGCGCTGCGCGGGCGCGCGGATGCGCTCGCGCACGAAGGTGACCACCGGCGCGGCCAGCCCCCAGCTCGCGCACAGCACGCTGCCGTAGGCCGCATGCCCGATGCCCCAGGCGCTCGTCTCGGCCGCGTCGAGCGCGGCCGGGTCCTGGCCGAGGGCGTCGAGCAGGGCCTCGTAGGGACGTCCCAGGTGGGCCAGCATGACGGCCTGGCCGCTGCGCGCGAACAGTCCGGCGGTGTGCGCCTGCAGCGGGTCGACGCCGAGCGCGGCCGCGCTGCGGCCCATCAGCAGCCCGGTCTGGCCGGCTTCGTGCCACAGCGCGTTCATGCGTGGCGACGGCGGAAAGGCCGCGCGCAGCGCGCTGGCATAGCTGATCGCGACGACCTCGCGGGTGCCGAGGTAGCGCAGCGCCTCGCCGACGGTCTCGACTCGCCGCAGCAGGCCATACATCGCCGAGTTGACGGTGCGCACGACCGCCGCGGCCAGCGCCATGTCGGACTCGATCAGCGCGGAGATCGACGGCAGCGTGCTGTCGTCGTCGCGCATCAGGGCCAGCAGTTCGAGCAGGGCCCGAGGGCAGGCGGGCAGGTCGACCTGCAGGGTGCGCAGCGGTGCGGGCAGTGGCACGTTCGTTCCCCAAGACGGTGTTGCACGGGGCCGCAGCGTACGCCGCCTCCCTCATCTGGTGCGTCCGCACGGACCGTGACGGTGCACATTCCAGACGACTTCGGGAATGCGGCGCGCTCCGGTCGTTGCATTTCCCTCTCGGACGTCCCGGGAATTCCTTGAGCTGCGGCAATGAAAATTGATCGGCACGGGTTTTGCCTTCGTGCTGCCTTCGAAATCTGCTGGAATTCGTGACACTTGTCGCACCTTGTGGTGGGGCAACCGGACTGGACACACCCGTGAAACAAGAGATGAACACTTCTTTTGGTGCTTCCCGCCTGCCTTCGCGGGCCTCGATCCGTTTCGATGAGGTTCTGGCCGCCGCCGAGCGGCTCGCGCGCTGGCGCATGGGCGCCTGCCTGAGCTACCGGCCCGAGGCGGACGAGGCGCCGGCGGACGTGAGCGCGCGCCTGATCGCCTCGCTCGGGCCGCTGTCGGGGCTGGCGTCGGACACGCAGCTGCTGATGCAGCCCTCGGCCTTCGGCCAGGACGTGATGCTGATGATGCAGCTGCTGGCGGCGGCGCAGTCGCGCGCGATGCCGGTCACGATCGATCTGGTCGCGCCGGAGGCGACCGAGCGGCTGATGAGCCAGATCGACCTGCTGGGCGCGCACCACGACGGCCTGGGCCTGTCGCTGTCGAGCGACCGCGAGCGCAGCCTGGGCGATGCCGACCGCGCCTGCGTCGCCGGCCTGCGCCTGCGGCTGGTGCACGAGCGCTGGTCCGACACCGGTCAGGCGCGGCGCCAGTCGGCCGAGGCCTTCGAGCGCCTGGTCGACCATGTCGCCGGCCGCACCCGCCATGTCACGCTGGCCTGCCACGAGCCGCAGCTGGTCGACCGCTGCGTCGAGCGGCTGCGCCGTGCCGGCACCGCGGTCACGCTGGAGCTGCAGCCCGACCAGCCGCGCCAGGGGCTGCTGTGGGTCTCGCGCCAGCGCCAGGTGCCGGTGCGCAGCCTGCTGCACTACGGCCGGCCGGCTGCGCCGGCCCGCCTGGGCACGCTGGCACGCCAGCCGCGTGTGCTGTGGTGGTCGACGCTGAGCAGCAGCCTGAGCGCGCTGCTGCCGACCTGAGTCGCGACCTGAATCCGGCTCAATCGTCCGTCAGCGGACCGGTCGCCTCGAGATCGTCGCCGAGCTGCAGCTGCAGGCTGTCGGGCCGCGGCACCGGCGTGGCCCGGGCCAGCGCCATCCAGACCGCAAAAGGCAGTCCGGCCTCGTGCGGCAGCACGCGCATCGGGGCCGCGCGCCGCATCAGCGGCTGGCCGTCGCGCATCTCGATGACGCCGCACTCGACCGGAATCTCGTCGGTGCGGGCAATGCCCTCGGCCAGCACGTAGTACAGGCCCGCGGCCATGTCGAGGTAGGCCGCGCGCTTGGCCGGCCGACGCAGGTCGGCGAGCAGGTCGGCGCGGCTGACCTTGATCTCGTGCACCAGCGGCTGCAGGTAGCCCGCCACCGTCGTGTGGCGCACCGAGAACACGTCGGGCATGGCCATCTGCCAGGTGCCGTCGTCGCCGGGCTCGGAGGGCACGGCGGGGGCGCCGGGGCCGGCGCTGGCGGCGGTGTCGGAGGGCGCGCGCGCGCGCAGCGACAGCCCGCGCCAGGCGATGCGGCCCTCGCGCATCAGCGCCTGCGCCATCTGCTCGACCAGCGTCTCGTGCGCGCTGCGGGCGGCGCGGTTGCGTGCGGCCGACTCGGCCAGCGCCTGGATGCCGGCATCGGTCACCCGCACCGTGCAGCGGCCGGCGGTGTCATGGCTGCGCTCGAGCAGGCCGGCGGCGAGCAGCTCGGCCTCGAGGATGTCCTGCGCGGGCCAGCCGGCCGAGCGCCAGACCTCGCGCAGGCGGCGCCGGTGGGCACTGGTCAGGCGGATCGGGGCGGGGCAGGGCTCGGGCAGGCTCATGCCCCCGAGCGTAACAATTTCGTGTCCGCGGTGAGCTGCGGCAGGTTCTTCGCGCATCGTCCGTCCCGTCGTCCGTCAGGCACCGGCCTGGCGGGCCCGCTCCGACCCCATCGCATGAAAGACCGCGTGGCACAGCGCCGGCGAGATGGTGTACTCGGTGATCTCGAGTCCGCCCAGTGCCGCCGCAGGTGCGTCGTACCAGTGCCAGCGACCGTCGTCCGGCAGGCTGCGGCCGTGGCCGCGACCGGATTCCAGGGGCGTCAGGCCGCCCAGCGCGGGGGGCGACGGGGGGGGAATGCGCCGTCCCGGCGTGCGTCCCAGTTCGTGCAGCAGCTGTTCCAGTGCCTCGAGCGTGGCCATGTTCTTCTCCCTGCGTGAATGAATTCACATCCTTCCAAGCACGGGGTCATTCTTCCATCCGGGCCGGGTGCGCATCCATCGCTCCAACAGGTGAGGCGGCTGGTGAATCGTTCACATCGGGCGGGCCCTGCCTGGCACTGATTCTCAGCCCGTCACGCGCAGCGCATGCATGGCCAGGCCGATCAGGCCGCCGACCAGCGTGCCGTTGAGGCGGATGAACTGCAGGTCGCGGCCGATCGCCAGCTCGATCTCCTGCACCAGCTGCTCGTCGTGCCAGCCGCGCACCGTGCGGGCGATGTGCTCGGCGGCGACGTCGCGCAGCGCCGGCGCCGCCTGCTCGACCGCGGACAGCAGGTGCTCCTGCAGCGCCGAGCGCAGCGCCGCGTCCTCGCCCAGCGCCTGCCCGAGCCGCCGGGCCGTCGCGGCGATCTGCGCCTGCAGCCGCGACTGCGGCGTGCCCAGCTCGGTCTGCAGCCACTCGCGCAGCTCGTCCCACAGGCCGCGTGCATAGTCCTGCAGCGCCGGCTCGTGCAGCCAGCGGTCCTTGGCAGCATTGATGCGGGCGGCGAAGTCCGGATCCTGGCGCAGCCGCTCGACCAGCTCGGCGACGCTGCGGTCGAAGGCCAGCCGGCGCGGATGCTGCGGATCCTCGCAGACCTCGTGCACCCAGCCGGTCAGCCCGCGCGCGGTGGCCGCCGCGAGCTTCAGGCCGAACTCCTCGGTGTCGGCGACCAGGCCGATGGTGCGCAGCACCAGCGGGTACTCGCGTCCGGCGATCTCGATCAGCACCGAGGCGAGCGTGCGCTGCACCTCCTCGGTGTCGACCTGCTCGGCGAGCTGGCGCAGCGCCTGCTCGAAGAGCTGCTGGTGGCGGCCCTGCGCGGTCAGCGTGTCGAGCAGGTCGCCGGCCAGGTGCGACAGGTCGAGCCGCTCCAGGCGCCGGGTCACGGCGCTCTGCAGCAGGCCGCGCACCCGCGCGTCGTCGATGCAGCCGAGCAGGCCGCCGGCCAGCCCGCGCAGGTGGCCGGCGAGCAGCTGCGCGCTGTCCTCGCGCGCGAGCCAGCAACCCAGCTGCGCGACCGGATCGAGCGCGGCCAGCCGGGCCAGCAGCGTCGGCGTGTCGAGAAAGCGGTCGCGCACGAAGACCGCGAACTGGTCGGCCAGCTGCGGCTTGCGACGCGGCAGGATCGCGGTGTGCGGAAAAGGCAGGCCCAGCGGTCGCCGGAACAGCGCCACCACCGCGAACCAGTCGGCCAGCGCGCCGACCACCGCCGCTTCGGCAAAGGCCGCGACCCAGCCCCAGACGCCGTGGCGGCCCTGATGGTGGGCCAGCGCCAGCAGCAGCAGGCAGGCCGCCAGCGCCAGCAGCGCGAGCCGCTTCATCTGCCGCAGTCGCGCCAGGCGCTCGCCGGCCGGGCGCGTCCCGGAGGACGGGGCGGCGGACGGCGGGGCGGGCGGCGACGGATCCGGTTCACGCATGACCATGACCCGATTGTGCTCGGCCGAGGGTGACGCGGCGCTGTCACCGAACAATGTGCGCATGTCGCACGACATGTCCTGGAATGTGCGCATGCCGCACATGCGCCCGGCCCGGCGTGCCGGCCTCCTAACCTTGATTCAGGTCAGATCCCGATGAACCTCCTCGCCCCGTCTTCTTCTGCCGCGCCCGCCGCCGTCCTCGCGTCCCCGATCGCCGAGCGCGACCTGCTGGGCGCGCTCGAGAAAGGCCTGCGCGTCATCGAGGCCTTCGACCAGGACCGCCCGCGGCTGACGATCAGCGAGGTCGCGCTGCGCACCGGGCTCAGCCGCGCGGCGGTGCGCCGCTGCCTGCTGACGCTGGTGCATCTGGGCTATGCGCGCCAGGACGAGCGCCATTTCTCGCTCAGCCCGAAGGTGATGCGCCTGGGCCAGTCCTACATGCATTCGGCGAAGCTGCCGCGCGCAATCCAGCCGCAGCTCCAGCGCATCGCGATGGCGATGCAGGAGGCCGGCTCGGTCGGCGTGCTCGACGGCGACGACGTGATCGCGGTGGCGGCAGTGACCGCCGGCCGGGTGGTGTCGTCGACGCTGCAGCCGGGCACGCGCGTGCCGGCCTACTGCACCGCCAACGGCCGGGTGCTGACCGCCTGGCTGCCCGAGCCCGAGCGCGAGGCCTGGCTGGCCCGGCAGACGATGGCCGCGCGCACCGTGCAGACCCTCACCGACCGCGACCGCCTGCGCGAGGAGCTCGCCCGCGTGCGGGCCCAGGGCCATGCGCTGGTCGACCAGGAGTTCGAGCCGGGCCTGCGCACCGTGGCCGTGCCGCTGCGCAACCGCCGCGGCGAGGTGGTCGCCTCGATGAACGTCAGCGTGCACGCCGCGCGCGTGTCCATTCCCGATCTGCTCGACCGCTGCCTGCCGATGCTGCTGCAGGCGCAGGAGCAGCTCAAGCCCCTGCTCTAGCCCACCCCCCCAGAGGAGACACCCATGACCATCCCCCGCCGCACCCAGGTCGTCATCGTCGGCGCCGGCCCGTCCGGGCTGCTGCTCGGCCAGCTGCTGCACAAGGCCGGCATCGACAACGTCGTGCTCGAGCAGCGCAGCCCCGACTACGTGCTCGGCCGCATCCGCGCCGGCGTGCTGGAGCAGGTCTGCGTCGACCTGCTCGACGAGGCGGGCGTGGGCGAGCGCATGCACCGCGAGGGCCTGGTGCACGACGGCATCGAGCTGGCCTTCGGCGGCCAGCGCCACCGCATCGACATGAAGGCGCTGACCGGCGGCAAGACGGTGATGGTCTACGGCCAGACGGAGGTCACCCGCGACCTGATGGACGCGCGCCGCGCCGCCGGCCTGCCCACCGTCTACGAGGCCGCCGACGTGGCGGTGCACGACTTCGACTCCACCGCGCCGCGGGTCAGCTTCCAGGTCGAGGGCGTGCGCCACGAGATCGCCTGCGACTTCATCGCCGGCTGCGACGGCTTCCACGGCGTGTGCCGCGCCAGTGTGCCCAAGGAGCGCATCCAGAACTTCGAGCGCGTCTACCCCTTCGGCTGGCTGGGCATCCTGGCCGACGTGCCGCCAGTGGCCGACGAGCTGATCTATTCCAACCACGAGCGCGGCTTCGCGCTGTGCTCGATGCGCAGCAGGACGCGCGTGCGCCACTACGTGCAGTGCTCGCTGCAGGACAAGGTCGAGGACTGGAGCGACGAGCGTTTCTGGGACGAACTGCGCAGCCGCCTCGATCCTGCCGCCGCCGCGGCCCTGCAGACCGGCCCGTCGATCGAGAAGAGCATCGCGCCGCTGCGCAGCTTCGTCGCCGAGCCGATGCGCTTCGGCCGCATGTTCCTGGCCGGCGACGCCGCGCACATCGTGCCGCCGACCGGCGCCAAGGGCCTGAACCTGGCCGCGTCGGACGTGCGCTACCTCAGCCGCGCCTTCATCGAGTTCTACGCCGACCACACCGAGGCCGGCATCGACGACTACTCGCGCAAGGCGCTGCGCCGCATCTGGAAGGCCGAGCGCTTCTCCTGGCACATGACCAGCCTGCTGCACAAGTTCCCGGCGGGCCCCGGCGACACCGGCGCCGTCGGCCACCGCATGCAGACCGCCGAGCTCGACTGGCTGGTCCACTCCACCGCCGGCATGACCGCACTGGCCGAGAACTACGTCGGGCTGGCCTTCGAGGACTGAACCTCGAGGCGCCGCGACAGGGCGCGCGCGCAGCGGCGCCGGGCGCACCGGCGCGGTGCAGCGGCTGTGGCAGGATACCCCCCTGCCTGTGCCTGACGCCATGACCGATCCGAACGCTCCCTCCCTGTCGCCGGTCACGCCGGCCCGCGCGCTGGCCGAGCGCCTGTTCGGCGCCTGGGTGCGCATCGTCTCGCCGGCGACGCTCAGGGCCGATGCGCAGGCCGGGCTGCTGGGCGCGCTGCTGGTGCTGCCGCAGGGCATCGCCTTCGCGTCGCTGGCGGGGCTGCCGCCGCAGTACGGCCTGTACAGCGCGCTGGTGCCCACCGTGGTGGCGGCGCTGGCCGGATCGAGCTGGCATGTGGTGTCCGGCCCGACCAATGCCAACTCGCTGGCGCTGGCGGCGATGCTGGCGCCGCTGGTGGCGGCCGGCTCGCCCGGCTACATCGAGCTGGCGCTGATGGTGACGATCATGGTCGGCCTGATCCAGACCGCGGTCGGCGCGCTGCGGCTGGGGCTGCTGGCGGACTTCATCTCGCCGGCGGCGCTGCTGGGCTTCACCAGCGGCGCGGCCTGCCTGATCGGCATCCATGCGCTGCGAGATCTGCTCGACGCCGGCGTGCCGCGCGGCCTGGGGCCCGGCGGCGTGCTGGTGCAGAGCGCGCAGCACCTGCCGCAGGCCAGTCCGGCCGCGCTGGCCACCGGGCTGTGCGCGCTTGGGGTGGCCGGCGTGCTGCGCCGGCGCCGGCCGCGCTGGCCCTTCATGCTGTTCGGGCTGGGCGCGGCCTCGGTGCTGGGCGCCTTGCTGCCGGTGCTGGTGCCGGGCTGGCGCGAGGTGCGCATCCTCGGCCCGCTGCCCTCGCCGTGGCCGTCCTTCCATCTGCCGCAGGTCGAGTGGTCGCGCCTGCCCGAGCTGCTCGACAAGGCGCTCGCGCTGTCGATCATCGCGCTGGGCCAGTCGGTGTCGATCGCCAAGGCGGTGGCGGCGCGTTCGGGCCAGCGCATCGACACCAACCGCGAGTTCCTGGGCCAGGGCCTGTCGAACCTGGCCGGTGGCTTCTTCTCGTGCTATCTCAGCTGCGGCTCGCTGAACCGCTCGATGCCCAATCTGGAGGCGGGCGCCCGCACGCCGCTGGCCGGCGTGGCCTCGGCGCTGTGGCTGCTGCTGCTGGTGGCGGTGTCGGCGCCGCTGCTGGCGCACATCCCGCAGGCGGCGATCGCCGGGCTGCTGATGCTGGTGGCCTGGACGCTGCTGGACCTGGCGCGCTGGCGCCGCCTGGCGCGCCTGGACCGCACCGACCTGGCGATCGCCGCCACCACGCTGGCGGCCACGCTGCTGCTGCGGCTGGAGATCGCGATCCTGATCGGCACCGGGCTGTCGCTGGTGGCCTATCTCTACCAGACCTCGCGCCCGGCGATGCGCACGATGGGCTTCGACAGCCGCCGCGCCGACCGCCGCTTCGTCGTGCGCGACGACACGCCCGGCGCGCTGCCCGAATGCCCGCAGCTGAAGCTGCTGCGCATGGAGGGCGAGATCTACTTCGGCGCCGCCACCCATGTCGCCGAGCACCTGCACGCGCTGCGCCAGAACCATCCCGGCCAGAAGCACCTGCTGGTGATGAGCAAGAGCATGAACTTTCTCGACCTGGCCGGCGTCGAGCTCTGGGAGACCGAACTGCGCGAGCGCCGCGCCGCCGGCGGCGACCTGCATTTCCACCGCCCGCGCCCGCAGGTGATGGCGATCTGGCGCCGCACCGGCTTCCTGGACCGGCTGGGGGCCGACCATGTCTTCCCGGACAAGCAGCAGGCGATCGCCTCCATCTTCCGCCGGCTCGATCCGGCGGTCTGCGCGCGCTGCCCGGTGCGGCTGTTCCGCGAATGCCAGCCGGACGATCCGGGCGCGGTGATCTGACCCGATATCCCCCATTGAATGGAGATCAGGGTTTTCCTGAAGCCGCTAGAGTCGGTGGAACCGTCACCACTCCTGGCGCGCTGGCTGTCGCGCGCGCTCCTCCCATGCCGTCTTCCCCCTCCCGCCCGCTGCAGGGCGTCCTGTTCGTCGTCGCCGCGGTGGCGCTGTTCGCCTGCTTCGATGCCGGCGTCAAGGTCGCCAGCGCGCTGGCCCCGGTCGGCGTCGTCGTCTGGGCACGCTACCTGTTCCAGGTCGGCGTGACCGCGGTGACGGTGCTGCCGCGCCGCGGCCGCGCGCTGCTGCGCACCGAGCGGCCGGGCCTGCAGCTGCTGCGCGGGCTGTGCCTGCTGTCGCTGAGCGTGCTGGCCTTCTTCAGCCTGCAGGTGATGCCGGTGGGCGAGTTCACCGCCATCGTCATGCTCACGCCGCTGCTGATCACGCTGCTGGCGGCGCTGACGCTGGGCGAGCGCATCTCGGCCTGGCGCTGGCTGCTGCTGGCCGGCGGCATGGCCGGCGCGCTGATCGTCATCCGCCCCAAGGGCGAGGCCCATGACCTCGGCTGGGCGGCGCTGCTGCCGCTCGGGCTGGTGGTGTCGAACGCGCTGTTCCAGATCATCACCAGCCGGCTGGCGCGCACCGAAGACCCGACGACGACGCATTTCTACACCGGCCTGACCGGCGCGCTGCTGACCAGCGTGGCGCTGCCGTGGAGCTGGCAGCCGCTGTCGCCGGCGGGCTGGGCGCTGCTGGCGCTGCTGGGCGCGCTGAGCTCCTCCGGCCACTTCCTGCTGATCCTGGGCTACATGCGCGCCCGTGCGGCGACGCTGACGCCCTTCCTGTACTTCCAGATCGTCTTCGCGACGCTGGTGGGCTGGATCTGGTTCGACCATGCGCCCGACGCGATGACCCTGGTCGGCATCGCGGTCATCGCCGGCTGCGGCGTGGCGGGCACCTGGCTGGCCAGCCGGGCGACGCCCGCTGCGGAGCCGGCGCTGCCGGCGCGGCGGTGCTCGGCCTGATCGTGCGGGTCCGGCCGGTTCAGTCGCCGAAGGTCGACAGGCCGGCGAAGCGGCTGGCCAGATGCTCGCGCCGGCACACTGCCGTCGGCCACAGGCAGGGCCACAGGAGCACCGTGAGCGTGCCGAGAATCAGCGCCGAGACGGCGGCGCGCGGCAGCGGCCGCTCGCCGGCCGGCTGCATCGCGCGCAGGACCTGAGCCTCCTGGACGGCGTCGCCGATCAGCTCGCTCAGCGGACCGCGGAAGACCAGCGTCAGGCCGATGCCGAGGTAGGCCCCCATCAGGATGTCGAGAAAGTACTGCATGGTCTTCGTCCTGTCGCGAAGACCGGATGCTGTCATGATCCGGATCTGCCTGGTACCAAGTCGGGTTCCTGCATTCGCGGGGGGCCTGATCCCGAGCTGCACATCCCGGGCCGTCTTTGCCGCTTCTGGCCGGGAGCCGGGCGGCCCGTCCGGGCGGGGCGGGCCGGATCGGCGGCGCTACACGCCCAGGCAAGCGGCCAGCGCCGGGCTGTCGCGCAGCGCGGCGGCCTCGCCGGCCAGCACGACGCGGCCCTTCTGCAGCACGACCAGCCGGTCCGACTGGTCGCAGACCTTGCGGTAGTCGCGGTCGACGATCAGCGTGGCGATGCCGGTGCGGCGGATCTCGGCGATGACGCGCCAGATCTCGGCGACGATCAGCGGCGCCAGACCCTCGGTGGCCTCGTCCAGGATGATGGCGTCGGGATTGGTCATCAGCGCGCGGCCGATGGAGAGCATCTGCTGCTCGCCGCCCGAGAGCTGGTGGCCCAGGTTCGTCAGCCGCTCGGACAGGCGCGGGAAGGTCGCCATCACGCGCTCGAAGGTCCAGTCCTGCTGGCCGGCGGTGCCGGCGCGGGCGGCCATGAGCAGGTTCTCGCGCACGGTGAGCGTCGGGAAGATGCCGCGGCCCTCGGGCACGTAGGCCACGCCGAGCCGCGCGGCCTGGTGCGGCAGGCCTTTCGACAGGTCCCGGCCGGCGACCTGGATGCGGCCCTGGCGCTGGCGCACATGGCCCAGCAGCGTGCGGATCAGCGTCGACTTGCCCATGCCGTTGCGGCCGAGCAGGCCGACGGTCTCGCCGCGCTCGAGGCGGAAGTCGATGCCGTGCAGGATGTGGCTGCTGCCGTACCAGGCCTGCAGGTCCTGCGCGTCGAGGATCGGCGCGTCCGGGAATGTCGTCATCTCAGTGGCCTCCCAGGTAGGCGGCCTGCACGTCGCGGTTGCTGCGCACCGCGTCGGGCGTGCCTGTGGCGATGACCGCGCCGTTGACCATCACGGTGATGCGGTCGGCGACCGCGAACACCGCGTCCATGTCGTGCTCGACCAGCAGCAGGGCATGGCCCGTCTTCAGCGAGCGCAGCAGCTCGAGCATGCGCTGCGATTCCTCCGGGCCCATGCCGGCCAGCGGCTCGTCGAGCAGCAGCACGCGCGGCTCGGTGGCCAGGCACATCGCGATCTCGAGCTGGCGCTTCTGGCCGTGCGAGAGGCTGGCGGCCTGGCGCTCGGCCAGCGCCGCCAGGCCGGCACGCTCGATCGCGCTGCGAGCACGCTCGACGCTGGTGCGGCAGGCCTGCGCCGCCTCCCACCAGGCCCAGGGCCGCTGCACGCGGGCCTGCGCGGCCAGGCGGCAGTTCTCGAACACGCTCAGCGGCAGGAAGATGGTGTTGCGCTGGTAGCTGCGGCCGATGCCGGCATGCGCGAGCTTCGGCTGCGGCCAGCGCGTCACGTCCGTGCCGCCGAGCAGGACCGCGCCGCTGCTGGGCGCGAGCTCGCCGGAGAGCAGGTTGATCAGCGTCGACTTGCCGGCGCCGTTGGTGCCGATGACGGCGTGGATCTCGCCCTCGGACAGCGCCAGCGACACGTCGCTGACCGCGCGCAGCGCGCCGAACTGGCGCGACAGGCCGCGCGCCTCGAACAGGACCGGGTTCGGGCTGGGGTTCATGCGTGGCGCTCCCGCGGGGTGTCGGTGGCGGTCGGGGTCGGCCGCGCGCGGCGGGGCCGGCGCAGGCGCAGGCCTGCCAGGCCCTGCGGCAGCAGCGCCACCGCCAGGATGATGAAGCCGCCGAACAGCAGCTGCCAGTGCCGGGTCAGCGCGGAGAAGCCCTCCGAGAGCAGCACGAAGGCAAACGCCCCCGCCACCGCGCCGCCGAGGCTGCCCAGTCCGCCGAGAATGATCATCACCAGCGCGTTGCCGCTGTAGTGCCAGGACAGGATCTCCGGCGTCACGAAGCCGTACTGCGCCGCGTACAGGAAGCCGCCCAGCCCGGCGAGCATGCCCGCCAGCACGAAGGCGCCGAGCTTGTACAGCAGCGTCGGGTAGCCGGCGGCGCGCATGCGCTGCTCGTTGTGGCGGATGCCGGCCAGCGCATGTCCGAAGCGCGAGCGCAGCACCAGCCCCAGCACCGCCAGCGTCAGCGCCAGCCCGGCCAGCACGAAGCCGTGGAAGTGGCCGGCCTTCTCCAGGTCGATCGCCTGCCAGCCGGCGATCGAGAAGTCTGGCTTGAAGTAGATGTAGGCGCCGTCGCTGCCGCCGGCGATCCGGGTGTCGTGGAAGACGAAATAGACCAGCTGCCCGAAGGCCAGCGTGACCATGATGAAGTAGATGCCCTGGGTGCGCATCACCAGCGCGCCGACGAGCAGCGCCAGCAGCCCGGCGCCGCCGACCGCCGCGGCCAGCATCAGCCAGCCGTTGCCGGCCTCCGACATCGGCGCGAGCATCGCCACCGCGTAGGCGCCGAAGCCGAAGAAGGCCGCATGGCCCAGGCTGACCAGCCCGGTGATGCCGACCAGCAGCTGCAGGCTCGCGGCGAAGATCGCCATGATCATCACCTTCGACAGCAGCTCGACATGGAACTTGCTGCCGATCGGCTCGGGCAGCAGCGGAAACACCGCCAGCAGCGCCAGCACGAGCAGCCAGGCGCGCACCGGGCGCACGAGGAGGGAGGAATGCTTGTCCATCGCCGGATCACCCTGCCTTGAACAGACCGGCCGGGCGCCACAGCAGGATGGCCGCCATCAGCACGTAGACCAGCGCGCCGGCACCTTCCTGCCAGAGCACCTTGCCGAAGGTGTCGACGACGCCGATCAGCAGCGCCGCCACCAGCGCGCCCTTGACCGAGCCGATGCCGCCGATCACCACCACCACGAAGCACACGATCAGCACCTGTCCGCCCATGCCCGGATAGACCGAGGACATGGGCGCCGCGATCATCCCGGCGAACACCGCCAGCGCCACGCCGACCGCGAACACGATGCGGTACAGCAGCGTGATGTTGATCCCGAGCGACTGCACCATCTCGCGGTTGGTGGCGCCGGCGCGCACCATCATGCCCAGGCGCGTCCTGCTGATCAGCAGGTACATGCCGAGCGCCAGCGCCAGGCACACGCCCGAGACGAACAGCCGGTAGACCGGATAGGTCATGCCGTTGCCGATGGCGATCGAGCCCGCCAGCAGCTCGGGCATCGCCACGCCGTGCACCTCGTCGCCCACCAGCAGGCTGCGCAGCTCCTCGAAGACGAGGATCAGCCCGTAGGTCATCAGCACCTGCTGCAGGTGCTCGCGCTCGTAGAGAAAGCTGAAGAAGGCCCATTCGAGCAGGTAGCCGAAGGCCACCGCCAGCAGGGTGCCGACCAGCAGCGCCAGCGGCAGGCTGCCCAGCAGCGAGCTGAGCGCGAAGGCCATGTAGGCGCCGATCATGTAGAAGCTGCCGTGGGCGAGATTGATCACGCCCATGATCCCGAAGATCAGCGTCAGCCCCGAGGCCACCAGGAACAGCAGCAGGCCGTACTGCACGCTGTTGAGGCACTGGATGAGGAAGGTGGTGAGGTCCATGGGGGACGTGCGTGCGGTGCGTGGGTCCCCGCCTGCGCGGGGATGACGCCCGGTCCTTCTCCGTCATCCCCGCGCAGGCGGGGGTCCACGACGAGGGCCGGACCCGGGATCAGAGCTTGCAGCCGCGCGCCGGATCGGCCAGCCCCTTGGCCGCCACGCCGATGTTGCGGTTCACCTTGCCGCCGACCTCGCGCAGGTAGATGTCCTGCACCGGGTTGTGCGCCCGGCTGAGCGTGAAGGCGCCGCGCGGGCTGTCGATCTTCGTGCTCTCGATGGCCTTGACCAGCGCGTCGCGCTGCTTCATGTCGCCCTTGACCGCGTTGACGCCGGCGGCCAGCATCTGCGCCGCGTCGTAGCCCTGCACCGCGTAGACATCGGGCTGCAGCTTGTAGGTCTTGGCGTACTGCAGCCGGAAGGCCTTGTCCTTCGGGTTCGCCAGGTCGTCGGCGTAGTGCAGCGTGGTCAGCAGGCCCTTGGCGGCGTCGCCCTGCGCCTCGAGCGTGCCGTCGGTCAGGAAGCCTGCGCCGATCAGCCGGATGCTGCTGCCCAGCCCGGCCGCCGCCCAGTCCTTGACGAACTTGACCGCGCCGCCGCCGGCGAAGAACACGTAGACCGCATCCGGCTTGAGCGCGGCCACCTCGGTCAGAAGCGCCTGGAACTCGACATTGGGGAAGGGCAGGTTCAGCTCCTTGACCACCTTGCCGCCGCCGGCCTCGAAGCCCTCCTTGAAGCCCTTGACCGACTCGTCTCCGGCCGCGTACTTCCAGGTCAGCGTCACCGCCGTCTTGATCTTCCTGTCGGCGGCGACCTTGCCCATCGCGAAGCCGGGCTGCCAGTTCGAGAACGAGGAGCGGAAGATGTTGGGCGCGCACAGCGGGCCGGTGATCGCGTCCGCGCCGGCGTTGGGCACGATCAGCAGCGTGTTGCTGTCCTTGGCGACCTTGGCCATCGCCATCGCGACACCCGAGTGCACCGTGCCGACCATCACGTCGACGTTGTCGCGCTTGACCAGCTTGCTGGCGTTGTCGGCCGCCTTGGCCGGATCGGACTCGTCGTCCACCTTCACGAACTCGACGGCCTTGCCGCCGAGCCTGCCGCCCTGCTCGTCGACGTACTGGCGGAAGCCGTTCTCGATCGCCGTGCCCAGCGCGGCGTAGGTGCCGGTGTAGGGCAGCATGAAGCCGACCTTGATGCGGTCCTGCGCACCGGCCGCGCCGGCGGCGCCGGCCAGCGTCGCGGCCAGCAGCAGCGTGCGCGCGAGGCGCTTCGATCCGTGGGGCGTGTTCATCGCGTGTCTCCTCGTCGTGTCGTCAGCCGACGTGACGGTGCAGGAAGTTGCAGGTCGCGTCGATCAGGGTTTGCGGCTGGTCGCGGTGCGGGCTGTGGCCGCAGGACGGCAGCTTCAGCAGCTCGGTGCGCTGCGACGGGCGCAGCGCGGCGATGCGCTCGATCTGCGCCATCGTTCCGTACTCGTCGTCCTCGCCCTGCACCGCCAGCACCGGGCAGGTGATGCGGGCCACTTCCGCCTCGAGGTTCCAGTCGCGGAAGGCCGGGTCGAGCCAGATGTCGTTCCAGCCGAAGAAGGCCGAGTCGGGATCGGCGTGGTGGCGGGCCAGCCGGGCGCGCAGGTCGGTGCTCTCGTAGGCGACGCGGGCCTGGCGGATGCTCTCGATCGTCAGGTCCTCGACGAAGAGGTGCGGCGCGGCCACCACCAGCGCGGCGACCCGCTCGGGGTGTGCGGCGGCATGCAGCAGCGCGATCGAGCCGCCGTCGCTGTGGCCGAACAGCACGCAGGGCCCGGCCTCGCCCAGCGCGTCGAGCAGCGCTGGCAGCAGCTCGCGCGCCTGGCGGTGCATGAAGTCGGGCTGCCAGCGCTCGTCCGGCGGGCGCGGCGTCGAGCGGCCGTAGCCCGGGCGCGAGTACACCCAGCCGGCGCGGCCCAGCGCGGCGCACAGCCGCGCCGGGAAGTCGCGCCACAGCGACAGCGAGCCCAGGCCTTCGTGCAGGAAGACCAGCGGCGCGCGCGCCGGGGCGCCCGCCGGCGCGTCGATGCGCGCCCACTCGATCTGCACCGGCCGGCCGGCGGGCGCGAGCGTGACGAATCCGGTGGCGTCCATGGCGCGGCGTCCGGGCTCAGGTCGAGGCGCGGGCCTGCGTCTGTGCCTGCGCACGCTCGCGCTCGCGCAGCCGGAAGCGCTGGATCTTGCCGGTGGCGGTCTTGGGCAGCTCGTCGACGAACTCGATCTGGCGCGGGTACTTGTAGGGCGCGAGCCGGTCCTTCACGAAGGCCTTCAGCTCGGCCTCGGTGGCGCCGTGCGGCTCCTTCAGGATCACGAAGGCCTTGGTCTTGGTCAGCCCTTCTGCGTCCTCCACGCCGATGACCGCCGCCTCCAGCACCGCCGGGTGCTGCACCAGCGTGGCCTCGACCTCGAAGGGGCTGACGTAGATGCCGCTGACTTTCAGCATGTCGTCGGAGCGGCCGCCGTAGGTGTAGGTGCCGTCGGCGTTGCGCACGTACTTGTCGCCGCTCTTGGTCCAGCCGCCCTGGAAGGTCTCGCGGGTCTTCTCGCGGTTGCCCCAGTACATCATCGCGGCGCTCGGGCCCTGGATGTAGAGGTCGCCGGGCTCGCCCTCGGGCACCTCGCGGCCGTCGTCGCCGCGCAGCTCGACCCGGTAGCCCGGCACCGGCCGGCCGGTGGTGCCGTAGCGCACGTCGCCGGGGCGGTTGCTCAGGAAGATGTGCAGCATCTCGGTCGAGCCGATGCCGTCGACGATGTCGACGCCGAAGCGGGCCCTGAAGCGCTCGCCCAGCTCGGCCGGCAGCGCCTCGCCCGCCGACGAGGCCAGGCGCAGCGCCACCGCCTCGCGCGCCGGCAGCTTCGGATGCGCGAGCATGCCCGCGTAGCCGGTCGGCGCGCCGAAGAAGACGCTCGGACGCACGCCGCCCGTGCCGCCGAGCCAGCGCTGGAACACCGCCTCCGGCGTCGGCCGATCCGCCATCAGGATCGTCGTCGCGCCCACGCTGAGCGGGAAGCTCAGCGCGTTGCCCAGCCCGTAGGCGAAGAAGAGCTTGGCGGCGGAGAAGCACACGTCGTCCTCGCGCAGGCCCAGCACCGCGCGGCCGTAGAGCTCGGCGGTCCAGTAGGGGTTGCCGTGCGAGTGCACCGTGCCCTTGGGACGGCCGGTCGAGCCGGAGGAATAGAGCCAGAAGCCGGGCGCGTCCGGCCCGGTGGCCGCCGCCTTCTGCGCCGGCGCGTGCGCGGCCAGGAAGGCCTCGAGCTCGACCTCGGACGGATGCAGCGGCGCCACCGGCCGCGACACGATCACCCGGCCCACCTCGTGGTCCGACTTGACCAGCGCGGCGTTGAGCGTCGGCAGCAGCGCGCCCGACACCAGCACCGCCTGCGCCCGCGAGTGCTCGAGCATGTAGGCGTAGTCGTCGGCGGTCAGCAGCGTGTTGACCGCCACCGGCACGATGCCGGCATGCATCGCGCCGAGAAAGCTCACCGGCCAGTCGTTCACGTCCTGCATCAGCAGCAGCACGCGCTCTTCCCGCTTGATGCCCAGCCCGCGCAGGCCGCTGGCCAGGCGGCGCACCCGCTCGTCGAGCGCGCGGAAGGTGAGGGTGCCGAGATCGTCGACGAAGGCCGCCTTGTCCGGCCGGCCGGCATTGAGCGCGAGCAGGTGCTGGGCGAAGTTGAAGTCCGCGCCGGGCGCGGCGACGGGCAGGTCGGTGAGGTCGCTCATGGCGGGTCTCCTGGATCAGGCGGCAGGCGGCGTCGGCGGGGTCAGCCGCGACAGCACGGTCGGCGCGGCCTGCACGGCGGCGCGCCGGTGATGGAAGTTCAGCGCACGCAGGCCGCCCAGCTCCTCGCCGCCGCCGGCGCGGCCCGGGCCGCCGTGCAGCGACTGCGGCATGACGTTGCCGTGGCCGGTGTGCAGCGCGGCCACCGCCGGCGTCACGACATGCACGCGGCCATGCACGGCCGCCAGGTCGAGCGCGGTGGCGGCCAGCGCGTCGGCGGCCGCGTCGTCGTCCTCGCCGTACAGCGAGCAGGCCAGCGAGCCTTCGCCGCGGGCGACCAGCGCACGGGCATGGTCGAGGTCGCGGTAGGGCATCAGCGTGGCGACCGGACCGAAGACCTCGGTGGTGTGCAGCAGCGCGTGCTGGTCCGGGTCGCGCGAACCCAGCAGCACTGGCGCGACGCAGGCGGCCACCGCCGGATCGGCATCGACCAGCGCGGCGCCGCGGCCGTCGTGCAGCGTCTCGGCCACGCCCTGGAGCTGCGCGATGCCGGCCTGCACCGCGTCGAACTGCGCCCGGCTGACCAGCGCGCCCATGCGCACCGACTCGTTGCGCGGGTTGCCCACCGTGACCCGGGCCAGCCGCGCGCCGATCGCCTCGGCCGCCGCGCCGTAGAGCGCCTCGGGCACCAGCACGCGGCGGATCGCGGTGCATTTCTGGCCCGACTTCTGCGTCATCTCGCGGGCGACTTCCTTGACCAGCAGCTCGAAGGCGGCGCTGCCCGGCGTGGCGCCCGGCATCAAGAGGGCCGAGTTGACGCTGTCGGCCTCGATGTTGATCCGCACCGAGCGCTCGGCCACCGCCGGGTGGCGGCGCAGCAGCGCGGCGGTGTCGGCCGAGCCGGTGAAGCTCAGCCCGTCGAAGGGCTGCAGCGCATCCAGCAGCCCGGCCGAGCTGCCGCAGACCACGTTGAGCGCGCCGGCCGGCAGCACGCCGGCGTCGATCACGTCCTGCACCATGCGCTGCGTCAGCCACGCGGTCGCGGTGGCCGGCTTGACCACCACCGGCACGCCCGAGAGCAGCGCGGGCGCGGCCTTCTCCCACAGGCCCCACGACGGGAAGTTGAAGGCGTTGATGCACAGCGCCAGCCCGCGGGTCGGCACCTGCACATGGCGGCTGCCGAAGGCGCCGCCCTTGGCCAGCGCGACGAACTCGCCGTCGGCCAGCACGCGTGCGTCGCCCAGCGCCTCGCCCAGCTTCGCGTAGACGCCGATCGTGTAGATCGCGCCGTCGATGTCCACCGCGGAGTCGTTCTTCACCGTGCCCGAATTGGCGGTGGAGAGGGCGAAGTAGGCGTCGCGGCCGGCCTGCAGCACCTGGGCGACGGCCTTGAGCAGACCGGCGCGCTCGCGGTACGTCAGTGCGCGCAGCGCGGCGCCGCCCTGCCGGCGCACGCGCTCGAAGCCGCCGGGCAGGTCGAGGCCGGTCGCGTCGACCCGCACCAGCGCGTCGCCGAGCACCGGATCGAGCAGCGTCGTGCCGGCTCCGGTGCCGACATGCCGCTGGCCGCCGAGGTGGTTGGGCAGCAGCTCGATCGTGGACGCGCTCATGCGGCGGCTCCGGTGAACTCGATCGCGCCCTGCGGCAGCAGGTAGAGCACGAAGGCGCGCCCGCCCGCGACGGTCGGCCGGTGCGCCGAGCCGGGGCCGTAGACGCACCAGCCCGCACCGCGGCCGTCGAAGGTGGCGCCGGCGTCGACCGGCACGATCAGGTCGATCTCGCCGTGCGGATGGCGGTGGTGCGGGCCGGCGATGTCGGCCATGTCGACCACGTCGACCGAGCAGCCGGCCAGGTCGTCGGCGGCCTTGAAGATGCGGCCGTAGCGGATGCCGCCGCCCTCGCGCTGGCACAGCCAGCCCTCGGCCACGCCGGTGCGGATGGCCTCGGCCAGCCGGGTGAAGGTGGGGGAATCTGCACCATGGTGCAGGTTCAGCCAGGCATCGAGCGTGTCGTCGAGCGGCCGACCGGCCAGCTCGGCAGCCAGTTCGCTCAGTGCGGCCCGGAAGGAGGCTTGTGACATGATGGATTGGCGGCTTCAGTGAGATGCACTATTGTGCGTTCTGGAAAACGATAGTTATCACCCTGATCCGTGTCAAGCAATATAGTGCATACATGGTGTTTCCCCTAGGCGCGATGCAGACCTCCCGCAGCCCCGATTCCGGCCGCTCCGATGCCGGCCCCGCCCTTGCCGCCGACGAGGCCGGCGAGGCCAAGAACCCCTTCCTGGTCGCGCTGGGCGAGCGGGTGCGCGAGCTGCGCGCCCGGCGCGGGCTGACGCGCAAGGCGGTGGCACAGATGTCCGAGGTGTCCGAGCGCCATCTGGCCAACCTCGAGTACGGCATCGGCAACGCCTCGATCCTGGTGCTGCAGCAGGTGGCGGGCGCCTTGCAGTGCTCGCTGGCCGAGCTGATCGGCGACATGACCACCGCCTCGCCGGAATGGCTGATGCTGCGCGAGCTGCTCGAGCACCGCAGCGAGGCCGACCTGCGCCGCGCGCGCGAGGCGCTGGTGCGGCTGTTCGACGGTGCGGCGGCGGCACCGGCGCAGCGCAGCCGCTGCATCGCGCTGATCGGCCTGCGCGGCGCGGGCAAGTCCACGCTCGGCCAGATGCTGGCCGACGCGCTGGGCTGCCCCTTCATCGAGCTGAGCCGCCAGATCGAGGCCTTCGCCGGCTGCAGCATCAGCGAGATCCACAACCTCTACGGCACCAACGCCTACCGCCGCTACGAGCGCCGCGCGCTCGAAGAGGCGATCCAGATCTATCCGGAAGTCGTCATCGCCACGCCGGGCGGGCTGGTGTCGGATGCAGCCAACTTCAACCTGCTGCTGAACCACTGCACCACCGTGTGGCTGCAGGCCACGCCCGAGGACCACATGAACCGCGTCGCCGCCCAGGGTGACCTGCGCCCGATGGCGGCCAGCCGCGAGGCGATGGACGACCTGCGCCGCATCCTCGCCGGCCGCTCCGCCTTCTACGAGAAGGCCGACCTCGCGCTCGACACCAGCGCCCAGGACCTGGAAGCGACCTTCGCGCTGCTGCAGGCCCGGGTGATGCAGGTGCTGGAGCCTGATCCGGCACGCTGAGGCCGCGCCGTCCCCCCTGGGTCAGTGGTGCAGCCGGGGTTCAGTTTGTCTATTTTTCCTGCTGCTCCTGCTTTCGCGGGAGCGCTTCAGGGAGAAAGACATGAATCCAGGGCCTTCTTCGCCGGCCGGCGCCAACAATTTCGGGGCCTTGCGCCTGTTCTTCGCGGCCCTCGTGGTCTTCGCGCATGTGCCGGAGGCCCTCGACGGTGACCGCCATCGCGAGCCGCTGACCTGGCTGTCGGGCGGGCGGCTGTCGTGCGGCGACCTGGCGGTCGATGCCTTCTTCCTGATCAGCGGCTACCTGATCCCGCACAGCTACCTGCGCTCGGGCAGCATCGCCGGCTACCTGCACAAGCGGGTGCTGCGCATCTTCCCGGGCTTCGTCGCCGCCTACCTGGTGACGGTGCTGGTGGCGGCGCCGCTGGCCGGGGGCGACCTGCGCTCGGCGCTGGTGCCGGGCCAGCTGGCCGAGCATCTGGCGCGCATCGTGCTGCTGCACGGGCCCTTCGTGAAGGGCTCGTTCGTCGGGCAGCACTATCCCGCGCTCAACGTCAGCGTCTGGACGATTCCCTACGAGTTCAACGCCTATCTGCTGGTGATCGTGCTCGGGCTGAGCGGGATGCTGCGCCATCGCGTCGGCCTGCCGCTGCTGGCGCTGGCGCTGCTGGTGCTGGGCACCACCGGCCTGCAGCCGGGCATCGAGCTGCCGCCGACGCTGGCCAAGATCATCGGAACGCCGCAGGACAACGCCCGCCTGCTCGGCATGTTCTGCGCCGGCGCGGTCTTCCGCCTGCACGCCGACCGCATCCGCCTGGACCACCGCGGCGCGCTCGTCGCGGCGGGCGCGCTGCTGCTGGCGCTGGGCCAGCCGCGCTGGGCCGAGCTGGCCCTGGCACCGCTGGGCGGCTACCTGATCTTCTGGTTTGCGCTGAAGGTGCATTCCCGGCGGCTGTCGCGCATCGGCAGCGGCACCGACCTGTCCTACGGCCTCTACCTCTATGCCTGGCCGGTGCAGAACCTGCTCATCCGCCATCTGCCCGGCGCCTCGCCCTGGATGCTGGTGCCGCTGACGCTGGCGATCGCCGCCGGCCTGGGCTGGCTGAGCTGGCATCTGGTCGAGCTGCCGGCAAGCCGCTGGCGGTCGCGCGGCACTCTGGCTGCGGTCCCGGCCTGAGTCGCGGGCGGCGGTGCCGCCTGGTCAGCCCGCCGGCTCCGGACTTTCCCTGATTTCTGGCGTCATCTCCGGCACATGAACCGGATTGCATTTGCGTCACCTCAAGACAGGCACTATGATGCATTTCATCCGCTCACCGAATGCACGATCGTGCGTCCCGCCAGGAGACTCCGATGACCCAGACCGCTGTTCCCGTCGCCCCCGCTGCCGTCGACTACCAGACCCATCCGTCGCGCTACCGTCACTGGAAGCTGTCGTTCGAGGGCGCGGTCGCGACGCTGTCGGCCGACTTTGACGAGAACGCCGGCCTGCGTCCCGGCTACAAGCTCAAGCTCAACAGCTACGACCTCGGCGTCGACATCGAGCTCAACGACGCGGTGCAGCGCATCCGCTTCGAGCACCCGGAGGTGCGCACGGTGATCGTCACCAGCGCGAAGGAGAAGGTGTTCTGCTCGGGCGCCAACATCTTCATGCTCGGGGTCTCCAGCCACGCCTGGAAGGTCAACTTCTGCAAGTTCACCAACGAGACCCGCAACGGCTTCGAGGACTCGTCGAAGCATTCGGGCCTGAAGTTCCTGGCTGCGGTGAACGGCGCCTGCGCCGGCGGCGGCTATGAACTCGCGCTGGCCTGCGACGAGATCATCCTGGTCGACGACCGCTCGTCGGCGGTGTCGCTGCCGGAGGTGCCGCTGCTGGGCGTGCTGCCGGGCACCGGCGGCCTGACCCGCGTGACCGACAAGCGCCGCGTGCGCCATGATCTGGCCGACATCTTCTGCACCACCAACGAGGGCGTGCGCGGCCAGAAGGCCAAGGACTGGCGCCTGGTCGACGACATCGCCAAGCCGGCGCAGTTCGCCGCCCGCGTGCAGGAGCGCGCGCTGCAGCTCGCCGCGCAGAGCGATCGCCCGGCCGAGGCCAAGGGCGTCGAGCTGACGCCGCTGGACCGCACGGTCGAGGCCGACGCGCTGCGCTACAGCCAGGTCACCGTCGAGATCGACCGCGCCCGCCGCGTCGCCACCTGGACGGTGAAGGCGCCGAGCGGCGCGCAGCCGACGGACGTCGCCGGCATCGAGGCCGCTGGCGCGGCCTGGTATCCGCTGGTGCTGGCGCGCGAGCTGGAGGACGCCATCCTGTCGATGCGCACCAACGAGCTGGAGATCGGCACCTGGCTGATCAAGACCCAGGGCGACGCGGCGGCGGTGCAGGCGATGGACGCCACGCTGCTGGCGCACCAGGGCCACTGGCTGGTGCGCGAGACGACCGGCCTGCTGCGCCGCACGCTCAGCCGCCTGGATGTCTCCTCGCGCAGCCTGTTCGCGCTGATCGAGCCGGGTTCGTGCTTCGCCGGCACCTTCCTGGAGCTGGCGCTGGCCTGCGACCGCAGCTACCACCTGGCGCTGCCGGACGACGAGGCCGCCGCGCCGAAGATCACCGTCGGCGAGGTCAACTTCGGCCTCTACCCGATGGCCACCGACCAGAGCCGCCTGGCGCGCCGCTTCTATGACGAGGCCGCGTCGATGGCCGCGGTGCGCGCCGCGATCGGCCAGCCGCTCGACGCCGATGCGGCCTTCGGGCTCGGCCTGGTGACCTCCAACCCGGACGACATCGACTGGGCCGACGAGACCCGCATCGCCATCGAGGAACGCGTGGCGATGAGCCCGGACGCGCTGACCGGCATGGAGGCCAACCTGCGCTTCAACGGCGTCGAGAACATGGTCACCCGCGTCTTCGGCCGCCTCACCGCTTGGCAGAACTGGATCTTCCAGCGCCCGAACGCCGTCGGCGAGAAGGGCGCGCTGAAGGTCTACGGCAAGGGCGACAAGGCCGCCTTCGACTGGAACCGCGTCTGAATCAGTCCTTCCCCTCCGTCATTCCCGCGAAAGCGGGAACCCACCCCCGTCACCGTCGTCACCGTCGTCTGCCCCTCGTGGGTTCCCGCTTTCGCGGGAATGACGGCAGCCCAGGAGTCCTGACATGAGCAGCATCGACTACAGCGAGAAGATCCCCAACAACGTCAACCTCGCCGAGGACCGCACGCTCAAGCGCGCGCTGGAGCAGTGGCAGCCCAACTACCTCGACTGGTGGGCCGACATGGGCCCGGACGGCTCGCAGAACTTCGACGTCTACCTGCGCACCGCGGTCAGCGTCGATCCGCAGGGCTGGGCGCAGTTCGGCCACGTCAAGATGCCCGACTACCGCTGGGGCATCTTCCTGAATCCGGCCGAGGCCGACCGCAAGATCCACTTCGGCGACCACAAGGGCGAGGACGCCTGGCAGGACGTGCCCGGCGAATACCGCGCCAACCTGCGCCGCATCATCGTGACCCAGGGCGACACCGAGCCGGCCTCGGTCGAGCAGCAGCGCCACCTCGGCCTGACCGCGCCCAGCCAGTACGACCTGCGCAACCTGTTCCAGGTGAACGTGGAAGAGGGCCGCCACCTCTGGGCGATGGTCTACCTGCTGCACAAGTACTTCGGCCGCGACGGCCGCGAAGAAGGCGAGGCGCTGCTGGAGCGCCGCTCGGGCCAGAAGGACAACCCGCGCATCCTGGAAGCCTTCAACGAAGAGACGCCCGACTGGCTGTCGTTCTTCATGTTCACCTACTTCACCGACCGCGACGGCAAGTTCCAGCTCTGCGCGCTGGCCGAGTCGAGCTTCGATCCGCTGGCGCGGACCACGAAGTTCATGCTGACGGAGGAAGCGCACCACATGTTCGTCGGCGAGTCGGGCGTCAGCCGCGTCATCAACCGCACCTGCCAGGTGATGAACGAGCTGAAGACCGACGACCCGGCCAAGCTGCGCGCCGCCGGCGTGATCGACCTGCCGACGATCCAGCGCTACCTGAACTTCCACTTCTCGGTGACGATCGACCTCTTCGGCGCCGACGAGTCGAGCAACGCCGCCACCTTCTACTCGACCGGCCTGAAGGGCCGCTACGAAGAGGGCAAGCGCATGGACGACCACCAGCTGCGCGGCCAGACCTACCGCGTGCTGAACGTGCAGAACGGCCAGCTCGTCGAGCGCGAGGTGCCGATGCTCAACGCGCTCAACGAAGTGCTGCGCGACGACTACATCAAGGATTCGGTGGCCGGCGTCGAGCGCTGGAACAAGGTGATCGAGAAGGCCGGCATCCCGTTCCGGCTGAAGACGCCGCACAAGGCCTTCCATCGCAACATCGGCAGCCTGTCGGGCGCCAAGGTGTCGCCGGACGGCCGCGTGGTGTCCGAGGCCGAGTGGAAGGCCAAGGCCGACGAGTGGCTGCCCTCGGGTGCCGACCGCGCCTTCGTCGCCAGCCTGATGGGCCGCGTCGTCGAGCCGGGCAAGTTCGCCAACTGGATCGCGCCGCCGGTCATCGGCATCAACCGCCAGCCGGTCGATTTCGAGTACGTGCGCTTCAACTGAGCTGGACAACCGAGCTGGAGATCCGCCGTGGACATGGCCGACATCGCTGACCTGACTGTCATCCGGCAGCACCTGATCGATCCCGAGATCTGCATCCGCTGCAACACCTGCGAGGCGACCTGCCCGGTGGGTGCGATCACGCACGACGACCGCAACTATGTCGTCGACGCGGGCCAGTGCAATCTCTGCATGGCCTGCGTGCCGCCCTGTCCGACCGGCTCGATCGACAACTGGCGGCTGATGCCGCGCGCCCGGGCCTACACGCCGGCCGAGCAGCTGCTGTGGGACGAGCTGCCGGCCGAGCTGACGCCCGAGCAGCTCGCCGAGGCCGGGGTGGCGGCCGGCGCGGCGCCCGGGGTCGAGCCGGTGGCGCCTGCGCTGCCGGCCGCGGTCGACGGCACGCCCGCCTTCGGCAGCGCGCAGTGGGGCGCCACCGTGCCGCCGTGGTCGGCCGCGCATGCCTACACCCACCTCTACGGCCCGAAGGCCGCCACGAAGACGATCACCGCGACCGTCACCGGCAATGTGCGCGTCACCGCGGTCGGCCGCGACTACGACACCCACCACATCGTGCTGGACTTCGGCGCGATGCCCTTTCCGGTGCTGGAAGGCCAGTCGATCGGCATCGTGCCGCCCGGCGTCGATGCCCACGGCAAGCCGCACCACGCCCGCCAGTACTCGATCGCGAGTCCCCGCAACGGCGAGCGGCCCGGCTACAACAACCTGTCGCTGACCATCAAGCGCGTGCTGGAGGACCACCAGGGTCGCCCGGTGCGCGGCGTGGCCAGCAACTACATGTGCGATCTGCAGGTCGGCGACAAGGTGCAGGTGATCGGGCCCTTCGGCGCCAGCTTCCTGATGCCCAACCATCCGAAGTCGCACATCGTCATGATCTGCACCGGCACCGGCTCGGCGCCGATGCGCGCGATGACCGAATGGCGCCGGCGCCTGCGCGCCAGCGGCAAGTTCGAGGGCGGCCGGCTGATGCTGTTCTTCGGCGCGCGCACGCCCGAGGAGCTGCCGTACTTCGGCCCGCTGCAGAACCTGCCGCGCGACTTCATCGACATCGAGCTGGCCTTCAGCCGCGTCGCCGGCCAGCCGCGCCGCTACGTGCAGGACGCGATGCGCGAGCGCGCCGCCGACCTGGCCGCGCTGCTGGCCGACCCGGACGCCTGCTTCTTCGTCTGCGGCCTGAAGGCGATGGAGGAGGGCGTGGTGCTGGCGCTGCGCGACATCGCCACCCAGGCCGGGCTGGACTGGGACACGGTCGGCGCCGCGCTGAAGCGCGAAGGCCGGCTGCACCTCGAGACCTACTGAGCGGGCGTGCCGAGCCGAGCCGGCGTTGATCTCCGGCAAATCCCGTATTCATTAGCCGACCGGTCGGTCTAACAATAAGACCCACGAGACCGATCCGGCCTCTGCCCAGGATGCCCCGATGCCCGACACGACTGCGCCGCCCCCGCCGACCCTGACCCTGAGCCGACCGCGCCCCGGCGTCGCGCAGGTCACGATGTCGCGCCCGGCGGTCTTCAATGCCTTCGACGAGCAGATGATCGCCGAGCTGGACGCGGCCTTCGCGCAGCTGGCCGAGGACGAGGGCGTGCGCGTCATCGTGCTGGCCGGCGAGGGCCGGCATTTCAGCGCTGGCGCCGACCTGCAGTGGATGCAGCGCGCCAGCACCGCCTCGCTCGACTGGAACGTCGCCGATGCGCGCCGGTTCGCCGGGATGCTGGCCCGCATCGAGGCCTGCCCGAAGCCGACCGTGGCGCGGGTGCAGGGCGCGGCGCTGGGGGGCGGCGTCGGCCTGGCCTGCGCCTGCGACCTCGCGGTCGCCGCCGACAACGCCAGCTTCGCGGTCAGCGAGGCCCGGTTCGGCATCCTGCCGGCGGTCATCGGCCCCTATGTGACCAACGCGGTCGGCAAGCGCCAGGCCCGGCGGCTGGCGCTGACGACCACCCGCATCGGCGCGGCCGAGGCGCTGGCCATCGGGCTGGTGCAGCAGGTGGTGGCGCCGGATGCGCTGGACGCGGCGGTGGACCGCGCGGTCGACGAGCTGCTGGCCGGCGGGCCTGGCGCGCAGCGCGAGATCAAGCAGCTCTTCGCGCAGCTCGAGGTCGGCCCGATCACGCCCGAGGTGCGCGAGCTCACCGCGCAGACCATCGCCCGGGTGCGCGGCACCGACGAGGCGCGCGAGGGCTTCGCCGCCTTCCTGGGCAAGCGCCCGCCGAACTGGATGCCGCAATGAGCGCTGCAAGCGATTCTTCCTTCCCGCCCTCGCTGCAGGGCGCGCCGCTGCTGGTGGTCGGTGCCGGCATCATGGGCGCCGGCATCGCGCAGGTGGCGGCGCAGGCCGGCCATCCGGTGTGGCTGCACGATGCGCGCGAAGGCGCCGCGGCCGAGGCCAAGGCCCGGCTCGCCGCGAGTCTGGACACGCTGGTCGCCAAGGGCCGGCTGAGCGCCGAGGCGGTCACGCAGACGCTCGCGCGCATCACGCCGGTCGGCGCGCTGGCCGAGGCGGCGGGCGCGCGGCTGGTGGTCGAGGCCATCGTCGAGAAGCTCGACGTGAAGCGTGCGCTGTTCCGCGAGCTGGAAGGCCTGGTCGCGCCCGACTGCGTGCTGGCGACCAACACCTCGTCGATCTCGGTGACCGCCATCGCCAACGGGCTGGCGCGCCCGGAGCGGCTGGTCGGCATGCACTTCTTCAACCCGGTGCCGCTGATGAAGCTGGTCGAGGTGGTCAGCGGCCTGCAGACCGCGCCGGCGGTGGCCGAGGCGATCTCTGCGCTGTCCGCCGCCTGGGGCAAGACGCCAGTGCACGCCAAGTCCACGCCCGGCTTCATCGTCAACCGCATCGCGCGGCCGTATTACGCCGAGACGCTGGCGCTGCTGCTGGAGCAGGCGGCCACACCGGCGGTGCTCGACGCCTGCCTGCGCGCGGCGGGCTTCCGCATGGGCCCGTGCGAGCTGATGGACCTGATCGGCCACGACACCAACTTCTCGGTGACGCAGTCGGTCTTCGAGGCCAACTTCTTCGACAAGCGCTTCATGCCCTCGCTGGTGCAGCGCGAGCTGGTCGACGGCGGCCTGCTCGGGCGCAAGTCGGGCCGCGGCTTCTACGTCTATCCGGACGAGGGCACGGCGCTGCCGGTGGCGGTCCACGGCGCGCCCGACACCGCCGGCGCCGTCACGGTGCATGGCCAGGGCCCGATCGCCGACGCGCTGGCGCAGGCCGCCACCGCCGCGCTGGCCGACCAGGGCTGGGGCCCGGCGCGCGTGACCGACAGCGGCTGGACCGGGCTGGAGATCGACGGCGCGCGGCTGATGCTGACCGACGGCCGCCCGGCCTCGCAGGTGGCGGCCGAGACCGGCTGCCGCGAGGTCGCGCTGTTCGACCGGCCGGTGCGGCTGCCGGTCGCGCCCGGCACTGCGCTGGCCTGGGCGCTGGCCGAGGGCGCCTCGCCCGCCTGGCGTGCGCAGGCGCCGGCCTGGCTGGCGGCGCTGGGCTTTGCGCCGCTGCCGCTGGCGGATGTGCCGGGCCTGGTGGTGGCGCGCACGCTGGCGATGCTGATCAACGAGGCCGCCGACGCGGTGCTGCAGGGCGTGTGCACGCCCGAGGGCGCGGACGCGGCGATGAAGCTCGGCGTCAACTATCCGGCCGGGCCCTTCGAGTGGCTGGCCGCCTGGCGGGCGTCCGAGGTGGTGGCGCTGCTGGACGCGCTCGACGCGCACCACCGCGGCGAGCGCTACCGCGTCAGCCCGTGGCTGCGCCGGCAGGTCTGGGCACGACAGACGGGAGATGCTGCATGAAGTTCGCCGAGTTCCATGTCGGCCAGGTCCTCGAGGCCGGGCCCCATGTGCTGACCCAGGACGAGCTGCTGCGCTTCGCGCGCGACTGGGATCCGCAGTGGTTCCATACCGATCCGGAGGCCGCCGACGCCGGGCCCTTCCAGGGCCTGATCGCCAGCGGCTGGCAGACCTGCGGCATCGCGATGCGGCTGATCGCCGACGCGGTGCTGGCGGGCTCCGAGTCCTATGCCTCGCCGGGGCTGGCCTACGTGAAGTGGCCGCATCCGGTGCGCCCGGGCGACGCGCTGAGCGTGCGCGCGACCGTGCTGCAGGTGCGCCGCTCGTCCAGCCAGCCGCACCTGGGCCTGCTGCGCTGGCGCTGGCAGCTCTTCAACCAGGCCGGCCGCGAGGTGCTCGACCTCGAGGCGACCAGCCTGTTCGACCTCAACCGATCCTGAGCGGCCTCCCGGCTGCGCTCCGCCATGACCCACGCCTACCTCTGCGACGCCATCCGCACCCCCTTCGGCCGCTATGGCGGCGCGCTCTCCAGCGTGCGCACCGACGACCTGGGCGCGATCCCGATCCGGGCGCTGATGGCGCGCCATCCCGCCGTCGACTGGGCCGCGGTCGACGACGTGCTCTACGGCTGCGCCAACCAGGCCGGCGAGGACAACCGCAACGTCGCGCGCATGTCGGCGCTGCTGGCCGGGCTGCCGGTGGAGGTGCCGGGCGCGACGATCAACCGGCTGTGCGGCTCGGGGCTGGACGCGGTGGGCTCGGCCGCGCGGGCGATCCGCGCCGGCGAGGCCGGGCTGATGATTGCCGGCGGCGTCGAGAGCATGAGCCGCGCGCCCTTCGTCATGCCCAAGGCGGAATCGGCCTTCAGCCGCAGCAACGCGGTCTACGACACGACGATCGGCTGGCGTTTCGTCAACCGGCTGATGAAGGCGCAGTACGGCGTGGACTCGATGCCGGAGACGGCCGAGAACGTCGCCGAGCAGTTCGGCATCGAGCGCGAGGCGCAGGACCGCATGGCGCTGCGCTCGCAGCAGAACGCGGTGCGCGCGCAGCAGGCGGGCTTCTTCGACGCGGAGATCTGTCCGGTCACGATCGCGCAGAAGAAGGGCGACCCGGTCGTCGTCGCGAAGGACGAGCATCCGCGCGACACCAGCCTGGAGTCGCTGGCGCGGCTCAAGGGCGTGGTGCGGCCGGAGGGCACGGTGACCGCGGGCAACGCCTCGGGCGTGAACGACGGGGCGTGTGCGCTGCTGCTGGCCAGCGAGGCGGCGGCCGCCCGCCACGGCCTGACGCCGCGCGCGCGGGTGGTGGGCATGGCCACCGCGGGGCTGGCGCCGCGCATCATGGGCTTCGGCCCGGCGCCGGCGGTGCGCAAGGTGCTGGCGCTCACCGGCCTGACGCTGGCGCAGATGGACGTGATCGAACTGAACGAGGCCTTCGCGGCGCAGGGCCTGGCGGTGCTGCGCGACCTGGGTCTGGCCGACGACGACGCGCGGGTCAATCCGAACGGCGGCGCCATCGCGCTGGGCCATCCGCTGGGCGCCAGCGGCGCGCGGCTGGTGACCACCGCGATGAACCAGCTGCACCGCATCCAGGGCCGCTACGCGCTGTGCACGATGTGCATCGGCGTGGGCCAGGGCATCGCGATGGTGATCGAGCGGGTGTGAGGCCGGCGGCATACTCGCCGCCCATGACTGCTCCCGCACCCGCCTGCCCTCCCGCCATCGTCCTGATCGACAACCACCCGGCCACCGCGCCGGCGGTGGATCACCCGCGCGTCGACCGGCGCCTGTCAGGCTGCCCGCGCCGCGAGACCTGGACCGCCTTCGAGGCGCCGCAGGGCGACCTGAGCGCCGGCGTCTGGACCTGCGAGCCGGGGCACTGGCGCATCGTCTTCCCGCCGCACAAGGACGAGTATTTCTTCGTGCTCGAGGGCCGGCTGCGGCTGCATGACGCCGCGCGCGGCACCGCCACCGAGGTGCAGGCCGGGCAGGGCGCGGTGATTCCGGGCGGCTTCGAGGGCTCGTTCGAGGTGATCGAGACGGTGCGCAAGCACTTCGTCGTCGTCGAGCGGCCGCTGCCGGCGGCGGCCTGAGCGCCGCGCACGGGGTCAGCCTGCGCCGGGCGTGTCCTCGACCGTGCGGTGGCCGGCGATCAGCACCGCCAGCATGCGCATGAATTCGCCCCGCTCGGTCTCGGGCAGCGGCGAGAGGATGCGCTGCTGCGCCTGCAGCATCGCCGGCACCAGCGCGGCCAGCAGCGCGCCGCCGGCCTCGGTCAGCGTCAGCAGCCGCACCCGGCGGTCCTGCGCCGAGGCGTTGCGCTGCATCAGTCCGCGCGCCTCCAGCCGGTCGATCACTCCGGCGATGGTCGAGGTGTCGAAGCCGATGGTGCGCGCCAGCGTGCGCTGGTCCATGCCGGGCTGGTGGCCCACCGCCTGCAGCGCCGCGTACTGCACCGGCGTCACGCCGAAGGCCTCGGTCTCCTGCATGAAGATCGCCACCGAGATCTGGTGCAGCCGCCGGATGTCATGGCCCGGCAGGCCGTCGAGCGTCAGCGGCGGCGACAGGAATGACGGGGCGGAATCGGACATCGGCTGAGGGTTTTCACGCGAACGGGAACACCGGATCCTAGCATTACACTGATCGTCAGCATGCTGATGATATGCGTGCTGACGAGGAGACTTCGATGGCTGAAACTCGTTCTTCCGGTGCAGACGCGCGCCAGGACACCGTGCTGGTGGCCGGCGGCGGCATCGGCGGGCTGGCGGCGGCGCTGGCGCTGACCCGGCGCGGCTTCCGGGTCACGGTGCTGGAGCAGGCCGCGGAGATCGGCGAGATCGGCGCCGGCATCCAGCTCGGGCCGAATGCCTTTGCCGCCTTCGATGCGCTGGGCGTCGGCCCGCAGGCGCGGGCGCGGGCGGTCTACACCGACTGCATGGTGATGCACGACGCGGTCGACGAGACGCTGGTCGGCCGCATTCCCACCGACGAGGCCTTCCGCGCGCGCTTCGGCAACCCCTATGCGGTCATCCACCGTGCCGACGTGCACCTCTCGCTGCTGGAGGGGGCGCAGGCCAGCGGCCGGGTCGACGTCCACACCTCGACCCGGGTCGAGCGGGTCGAGCAGGACGAGACCGGCGTGAGCGTGATCGCGCAGGACGGCCGCTGCTGGCGCGGCGTGGCGCTGATCGGCGCCGATGGCGTCAAGTCGGTGGTGCGCCAGCAGTTCGTGGGCGACGCGGCGCGGGTGACCGGCCATGTCGTCTACCGCGCGGTGGTCGACCGGGCCGACTTTCCCGAGGCACTGCGCTGGAACGCCGCCAGCATCTGGGTCGGGCCGAACTGCCATCTGGTGCATTACCCGCTGCGCGGCGGCGAGCAGTACAACGTCGTCGTCACCTTCCACAGCCGCGAGACCGAGCAGTGGGGCGTGCGCGAGGGCAGCAAGGAAGAGGTGCAGAGCTACTTCCAGGGCATCAGCCCGAAGGCACGCCAGCTCATCGACCTGCCGAAGTCCTGGAAGCGCTGGGCCACCGCCGACCGCGAGCCGATCGCGCAGTGGAGCTTCGGCCGCGTCACGCTGCTGGGCGACGCGGCGCACCCGACGACGCAGTACCTGGCGCAGGGCGCCTGCATGGCGATGGAGGACGCGGTGACGCTGGGCGAGGCGCTGCGCGAATGCGCCGACGGGAGCAGCACCGACTGGCCGCGCGCGCTCGACCTCTACCAGCGCGCCCGCGTCGCGCGCACCGCGCGCATCGTGCTCTCCAGCCGCGAGATGGGGCGCCTCTATCACGCCCGGGGCGTCGAGCGCCTGGTGCGCAACGACCTGTGGCGCGGCCGCTCGCCCGAGCGCTTCCAGGACGCGCTGGAATGGCTCTACGGCTGGAACGTCGGCAACTGCCTCGACGCCGCCCGCCGCTGAATGTCGCAGACCCCCGAGGAGATGCAGATGCAAGACGACGCCCCGCTCGGCCGGCTCGAGGACCTGCCGGCCGACTATGTGCAGGCGATGCGCGCGCGCAACCTGGTGCCGCTGTGGCCCAGCCTGCGCGCGGTGCTGCCGCCCAAGGTGCCGACCCGCCCGACGCAGGCGGTGCACTGGGCCTATGGCGACATCCGCCCGCTGCTGATGCGCGCCGGCGACCTGACCCCCATCGAGAAGGCCGAGCGCCGCGTGCTGGTGCTGGCCAATCCCGGCCACACGCTGGAGAAGATGCAGGCCAGCAGCGCGATCTACCTGGGCATGCAGCTGCTGCTGCCGGGCGAGTGGGCGCCGTCGCACCGCCACACGCCCAACGCGGTGCGCATGGTGGTCGAAGGCGAGGGCGCCTGGACCACGGTCGACGGCGAGAAATGCCCGATGTCGCGCGGCGACCTGATCCTGACGCCCACCGGCCTGTGGCACGAGCACGGCCACGACGGCGACGCGCCGGTGGTCTGGCTCGACGTGCTGGACCTGCCGCTGGTGCATTACCTGGAGGCCAGCTACCACCTCAACGGCGAGCGCCAGAAGCAGCGGCCCGGCCGCGGCGACCGCGCCCACACCCGCGCCGGCCTGGTGCCGACGCCGGTCTTCGGGGGCGACGGCCCCGGCCGCCGGCGCTATCCGGTGCTGCGCTACCCCTGGGTCGAGGCGCGCGCGGCGCTGCAGGCGCTGGCCGAGGACCGACCGGAGCAGGAGGCGGTGCAGCTCACCTACGTCAACCCCGAGACCGGCGAGGACGCCGAGAACATTCTCGGCTTCCACGCGCTGATGCTGCGTCCGGGCCAGACGCTGCGGCTGCCGCCGCGCTCGCCGGCCAGCGTCTTCCACCTGATCGAGGGCGCGGTCGAGGCCGGGATCGACGCGCCGCAGCCGCGCCGCTTCGCGCTGGCCGAGGCCGACACCTGCGTCGCGCCGGGCTTCAGCGCGGTCACGCTGCGCAACGCCCGCCCCGACGCGCCCGCCTTCGTCTTCATCGCCGACGAGTCGCCGCTGCACCGCAAGCTCGGCCTGCTCGAGCAGCGGGACTAGGCTGCGACCGGATCCTCCATCTCTCGCCCTTCGCTTCTTCTCTCCCACCCCGCACCGCCACCGCCATGACGACCTACCTCTGGAACCCGCCCCCCGTCGCCTCGCTGCCCGTGCGCGGCACCGACGCCCGCCTGCCGGTCCACCGCATCTTCTGCGTCGGCCGCAACTACGCCGCCCATGCGATCGAGATGGGCCGCCCGGTCGACAAGTCGGTCGAGGTGCCGTTCTATTTCACCAAGTCGCCCTCGACGCTGGTGGAGAGCGGCGCGACCATCGCCTACCCGCCGCGCACCGCCAACTACCACCACGAGATGGAGCTGGTGGTGGTGATCGGCAAGCCCGGCTTCCGGGTCGCCGAGGCCGATGCGGCCGCGCTGATCTGGGGCTATGCCTGCGGCCTGGACATGACCCGCCGCGACCTGCAGCTCGCCCTGCGCGACAAGGGCCGCCCCTGGGACATCGCCAAGGACATCGAGAACGGCGCGGTCATCTCCGAGCTGGTGCCGATGCCCGGCGTGGTCATCGCCTCCGGCGAGATCGCGTTGGAGGTCAACGGCCAGACGCGCCAGAAGTCCGACGTCGACAAGCTGATCTGGAACATTCCCGAGCTGATCGCCGACCTGTCGACGCTCTACCACCTGCAGCCCGGCGACCTGATCTACACCGGCACGCCCGAGGGCGTCGGTGCGGTGGTGGCGGGCGACGTCATCACCGGCCGGGTGGCGGGCGTGGGCGAGATCGCGCTGACGATCGGCGCGGCCGAGTGAGGGCGCCTGAGATGAAGCGAAAGACCTTTCTCGCCGCGGCCCTGATCGGCGCCGCCGCGGCCGCCCACCTGCCGGCGCAGGCGCAGAGCGCGGTCGACTTCCCGCACAAGCCGGTGACGCTGTTCACTGCCTTCGCACCCGGCAGCGGCCCGGACGCGACGCTGCGCCTGGTGGCCGACAAGCTGGGCCGGCTCTGGAACCAGCGCGTCATGGTGGAGAACCGCCCCGGCGGCGGCGGCTTCATCGCGATGGAGGCGGCGCGCCGCACCGCCGCCGACGGCTACACGCTGCTGCAGCTCGACAGCGACCACCTGGGCGCGGTGCCGCACCTGTACAAGCAGCGCGGCGCCGCGGCGGTCGGCGCCTTCGAGCCGGTGGCGTCGATCTTCCGCACCACCTTCCTGGTCGCGGTCGGCACCGACTCGAAGCTGAAGACGATGACCGACCTGATCGCCGCGGCCAGGGCCGAGCCGGGCCGCGTCACCTACGGCTCCTGGGGCGTGGGCAGCCCCGGCCATCTCGGCGCCGAGCTGCTCGAGGATCTGACCGGCATCCGCATGCAGCATGTGCCCTTCCGCGAGGTCAGCCAGCTCTATCCGGCGGTCGGCTCCGGCGACGTGGCCTGGAGCCTGGGCACGCTGCCCTCGAGCTCCGGCGCCTACAAGGCCGGCAAGCTGCGCTACATCGCGGTGGCCGCGACGAAGCGCCTGCCGCAGATGCCCGACGTGCCCACCGCGCAGGAGGCCGGCGCCCCCGCGGGCTTCGACGTCAACGCCTTCGTCGTGCTGGTCGCGCCCAAGGGGCTGCCCGCGCCGGTGCGCGCGAAGATCAACGCCGACATGGGCCGCGTGCTGGCCGACCCGGAGATCAGGGCGCGCTTCGACACCTTCGCCTTCGAGCCGATCAGCTGGTCGCCCGAGGAGATCGCGCGCGCCGCCGAGGCCAAGTCCAGGGTCTACGAGGGGCTGGTGAAGAAGGCGAACATCAGTCTGGAGTGAGCGCGGTGCGTGTGGCGCCGGTCATACGCCCACGGTCAGCGTCGCGGCAAGGCCGTTCGTCACATCGCCCGTCACCGTCGCCATCTGCGTCGAGTAGCCGTCGCTGAAGATGTTGTCGCTGGCCAGCGTGATCGCGTTCAGGTTGGTCACGCTGCTGGTGTAGCCGCTGGCGCCGGTGTAGACGCTGCGGCAGACCGACTCGGGCAGCGCCAGCTGCGAGGTGCGCACGTCGCTGTTGCCGCTGGTGGCGGTGGACAGGCTCGAGAAGACCTCGAAGTGGATGTGCGGCCAGCGCCCGCTGTAGCAGCCGGGGAAGATCGTGGTGAAGGTGAGCTCGCCGCTGGCGTCGCTCACCTGCACGCCGCGCAGGTAGTTCTGCGCCGTCACGCCCGAGGAATACAGCGAGTAGCCGCCGTCGCGGGTGCAGTGCCACAGGTAGACCGCGTAGCCCTCGAGGCTGGCGCAGGCGGCCGAGACGCTGACCAGCTTCAGCGTGACGGTCAGTGGTACGCCGGCGGCGGTGCCGCTCATCGTGCCGAAGCTCGAGCGGATGTCGCTGCGCACGATGCCGCTCTGCGTCAGCACGTTGACCACGCCGCTGCTGTTGGAGTTGGTGCCGTCGCCGGGGTAGGGGCCTGCCGTCTCGGACGGAATGCTCGAGCACGAACTCACCGTGCTGCCCGAGCCCGAGGAGGTCGTGCCCGACGCGGTGGAGGTCGACGAGGACGTGCTGCTGCCGGTGCTGTCGCTGCTGCCGCCCCCGCCGCAGCCCAGCAGCGGCAGGGTGCCGGCGGCCAGGCCGCCGAGCAGGCGCAGCGCGCGCCGGCGCGGTGCGGGCATCAGCCCGAGGCGGGCGAGATCGTGGCGCAGGCCGTGGCCGGGGTCGGAGTCGTGAGCGTCGTTCATGACGCCGATTCTTCGGCGGGCGTGTTGCTCCTGCGTCAAGCGGGTGTTTCGATCCAGGCCACTTCAGAAACGGGTCTCGGCGCCGGGCGTGCGCATGCGCACCAGGATCTCGCGGGCGTGGCGCACCCAGCCGTGCGTCTCCCAGCGGTGCAGCATGATCAGGCTGCGGATGCACTCGTCGGCGGCATAGGCGGCGAAGATGCCCGGCAGGCCGAACATCCGCCCCAGCACCACCGAGCCGACGCCCAGCACCAGCACCAGCGAGGCCATGCTGGCCAGCGTCGGGTAGATCGCGTCGCCGGTGGCGCGCAGCGCGCCCAGCACCACCATGTTGGCCACCCGGCCGGTCTCTAGCGCGCAGGCGATCCACAGCAGCGTCTGCGCCGAGGCGATCACCGCCGGGTCGCGGGTGAAGGCGCGCATCAGCCACGGTGCGGTCGCTGCGGCCAGCAGCGCCAGCGAGCCCGAGGCCAGCACGCCGTTGCGCAGGCCCTTGCGCACCAGCTGGTGCGCGGTGCGGAACTCGCCCGCGCCGACGAGGTGGCCGACCATGATCTCGCAGGCCCAGCCGATCGACATGCTGATCAGCAGCACGTACTTCAGCACCTGCAGCACATAGGCCTGGGTCGCCAGCTCGGCCACGCCCAGCCGCGCGGCGGCGGCCAGCGACATCATGAAGGCGAAGCGGTAGACCATTTCCAGCGAGGCGCCCGGCCCGCCGATGCGCAGCACCGGCCACAGCGCCCGCGGCGGGCAGGCCCACCAGTCGCGCCGCTGCGGCACCAGCTGCAGGCGCTGGCGCCAGAAGTGCAGGTGCATCGCCAGCCCGACTGCGCGGCTGACGGTCAGGCCGATCGCATAGCCGGCCAGGCCCAGGCCGTCCCAGCTTCCGACGCCGCGCATCAGCACGAAGGCCAGCAGCAGGTGCACGCCGTGCATCACCATCATGACGATGAGCGTCTCGCGGGCGTGCAGGTGCGCGCGCAGCGTCGCGGCCATCGTCAGGTTGAAGGCCTCGAGCAGCAGCGCCAGCGCCAGCATCTGCAGATAGGGCCCGGCGAGCTGCGCCACCGCCGCCGGCGCGTTGAGCAGGCCCAGCACCGCGTCGCTGCCGAACAGCACCACGCCGGCGGCGATCAGCCCGGCCCAGGTGCTCGCGCCCAGGCCGACCAGCGCGGTGGTGCCGGCCGCCAGCGGCCGCTGCGCGCCCAGCGCCTGCGTGACCCCGGCGCCGACGCCGATCGCCAGCACGCGGAACAGCACGAACAGCGTCTCGAGCACCTGCTGCGACAGCCCGAAGGCGCCGGCGGCCGCGTCCGACTCGTTCGAGGCCAGCCACAGGCCGGCCATCGCCACCGTCATGCCGATCAGGAACTCGCCCAGGATCGGGCCGGCGATGCGGTTGAGCCGCGGGCGGGGGGAGGAGGGCGACGACATCGGGAGGCGGCTCGTGGACGTGCAGGATGGGAACGATTTCGGAATCGGTTCCAGATTCTGGACTTCCGGGGCCCGGATCGGCCAGTCCGGGCATTCCCGCGACGGGTCTTTCCGGGCTTTCCGACCGTTCTGCACCCCGGCGTGTCGACCGGCCTGTCGTCCTACAGCGGCCACCGGCCGAGGCCGATGCCGCCCCCGGTGTCGCCGACCTACAGTGAGCCCATCCCGGACCGTGTCCGACCGCCCGAACCCCGAAGGAAGCCGCCATGCCTGCCAAGACCTCGTCCGCCCCCGCCGCCGACACCCTGCGCCTCGACGAGGGCGCGATCGACCGGGCCCGCTCGTCGCTCGACGACGGTGCGGTCACGCCCAGCCTGGGGCCGTGGAGCGAGCAGATCGTCGCGCTGCTGAACGACGCGCTGGCCACCGAGCTGGTCTGCGTGCTGCGCTACAAGCGCCACCACTTCACCGCCCACGGCCTGGCCTCGCCGAAGATCGCCGAGGAGTTCATGGTGCATGCGCAGGAAGAGGCCGGCCACGCCGACCGCCTGGCCGAGCGCATCGTGCAGCTCGGCGGCAAGCCGGACTTCCACCCGACCAAGCTGCTCCATCGCAGCCACGCCGACTACGACGAGTCCGACGACCTGAAGGCGATGGTGCGCGCCAACCTGGTGGCCGAGCGGGTCGCGGTCGAGAGCTACCGCCAGATGATCGCGCTGGTCGCGGACAAGGATCCGACGACGCGCCGCCTGCTCGAGGACATTCTCGGCGACGAGGAGGAGCATGCCGACGAGCTGGCCGACATGCTCGAGGGCTGAGCCGGGAGACGAACCGACTGTTTTGATCCCGGAATGACACGCACGGTTCGCGCCGCCGCTGTAGGCCTGCTCCTACAGCCAGCGCCAGGGGCAGGCGCTATGCTGTGCCGAACCGTGACAGTGCGCAGCCGACCTCATGTTGGGAAGAGGTCGGTCCGGCGCTGGAGCGGACCATGATTGCATCTTCGACATCAACACAACACTTCGACATGAGGACCCTGTCCTGCTTCATCGTCGAGGACAGCCCCGTGATCCGCGACAACCTGATCGAGACCCTCGAAGAGATGGTGCCGGTCCGCGTCTGCGGCACGGCCGAGAGCGAGAGCGATGCGCTTGACGCGCTGCGCCGGCAGTCCCCGCGGCCCGATCTGGTCATCATCGACATCTTCCTGAAGGCCGGCTCCGGCCTGGGCGTGCTGCAGGCGGCACGCCAGCACCGCTACGGCCGCCATCTGGTCGTGCTGAGCAACTACGCCACCCCCGAGATGCGCCGGCGCTGCGCCGAGCTCGGGGCCGACCGGGTCTTCGACAAGTCCAGCGAACTCGAGGAGCTGATCGGCTACTGCGAGACGCTGGACCCTTGAGCCGATGCGGCTGCGCGAGCAGGTCTCGTCCCTGATGGCCTGGCTGCGCGAGCGCGGCCTGGTGATGCCGCTGGCCATCGTGGCCGCGGTGCTGATGCTGACGGTAACCGAGGGCGGCTACCAGCGCACCCGCGCGTCGCTCGAGGCTGCGACCGAAGCGGCCCAGGCGCGGCTGGCGCTCTACCGCCTGCTCGGCCTGGTCACGCGGGCCGAATCGGCCAAGCGCGGCTACCTGCTGTCGAGCCGGCGCGAGTACCTGCAGCCCTACATCGAGGCGGTGCGCGACATCGAGAGCGAGATCAGTGCGCTGCAGCGGCGCATGAACTCCTCCGGCCTGCATGAGGAGCCCGAGCTGTCGGCCATCGAGCAGGAGCTGATCGAGCGCCTGCGCATGAAGATGGACGAGATGCACGAGGTGCTGGTGCGCTTCGACCGCCAGGACGTGCGCGGCGCGATGGACCTGATGCTGACCGACATCGGCCTGCGCAACATGGAGCAGATCCGCGCGCTGGCCGACCAGCTGATCGAGCGCAGCAACCAGCGCATCGCCCAGCGGGTGGGGCGCATGTACGACGCGATGCTGTTCCTGCGCCTGGGCATCCTGGCGCTGGTGATCGCCAGCCTGCTGGCGCTGGCGCAGTACATGCGCCAGAGCCGCGCGCTGGCGGCACAGCGTGCCGAGCAGCAGCGCGTGGTGCAGGCCGAGCGCGACCTGCTCGAGATCGAGGTGCGCCGGCGCACCGCCGACCTGCTCGATCTGTCCTGGCATCTGCAGCACGCCCGCGAGGACGAGCGCAGCCGGCTCGCGCGCGAGCTGCACGACGAGCTCGGCGCGCTGCTGACCGCCGCCAAGCTCGATGCCGCCCGCATCCGCCCGAAGCTGGCCGACGCGCCGCCGGAGGTGCACGAGCGCCTGAAGCACCTGACGCAGACGCTCAACAGCGGCATCGCGCTCAAGCGCCGCATCATCGAGGACCTGCGGCCGTCCTCGCTGTCCAACCTCGGGCTGCTGCCGGCGCTGGAGATCCTGGGCCACGAGTTTGCGGAGAGCGCGGGCCTGGAGGTGCGGATGATGCTGTCGCCGGGTCTGGTGCTCGACGCCGGCGCGCAGCTGACCGCCTACCGGATGATGCAGGAGGCGCTGACCAACGTCGCCAAGTACGCGCACGCGAAGTCGGTCGAGGTCGAACTGGTCGCCGACGGTCCGATGGCGCGGCTGACGGTGCAGGACGACGGCATCGGCTTCGATGCCGCCCAGGTCGGCGGCCGCAGCTCGCACGGGCTGACCGGCATGCGCTACCGCGTCGAGAGCGAGGGCGGTCTGTTCGAGCTCGATGCCGCGCCAGGGCGGGGCACCCGGCTGGTGGCCTGGCTGCCACGGCGCGATCCGGAGGTGGCGGCTCCGGCCTCGATGACGCCGCCGCCGCTGCCGCCCGCGGCGACGTAGTCACCGTCCTACAGCGGCGCGGCGGCTGTGCCGCTGGCGGGGCGCCGCGGCGCGTCCTACGCTGGACGCACCATGTTCCATCCCCTGCTCAAGCTGCTGGCGCGGCGGCCCGACCTGCTCGCCGACCACCTCGACGCCTACGCGGACCTGGCCTCCGCGCAGGTGCGTGCGACCCGACGCGCGCTGGCCACCCGCGCGCTGCTGGCGGCGCTGGCCGGCCTGGGTGCGCTGCTGGCGCTGCTGCTGGCCGGCATGGCGCTGCTGCTGTGGGCGGCGCTGTCGCCCGAGCTGCTGGCGCGGCCCTGGACGCTGCTGCTGATTCCGGCGCTGCCGGCGCTGCTGGCGCTGGGCGCGGCCTGGGCGCTGCGCTCGAGCGCGCCGCTGGCCGGCTTCGGCCCGCTGCGCGAGCAGTTCTCGCGCGACGCGCAGATGCTGCACGACGCCTCCCGACCCTGAAAGGACACCGCACGATGCCTGATCCGGACCTGCGCCGGGCGCGCGAGCGCCTGGACGCTTCCCGCGAGCGCCTGCTTGCGCACATGCGTGGCGAGGCCGATCCTGCCGATGCCGCGGCCCGGCCGGCGGTGGCCGAGGACGAACGGCTGGAGCACGCGGCGGCGGCCGACGCCGCGCGCGATCGGCTCGGCCTGCTCGCGGCGCTGCGCCAGCGCGTCGAGGCCCATCCGGTCGGCGCGGTGCTGCTCGACACCGGGCAGCTCTGGTGGGAGCGCCATCCGGCGCGTGCGGTGCTGCTGCGGGCCCGCGGCCGGATCGACCGCAGGACCGCGCCCTTCGTGCGCCGCCATCCCGTCGTCGCGGTGACGCTGGCGGCGGCCGCCGGCGGCGCGCTGGCGGCGCTGCGGCCGTGGCAGGACGCGCGGGTGCTCAGGCTCTGGCGGCCGGTGCAGAGCCACCTGGGCGGCTGGCTGCGCGCGCAGTTCCCGATGCAGACGCTGATCCACGCCGCGGTCACCGCGCTGGCCACGCGGGCGATGAGCCCGTCGGCGCAGGACACCGCCGAGGCCGCTGTCGGCGTCGTCCGACAGGAACAGGCGGGGGTGGCCGATGTCGCGCAGGAATCCTTCGCGCGACCATGAGGCCATGAAGAACCTCCTCCTGACTTCCTCCCCGCCGTCGCCGGTCTCGTCCTCCGGTGTCCGTCCTTCCTCGTGGCGCCCGCTGTCGCGGCTGCGGGCCGGCTCCGGCCTGGTGGTGCTGTCGCTGGCCGTGCTGGCCGCCGGCTGCTCGACGCCGGTGAGCGAGCGCCAGCGCGGCACCGCGATCGGCGCCGGGGTCGGTGCCGGCGTCGGCGCGGTGATCGGCTCGGTCACCGGCGGGAAGGCCGGGCAGAGCGCGGTCATCGGCGGTGTGGTCGGCGCGGTGGCCGGCAACCTGTGGTCCAAGCGGATGGAAGAGCGCCAGAAGGCGCTCGAGCAGGCTACGCAGGGCACCGCAGTGCAGGTCGCGCGCACGGCGGACAACCGCATCCGCGTCAACATTCCCAGCGACTTCTCCTTCGACGTCGGCCGCTCGGCGATCAAGCCGCAGATGCGCCCGGTGCTCGACGAGCTGGCGCGCAACACCGACGCCGCGCTGCGCATGAACGTCATCGGCTACACCGACTCGACCGGCAGCGACGCGGTGAACCGCCCGCTGTCGCTGGACCGGGCCGAATCGGTGCGCGACTACCTGGTCGGCCGCGGCGTGGCGTCCTCGCGCATCGGCGTCGACGGCCGCGGCGCCAGCGATCCGGTCGCCGGCAACGACAGCGAGTCCGGCCGCGCGATGAACCGCCGCGTCGAGATCTATCTCTCCGAGCCCGCCCAGGCCGGCGGCTGATCGTCGTCTCCTTGCGCTGCCCGTCGGCCCGCCTCGTGCGGGCCTTGCTTCGTTCGCCGCCGTTCGCCATTCACCCTTCGCGGCCGGCGGCGAGCGGCAAAAAAAGAGCCACCGCGAAGGTGGCTCGAAGAGGCTGTGACAGCACCCGTGACAGAAAGAGAGACAAGAGAGACAGGCAGAGAGCAGGGGGAGGAGCGGATCAGTGCGTCGGCAGCTCCGGCGCGTCGCGCAGCCGCGCGTCGAGGCGGTCGATCAGGATCGCCCAGTCGGCGTCACGCGCCAGCTCGGTGGCCAGGAAGGCCTTCTGGGCGTCGCTCCAGAAGGGCGCTTCCTCGAGCGCGACCTCCGGGGCCAGCGGCGCATGGCGGCGCACGAACTCGTCGGGCGTCTCGTCCAGGCCGAGCTGGGCGAACAGCTCGGGCAGCGTGCGGAGATGGTTCTGCATCATTCGGGGGACTCCTTGGCGCCGTGGCAGGCGCCTCATCGTCTGGGGATGTCTGCAGTGTGCGGCGACCGCGGCGCCGGCGGCATCGGCGCCGGCCGCGCCCGGCTGTCGGCCCAGTCCTACGGCAGCGGGCCGGGCCGCCCCTGTCGGACGTGTCCTACGCCGGGCCGGCATGGCCGCCGATGGGTCGACCGGATCCGCGTCGACACAATGACCCCAACGCCCATCGATTCCGATTCCCCCAGCAAGCCACCGTGACAGCGCCCGAGACGCCGGGCAGGAAGGAGCCGCCGAAATGAATGCCGACGCCCGCCACGAACTGCCCTCCGGCGACCTGCCCGACGATCTGCCCTCGGTGTCGGACATGCGCCGCGATGCCGGCTGCGAGATCGGCTACGAGGCCGCGCTGCCCTTCCTGGCGATGCACGAATCGCCGACGGCGCCGCTGCTCGACGGCTGGTTCCTGGCCTGAGTCCTGGCCTGAGGCCCGAACGAGGCGGCCGCGTCCCGCTCCGCTCCGGCCTCCCCCCTCTTTCCTTGACCTCCTCGAATCCCATTCACCCAGGGAGTCGGGCCGGCACGTCTCCCCTGTCGTGCCGGCCCTTTTTTTCGTCGCGCGGGCCGGCGCCCGGACGCGTCCGGACATGCGCCCAGGCGTTCAGACGATCAGGCCGTTCTTCAGCGCGTAGTAGGTCAGGTCGCTGTTGGACTCGAGCTTCATCTTCTCCATCACGCGCGTGCGGTAGGTGCTGACGGTCTTGACGCTCAGCGACATGCTGTCGGCCATGTTGCCGATGGTCTCGCCCTTGGCCAGGCGCAGGAAGACCTGGAACTCGCGCTCGGAGAGCTGCTCGTGCGGCAGCTTGTCGGGATTGCCGCCCAGGCTGTCGGCCAGCAGCTCGGCCACCGGCGCGGTGATGTACTTGCGGCCGCGGTAGACGGTGCGGATCGCCTTGACGATCTCCTCCGGGTCGCATTCCTTGTTGAGGTAGCCGCTGGCGCCCTGGCGCAGCAGCGTGGTGGCGTAGTGCGTTTCCGGGAAGCCGCTGAGGATCAGCACCGGCAGCTCCGGCGCACGCGCGCGGATCGCGGCCAGCGCGTCGACGCCGCCGTGCTCGGGCATCGACAGGTCCATGACCATGACGTCGACCTCGCCGCGGCGCACCAGATCGACCGCTTCGCGGCCGTTGGCGGCCTCGCCGGTCACGCGCAGGTCGACCTGCTCGGAAAAGAACTGCCTCAGTCCGGCGCGGACGATGGCGTGGTCGTCGACGATGGCGACACGGATCATGGGGGGCTCCTGGTGGATGCGCTGCCGCGCGCAAGGGCTGCGGCGCGTGAACGGCTTCACGCAGTTTAGGGCCGATGCGCTGCCGATGCAGTCGGCGCATTCCTACAGGGCGCACGCCCTCAGGCCCACACCGCGACGCGGCCGCGGCCCGATGGTCGCGGGCCGGTGGCGTTCCTAAAGTGGCTCCATGCCCGGCGCATCGCCGGCACCCCCCGATCCCCGGAATCACCTTCCACCCCAGGAGCCCGCCATGCTGCACTACGCCGTCGTCTTCTTCGTCATCGCCCTGGTCGCCGCGCTGTTCGGCTTCGGTGGCATCGCCGCCGGCGCCGCCGGCATCGCCAAGATCCTCTTCATCGTCTTCCTGGTCATGGCCCTGATCAGCTTCGTGATGGGCCTGATCCGCCGCGCCTGATCCGCCGCACCCGCCCCGGACCGTCGCAGGAGCCCGCGATGCTGATCCCCGCCTGTGCCGCCGATGTCGAGCCGCTGTGCGGCCGCTCCTGCGACCGTCTCGTCTTCAAGGACCGCTTCCATGATCACCACCAGCCCGTCGACGCCCGAGCCGAGCATCACCTCCATCTCCACATCGAGCGACGCCGCGACGCCTGGTGCCACGACGGCCCCGCCGAGGCCCGCTTCGGCGGACACGACGACGGCCGCCGCGGCACCGGTCTCCCCCGCCGAGCCTGAGGACGCCGACACGCAGGGGCCGGACGGCGAGCGGCTGCTGGCGCGGCTGCGCGACGAGGCCCTGGCCTGGGTGCGCGAGGAGCCGCTGAAGGCGGTGGCCCTGGCCGCCGCGGCCGGCGCGCTGCTGGCGCTGTGCCTGCCGGCCCGCTCCAGCGCCCGCGACGACCCGCCCTGACTGCGTGCCGCCCTGAGCGCGCACCGCCCGGTCGCTCCGCGCACCCCCCGTCATTCCCGCGAAGGCGGGAACCCACCCCGACCGCATCCGCATTCCCCATCCGCATCCCCATCCCAGGAGCCCGCCATGAACACCTCCCGCCTCACCGCCTCGTCCCCCGCCTCCCGCCGCGTGCTGTCGGTCACCGCCGCCGCACTGCTGGCGCTGACGCTGGCCGCCTGCGGCAGGCACGACGACGAGCGCACCGCCGGCCAGAAGCTCGACGGCGCCATCGCCTCGGCCGAACACAAGACCGAAGTCGCGAAGGCCGAGGTCAAGGACGCCGCCGCCGAGGCCCGCGCCGACATGAAGGACGCCGGCGCCGAAGCCCGTGCCGGCGCCAATGCGGCGGTCGCCGATGCCAAGGCGGCCGGGCGCGAGGTGGTGGCCGACGCCAAGGCCGCCGGCCGCGAGGCCGCATCCAGCGTCGACGACGCCGGCATCACCGTCGCGGTCAACGCCGCGCTGGCCGGCGACCCGAAGCTGAGCGCGCTGAAGATCGACGTCGACACCGACAAGGGCCATGTCGCGCTCAAGGGCACGGCGCCGGACGACAGCTCGCGCCGCCGCGCCACCGATCTGGCCCGGGCGGTCAAGGGCGTGGTTTCGGTCGACAACCGCCTGGTCGTCGCCAAGGGCTGACCCGACCTCATCCGACACGACATTCCAGGGAGATTCCATGACACCGACGCGACCGGCCAGCGCCCCGACCCCCACCCTGCTGCTCGAGGACCATCTGCACACGCTGCGTGCCCACCTGGGGCAGTGCCGCCATGCGCGCGGCCCGATGTTCGCGCTGGGCTGCCTGGCCGAGCGGGTCCATGCGCGCGTGGCCGGCCGCTTCGTGACGACCGTGATGGTCGCGGTGGCGGTGCTGCCGCTGGCGGCTTCCTGGTCCTGACGGATGGCTGCAGCGGCGAGCGAGGCGGTCGAGACGACCGCGGCCCCCGTCCCTCTCCCGATCGAGCCGCCGATCCGCTCGGTGCTGTTCGGGCGAGGCCATTTCGAGCAGCACGCCGCGCGGCTGGCGCTCTCGCATGAATGCCGTGCGGTGCGTGCGCCGGCCGCGGTGCCCTTCTTCCCGCGGCTCGACGAGAACATCGCGGTGATCCGCGGCTCGGTGGCGGCGCTGGAGCGCCTGTCGCGCGACGGGCTCAACCTCGGGCCGGCGGCGCAATGGCTGCTCGACAACGCCAGCCTGATCGACGAGCAGGTCAACGAGGTGCGCCGGCAGCTGCCGGCGCGCTACTTCGCGCGGCTGCCGGTGCTGTGCGGCGAGCCGCTCGACGGGCTGCCGCGCATCTACGGCATCGCCTGGGCCTGGGTCGCGCACAGCGACAGCGGGCTCGACGCCGAGCTGCTGTGCGCCTGCCTGCAGGCCTATGACCGCGAGCGCGAGCTGTCGCTGGCGGAGCTGTGGGCGCTGCCGACGACGCTGCGCCTGGTGCTGATCGAGAACCTGCGTCGTCTGGCCGAGCGCACCGCGGCGATGCTCGACGCACGCGAGCGCGCCCACTCGTGGCTCGAGCAGGCGCACGCGCCGGCGGCGCTGGCCGAGCTCGAGCACCTCGGCCAGGCGCTGTCGCGCCGCGGCGTGCTGCAGGCCTTCGCGCTGCAGCTCTCGCTGCGCGAGGCCGACGTGCCGCATGCGCTGCATGCCGGGCTGCAGGTCTGGCTCGACACGCACCTGCCCGACCCGGCCGCGGCGCAGGCGCAGCTGCACGACGAGATGACGCGCGACCACCAGAGCGTGCGCAACGCCATCACCTCGCTGCGCGGCATCGACCGGCTGGAGTGGCGCGAGCTGATCGCCTGCGTCAGCGTCACGGTGCGCACGCTGGCGCGCTCGCCGGTCTTCTCCGCCGAGCGCCAGGACACGCAGGACGAGACGCTGCGCGCGGTCGAGCAGCTGGCGCTCGACGGCGGCCTGCCCGAATCGCGGGTCGCCGCCGAGCTGATGCGCCGGGTCGACGCCGCGCCGGCGCCGGACGCGCCCGAGGCGGCGCCGGGCCACTGGTGCCTGGGCGCCGGGCGCGAGGCGCTGCGCCAGGCGCTCGGCCTGCCGCCGGCCGGATTCGCCGAGCGGCTGGCCGCCAGCCGGCGCTGGCGTGCCGGCCTGCATCTGGCGGCGCTGGGCCTGCCGACGCTGCTGATGGTGGCCTGGCTGATGCCGCACGGCGCGGCCGCCGCGCCCTGGTCGGCCGGGCTGCTGGCGCTGACCGCGCTGCTGCTGGCCTTTCCGGTCAGCGAGCTGGTCGTCAGCCTGGTCAACCGGCTGATCAGCGAGTCGGTGCCTCCGGCGCGGCTGCCGCGGCTGGCGCTCGACGAGGGCCTGGGGCCGCAGCGGCGCACGCTGGTGGTCATCCCGTGCATGCTTTCGTCCGACGCGCAGACCGACGAGCTGGTCGCGCAGCTCGAGCAGCATCACCTCTCGACCCGCGATCCGCAAGTCCAGTACGCGCTGCTGAGCGACTGGGCCGACGCCTCCACGCCGCATGCCGCCGACGACGAGGCGCTGCTGCAGCACGCCGAGCAGGCGCTGCGCACGCTCAACCGGATGCACGGCCCGGCCGGCGGCGCGGCCGACCGCGACGCGCCGGCCGCGCCGCGCTTCCTGCTGCTGCACCGGATGCGCCGCTACAGCAGCACCGAGGCGCGCTGGATCGGCCACGAGCGCAAGCGCGGCAAGCTCGAGCAGCTCGTCGGCTGGCTCGACGAGGCCGGCCGCAGCGCGGTGCCGCCCGCCTCGCCCTTCCTGGCGCTCGACGCTCTGACGCAGGTGCGCCATCCGGTGCGCCATGTCATGACGCTCGACAGCGACACCGACATGCCGCCGGGGCGGCTGCTCGAGCTGGTCGGCATCGCCGCGCATCCGCTCAACCGGCCGCGCCTGGACGCGCGGCACCGGCGCGTCGTCGCCGGCCACGCGATCCTGCAGCCGCGCGTGGCGCTGCCGCTGGCGGCCCGCGCCGCGCGCACCCGCTTCCACCGCCTCTTCGCCGGCCAGGGCGGCATCGATCCCTACAGCGCCGCCAGCTCCGAGATCTACCAGGACCTGCACGGCGAGGGCACCTTCACCGGCAAGGGCCTGCTCGATGTGCAGGCGCTGCACGCGGTGCTGGGCGCGCGCCTGCCCGAAGGCCATGTGCTCAGCCATGACCTGCTCGAGGGCGCGATCGCGCGCTGCGCCGGCGTCAGCGACGTGACGCTGGTGGAGGACGCGCCCGGGCATCCGGATGTCGCGGCCTCGCGCATCCATCGCTGGACCCGCGGCGACTGGCAGCTGCTGCCCTTCCTGCTGGCGCCGCGGCGCTGGCCGATGGCGCTGATCAGCCGCTGGAAGATGGTCGACAACCTGCGCCGCTCGCTGGTGGCGCCGGCGACGCTGGCGCTGATCGTGCTGGCGCTGGCCACCGGCGTGCTGCCGCCCGGCCGGGTGCTGCTGCTGGCGCTGCTGGCGCACGCGATCGGGCCGCTGCTGGGCACGGTCGCCGGTCTGGCGCCGAGCCGCGACGACATCTCGCTGGGCCTGTTCTGGCGCCGCGGCCTGGTCGACATCGCGCGCGCGCTGGGGGCCGGCGCCTGGCATCTGGCGCTGCTGCTCGACCAGGCGCTGCTGTCGCTGGACGCGATCGCGCGGGCGCTGTGGCGCCAGTGCGTGTCGCGCCGGCGCCTGCTGGAATGGACGACCGCGGCCGCCGCGGCCGCGGCCGCCAGCATCGCGCTGCCGGCGCTGGCGCGCCGCCACGCGCCGACGACGCTGGCCGCCGCCGCGCTGGCGGTCGCGCTGGCGCTGGCCGGGCCGGCGGCGACGCTGCCCTGGGCGCTCGGCCTGGCCCTGCTGTGGGCGCTGGCGCCGGTCTGGGTCGCCTGGGGCGCCCGGGTGCCGGGGCCGCCGCCGGCGCCGCTGGCCGAGCCGGTGCGCCAGTCGCTGCGTCATCTGGCGCGCGACACCTGGCGCTTCTACCTGCGCACCGTCACGGCGGAGGAGAACCACCTGCCGCCCGACAACCTGCAGCTCAGCCCGCAGCCGATGATCGCCTCGCGCACCTCGCCGACCAACATCGGCATGTACCTGCTGTGCGTGGCCACCGCGCGGGCCTTCGGCTTCATCGGCGTCGGCGACATGGTGCGCCGCCTCGACGCGACGCTGTCGACGCTGGAGCGCCTGCCGCGCCACCGCGGCCATTTCCTGAACTGGTACGACACCCGCACGCTGGCGGTGCTGCCGCCGGCCTATGTCTCGACGGTCGACAGCGGCAACCTCGGCGGCCACCTGCTGGCGGTGGCCGGCGCCTGCGAGGAGCTGGCGACGCAGCCGCAGCTCTGGCACGGCCAGCCGATGCTGCGGCTGGCGCTGGGCGAATCGGCGCAGCGCCTGGCGCCGCTGCGGCCGGTGCTGCTGGCCGGGCAGGTCACGCACCGCCTGGCGCAGCTGGCGCAGATGCGCGAGCTGCCGGCGGCCGACGCCGAGGACTTCGCGCGGCTGCCGCAGTGGCTGGCCGAGTCGCGCGTCGAGCTCGACGCGCTGTGGCAGCGCGTGCCCGACGCCGAGGTCGATGCCCCGGGCGGCGACGAGCGCAGCCTGTGGATGCTGCGCGACCACCTCGACACGCTGGAGGCCCTGCTGGAGGACCTGCGCGCGCCGGCCTCGCTGGAGGGCCGGCTGCGCGAGCTGGCGGCGCGCTGCCGCACGCTGGCGCTGGCGCCCGACTACGCGATGCTCTTCGATCCGGTGCGCCGGCTGCTGCACATCGGCCTGCGCGCCGACAGCGGCCAGCTCGACGGCAGCCACTACGACCTGCTGGCCTCGGAATGCCGCCTGACCAGCCTGCTGGCCATCGCCAAGGGCGACGTGCCGGTGCGGCACTGGTCGGCGCTGGGCCGGCCCTTCGCGGCGATCGGCGACCAGGTGGGCCTGCGCTCGTGGTCGGGCTCGATGTTCGAGTACCTGATGCCGTCGCTGGTGCTCGACGAGCCGCAGGGCAGCGTGCTCGACCAGGCCGCCCGCGCGGCGGTGCGGGAGCAGCGGGCGCAGGGCGCGCGCGACGGCCTGCCCTGGGGCGTGTCGGAGTCCGCGCATGCGGCGCGCGACCACACGCTGGCCTACCAGTACGGCCCGCAGGGCGCGGCGCGGCTGGCGCTGCGGCGCACCCCGCCCGACGAGCGCGTGATCGCGCCCTACGCGACCGTGATGGCGCTGATGGTCGACCTGCCCGAGGCGATGGCCAACCTGCAGCGCCTGGGCGACCTGCAGGCCCGCGGCCCGCTGGGCTTCATCGAGGCGCTGGACTTCACCGTCTCGCGCCAGGAGCGGCCCGGCGAGCCGGTGCGGGTCGACACCGTCATGGCGCACCACCAGGGCATGTCGCTGGTGGCACTGGCGGTGGTGCTGCTCGATGGGGCGCCGCGGCGCTGGCTGGGCCGCGACGCGCTGATGCGCGCGGTGCGGCCGCTGCTGCACGAGGCGCCCCCGCGCGAGGCGCCGCCGCTGGGCGAGCCGCTGCCGCTGCCGCCGCCGCGCCGGGTGCGCGTCGAGCGCACCTCGCTGACGGTGGACGTGCCGCAGGACGGCCCGGTGGCGACGCAGCTGCTGGGCAACGGCCGCTACAGCGTGGGCCTGCGCGCGCATGGCGGTGGCTGGAGCCGCTGGCAGGGCGTCGGCATCAGCCGCTGGAGCGACGACGCGCTGCGCGCCTCGCCCGGCACGGTGCTGTGGCTGATGCGCGAGGACGGCCCGCCCTCGGCGCCGACCACGCTGACGGCGATGCCCGCGCCCGATCCGTCGGCGCGCTACCGCACCACGCTCGACGGCGACCGGGTGGTGTTCGAGGCGCAGCGCCCGGACCTGCTCAGCCGCGTCGAGGTGCGCGTCAGCCCGGAGGACGATCTCGAGCTGCGCCAGGTCGAGCTGGAGAACCTGGGCGATCGACCGCTGCCGCTGCGCCTGGTCTCGAGCCTGGAGGCGACGCTGTCGGAGCCGCGCGCCGACGAGGCGCATCCGGCCTTCGCCAATCTCTTCGTCGAGGCGGCGGTCGACCGCGGCGACGCGGCGATCCACCTGCGCCGCAAGCCGCGGCTGCAGGGCGAGGCGGAAGTGCACGCGGTGCACTTCCTCGCCGGCGCGCAGGCCGGGCTCGACGAGCCGCCGCAGTTCACCACCGACCGCGCGCGCTGGCTCGGGCGCTGGCACGAGCCGCACCGGCCGCGCGCCGCCGAGGGCGCCGAGCCGGCCGGGCCGGGCGGTGCGCTCGACACCGGGCTGGACCCGGTGGCGGCGATCGGCGTGCGGCTGACGCTGGCGCCGGGCGCCCGGGTGCGGCTGACCTTCGCCACCGCGGCGGCGGCCTCGCGCGAGCAGCTCGATGCGCTGGTCGACAAGTACCGCCAGCCCACGATCGTCGACCGGGTCGCGGCGATGTCGCACACGATGGCGGCGATCCGGCTGCGCGAGATGCAGCTCGACGCCGAGAGCTGGGCCGCGCTGCTGCGCCTGACCACCGCGCTGACCGCGCCGCTGTCGCGCGAGGCGCCGCGCGGCGGTCCGGGTGCGCCGGCGCCGCGCTGCGACCGGCGCCTGCTGTGGCGCCACGCGATCTCGGGCGACCGCCCGATCCTGCTGGCGACGGTGTCGGACCTGGCCGGGCTGGCGCTGGTGCAGACGCTCAAGCGCGCGCTGCGGCTGTGGACGCAGGGCGGCCTGGCGGTCGACCTGGTGGTGGTCAACGCCGAGCCGGCGTCCTACCTCAGCCCGGTCCAGCATGAGCTCAACCTGATGCGCGAGCGCCATCAGGCGCAGCAGGACCCGGCGCTGCCGGCGGTGCGGCGCTCGACGCTGCATGCGCTGGCGCGCGCCGCGCTGACCGAGGACGAGCTGTTCACGCTGCAGACGCTGGCGCGCCTGCACCTGCAGGCCGACAGCCGCACGCTGGGCCAGCAGATGCAGCGCTGGACCGCACGCCTGGCGCAGCAGGACCGCCAGCGCCGCGAGCAGCCGGCCTGGCCGCTGGCGGACCTGCTGCCGCCGGCGTCAGGCGCGGTCGCGGCTCCTGCGGACCCCGCGGAGGCTCCGGACGGCCAGTTCGAGACCGACACCGGCGCGTTTGCCTTCGAGGTCGACGCACAGCGCCATCCGTCGCGGCCGTGGATCAACGTGCTGGCCAATCCGGGCTTCGGCACGCTGGTGTCGGAGGCGGGCGGCGGGCATGTCTGGGCCGGCAACAGCCGCATGCACATGATCACCGCCTGGTCGAACGACGCGCTGCTCGATCCGCTGTCCGACGGCCTGCTGCTGGTCGACCCGCAGCAGGACGGCCGCGCGCGCTGGATCGGCCGCACGCTCGACGGCGGCGGGCCGCGCCGCGTGCGCCACGGCCAGGGCTGGAGCGAGATCGGCCAGCGCTTCGGCGCGGTCGACACGCTGCTGCAGGTGGTGGTCGATGCCGAGGCGCCGCTGCGCCAGAGCCTGCTGCGTCTGACGCTGGCGCCGGGCGCCCCGGCGCGCCGGGTGCGGCTGACCGGCTGGGTCGAGTGGCTGATGGGCTCGGCGCGCCAGGAGCGGCTGTCGCTGCGCACCGGCGTGCTGGAGCCCGAAGGCGCGGGCGGTCCGGCGCTGGCCTGCACCCAGCTCGACCACCTCGGCGGCCAGGGCGGCGCGACCGCCTTCGTGCTGCTGCAGCCGGCACGCGCGCAGGACGCCGACGCGGTGCGGCCGGCCGGCTGGACCTGCGACCGCGCCGAGTTCTTCGACGCGCGCGGGCGCATGCGCCTGCCGCAGCAGCCCGGCGGGCGCAGCGGCGCCGGGCTGGACGCCTGCGCGGCGCTGGCGCTCGATGTCGAGCTCGTGCCCGGCCGCGCGGTCGAGCTGGTGCTGCTGCTCGGCCACGGCGAGGACCTGGCCGCGGCGCGGGCGCTGGCCGGGCAGGCCCGGCAGCGCGATCCGCACGAGCGCGCCGCGCAGGCGCGCCAGCGCTGGGACGCGCTGCTCGGCCAGGTCACGGTCGAGACGCCGGACCCGCTGTTCGACATGCTGACCAACCGCTGGCTGCCCTACCAGACGCTGGCGTGCCGGATGTGGGCGCGCGCCGCCTTCTACCAGGCCGGCGGCGCGATGGGCTACCGCGACCAGCTGCAGGACGCGATGGCGCTGACGCACCTGGCGCCGGAGCTGCTCGAGCGCCAGATCCTGATCCACGCCGCGCGCCAGTTCGAGGCCGGCGACGTGCAGCACTGGTGGCACGAGCCGGGCGGCGCGGGCGTGCGCACGCATTTTTCCGACGATCTGCTGTGGCTGCCGCTGGCCTGCGCGCGCCTGATCGAGCGCACCGGCCAGACCGCGGTGCTCGATCGCCTGCTGCCCTTCCTGGTCGGCGGCGAGATCCCGCCCGGCGCGGAGGATCTGTACGAGACGCCGCAGGTCGGCGGCACCCCGGCCAGCGTCTACGAGCACTGCGCGCGCGCCATCGACCGCAGCCTGCGGCTGGGCTCGCACGGCCTGCCGCTGATGGGCACCGGCGACTGGAACGACGGCATGAACCGCATCGGCCACCAGGGCCGCGGCGAGTCGGTCTGGATGGCCTGGTTCCTGTGCGAGGTGGTGCGGCTGGCGCTGCCCTGGGCCGAGGCCCGCGGCGACGCCGCGCGCGTCGCGCACTGGCGCCAGGCGCTGCAGGGCTGGCCGCAGGCGCTCGAGCGCCGCGCCTGGGACGGGCGCTGGTACCTGCGCGCCTTCTTCGACGACGGCTCGCCGCTGGGCAGCGCGGCGGACGACGAATGCCGCATCGACCTGATCGCGCAGGCCTGGGCGGTGCTGTCGGGCGCGGGCGACGCGCAGCGCGCCCGCCAGGCGATGGACAGCGCCTGGACGCGCCTGTTCGATGCCGAGCACCGCCTGCTGGTGCTGCTCGACCCGCCGCTGCAGCACCACCAGCCCGATGCCGGCTACATCCAGGCCTATCCGCCGGGCGTGCGCGAGAACGGCGGCCAGTACAGCCATGCGGCGGTCTGGGGCCTGATGGCGATGCTGCGGCTCGGCCAGGCCGACCGCGCCTGGGCGGTCTACACCGGCCTGAGCCCGGCGCACCGCTGGAACGACGCCCGGCTCGGCCCGCTGTACGCGCTGGAGCCCTATGTGATGGCGGGCGACACCTACAGCCAGGCGCCGTGGGCCGGGCGGGGCGGCTGGAGCTGGTACACCGGTTCGGCCGCCTGGCTGCTGCGCGCCTCGCTCGAGCATTTCTGCGGCCTGAAGCTGCGCGCCGGCACGCTGGCGCTCGAGCCCTGCCTGCCGCCGCACTGGCCGCAGGCGACGCTGCGGCTGGCGCTGGACGGCCGCCGGCTGACGCTGCACGCGGTGCGCGCCGGCGAGGGCGGGCGGCTGGCGCGCGAGCTCGGACCGGCGGCGCGCCAGCTGCAGCCGGGCGAGATCGTGCTGCGCGAGTCGCTGGCCGACGGGGCGGTGCTGTGGGTGGAGCAGGCGCCTTCAGCCGCGTAGCGGCGACAGCGCCAGCAGCTGCGAGGCCACGCGCCGGAAGGCGCCGCCTTCGGGCGGGCACTGCCAGGTCTCGCAGCGGCACAGCCGGCCGTGGCGCTCGCCGGAGAGCGCCTCCAGCAGCATCACGGTGTTCGGGATGCCCTCGCGCAGACGGCGCGAGATCGCGGTGCCGGCCTGGACGCTCCAGACCCGGCGCGGCGGCCGGGGCTCGGCGCCCGGGGGCGCGGGCAGCGGTTCGACCGCCACCGGCACGACGGCCGGCAGATGGATGTGGCCGCTCAGCAGCAGATCGGCCCCGGCGCCGGCCCAGGCCGACAGCGCCTCGCGGTGATGCGTCGGGCGGTGCACCTCGTCGCCGGTGCGGGTGACATGCAGCGGATGGTGGGTGACGACGACGCGGATCTGGCCCGGCGCGGCCGCCTGCAGCGCGTCGGCGGTGCGTGCGATCTGCGTGCGCGAGAGCGTGCCGTCGCGGTGGCGCCACCAGCGGGTGGTGTCGAGCGTCAGCACCTGCCAGCCGGGCAGGTCGAGCCGCGGCTCGCGCTCCGGACCGAAGGCGGCGCTCAGGCGCCGGTAGGGATGGCGCAGCCGCTCGGCCAGATCGAACAGCGGAATGTCGTGGTTGCCGCCGATCACCAGCCGGTGCGGCACCGGCAGGCGCGCCAGCCAGGCGTGCGCGCGGGCGAACTGCGCCGCGGTCGCGCGCTGGGTGATGTCGCCCGAGAGCACCAGCACCTCCGGGCGCACGCAGGCCACCAGCCGCTCGAGCGCGTCCTGCACGCCTGGCAGCTCGGTGCCGAAATGGGTGTCGGACAGGTGCAGCAGACGGCTCACGGCGCCCCCTGCGCTCCGATCAGCCACAGCGGCCGCGGTGCCACCGCGATGCGCAGCGGCAGCGGCAGCGTCATGCTCTCGCCGTCGATGGCGATGCGCACCTGGCGGCGCCCCGGCAGGTCGATGTCGAGGCTGGAGAAGTCGAAGTCGTGCACCGCCTGCGCCTGGCCGAGCCGCCCGGCCAGGCCCTGCAGGATCAGGCCGAGCATGCCGGCGCGGCCGACCGGCGCCAGCGTCAGCGCGCCGAGGCCGCCCTGGCGCAGCGCCGCGTCGGACAGGCCGACCTGGCGCAGCTGCAGCGGGTTGTTGCCGACGAAGAGGGTGGTGGCCTCGCGCTGCTCGCGGTGGCGTCGGCCGTCCAGGTCGGTGCGGGTGAGGTGCAGGCGCCAGCGCCGGTGCGGCCGCATCAGGCTGGCCAGTCCGGCCAGCCGCGCGACCCACTGGCTGCGGCCGTGGCGGCGCTTCATGGCTTCGCGCTCCTCCAGCAGCTCCGGATAGAGGCCGAGGCTGGCGTTGACCAGGAAGACGCGGCCGCCGATCCAGCCGAGCTGCACCGGTCGCACCGAGCCGCCGTCGAGCGCGTCGAGCAGCTGCGCCAGCGCCTGTGCGCCGTCGGCGCTCAGGCCGTGCTGGCGGCCGAAGAAGTTGAAGGTGCCCTGCGGCAGCGCGCCGAAGGGAATCTCGTGTTCCCAGAGCGCCTGCACGACGGTGTTGAGCGTGCCGTCGCCACCGGCGGCGATGACCACGCCGCCGTCGGCCTGCGCGCGCGCCACCACCCGCGCGGCCAGCGCGGGCAGCCCGGCCGGCGTGCGTGGCTGGTAGACATGCCAGCGCCGCGCACCGGGCGGCAGCTCGGCGGCCAGCCGCCGCGTCAGCTCGTCCGGGCCGCCGTGGTGGCGGCCGGAGCGCGGATTGACGATCAGGTGCAGCGGCGCGTCCTGCCAGTCGATCAGCGGCGCGGCCGGATCGGGGCAGAGCAGCTGCGCTGCGGGCTGCGGCGCGTTCATCGGAACACCGCCGGACGCCGGGTCAGCGCAGCGTGCCGCCGGCCGGATCGACCGGCAGGCCGTAGTGCGCATGCACGTCGCGGTGCCACTGCAGATCGCCGGCCTGCGTCGGCCAGTGGTCCTTGTCGAAGCCGGGCGCGTCCTCGAAGGTCTCGGCGCGGGCGTCGAGCACGAAGCACTGCCGGTTGGTGTCGAGCGTCAGCGCGCCCCACGGGATGGCGAACAGCTTCTCGCCCAGGCCCAGGAAGCCGCCGCTGGACATCACGGCATAGGCGATGCGGCCGCCCGGCACGTCGAGCATGATCTCCTCGATCTTGCCCAGGGTCTCGTCGGCGGTGTTGACCACCTTGTCGCCGGTCAGCGTCGAGGCGGTCATCAGCTCCGGGCCCGGGCCGCTGGTGTCGGACAGGCCCTCGCCGATGATGCGGGCACCCTGGGCGGCGGTCGTCGGGGGAATGTAGGTCGAGCTCATCGCGGACTCCTTCTGGCCTCCGGGCGGAGGCATGGGTGGGATGGAGACCCATGATGGACAGCGGCCGGTGCGCCGCCCGTCAGGCCGGGCCGGCTTCGCGGGCAGGACGCCTCCTACGCCGGGCGGACGAGGCCCGGCCCCCGGTCGGTCAGCTCGCCCATCGCCCGCAGCACGTCCCAGCACGCGCCCATCGTGTGGTAGTCGGTCTTGCCGGCGGGGCTCTTCTCGTCGGAACAGGCGCGGTTGTCGGGCGTGAGGATGCGGAACCACGCGCCGTGGCGGTGGTCGACCAGGTGGGTCCAGCTGTAGGCCCACAGCCGGTCGTAGGTGGACCACAGGGCGGCATCGCCGGTGCGGATCGCCAGCAGCGCCGCCGCCGCCAGGCTCTCGGCCTGGACCCAGAAGTACTTGTCGCCGTCGCAGACCGTGCCGTCGGGCGCGAAGCCGTAGACCAGGCCGCCGTGCTGCGCGTCCCAGCCGCGGCGCATCGCCACCTCGAAGAAATGCCGCGCGGTCGGCACGATCCAGTCCGGGCGCATCGCCTCGGGCAGCCGGCTTTCCAGCTGCAGCAGCAGCTTGGTCCATTCGGTCAGGTGGCCGGTCTGGAAGCCCCAGGGGCGGAAGATGTTGCTGCGGTCGTGGCGGTTGTAATCCCAGTCGGGCGTCCAGTCGGCGCGCCAGTGCTCCCAGACCAGCGCGCCGTCGGCGGCGTGCGGCGCGGCCTGCGCGGCCAGGCGCTGCGTGACCGAGGTCGCCAGCGTCAGCGCGCGCTGCAGGTACTTGGCGTCCTGCGTGGCGTCCCACGCGGCCAGGCAGGCCTCGCAGGCATGCATGTTGGCGTTCTGGCCGCGGTAGGGCGAGAGCGCCTGCCAGTCGGGCGAGGCCTCGTCGGCGTACAGGCCGTGGGCGGGCTCCCAGAAGCGCGTCTCCATCAGCGCGAAGCCGGTCTCCAGCCCGGCACGCGCCTCCTCGACGCCGGCCATCAGCGCGTGCGCATGCGCCAGCAGCACGAAGGCCTGGCCGTAGGCGTGGTTCGTGCCGTCGATCACCCGGTCGCGGGCGCCCGGCGCGCCATCCGGATCATGATCGATCACCCAGGCGTGGCCGCCCTGGGGCTGGGCGTGCGCCTCGTCGAGGAAGCGCAGGCCGTGGCGCACCGCCTCCAGCCACTGCGGCCGGCGCTCCAGGTGGCGCCAGGCCATCGCGTGGTTGAAGATGAAGCGGGTGCTGCTGACGAGGTGGCGGGTGCGCCGGTCGTGGACCGTGCCGTCGTCGCGGAAGAAGTGGAAGAAGCCGCCGGACGGGTCGATGCAGCGCCCGTCGTAGAAGGCCATCGTGTCGCGGATGTGGGCGCGCAGGACGTCGGGCGAGCGGAAGTCCGGCAGCGGGGAGGCGGGCAGGGTGGGCGTCATCGTGCCCGAATGATCGACGCGCCGCGGCGCGCCGGCCGGCCGTGTTTTCCCGCTGCGACCCGACGTCGGTCGCTAAACAGGCGTCAGCCGACGCGCCGTCCGCCGCGCCAGACGCCGAGCACCACCGGCCGGCCGGCGACCTCGCGCACCCGCACCAGGTCGGCGCGCAGGCCCGGCGCGATCTCGCCGCGGTCGTCGAGCCCGACCGCGCGGGCCGGCGCGCGGCTGGCCGTGGCGACGGCGTGCGGCAGGCGCCGCGGATCGGCCGGCGCGGCCGCGTCCTCGCGCGCCAGCATCCAGACCGCCGCCAGCAGGCTGCCGGGCACGTAGTCGGACGACAGGATGTCGAGTTGCCCGGCCGCCACCAGCTCGGCCACCGAGACGTTGCCGGCATGCGAGTGGCCGCGCAGCAGGTTCGGCGCGCCGCCGACGGTCAGCAGCCCGGCCGCACGGGCATGGCCGGCCGCCTGCAGCGTCGTCGGGAACTCGCTGATCGTCACGCCCAGCGCGCGCGCCTCGTCGACATGCGCCGGCGTCGTGTCGTCGTGCGAGGCCAGCGCCAGGCCGCGCCGGCGCGCCGCCGCCACGAAGGCGGCGCGGTTGCTCTCGATCCGGGCGAGGCGCTGCGCGTCGGGATGCGCGCTGCGCTCGAGCTCCTGGTCGAACTGCTGCGCGCTCCAGCCCTTCTTGTGGATGAAGTAGGCCCGCGCGCGGCGCAGGTCGCTCCACTGGCGCTGCCCCGGCGTGTGATCCATCAGCGAAAGCAGCCCCAGGCGGTGGTGGTCGTCGTAGGGCGCGAACAGCTCGAGCGCGTTGTCGGCCGGCAGCTCGCAGCGCAGGTGCAGCCGGTGGTCGGCGCGCAGCACGCCGGCCTCGTCGAGCGCGTCGAGCACCGCGAGCATCTCGCTCTGGTCGCGGCCGCGGAAGCCGCGCTGGTAGGGATCGCCGACCCCGATCGCGTCGAACACCGTCGTGATGCCGGCCGCGGCGATCTCGGCGTCGTGCGCCTGCACCGCGCTCCAGACCGGCAGCTGCACGCCCGGGCGCGGCATCGCGTGGCGCTCGTGGTTGTCGGTGTGCAGCTCGACCAGGCCGGGCAGCAGGTAGTCGCCGCCCAGGTCGATCGCCGCGGATCGCCCGACCGGTCCCGCATCGATCGCGGCGATGCGGCCTTGGCGCAGCACCATGCTGCCGCGGACCACCTCGCCCGCGAGCACCAGCCGGGCGCCGCTCAGAACCATCTCGTCATGCATGACCGCAAGTGTGGGGCCCGAAGCTTGGCGCAGGATGTGCAGATTCACCGGATCAGGGATGGTCCTGTCTGGTTTCGAATCTGCAATTCTCTCACGGTGGCATGTCACGTCCGGCCGGAACAGGGTAGGCTACGGGGCCTTGTCCGAACCGGTTCCCCTGCTTGTCCTGTCTCGATGAGTGCCCGCTACGCGATCTACCTGACTCCGCCCGCCGACCATCCGCTGTGGCAGTCCGGCTGCACCTGGCTGGGCCGCGATCCGTCCGGTGACGAGGCGCCGGCGGCGCCGGCCCGGCGCGTCTCGCCGTGGCGCTACGGCTTCCACGCGACGCTGAAGCCGCCGATGCGGCTGGCCGAGGGCTGTTCGCTGCAGTCGCTGCACCAGGCGCTGTGCGCGCTGGCGCGCGGCGTCGCGCCGTTCGAGATGCCGGCCCTCGAGGTCGGCTCGCTCGACCAGCTGATCGTGCTGCAGACCGCCGCGCCGCTGGCCGGCGACCATCCGCTGCAGGTGCTGGCCGACCGCTGCGTGACCGAGCTCGACGTCTTCCGCGATCCGCCGACGCCGGCCGACCTGACGCGGCGGCGCGCGCAGGGGCCGCTCGACGAGCGCCAGCAGGAGCTGCTGGCGCGCTGGGGCTATCCGCATGTGCTCGAGCGCTGGCATTTCCACTGCACGCTCAGCGACACGATCGTGGACGAGGGCGAGCGCGCGGTCTGGATGGAGCTCGCGCGCACCTTCTTCACGCCGGCGCTCGAGCAGCCCTGGGCCTGCGATGCGCTCAGCCTGTTCGTCGAGCCCAGCGTCGGGGCGCCGCTGCAGCTGCTGCGGCGCTATGCGCTCGGCGGCAGCGTGCCCTGCCCGCGCCACTGAGGCGCGGGCCCCGGGCCGGCCGCCCGGATCAGAAGCTGAAGCCCACCTTCGCGGCGACGGTCAGCGGATCCTGGTCGAGACCGGCGCGGGCGCGGGTCGAATGCCAGCTCAGGTCGATGCCGGTCAGCAGCGAGCCGATGCGCCAGTTCACGCCGGCGGCCACGCCCAGGCCCGGCAGCGTGCGCGCGGCCGTGGGCGCGTCGACGCGGAACAGGCCCAGGCTCGGGCCGGCGCCGACCGACAGGCCGTCGCCCAGCGGCACGGTGTAGCGCGGCGACAGCGTCATCGTGTCGTAGGTCGTGCCGTCGCGCGAGCCGTGGCTGTAGTTCAGGTGGGTGCGCACGCGGCGGTCGGGCGTCTGCACCAGGCCGCACTGCATCGCCAGTTCCAGGCCCCAGGCATTGACGCCGCGGCCCGGATCCGGGTCGATGCGGCTGCCGGTCAGCGCCAGCGTGGCGTCGGGCTTCCAGGCCGGATCGTTCAGCGCCGGCAGCCATTGCCAGCCGTCGGCGGCCCGGGCGGCCGGGGCCGCGGTGATCACGAGGGCTGCGAGCAGGGCCGGCAGCGCGAGGCGGGAGGAGTGCAGGGTCGTCTTCATGCGCCGCACTCTAGTGCGCCCGGGCGCCGTCCGCGATGAGATCGATCATGTCAGGCAGGTCCGCGCCGGGACCGTTGCGCCGGTCTTCAGTCGCCGCCGAGCTCGCCGAGCGCGCCGCGGCCGCTGGCGGTCGCGAACCAGCGCGGCTGGCCGTCGCGGCCCGGCGTGCAGCCGGCCCAGCCGCGCGCCTGGAGCCGGGCCAGCGCGGCGCGGGCCTGCGCCTCGTCCAGGCCGCTGGCGGCGGCCAGCGCGGCCGGCAGGCGCAGCGTCGCCGGCGGCCGGGCGAGCTGGCGCAGCAGCTCGCGGTCCGCGTCGGCGGGGGCGCCGGCCTCGCCGGGCAGGCCGCGCGATCGGGTGGCCGCGCCGGCCGGCGCCGGGTCCGGCTCCTCGATCCACTGCGCCTGCGCCAGGTCGAGGCCGGAGCGCGCCTGCTCGAGCGCGCTGCCGGCGGTCGCGGCCGCGTCGCCGGCCTGCTGGCGCGCCTCGGCGGCAGCGCCCGCGGCCTGGTCCGCCTGCGCGCGCGCCTGGCGCACCTCCTGCAGCAGCCGCTCGCTCAGCGAGCCGATGAAGCCGCGCGAGGACACCGCAGCGACCAGGCAGAAGCCGGCCAGGTTCAGCAGCAGCAGCGGATCGCCGCTGTCCTCGGCCACGCCGCGGATGCGCGCGATCAGGTCCGAGGAGATCATGTTCAGGAACAGCGGCACCATCAGCGCCGAGGCGATGCCGATCAGCACATGCTTCCACCAGGCCAGCGGCGCCGCGGCCGGGCTGTCGGCCGGCGCCTCGGCCGGTCGGTCCCGCCCAGCCGTCTCGCCGAGAAAGCGCCCGACCAGGCCGCCCAGCGCGCCCGCGCCCACCATCACCGCGACGATCGCGCCCAGCATGCCGTTGCCGCCACCGCTCATGTGCTTTCCCCCCCTGTGCCTGTCCATGCCGCGCCTGCGGTCTGGCGTGCAGCGTAGGAGAGGCTCCGACGAATTGTCCAGATCGGGTGCAGTGAAATATCACCGCCTCGCGCCGGCGAGCGCGCCGCGGGGCGGCTGTCTCGTGGTGCCCCCGGATCGACGCCGCTTGACCCGGGGCGAAGAATGGGCCGCAGCGGTCCCTACAGTCGGCCGCGAGGAGGTCGTCGGCGATGGACATGCTGAAACGACTGCCCGGCTCGGTCCGGGCCGCGCCCGGGCTCGAGTGGGCGCTGTGGCGCCGGCTGCCGGCCATGCTGCTGTGGGGCACGCTGCTGCCGGCGCTGATCGTGCTGGCGCGCCACCTGCTCGCCGATGGCGGCACCACCGTGCAGATCGAGCGCGAGCTGATGGTCTGGACCTACCAGATGATCGGCGTCGTCGTGCTGCACTGGTCGCTGGTGCTGACGCTGGCGCTGGGCTGCTTCATCGTGCGGGTGATGAAGGGGCCGGCCTACGTGGCCGACGCCTACGAGATGGAGGAGCTCGACCCGGAGCCCTCGGCGCTGCCGCTGCCGCTGTCGGGCCGCTGAGGCCGCTCCATCCGGATCGCGCCGAAGGGGCAGCGCGGCTCGCACTTCGAGCAGCCGGTGCAGCCGGCCTCGTCCTCCAGCACCGAGCGCTTGCGCCAGGCCACCACCTGCAGCGACAGCACATGCGGCGGGCAGACCGCGACGCACCAGCCGCAGCCGGTGCAGCGCGCCGGGTCGATGCGCGGCAGCGGCCGGCGCGGATCGGGCTGCGGCGCGGCCACCGGGCGGCCGCTCAGTACAGCGTCTCGACCGGCGCGTCGAGGCGGTAGCCGGCGCCGCGCTCGGTGACGAGCAGCTTCGGGTGGAAGGGGTCGTCCTCGATCTTGCGGCGCAGTCGCAGCACCTGCACGTCGACCGCGCGGTCGTAGACCTCGGCGCTGTGCAGGCGCGACATCGCCAGCAGCTGCTCGCGGCCGAGCACGCGCTGCGGCGCGCTGCAGAAGGCCGCCAGCAGGCTGAACTCGTGGTTGCCGAGCTCGACGCGGCGGCCGTCGGGCGCGGTCAGCCGCCGGGTGCGCAGGTTCAGCTCCCAGCCGGCGAAGCGCAGCGCGCGGCGGCGGTCCTCGCCGGGCAGCGCGGCCTCGGCCGGCGCGCTCGCGCCGCCCTGGTAGCGGCGCATGACCGCGCGCAGCCGCGCCAGCAGCTCGCGCGGGCTGAAGGGCTTGGTCACGTAGTCGTCGGCGCCCAGCTCCAGGCCCATGACCCGGTCGGCCTCCTCGCTGCGGCCGGTCAGCAGCACGATGGGCACGTCGGCGCGCTCGCGCAGCGCGCGCGCCAGCATCAGGCCGTCCTCGCCCGGCAGGCGCAGGTCCAGCACCACCAGGTCGATCGCCTCGCGGTCGAAGACCTCGAACATCTCGCGCCCGCTGGCCACCGCGGTGACCCGCAGGTCGTGTTCGCCGAGGTATTCGGCCAGCAGCCCTCGCAGCGCCGGGTCGTCGTCGACGACGAGGATGTGGCGGGGCACGGTGGCGGTGACGCCGAGGCCGGCCCCCTCGGGCGGCAGCGTCGTCGACGGGGCGGAGGCATTCATCGGGCGATCGTTCAGGCGTTCTAATGCGGGCATGTGCGTTGCCGCGATGATGACAGCTCCCCGGCCCGGGCCGGGTGACCGGGGGATTCGGCGCCGGGGGATCCGGTGAGGGCGCTGCTGCGGCTGGAATGGGTGCGCGCGCTGCTGGTGGCCGAGCTGCTGGTGGCGCTGGCCGGCGCGGCCGGGCTGTGGACGCTGCGCACGCAGACGATCGACGCCGAGCTGCGCACGCTGGCCTCGCTGTCGCACGCGATGGCGCTGCAGGCCGACCGCACGCTGGGCGTGGCCGACGCGGTGCTGCGCTCGACGCGCGAGGAGCTCGCGCACGGCCTGATCACGCCGGGGCTGCCGGCGGTCGACGAGCTGCTGAGCTCGCGCATCCGTCCGCTTGACGACTTCCGCGCGCTGACGGTCTTCGATGCGCAGGGCCGGCGCATCGCCTCGTCGCGGCGCTGGCGCCCGGCCGAGCCGGTGCTGGTGACCGACCGCGACTTCTTCCGCGCCGCGCGCGAGGCACGCTCGCCGCGCCTGTACATCAGCGCGCCCTATGCCACGCAGGTCGATCCGCGCCCGGCCATCAGCGTGACGATGAACTGGAACGACGACGACGGCACCTTCCGCGGCGTGCTGGCGCTGGTGGCCGAGCCGGACTTTCTCGAGGGCGACTTCGGCCGGCTGGCGCCGGCGCCCGACGCGCAGCTGGTCATCCACCGCGACGACGGCGCGGTGCTGCGCCCGCCGGCCGCGCCCGACGAGATGCTCGCGCAGGTCAGCGCCGAGTGGCTGCGGCTGCGGGCGGCCGACGAGACCTCGGCGGTGCTGGTGCTGCCGGACGGTCGGGTGCGCCTGGTCGCGGCGGCGCGGCTGGAGCACCAGCCGCTGGTGGTGCGGGTGTCGCGCGACGCGCAGGTGGTGCTCAAGGCCTGGCGCGACCTGGCCTGGCTGTCGGCCGCCTTCGGGCTGTCGGCGCTGGCGATCACCCTGGTGCTGGCGCGGCGCATCGCGCGCGACCGGGTGCGCCGCCAGGCGCTGGAGGCGCGGCTGCAGCGCTCGCGCCAGCTCGAGGCGCTCGGCCAGCTCGCCGGCGGCGTGGCGCACGACTTCAACAATGTGCTGGCCTCGGTGATCGGCTACGGCGAGATGGCGCGCGAGGCGCTGGCCGACGGCAGCGCGCCGGCGCGCCACGTCGACCAGGTGCTGCAGGCCGGCCGGCGCGGGCGCGCGCTGGTGGCGCGCATCCTGTCCTTCAGCCGCGGCCAGCCGCGCCAGCGGGTGCGGTTCGCGCTGGAGCCGCTGGTCGGCGAGGTGCTCGACCACCTGGAGGGCCGGCTGCCGCCGGGCCTGCGCATCGAGCGCGACCTGCAGGGCGCCGGGCTCGTGCTCGAGGGCGACCCGACCGCGCTGTACGAGGCGGTCATGAACCTCGCGAACAACGCGCTGCAGGCCATGCCCGACGGCGGCACGCTGCGGGTGTCGCTGCAGGACGGCCCGGCCGAGCCGGCCACGGCACTGGCGCCGGCGCGCCTGCCGCTGGTCGGCGCGCTGCCGGCCGGGCCCTGCGTGCGCCTGACGGTGGCCGACACCGGCCAGGGCATCGCGCCGGAGACGATGGCGCGGCTGTTCGAGCCCTTCTTCACCACCCGCGGCCCGCGCGAGGGCACCGGCCTGGGGCTGGCGATCGTGCACGGCGTGGTGACCGACCTGCACGGCGCCATCGACGTCGACAGCACGCCCGGCCAGGGCAGCCGCTTCACGCTGTGGCTGCCGCGCGCGGCCGACGCGGCGCCGGCCGTGTCCGAGGCCCCGGCCGCCGCCGCGGCGCTGCCGCCGGGGCAGGGCGAGACGGTGCTGGTCGTCGACGACGAGCCGGCGCTGGTCGAGCTGGCCGAGGAACTGCTGGCCGACCTGGGCTACGAGCCGCTGGGGCTGACGTCGAGCGCGCGGGCGCTGGAGGAGTTCGCCCGCGATCCGGCGCGCTTCGACCTGGTCCTGAGCGACGAGGTCATGCCGGGGCTGACCGGCACCGCGCTGGCCGCCGAGCTGCGCCGGCTGCGGCCCGACCTGCCCATCGTGCTGGCCACCGGCTACGGCGGCGAGCAGCTCGAGGCGCGCGCACGCCAGGCCGGCATCGCCGTCGTCGTCGCCAAGCCGCTGGGCCGCGCCGAGCTGGCGCAGGCGCTGGCCCGCGCGCTCGGACGGGCCTGAACGCGCGGGCCCGGCCCGTGTTTCATCCGTAATCTTCGGGCGCGTCGCTGCAATCGGCGCTTGCATCGCGGCCTTCACAGTGGAGCCATCGCAACCCCGGTTGCACTCCCGAGAAAGGAAACGCGATGTCCTCCACCTCCTCCCCGATCACCCGCTCCCGCGCCGCGCTGGCGGCCGCGCTGCTGGCCCTGGGTGCGGCGGGCGCCGCGCAGGCGGCCGGCGCGCCGGGCAGCACCTATGTCGGCGGCGCGGTCGCCGCGCCCGACTACCAGGACCCGATCGGCGGCTCCGGCGACGGCAGCGGCGGTCGCGGCCCCGGCCTGAAGCTGTACGGCGGCTACCAGGTGACGCCGAACTTCGCCGTCGAAGGCGGCGTGTTCCATCTCGGCCGCACCGACGGCGGCACCGGCACCGGCCGCGCCTACGGCGCCTATGTCGACGGCGTCGGCAGCGTCGAGCTCGCGCCGCAGGTCTCGCTGCTGGGCAGCGTCGGCCTGGCGCAGGCCCGGCTGACCGCCGCGCAGGGCACCGACTACAGCCCGGCCGTCAAGCTCGGCGTCGGCGTGCAGTACGACATCACGCCGCAGACCGCGCTGCGCGTGGGCTACGACCGCTACCACTTCACCAGCGCCTACGGCGGCAACGCCAACGTCGGCCAGACCTCGGTCGGCGTGAAGTTCAGCTACTGATCGCCACGACGCGCCGCCCGCGCGCTGCGATGAACCCCAGGAGAACGATCATGGGAACCCTCCATCCTGAAGATCACCCCGTCCTCGGTGCGCTGGCGCTGGCCGCCAGCTCGGCCCCTCACGAGCAGGCCGATGCCGCGCTGCACGGACTCGACGAGCGTCCGGCCGTGAAGAGCGACCTGCGCCACGCCGAGATCGAGATGTACTGCGACCACGACGACCTGGCGCTGCAGGCGCTGCGCTCGGCGCGCACCCGGCTGCAGTCCGAGGCGGTGCCGCCGGTGCCGGCCTGCGAGTCGCTCGCCGAGGTCTCGTGGCATCTGCGCCATCACGACCACGTCGCCGCCGCTGCCGCGCTGCAGCGCGCCTACCACCAGCTCGATGCCTGATGCCTGCGGCTGACGCCTGACACGCGCCGCCGTCGCCGATCCCTTCTTTCCCGTCGCTGTTTCCAGGAGTTCCTCCATGCCGTCCCTGTCCTCGTCGATGACCGCCTCCCGCACCGTGCTGAGCCTCGTGGCCGCCGGCATGATCGGCGGCGCCGGCGCGAGCTACTTCGGCGGACAGGCCGCCCATGCGGCCGGCCCGACGTCGACCGTTTCCGCCCCGGTCGGAGCGGTCGCCGCGCCCGACTTCAGCCCGATCGTGCGTCGCAACGGTCCGGCCGTGGTCAACATCAGCGTCAGCGGCCTGCGCCAGACCGCGGAGGACGGCGACGACGAGACCGCCCAGGCCATCCCGCCGCAGCTGCGCCGCTTCCTGCCGCGCGGCCAGCAGGTGCCGCCGCAGGCGGTCAGCGGCGAGGGCTCGGGCTTCATCGTCAGCAGCGACGGCCTGGTCGTCACCAACGCCCATGTGGTCAAGGGCGCCAGCCGCGTCAGCGTCAAGCTCACCGACCGGCGCGAGTTCGTCGCCAAGGTGCTGGGCCTGGACACCAAGACCGACGTGGCGGTGCTGAAGATCGACGCCCGCGACCTGCCGACCGTGCCGATCGGCCGCTCGTCGGACCTGGAGGTCGGCCAGTGGGTGCTGGCGATCGGCTCGCCCTTCGGCTTCGAGAACACCGTGACCGCCGGCGTGGTCAGCGCCAAGGGCCGCTCGCTGCCGGACGACAGCTACGTGCCCTTCATCCAGACCGACGTGGCGGTGAACCCCGGCAACTCGGGCGGCCCGCTCTTCAACGCCCGCGGCGAGGTCGTGGGCATCAACTCGCAGATCTACAGCGGCACCGGCGGCTACCAGGGCCTGTCGTTCGCGATCCCGATCGACCTGGCGATGAAGGTCAAGGACCAGATCGTCGCCACCGGCAAGGCCTCGCATGCCCGCCTGGGCGTCTCCATCCAGGAGGTGAACCAGACGCTGGCCGATTCCTTCCGGCTCGACCGCCCCGAGGGCGCGCTGATCGCCGGCGTCGAGCCCGGCAGTCCGGCCGACCAGGCCGGACTGAAGGCCGGCGACGTGGTGCGCGCGGTCGACGGCCAGCGCATCGTCGCCTCGGGCGACCTGCCCGCGGTGATCGGCCAGTCCGCGCCGGGCTCGACCGTCCGGCTCGAGCTCTGGCGCGACGGCAAGGTGCAGAGCGTGAGCGCGAAGCTCGGCGACGCGGCCGCACGCACCGCCCGGGCCGAGCGCGCCGCCGACCCGGCCGCCGCCGCCCAGGGCGGCCGTCTGGGCCTGGCGCTGCGTCCGCTGCAGCCGCAGGAACGCCAGCAGGCGGGCATCGCCGGCGGCAGCGGCCTGCTGGTCGAGGGCTCGGGCGGCGTGGCCGCGCAGGCCGGCGTGCAGCCCGGCGACGTGCTGCTGGCGGTCAATGGCCATCCGGTGGCCAGCGTCGAGCAGGTCCGCGCCGCGCTGCCCGAGAAGGGCCGCCCGGCCGCGCTGCTGATCCAGCGCGGCGGCAGCCGCATCTTCGTGCCGGTGCCCGCGGTGGGCTGATGCGGTCCGGTTCGATGCACTTCATCAAGGAGAGACGAACATGACGACGAGCCTGCGCTCCCCCGACGGGCTTCTCCGCGCGCGTGTTCTGCCGGCGGCGGTGCTGCTGGTCTCGCTGGCCGCCACCGCGGTGCAGGCGGCGCCCGCGGACGCTGCGGCCGCACCCGCGGCGACGGTCCCCGCCTCCGCGTCGTCCTCGGCGCCTGCGCTGCCGCGCGAGCATCGCCAGGGCGAGGTGGTGTGGATGAGCGGCGGCATCGGCCTCGACGAGTCGCAGGCGATGCAGCAGGCCGCGCGCGACTGGCCGCTGACGATCGAGTTCGCGCGCCGCGACGGTGCGCGCAGCGACTACCTGGCCGACGTCGAGGTGCTGGTGCGCGACGGCCGCGGCCACGAGGTGCTCGGCACGCGGGCCCAGGGTCCCTTCCTGATGGCGAAGCTGGCCCCGGGCCGCTACACCGTCGAGGCCGCGCGCGGCGACCAGGTGCTGCGCCGCGACGTGCAGATCCGCGCCGGCCAGCCCGCGCGGGTGCTGATGCTGTGGCCGCAGCACGAGCCGCGCGCAGGCCAGGAGCGCCGCGAGCGAGGCTGAGGGCCACCCCCCGCACTCGGCGCCCGCCCCCAAGCCCCGTCATCCTCGCGAAGGCGAGGACCCACGCCCGCCCAGTGCGGGCCTTTTCATGCGTGGGTGCCCGCCTTCGCGGGCCTGACGGGGGCGGCGACGCGACGCCGCACCTCGACGCGGCGCGGCGGTACCAAAGCCGCGCTGTGAAAAATGGCCCGCTTTTGTGTGGCTCCTGCGAGCCTGCATTCCGCTCCCGTTCGGTAGCTATGGTCTGCTTCCAGCCTGAACAAGAAAAAGCGATTCACGCTTCAGGGGTGCGGACGTGGCCATCTTTCCACAGGGCTATCAGAACATCGCGGCGCGTTGCCGCAACACGGAGGACGGGGGCGCCGAGCGGCGGGTGCTGCGGCAGCTTCAGCGCTGTCTGGAGGACGACTACCTCGTCTGGCACAACGTTCCCGTGGGCAACAAGGGCCGCTTGCCGGACTTCGTGGTGCTGCATCCGGGCCGCGGCCTGCTGGTGCTGGAGGTCAAGGGCTGGCGGGCCGGCGCGCTGCACCAGGTCTCGCGCCACGATGTCGAGCTGAACCTGGCGAACGGGCAGGGGCGGGTGAGCAGGATTCACCCCGGCCTGCAGGCGCGCGGCTACGCGATCGAGCTGGTCAACCAGATGCAGCGCGATCCCTGCCTGTGCCAGACCGAGGGGCGCCACAAGGGCAACCTGGCCGTGCCCTGGGGCAGCGGCGTGGTGTTCGCCAACATCGAGCGCCAGCGCATCACCGATCCGCACTGGGACGAGTTCTTTCCGCCGGCCACCACGCTGACCCGCGAGGATCTGGCCGAGGATCTGGATCCGGCCGTCTTCCAGGAACGGCTGTGGGGCATGTTCACGGTGGAGTTCCGCCTGAAGACGGCGCTGACGCTGCCGCAGCGCGACCGCATCCGCTGGCACCTCTTTCCCGAGATCCGGCTGCAGACGCAGGCCTCGCTGCTGGACGAGGACGGCGACGACGCGGGCGAGCCCGGCGCCACGGCGGCGCCGTCGCCGAGCGAGGCGCTGATGCTGGTGATGGACCTGCAGCAGGAGCAGCTCGCGCGCTCGATGGGCGAGGGGCACCGGGTCATCCACGGCGTGGCGGGGTCGGGCAAGACGATGATCCTGGTCTACCGCGCCCAGCAGCTCGCCGCCGCGGCGCGGCCGGACTGGCCGATCCTGGTGCTCTGCTACAACCGGCCGCTGGCGGCGCGCATCGACGCGCTGATGCGGCAGCGGGGGCTGGACGAGCGGGTGCAGGTGCGCACCTTCCACGGCTGGTGCTACGACATGGCCGACACCTACCAGCTCGGCATCCCGAAGAAGGGCTTCCGGCCGGACTACGACGCGCTGGCCGACCGGGTGATCGAGGCGGTGGCGCATGGCCGCATCCCGCGGGCGCAGTACGCGGCGCTGATGATCGACGAGGCGCACGACTTCGAGGATGCGTGGCTGCGGCTGGCGCCCCAGCTGGTCGATCCGGCGACGAACTCGCTGCTGGTGCTCTACGACGACGCGCAGTCGATCTACCGCCAGCCGCGCCGCAAGTTCAGCTTCGCCAGCGTCGGCATCGAGGCGCGCGGGCGCACCAGCGTGCTGAAGGTCAACTACCGCAACACCGCCGAGGTGCTGAAGCTCGCCACCGCGACCGCCGGCCAGCTGCTGCGCGGCGGCGAGCCGGACGGGGCGGTGGACGGCCCAGGTGAGGGCGACAGCGACATCGTCCAGCAGACCCCGCTCGGCGCCGGCCGCAGCGGCCCCGCGCCGGAACTGCTGCGCGGACGCACGCCGCGCGAGGAGGCCGAACTGGTCGCCGAGCGCCTCGCCGAGGCGCTGGCGGACGGCGTGTCCCCGGCCAACATGGGCGTCCTGGCGCGCCGGCACGACCTGCTCGACCCGGTGGAAAAGGCGCTGCACCTGCGCGGCATCCGCACCCAGCGCCTGCAGCGCGCGGGAACGTGGGAGCCGGACAGCGTCAAGCTCACCACGCTGCACGCCTCCAAGGGGCTGGAGTTTCACACCGTCGCCATCGTCGGGCTGCAGGCGGTGCCGGATGCGCACCACAGCGAGGAGGAGGAATGGCGCCTGCTGTATGTGGCGATGACGCGGGCGACGTATCGGCTGGTGCTGGGGGCTTGTGGGGAGTCGGGGGCGGTGGAGAAGGTTGCGGTTGGGTTAGGCGAGCGGGCTGGTGTAAGTGCAGATTATTCGCCCGCTGTAGTGGAGGCTTGACTGCGATTTGGCGAAAGTACCCCAGTGTTTTCAATGTGGACGAACATGCAACTTGCGTATTTCTTTCTGGTTAAATGAGATATTTTCCCAAGAAAGCAAAGCTAACGTAAGGGGTGATTTTGCGACAAGTTATTTCACGGTCAGCAAAGCCGAAACTATTGAGCGATCAGGTGCTTGCACGTCTTCGTGAATTGCCAATAGCAGACGTCGCGTCAGCTATGGGTATAACCCTACGTGGTAACAAAGCGATGTGCTTTAATGGGCATGATTCGGCAAGTCCAAGCTTTACTGTTAGCAAGGCAAGAAATAATTGGAGATGCTTCGGATGTGGTGAGTATGGCGATGCAATCGCATTAGTGCAAAAAATTCACGGCCTTGGTTTTGTGGATGCATGCAAGTGGCTCTGCGGCCACTTCGGTATCATCGGCAGTGACTTCCAGTTTATCTGCCGTGCCCGTCATATTTCGCCGGTTCCCAACCTCAAGTCGATTAGTCCGCCTAACTCTGCCCCCACGCCCAAACCTGACCCCGAACTGTACACTTGGTTGGTAATGCATTGCGGACCGGTCAAAGCGCCCTTGGGAACCGCTTACCTCCGAACTCACGGGATTGATGCAGAGTTGGCGCTTAAATTTGGCATTGTAGAACTTGTCGATCCAGCGAGGGCCTATCGGAAACTAGTGAGGTACTGGGGGGCAGAGCGAGTCTGTAGCGCAGGACTGTCTGGAAGCCGACCGGCACTAAGCTGGTCTGGTTATGCGCTAATTTTTCCATTTATATCCGAGGCGGCAGTCCAGTACTTACAGGTCCGCTGTCTTCAGAGCAGCATGAAATTTTTTGGTCCAAGTGGCATCCCCAAGCCTATGTTCAATAGTCAACGGCTTAGTCGGTTGCAGCCCGGTAGTCTTATCCACATTTGCGAAGGTGTCCCTGACGCAATCTCCATTGAGGGCGAGGGACTAGCAGCGGTTGCAGTCCTCGGGGCTTCATCGTTTCGTTCCGAATGGGTTGAGGATCTGCTTCCATTTGAACTAGTGGGCGTTCCCGATGGGGATGCTGCTGGTGGGAAATTCATGAAGTGCCTTGAAAAAGAGTTTTGGGCAAGGAGCAAAAGCATTCGATTTGCAGTTCCACCTGAAGGCATGGATGCTAGTGACGTGATTGCGCGAGGAAAGAATGCGTAGTTTTATAAATCAGGTGTGCGACCAATTGAATATGCGCTGGGCATGGGAGAAAGTAAAGCGGTCATCTGTGCCTGGCGACATATGGATTGATGAGGCGGATCTGGCCTCTTTTGAAGTTAATTTGGGTCGTGAACTTCGGAGTATTTGTGAGGATCTTGGTTCTGGAAGATTTAGGATATCGCCAATTCGGCCAATGGCTTTCCCGAAGAACCCTGATGAAAATGGGGATCCTAGGGTTAGGCAGTATTTTCATTTTGCGGTCAGAGATCAAGTGGCCTGGGTCGCGGTTGTGAATGTCCTTGGGGGCTATGTCGATACACAGATGCCCGTTTGGAGTTATGGCAACAGGCTCTTCCGGTCCACATGGATTGAAGAAGATCTTCACGGTAATAAGATAAGGAAAGTTGGGCCGTACAGGCATTCCTCCGGCCGAATCTATAAATCGTTTCAGCAAGCTTGGCCCTTGTTTAGGCGTCATATCGCTTTGGCGGTTTCGGCAGCGGCGCGCGGTCATGCCAATGAAGAAAACCTTGATGACGATGAGCGTGAAGAACTTCGCCTTCAGCAGCGAATGCATCTGCCTGATCGATGTCCATTTGTTTTGGCCGACTATTGGACTAGCTTGCCTACTGATCTCGATAAGAGTGATGTCTATTGGGCATCTGTGGATCTCGAGAAGTTTTACCCCTCCATACCCATAGCATCATGCGTTGATGCTATCTCCCAGTCTGTTCCAGCCGCACTGCGCCAAGAGGTTTACCAACTGCTGAAGACGCTAACGCAGCTTCCATTGGACCTTGAGGGTTGGACGGATGCCGAGCTGAAGCACATCGGACTTGATGAGTCTCGGAAGAAGTTCCGTAGAATTCCTACTGGGCTCATGGTGTCAGGGTTTCTCGCAAATGCCGCGCTCCTGAAGGTCGATCAAAAAGTAGAGCAAACACTCCCTCGTGGACGCATCGCCCATTTCCGCTATGTCGACGATCATGTGATACTGGCCAAGACGTTTGAGGAATTGAAGAATTGGATCGATCATTACACGGATGTGATAGACAGGTTGGGCTCTGGTGCAAGTATTAATCCCGCCAAGACCGAACCGAAAGCCCTGGGGGAACTGCTAGGGACGAGCGATGCTAGAAAGCGCGTCCCCGGATCAGATCTCTGGAATCGGGCCAAAGATGAGTGTCGCCTCGATCCTGAATTTCCAACTCCATTGATGACGAAGACGATTGCACTGGTTTCAGCGATCGGGAGAACAGACTTTACAGCGCTCGAAGACAACGAACTCTCAATACTATCGCAGCAACTGGAGCATTTATTACTCGTAGACGTTCCTGAGGCTGAAATGCCGGAACGAACACGTCTGGCATTCGCGGCGACTCGCCTTGCTCGTGTTGCTGAAGCAAGGCTCGCTGCACCGGAGACTCTCGACATTCGACATGGAGGTCCGGGAAAACGTCGAACTAACGAGAACCAAGCAACAAGTCTCAATGGCGGGAACCCCTCACTCGACCCAATCGCTTCTCTTACTGGTATTAATGACTCTCAAATTCATGCCCGGCTCACCGGCATTGCCGATAGGGTATTTAGCTTGGTCCGAAGAGTCCTGCACGAACGGCCTGATCGCGTCCGTCTTTGGACCCATGCGCTGACCATCGCGCGCCGCCTCGGCGCTACGGGGCTTGAAAATCTAGTTGATGACATCGGCCGCTATGCACTCGACCCGGTGAATCGGCTAGCTGCTAGCTACATCCTGGGGAATTTCTACGCGGTACTCGCTGGGGAAACAGTCCGAGCTGCAAAGATTCTTGTTGATACTAATATAGCGGGCTGGCGTAGAGCTGCTGCGCTGAGATTTCTGCGGGATATTGCGAGGCTTACCAACCGAGGTATGCCTGTAGCAGACCGATGGTTTGTACATAAGAGCCTAGATCAGTTCTCTGTCGGAGTGTATTGCGCCACTGTTTTGTTGGAGCAATCGCCTAGTGCTTTACAATTTGTTGGGACAAGGCTGAACCAATCATTTGTTGATAGAGGTCGGGATTTTCTGCGTGGCAATGGTGTGCCGCCGGATCTGCGAGTTGCGCTTGCTTGGTGGGGATGCAAGTTCGAGCTTGATAAACCCGTTCGTCGAGCGTCTGATCTGATCATTCACTTAGGAACCCTCGTTGAGGGTTTGCCCGAGTCTGACAATCTCTGGACTTTCTTTCCTGCGGATGCCCCAATCTCATCACTAACTCGAATCGCGTCAACAACTGGACCAACTCAAGCAAATCAAGATGGGTGGTGGTTCGATGCTTTGATGGAGCGCGTAGAGCCCTCCGATGTTCAGAAAGTAGTCGCTCTTTCACCGGCAGCGTGTCGCGTTCGGACATTAATCGAAGGGTCTCAAGATGGGAGCTTACTACCACTGCCAGTTTGGGCAATGAAGATCTGGTCCAGTCGCAATCCCCGAATCACTAAGGAATGGCGACTTGGCGAGTGGACCTGCCTAGAACTGGTGAGGCAAGCTGCGTTGCTGATGTCGTCTACGGAGACGTTTGACCAAGACTATCTTCGACAGGCGTCCCGCAAATACATTGATACAAGTCATTATTGTGCACACCCGCTCAATTTCCTGCTGCCGAGTCATCTCATCGACACGGCTGCGGTCTCTTGGCAAGAGTGGAAAAGTCTGCTGCGGGATCCAAGAAATGGACTTTTAAGGCGAGTCCCCCTACGGTCCCAAGTCTATGACAGACGATTTGCTCCGCTCGTTGTGAGCGAAATAGGATCCGCGCAGAATCCAATTCGCGGGCTAGGCCTGTGTCTCTTTGCGTTGCTTTCGCGCTCGTTTCTTCTGCCTGCTCAGTGGAACGGGCTGGGACATGAAAGTATGCTCAGGCATCTCCCACAACTTCTGCGGGACGAAATAACCTATTCGTCGGCAACCCTTGGTATTCTTGAGGCGTGTCTCCAGCCTCGTGCGGCTGAGAATATTTTTGCTGGTCGGTACCCGGCATGGAATCAGAATTTTGATGATGACACCGAGCACGATCCGGTAGGCCTCATTGACGCCGCACATTTGGCGCGTATTATCTCAATTGCACAAAATGAACTTGAGGCAAATCAGATCTCAACTTTCAATCAGCAGTCTCGGCAGATCACACCTGTAAATTTAATGCACCTCACCGATGTTGATTGGAAGCGATACTTTGAAGTAGGGCCAGCATGATCTTGGAAAAACCGGTATTAGTTGATGAGATTACCCTCGGTTTAATTCAAACAACCTTGGATTCAAAAGCCGCTTGGAATCCTGCTAGTGGTGAGCCAAAAATTTTGGCTGCCGAAGATGGTCGTGCATGGCACGAAATTCGTAGAGCCATGCGGGCGTTGGCTGATCACGATGATCAGCCTCGTGTCATTCTTCTTCCTGAGCTAGCGCTCCCGAGAACGCGTCTGAATGATTTCGAGCAGCTTGTCTGTTCCATGAATGTGCTAGCAATCGTTGGTGTTGACTACCGCTTAGACACTCGAGTAAGGTCTGCGAGAAACGAAGGGCTCGTCCTCGTCCCAAAAAATTTTTGGAAGCGCATCCGTTCACGCTATGCAACTAGAGTTTGGTTTGGCAAGCGGGATCCCGCGCCGGCTGAGGCATCCGGCTTCAAAGAGTATGTGCCGCCATGGGAATTCAGCGCCGACCCCAACGTCTATGTCTTCGATGCAGGACCCTATGGACGGATTGGGGTCAGTATTTGCTACGATTTCATGGATATTGAGCGCGCGCTCCTTTATCGCGGCCGCGTTCATCATTTATTTGTAATGGCTTACAATCGTGACGTAAGGCTCTTTGAGTCGTTGGCCGTCTCTTTGTCAAGGACGGTATTCTGCAACGTGGTGGTTTGCAATACCGGATACTTTGGGGGCTCGCTGGTTGTTAGCCCGTACTACGAGGCATTCAAGCGCGTTGGATACTCCGTGGACGGGGGGGGGATATTCACGGCTCAGTGCGTTCAGCTACCAGTACGCGATCTCGATGCCGCTATCCATGGTTACGACACCAAGCCAGCTAAGTATAAGCATTTGCCACCAGGCTTCACGGCTAGCATCGATTGAACTCTCGCGCTCTCGGAAGGTCCATCGCCAGTGACTATCTCACTGTTCCCGCCGAAATGAACGTCGCTCGCTACATGCCTAGATTCGTTGTCAACCCGTAATCTCCCCGGTCAACAGACAGCCGAAACCAAATAATACGGCCCAGCCCAAAAGAATCGAGCCGACGAGTGAGCGCAAGTTCAGCGAGAACCGGACCGTTGCGATCGGCTCTGTTGCACAAAGCGAGCGTCCGAGCGCTCGTAGACTGACGCGGTGAGCGAAGCCAAGAAGAAGCGGACGAAGTACCGCACGACGAACTG
>NZ_JABSNM010000020.1 GCF_013294065.1 Sphaerotilus uruguayifluvii
GAAGAACTGCGAGCGCTGGCTCAACACCAGCCTGCAGTTCGTCCATCTCGCCTTTCTGGCCTTGCTCCTCAGGAGATCGTGAACACGCTCTCAGCAGCAGCACGCCGGCGCCCACCAGCGCGGCCACGTCGCGCGGCCAGTCGGTGAACAAGAACACCCCGACCAGCGCCAGCGCCACGACCAGGCCCTTGGCCGTCTGCCAGCGGTCGAAGGGCTGCACCTCGGCGGTGAGGGCGGCGAGCTGCGCCGGATCCGGATCGGCCACCGGCGGCGTGCGGCGCATCGACACGGCCAGCAGCGCCCACAGCGCGGCCAGCCCCGCCAGCACCGGCCCGATCGCCTGCAGCGCATAGCCGGCGAACGGCATCTTCAGCACCTCGCCGATCAGCATGTTCTGCGGATTGCCGATCAGCGTCGCGGCCGAGCCGATGTTGCTCGCGCAGGCCAGCCCGAGCAGGAAGGGCACCGGATCGAGCCGCCGGCGCAGGCAGGCCTCGGCCAGCACCGGCGCCACAGCCAGGCAGACGATGTCGTTGGAGAACACCGCCGACAGCACCGCCGACACCGCGATCACCACGCCCATCAGCGCCGCCGGTCCCACCGGCAGCGCCGCGATGCGCCGGGTCACCGCGCCGTAGAAGCCGCCCAGGCGCATCTGCGCCGAGATCACCATGAAGGAGAACAGCAGCAGGATCGTCGGCAGGTGGATCGCGCGGGCGGCGGCCTCAGGGGTCATCACCTCGGCGCCGACGATGGCGATCGCGCCCAGCAGCGCCACGCCGGTGCGGTCGAGATGCAGCCGCGGCAGGCCGCCCAGGATCATGCCGAGATAGACGGTGGCGAAGACGGCCAGCACATAGGCATCGTGCAGGCCTTCGGAGAACAGGAGCGCGGGCAGGGACATCGCGGCATTCTAGGAAGGGCCGCCGAGGGCGCTCCGGTCGCTCCGCTAGACTCCGCCGCGTGATACCCCAAGGCTTCATCCAGGACCTGCTCTCCCGCGCCGACATCGTCGACGTGGTGGGCCGCGCCGTGCCGCTGAAGAAGGCCGGCATCAACTACAAGGGCCTGTGCCCCTTCCACGGCGAGAAGTCGCCCAGCTTCGTCGTCAGCCCCTCGCGCCAGACCTACCACTGCTTCGGCTGCGGCGTGCACGGCAACGCGGTCGGCTTCCTGATGGAGCACGGCGGCCTGGGCTTCGTCGAGGCGGTCAAGGATCTGGCCGGCGAGCTGGGCCTGACCGTGCCCGACGACGACCGCGACCCGCGCGAGCGCGAGCGTGCCGCCCAGGCCCGGGAGAAGCAGCTCTCGCTGGTGGACGTGCTCGCCAAGGCCTGCCGCCACTACCGCGGCCAGCTCAAGGGCAGCCGCCGCGCGATCGACTATCTGAAGGGCCGCGGCCTGACCGGCGAGATCGCCGCGCGCTTCGGCCTGGGCTACGCGCCGGCGGGCTGGCACGGCCTGGCCAGCGCCTTCGGCGAATACGACGACCCCAAGCTGGTCGAGTCCGGCCTGGTCATCCTGCAGGACGAGGCCGGCGAGCAGCGCCGCTACGACCGCTTCCGCGACCGGATCATGTTCCCGATCCGCAACCCGAAGGGCGAGGTCATCGGCTTCGGCGGGCGGGTGCTGGACAAGGGCGAGCCCAAATACCTCAACTCGCCCGAGACGCCGGTCTTCCTGAAGGGCCGCGAGCTCTACGGCCTGTTCGAGGCGCGCGCGGCGATCCGCCAGCGCGGCTTCATCCTGATCACCGAAGGCTACATGGACGTGGTGGCGCTGGCGCAGCTCGGCGTGGGCAACGCGGTGGCGACGCTGGGCACCGCCTGCACCGCCGACCATGTGGCCAAGCTGCTGCGCTTCGCCGAGCACCTGGTCTTCAGCTTCGACGGCGACGCGGCCGGGCGGCGGGCGGCGGCGCGCGCGATGGAGGCGGTGCTGCCGCATGTCGGCGACACCCGCAGCTTCCGCTTCCTCTTCCTGCCGGCCGAGCACGATCCGGACACCTTCATCCGCGAGCACGGCACCGAGGCCTTCGAGCAGTGCATCAATGAGGCGGTGCCGCTGTCGCGCCAGCTGCGCGCCATCGCCGCCGAGGGCTGCGACCTGACGACGCCGGAGGGCCGCACCCGCATGCTCGCGCAGGCCCGCCCGCTGTTCGAGCTGATTCCGGAGGGCCTGCTGAAGACGCAGCTGCTCGACGAGCTGGCGCGCGACGGCGGCGTCTCGTCCGAGGTGCTGGAGCGGCACTGGAGCGCCGCCGGCCGCCCCGGCCACGGCCCGGCCCGCGCGGCCGGCGAGCCGACGGCGCGCCGCCAGGAGCCGGCCCGCGCCCGGGTCGAGACCGATCGCGCGCCCGCCCCGCCGCCCGAGTGGGACGACATTCCGCCCGACGACCACACGCCGCCGGCCGAGGCCGTCGCGCAGGATCCGCTCGGCTACGACCCGCGCGACGACGGCACGCCGGCACACCGGCGCTTCGAGCGCGGCAACGGCCGCCCCTTCCGGCGCGACCGCGAGGGCCGTGACGGCGAGCGTGAACGCGGCCGCTGGCGCGATCGCCGCGGCGGCGATGCCACCGCCTCGCCGCGCAGCACGCCGCCACGCACCGCCTCGCTGCTCGACCAGATCGCCTGGACGCTGACCTGCGGCCTGGCGGCCTGGGAGACGCTGCCCGCCGAGATGCACGACCAGCTGGTGCAGCAGCCCGCGCCGCACGGCGCGCTGTTCTCGCGGCTGGAGCAGCTGCTGCACGACGAGGGCGCGCTGCCGCCCGAGGAGCTGCTGCCGCTGCTGCGCGGCGAGGCCGAGGAGGCCGGCACCGGCACGCTGCTGGCGCGCATGGAGCGCCTGCTCGCGCTGGGCAGCCTGCCGGCGGCCGGCGACCTGCCGGTGCTGATCGACCGGCTGCGGCTCGAGCAGATCGCCGACGAATGGAACCTGCTGCTCGAGTCCGGTCCCCTGTCGGACGAGGCGCGCACCCGCGCCGCCGAGCTCAATGCCCTGAGGGCGGCGCTGAAATCGAGGCTCAGCGGCAGCGCTGTATAATCGAAGGTTGGTTTCGATGCGGCAAGAGTGACAGCAGCGCCTGCCGGCCCCGGCCACCCGCGACACGGGCATGACATGAAGGCCACCCTCCCCGCCAGCGCTGCACCCGAGAACGTCCACGCCAGCTTGCCCGCCCGAACGCAGAGTCCGCGCCGCGTGCCGAAAGGTCCGCGGCTTCTCGGACTTGAGTTGCGGGCTCAAAGCCTCACCGTATCCGAGCACCCCAGCCGAGGAATCGCATGACCGCGAAGAACAGCCCCGACCAGACTTCCCCGACGAACAGCGCCGCCGCCCCGGCCGCCGCTCCGCGCACCGTGCGCGTGGTGCGTGCGGTCAAGGCCGTCAAGCCCGAAGCCGCCACGGCCACCCCGGCCGTGGCCGCTGCCGCTCCGGCACCGGTGACCCCGGCTGCCGCCGCCGCTGCCCCGTCGGAGGAACCGGTCGTCGTGCGCCGCGGCCGCAAGCCCAAGGCGGTGACCGCCGAGGCCGCGAAGAAGACCGAAGCCGCCAAGAAGCCGACCGACGCGAAGAAGAAGCCCGGCATCGAGGGCGGCGGCGACGACGACTTCACCGACCTGGACGGCGACCTGGACGTCGAGGGCGACGTCGAGGGCGATGTCGAGGCCGATCCGGAAGCCGAGAGCGCGACCGAGGACGAAGGCACCGGCGAGGTCGACAAGCCCAAGGCCAAGCCGCTGCGCATGAAGGTCAGCCGCGCCAAGGAGCGCGCGCTGATGCGCGAGTTCGGCCTCGACGAGACCACCCTGACCGAAGAGGAAGTCGCCAAGCGCCGCCAGGAGCTCAAGACCCTCATCAAGATGGGCAAGACGCGCGGCTACCTCACGCACCAGGAGATCAACGACCACCTGCCCGAGAAGCTGGTCGAGAACGAGATCCTGGAGGCCATCATCTCGATGCTCAACGACATGGGCATCGCGGTCTACGAGCAGGCGCCCGACGCCGCCACGCTGCTGATCGCCGGCGGCAACACCACCACGGCCACGGAAGAAGAAGCCGAGGAGGAAGCCGAAGCCGCGCTGTCGACCGTCGACTCCGAGTTCGGCCGCACCACCGACCCGGTGCGCATGTACATGCGCGAGATGGGCACGGTCGAGCTGCTGACGCGCGAGGGCGAGATCGAGATCGCCAAGCGCATCGAGGGCGGCCTGCAGGCGATGATGCTGGCGATCTCCGCCTCGCCCGCCACCATCGACGAGATCCTGGCGATGGCCGACCGCATCCGCGCCGGCGAGATGCAGATCTCCGAGGCGGTCGACGGCTTCGTGTCGTCGGAGGAAGCCGACGACTACGTCGCCGAGGAAGACTTCGACGAGTTCGACGAGGACGAGGAGGAAGGCGCCGGCACCTCCAAGGCGCTGACGAAGAAGCTCGAGGAGATGAAGAACCAGGCGCTGTCGCGCTTCGACTCCATCCGCACCGAGTACGCGCGCATGCGCGCCGCCATCGAGGCCGACGGCTACCGCTCGAAGGACTACGACGCCGCGCAGGACGCCATCAGCGCCCAGCTGATGACCATCCGCTTCACCGTCAAGACCATCGAGCGGCTGTGCGACCTGCTGCGCTCGCAGGTCGACGACGTGCGCCGCTACGAGCGCGAGCTGCGCAAGATCGTGGTCGACCGCTGCGGCATGCCGCAGGAGCACTTCATCAAGGTCTTCCCGCCGAACATGCTGAACCTGGCCTGGGCCGAGGGCGAGATCGCCACCGGCAAGGGCTACAGCGCGGTGCTGGGCCGCAACCTGCCGGCGGTGCAGGAGCTGCAGCAGAAGCTGATCGACCTGCAGAAGCGCGCGATCGTCCCGATCGAGCACCTCAAGGAGATCAACAAGCGCATGAACGAGGGCGAGGCCAGCTCGCGCGAGGCCAAGCGCGAGATGATCGAGGCCAACCTGCGCCTGGTGATCTCGATCGCCAAGAAGTACACCAACCGCGGCCTGCAGTTCCTCGACCTGATCCAGGAAGGCAACATCGGCCTGATGAAGGCGGTCGACAAGTTCGAATACCGCCGCGGCTACAAGTTCTCGACGTATGCCACCTGGTGGATCCGCCAGGCCATCACCCGCTCGATCGCCGACCAGGCCCGCACCATCCGCATCCCGGTTCACATGATCGAGACGATCAACAAGATGAACCGCATCTCGCGTCAGCACCTGCAGGAGTTCGGCTACGAGCCGGACGCGCCGGTGCTGGCCGAGAAGATGGACATGCCCGAGGACAAGATCCGCAAGATCATGAAGATCGCCAAGGAGCCGATCTCCATGGAGACGCCGATCGGGGACGACGACGACAGCCACCTGGGCGACTTCATCGAGGACACCAACAACACCGCGCCGATCGAGGCCGCGATGCAGTCGGGCCTGCGCGACGTGGTGCGCGACATCCTCGACAGCCTCACCCCGCGCGAGGCCAAGGTGCTGCGCATGCGCTTCGGCATCGAGATGTCCACCGACCACACGCTGGAAGAGGTCGGCAAGCAGTTCGACGTCACCCGCGAGCGCATCCGCCAGATCGAGGCCAAGGCGATCCGCAAGCTCAAGCACCCGAGCCGCTCGGACAAGCTGCGCACCTATCTGGACAATCTGTGATCGGCTGATCCCTGCAGACGTGCGGGGGCCGCGCCCCCTGCCCGAGGCCCCGCGTTCGCGGGGCCTTATCACTTCTGCAACCTTTGGATGCGCACTGCTTCACGAATCGGCAAGGTAAACTCGCGTCATGTCGCAGACCGTCACTTGCACCGTTCTCTTTGCCGATCTGCGCGGCAGCACGTCCCTGTACGAGAGCCTGGGCAATGCCGAGGCCGCGACGGTCGTCACCCACAGCGTGGCCGTCGTCGCACGGATCATGGAGGGACAGGGCGGCCGCGTGATCAAGACCCTCGGCGATGGCCTGATGGCGATGTTTCCGCACCCGGCCGGTGCGGTGCGTGCGGCCGAGGAAGTCCACGAGTCGCTCGAGCGGGTCATGGGCTCGGCGCGCCCGTCGCGCAGCCCGGTGATGCGCGTGCAGATCGCGATGGCGCACGGCGAGGTCATCGAGGTCGCCGGCGACTGCTTCGGTGATGCGGTCAACGTCGCCGCGCGGCTGCTCGACCATGCCGGCGACAACGAGACGCTGATCACCTCGCAGACGCTGGCGGTGCTGGCGCCCGACGTGCGCGAGCGCTTCCGCCGGCTCGAGCGGCTGCACCTGCGCGGGCGGGTCGAGCCGGTCGAGGTCTGGCGCTTCGAGGCGCGCCGCTCCGGTCCGGACCCGATGTCGACGATGTTCGGCGACACCGCGCCGGCCACCGTGCCCGAAGGCATCCGGCTGGTCTGCGAGGGCGTCTCGCGCATCCACACGGTGCGCAACCTGCCGGTCATCATCGGTCGCAGCCACGAGGCGGCCTACTGCCTCGACGACAGCCGCGTCTCGCGGGTGCACGCCCGCATCGAGTGGCACAGCGGCAACTTCCAGCTCACCGACCTGAGCTCCAACGGCACCTATGTGCGCTTCGGCCGGCAGTCCGAGGTGGTCACGCTGCGCCGCGGCGCCTGCACGCTGCATGGCCGCGGCATCATCTGCCTGGGCGTCAGCCCCAACATCATCAACGCGCCGACCGTCAGCTTCGAGGTCCTGCGCTTCGACGACACCGATCCGCTGCCGCTCTGAGCCGGCGCCGGGCGGCCCGGCTCAGGCCGGCTCGGCCACCTTCTCCTCGTGCAGCGTGCAGCGGTTGCGGCCGTTGCGCTTGGACTGGTAGAGCGCCTGGTCGGCCTGGTCGATCAGTACCTCCAGCCCGACGCGGGTCGAGCGGGTCACCGCGACGCCGAAGCTCGAGGTGACCGTCAGCCGCGGATCATGGTCGATGCCGTCGCCGGCGGTGTCCTGCACCAGGCGGCGCAGCGTGTCGGCGATCGCCAGCGCGACCTCCTCCTCGCAGTCCGGCAGCAGCACGCAGAACTCCTCGCCGCCGTAGCGGCAGACCAGATCGGCCTCGCGCGCGCTGCCGTTGTAGATGCCGGCGACCGCCTTGATGACCTCGTCGCCGATCGCGTGGCCGTAGCGGTCGTTGAAGCTCTTGAAGTGGTCGATGTCGCACATCACCGCGGCGACCGGTCGGCCCTCGAGGTTGCAGCGCTCCTTCAGCGCACCGGCCTGCTCGAAGAAGGCGCGCCGGTTCAGGCAGCCGGTCATCGGATCGCGGGTGGCCAGGCGGAACAGCTCCTCGTTCTTCAGGCGGATCTGCTCGTGCGCGGACTGCAGGTCGCGCATCGCGCGCGCGATCTGGTCATGCGCACGCTCGAGCGAGGTCTGGTCGGCCAGCACCACCAGGCAGCCGCTCAGCCCGCGGCGGCGCCCCGCCTCGCCGACCGGCGAGCAGGTCACCAGCACGATGCGCTGGCGCTCGCCCTGCCCGATCGTCATGCGCCGGCGCTCGACCACCGTGTTGTCGTCGAGCGTCATCTGCCACGGCACCTGTCCGTCGTCGAAGCGCACCTCGTCGGCGAACCAGCCATGCTCCTCGAGCTGGCGCCCGAGATGCACGTCGCGGCGACCGGTCAGCTCGCCGACGGCCTTGTTCATCAGCAGGATGCGCCCCTGGTCGTCGAGGATCAGCACGCCCTCGGTCAGCGTGTCATAGGCCGATCGCACCCGGTCCGGCACCGCGGCGTCCGGATCGAGCTGGCGCAGCACCCGGCCGAGGTACAGGCGCAGCAGCGCGGCGATGCCGACGAAGGCCAGCAGCGGCCACAGCGTCGGCAGCGTCCACAGCCGGCCCGGCCAGCTCTCGCCGGGAATGGGCGTCCACTGCAGCTCCAGCGCGCCCCAGGGCCGGCCCTGCAGCATGACCGGCACATCCAGCGACATGACCTGCGCATCGCCGCGCGGACGCATCAGGCCGCTGGCGGCCGGCACCTCGCCGTCGGCCGAGCGCAGCGCGATCGCGCGCGCCTGCGTCTCGCGGCGGCGGAAGGCGTTGAGCATCTCGATCACCTCGCGCTCGCCCAGCCGGGTCGCCGAGATCATCAGCTGGTCGGCGAGCGTCTGGCTGACCGCCATGCGCCGGGCCGATTCGCGCGCCGCCGGATCGGCGACTAGGCCGAACAGCGAGTCGATCGTCATCAGGCACAGCAGCACCAGCGCCGACACCCCGATCGACAGCCGGGTCACGGTATCGGGCACGCGCAGCCAGCGGTGCAGCAGCGGGGGCATCTTCGGCAGGGACATCATCATTCCTCGTCGCGTTGACGACGCTCGAGCAGGTCCTCGGCCAGTCCGGCCAGCGCACCCGACAGGGTGGTGTCGCGCCATTCGGGCTCGTTACCGGCCGGGACACGGCCGGCTCCGCGGGCCCGGGCCGGGCCGCCGCTGCGCAGCACCGGCAGCGGATCGAGCCGCCACCACACCGGCGACGCGAACGACAGGCTGGCCGCCAGCCCGCCCGCCCGCGTGGCCCAGTACAGCAGGCCGGCCGACATCGCCAGGCTGCCGGCGCGGGTCGCCGTGCCGCTGTCCCACTGCAGCAGTTCGGGCAGCGAATCCATGCCGCCGACCTCCGCGGCCCGCCCGCCGGCGCCCCCGCCGTGGACCGCATCGCCCGGACCGGCGCCCGGATGCAGCAGCGAGCCCGACGCGAAGCCGCTCAGGTCCAGCGAGATGTCGAGCAGCACCAGCAGATCGCCGGCGGGCAGGCGCATCAGGTCGACCAGGCCGGCACGCCGCTCGGTCTCGTCGCCACCACGCGGCGAGGGCGTGTCCTGCGTGCCGCGCGGCCCCGGACGGGCGGCACGCGCACCGGCCGGCACCATCGCGTCCTGCGCCGCGTCCTCCTCGCCGGCCGGCGCCGTCTCGTCCGAAGAGGCGACATGACGCATCACGGCGGCCCGCAGCGTCGCCGCGCGGCCGTCGGACTCCTGCAGCCGCAGCAGCGCCAGATCGGGCGGCTCGACCATGTCGCCAGCGACGGCCCTGTCCGCCGGCTCCGCCCCCGGCGCCTGCGCACCCGGCCGCGCCGGACCGGCAGGGGTCGCGGGCCGGTCCACCGCAGGCATCGAGGCCGGCTCGTAGGCGCGCTCGCGCACGACGACCTCGACGGTGAACGGTCCGGACAGGCTGGCGCCGTCCGACAGCCGGACGCTGAAGCGCGCCGCCAGGGCGTTCTCGTCATGCAGGAACAGCACCCGACCGGCATCGACGTCGGCCTGGCTGAAGCGGCCGAGCGTCACGTCGGGGCGCCCGGCCTCGATGAAGCGGCCGTGCTCGACCGACTCGACGACATAGACCAGCGAGGCCGCGCTGGTGTCGACATCGCTCGCCCGCAGCACCGAGCCGTCCAGCCGCGCGCCCATGCCCTGGTCGACCCGCAGCACGCCCACGCCCAGCGTCGGTGCCTCGTCCACGTCGGTGATGCGCAGCAGCACCCGCTGCGACGCCGAGCGCGCACCGTCGGACACCTCGACCAGCACCTCGTAGCGGTTGTCCCGGTCGGCGTCCCGCGGATCCTCGCGGTCGACGCTGCCGAGCAGCCGCAGCGCGCCGCTGTCGGCGTCGATCGCGAAACGGTCCGCATCCGCCCCGCCGGCGATGCGCCACTGCAGCGCCGAGGCCGGCCGGTCGGCGTCGCTCGCCTGCATCGTCATCTGCCAGGCCGCGTTCTCGGGCTGATCGATCACCACCTCGGCCTGACCGCCGTTCGAGACGATCACCGGCGTCTCGTCGTCGACCGGCGTGACGACGATGTCGAGCCGAACCGCGGCCGAGGCCGCACCCGCCGCGTCGCGCACGCGCAGCTCGATCGCATCGGCCGTCGTCTCGCTGCCGTCATGCACATAGCGGACCCGCCCGTCGGCCAGCGCCGCGCCATCGAAGCGATCGATCGCCACGCCAGGCGCATCGACCCGCTCCACCCGTCCCGCCTGCGGCCCGCCGGCCAGCTCGAACACCAGCGAACGCAGCGCATCGTCGTCGTCGGCAGCCACCAGATCCGCCGGCGTCAGAACGCGCGCCCCGCCCTCCTCCACCCGCAACGCCTCGCCCGCCTGCAGCGTCGGCGCGTCGTTGACGTTGGTCACCGTCAGCACGAACGTGTCGCTGACCGCAGCGTTGCTGCCGTCCCTGGCCGTCACCGTGATCGTCAGCGCGCCGACGTCAGCGTTGGCGGGCGTGCCACTGAAGGTGCGTGTCGCCGCGTCGAAGCTCAGCCACGTCGGCAGCGTGCTCGTCGTGTAGGTCAGCGTGTCGCCTGCGTCGACATCCGCAAAGGTGCCGGCCGGCAGCTGGAAGCTGAACGGCTGGTCCTCGGTCGCCGACTGATCGGCGATCGGCGTGGCGACCGTCGGCGCGTCGTTGACGTTCGCCACCGTCAGCACGAAGGCATCGCTGACCGCAGCGTTGCTGACATCAGTTGCCGTCACCGTGATCGTCAGCGCGCCGACATCGGCGTTGGCGGGCGTGCCGCTGAAGGTGCGTGTCGCCGCGTTGAACGTCAGCCACGTCGGCAGCGCGCTCGTCGTGTAGGTCAACGAATCACCCGCATCGACATCCGCAAAGGTGCCCGCCGGCAACTGGAAGCTGAACGGCTGGTCCTCGGTCGCCGACTGATCGGCGATCGGCGTGGCGACCGTCGGCGCATCGTTGACGTTGGCGATCGTCAGCACGAAGGCATCGCTGACCGCAGCGTTGCTGCCGTCCCTGGCCGTCACCGTGATCGTCAGCGCGCCGACATCGGCGTTGGCGGGCGTGCCGCTGAAGGTGCGTGTCGTCGCGTTGAACGTCAGCCACGTCGGCAGCGCGCTCGTCGTGTAGGTCAGCGTGTCACCCGCATCGACATCCGCAAAGGTGCCCGCCGGCAACTGGAAGCTGAACGGCTGGTCCTCGGTCGCCGCCTGATCGGCGATCGGCGTGGCGACCGTCGGCGCATCGTTGACGTTCGCCACCGTCAGCACGAACGAATCGCTGACCGCAGCGTTGCTGCCGTCCCTGGCCGTCACCGTGATCGTCAGCGTGCCGACGTCAGCGTTGGCGGGCGTGCCACTGAAAGTGCGTGTCGTCGCGTTGAACGTCAGCCATGTCGGCAGCGCGCTCGTCGTGTAGGTCAGCGTGTCACCCGCATCGACATCCGCAAAGGTGCCCGCCGGCAACTGGAAGCTGAATGGCTGGTCCTCGGTCGCCGCCTGATCGGCGATCGGGGACGCCACCGTCGGCGCATCGTTGACGTTGGCGATCGTCAGCACGAACGAATCGCTGACCGCAGCGTTGCTGACATCGGTCGCCGTCACCGTGATCGTCAGCGCGCCCACATCAGCGTTGGCCGGCGTGCCGCTGAAAGTGCGCGTCGCCGCGTCGAAGCTCAGCCACGTCGGCAGCGCGCTCGTCGTGTAGGTCAACGAATCGCCCGCATCGACATCCGCAAAGATGCCGGCCGGCAACTGGAAGCTGAATGGCTGGTCCTCGGTCGCCGACTGATCGGCGATCGGAGACGCCACCGTCGGCGCATCGTTGACGTTCGCCACCGTCAGCACGAACGTGTCGCTGACCGCAGCGTTGCTGACATCGGTCGCCGTCACCGTGATCGTCAGCGCGCCCACATCAGCATTGGCCGGCGTGCCACTGAAGGTGCGTGTCGCCGCGTCGAAGCTCAGCCACGTCGGCAGCGCGCTCGTCGTGTAGGTCAGCGTGTCGCCTGCGTCGACATCCGCAAAGGTGCCCGCCGGCAGCTGGAAGCTGAATGGCTGGTCCTCGGTCGCCGCCTGATCGGCGATCGGGGACGCCACCGTCGGCGCATCGTTGACGTTGGCGATCATCAGAACGAAGGCATCGCTGACCGCAGCGTTGCTGCCGTCCCTGGCCGTCACCGTGATCGTCAGCGTGCCGACATCGGCGTTGGCGGGCGTGCCGCTGAAGGTGCGTGTCACCGCATCGAAGCTCAGCCAGCTCGGCAGCGCGCTCGTCGTGTAGGTCAGCGTGTCGCCTGCATCGACATCCGCAAAGGTGCCCGCCGGCAACTGGAAGCTGAACGGCTGGTCCTCGGTCGCCGCCTGATCGGCGATCGGGGACGCCACCGTCGGCGCGTCGTTGACGTTGGCGATCGTCAGAACGAAGGCATCGCTGACCGCAGCGTTGCTGCCGTCCCTGGCCGTCACCGTGATCGTCAGCGTGCCGACATCGGCGTTGGCGGGCGTGCCGCTGAAGGTGCGTGTCGCCGCGTCGAAGCTCAGCCAGCTCGGCAGCGCGCTCGTCGTGTAGGTCAGCGTGTCGCCTGCGTCGACATCCGCAAAGGTGCCCGCCGGCAGCTGGAAGCTGAATGGCTGGTCCTCGGTCGCCGCCTGATCGGCGATCGGGGACGCCACCGTCGGCGCGTCGTTGACGTTGGTCACCGTCAGAACGAAGGCATCGCTGACCGCAGCGTTGCTGACATCGGTCGCCGTCACCGTGATCGTCAGCGCGCCCACATCAGCGTTGGCGGGCGTGCCACTGAAGGTGCGTGTCGCCGCATCGAAGCTCAGCCAGCTCGGCAGCGCGCTCGTCGTGTAGGTCAGCGTGTCGCCGGCATCGACATCCGCAAAGGTGCCCGCCGGCAGCTGGAAGATGAACGGCTGGTCCTCGGTCGCCGCCTGATCGGCGATCGGCGTGGCGACCGTCGGCGCATCGTTGACGTTGGTCACCGTCAGCACGAACGTGTCGCTGACCGCAGCGTTGCTGACATCGGTCGCCGTCACCGTGATCGTCAGCGCGCCCACATCAGCGTTGGCGGGCGTGCCGCTGAAGGTGCGTGTCGCCGCGTTGAACGTCAGCCACGTCGGCAGCGCGCTCGTCGTGTAGGTCAGCGTGTCACCCGCATCGACATCCGCAAAGGTGCCGGCCGGCAGCTGGAAGCTGAACGGCTGGTCCTCGGTCGCCGACTGATCGGCGATCGGGGACGCTACCGTCGGCGCATCGTTGACGTTCGCCACCGTCAGCACGAACGAGCTGCTGGCCGCTTCGGCGCTGCCATCGGCCGCCGTCACCGTGATCGTCAGCGCGCCCACATCAGCGTTGGCCGGTGTGCCGCTGAAGGTGCGTGTCACCGCATCGAAGCTCAGCCAGCTCGGCAGCGCGCTCGTCGTGTAGGTCAGCGTGTCGCCTGCGTCGACATCCGCAAAGGTGCCCGCCGGCAGCTGGAAGCTGAATGGCTGGTCCTCGGTCGCCGACTGATCGGCGATCGGCGTGGCGACCGTCGGCGCGTCGTTGACGTTCGCCACCGTCAGCACGAACGTGTCGCTGACCGCAGCGTTGCTGACATCGGTCGCCGTCACCGTGATCGTCAGCGCGCCCACATCAGCGTTGGCGGGCGTGCCGCTGAAGGTGCGTGTCGCCGCGTTGAACGTCAGCCACGTCGGCAGCGCGCTCGTCGTGTAGGTCAGCGTGTCACCCGCATCGACATCCGCAAAGGTGCCCGCCGGCAACTGGAAGCTGAACGGCTGGTCCTCGGTCGCCGCCTGATCGGCGATCGGGGACGCCACCGTCGGCGCATCGTTGACGTTGGCGATCGTCAGCACGAACGAATCGCTGACCGCAGCGTTGCTGACATCGGTCGCCGTCACCGTGATCGTCAGCGTGCCGACGTCAGCGTTGGCCGGCATGCCGCTGAAGGTGCGCGTCGCCGCATCGAAGCTCAGCCAGCTCGGCAGCGCGCTCGTCGTGTAGGTCAGCGTGTCGCCTGCATCGACATCCGCAAAGGTGCCGGCCGGCAGCTGGAAGCTGAACGGCTGGTCCTCGGTCGCCGCCTGATCGGCGATCGGAGACGCCACCGTCGGCGCATCGTTGACGTTGGTCACCGTCAGCACGAACGTGTCGCTGACCGCAGCGTTGCTGCCGTCCCTGGCCGTCACCGTGATCGTCAGCGTGCCGACATCGGCGTTGGCGGGCGTGCCACTGAAAGTGCGTGTCGTCGCGTTGAACGTCAGCCAGCTCGGCAGCGCGCTCGTCGTGTAGGTCAGCGTGTCGCCTGCGTCGACATCCGCAAAGGTGCCCGCCGGCAGCTGGAAGATGAACGGCTGATCCTCGGTCGCTGCCTGATCGGCGATCGGAGACGCCACCGTCGGCGCGTCGTTGACGTTGGTCACCGTCAGCACGAACGTGTCGCTGACCGCAGCGTTGCTGACATCGGTCGCCGTCACCGTGATCGTCAGCGCGCCCACATCAGCGTTGGCCGGCGTGCCACTGAAGGTGCGTGTCGCCGCATCGAAGCTCAGCCAGCTCGGCAGCGTGCTCGTCGTGTAGGTCAGCGTGTCGCCTGCGTCGACATCCGCAAAGGTGCCGGCCGGCAGCTGGAAGCTGAACGGCTGGTCCTCGGTCGCCGACTGATCGGCGATCGGAGACACCACCGTCGGCGCGTCGTTGACCGCGACGAGCTGCAGGGTACGGGTGGCGACGGTGCTGCCCAGGCCGGTGGGGTCGGTCACCGAGAAGCCGATCGTGCGGGTCGCGCCGCTCGGGCTGTCGCTGCCGTTGGCGTAGGTGACCGAGCGCAGCAGCGTGCGGTAGTCGGCCAGCGAGGCGGTGCCGCTGAAGCTGAGCGTGCCGGTGGCGGCGTTCCAGCTGCCGCCGATGCCGGCCACCGCGGTCCAGCCGAGCACGTCCTGCGCGGGCACCAGGCCGGCGCTGATGACGACGCTGGCGCCGCTCAGCTGGGTGCTGTCGGCGTCCGAGACCGTCAGCGCCGGGTCGACGGCCACCGGCGTGGCGTTCTCGGTGTAGGTGACGCTGCCGGCGCTCGTGCCGACGACCGGCGCCTGCGGGGCGACCCAGGTCACCGTCAGGTACGGGCGCAGCGTGACGTCGGTCGACTCGGAGGACGCGAAGGCCCAGCCATCGGCCGAGGTCGAGACGATCGCCCAGCCGAAGTTGCTCGCCCCGTTCGCCCAGGACTGCACCGCGTCGGCCAGCCCCGTGACGTCGATCCAGCCGGCGACGCCGGCATCGACGGCGATGCCGGTGGCCTCGGCATCGCTGCCGTCGGCCTGGACGCCGCCGACCAGCGAGGCATGGGTCGAGCTCTCGCTCCAGTCGACCAGCATCCGGTGCAGCACGAGCGCATCGAGCGCGTCGCGGTGGGTGACGTACAGCGACAGCGTCGCCGAGGTGATGGTCGAGCCCGGCAGGATCTGCCCGGCGCCGCTGCCGATGATCTGGTCGAAGCGGATCAGCGCGGTCTGCCGCGGCGCGCCGTCGTCGGACAGCACGCTGGTGGCGCTGCCGTTGGCGGTGTTCGGCGCCGAGTCGTCGACATAGGTGTCCTGCGTGCCGGCATAGCCGGCGCTGCCGTTGCGGAAGCGCAGCGCGCCGACCTCGACGACGACGCTGCCGGAGGCGGTCAGCACGCCGCCGGAGCCGCTGCCGCCCAGATCGCTGACATCGGCGCTGATCGTCGCGCTGCCCTGGAAGGCGGGCGACGGCGCGAAGCTCAGCCCCTCGAGCGCGGCATTGATCGCGGCCGCGGTGCCGCTGAAGCTCATCGCCGCGTCGGCGCTGCCGTCGCCCGCGGAAAAGCTCAGGCCGGTGGTGCGCGACAGCGTCAGCAGGCCGTGACCGTCGCTGGACAGCGTCATCTGCAGCAGCGCGGCATCGGCGTCGGCCACCTGCAGCGTCCGTCCGGAGGCCGCATCGAAGACCAGCGCCGTGCCGACCGGCGTCGACTGCCGCCCCGGCAGGGTCAGCACCGGCGCGTCGTTGACCGCGCTCACCGCCACGACGCTCGAGGCGCTGGCGGCGGCGCTGCCGTCCGACAGCAGCCAGTCGAGCGTGACCGTCGCAGGCGGCGCGTCGGAGCTGGATGCCCAGGTGATCTGGCGCAGCACGTCGCGCACGCTGTCGGCGCCGACGCCGCCGGCGAAGGCCAGGCTCAGCTGGCCGCCGGAGTTCGCGACGACGCTGCCCACCGTGATGCCGCCGAGCTGCAGCGCGCCGCCCGCGTTCAGCGCGCCCAGCGTGCCGCTGGCGCCGAAGACGTCGCTGGCGTCGGCGCCCCCCTGGCGGGCCAGCACCAGCGTCGCGCCGCTCCAGTCGGCCTGCGCATCGAGCTCGGCATCGACCGGCAGCGCCTCGGGCGCCAGCACGACCGGCGCCGCGCCTTCGGTCCAGGCGGCCGAGCCGGCCACCGTGCTGACGCGCACGTCGTCGACCAGCAGGCCGATGGTGTCGCCCGGCGCCGTGAAGCCGGTGATCGAGCCCAGCGAGCTGATGCGGATCGTCGTCGAGGCGCCCGTGGCGACGAAGCCGACCGCGTGCCGGCTCCAGTCGGCGCCCGTGGCGAAGCGCAGCAGCTCGACGCCGTCGACCGACAGGGCGCCGATGTCGTCGGTGTCGTACTGGTTGCGGGTGGCGGCCGCCAGGCTGAAGACATAGTGCTGGCCGGCGGTGGTCGCGATCGTCTGCTCGATCCAGCTCGGCGTGCTGCCGGTCGCCCCGAAGCCTTCAATCTCGACGAACCGGCTGCCCTCGGGCGGTGCGACAACCTGGAACTCGGCCAGCTTGTCCAGCCCGAGTGTCTCGATGCTCGCACCGGAATTGCTGCTCCAGCTCGCGCCACCGTTCTCGAAGGAGCCATCCTGCACCCGGTTGCCCGCGCCCAGCGCCAGCAGCGGCGCGTCGTCGACCGCGGTGATCTGCAGCACGAGCGTGTCGGGCGTCGCGTCGAGCGCGCCGCCGCTGTCGCGGACCTGGAAGGTGAAGGCGGTGGACAGGCTGCCGACGAGTCCGGTCGGCAGCCAGGTCAGCCGGCCGAGGTCGGCGGCGGCGATCGCCTGGCCGGCGGCGACCTTCTGCCCGTCGAGCATCAGCACGCCGCTGCCGGGCAGCGTGGTGATCGTGACCGACTGCAGCGCGTCGCCCTCCGGGTCGCTGTAGCCGAAGTCGGCCGCGGAGAATGTGCGCGGCGTCGTGTCGGTCACGGCGATCGTGGCCGGGCTGCCGCTCGGCGCGTCGTTGACTGCGGTGATCGCCACCGTGACGCTGCCGGCGCCGGCCAGCGCGCCGCCGCTGCCCTGCGCGCCGGTGTTGCCGTCGGCCAGCGTCCAGGCGATCGTCACGCTGGCGGGCGGCGCGTCCGAGCTGTTCCAGTAGACGATGTGGCGCGCGAGCCGGTCGACGCGGTCCTGCGTGGCCTGCGCGCCGAAGCTGACCTGCATCTGGCCGCCGGTGAAGGTGTAGGTGCCGACCTGCACGCCGTCGACGAGGACCGCCGGGCCGCTGACGGTCACCACCAGCCCGTCGAAGGCGAGCTGGTCCTGGGCCTGCGCGCCGCCCTGGCGCGCCAGCGTCAGCGTCGCGCCGGCGTAGCTGCCGGCCTGCGCCAGATCGGCATCGTTCAGGCGCACGTCGGCGTCGAGCACGACCGCGGCGCTGTCCTCGGTCCAGGCCACCGTTCCGCCCAGCGTCGCCGCCGCGCTGCCGACGCCTGGATCGAGCGAGCCGTCGGTCAGCAGCCCCAGCAGCAGCGGATCGCGCTGCGTGCCATCGGACGACCAGCCCGCGGCCACCAGCCGGCCGTCCGGGCGCAGCGCCAGCGCACCCGCGCCGGAGCTCGCGCCGATCGCCTGCTGGACGATGCCGCCCTGGCCGAACGCGGTGTCGAGCGAGCCGTCGGCCAGATGGCGCACCAGCGCGATCCGGCCCGAGCCGTCGTAGCCGGCCAGCACGATGCGGCCGCTGGCGTCGCGCACCATCGCCTGCACGATGTCCGCGCCGCCCAGGTCGGTCGTCACCCGGCCGTCGCCGGAAAAGCCGGTGTCGAGGCTGCCGCTGGCCAGGTAGCGCAGCAGCGTGAAGTCGATGTCGCCGCCTGCCTGGGTCGAATAGCCGCCGGCGAGAATGCGGCCGTCGTCCTGCACCACCAGCGCGCGGATCATGTCGAAGCCGCCGGCCACGTCGGTACGCACGATGCCGCCGCTGCCGAAGCCGGCATCCAGCGTGCCGTCGTCGTTCCAGCGCACCAGGGCATGATCGTTGCCGGCCGAGCCGCCGAGCAGGATGCGGCCGTCGGACTGGATCGCCAGCGCGCCGACCAGGTCGGCGCCGCTGCCGGCATCGACCCAGGCGTAGCCGTTGCCGCCGCCGAACGACGTGTCGAGCACGCCGTCGGCCGTCACCCGTGCGACCGCCGTGGTACCGCTGAGGGTGCCAGCGATGACGATGCGCCCCTGCGCGTCGATGGCCACCGCGCTGGCCTCGCAGACATAGCCAGCGTAGCCCCAAAGCGCGGTGCCGTCGCCGGAGAAGCTGCTGTCGAGGCTGCCGTCGGCCAGATAGCGCTGCACCAGCGCGTACTGCACGCCGCCGACCGTGGCCTGGCCGGCCAGGACGATCGCGCCGTCGGCCTGCACCGCCATCGCCCAGACCTGGGCGGTGGTGCCGCCGAAGCTCGCGGCCGCGACCGTGACCCGGCCGCCGCTGCCGAAGGTGGTGTCGAGCGTGCCGTCGGCCCGGTAGCGCATCAGCAGCACGTCCTGGGCGCCACCGGCGCCGGGCTGGTAGCCCGCCACGAGAATGCGGCCGTCGTCCTGGATCTGCATCGTGCGGATCCAGTCGTCGCCGCCGCTGACCGGGGTGATGACCTGGCCGCTGGCGGCGACGAAGCCCGGCGCGGTGTTGGTGCGTGCGGCGACCGTGACCGGCACGGCCGCCTCCGAGGTGCTGCCGCTCGACACCCGGGTCGCCGTCGCGGTGACCGTCGCGCCGACGACCAGGCTGGCCTCGAGCAGCGCGTCGATGCTGGCACGGCCGCCGGCATCCGACGTGACCGTGGTCTGGCCGAGGTAGACGCGCGCATCGCCCTGCCCGCTCGGATCGGCGAAGAACTCGATCCGGTACAGCGCCGAGGCCGCGCTGTCGAGCTGGCCGAGCACCCGCAGCGTGCCGGCGCCCAGCGTCGCGCTGCTCAGCAGCGGATGGTTCTGCAGGTCGTTGACGCCGCTGTCGGCGTCGAGCGAGTCGTTGCCGTCGAGCCCGTCGGCGCCGAGGTTGATGTCCTGGCCGGCATTCGAGTACAGCGTGTTGCGGCTGATCAGGTTGCCGCTGCCGGCGGTGGACAGCAGGTCGATGCCGTCGGTGTAGACGCCGCCCTGCCCGCTGAAGGCGACCGTGTTCTCGACGATCGACGACTGCGCCGCGCCGTGCTCGAGCAGGATGCCGTTCTGGAGCGCGCCGAAGTTGGCGCTGCCGGCCGGGTCGGTGCCGACGCGGTTGCCGCGGATCGTCGTGCCAGTCGAGCCGCCGTCGATCTCGATGCCGACCAGGCCGGGCGAGACGACCCAGTTGCCCTCGCCCGGCGCGGCGCCGCCGATGCGGCTGCTGTCGGCGCCGTTGCGGATGAAGATGCCGTCGCCGCCGTTGCCCGGCGCCGCGGTGCCGGCGGCGTTGCTGCCGATCCAGTTGCCCAGCACCGCATTGCCGTCGCTGGCCTCGTCGGTGATGCGCACGCCGTCGCGGCCGTTGCCGCTGATGACGTTGCGCGCACCGCTGGCCGCGCCGCCGACGGTGTTGCCGCTGGCGCCGTTCTCGAGCCGGATGCCGTCGAAGGTGTTGCCGATCGCGCTGCTGCCGGCGGCCGACAGACCGACCCAGTTGCCCAGGATCTGGTTGCCGCTGGCCGACCCGCCCGACAGCACGATGCCGTCGCCGTTGCCCGAGACGATGTTGCGCGCGCTGCTGCCCGTGCCGCCGAGGGTGTTGCCGGAGGACTCGACGCGCAGGCCGGCGCGGGCGTTGCCGAGCGCTGCGGTGCCGGCCGCGTTCAGGCCCAGGGTGTTGCCGGCGACCAGCGTGCCCGAGGCCCCGGAGCCGAGCATGATGCCGTCGTAGTTGACGGTGGCCGCGATCACGTTGCCCTGGCCGCTGCCGGTGCCGCCGAGGGTGTTGCCGGCCGACTCGACCAGGATGCCGAAGTTCAGGTTGCCCACCGCCGCCGTGCCGGCGCTGTCCAGGCCGATCCAGTTGCCCTGGACCCGGTTGCTGCTGCTGCCGCCCCCGATGTAGATGCCCGGCCCGGTGTTGCCGGAAATGATGTTGCGGTCGGCGGCGCTGCTGCCGCCGATCCGGTTGCCGCTGGTGTTCCAGAGGTTGACGCCCTGCTGGTTGCCGGCGGCGCCGCTGCCCAGGCTGTCCAGGCCGATCCAGTTGCCGGCGATCACATGGTTGCCGCTGCCGGAAATGTCGATGCCGTCCTGCGAGAAGTTCTGGATGCGCAGACCGCGCACGGTGCTGCCGTCCGAGCCGCTGTAGAGCTGCAGCCCGTCCGCGCCGCCCCCCAGGAAGCGGCCGTCGAGCGTCACGGTCGGCGCGCCGCCCGACGAGGCGTCGATCGACACGGTGCCGGTGATCATCGGCAGCATCGAGCTCAGCTCGATCGTCATCGGCACGCCGAAGTTGGCGAAGGTGATGGTGTCGGCGCCTGCACTGGAGTTGGCCGAATTGATCGCCGCACGCAGCGTGAAGAACGAGAACGGGTTGTCGGTGAAGTCGGTGACGGTGTAGCTCGCCAGCCGCCCTTCCCAGCGCGCCAGGGCCTCGGCCGCCGGCGCGGACAGCGTCGTCTCGACGGTGCCGCATGCGGCCTCCAGGTCCCAGTCGGCGCCGGCGGCGCTGCCGCCGGTGGCGTCGGTGCTGGCCGCCACGTCGGTGCCGGTCAGCGACTGCAGCGCCTCGAGCAGCGCCTCGCCCTGCGCGCCCGCGCCGGTGTCGCAGCCGTAGAGCAGCAGGTCGCCGCCCTCGGCGAAGGCACGGCCCCAGGCGCGCAGCGCGTCCTCATGCCGCGCCAGCGTGCCCGCGTCGATCGCGTCGCCGCCGAAGGAGAACTGCCCGGCCGTGCCGTGGCCGACCAGATGCAGCGCCGACAGCCCCTCGCGCGCGGCCAGCAGCTCGCCGACCTGGGTCAGGCCGTCGCGCGACGGATCGGTCACGACGACCTCGAGCGTGCGGGTCGCGTCCTCGTCGAGCCACCACCGCGCCGCCAGCGCCCCGGCGCCCTCGATGCGCCCGTCGATGACGACCAGCTCCCGCCGTGCGTTCAGCGTCCAGTCCTCGGCCGGCCCCGCCTCGACCTGTGCCTCGACAGGGGCCGCGGCCACCGGCGCGGCGACCGGCTCCGGCGGCGTGGCCTCGAGTGCGCTGCGGCCCAGCCAGGCCCGGCCGTCGGCGTCGGTCCAGGCGGCGACCAGCGCGGCCTGCCCGCCGTCGGCGGCGGCGGTGCGCAGCGCGGCACCGTCCTCGTCGGGCTCGACCCAGCGCAGCTGCAGCGGCCGCGCCGGATCCAAGGCCTGCGCCTCGGCCAGCAGGCGGTCCCAGTCCTCGGCGCGGCGATCGACCAGCAGCCAGCGCGCGCCGCTGTCGGCCAGCGGGGCGGCCGCGGTCGACGTCGAGGCGACCTGGCGCACGTCGGCCACCGGCAGCCCGCCCAGCAGCAGCGCCGCGTCGGCCGAATACAGCAGACGCGGCTCGAGCTCCTCGAGACCGGGACGCGGAGCGCCGGAACGCATCGGACGGACGGGCGGGCTCGCCCGGCTCAGCGCAGCACCGCGGGGCGCATGTCGCGCGCCGGACCGCTGCCCTCGGGAACGACGGACTGGGCGGCCGCCTTCGCGCCGCCCCAGTCCGCCACGCAGCGCACGCCCGCCGGAATCGCGTGCTCCGGATTGGGCAGCGTCAGCCGCGCGCGGAAGGTGCGGCTGGCCGCGTCGACCACCCGGTCGACGCGCTCGACGGTGGCGCTGCGCGTCGGCGCGCCGGGATAGTCGGGCTTGAGCGTGAGCGTGTCGCCCGCCTTCAGCCGGCCCATGTCGGCCAGCGGCAGCACCAGCTCGACCCGCAGCGGATCGAGCCGGGCGATGCGCAGGATCGGCTTGTCGTCGACCCGCTCGCCCGGATTCAGGAAACGCTCGGTGACGATGCCGTCGATGGTGGCGCCGAGCTCGCGCTGCGCGAACTGGGTGCGCGCGGCCTCGGCGTCGCTGGCGGCGGCGCGCTGCTGCTCGCGCACCGCGTCGACGCGGCGCTGGGCCACCTCGGCCTCGGAGCGCGCCTGCTCCAGCGCGACCTCGGAGATGAAGTTCTGCCGGCGCAGGTCCTCGGCGCGGACGAGCTTGCTCTGCGCCAGGGCAGCGGCGGCGCGGGCCGCGCGCAGCTCGGCCTGGACCTGCGAGCGTGCGGTGGCCGCACCCAGGTTGGCACGCTCGACGTCGCGGCGCAGCGTCGCCACCACCATGCCGCGGCGCACCGCGTCGCCGCGCTCGACCTCGACGCTGGCGATCACGCCGACCACCGGCGAGCCGATGTCGACCACCTGGGACGGCTCGATCAGGCAGGCCAGCGGCGCGGCGGCGCCCGGCAGGGCCGGCAGCGCGCCGGCCAGCGCCAGCGCCAGCCGCAACGGAACCGGAAATCGCGCCGCGCGGCGCAGGGCGCCCGGCAGCATCGTAGGCAGCACATCGTTCATCGCATCATTCCTCGGGCCCGCTCCAGGCCATCCGGCCGGCCTGCCGGCGCTCGTGGCGCTGCAGCGCGTGGCGCATGCGGATGCCGTCGAGCTCGTCGAGCCACTGCGCCAGCCGCCACAGCGCGGCGGTCAGGCGCGAGTCGGCAGGCCTGCCCACGAGGGTAGCCGCGAGCCGGCCGGGCAAGCGGCGGAACAGCACGCCTTCTCCCGAACACAACAGCGTTTCCGCCGACCCCGGATCGCCCTGGCGCGCGCAGCGGCCGACGAGCTGGCGCCAGGCCCGCGCGCCGAAGTCGTCGGCGCAGGCCAGCACATGCAGGCCGCCCTGGCGGTGCACCTCCGGATCGAGCGCGATGTCGGTGCCGCGGCCGGCGATCTGCGTGGCCACCGTGATGCGCCCGGGCCGGCCGGCGCGCGCGATGACCTCGTGCTCGAGCGCGCCCTGCAGCGCGTGCAGCACCAGCGGCCGCAGCCCGCGCTCGCGCAGCAGCGCCGCGATGCGCTCGGAATCGGCCACCGAGGCGGTGCCGATCAGCACCGCGCGCCCGGCGCCGGCCAGCGCGGCGGCGCGCTCGCTAACCGCCTGCCAACGCACCTGCGCCTCGGCGAAGACCCGCGTGCCCTGCAGCTCCAGCCGGGAGGCGCGGTGGCGCGCCACCCGCAGCACCGGCGTGCCGTAGGCCAGCGCCATCTCCGGCCCGACCTCGGCCAGCGTGCCGCTCAGCCCGCCGAGCCGGTGATAGCGCGCGAACAGGCGCCGGTAGGTGAGCTGCGCCAGCGTGCGCTGCGCCGCCGGCGGCGCCAGCCCCTCCTTCATCGCCAGCAGCGCATGCAGGCCGCGCGACCACTGCCGCTCGGGGGCGGCCCGGCCGGTCAGCGCATCGACCAGCACCACCGCGCCGGCCTGCACCACATAGTCGCGGTCGCGCTGCAGCCGGTGCTGCGCGGCGAGCGCGCGCCGCAGCCCGTCCTCGTGCCAGCGCGCATCCGACCAGGGCCGCGGCAGCGCCGCCGCCAGCGCCGCCAGCCCGGCCCGCCCCGCCGGCGTCAGCCGGGCCTCGCCGCCGTCGAGCACGAAGTCGACGCCGGCCCGCGCCGCACCGGCCTGCGCCAGCAGCGTGCGCAGCACCGCCTCGGGCAGCTCCGGCGGCGCCGGCGCGGCCAGCACCAGCGGCACGCGCGCCTCGTCGCAGAGCACGCTGTCGGCCTCGTCGATCAGCGCCAGGCACAGGCCGCGCAGCCGAGGCCGCGCACGCTCCGGCGCCGCCGCCTCGCCGCGGGCCTGCCAGGCCAGGCTGCCGTCGGGCCGGCCGAAGTCGACCCGGTCGCGCAGGTGGTCGAAGGCCAGCTCGCGCGCCGGTGCATGCACCACGTCGCAGGCATAGGCGGCGCGGCGGGCCGCGTCATCCAGCGACGAGGCGATCCAGCCCGAGCTCAGGTCCAGCGCGCGGTACAGCGGCTCGAGCCGGCGCGCGTCGCGCTCGGCGAGGTAGTCGTTGGCGGTCAGCACATGCACCGGCACGCCGGCCAGCGCCGCGGTCGCCGCGGCCAGGAAGGTCGCCACCGTCTTGCCCTCGCCGGTGGCCATCTCGACCAGACTGCCCTGCAGCATGGTCCAGGCCGCGAGCATCTGCGGCTCGTGCGGGAGGAAGCCGAGCTCGCGCTGCACCAGCAGCGCCAGGCGGTGCATCACCTCGGCGCCGACCTGCGCACCGAAGCCCTCGGTGCGCAGCCGCGCGCGCCAGCGCGGCGCCACGACATCCTCGGGCAGCGGCACCGCAGGCGCGGCCCGCAGCGCGCGCAGCCGCGCCAGGAACGCCGGGCGCTCGCGCCGCAGCCGCCAGACGGCGTGCAGCGCCTGCAGCCCCCCCGGCGCCTCCTCGCGCATCGGGTACGGCCCCCAGACCGGGCCGGGGCGCACCAGCGCCGCCGCCGCGTCGGCCCGCGTGCCCATCGCCGTCAGCGTCCGGCCGGCACGTCGACGGCCTCGCCGAGGTGGCGCAGCACCTGGCGCTGCAGCGCCTCCAGCAGCCGCGCGCCCAGCGGCCGGCTGCCGTGGTCGAAGCGCACCATCAGCCGCCCGCCCAGACGGCCGTCGAGCCGCTCGACCGGCAGCTCCGGCACCTGCACGTCGACGATGGCCACCGGCGCCAGCGGCGTCAGCCCCTCGCGGTCGGCCGGATCGACCTCGACGGCCCCGCCGCCCTGGCTGCCCAGCGCGGCCGAGGGCAGGCGCATCACCGTCGCCGGCACGCTGCCGTCCCACTGCCCGGCCAGCGTGCGGCCCGGGCGCTCGAGCGCGACCACCTCGACCGCGCGCACGCCGCGCAGCAGCGCCGCGCTGCGGTCGCCCGCCACCGCCACCCGCGCGACCAGCCGGTCATCGGCGATCAGGTGGCCGAGCACCTCGCCGCGGCTGACCTGCCGGCCGGCCAGCGCCTGCGGCGCGATCCAGCGGATGCGGCCGGCCCGGCGCGCGCGCAGGTCGAGCGCCTCCAGCCGCGCCGCCAGATCCTGCTGCTGGCGCGCCAGCGCCGCGGCCTGCGCCTCGGCCCGGGCCGCGCCGGCCGGATCGCGCACCTGGCGCGCGGTCGCGTCGACCTCCAGCGCCAGGCGCTGCGCCTGCACCCGCGCCAGCTCGACCGGCAGCGTCGGGCTGTCGATGCGCAGCAGCGGCGCCGAGGCCGCCAGCGCCGCACCGTCGGCCGCGCGCACCTCGACCACCTCGCCGTCGGCCGGCGCGCGCACCAGCGCCTCCTCCGGCATCCAGGCCACCGCCTCGGCCACCGTCGCCTCCGGCACCGGCAGCGCCAGCAGCAGCGCCGCCAGCGCCGCGACCGTGCCCAGCACCGCCGCGGCGACCTGCGCCCGCCGGCCCTGCAGCTCGGGCGCGCCGGCCAGCCAGCGCACCAGCCCCGCCAGCGGCCGCAAGCCCAGGCGCACCAGCGCCAGCGCCGCCACCGTCAGCGCCAGGAGCGCCGACAGCTTCGCCAGCCAGAACACCACCGACACGCTCACCGTCACCGAGAACAGCCAGGCCAGCGGCGCATGCAGCCCCAGCGCCAGGCGCTGCAGCGCCGGCCGCGGCGCGCGCCGCGGCAGCGGCTGGCGCGAGATCCACGCACCCAGGCGCTCGAGCCAGGCGGTGCGGCTGCGCGCGGCCAGGTTCGGCAGGTCCAGCAGGTCCGACAGGACGTGATAGCCGTCCATGCGCACCAGCGGATTGGCGTTGGCCAGCAGGGTCGAGCCGGCGCCGACCACCGCCAGCGTCAGCGCCAGATCGCGCGGCAGGCCCGGCTGCAGCGCCGACCAGGCCAGCACGCCCAGCGCCGCCAGCACCAGCTCGACGGCGACGCCGGCCAGGCCGACGGCCACCCGCTCGCGCCGGCGCGCCAGGCCGGCGGCGGCCGACGCATCGACATAGGGCGCCGGCAGCAGGTACATCACCGCGATGCCGACATGGCGCACCTCGGCGCCGAAGCGCCGCATCGCCAGCGCATGTCCCAGCTCGTGCAGCGCCTTCATGAAGGGATAGATCGCCCAGGCGCTCGCGACGAAGACCGGGCTGGCCAGACGCCGGCGCAGGTCGTCGTGCAGCGCCGGCGCCTCGAGCAGCGCCTGCACCAGGCCGGCCAGCACCAGCAGCGCCGCCGCCAGCAGCACCGGCGGCTGGCCGAGCAGCCACGCCAGCGGATCGAGCCGTGCCAGCCACCGCCCCGGATCGCCCAGCGGCAGCCGCCACGACAGCGGATCGAGCGCGGCGCGGCGCCGGCGGCGCTCCTGCTGCGCCTGGCCGCGCAGCAGCGCCTGCAGGTCGGGCAGCTGCTCGCACTGCAGCAGCCCGGCCGCATCCAGCCGCGCCAGCCACTCGACCACCTCGACCTGGGTCGGCGGGCGCAGCTCGTGCTCGCACAGCCAGCCCCAGAGCTCGCCGACGCTGAGCCGGCCGTCGAAGCGGCCGACGAAGGCCCAGCCGGCCTCGTCGAGCAGGTGATGGCGCCCGGTCAGCATGTCGGCGAGCAGATGGCGCGCCTGCTCGCCCTCGCCGCGATGGCGCACCCGCACCGTCGCGCGCAGCCGCGGAACGACCGCGGCGACCCGGTGCCAGAGCGGGCTGTCGATCGCCGCGTTCATCCGGCCAGCGTCCACCAGCTCATGCGCAGCCAGTCCGGCAGCCGGCCCAGCAGCGCACGCACCATCAGCTGCCGCCCGGCCTCGAGCCGGGCGACGCCCTCGTAGCCGGGCCGCAGCGCCGGCGCCGCCTGCGCCAGCGCCGCCTCGACCTCGAAGCCGTTGCGCCCCTCGCGCAGCGTCGCCACCGGCGTGACCCGGGTCACCGTCAGCGCCATCGCCCGGCCCGGGCTGGCGCTGACCCGCAGCGCGCCGGTCTGGCCGACCCGCACCGCGGCGATGTCGCGCTCGTCGACCCACAGCACCAGCCGGAAGCCCTCGGCCGGCGCCACCGTCATCAGCGCCTCGCCACGGCGCACCGGCGCACCCACCGAGCGGCTCAGGTCGCCGGCGACCACCAGCCCGGACATCGGCGCCAGCACCCGGCCGCGCTCGAGCTCGGCGCGGGCCTGCTCGGCGCGCGCCCGGGCCTCGTCGACCCGGGCCATCTGCACCACCAGCTGCGCCTGGTCATGGCGGGCGAGCGCCTCGCTGACGGCGGTCTCGGCCTGGCTCTGCGCGGCCTCGGCCGCGCGCAGCTCCTGGCGCGCGCCCTCGCCGTCGAGATCGACCAGCGGCTGCCCTTCGACGACGCGCGCGCCCGGCCTCGCATGCACGACCGCGACGAAGCCGTCGCGCGGCGCCACCAGCTGGCGCTCGTGCAGGCCGTGCACTGCCGCCGGCGCGACCACCTCGCGGCGCACCGGCAGCAGCGCCAGCGCGCACAGCAGCGCCGCCGCGCCCAGCATCAGCGGACGGCGCAGCGGCGCCAGTCCGGCCGGCCAGCCGCCCAGCCCCGCCAGCGGATCGCGGCGGCGGCGCTCGACATGCATGCGCAGCATCGGCGCGAGGAACTGCGCCGCCTGCTCCAGCCGGAGGATCTCCTCGGTGCGGAACGGCGCGCCGAGATCGCGCTGCAGCGTCAGCGCGCCGACGACCCGCCCGTCCAGCCCCAGCGGAACGGTGCAGACCGCACAGGCGCCCAGCACCCGGCCGAGCTGCACATGCGCCAGCCCGGGATGCAGCGGCACGGCGCGGCGCGACGGATGCGTCAGCGTGCAGGCACTGGCCGCGGCCTCGCTCATCGCCGCATGCAGGTCGCGCACCAGCTCGGCGGCCTCGGACGGACGGTTCAGGTCCGACACGGCCAGCACCTCCATCTCGGAGGCGGCACGCCGGCGCAGCCCGAGCGCGACCCGGTCGCAGCGCAGGCTCGCGGCCAGGTGCAGCACCAGCGCCCGCAGCGGATCGGTGCCGCGCGGCGGCTGCAGGAAGGCCGCGAGCGTCTCCATCAGCCAGCCGGCGGCCGGCATCGGGCGCGCGGCCGCCGCAGCGGCCGGTGCGGGCGCCGAGGCACCGAAGCCGACCGGCGCAGCCAGCCGGCGGGCCTCGCGCAGCGCCTGGTCGAGCCGGGCCGAGGCCTCGTCGACCGGAGCGGTCGCGGCGGGGCCGGGCTCGGAGCGTGTCGGAAGCGAAGAAATCGGGGCGTTCACCGGCGCCTATTCAAGCGCGTCGGCGCCGCGGCGGTACGGCGATGAAACCGGCAAACCCCCTTCAAACGCCCGCCGGCCGAAGACCGGCCGACGCTCAGGCGCCGAGCCGCTCGGCCAGCACGCGCAGGTCGGCGACCGTCAGATGGCCTGCGGCGTGCTCGTCGTCGGGGCGGCCGTCGGCGGGGCCCGGCCGGTGCGCCGCGTCCGGCCGGCGCACCCAGGCGCTGTGCAGCCCGGCGCGGCGGGCGCCCACCACGTCGAGCGCCCAGTCGTCGCCGACATGCAGCACCTGCGCCGGCGCCAGGCCGAGCCGCGCGCAGGCGGCGTGGAAGATGCGCGCATCCGGCTTGGCCACGCCGCACTCGCGCGCGCCGACCGAGCCGGCCAGATGCGCCGACAGGCCGGTGGCGCCCAGCTCGGCATTGCCGTTGGTCAGCCCGAACAGCACGAAGCGGCGCCCGAGCCGCTCCAGCGCCTCGGCGACATCCTCGTACCAGGTCACCTGCTGGCGCGCGGCGAAGAAGACGTCGAAGGCCGGATCGGCCAGGGCGACGTCCTCGCCGCAGGCAGCGAGCGCCTCGCGCAGCGTGATGCGGCGCAGCTCGGTCAGGTCATGGGCCAGATCGGGGCGGCGTCGCGCCACGTCCTGGCGCAGCGCCAGCATGCGCTCCACGCCGAAGGCGGCGGCGGTGGCCGGCGCCTGCGCCCGCAGCCAGTCGTGCAGCAGCCGCTCGGCGCGCACCAGCGTCGGTCCGACCGGCCAGAGCGTGTCGTCGAGATCGAGCGTGAGCGCACGGATCGTGCCGGCGGACCACGGAGAGACGGAAGGCAGGGCTGGACAGTCGATCGACATCATGAACGGGGAAGACGGCACGGCCCCGCAGTGTCGCCGAGTCGGCGAGAATCCGCCCCGCCATGCGATATGCCCCCGAACCCGAACACCGTCACGGCCGTGCCGCCCGCACCGGCGTGCTGCTCGTCAACCTCGGCACGCCGGACGCGCCGACCGCTCCGGCCGTGCGCCGCTACCTGGCGCAGTTCCTGTCGGACCCGCGGGTGGTCGAGATCCCCGCGGCGCTGTGGAAGCCGATCCTGCACGGCATCATCCTGCGGGTGAGACCGGCGAAGTCGGCCGCCAAGTACGCCAGCATCTGGACGCCCGAGGGCTCGCCGCTGGCGGTCTGGACCCGCCATCAGGCCGCCGGCCTGCAGCGCCTGGCCGACGCCGCCGGCGAGGCGCTGACGGTGCGCCACGCGATGCGCTACGGCCAGCCCTCGATCGCCTCCGAGCTCGACGCGCTGAAGGCCGAGGGCTGCGAACGCATCCTGGTCGTGCCGATGTACCCGCAGTACTCCGGCACCACCACCGCCAGCGTGATGGACGACGTGCACCGCTGGCAGCTGACCCAGCGCGCGCTGCCCGAGATCCGCTGGGTGCGCCAGCACCATGACGAGCCGGCCTACATCGACGCGCTGGCCGCACGGGTGCGCGACCACTGGGCCCGCGAGGGCCGCGGCGACCACCTGCTGCTGAGCTTCCACGGCGTGCCTGAGCGCACGCTGCACCTGGGCGACCCTTACCACTGCCAGTGCCACAAGACCCGGCGTCTGCTGGCCGAGCGCCTGGGCCTGACGGCGGACCAGATCTCGCTGAGCTTCCAGAGCCGCTTCGGCAAGGCCAAGTGGCTCGAGCCCTACACCGAGCCGACGCTGCAGGCGCTGGCGAAGAAGGGCGTCAGGCACCTGCAGGTCTTCTGCCCCGGCTTCGCCGCCGACTGCCTGGAGACGCTCGAGGAGATCGCGATCGAGGGCCGGCAGGTCTTCCTGACCGCCGGCGGCCAGCGCTTCGACCACATTCCCTGCCTGAACGACCATCCGGCCTGGATCGCCGCGCTGCAGGCGGTCGTGCGGCGCCACTGCGCCGGCTGGCCGCTGCATGCCGAGGAGCTGCCCCGCGCGGCCGAACTGGAAGCGCAGCGCCAGCAGGCACTGGCGCTCGGCGCGAAGCGATGATGACGCGGTGACGCCATGAAGGGCTGAAGCGCCGAGGGCGTCCCGGACCTCAGACCGGCGGCTCGCCCTCCGGCGCGCGCGGCGCCAGCAGCCAGGCCGGCAGCACCGGCACCGCCGGGCGGGCCGGCGGCGCGGCCTCGGCCGGCGCGCTGTCGGCGCGCTCGCCGTCGCCGCCCGGACGGCCGTCGTCGAAGATCGAGTCCAGCGCCTGCGCGATGTCGCGGAAGACCGACAGGTCCATGCCGGGCGCGCGCATCAGCGCGGGCGGCGCCGCGACCGGGGCGGCAGCCGCCGCCGGTGCACCCTCGTCGTCGAGCGGCAGCGCGAGCTGGCGCAGCGCGCAGCCGGCGACCTGCTCGCGCACCGACTGCACGGCGACGCCGGTCTGCTGCGCGAGCTGGCGCAGCGACGCCTCGCGCGTCAGCAGCGCCGCGCCGCGCAGCCGCGCCAGCACCGCCAGCTGGCGCGCGACCGGCTCGGCCGAGCGCAGGGCCACCGCCTGCGCCGCGCCCTCGCCGGCCAGCCGCGCCTGCTCGCGCGCGGCACGCTCGTCGAAGGCCAGCACCTCGACCACCCGGTGCGCGCGCAGCGTGCGCCAGGCGCCCTCGCCCGCCGCCCCGGTGAGCATCAGCACCTCGGCCAGCACGATCGCCGGCACGAGCAGCGCGCCGCGCTGCTGGTCGATCTGGTCCAGCCAGGCCGAGCGCGAGGCCACCGGGCGGTGCTCCTCGTCGTCGTGCTGGCCCAGCAGCCAGGTCAGGGCATCGGCATCGGTCAGGAAGCGCATCGTCGTCATCGGAACAGGCTCGGGATCGCAGGCAAGGCGGGGGCGGCAACGGACTCGGGCCCGCCACGGCGACATGCACCGTGGCGGGCCCGGACAGCGGACAGCGGACAGCGGACAGCGGACAGGATCCGCCGATGGTAAGGCGTCGGGCCGGTCGTGCGGCCCGCGCGGCGCCTCAGCCGTTGCGGCGCAGCATCTTCATCAGGCGCGGCAGCACCAGCACCGAGACCACCACCGCCAGCAGCGTGGCCGACATCGGACGCTCGACCAGCACGCTCCAGCGGCCCTCGCCGATCGACAGCGCGTTGCGCAGCTGCGCCTCGGCCAGCGGGCCCAGGATCATGCCCACCACCACCGGCGCGGTCGGGATGCCGAAGCGGCGCATCATCACGCCCAGCAGGCCGATGGCGTACATCAGGAACAGGTCGAACGCGCTCTGGCGCATGCCGTAGACGCCCACCGTGGCGAAGATCAGGATGCCGGCGTACAGCGGCGCCTTCGGGATCTTCAGCATCTTGACCCACAGCCCCACCATCGGCAGGTTCAGGATCAGCAGCATCACGTTGCCGATGTACAGCGACGCGATCAGCGCCCAGACCAGCGCGCCGTTCGTGTCGAACAGCTGCGGGCCCGGATTGATGCCGTAGTTCTGGAACGCGCCCAGCAGGATCGCGGTGGTGTTCGAGGTCGGGATGCCCAGCGTCAGCAGCGGGATCAGCGTCGCGGTGATCGCGGCATTGTTCGCGGCCTCCGGGCCGGCCACGCCCTCGATCGCGCCGGTGGTGCCGAACTGCTCCTTGTGCCTGGAGAACTTCTTCTCGGTGGCGTAGCTCAGGAAGGTCGGGATCTCGCTGCCGCCCGCGGGAATCGTGCCGAACGGGATGCCGATGAAGGTCGCGCGCAGCCAGGCCGGCCAGGAACGGCGCCATTCGTCGCGCGTCATGTGGACCTTGCTCATCGCGTTCTGCGTCTCGACCTCGCGGCCCTGGTAGAGCACCGCATAGAGCGCCTCGCCGACCGCGAACAGGCCGACGGCGATCAGCACCACCTCCAGGCCATCCATCATTTCCGGCACGCCGCCGGTGTAGCGCGCCTGGCCGGAGATCTGGTCGATGCCCACCAGGCCCATCGCCAGGCCCAGGCCCAGCGCGGTCAGGCCGCGCAGCGTGCTCTGGCCGAGCACCGCGCTGACGGTGCAGAAGGCCAGCAGCATCAGCATGAAGTACTCGGGCGGACCGAGCCGCACCGCGTACTGCGCCACCACCGGCGCGAACAGCGTGACGACGACGGTGGCGATCGTGCCGGCGACGAAGGAGCCGATCGCCGCGGTGGCCAGCGCCGCACCGGCGCGGCCGCTCTTGGCCATCTTGTTGCCCTCGAGCGCAGTCACCATCGAGCCGGCCTCGCCGGGCGTGTTGAGCAGGATCGAGGTGGTCGAGCCGCCGTACATCGCGCCGTAGTAGATGCCGGCGAAGAAGATCATCGAGGCGGTCGGATCGACCTTCAGCGTGATCGGCAGCAGCATCGCCACCGCGGTCGACGGGCCGATGCCGGGCAGCACGCCCACGGCCGTGCCCAGCGTGCAGCCCACCAGGGCCCAGAGCAGGTTGACCGGCGTGCCGGCGGTCAGGAAGCCGTTGATCAGCTGCGACCAGATATCGAGACCACCCATGTCAGATCCATCCCGTCTGCGTCAGGCCCGGCAGGCTGATCGCGAGACCCTTCGTGAACATCCAGAAGACCGGCGCGGAGATCGCCAGCCCGATGGCGGCGTCCTTCAGCCAGCCGGTCACGCCTGCGGCGGCCGTGCCCTGCGAGCGGCGGAAGCCCTGCACCGCCAGCACGTAGCACAGCGCGCAGCTGGCCACGAAGCCGACCGTCGTGATCAGCGCGGCGTTGAGCAGGATGCCGCTGGAGACCCAGGCGAAGCTGCCCCAGTCGCCCTGCTCGGCGCCATCGACATCGTCGAGCTCGCGGAAGCCCCCGGTCAGCGCCTCGCGCAGCATCAGCACGCCGCACAGCGCCAGCAGGCCAGTCACCACCCAGGGCAGGAAGTTCGGGCCCACGCCGGAGTAGCCGGCCTCGGCCGGGATGGACAGCGCCCCGCCGGCCAGCGCGGCCGCGGCCACCAGCGTGCCCACGCCCACCAGGGCCTGCGCACGGATCGCGCCCGCCGGCAGCGCATCGGCTGCCGCGGTGACCGCGACGTTCGGATTCGTCGCGTCCATCGTCAGATCATCCCGGCCTTGGACATGATCACGCGCAGCGAGGCGAACTCGCGCTCGACGAACTCGTCGAAGGCGGGGCCGGCCAGCCAGGCGTCGGTCCAGCCGTTGCGCTCCATCGCCTCGGTCCAGGCCTTGGACTTGACGGCCTTCTGCAGCATCGCGGTCAGCGCCTTGCGCTGGTCCGGCGTGACGCCGGGGGCGGCGTAGACGCCGCGCCAGTTGCCGATCTCGATGTCGAAGCCCTGCTCCTTCATCGTCGGGATGTTCGGGGCGTTCTTCAGGCGGGTGGCCGAGGTCACGCCGATCGGGCGCATCTTGCCGGCCTCGATGTACTGCTGGAACTCGCTGTAGCCGCTGCCGCCCACCGAGACGTTGCCGCCCAGGATGGCGGCGGTCGCCTCGCCGCCGCCGCGGAAGGGCACGTAGTTGATCTTCGCGGCGTCCAGGCCGGTGGCGCGCGCCAGCATCGCCGCGGCGATGTGCTCGGTCGAGCCGCGCGAGCCGCCGCCCCACTTGACGCTGCCGACGTCCTTCTTCATGGCCTCGACCACGTCCTTCATCGACTTGAAGGGCGAGTCGGTCGGCACGACGAAGACGTTGTATTCGCTGGTCAGGCGCGCCAGCGGCGTGGCCTGGGTCAGCGAGACCGGCGGCTTGCCGGTGATGATGCCGCCCACCATGACCGCGCCCATGACCATCAGCGCGTTCGGATCGCCCTTGCTGGCGTTGACGAACTGCGCCAGGCCGATGGCGCCGGCCGCGCCGCCCTTGTTGTCGAACTGCACCGTCGCGGCCACGCCCGCATCCTGCAGCGCCTTGCCCAGCGCGCGGCCGGTGGTGTCCCAGCCGCCGCCCGGGTTGGCGGGGATCATCATCTTGAGGTTGGCATTGGCCAGCGCGGGCAGCGGCAGCGCACCGGCGGCGGCCATCGCGGCCAGCGACTTCAGGAAGGTGTCTCGGCGCATGGGATGTGTCTCCAGGAAGCGGTGGAACGGATCAGTCTCGGACGGCTCCGATGCTCCTGTCGGAGGCTGTCAAACGGCTGTCCGCGACCCCAGGGGAAACACCAGGGACCCCGGCGGCTGCAGCCGCGCGCCGATGGCGCTAGGCTTCGCGCCCATGAAACTGCTGCTGGTGGAAGACAACCCGACGATGCAGACCACGCTGCGGCGCGCCTTCGAGCGCCGCGGCATGCAGGTCGTCGGCTGCGAGGACGGCGCGCGCGCGCTCGACCGCTGGGAGGCCTCGATGCCCGACGTGGTGCTGCTCGACCTGAGCCTGCCGGGCCTGGACGGGCTGGAGGTGCTCTCGCGCGCCCGCGCCGCCGGGCTGCGCACCCCGGTGATGATCCTGACCGCGCGCGGCACGGTGGGCGACCGCATCCTGGGCCTGAACACCGGCGCCGACGACTACCTGGCCAAGCCCTTCGACCTCGACGAGCTGGAGGCGCGGGTGCGCGCGCTGGCGCGCCGGGCCGCGCCGGCGGGCACGCCCGGCGCCCCGGCGCCGGGTCCGGCCTTCTGCGGCCTGCAGATCGACGCCGAGAGCGGCGCGGTCTGCCACGCCGGCCAGCCCATGGACCTGACCGCGCGCGAGCTGGCGCTGATGCGCGCGCTGCTGGCGCGCCCCGGCCAGGCGGTGGCCAAGGAGCGCCTGTTCGAGCTGGTCTTTCCCGGCGAGCGCGAGGTGCAGACCGAGGCCATCGAGGTGGTCGTCTACCGGCTGCGCAAGAAGATCGCGCACACCGGCGCGCAGCTGGTGACGCTGCGCGGCCTGGGCTACCTGCTCAAGGCCGCGCCGGCCGGCACATGAGGGCGCCCGGCCTGCGCGCGCGCCTGCGCCACCGTCTGGCACACCTGTCGCTGCGCGCCGAGCTGCTCGCCGGCATCCTGCTGCCGGTGGCGCTGCTGATCGTCATCAACACGGTGAGCCTCTACCGCGAGGCGCTGGACTCGGCCGACATCGCCTACGACCGCACGCTGCTGGCCTCGGCCAAGGCCATCGGCGAGCGGCTGGAGGTGCTGCCCGGCGCCGACGGCCCGCGCGTCGGCGCCGACGTGCCCTACTCGGCGCTGGAGGCCTTCGAGGCGGACAACCGCAGCCGCATCTTCTTCCGCGTCAGCGGCTTCGCCGGCGAGATGGTCGGCGGCTTCGAGGACCTGCCGCCCTGGCGCGGGCAGATCCCGCAGCGCAGCGTCTACGCGGCGCTGGTCGACTTCCAGGACGCCGAGTACCGCGGCATGCCGGTGCGCATGGCGGTGCTGCTGCAGCCGGTGGCCGGACCCGCCGGCCAGGGCATGGCCACCATCCAGGTCGCCGAGACGCTGGAGCTGCGCCGCACGCTGGCGCGCCACATCCTGATCGACACGCTCTGGCGCCAGGCGGCGCTGGTGGCGGTGATCGCGCTGGTCGTCGTCTGGGTGGTGCAGCACGCCACGCGGCCGGTGCGCCGGCTCAGCCACGAGCTGGCGCAGCGTGCCGAGGACGACCTGACGCCGCTGAGCAGCGACGATGCGCCGCGCGAGCTGCGCCCGCTGGTGGAGGCGACCAACGCGATGATGGACCGCAGCGCGCGGCTGCTCGAGCACCAGAAGCGCTTCGTGCGCGACGCCTCGCACCAGCTGCGCACGCCCCTGGCGGTGCTCAAGGCGCAGGTGCAGTCAGCCCGGCGCGGCGACACCGACGGCGCCACCGCGCTGGCCGAGATCGAGCACACCGTCGACCGCGCCACCGAGCTGGCCAACCAGATGCTCGCGCTGGCCAAGGTCGAGCAGCTGCGCCAGCAGGGCCAGCCGCCGTGCACCGACTGGGAGCCGGTGGTGCGCGAGGTCGCGCTCGACCTGGCCGCGCTGGCGGCCGAGCGCGACCTCGACTTCTCGGTCGAGACGGTGCCGGCGCGGGTGCGCGGCCACGCCTGGGCGCTGCGCGAGCTCGCGCGCAACCTGCTGCACAACGCGATCAAGTGCTCGGCGCCGGGCGGCACGCTGGCGGTGACGATGCACCGCGACGATCACCACGCCGCGCTGACCATCGCCGACAGCGGCCCCGGCATCGCCGACGCGCAGCGCGAGCGGCTCTTCCAGCCCTTCGCGGCCGGGGCGCAGCGCGCCGACCTGCGCAGCGGCGCCGGCCTCGGGCTGACGATCTGCCGCGACATCGTCGCCTCGCTGGACGGCACGCTGGCGCTGGACAACCGCGTCGAGCATTCGCGCATCCGCGGCCTGGACGCGACGGTGCGCCTGGCGCTGGCCGAGACCGCGCCGGATCGCGAATAATCCCGCCACGATGAGCCGATCCGCTTCCCGTTCCCCTGCCCCGGGCGCCGACGCCCCGGCCGGCCAGCGCCTCGACAAGTGGCTCTGGGCCGCCCGCTTCTTCAAGACCCGCTCGCTGGCGGCCGACGAGATCGACCGAGGCCGGGTGCGCGTCAACGGCCAGGACGCCAAGCCCTCGCGCGAGGTGCGCGCCGGCGACCGTGTCTCGGTGCGCCAGGGCGACTGCCCGACGCCGCGCGAGGTCGAGGTGCTCGGCCTGTCGGCGGTGCGCGGGCCGGCCCCGCAGGCGCAGCTCCTCTACCGCGAGACGCCCGAGAGCGTGCTGGCCCAGGCCGAGTGGCGCGAGCGGCGCCACTACGCCGCCGACCCGGCGCTGAGCATCCAGCAGGGCCGCCCGACCAAGGCCGACCGGCGTCAGCTTGCCGACTGGCAGCGCTGGAGCGTGTCGCTCGACGACCTGGACTGATCCGCTGCAGTTCGCACGCCGGTCGAGCCGCTTCCGACGCCGGAATCGGCGACCGTCTCGCGCAGACGCACCTGCTGCGCCTGCAGGCGCAGCCCGTCGGCCGACAGCAGGCCCTCGACCTCGATGCGCTGCGTCGTGCCGACCAGCGCGGCCAGCGCCTGCGCCGACAGCGGCGTGCGCCAATGGGTGCGCTCGTCCCAGGCCACCGTCAGCGCCGCATCCCCGGGGCGATGGAGAAGCTGCAGCGTGCGCGCGACCGCGTCGAGCGCGGTGACCCGGCCGTGGCGGGTGAGACGGGCCGAGGTGCCGCGCGGCTCGGGCAGACAGCGCACCGTCGCGGCCAGAACGCCACGCGACCCGACGGTGCCCGCGACCTCGACATACAGCCCGTTGGCCAGCGAGGCCGTGCCGTTGCACGAGGCCAGGTCGATCGTCGTCTGCGCGTCCATCTGCACCCGGGTGTCGCGCACCCGGAAGCTGCGGCTCGTCACCGACCAGTCGGTGACATTGCCCACCAGCAGCGCGGCGCTGCGGCTGGCCACCGCCTCGATGCGGCTGACGTGCCAGCGCGCGTCGGTGCCGCGCAGCGCCGTGACCCGCGCGTACAGGCCGTCGGCCGGCGACAGCGTCGCCGGCACGCGCTCGGTCGTGGCGTCGACCGTCATCGACACGCCGTCGAGGGTCAGCGCGCTGCCGCTCCAGCCGGCGATCAGGCCGACCCGCTCGAGACGCACGCCGGCCTGGGCCGACAGTTCGACCGGATCGGACTCGGCGCGCAGCGCCTGCAGCGACAGCCGCGTCGCGTCGAAGGCGCCGGCCTCGGCGAAGACCGTCGTGGCCACCCCGAGCGTGGCCGAGGCGCCGGCCGGCAGCGAGACCGCCAGGCTGCCGATGCGCACCGGCAGGCGGCCGTCGGTCCCGGCCGTGCCGACCGCGGTCACCGGCAGGTTCAGCCGCAGCGCCTCGAGCGTGGCCAGCGGCTCGATGCGGGTGGCCAGCAGGCGCAGGCCGGCGCCGCCGGCACTGGCCGGCACGCCCAGCACGATCGCGTGCACCTCGACCGCCTGCCCGATCGCGATCTGGTCGGCGCCGGTCCAGCTGCCGCCCAGCACGGTGACCGGGCCCAGCGCCGGATCGGCATTGACGACCACCGTCTGGCCCAGCACGCCCAGCGTCTCGTCGGTGCGCTCGCTGACGCGGCCGACCAGCGTCGGCCGGACCTCGATGCGCTCGAGCTGCAGCGCGCCGCCGGCCGCGGCGGCGTAGTCGAGCGCGACGCGCTGGCCGATCGCCATCTCGGTGCCGTCGCTGCCGCCGTCGGCGCGCTCGCGCTCGACCGCCGCGGCGCTGTCGTCATGGCGCACGCCGTCGACGACGACGCTGCCGAAGCCGGAGACGGTGCCCACGCTCTGCGCCGCCAGCACCGGGCTGCCGGTGCCGTTGCTGCCGACGCCGCCTCCGCCGCAGCCGCCGAGCCCGCCCGTGCCCAGCCCGGCCCCCAGGCCGAGCCAGCCCAGGCGCAGCGCGGTGGCCAGCACCTCGCGGCGCGAAGGCTCAGCCGGGGCCCTGGCCGGTGTCCGCGGCTCGCGCTCGATCCTCATCTCCGTCCTCCATGTAGAAATAGCTGCCGAAGCGCATGCGCGCGGCGCCGCCGCGACCGGCGGCGGCATCGTCGGCCAGCCGGCGCTCGGCCTCGTGCACCATGCGCTGCAGGGCCTCGGCCCAGATCTCGCGCGCGACGTCGCCCAGCTCGGCCGCGGCCTGCGCCGACAGGCCCTCGGCGAAGACGCTCTGCTCGAGCAGGCGCGCCAGCGGATCCTCGCAGGCCAGGTTGCGCACCGCCGCGGCGAGGTGGTCGGCGACGTTGACCGCCATGGCCTGCGCCGCGGCCGGATCGCGCCCGGGCAGCACGAAGCGGTCCGACAGCCGCAGCACCTCGTCGCCGTCCTCGCGCACCAGGCCCAGCCGGCCGAGCTCCTGCAGCAGCGTGCGCGGATGCACGTCGCGGCAGACCTCGCGCGCCAGCGCCTCGAAGCTCGGCGCCGGCCCCTGGCGCGGCAGCCGCTCGAGCACGCGGCCGGCCGCGTCGCGGCAGCCGGCATCGGTGATCCAGCGGGTGAACAGCATCGCCGCCGGCGTCGGCGCCAGGTCGCGCTCGACCGGGGTCTCGGCCTGCAGCGCGCGCACGTCCTTGCGGTGCACGCCGCTGAGCACGCTCAGCGCCGAGTCGGTGACGCGCTGGCCGCGCCGGCTCAGCTCGCCTCGGGCCTCGTCCAGGTAGACCCGCTTGAGGGTGCGCACCAGCGACCCGATCGGCACGCCATGACCGAGCAGCCAGCGCACCAGCGGCGCCAGCATGACCGCCGCGTCGGCCAGCACGGGCGCGGACGGATCGGCTGCAGGGTCGGATTCGGAAAAGGGAACGCTCATGATCAGCGTGACAGTTTGCATGAAACCGCGGCGACCCCGTCCGGCGCGCCGGACGATGTCGCGCGCGCGGGCCCTCTTGAAGCCTGTCCGGCCATCCCCATGTCGCACCGGGATGCCGCCGCAGGCGGCCGAGGAAACGACCATGTCCGACACGCAGAACACCCCGCCCTTCCCCGACACCGAACCGTCCGCGATGAACGGCGACGCGGCCGCCCAGGCCGCCGATCCCGCCGCCGAGGCGCTGGCCCGCGTGGCCGAGCTCGAGGCGAAGAACGTCGAGCTCGCCGATGCCTACCTGCGCGCCAAGGCCGAGATGGAGAACATCCGCCGCCGCGCCGACGAGGAGATCGCCAAGTCGCGCAAGTTCGCGGTCGAGTCCTTCGCCGAGAGCCTGCTGCCGGTGCGCGACAGCCTGGAGGCCGCCATCGCCGCGCAGACCGCCGGCCAGGGCACGCCCGAGCAGCAGCTCGAGGGCGTGCAGGCGACGCTGCGCCAGCTCTCGCAGGCGCTCGAGCGCAACAAGGTCGTCGAGGTCAACCCGCCCGCCGGCACGAAGTTCGATCCGCACCAGCATCAGGCCATCAGCATGGTGCCGGCCGATCAGGATCCCAACACCGTGGTGAGCGTGCTGCAGAAGGGCTACCTGATCGCCGAGCGCGTGCTGCGCCCGGCGCTCGTGATGGTCGCCGCGCCGAAGTGAGCCGGTCCGCGTCCGATCGCGGCGAAAGACCCTGAGCCAGACCAAGAAAAGCGCATGACCGGCTCTTGAAAGACGCCGGTCCATCCGCAGATCAGCCAGCAACCAGACAAATTTCCCGGAGTCAGAAACACCATGGGCAAGATCATCGGCATCGACCTCGGCACCACCAACTCGTGCGTGGCCATCATGGAAGGCAACACCACGAAGGTGATCGAGAACTCGGAAGGCGCGCGCACCACGCCCTCCATCATCGCCTACCAGGAAGACGGCGAGATCCTCGTCGGCGCCTCGGCCAAGCGCCAGGCGGTCACCAACCCGAAGAACACGCTGTACGCGGTCAAGCGCCTGATCGGTCGCAAGTTCACCGAGAAGGAAGTGCAGAAGGACATCGACCTGATGCCCTACACCATCACGGCCGCCGACAACGGCGACGCGTGGGTGGCGGTGCGCGGCAACAAGCTCGCGCCCCCGCAGGTCTCGGCCGAAGTGCTGCGCAAGATGAAGAAGACCGCCGAGGACTATCTCGGCGAGGCGGTGACCGAGGCCGTCATCACCGTGCCGGCCTACTTCAACGACGCGCAGCGCCAGGCGACCAAGGACGCCGGCCGCATCGCCGGCCTGGACGTGAAGCGCATCATCAACGAGCCGACCGCCGCAGCGCTGGCCTTCGGTCTCGACAAGGGCGGCAAGGGCGACCGCAAGATCGCCGTCTATGACCTGGGCGGCGGCACCTTCGACGTCTCGATCATCGAGATCGCCGACGTCGACGGCGAGATGCAGTTCGAGGTGCTGTCGACCAACGGCGACACCTTCCTGGGCGGCGAGGACTTCGACCAGCGCATCATCGACTACATCGTCACCGAGTTCCGCAAGGAGCAGGGCGTCGACCTGACCAAGGACGTGCTGGCCCTGCAGCGCCTGAAGGAAGCCGCCGAGAAGGCCAAGATCGAGCTGTCGTCGTCGACCGCCACCGACGTCAACCTGCCCTACATCACCGCCGACGCCACCGGCCCGAAGCACCTCAATATCAAGCTGACCCGCGCCAAGCTGGAGTCGCTGGTGGAGGAGCTGATCGAGCGCACCATCGCGCCGTGCCGCACCGCGATCAAGGACGCGGGCGTCTCGGTCGGCTCGATCGACGACGTCATCCTGGTCGGCGGCATGACCCGCATGCCCAAGGTGCAGGACAAGGTCAAGGAGTTCTTCGGCAAGGAGCCGCGCAAGGACGTCAACCCTGACGAGGCCGTCGCGGTCGGCGCCGCCATCCAGGGCCAGGTCCTGGGCGGCGAGCGCAAGGACGTGCTGCTGCTCGACGTCACCCCGCTGAGCCTGGGCATCGAGACCCTGGGCGGCGTGATGACGAAGATGATCAAGAAGAACACGACCATCCCGACCAAGTTCAGCCAGACCTTCTCGACCGCCGACGACAACCAGCCGGCCGTGACGATCAAGGTCTTCCAGGGCGAGCGCGAGATGGCCGGCGGCAACAAGCTGCTGGGCGAGTTCAACCTGGAAGGCATCCCGCCGGCTCCGCGCGGCATCCCGCAGATCGAGGTCTCCTTCGACATCGATGCCAACGGCATCCTGCACGTCGGCGCCAAGGACAAGGGCACCGGCAAGGAGAACAAGATCACCATCAAGGCGAACTCGGGCCTGTCGGAGGACGAGATCCAGAAGATGGTGCGCGACGCCGAGGTCAATGCGGCCGAGGACAAGAAGAAGCTCGAGATCATCCAGGCCCGCAACCAGGGTGACGCGATGGTGCACTCGGTGCGCAAGTCGCTGACCGAGTACGGCGACAAGATCGAGGCGGCCGAGAAGGACGCGATCGAGGCCGCGATCAAGGACGTCGAGGAAGCGCTCAAGGGCGACGACAAGGACGCCATCGAGGCCAAGACCAATGCGCTGATGACCGTCAGCCAGAAGCTCGGCGAGAAGATGTACGCCGACATGCAGGCCCAGCAGGCTGCGGCCGGCGCCGCCGGTGGCGCCGCGCCGGGTGCCGGCGAGGCCCCGAAGGCCGATCCGAAGGATGCGGACGTCGTCGACGCCGAGTTCAAGGAAGTCAAGAAGTGATGGCCCCGGGCGTGGCGGGCTGCGCGGCGTGAGCCCGCGCCGCCCCGCCCTCGTGCCTGTCGCCGCGCTCGAGTCGCCGGTCCTCGCGGGCCGGTGCCGCTCGGCGCGGCGTTCCTGTTTCACCGCTGGCGGACCCCCATCCCATGGCAAAGCGTGACTACTACGAAGTCCTTGGCCTCGCCAAGGGCGCGAGCGAAGACGACATCAAGAAGGCCTATCGCAAGCTGGCGATGAAGTACCACCCTGACCGCAATCAGGGTGAAGGCGCGAAGGTGGCCGAGGAGAAGTTCAAGGAGGCCAAGGAGGCCTACGAGATGCTCTCCGACGCCCAGAAGCGCCAGGCCTACGACCAGTTCGGCCATGCCGGCGTCGATCCGAACGCCGGCGGCTTCCGTCCGGGCGGCCCGGAGGGCTTCGGCGGCGGCGGCTTCGCCGAGGCCTTCGGCGACATCTTCGGCGACATCTTCGGCCAGGGCGGCGGCGGCCGGCGGGGCGGCGGCCAGCAGGTCTACCGCGGCGCCGACCTCTCCTACGCGATGGAGATCACGCTGGAGGAAGCGGCGCTGGGCAAGGAGACGCAGATCCGCATCCCGACCTGGGAGGAATGCGAGACCTGCCACGGCTCCGGCGCCAAGCCCGGCACCAGCGCCAAGACCTGCTCGACCTGCCACGGCTCGGGCACCGTCCACCTGCGCCAGGGCTTCTTCAGCATCCAGCAGACCTGCCCGCACTGCCACGGCACCGGCAAGATCATTCCCGAGCCCTGCACCACCTGCGGCGGCCAGGGCAAGGTCAAGAAGCAGAAGACGCTCGAGGTCAAGATCCCGGCCGGCATCAACGAGGGCCAGCGCATCGCGCTGCGCGGCCACGGCGAGCCCGGCACGCACGGCGGCCCTCCGGGCGACCTGTACGTCGAGATCCGCATCAAGCAGCACGACATCTTCGAGCGCGACGGCGACGACCTGCACTGCACCGTGCCGGTCAGCGTCATCACCGCATCGCTCGGAGGCACCGTCTCGGTGCCCACGCTCGGCGGCGAGGCGGAGATCGAGCTGCCCGAGGGCACGCAGCACGGCAAGACCTTCCGGCTGCGCGGCAAGGGCATCAAGGGCATCCGCTCGAACTACCCCGGCGATCTGTACTGCCACATCCAGGTCGAGATCCCGGTCAAGCTCACCGAGCACCAGCGCAAGCTGCTCAAGGAACTCGACGAGTCGCTCAAGAAGGGCGGCGACAAGCACTCGCCGAACGCGAAGAGCTGGACCGATCGCATGAAGGACCTGTTCAAGTAAAGGTCAGCCTTCGCCTCGGGCGAGGGATATCCTCCGGGCGTGCCACGATGTGGCACGCCTTTTTCTTGCGTGCCCACAACGAATCGATCGAAGGAAGGATGTCCTGATGCCCTGCGTGCCCGTGCCCCCGATGAACACCGCCGCCGCCGGCGACGTGTTCGCCCAGATGACCGAGCTGGCCTTCTCGGTGCCCTTCGTCGTCAGCCACCGGCTGACACGCATGGCGCTGGCCGGTCCGAACCCCTCGGCGCGCGACCGCAAGGAGTTCATGACGATGGGGCTGGAGAAGGTCACCGCCTTCCAGCAGTCCTGGCTGGCGATGATGTGGACCGGCGCCGGCGTCTCGCAGGAGATGGTGGCCGCCGGCCTGCGCTGGTGGATGATGCCGTGGTCCTCGGCGCCGGCCAGCAAGGCGATGGAGGTGATGCACCAGGCGCCGATGAAGGTCGCCAGCGCCGGGCTGAAGCCGGTCAGCCGGCGTGCCGGCGCCAACGCGCGCCGGCTCTCGCGCAGCGCCCCGCGGCCCTGAGCCGGCGACTGCCCCGGCCTCGGCCCGCTCAGCCCGGGCCGGTCTCGCCCAGCCAGTCGGCGAGCACCGCCGCGCCGTCCTGCCCGAGCACCGGCGGCGCGCTGCGGTAGACCGGCGGCGTGGCCGACAGCCGGATCGGGCTGGCCACGCCCGGCACGCTGCCCGCCACCGGGTGCGGCAGGTCGACCCGCAGCCCGCGCGCGACGACCTGCGGATCGGCGAACACCTCGTCGAGCCGGTTGACCGGCCCGCAGGGCACCGCCTTCGACTCCAGCGCCGCGATCCATTCGCGCGTCGTGCGCATCACGGTCGCCTGGCGCAGCAGCGGGATCAGCACCGCGCGGTGCGCCACCCGCGCCGCGTTGGTGGCGAAGCGCGCGTCGCTCGCCCACTCGGCGTGGCCGGCGACGTCGCAGAAGCGCGCGAACTGGCCGTCGTTGCCGATCGCCAGGATCATGTCGCCGTCCGCGGTCGGGAAGTCCTGGTAGGGCACGATGTTGGGGTGCGCATTGCCCATGCGCTTCGGCACCGTGCCGCCGATCAGCCAGTTGGCGGTCTGGTTGGCCAGCGCGGCCACCTGCACGTCGAGCAGCGCCAGGTCGATGTGCTGGCCCTCGCCGGTGCGATCGCGGTGGCGCAGCGCGGCCAGGATTCCGACCGCCGCATGCAGCCCGGTCATCACGTCGGTCAGCGCCACGCCGACCTTCTGCGGCCCGGCGCCCTCCTCCGCGTCGCCGCGGCCGGTCACGCTCATCAGCCCGCCCATGCCCTGGATCAGGAAGTCGTAGCCGGCGCGCGGCGCGTAGGGCCCCGTCTGGCCGAAGCCGGTGATCGAGCAGTAGACCAGCCGCGGATTCAGCGCGTGCAGGCTGTCGAAGTCCAGCCCGTAGGCCTTCAGGCCGCCGACCTTGAAGTTCTCGACCAGCACGTCGGCCTGGCCGGCCAGCCGGCGCACCAGCGCCTGGCCCTCGGGCGTGGCGATGTCGATCGCGATCGAGCGCTTGTTGCGGTTGGCGCAGCAGAAATAGGCGGCGTCCGGGGTGTCGCGGCCCTGCGCGTCCTTCAGCCACGGCGGGCCCCAGGCGCGGGTGTCGTCGCCGGCGCCGGGGCGCTCGACCTTGACGACATCGGCGCCGAGGTCGGCCAGCGTCTGCGTCGCCCACGGCCCGGCCAGCACGCGCGACAGGTCGAGCACCTTCAGGCCATCGAGCGCGGTGGCCATGCTCAGAACGCCGCCAGCCCAGTGATCGCGCGGCCCAGGATCAGCGCGTGGATGTCGTGCGTGCCCTCGTAGGTGTTGACCACCTCGAGGTTGACCAGGTGGCGCGCCACGCCGAATTCGTCCGAGATGCCGTTGCCGCCGAGCATGTCGCGTGCGGTGCGGGCGATGTCGAGCGCCTTGCCGCAGGAGTTGCGCTTCATGATCGAGGTGATCTCGACCGAGGCGCTGCCCTCGTCCTTCATCCGGCCCAGGCGCAGGCAGCCCTGCAGGCCCAGCGTGATCTCGGTCAGCATGTCGGCGAGCTTCTTCTGCACCAGCTGGTTGGCCGCCAGCGGCTTGCCGAACTGCTTGCGGTCGAGCGTGTACTGGCGCGCCGTCTCCAGGCAGAACTCGGCCGCACCCAGCGCGCCCCAGGCGATGCCGTAGCGGGCGCTGTTCAGGCAGGTGAACGGGCCCTTCAGGCCACGCACCTCGGGGAAGGCGTTCTCCTCCGGGCAGAAGACCTCGTCCATGACGATCTCGCCGGTGATCGACGCGCGCAGGCCGACCTTGCCGTGGATCGCCGGGGCGGAGAGGCCCTTCCAGCCCTTCTCCAGCACGAAGCCGCGGATCTGGCCCTCGTCGTCCTTGGCCCAGACCACGAAGACGTCGGCAATCGGCGAGTTGGTGATCCACATCTTCGAGCCGCTCAGGCTGTAGCCGCCGTCGACCTTGCGGGCGCGCGTCACCATGCTGCCGGGATCGCTGCCGTGGTTCGGCTCGGTCAGGCCGAAGCAGCCGATCCACTCGCCGGTGGCGAGCTTCGGCAGGTACTTCTGCTTCGTGGCCTCGCTGCCGAACTCGTTGATCGGGACCATCACCAGCGAGGACTGCACGCTCATCATCGAGCGGTAGCCCGAGTCGACGCGCTCGACCTCTCGGGCGATCAGGCCGTAGCTGACGTAGTTCAGGCCGGCGCCGCCGTACTGCTCGGGGATCGTGGGCCCGAGCAGGCCCAGCTCGCCCATCTCGCGGAAGATGGCCGCGTCGGTGCGCTCGTGGCGGAAGGCCTCGGTGACACGCGGCATCAGCCGATCCTGGCAGTAGGCGCGCGCGGCGTCGCGCACCGCGCGCTCGTCGTCGAGGAGCTGGCTGTCGAGCAGCAGCGGGTCGTTCCACTGGAAGGAAGCGCGGGACGTGCGGGGGGTGCTGGCCATGACGGAGGCTCCTCGAAGGTTCTGAAGTTCGATGGATGCAATCCTATGGAGCCCGGCGTGCAGGCACAACCGAATAATATGCATCGATCTATTCCATGAACGCACTCCGAGATCGTCCCCGATGAGCGAACTCTCCCGCCGCCGCCTGCCCGGCACGACCGCGCTGGCCGTCTTCGAGGCCGCCGCGCGCCACGAGAGCTTCACCCGCGCCGCCGAGGAGCTGGCGATGACGCAGAGCGCGGTCTGCCGTCAGGTCGCGGGGCTGGAGGCGCTGCTGGACGTCAAGCTGTTTCGCCGCACCCGCCGCGGCGTGCGCCTGACCGAGGCCGGCAGCAGCTACGCGCTGCGGGTGGCCGACTGGCTCGACACGCTGGAGCGCGACACCCGCGAGCTGATGGCCGGCGCCGGGCGGGTGCCGGTGATCGAGCTGGCGGTGGTGCCCACCTTCGCCACCTGCTGGCTGCTGCCGCGGCTGCCGGCCTTCCGGCCCGGGCGGGTGCAGGTCAACCTGCACAGCCGCACCCGCCCCTTCCTGTTCGACGAGACCCGGCTGGACGCGGCCATTCACGCCGGCGACGGCCACTGGCCGGGCTGCATCAGCCGGCCGATCCTGTCGGAGCGGCTGATCCCGGTGGCCAGCGCAGGCCTGCTGGTCGCGCACGGCCTGGCGCCGGACGGCCCGCCGCTGCCGGCCGAGGCGCTGGCGCGGCTGCCGCGCCTGCAGCAGACCACCCGGCCGCTGGCCTGGCGGCGCTGGTTCGCCGCCGCCGGCCTGCGGGTGTCCGACGACCAGAGCGGGCCCGCCTACGAGCAGTTCTCGATGAGCGTGCAGGCCGCCGCGCTCGGCCTGGGCGTGGCGCTGGTGCCGGACTTCGCCGCGGCCGCCGCGCTGGCCGACGGCCGCCTGCGCGGCGTGGCCGCCGCGCTCGACAGCGAGCTGGCCTACCACTATGTCGTGCCCGAATCCCATGCCGACGACGCGCTGCTGCGCGAGTTCGGCGACTGGCTGGAGGCTCAGGCCCGCCTGCCTGCACCGGACGGTGACCGGCCCGCCTGACCGGCGTCAAGAAGGCACGATGAAACGCCATCCGACCGGTCGGACTCCCGGCGGACTGCGGATCGAACCCCCTGTGCACGGCGCATGGATCTGAAAGAATGGCCGATCCTGCGCTGCGCCATCCGGTCACACATCTATTCCATCCAGTACCACGACATGCTCAAGCCCCTGCGCCTGCTCATCTGGCTCGGCCTGGTCCTGGCGACGACCTGCGCCGTGATCGTGATGATCGGACGCATGAGCCCCGACGAGCCCGCATCGCCATCGCGCCAGCTGCGGGTGGGCTATGCGATCGAGGCGCCCTACGCCTTCCGTGACATCGGCGGCGGCCTGCACGGGGAGTCGGTCGACGTGCTGCGTGCCGCGCTGCGTCGGCTCGGCCGGCCCGAGCCGATCTGGATCCATGCCGAGTTCCCGACGCTGCTCCACGAGCTGCGCATGGGGCGCATCGACGTGATCGCCGCCGGGCTGTTCGTCACGCCGGCGCGCGCCGCGCAGGTGGCCTTCACCCGGCCGACCGCGGCGGTGCAGCCGGCGCTGCTGGTCGGCCTGGGCAATCCGGAGCAGCTGCACGCGCTGCAGGACCTGGTGGTGCGCCCCCGGCTGCGGCTGGCGGTCATCGACCGCTCGGTCGAGGCGGGCCAGGCGCTCGAGGCCGGGATGCCCGACGAGCGGCTGCTGCGTCTGCCGGATGCGGCCGGCGGGCTGGACGCGGTGCGCAGCGGCCGGGCTGCCGCCTTCATGCTGTCGGCCCCGGCGCTGCAGTGGGCGCTGGCGCAGCCCGGCACGCCGGCCGGCGAGCTGGCCCGCCCCTTCTCGCCGCCGACCGGCAGCTCGCTCGGTCTGCCGGCGCTGGCGATGCGCCGGGGCGACCCGCTGCGCGACCAGATCGACCAGGTGCTGGCCACCTATGTCGGCAGCCAGGAGCACCTGGAGCTGGTGCGCCAGTACGGCTTCCGCGAAAGCGAGATCGCGCCGGTGCGTGGCACTCATCCTCCGGGCGACCCGGCGACCAACGCCGAGGCAGAGCGGTGACCCGGCCGGCCTCGCTGCCGTCCCGCATGGTGCCGGCCATCGCGCTGTTCGGCATCCTGTGCCTGCTGCTGCTGGGCTGGACGACCCGGCTGTGGCACGAGACGCTGGGCGACGCCCTGGTGCCGATGCGCACCGTGGACCAGATGCGGCTGCACCTGACCCGCGCGCAGCTGCAGGCCGAGCGGCTGCGCCAGGCCGCCGATCCGACCGACTTCACCCGCATCGACGCCGAGCTCGAGAACGCCCGCCAGGACAGCCTCTCGCTGGTCGAGCAGATCGAGCGCATCGTCGACGACGAGCATGCGCAGCGCATGCGCCACATCGCGCGCCAGTTCGCCGACACGATCGACTCGGCGCGCGCGGCGATGCGCGCGCGGCTGGAACACGGCGACGAGGCGCCGGTGCTGGAGCTGCGCCGGCTGCAGGCCGGCATCGACGCGTCGGTCATGGAGATGGAAGAGATCATCGAGATGCGCCGCCATGACCGGATGCGCCACCAGGCGCGCCTGGGCATGCTGACCGCCGCGCTGATCGGCGTGGGCGTGTTCTCGCTGCTGCTGCTGCAGCACCACCAGGGCCTGCAGCGCCAGCGCCTGATCGACGAGCTGTCGCTGCGCGAGCGCCACATGCGCGCCTTCGCCGACGCGGTGCCGGACGTCTCCTTCGTGCTGGCGGCCGACGGCACCTACATCGAGGCCTTCGGCCGCGAGGACCGGCTGGTCGCGCCAGCCCGCGAGCTCGTCGGCCAGCGCTTCCAGGACCACCTGCCGCCCGCCGCGGCCGCCCGCATCGAGGCGATCCTGCGCCGGGCGCTCAGCACCGGCGAGATCAGCCAGACCGAATACATGCTGACGATCGCCGACCAGCCGGCCTGGTTCGAGGCGCGCGCCCATGCGCTGCCGGGCGAGCAGGACCGGGTGGTGCTGATCAGCTGGGAGATCTCCGAGCGCAAGCGCAGCGAGGAACGCGTCGCCACGCTGGGCCGGCTCTACAGCTTTCTCGGCCAGATCAACCAGGCCATCGTCTGGACCGGCACGCCCGCCGATCTGTACCAGCGCATCTGCGATGTGGCGCTCAGCCACGGCAGCTTCCAGCTCGCCTGGGTCGCGGAGGCCGAGGCCGGCAGCACGCAGGCTCTCGTGCCGGTGGCCAGCAGCCGCACGAGCAGCCCGGTGCCGACCGGCCACCTGCCCGAGCGCATCGCGCTCGACACGCTGCACCACCATGTGGTGGCGCAGGCCTGGCGCAGCGCCGAGCTGCGCTGGGACACGCCGGGCAGCGCCGCGCTCAGCCACGCGGTCGCCATTCCGGTGACCTGCCAGGGCCGCATGCATGCGGTGCTGGTGCTGGTGCGCGAGCGGCTGATGCCCGACGACGCCGAGGAGCGCATGCTCTTCCACGAGATCGGCTCGGACCTGTCGTACGCGCTGACGCAGTTCCGCCGCCAGCAGGACTGGCAGCGCGCGCAGGAGCGGGTGCGCCTGCACGCGGCCGCGCTCGAGAGCACGCAGGACGGCGTCATCGTCTCGGACCTGCACGGGCACATCGTCTCGGTCAACCGCGCCTTCACCGCGATCACCGGCCATGACGGCCAGGCCTGGACCGGGCGCACGCTGACCGGCCTGGGCGCGCAGGCCGGCACGCTCGAGCACATTCTCGAGCAGGTGCTGCAGGACGGCAGCTGGGCCGGCGAGATCCGCAGCCGCCACCGCGACGGCCACGGCCAGGTGCTGTGGACCTCGGTGGCCACGGTGCGCGACGACACCGGGCTGCCGACCCATCTGGTCACCGTCTTCACCGACATCAGCGCGCAGAAGGCGGCCGAGGAGCAGCTGCACCGCCTCGCTCATGTCGACGCGCTGACGCAGCTGCCCAACCGCCGCATGGTGCTGTCGCGCCTGGAGCATGCGCTGGCGGCCGCCCGGCGCCAGAAGCACCGCGTCGGCGTGCTGTTCATCGACCTGGACAATTTCAAGACCGTCAACGACAGCCTCGGCCACAACGTCGGCGACGCGCTGCTGCGCGAGGTCGCCGCGCGGCTGGCGCAGCGCACGCGCCGCCAGGACACGCTCGGCCGGCTCGGCGGCGACGAGTTCATCCTCGTGCTGGAGACGCTGCGCGACCAGGAGGACGCGGCCGCGGTGGCGCGCGAGCTGCTGCAGCTGCTGACCCGCCCCTTCGAGATCGAGGGCAGCGAGGTCTGGGTGCAGGCCAGCATCGGCATCAGCCTCTACCCGGAGGACGGCGGCGAGGTCGAGGAGCTGCTGCGCGACGCCGACGCGGCGATGTACCAGGCCAAGCGCGCCGGCCGCGGCACCTTCCGCTACTACACCGAGGCGCTGACGCAGGCCGCGCAGCAGCGGCTGCAGCTCGACGGCCGGCTGCGCCGCGCGCTCGAGCGCGGCGAGTTCGCGCTCTTCTACCAGCCGCTGTACCGGCTGGCCGACCGGCAGCTGCTCGGCCTGGAGGTGCTGGTGCGGCTGGACCAGCCGGGGCTGCCGCCGGTCGGCCCGGCCGAGTTCATCCCGCTGCTCGAGGACAACGGCCTGATCTGCGAGCTCGGCGCCTGGGTGATGCGCCAGGCCTGCCTGCAGGCGCGCGCCTGGCTGGACGAGGGGCTGGACTGCGGCCGCATCGCGGTCAACGTCTCGTCGGTGGAGCTGCTGCGCGACCCCTCGATCGAGCGCATCCGCCACGCGCTCGACGAGGCCGGCCTGCCCGCCTCGCGCCTGGAGATCGAGATCACCGAGTCCGGCCTGATGCAGGCCGGCAGCCCGGCCGAGGAGGTGCTGCACCGGCTGCGCGCGATGGGCGTGCGGCTGGCGATCGACGACTTCGGCACCGGCTATTCCTCGCTGGCCTACCTGAAGCGCCTGCCGGTGGGCAAGCTGAAGATCGACCGCAGCTTCGTCGCCGACCTGGGCGACGAAGCCTGCCACGGCAGCGCGCTGGTGGGCACGATGGTGGCGATGGGCCGCGGCCTGGACCTGGCGGTGCTGGCCGAGGGCATCGAGACCGAGGAGCAGCTTCGCCGGCTCGTCGCGCTCGGCTGCGAGGCCGGCCAGGGCTACCTGTTCGGCCGGCCGGCCCCGGCGCCGCTGGCGCGGCAATGGCTGCCGCCGCTGCAGCACGCGCCGGCGCAGGGGGCGCTCGCCTCGGTCTGGCCGGACATCTGAGACACCGGCCACGCCGGCGGCCTCGGCGTCGATGACCCCTGCCCCGGAAGGCCCCGGGCGCCTCCTACAATGCGTCGGTGAACAGCACCGCCCTCCTCAACGCCGACCTGCACTGCCACTCGACCGTCTCCGACGGCACGCTCAGTCCCGAGGCGCTGGCCGCCCGGGCCGCCGCCAACGGCGTCGAGCTCTGGGCGCTGACCGACCATGACGAGATCGGCGGCATCGCCCGCGCCCGCGCCGCCGCCCACGCCGCGGGCATGGCCTTCCTCAGCGGCGTGGAGGTCTCGGTCACCTTCGCCGGCGAGACGGTGCACATCGTCGGCCTGGGCTTCGACGAGAACGACCCCGGACTGCGCCACGGCCTGGAGTCGACCCGCGGCGGCCGCGAGGGCCGCGCGCGCGAGATGGCCGCCGAGCTGGCCAAGGTCGGCATCCACGGCGCCTTCGAGGGCGCGCTCAAGTATGTCGGCAACCCGGACCTGATCTCGCGCACCCACTTCGCGCGCTACATCGTCGAGGTCGGCGCCTGCAGCGACACCGCCGAGGTCTTCCGCAAGTACCTGGCCGACGGCAAGCCCGGCTTCGTGCCGCACCGCTGGGCCTCGCTGGGCGACGCGGTGCGCTGGATCCGGGACGCCGGCGGCGTCGCGGTCATCGCGCATCCGGGCCGCTACCACCGCTTCGACGCCACCAAGGAATACGCGCTGTTCTGCGAGTTCCGCGATCACGGCGGCCGGGGCGTCGAGGTGGTCACCGGCAGCCACACCGCCGCCGAGTACGGCAAGTACGCCGACATGGCGATCGAGTTCGGCCTGGCGGCCTCGCGCGGCAGCGACTTCCACTCGCCGGCCGAGAGCCGCACCGACCTGGGCCGGCTGCCCATCCTGCCCGGCCAGCTCACGCCGGTCTGGTCGCTGCTGCAGGAGCGCATCGAGCCGCCGCCGGCAGCACGCGCGGCCGCCTGAAGTTCCGGCGCGGCGCGAAGTCCCTGCGCGAATGGCGGACAATGCCGCCACCATGGCCCAGTTCTTCGAAGTCCACCCCGACAACCCGCAGCCCCGGCTGCTGCGCCAGGCCGCGGCGATCCTGTCGGCCGGCGGCATCGCGGCGATCCCGACCGATTCCAGCTACGCCCTGGTCTGCCACCTCGACGACAAGGCCGCGGTCGACGCGCTGCGCCGCGTGCGCGGCGTCGATGACCGGCACCACCTGACGCTGCTGTGCCGCGACCTGTCCGAGCTGGCCAGCTACGCGCGCGTCGACAACCGCCAGTACCGGCTGCTCAAGAGCGCCACGCCCGGGCCCTACACCTTCATTCTCGAGGCGACCAAGGAGGTGCCGCGGCGCGTCTCGCATCCGTCGCGGCGCACCATCGGCCTGCGCGTGCCCGAGCATGGCGTGGCCCAGGAGCTGCTCAGCCTGCTCGGCCAGCCGCTGCTGGGCACGACGCTGATCCCGCCCGGCGAGAGCGATCCGCTCAACGACGCCGAAGAGATCCGCGAGCGCTTCGAGCGCCAGATCCAGGCCATCGTCGCCGCCGGCCCCTGCCCGGCCGAGCCGACCACCGTGATCGACCTGAGCGGCGGCGAGCCGGTGGTGGTACGCGCCGGCCGCGGCGACCTGGCCGCCATCGGCCTGGCCTGAGCGCGGCAAGAACCGCAAGAACCGCAAGAGCAGCACGATGGCGAAGAAGACCGCCCACGTCAGCGAGACGCCCGCCACCCAGTGGCTGCGGGCGCACCGCGTCGAGTTCACCGAGCACCCCTACGACTATGTCGACCACGGCGGCACCGCCGAGTCCTCGCGCCAGCTCGGCGTCGACGAGCACGCGGTGGTCAAGACGCTGGTGATGCAGGACCAGGACGCCAAGCCGCTGATCATCCTGATGCACGGCGACCGCCAGGTCAGCACCAAGAACCTCGCGCGCCAGATCGGCGCGAAGAAGGTCGAGCCGTGCAAGCCCGAGGTCGCGCAGCGCCACAGCGGCTACCTGGTCGGCGGCACCTCGCCCTTCGGGCTGCGCAAGGCCATGCCGGTCCATGTGGAGTCGAGCATCCTCGCGCTGGAGCGCATCTGGATCAACGGCGGGCGCCGCGGCTTCCTGGTCGGCCTGACGCCGACGGTGCTGACCGAGGTGCTGGGCGCCCGGCCGGTGCAGGCCGCCGATCCCGCCTCGGCCGGCTGAAGCCGCGCGCTTACACTGGCGGGCTGTTCCCTCGAACGACACGCATCCGTTCCCGCACACCATGACCACGCTCTGGATCGCGGCGGCCTTCGTCGCCGCCTACCTCATCGGCTCCCTCTCGTTCGCCGTCATCGTCAGCCGCGCGATGGGCCTGGACGACCCGCGCAGCTACGGCTCGGGCAATCCCGGCGCGACCAACGTGCTGCGCTCGGGCAGCAAGAAGGCGGCGGTGCTGACGCTGCTGCTCGACGCGGTCAAGGGCCTGATCCCGGTGCTGCTGGTGCGCCTGTTCGGCGAGCGCGCCGGCCTGGGCGAAGGCAGCGCGATGCTGGTCGGCCTCGGGGCCTTCCTCGGCCACCTGTGGCCGGTGTTCTTCCGCTTCCAGGGCGGCAAGGGCGTGGCGACCGCCGCCGGCGTTCTGCTCGGCTTCGAGCCGCTGCTCGGCCTGGGCGTGCTGGCGCTCTGGATCCTGGTGGCCAAGACGACGAAGTACTCCTCGCTGGCCGCGCTGATCGCCGCCGGCAGCGCGCCGCTGCTGCACGCGATCTTCTGGGGCGGCTCGTCGGCGACGCTGGCGATCTTCGTGATGTCGCTGCTGCTGATCTGGCGCCACGGCAGCAACATCGCCAAGCTGATCAACGGCACCGAGAGCCGCATCGGCCAGAAGGCCCGGCCCGCCGCGGCCGGCACGCCCCCCGCCGGTGCGGCACCGGCCGCCGCGCCGAGCGCGCCGGCCAATCGCGCCGAACGCCGCCGCAGCGCCCGCCAGGCCCGGCGCAAGACGCACTGAACCGCATCCGCACGCACCCTTCACCGGATTCCCGAGAGATGACGACCTCCCCCGCCCCGCTGCAGCGCTTCGACGTCGGCCCGCGCCTGTCGGAAATGGCCATCCACAACGGCACGATCTGGCTGGCCGGCCAGGTGCCCGACGACGCCACCCAGGACATCCGCGGCCAGACCGCGCAGGTGCTGGCGATGATCGACCGCCTGCTCGAGCGCGCCGGCTCCGACAGGACCCGGCTGCTGATGGTGCAGATCTATCTGGCCGACCTGGCCGACTTCGACGGCATGAACGCGGTCTGGGACGCCTGGGTGCCGGCCGGCCACACGCCGCCGCGCGCGACCGTGCAGGCCCGGCTGGCGCGGCCCGACTGGCGCATCGAGATCGTCGCCACCGCCGCGGTGGCCTGAATCCGGCCGCTGCCGCCCGCCCCCGCGACGATGCACGCCGAGCCACGCCCGAGCCTCTGGACCCGCGCCCGCCACAGCGGCCTGATCGCCGCGCTGGTCATCGGCGTGGCCGCCTGGGGCGCCGGCCGGCTGCTGCAGCAGCACGAGCGCGACAGCCACGCCGAGACGCTGCGCCAGCTCGTCCGGCCCGGCGACCTGAAGCTGATCTCCTCGACCAGCTGCCTGTTCTGCACCCGCGCGCGCCAGTACCTGACCGAGCAGCGCATTCCCTTCGAGGAATGCTTCATCGAGCGCGACAGCGCCTGCCTGGCCGAGTACCGCACCCGCGGCGCCGCCGGCACGCCGACGGTGCTGGTGCGCGGCCAAGCGCGGCTGGGCTTCGACCCGGGCCAGGTGGCCGAAGCGCTGGCGGCAGCGCGCTGACGCTCGTGGGCCCCCGCCTGCGCGGGGGTGACGGGCAGCAGTTATGCCGTCATTCCCGCGAAGGCGGGAACCTACGTGTCACCACGGCCGCCGCCCTGCGTGCCCCCCCGCCTGCGCGGGGGTGACGGTGGCGGCAGGCTCGCTCGTCGGCGTCAGACTGCCGGATCCCAGTGGCGGCGCCGCAGCGCGTCGATGCGCTCGAGCAGTTCGGGCGCGAGCGCCACGTTCCATGCCGCGACGTTCTCCTCGAGCTGCGCCACGCTGGTCACGCCGATGATGGTGCTGGCGACCGACCCGCGCCGGTAGCAGAAGGCCAGCGCCAGCTCGGTCGGCGTCAGGCCGTGCTCGCGCGCCAGCGCGTTGTAGGCGCGCGCAGCCTCCAGCGCCTCGGGCCGGGCCCAGCGCTGCTTCTTCATGCTGGCGAACAGCGCCAGCCGGCCCGGCTGCCGCGCCGGATCGTGCAGGCCGACCTCGTCGTACTTGCCGGTCAGCAGCCCGAAACCCAGCGGCGAGTAGGCCAGCAGCGAGACCTGGTGCTGGTGCATCGCCTCGTCCAGGCCGTTGTCGGGCACGCGGTTGACCAGGCAGTAGGCGTTCTGCACCGTCGCCACCCGCGCCAGACCGTGCCGCTCGGCCAGATGGACGAACTCGCACACGCCGTAGGGCGTCTCGTTCGACAGGCCGATCGCGCGCACCTTGCCCTCGCGCACCAGCCGGTCGAGCGCGCGCAGCTGCACCTCGATCGGGGTGACCTGCGCCTGGGCGGCGCGCGCCGGGTCGAAGTAGGTGGCGCCGAACATCGGCACCGGCCGGGTCGGCCAGTGCAGCTGGTACAGGTCGATCGTCTCGACGCCCAGGCGGCGCAGGCTGCCCTCGCAGGCCGCGACGATGTCGTCGGCGCTCAGGTCGGCGCTGCCGCCGCGGATCCAGTCCATGCCGCGCGACGGGCCCGCCACCTTGGTGGCGATCGTCAGCTTCTCGCGCACGCCCGGCCGCGCCGCCAGCCAGCGGCCCAGGATGATCTCGGTGGCGTTGAAGGTCTCGCGCCGCGGCGGCACCGCGTACATCTCGGCGGTGTCGATGAAGTCGATGCCCAGCTCGAGCGCGCGGTCCAGGATGCGGAAGGCGCCGGCCTCGTCGACCTGCTCGCCGAAGGTCATCGTGCCCAGGCAGACGGGCGAGACGCGCAGATCGCTGCGACCGAGGGAAACGGATTGCATCGGGAGGACTCCTGCAGGAAGGACACCGATCTTAGGCGACACCGCCGCACGCCGCTTCAGCCCACCACGCTGCGCACGAAGCGGGTGCAGACCTCGCCCGGGTTCTCGTAGGCGTAGGCGCGGGCGCTGTCGTAGATCGCGTGCGTTCCGGCCTCCAGGCGCAGCGTCTCGTCGTCGAAGCGCAGCAGCAGGCAGCCGGCGGTGACGACGATCATCTCGTGCCAGCCGGGCGGGTCGGGCTCGGCGCGGTAGATCTCGCCCGGGCCGAGCGTCCAGGACCACAGCTCGGCGACGCTGCGCGCCGGCGCGCTGCCCAGCAGCACCGCGCGGCTCTCGGCATGGGCGCCGCGCCAGGCCAGTGCATCGACCCGCTGGCGCACCGCCCCAGGCGCCGCCACCAGCGTGACGAAGTCGGTGCCCAGCGCCCGCGCCAGCCGGTCCAGCCCGGCCAGGCTGAGGTTGGCCTCGCCCGCCTCCAGCCCGACGATGGTGCGCCGGCTCAGACCGGCGGCCGCGGCCAGCGCCGCCTGGCTCAGCCCGGCGGCCGCACGCAGCCGGCGCAGATTGGCCCCGACATGCGCCAGCACCGGCACCTCGCCGGCCTCGGCCTCGGGTTGACTGCGCAATATTTTGCTCATACGCTCGGACGCTTTTGGAATGCGCAGCATTCTGCGCATTTTTCATCCCGCCGTCTGTTCCTGTCGCCCATGTCTGCCCCGCCCCCCTCCGACGCGCGCCGCACCCTGCGCACCGATCTGCTGATGATCCTGACCGCCGCCATCTGGGGCTCGACCTTCGTCGCGCAGCAGATGGGCATGGACACGGTCGGCCCCTTCACCTACACCGCCTCGCGCATGCTGCTGGGCGCACTGCTGGTGGCGCCGCTGTGGTTCTGGCGCGGCGGGCCGTTCGCGGCGATGCCGGTGGTCGAGAGCCGCGGCTGCATCGGCGCGGGCGTGCTGCTCGGGCTGGTGCTGTTCATCGCGATCAACCTGCAGCAGGTCGGGCTGCTGGGCACCTCGGTCAGCAATGCCGGCTTCATCACCGGGCTGTACGTCGTGCTGGTGCCGGTGCTGATGCGCCTGGGCGGCGCGAGCGTGTCGGCGCAGGTCTGGGGAGCGGTGGCCCTGTCGGCCGCCGGCCTGTATTTCCTCAGCGTCAAGCCCGACGCCTCGATCGCTGCCGGCGACTGGCTGCAGCTCGGCGGCGCGATGCTGTGGGCGGTGCATGTGCTGCTGGTCGGACACCTGGCGCGCCGGCATGATCCGCTGCGGCTGTCGGTGCTGCAGTACCTGGTGGCGGGCGCGCTGTCGTGGGTGGCGGCGCTGGTGCGCGAGCCGGTCAGCCTCGACGGCATCCTGCAGGCCGGCGGCGCCATCGCCTGGGGCGGCATCCTGTCGATCGGCGTGGCCTACACGCTGCAGGTGATCGCGCAGCGCGACGCCAAGGCCTCGCACGCCGCCATCATCTACAGCAGCGAGGGCGTGTTCTCGGCGATCGGCGGCTGGCTGGTGCTGGGCGAGAGCATCGGGCTGCGCGGCTGGAGCGGCGCCGGCCTGCTGCTGGCGGCGATGCTGCTGGCGCAGTGGCAGCACGAGCCGCAGGCACAGGACAAGCCTGTCGCGGCTTCCCCCTGAGCTTCACCCGGATCAAGGACGCCTCGGGGCGACACGGCACAATCGCCCCCCATCATGTCCGCCACCTTTCCCCACCCTGACGCGCTGCAGCGCGCCGACAGCCCCCTGGCCGCCTCCCGCCTGCGCGAGCAGGGCTTCGTGCGGCTGTCGGCCGCCGCGCTGGCCGAGATCGCCGGCACCCCTCCCGAGGCGCTGCACGCGCTCGACGCCTGCTGGCGCGACCTGCCCCCCGACGAGCACCTGAAGGACGGCGGCCGCTACCGCCGCCGTCGCCACGGCAGCCTGGTGCAGGACACCCGCGCCGGCCGGCTCGAGACGGTGCCACACCGCCCGCACTGGCAGCCGACCACCTACAACGCGCTGCACGGCGGCATGCTGCGCGACTTCGCGCCGCTGGACGACGCGATGGCCGCCTCGCCCGCCTTCCTGGCGCTGGTGGCGCGGCTCGGCGAGGTCTTCGCCGCTGCCGCGCACGACACGTCCACCGAGCCGGCCTTCGACGGCCGCTGGTTCATCGAGGCCCATCCCTTCCGCATCGACACCACCGGCGGCGTCGGCCGGCCGACGCCGGAGGGCGCGCACCGCGACGGCGTCAACTTCGTCGCCGTGCTGCTGGTCGACCGCCACGGCGTGCGCGGCGGCGAGACCCGCGTCTTCGAGGCCGAGGGGCCGCACGGCGTGCGCTTCACGCTCGACGAGCCCTGGAGCGCGCTGCTGCTCGACGATCCGCGGGTCGTTCACGAGAGCACGCCGATCCAGCCTGACGGCGATCGCGGCTGGCGCGACACGCTGGTGCTGACCTACCGCGCCGGCGGCTTCCAGGACCCGCCCTCGGCCTGAGGGCCGGCGTCGGCGCTCCCGGCGTCGGCATCGAGCACGCGCAGCAGCGCGATCTTGTCGTGCACGCCGAGCTTGCGGTAGACCTGCTGCAGCTGGCTGCGCACCGTGTCGGGCGCCACGCCCATCGCCCGGGCGATGACCTTGTAGGACTCGCCCGCGGCATAGCGGCGCGCCACCTCGGCCTCGCGCGCGCCGAGCCGCGCCAGGCAGGATGATGGCGCCGGCCGGCCGGCGGTCCCGGCCTGCGCCAGCCGTGTCGCCAGCCGGTGCGCCTGGCGCCAGAAGGGCAGCGCCTGCGCCAGCGCGAGCTGCTCGCGCATGCCCAGCGGCCGGCCCGCCTCGGCGCGGTAGAGCGTCAGCCAGACCAGATCGTCGCCGTCGCCCTCCTCCAGGCCGCCGAGCATCAGCTGGGCGATGTCGTACTGCGCCAGATAGTCGCGCAGGTCGGCATGGCCGGCGGACCGGTACAGGCCGAGCGGCCCGCCGACCGCGCCGCCGCGCACCGGCCGCGGCGCGGCGACGAAGGCCGCCGTCAGCGGATCGGCCGCCGCCACCGCCGCATAGTCGCTCAGCAGCCCGTCCGGACGCTGGTGCACCACCGCATGCCGGATCCGCATCGCGCCGCCCTCGCGCCGGCCCCAGCCCCAGACCGCGCCGTCGCAGTCCAGCGCCTCGGCCAGCAGGCGCAGCGCCTGGCGCTCGAAGCGCGGCAGCGGCTCGTCGCCGGCGCAGTCGAACAGCGCCAGCAGCGGCAGCTCCGACCGGTCGGCTCGAGCCGCCAGCGCGGGAGCTAGCACGGGAGCGAGCCCGGACGGGCCCGTGGGGAGCGATGAATGATGCATCTGCGTGATGGATCGACGGATCGCGACGCCCGATCATCGCCGACACCCGAGGAGGAGACACCCGATGCGAACCCGAACCCCGATCGCGCTGGCGGCCGCCACCGCGCTGGCCGCGCTGGGCACCAGCGGCTGTGGCAGCCTGTCCGACGAGGACGAGATCAACACCCGCCCGAGCTGGCTGGGCAGCGTCAGCGCCGCCTCCTACGACGGCAGCAGCGACGACCTGCTGACCGCCGGCCTGGGCAGGACCGGCCTGGGCTCGGCCACCGCGCCGACCTTCGCGACGCCGACCGCCCCGACCGCGGCCGAACTGCGCCGCCTGGCCATCCACACCAACTACCGCGCGCTGGCCGACATGACGGCCAACGGCGGCTACGGCCGGCTCTACGGCCCCAACATCGACCTGGCCGGCAACGACACGCTCGGCGAGGGCCGGATCGCCGGCATCGAGTACCGCGCGCTGATGGACGACGGCTCCGGGCGCGACAACGTCGGCGTGATGGTGCAGGTGCCGGCGAGCTTCAATCCGGACGCGCCGTGCATCGTCGCGGCGCCCTCGAGCGGCTCGCGCGGCATCTACGGCGCGATCGGCACCACCGGCGAATGGGGCCTGAAGCGCGGCTGCGCGGTCGCCTACACCGACAAGGGCACCGGCAGCGGCGCGCACGAGCTCTCCACCGACACCGTCACGAAGCTCGACGGCACGACTGCCGCCGCCTCGGCCGCCGGCAGTGCCGCGCATTTCAATGCCGGACTGAGCGCCGCGGAGCGCGCGGCCATCAACACCCTCCGGCCGAACCGCTACGCCTTCAAGCACGCGCACTCGCAGCGCAACCCGGAGAAGGACTGGGGCCTGTGGACGCTGCGCTCGATCCAGACCGCCTTCTGGCTGCTCAACGAGACCTACGCCGGACTCGACGCCAAGGATCGGCGCAAGGTGCGGCTGCGCCCGGACAACACGCTGGTGATCGCCGCCAGCGTCTCCAACGGCGGCGGCGCGGTGCTGGCCGCGGCCGAGCAGGACAGCGGCGGCCTGATCGACGGCATCGTCGCCACCGAGCCGCAGGTCAGCCTGCCGGCCCATGCCGGCATCGCGGTGCGCCGCGGCGGCATGGCGGTCAGCGCTTCCGGCCGGCCGCTCTACGACTACTTCACCACCGCCAACCTCTACCAGCCCTGCGCCGCGATCGCCGCGTCCAACGCCGCCAGCCCGTTCAACACCATCAACGCCACCCGTGCGGCCAACCGCTGCGCCAGCCTGAAAAGTGCCGGCCTGCTGAGCGCCGCCACCACCGCCGAGCAGGCCGAGGAGGCCCGGCAGAAGCTGCGCGACGCCGGCTGGGAGGCCGACAGCGACCTGCTGCACGCCTCGCACTGGGCGACCAACGCCACCGCCGGCGTCGCGGCGACCTATGCGCAGGCCTACAGCCGCGCGCGGGTCGACTCGGCGATCTGCAACTACTCCTTCGCGACGGTGGCCACCACCGGCATGCCGGCTGCGGCCACCACCAGCCCGATGACGAACATCTTCAGCATCGGCAACGGCGTGCCGCCGACCAGCTCGATCGCGCTGATCGCCGACAGCGCGCCCGGCGGCGCGATCAACTACCTGCTGGCCCGGTCCGCCTCGAGCAACACCGAGGATCTGGACTTCGACGGCGCCAGGTGCCTGCGCGACAAGCTGAGCGACGCCACGCTGGCCGCCGGCATCGACGAGGTGCGCCGCAGCGGCCGGCTTCAGGGCAAGCCGACGCTGATCGTGCACGGCCGCGCCGACACGCTGGTGCCGGTCAACCACAGCTCGCGGCCCTACTTCGGCCTGAGCCGCCAGGTCGACGGCAGCGCCAGCCGGCTGAGCTACATCGAGGTGACCCACGCGCAGCACTTCGACGCCTTCATCGGCCTGCTGGCCGGCTACGACACCCGCTTCGTGCCGCTGCATGTCTACAACCTGCAGGCGCTGAACTGGATGTGGGACCACCTGCGCTCGGGCAAGGCGCTGCCGCCCTCGCAGGTGGTGCGCACCACGCCGCGCGGCGGCGCCGCAGGCAGCGCGCCGGCGATCACCGCGGCCAATCTGCCCGCCATCAGCGCCAGCCCGGCCAGCGCCGACCAGATCGACTTCGCCGCCGGCACGGTCAGCGTGCCGGACTGATCAGGCGGCTCGCGGCGAGCGTCACCGGCCGGACACCCGGCCGGGGCGGCCAGCCCCTACAGTGGCGCGGATGCACACCTCCACCGCCACCGCACCCGCCCTGCCCTACGTCCCGCGCCGGCGCGCGCGTTCGCTGTTCGTGCCGCTGCGCGGGCTGCGCTGCCATGTGATGACCTGGGGCGAGCCCGCGCTGGCCACGCCCGAGCGGCCAACGCTGGTGCTGGTGCACGGCTGGATGGATGTCGGCGCCTCCTTCCAGTTCCTGGTCGATGCGCTCGAGGCCCGGGACGGCGCCGGCGCGGCGCGCTTCATCATCGCGCCCGACTGGCGCGGCTTCGGCCGCAGCGACAGCGCGCCCGGCGGCCAGCGCACCGACACCTTCTGGTTCCCGGACTACCTGGCCGACCTCGACGCGCTGCTGCGCGCGCCCGGCCTGGGGCTGGCGCACGAGCCGGTGGTCGATCTGGTCGGCCACAGCATGGGCGGCAACGTGGCGATGATGTATGCCGGCATCCGGCCCGGGCGCATCCGCCGCCTCGTCAACCTCGAGGGCTTCGGCCTGCCGCAGAGCCACCCGGCGCAGGCGCCGGGCCGCTACGCCCAGTGGCTCGACCAGCTGCGCGAACCCGCCACGCTGCGCGACTACGACAGCCTGGACGCGGTGGCCGCGCGGCTGAGGAAGAACAACCCGCGCCTGCGCGCCGACTTCGCCGACTGGCTGGCGCCGCACTGGTCGCGGCGCAACGAGGCCGGCCGCTTCGAGATCCTGGGCGACCCGGCGCACAAGCAGCTCAACCCGGTGCTCTACCGCAAGGAGGAGGCCGTGGCCTGCTGGTCCCGGATCACCGCGCCGGTGCTGTGGGTCGAGGGCCGCCAGACCGACGTGAGCAAGTGGTGGGGCGACCGCTACCCGCGCGAGGACTTCGAGGCGCGCCTGGCCGTCGTGCCGCAGCTCGCGCGCGCCACGCTCGACGACTGCGGCCACATGCTGCACCACGACCAGCCCGAGGCGCTGGCGGGGTGGATGGCGGGGCATCTGGGGGCGGCGGGCGCAGCCGCAGGGCCTGCGGTGGCCTGACGAGTGCATTTTCCATTTCTCGTCCGGATCGGGAGCGGACAGAGCGCGCGTGTTCTTCGCATGTGCCCGGGCCAAGGCCCCCGCCATGCCAAAATCGCCCTCTGTCACTGGACGAGAAGATCATGGACATCGAACAAATCAACGCCATCGGCGCCACCCTGGCCGACCTCAGCGAGCGCACCACCGCGCTAAGGGGGTATCTTTGACTACGACCAGAAAGCCCTGAAGCTGGCCGAGGTCAACGCCGCGCTGGAGAACCCCGAGGTCTGGAACGACCCGAAGCGCGCGCAGGAACTCGGCAAGGAAAAGCGCTCGCTGGAGACCGTCGTCGAGACCATCGACCACCTGACGACCCAGCTGGCCGACAACACCGAGCTCTACGAGATGACGAAGGAGGAGAACGACATCGACTCCCTCGCCACCATCGAGGCCGAGACCGCCACGCTGCGCGAGACCATCGAGAAGCTCGAGTTCCGCCGCATGTTCTCGAACCCGGCCGACCCGATGAACTGCTTCGTCGACATCCAGGCCGGCGCCGGCGGCACCGAGGCCTGCGACTGGGCGTCGATGCTGCTGCGCCAGTACCTGAAGTACTGCGAACGCAAGGGCTTCACCGCCACGGTCGAGGACGTGACCGAGGGCGACACCGCCGGCATCAAGAGCGCGACCATCAAGGTCGAGGGCGACTACGCCTTCGGCCACCTGCGCACCGAGACCGGCGTGCACCGTCTGGTGCGCAAGTCGCCGTTCGACTCCTCGGGCGGGCGCCACACCTCGTTCGCGTCGCTGTTCGTCTATCCCGAGATCGACGACTCGATCGAGATCGAGATCAATCCGTCCGACGTGCGCACCGACACCTTCCGCGCCTCCGGCGCGGGCGGCCAGCACATCAACAAGACCGACTCGGCGGTGCGCCTGACGCACATCCCGACCGGCATCGTCGTGCAGTGCCAGGACGGCCGCAGCCAGCACAGCAACCGGGACGTGGCGTGGAAGCGCCTGCGCTCGCGCCTGTACGACTTCGAGATGAAGAAGCGCCTGGCCGAGCAGCAGAAGCTGGAGGACACCAAGACCGACGTCGGCTGGGGCCACCAGATCCGCTCCTACGTGCTGGACAACAGCCGCATCAAGGACCTGCGCACCAACGTGGAAATCTCCGCGACGCAGAAGGTCCTCGACGGCGATCTCGACGCCTTCATCGAGGCGAGCCTGAAGCAGGGTCTCTGACCCCGCCGCCGGCCGTCGACCGCGCAGCAGTTCGCGCGCGCCCTCACCTCGCTCACCGGACTTGACCCGATGACCCCTGACGTGACCCCCGCCGCACTGCTGTTCGACATGGACGGCACCCTGATCGACAGCATGCCGCTGCACGACCGCTCCTGGGCGGTCTGGCATGCCGAGCTCGGCCTGCCCTTCGACGACGCCGGCTTCTTCGCCGCCACCGCCGGGCGCACCAACCTCGAGATCCTGCGCGACCTGTTCCCGACGCGCGAGACCGAGGAGCTGGAGCGCCTGGCCGAGCGCAAGGAGGCGATCTACCGCGAGATCGCGGTGCGCGAGCTCGAGCTGATCGCCGGCACCCGCGCGGTGCTGGCGCAGGCGCGCGAGCGCGGCCTGAAGCTGGCGATCTGCACCGCCGCGCCGCCGGCCAACATCGCGCTGGCCTGCGAGCGCTTCGGCCTGGGCGAGCTGGTCGACACCGTCACCAGCCCGGCCGACGGCCTGCGCGGCAAGCCGCACCCCGACATCTTCCTGGAGGCCGCCCGCCGCCTGGGCGTCGAGCCCGCGCGCTGCCTGGTCTTCGAGGACGCGCCGCTCGGCATCGAGGCGGCGCGGCGCGGCGGCATGGCCGCGGTCGCGCTGACGACCACGCTGCCGGCCGACGCCTTCGCCGGATTCCCGAACGTCGTCGCGACGATCGCGGACTTCACCGACTATTCCCTGCCCCACAGCCTGCCCAACAGCCTGGACCCCGAGACAAGCCATGCGTGAAGGTACTGACACCCTGACCCGGCGCGAGGACTACGTCGCGCCGAGCCACTGGATCCGCACGGTCGACCTGAGCTTCGACCTGGAGCCGGCCAAGACCCTGGTCATCAGCCGCATGCAGGTCGAGCCCAACGCCGACCGCCCCGGCCAGCCGCTGCGCCTGGACGGCGAGGACATCACGCTCACCCGCGTGCTCATCAACGGCGAGAGCGTGTCCTTCCACTTCGAGGACGGCCAGCTGGTGCTCGACAAGCTGCCGGCCGAGCCCTTCCAGCTCGAGATCCGCAACACCTGCGCGCCGGAGAAGAACACCCAGCTCAGCGGCCTCTACACCTCGGGCGGCGGCTTCTTCACCCAGTGCGAGGCCCAGGGCTTCCGCCGCATCACCTACTTCCCCGACCGTCCGGACGTGATGGCGGTGTTCCGCGTCACGCTCAAGGCCGACGCGAAGCGCTTCCCGATGCTGCTGTCCAACGGCAATCTCGTGGAGTCGGGCACGCTCGACAAGGGCCGCCACTTCGCGGTCTGGCACGACCCGCACCCCAAGCCCAGCTACCTGTTCGCGCTGGTGGCGGCCGATCTGGTCTGCCGCGAGCAGAAGATCCGCACCCGCTCCGGCCAGGACCACACGCTGCAGGTCTATGTGCGCGCCGGCGACCTGGACAAGACCGAGCACGCGATGAACTCGCTGATCGCGTCGATCGCCTGGGACGAGGCGCGCTTCGGCCTGAAGCTCGATCTCGAGCGCTTCATGATCGTCGCGGTGAGCGACTTCAACATGGGCGCGATGGAGAACAAGGGCCTGAACATCTTCAACACGAAGTTCGTGCTGGCCAGCCCCGCCACCGCCACCGACGTCGACTTCGGCAACGTCGAGAGCGTGGTCGGCCACGAGTACTTCCACAACTGGACCGGCAACCGCATCACCTGCCGCGACTGGTTCCAGCTCAGCCTGAAGGAAGGCCTGACCGTCTACCGCGACCAGGAGTTCAGCCAGGACATGGCCGGCAGCCTGTCGGCGCGCGCGGTCAAGCGCATCGAGGACGTGCGCGGCCTGCGCCAGACGCAGTTCCCCGAGGACGCCGGCCCGATGGCCCATCCGGTGCGCCCGGACAGCTACCAGGCGATCGACAACTTCTACACCGCCACCGTCTACGACAAGGGCGCCGAGGTGGTGCGCATGATGGCCACGCTGGTCGGCCGCGAGGGCTTCCGCCGCGGCATGGACCTGTACTTCGCGCGCCATGACGGCCAGGCCGTGACCTGCGACGACTTCGCGCAGGCCATCGCCGACGCCAACCCGGACAGCGCGCTGGCGACCCGTCTCGAGGCCTTCAAGCGCTGGTACGCGCAGGCCGGCACGCCGCGCCTGAAGGCCGCCGGCCGCTTCGACGCCGAGACGCGCAGCTGGACGCTGACGCTGTCGCAGCACACGCCCGCCACGCCGGGCCAGACCGACAAGTGGCCCTTCGTGATCCCGGTGGCGATGGGCCTGCTGCAGGCCGACGGCACGCCGGTGGCCGGCTCGGAGCGGGTGCTGGTGCTGGACTCGGCGCAGCAGTCCTGGACCTTCGACGCGCTGGACGCCGCGCCGGTGGCCTCGCTGCTGCGCGGCTTCTCGGCGCCGGTCATCCTGGACTGGGAGGCCAGCGAGGCCGAGCTGTTCACGCTGCTCGGCCATGACGCCGACGCCTTCAACCGCTGGGAGGCCGGCCAGCGCCTGGCGGTGACGCGCCTGCTCGGCGCGGTGCGCGCCGGCGCGCCGCTGGTGCTCGACGCCGCCTACCTCGACGCGATGCGCGCGGTGCTGCGCGACGAGACGCTCGACTGCGCCTTCAAGGAGCTGGTGCTGACGCTGCCCAGCGAGGGCTATCTGGCCGAGCGCCTGGCCGAGGCCGGCGAGCCGGTCGATCCGCAGGCGATCCATGCCGCGCGCGAGGCGATGCGCGCGCAGCTGGCCCGCGACCTGCACGAGGACTGGGCCGCCCTCTGGGACGCCCACTCGAACACCGGCGGCTACCGGCCCGACCCGGTGTCATGCGGCCGACGCGCGCTGGCCAACCTGGCGCTGGCCAACCTGGTGCTCGACGCGGTCGCCCGCGAGGACGCGGTCTGGCAGGGCCGCGCGCTGCAGCGCTTCAAGGACGCCGGCAACATGACCGACCGCCTCGGCGCGCTGGGTGCGCTGGTGCACGGGCGCTCGCAGCTCGCCGCCAACGCGCTCGAGCGCTTCCACGCGATGTTCCGCGGCGAGGCGCTGGTGATCGACAAGTGGTTCGCGCTGCAGGCCGCCGCGCCCGAGCACGACGGCGAGGTCTTCACGCAGATCCGCTCGCTGGCGAAGCATCCGGACTACTCGCTGCGCAACCCCAACCGCGCGCGCAGCCTGCTGATGACGATGACCGCGCTCAACCCCGGCGCCTTCCACCGCGCCGACGGCAGCGCCTACGCCTTCTGGGCCGAGAAGGTGCGCGAGATCGACGGCTTCAATCCGCAGCTGGCCTCGCGCCTGGCACGCGCGCTGGACCGCTGGCGCGCGCTGGCCGAGCCCTACCGCACGCTGGCGCGCGCCGCCATCGAGCAGGTGGCCGCCAAGCCGGAACTCTCGCCCGATACCCGCGAAATCGTCACGCGCGCGCTGGCCGACTGAGGCCGCGATCGGACAGGCGTCAGGATGGCGCCTTCCGGAAACGGTAGGATCGCGCCCATCCTGAAACCCGCATGTAACCCGAACTGACCCGATCGTCATGAGCAAGAGCATCAGTCTGACCCAGTACCTCGTCGAGCAGCAGCGCGAGCACGGCCACATTCCCGGCCAGCTGCGCCTGCTGATCGAGATCGTCGCGCGTGCCTGCAAGCGCATCGCGATCGCCGTCAACAAGGGCGCGCTGGGCGAGGTGCTGGGCAGCGCCGGCAGCGAGAACGTGCAGGGCGAGGTCCAGAAGAAGCTCGACATCATCTCCAACGAGGTGCTGATCGAGGCCAACGAGTGGGGCGGCCACCTGGCGGCCATGGCCTCGGAAGAGATGGACACCATCCACGTGGTGCCCAACCGCTATCCGCAGGGCGAGTACCTGCTGATGTTCGACCCGCTCGACGGCTCGTCCAACATCGACGTCAACGTCTCGATCGGCACGATCTTCTCGGTGCTGCGCAAGGTGAACAACACCCGCGGCGTCGCCGAGGAAGACTTCCTGCAGCCGGGCAAGCAGCAGGCCGCCGCCGGCTACTGCGTCTACGGCCCGCAGACCACGCTGGTGCTGACCGTCGGCCAGGGCGTGGCGATGTTCACCCTCGACCGCGAGACCGGCTCGTGGGTGCTGACGCAGGAAAACGTGCAGATCCCGGCCGACACCAAGGAATTCGCGATCAACATGTCGAACATGCGCCACTGGGCCCCGCCGGTGAAGCGCTACATCGACGAGTGCCTGGCCGGCAAGGAAGGCCCCCGGGGCAAGGACTTCAACATGCGCTGGGTGGCCTCGATGGTCGCCGACGTGCACCGCATCCTGACCCGCGGCGGCATCTTCATGTACCCGTGGGACAAGCGCGAGCCGACCAAGCCGGGCAAGCTGCGCCTGATGTACGAGGCCAACCCGATGGCCTTCCTCGTCGAGCAGGCCGGCGGCATGGCCACCAACGGCACGCAGCGCGTCATGGACGTGCAGCCCACCAAGCTGCACGAGCGCGTCAGCGTGATCCTGGGCTCGCGCAACGAGGTCCAGCGCGTGACCGAATACCATCTGGAAGTCGCGGAAAAGGCTTCACAGGCCTGAAATTCCTGTTCTATAATCTAAGTCTTGCACCGCTGCCGGTGTAGCTCAGTTGGTAGAGCAGCGCATTCGTAATGCGAAGGTCGTAGGTTCGACTCCTATCTCCGGCACCAGACAAAGATCGAAGGGCCGGCTTCCGAGAGGAAGCCGGCCCTTCGTGCGTCAAGGCCCGAGACATGATGAAGCCGCCGCACCGCCCGCCCGAAGATCGATCCTGCGTCGACCCGATGATCTCGGTCGTCATGCCCGCCTACAACGAGGCCGCATCGCTGCCGGGCACGCTCGAGGCCGTGGGACCGGCCCTGGCGCGGCTGAGTCCGCGCTGGGAGATCGTCGTCGTCGACGATGGCAGCCGCGATGCCACACGGCGGCTGATGGCCTGCCCGCGGTCGGGCGTGCGCTATCTGCGCCTGTCGCGCAACTTCGGCAAGGAGGCCGCGCTGACCGCCGGCCTGGCGCGGGCACGCGGCGACGTGGTCGTGCTGATGGACGCCGACGGCCAGCATCCGGTCGAGCTGCTGCCGACGCTGCTGCAGCACTGGCGCGACGGCGCCGACAACGTCTGCGCGGTGCGCGAGCATCGTGACGACGAGTCCTGGCTCAAGCGCCTGGGCACCGGCGCCTTCTACCGCCTGGTCAACGCCGGTGCCTCGGTCCACATCACCGCCGACGCCGGCGACTTCCGCCTGCTCGACCGCCGCGTCGTCGACGCCCTCAACGCGCTGCCCGAGCGCAACCGCTTCATGAAGGGGCTGTACGCCTGGGTCGGCTTCGAGACCCTCGCCGTGCCCTACACCCCGCTGCCACGCCAGGGCGGGCGCAGCAGCTTCTCGATGCTGCGGCTGGCCCGCCTGGCGCTGACCGGCATCACCGCGTTCTCGAACCTGCCGCTGCGCCTGTGGAGCGCGCTCGGCGGGCTGGTCGCGCTGGGGGCGCTCGGCTATGCGCTGTGGCTGGTGATCGAGCACCTGATCGAGGGCCACCCGGTGCCCGGCTGGACCACGCTGGCCTGCGGGCTGATGTTCTTCAGCGGCGCGCAGCTGCTGTCGATCGGCGTGCTTGGCGAATACGTCGGCCGCATCTTCGACGAGGTCAAGCAGCGCCCGGTCTACCTGATCGGCGAGGAGATCGACGGCGGCGAGCCTGCCGGCACCTGAGCGCCGGCCTCGCAGCGCCGCGCGGGCGCCGGCCCTTCGACCTGCATCAGCTCGCCGCGGCGGCCGACCGTCACCGACCGGGCGTCCTCGAAGCCCGGCGGCAGCGCGGCGCCGGGCGCGCGCACCAGCCACAGCCGGCCGCCTGCGCAGCGCTGGCGCCAGGCCTCGTCGCGTGCCCACAGCCGGCTCGCGCCCAGCGCCGGCGCGAAGCGCACCGTGTCGCGCAGTTCCTTGCGCCAGCTGTCGCCGCGCGCGATCTCAGGATCCTCCCAGTCGTCGATCACCGCAGGCGCCAGCGACGCATGCGCCAGCAGCCGCAGGTCGAAGAAGGCATCGCCCAGATACGCGACCCGGTCGCCCGGCTGCAGGCGCGCGGCCAGCGCGGCGGCCAGGTCGGCATGGTTGGCCGGTCCCTTCCAGGTCAGCCCCGCCACCGCCAGCACGCACAGCAGCACCCCGCCACCGACAGCCAGCCGCAGGCGGCGCAGCGGCTGCGCGACCCAGGCCGTGGCCAGCAGCACCGCCCAGGGCGCCAGCGTCGGCAGCACGTAGCCGACCAGCTTGGACTTCGGCAGCGAGAAGAACCCGGTCACAGCGACGACCCACCACAGCGCCAGCCACAGCTCGTGGCGCAGCGCCGTGGCGGGCCCGGACGCCTCGGCGGCCGCACGGGACGCACGCCCCAGCCGGCGCAGCGCCGCGGGCAGCAGCAGGCTCGCAGGCAGCGTCAGCAGCGGCAGCACCACCGGATAGAACCAGAACGGCAGGCGGTTGTTGAAGTTGGACTGCGTGTAGCGCCGGAAATGCTGCTCGAGGATGAAGTAGTCGAAGAAGTCCGGATGCAGATGCTGCATCGCCAGGAACCACGGCAGGCCCGCCAGCGCGAAGGCCAGCAGGCCCGCCGGGTGCAGCAGCCGAGCCAGCGCACGCCCGCGATCGGCCCGCAGCAGCACCCAGGGCAGCAGCACCAGCGCCGGCAGCACCACGCCGATCAGGCCCTTGGCCAGCACCGCCAGCGCGGCCGCGACCCAGGCGCCCGTCACCCAGCGCAGCGGCGCGTGCTCCTCGTCGAGCGCACGCCGCGCCAGCACCACCGCCAGCGACACGCAGCCCGCCACCAGCATGTCGTGGTTGGCGTACTGCGAGCCCAGCACGAAGAAGGGCATCGAGCCCAGCAGCGCCAGCGCCGTCACGCGCAGGCGCTCGCGCTGCGCCCCCCAGACCGGCGCGGCGGTCCAGATCCACAGCGCCAGCGCCATCAGCATCGCGCCGACGAGCGGCGCCGCGCGCATCGCCAGCGGCACCGGCCCGGCCAGCCGCATCGCCGCCGCGGTGATCCAGTACATCAGCGGCGGCTTGTGGAAGTACGGCAGCCCGTCGAGCGTCGGAGTCAGCCAGTCGCCCGAGCCGAGCATCTCCCAGGCCACGCCGACATAGCGCCCCTCGTCGGGCAGCAGCAGCGGCCGCCAGGGCGCAGCCAGCAGCAGCCACAGCGCCAGCAGGATCAGCGGCAGGCGCCCACCCGGATGCGGCGGCGCGACGGACACGCGGCCGGCCGTGTCGGCCCCCGACGCCCCGGAGGAAAGAGGACGGGAAACAGGATTCATCCCGGAAGTATCGCCGCTCCCCGGTCCGCACCCGGGCCGCCAGCCCGCCAGGCGCGCTAGGATGCTGCATCGCACCATCCGCGCATCTCGATCCGAGATCGCCCCGCACGATGCCCGCACCGGACTGGCCCCTGATCACCCGACTCGGCGAAGCGCAGATCCTGCTGCCGCTGATGGGCGTGCTGCTGCTGCGCCTGATGCTGCATGCCCCGTCACGCGCACTGGCCTGGCGCTGGCTGGGAGGCACGACGCTGGCCGCGCTGCTGACCACGGCGTCGAAGGTGGCCTTTCTCGGCTTCGGCCTCGGGCTGGCCTCGGTCGACTTCACGGGCTTCTCGGGCCACTCGATGTTCTCGGCCGCGGTGCTTCCCTGGCTGATCGCGCTGCTGCGGGTGCCGGCGTCGCGTCCGCTGCGGGCCGTGCACCTGCTGCCCGGGCTGCTGCTGGCCGCGCTGATCGCGGTCTCGCGCGTCGAGGTGGGTGCCCATTCGTGGAGCGAGGTCATCACCGGGCACCTGCTCGGGCTGGCTGTCAGCGCCTGGGTGCTGCCCCGACGCCTGGTGCCGCTGCCACAGCCGGGCCGGGCATGGCTGGCCCCGCTGCTGCTCGGTGCGCTGCTGTGGCTGCCGCTGCAGGCACCGCCGACGCGAACGCATGACCTGGTGATCCGGCTGTCGCTGTGGGTCTCCGGCCATGAGCGGCCGCACGAACGCACGCTGCCGCGGCCGACGGACATGCGGCCTGAACCCGCCGCCGGCCCATGCCCATGCCAGCAGGAAGGACGGCTTGCGCCGGCTCATCGCGCGGAGCGAGAATCGCCGCTTCCCCACTCGACGGCATCGTCATGAAACCAGCCCCCAGTCGCTGGCCTTCGCCGTCCATCGCCCCCGCAAGCGATCCGCTGTCCCCGAGGCCCTGAGCGCCCGGCCAGGATCGCCGTGCACGGAGCCGGACCGCGAGGGCTGATGTTCTCCACCCCGCCCGGTCCGCGCCGCATCGGCCCTGATTGCTGCGCCTGCGCGCGGCGGACGTTTCCATGCCCCGGCACCCGCCTCATGCTGCACGACGCCCGCCGTCGTGCAGGGAGCTTTCCATGCTCGCCCTCCTGCAACGCCATCCCCTGCTGGCGCGTGCGCTGCACCGCGCCCGCCACAGCCTGCCCGAGACCCGGGCCTTCGCCCGCCGGCTGGGTCCCGGCCTGATCACCGGGGCCGCCGACGACGATCCGAGCGGCATCGCCACCTACTCGCAGGCCGGCGCGCAGTTCCGCTTCGGTCTGGCCTGGACCCTGCTGCTGACCACGCCTTTGATGATCGGCATCCAGATGCTGTCGGCCCGCATCGGCTGGGTCACCGGCGAAGGCCTGGCCGCCAACATCGCCCGTGTCTGCCCGCGCTGGCTGACGCTGCTGATCGTCACCCTGCTGGTGATCGCCAACACGCTGAACATCGCCGCCGACGTCGGCGCGATGGCCGAGGCGGCCCGCCTGCTCGCGGGCGGCCCGGCGGCGGCGTGGATCGTGCTGTTCGGCTCGGTGTGCGTGCTCGGCCAGGTGATGTTCTCGTACGAGCGCTCGGTCAGCATCCTCAAATGGTTGACGCTGGCGCTGTTCTCGTATGTCGCGGTCGTGCTGGTGGTGCAGGTGCCGCTGCGCCAGGCGGTGGACGAATCGCTGCACCCCTGGCGCATGCTGACCGCGGGCGGCTCGCCCTCCGGCTACGCCAGCATGGTCGTGGCGGTGCTGGGCACGACGATCAGCCCCTACCTCTTCTTCTGGCAGGCGGCGCAGGAGGTCGAGGACGGCCGCCGCCGCTCGGAGGACGGCCGGGCGACGCGCGGCGACCGGCTGCCCGACACCGGGCAGCATCTCGGCCGCATCCGGCTCGACACCTGCGTGGGCATGCTGTTCTCGAACCTGGTGGCGCTGTGCATCGTCGTGGCCACCGCGGTGACGCTGAACCAGCACGGCGTGCACGACATCGTCTCGTCGGCCCAGGCCGCCGAGGCCCTGCGGCCGCTGGCGGGAAATCTGGCCTTCGGCATCTTCGCGCTGGGCATCATCGGCACCGGGCTGCTGGCGGTGCCGGTGCTGGCCGGCTCGGCCGCCTACGCGGTCAGCGAGGTCTTCGGCTGGCACGCCAGCCTGTCGCACGGCTTCCACGAGGCGCGCGGCTTCTACGGGATCATCATCGCCGCCACCGGCATCGGCACGATCACCAGCCTGTTCGAGCTGGATCCGATGCAGGCGCTGGTGTGGAGCGCCATCCTCAACGGCGTCATCGCGGTCCCGATCATGGCGGTGATGATGTGGATCGGCCAGTCGGCCCGCATCATGGGTGCGCTGACGATCTCGCTGCGCCATCGCCTGCTGGGCTGGTGCGCGACGGCGCTGATGGCCGCCGCCGTGGTCGTCATGCTGGTCACGGGCTGAGCGTCCTGTCCGGCCCGGGCGGACAGGGGCGGCGCCGGATGGCGTGCATGTCGAGCGTGCATGTCGATACAGGCAGCAATGAAACTTTGCACGATGCCGGTCAACACCCGACCGGGAGGGCTCGTTGAGTCATTGTCATCAACCACTGACTGCACTGACAGTCGAATGACCATCATGAAGAAGCTGCTTGCCGCCCTGATCGCCACGATGTTCGCCGCCGGCGCCTTCGCTGCCGACGCACCGGCCGCCGAGCCCGCCGCTGCCGCGGCCTCGACCGCACCGGCCAAGAAGCCGGTGCACAAGAAGCACGTCCACAAGAAGGCCGAGGCCAAGGCGGACGCCAAGGCAGAAGCCGCCGCGCCGGCCGCCAGCAAGTAAGCGTCCGCGGGCGCAGGTCGCCCGGGAGACGGCACACGTCCCTGTCCGGGAGCCGATGTGTCCGCAAAGGCCCCCTCGAGGGGCCTTTTTCATGGCCGACGGGGACCCGGCCGCGCCGCATCCGACGCCGTCTTCGTGCGTGGTCCCCACGATCGGTCACGCCTTTTTCGCGTGGTAGTCTAGCCGGCTCCGAGAAAGTGGAACCAACAAGGACCGGACGGATGGGCAAGCGCGGATGGTGGGCGGTGGTGGTGGCCGTGGGGTGCGCTGGCGCCGGCGGCTGGTGGATGACGAAGAGCCGCGGCGCCACGGCGGCCGAAGGGGCGCCGGCGGCGGCCTCCGCAGCCTCGGGCGCCGGGCGCGGACCGCAGTCGGTCAGCGTCTTCACGGTGCAGCAGCGTGACGTGCAGGTGTCCACCGAGGCCGCCGGCAGCGTCGTGGCGCTCGACAGCGTCGAGATCCGTCCGCTGTCGACCGCCACCGTGCTGGAGGTGCGGGTGCAGGAAGGCCAGCCGGTCAGGCGCGGCGACGTGCTCTTCGTGCTCGACGACCGGGCCGACCGCGCCAACGCCGACAAGGCGCGCGCCCAGCTCGCGCGCGACCGCGCCACGCTGGCCGACCTCGAGCGCCAGCTCGCGCGCCAGCGCGACCTGCTCGAGCAGAACTTCGTCAGCCGCAATGCGGTCGACTCGCTGCAGGCCCAGCTCGATGCGCAGCGCGCGGCCGTGCAGTCCAGCCAGGCGGCGCTGCAGGCCGCCGAGGTCACCGTCTCGAACGCGACGCTGAAGGCGCCGATGTCGGGCCGCGCCGGTGCGGTGGCGGTGGTGCGCGGCAGCCTGGTGCAGCCCGGCGGCGCCGCGATGGTGACGATCAGCCAGATGGACCCGGTGGGCGTGAGCTTCGCGCTGCCCGAGGGCCAGCTGCCGGCGCTGCGCCGCGCCGACCAGGACGGCGGCGTGGCGCTGACGGTGCAGGTGCCGGGCGAGCGGCGCGGCCAGCCGGCGGCCACGCTCGACGGCCGGGTCAGCTTCATCGACAGCGCCATCGATCCGGCCAGCGGCACGATCCGCGTCAAGGGCAGCGTGCCCAACGCGGGTCGCCAGCTCTGGCCCGGCCAGTACGTGACGGTCAGGCTGGTGCTGCGCACCCTGCCCGGCGCGCTGCTGGTGCCGCAGGCGGCCGTGATCCAGCGCGGTCCCGAGCGCAGCGTCTATGTGGTCGATGCCGAGGGCAAGGCGCAGATGAAGCCGGTGCAGACCCGCGCGCCGCAGGGCGAGCTGGTCGTCGTCGAGGGACTGGCCGCCGGCGAGAAGGTGGTGGTCGAGGGCAAGCAGAACCTGCGTCCGGGCACGCCGGTGCGCGAGGTCGCGCCGGCCGCCGGCAAGGGCGCGTCGTCGGCCGCCGCCGCCAGCGGAGCCTCGCGATGAGCGGCGCCGGCGCGCGCAGCAGCTTCACCGAGCTGTTCATCCGCCGTCCGGTGATGACGGTGCTGCTCAACCTGGCCATCGTGCTGGCCGGCATCGTCGCGCTGACCAAGATTCCGGTGGCGGCGCTGCCCAGCTACAACACGCCGGTGATCCAGGTCAGCGCCGACCTGCCCGGCGCCAGCCCCGAGACGATGGCCAGCTCGGTGGCGCTGCCGCTGGAGAAGCAGTTCTCGACCATCGCCGGCCTGGCGACGATCAGCTCGACCAACACGCTCGGGCGCGCATCGCTGACGCTGGAGTTCGACCCCTCGCGCGACATCGACGCCGCGGCGGTCGACGTGCAGGCGGCGCTGTTCCGCGCCCAGCGCACGCTGCCCAGCGAGATGAGCTCGCCGCCGTCCTACCGCAAGGTCAACCCGGCCGACGCGCCGGTGCTGCTGCTGGCCCTGACATCGCCCTCGATGGCGATGTCCGAGCTCAACGAGTTCGCCGAGAACCTGATCGCGCCCAGCCTGTCGACGATTCCCGGCGTTGCGCAGGTGGCAATCTACGGCCAGAAGCGCTACGCGGTGCGCATCAAGGTGCGCCCGGACGCGCTGGCCGCGCGCGGCCTGACGATGGACGAGCTGCGCGCCGCGCTGGCCGGGGCCAACGCCAACTCGCCGGTGGGCTCGCTCGACGGCCCGCGCCAGACGCTGACGCTGGTGGCCAACCGCCAGCTCGCCAGCGCGCGCGAGTTCGGCCAGCTGATCGTGGCGACCCGCGCCGGCGCGCCGGTGCGCCTGCGCGAGGTGGCCGACGTGCAGGACAGCGTCGAGACCGCGCGCGCCTTCGCCAGCTTCGACGGCGAGCCCTCGATCACGCTGGCGGTGCAGCGCCAGCCCGACGCCAACACCGTCGAGGTGGTCGACCGGGTGCGCGCGATGCTGCCGCGCTTCGACGCGCAGCTGCCGGCCTCCATCCGCGTCATCCCGACCAACGACCGCTCGCTCTCGATCCGCGAGGCGCTGCACGACGTCAACCTCACGCTGGCCGGCACGGTGGTGCTGGTGGTGCTGGTGATCTTCCTGTTCCTGCGCCGCCTGGCCGCGACGCTGATCCCGGCGCTGTCGCTGCCGGTGTCGCTGATCGGGGCACTGACGCTGCTGTGGGCCGGCGGCTACAGCCTGGACAACGTCTCGCTGCTGGGGCTGACGCTGGCGGTCGGCCTGGTGGTCGACGACGCGATCGTGATGCTCGAGAACATCGTGCGCCATGTCGAGGACGGCATGGCGCCCTTCGAGGCGGCGATCCGAGGCGCGCGCGAGATGGCCTTCACCATCGTGTCGATCTCGATCTCGCTGGTGGCGGTGCTGATCCCGATCTTCTTCATGCCGGGCGTGATCGGGCTGCTGTTCCACGAGTTCGCGGTCGTCGTCGGCCTGTCGATCCTGGTGTCGGCCGCCGTGTCGCTGACGCTGGTGCCGATGCTGTGCAGCCGCTTCCTGCGCCACCACGCGCCCGACGAGGAAAGCGCCGCCGGCCGGGCCTTCGAGCGCGGCTTCGCGGCGCTGCTGCGCGGCTACGCACGCACGCTGGACTGGGCGCTGGCGCACCGCACCGTCGTCGGCCTGCTGGCGGTGGGCAGCTTCGCGCTGTCGGCCTGGCTGTTCGTGCAGATCCCCAAGGGCTTCTTCCCCGAGGAGGACATCGGCCAGATCCAGGTCACCGTCGAGGCGGCCGAGGACATCTCCTTCGACGCGATGATGAAGGTGCAGGCGCAGGTGGCCGCCCTCTTCCGCAAGGACCCGGCGGTGCAGGCGGTCAGCTCCTTCCTGGGCGGCGGCGGCAGCGCCGCGACGCAGAACACCGGCCGCCTCTTCGTCACGCTGCGCCCGCGCGGCGAGCGCGCGCCGATGAAGGAGGTGGTCGAGGGCCTGCGCCGGAAGACGCGCGGCGTGCCCGGCGTGCAGGTCTTCCTGCGCCCGGTGCAGAACCTGCAGCTGGGCGGGCGCCAGAGCAAGAGCCGCTACCAGTACACGCTGCAGAGCGTCAGCGCCGACGCGCTCAACGAATGGGCCGGCAAGCTGCAGGGCCGGCTGCGCGAGGACACCGCGCTGTTCCGCGACGTCACCAGCGACTCGCAGCTGCGCGGCCTGCAGGCCAGCCTGAGCATCGACCGCGACAAGGCCGCGCTGCTGGGCGTGTCGATGGCCGACCTGCGCAGCGCGCTCTACTCGACCTTCGGCGAGCGCCAGGTCTCGACCATCTACAACCCGAGCAACACCTATCAGGTGATCCTGGAGGCGGCCGAGGCCGACCGCCAGTTCGAGGACGCGCTGGCCAAGGTCTGGCTGCGCTCGAAGTCCGGCGCGATGGTGCCGCTCGCCGCCTTCGCCACGGTGCAGCGCACGCTCGGGCCCACCGCGGTCAACCACCAGGGCCAGCTGCAGGCGATCACGCTGAGCTTCAACCTCGCGCCCGAGGTCTCGCTGGGCACGGCCACGGCCCGGCTGGAAAGCCACGCGCGCGAGCTCGGCCTGCCGGCGACGATCATCGGCACCTGGGGCGGCGACGCGGCGGTCTTCCAGGACTCGCAGTCGGGCCAGCTGGTGCTGCTGGGCCTGGCGGTGCTGGTGATCTACCTGCTGCTGGGCGTGCTCTACGAGAGCTACATCCACCCGCTGACCATCCTGGCCGGCCTGCCCTCGGCGGCGGTGGGCGCGCTGCTGACGCTGCAGCTCTTCGGCATGGACCTGACGCTGATCGCCACCATCGGCATCCTGATGCTGATCGGCATCGTCAAGAAGAACGCGATCATGATGATCGACTTCGCGCTGGAGGCGCAGCGCGAGCAGGGCCTGAGCCCGCCGGAGGCGATCCGCCAGGCCTGCCTGCTGCGGCTGCGCCCGATCCTGATGACGACGCTGGCGGCGCTGATGGGGGCGCTGCCGATCGCGCTGGGCGTGGGCGCCGGCGCCGAGCTGCGCCAGCCGCTGGGCCTGGCGGTGGTCGGCGGCCTGATCGTGTCGCAGGCGGTGACGCTCTACATCACGCCGGTGATCTACCTGGCGCTGGACCGCTGGAGCGGGCGCGGCCCGATCGTCGACGCGGTGCCGGCCGCCCCGGTCGCGCCGACCTGAGGCTCAGCGCGCCAGCCGCGCCTCGGCCGCGGCGGCGGTGCGCCGCAGCGCCTGGCGGGTGCCGGCATCGAGCGACTCGAAGCCGCGCGAGCCGTCGGCCGCCGCACGCATCATCTCGACCCCCTGGCGGGTGCCCACGCCCGCCAGCGCCATCAGCGCATGGTCGATGACCGGCGTGCGCACCTGCTGCAGCAGGTAGTCGGTCGCGTCCATCGTGCCCAGGTGCGCGAGGCCGTGCATCGCCGACATCGACAGCGCCGAGCGCTTCTCGTCGCTGTCGCCCTCGGCGATGCGCACCAGGCCGTCGAGCGCCTCCGGCCGGCTGGCGTTCTCCAGCACCTGCAGGATGCGGCCGCGCCGCTCGGGGGGCAGCCGGCCGTAGTCCTGACCGAGCGCGGCGATCGTCTCGGCGTCGGCCAGACGCGCCAGCACCGTGACCGCGCTGCGCTCGATCGCCGCGGACGAGCTGCCCAGCAGCGCCAGGCGCCAGGCCGGCAGGCTGGCGGCGTCCGCGCCGTCCTCGAGCCGGCGTGCCAGCGCGATCGCCTCGTCGCCGGCCGGCAGCGCGGCAAGCCGCTCGATCTCGCGGGCGGCCGCCTGCGCCGGGGCGGGCAGCGCGGCCAGCGGCAGCGCCAGGCCCGCGCCGGCCTGCGCGGCGCTCCCCGCACCGAAGGGCGAGTCCGCCACGCCGCTGCCGCCGGGCGCCACCGCCACGGCCGCGCCGGCGGGTCCGCCCTGCGGCGCCTGCGGACCGGCCGGGCGACCGGTCAGCCACCACCCGGCCAGCGCGCCGCCGGCCACCACCACCAGCGCCAGCAGCGCCGGCACGCGTCGCCCGGCACCGCCGGCGCGTCCACCCTCAGGGAATCGTGACATTCAGGCGTCCGGTGTTGTTGCTCTCGTCGAGCTCGTCGATGAGGTTCATCGGGTCCATGACGATCTCGAGCACGTAGCTGCCCGCCGGCACGCCGGTGATGTCGATCCACTGGCCCGACAGGTTGGAGCTGTAGACATCGGCCCAGCCGGCCTGGATGCCCTGGTTGCTGCAGGTGTAGCGCGCCGAAGGATTGGCGCCGCCGTCGATGCGGGTGATGTCCATCAGGCAGAAGCCCACCTTCTTGCCGGTGCGCACCACCGCGCCGCTGGTGTCGAGCAGGCGGTACTGCGCGAAGCTGCGGAAATGGTAGTGGCCGTGGCAGGCGCCCCACTCGAAGGAGCTGCTCGAGGCCGGATTGCCCAGCACCAGGTCGGCGGTGCCGATGTTGCGCGTCTGGGTGTTGAAGCGCAGCAGCCGGTGCGTGCCGGCGGTGATGGTGCCCTCCTCGATCTCGCAGGCGTTCGCCGCGAAGGTCTCGGTGGTGATGCGCGGATTGGCGGCGTCCATCGCGATGGTGATGTCGGGCTTGCCGACGCTGGCGGTGCCGGCGCTGGCGACCTTCAGCGTCACGCCGGAGTAGGCGCGGTAGCCGTGCACCATCAGGAAGTAGTCGCCCGCGCGCGGCGTGGCGATCGTGACCGTCTCGGCATTGCCCGACAGGTAGGGCCGCTGGTCCCAGGTCGAGGTGGTGGCGAGCTGGCCGTACTTGACGTAGAGGTCGGCGTCGCCGCTGCCGCCGGCGATCGAGAAGCTCACGCTGCTGACGCCGGCCGGCACCGCCACCCGGAAGTTGGCGACGCTGCCCTGCGCGCCGGCCAGGCCGGCGAGCGTCGTGTCGGTGGCCAGCGTCTGCACCGGGTTGATGATGGTGTAGGTGCCGGAGGCGATGGCGCTGGTGATCTGGCCGGAGGCGAAGGTGGCCGCGCGCACCTGGGTCGTCGAGGTGATCAGGATCGGCGCGGTGTAGACCTCCGAGCCGGAGCTCGGCGTGCTGCCGTCGAGCGTGTAGCGCACCACCGCGTCCGGCGTGGCCGGCGCGAGGCTGACGCTGACCCGGCCCGAATGCGTGCCCGGCGCCGGGCTGAAGCTCGGCGCCGCCGCGATCGGCGTCACGGTGCCGCCGCCGGTGACGGTCGCCTTCAGCGTCAGGCCGCTGTAGGCCTGATAGCCCCGCAGCATCAGGTACCAGGTGCCGGATGCCGGCGCGCTGACCGAGACCGATTCGTTCGAGCCGCTGCGGTAGGGCCGGTAGTCCCAGCTCGACAGCGTCGGCAGCGCGCCGCGGCGCACGTACAGGTCGGCATCGCCGGAGGTGCCGGCGATCGAGATCGCCAGCGCGCTGGCGCCGGCCGGCACCTCGATCGTGTAGTAGCGCTGGCTGCCGTAGGCGCCGGAAATGCCGCCGACCGCGGTGCCGCTGGCCAGCGCCTGCGGCGCGGTGGCCGTCTGGGCCGCGGCCGGCGCGGAGGTGGTCAGTCCGGACAGCGCCAGCGTGGCGGCCAGAAGGATCCGGGCCAGCAGCGGTCCCGGTCGGAGGGCGGTCAGGGTGTTCATGTCGGCAAGCCTGCTTCGTGCGCGTTCGTGTATCAATTCACAAATTATGTTACATGCATTTACATTGACGACCCCATCCTTTCCGCCGATGTTTCCGCCGATGCCTTCGCGCATGCGCCCTGCTTCTGCGATCCCCACGCCCCTGCCGCCCCCGACCGCAGCCGCGGTCCTGCGGCGGTTCGCCCGCCTCGTCATCGCCGGGCTCCTGCCCGCCGCCGCGCTCGCCGCCCCCGCGACAGCACCGGGAACGGCACCGGAGCTCGCGCTCCAGGTCATCGACCGGACCGGCCAGGTGCTGGAGCCCGACCGGCTCGGCGCGGTGCGGGACCGGCGCGGGCGCGCGCTGTCGATCAGCCGGCTCGACCTGATGCTCTCGGGCCTGCAGCTGCAGACCGACGACGGCCGCTGGGTGGGGCCGGCGGGCTGGCATGGCCATGTGCGCGCCACCCAGCCCGAGCGGCGCGAGCCGCTGCCGGGCCTGGCGCCGGGCCGCTACCGCGCGCTGCGCTTCGCGATCGGCGTCGCGCCCGAGGCCAACCATGCCGATCCGAACCGGCTCGCGCCCGGCGACCCGCTGCATCCGCTGGTCAACGACATGCACTGGGGCTGGACCGGCGGCTATGTCTTCGCCGCGATCGAGGGCCTGTGGCAGTTCGACCGTGCCGAGGCCGGCCGCACCGGCGGCTTCTCCTATCACCTGGCCGGCGACCTCAACCGCATCGCCGTGACGCTGCCGGGCCCGCTGCAGCTCGCCGCCGGCGGCACGCTGCGCCTGAAGCTCGACGCCGGCCGGCTGCTCGCGGCGGTCGACCTCTCGAAGGATGGCGACTCGACCCACTCGCGCGGCGACGACCCGCCCTCGCGGGCCTTGCGTGCGGCGCTGGCCCGCGCCTTCCGGGCCGAGGCACTGGCACCGCAGGCGGCTGCCGGCACGCCTGGCGCGACCGCCTCCGCCGTGGCCCCCATCGACACCACGCCCTACCGCTGGAGCGCCGCCGCGAACCTGCCCCGGATCACGCTGCCGGCCGACAACCCGCTGACCGTGCAGGGCGTGGCGCTCGGACGCCAGCTCTTCGCCGATCCGCGCCTGTCACGCGACGGGCGCGTCAGCTGCGCGAGCTGCCATGTGCCCGACCGGGCCTTCGTCGACCCGGGCCGGGCGACCAGCCGCGGCATCGACGGCCGAGAAGGCCGGCGCAACACCCCGACGCTCAGCAATCTGGCCTGGAGCCGCCAGTTCGGCTGGGATGGCGGACGCAGCGCGCTGCGCGATCAGGCGCTGCGTCCGATCGAGCTGATGCACGAGATGGGCGACCGGCTGCCGCAGGTGGTCGAGCGGCTCGGGCGGGATGCGGCGCTGCAGGCGCGCTTCCGCCAGGCCTTCGGCGGTCCGGTCAGCGCGCCACGCCTGGGCCTGGCGCTGGAGCAGTACCTGCTGACGCTGGTGGCGCAGGACGCGAAGTTCGACCGGGTGATGCAGGGCCGCGCGCAGTTCAGCCCGGCCGAGAAGCGCGGCTTCGAGCTCTTCCTGACCGAGCACGACCCGCGCCTGGGCCTGCGCGGCGCCGACTGCTTCCACTGCCACGGCGGCAGCCTGTTCACCAGCCAGCAGTTCGCCAGCATCGGCCTGCCGCGTCTGAAGGGCCGCCCGGACGATCCCGGCCGCGCCGGCGTCACCGGGCTGGAGAGCGACCGCGGCCGCTTCCGGGTGCCGAGCCTGCGCAATGTCGAGCTGACCGCGCCCTACATGCACGACGGACGCTTCCGCACGCTCGAGGAAGTCATCGAGCACTACGACCACGGCGTCGAGCGCGGCCCGAACCTCGACCCCAACCTGGCCAAGCATCCGCCCGCCGGCCTGGGGCTGTCGGCCGAGGACAAGGCGGCGCTGGTGGCCTTCCTGAAGACGCTGACCGAGATCGGCACGGCCGGCCGCTGACGGATTCAGTCCGACGCCAGCAGCCCCGGCAGCCCGCTGGCGCGCCGGGTGCGCCGCTGCAGCGCACGCGCCCAGACGCTGCGGTCGGGCGCCACCAGCGTGAAGGCGCCCTTGGCGCGGGTGATGCCGGTGTAGACCAGCTCGCAGCTCAGCACCGGATTCATCTGCGGCGGCAGCACCAGCGCCACATGCGCGAACTCCGAGCCCTGCGACTTGTGCACCGTCATCGCGAAGGCGGTCTCGACGCGCGAGAGCCGGCTGGCCATCACCGAGCGCGGCGGCAGGTCGTCGCCGTCGACGAACCAGACCCGCAGGCTGCGCCCGTCGGCCGAGGGCAGCGCGATGCCGACATCGCCGTTGTGCACGCCCAGCGCCGGGTCGTTGCGGGTGACCATCACCGGCCGGCCGGCATACCACTCGCCGGCGGCCAGGCGCCAGCGTGCCCGCGCCCGCGCCTCGATCAGCGCGTTCAGGCCCGCCACGCCCCAGTCGCCCTCGCGCAGCGCGCACAGCAGCCGGAAGCGGTCGAAGGCGCGCAGCACGCCGACCACCCAGCGCTGGTGGGCCGCCTCGTCCGGCCCGTCCGGCCCGGCACGCAACGCATCAAGGCACGCGGCATAGCCTTGCGGCGCGCCGGGGCGGCCGTCGAGCGCCAGCGCCACCACCTGCGCCAGCGCGGCCGATTCGGTCGCGCCCTCGGGCGGCGTCAGCCGCGCGACCGCGTCGTCGCGCTCGCGCAGCACCTGCGCGGCGCGGCCGACATCGTTGTCGTTGACCGCCAGCGCCAGCCGGCCGATCGCGCCGCCGAAGCGCCGGCTCTCGCGCAGCATCACCGTCTGCTGTGCCAGCACCAGCGGCGGCGCGCCCGCCTGCCGGTCGCGCGAGGCCGGCAGGCACATCGCCGGCGGCAGTGCCTGGCCGGTGCAGTCGGCGATCCAGCGTGCGCTGTCGGCGTCGTAGTGGCCATGCACCGCGCCGCGGCAGAAGTCGCCCAGCACCGCGCCGGCCTCGACCGAGGCGAGCTGGTCGCGGTCGCCCAGCAGCACCAGCCGCGCCGAGGCCGGCAGCGCCGCCAGCAGCGCGGCCATCATCTCCAGATGCACCATCGAGGCCTCGTCGACCACCAGCAGGTCGACCTCGAGCGGATGGCGCGCGTCATGGCGCAGCGCGCGGGTGTCGGGCCGCGCGCCCAGCAGCCGGTGCAGCGTGGTGGACTCGCGCAGGCGCTCGCCCAGGTCGGCCCAGTCGAGCACGCCCGGCAGCGCCTGGCCGAGCTGCTGCAGCGCCAGATCGATCGACTGCTTCAGCCGCGCCGCGGCCTTGCCGGTCGGCGCGGCCAGCGCGATGCGCAGCGTGCGCGGCGCCGGATGCAGCGCGTAGCCCAGCGCCAGCAGCCGCGCGACGGTGTAGGTCTTGCCGGTGCCGGGGCCGCCGGTGATCAGCGCCAGCCGGCCGCGCAGCGCCACCGCGCAGGCGATGCGCTGCCAGTCCGGGCCGTCCTTCGGATCGCGCGGGCTGAACAGCCGGTCGAGCCAGCGGCGCACCTCGGCCGGATCGGGCGTCGGCCAGCCGGCGGCCTCGACGGCATCCGCCGGACGCACCCGCTCGCGCACCGCCTGCGCCACCGCCTGCTCGTCGCGCCAGTGGCGGCGCAGGTAGAGCCGGCCGTCGTCCTCCAGCCGCAGCGGCGCGCCCGGCCGCCGGGCCTGCGCGGTCTCGACCGCGCCGCTGTCGCGCAGCGCCGCCATCCAGTCGGCCAGCTCGCCCGGCAGGCGCTGCAGCAGCGCCGCCAGTGCCTGCTGCGCCACGGCCGGACCGTCGAGCCAGCCCTCGTCGTCGGCGCGCGCGGCCGCGCCGGGGCGGCGCTGCGCCAGCAGCTCGGTCAGCTCGATGCAGGTGTGGCCGCGGCCCTCGCGCTGCGCCAGCAACGCGGCGGCCAGCAGCGCCGCCACCGGCGCCTGCGGGCATTCGTCGGCCAGCCAGCGCGCCAGCGCGACATCGAGCCGGCGCAGCCAGCCCTGGGCGCACCAGTCGTCGAGCAGCGCCAGCAGCTCGGCGGCCTCGGGAGCCGCCTCGGCCGGATCGACCGGTTCGGTCGGATCGGGCAGATCGAACAGGTCGGCCTGGGCCGGATCGGCGGGAAATGCGGTCGGTCGGGTCATGCGCAGGCTTCGTCGGCGTCTTCGGCCGTTTCGGGCTGGGCGCCCAGCGCCCGGTCAAGCGCCAGCAGCAGCGCCGTCGGCGGGCGCAGCAGCACGCAGCCGCGCTCGGGGCCGCGGATGCCGCGCAGGAACAGGCAGATCGCGCCGCCGAGGTGGGCTTCGGGATCGTAGCCCGCCCCCAGTCGGCGCCCGAGCAGCCGGTGCAGCGCCAGCAGGTAGAGCACCGCCTGCAGCTCGTAGCGGTGGTCGAGCACCGCGCGCTCCAGCGTGGCGCGGTCGTAGTCCGCGTCGCGGTCGCCGAGGTGGTTGGACTTGTAGTCGATCACCCACCAGCGCCCGTCCTGCTCGAAGACCAGGTCGACGAAGCCCATCATCATGCCGTCGAGCTGGCGCGGCACCAGCGCCGGGCGCTCGCGTCCGGGCAGCAGCGCCTGACGGCACAGCCGGTCGAAGGCGGCGCTGTCGAGCTGCCGGCTCGGCATCCAGAACTCCATCTCCGGCAGCAGCGCGCCGACCTGCTCCAGCGCGGCGCCGCCCAGCGGCGGCAGCGGCGCGGCCAACACCGCGTCCATCCAGACCAGCACCTCCTCGGCGCGCTCGCCGTGGCCGGCCCGAACGCAGCGCCGCTCGGCCATCCGGCGCACCGCCGGCTCGGCGCGGCGGCCGAAGCCCTCCTGCGCCAGCAGCTGCAGCAGCTCGTGCAGGAAGTTGCCCGGCAGCGCACCGCGCGGAAAGCGGTGCCAGGCCGCTTCAGCCTCGGCTTCGGCCACCGGCTCGACGGCGGGATCGCCCGTCGGCTGCACCGCCCATTCCTCGCGCACCTGCTCCTGGCGACGCGGATCGGCCAGCAGCGCCGGCAGGCCGGAGCGATCCCAGACCTCGGCATCGATCCCGGCACCGGGCAGCGGCGAAGCCGTCGCCTCCTTCAGGTCGCGCACCAGCGCGGTGAAGCTGCCGACCGCCCAGTCGCGGTCGAAGGCGGCGCGGTAGACCGGCGGCTCGGCCAGCGGACGCGCCGGGATGCGGCGCTGCAGGCGCGGGCGCCGCGTCACCGGCCGCAGCGGCGTCGCCTCGATCGCGCCGGCCACGAACGGATCGGGCGGCCGGAACGCGCACAGCTCCTGCAGGGCCTGTCCGACCTGATCGACCGTCATCGCGGCGCCGCCGCCGAGCAGGTGGCCGAGCGCGCTCTGGTGCAGCAGATGCTCGTCCTGCGCACGCGGCCTGCGCGCCAGGCCGACGCCCAGCCACAGCAGATGGCGCGGCCGGGTCAGCGCGACATAGAACAGCCGCAGGTCCTCGCGCAGGCGCTCGCGCTCGGCCTCGGCCAGCGCCTCGCCGTCGGGCGCGAAGTCCAGCCGGCGCCGGCCCTCGGCATCGACCCGCTCGACGAACGGCGCGTCGCCCTTCTTCACCGGCCGCGCCGACGCCGCGAAGGGCATCACCACCACCGGATATTCCAGGCCCTTGGACTTGTGCACCGTGACGACCTGCACCAGCTCGGCGTCGCTCTCCAGCCGCACCACCCGCTCGTCGCTGCCTGCATTGCCGCCGCTGCCCAGGCCCGAGATCTGCTCGGCCAGCCAGCGGATCTGCGCCTGCTCGCCCTCCAGCCGGCTGCTGGCCGACTGCAGCAGCTCGCCCAGGTGCAGCAGGTTGGTCAGGCGCCGCTCGCCGTCGGCCACCTCCTGGCCGGCCAGCCAGCGCGCCGGCAGGTCCAGCAGATGCAGCGTCTGGCGCACCAGCGTCAGCACGCCCTGGCGCTGCCAGACGCGGCGCAGCTGCGCCAGCAGCGCCAGCCGCGCGTCCCAGGCCACGTCGTCGTGCACCAGCCGCGCCAGCTCGTCGAGCGACAGGCCCACCGTCGCGGTGGCGAAGGCCGCACGCGCCAGCCGGGTGTCCTGCGGCTCGGCCACCGCCTGCAGCCAGCGCAGCAGGTCGCGCGCCTCGGCGGTGTCGAAGACGGGATCCTGGTCGGACAGGTAGACCGAGGCCACGCCGGCCCGGCGCAGCGCGCGGCGCACCGCCTCGGCCTCGCGGCGGTTGCGCACCAGCACCGCGATGTCGCCCGGCGCCAGGCGGCGCGCCTCGCCGCCGGGGCGGCGAAAGGCCAGGCTCGCGTCGTCGAGCCAGTCGACGATGCGCTCGGCGGCGCGGCGCGCCAGCGTCTCGCGCAGCTCCTCGGCCGGCAGCGGCGTCGGCAGCCACTCGATCTGCAGCGCCGGCAGCGCGGTGTCGCCACGGCCCAGCGTCTCGTCGCGCCCCTTCGCGCCGACCGGATCGAAAGGCAGCGTGGCCTCGGGGCCGGCGCCCGGCTCGGCCGGACCACCGAAGCCGAAGGCCTCGCCGGGCCGGCGCTGCTCGGCCTGCAGGAAGACCGCGTTGACCGCACCGACCAGCGCCTTCGTCGAGCGGTAGTTGGTGCCCAGCGCGTGGTGGCGCCCGGCGGTGGCGCGGCGCACCGCCAGATAGCTGTAGATGTCGGCGCCGCGGAAGCGGTAGATCGACTGCTTCGGGTCGCCGATCATCAGCAGCGCGGTGGCCGGATCGTCGTCGGCGACCCGGTAGAGGCGGTCGAACAGCCGGTACTGCAGCGGCGAGGTGTCCTGGAACTCGTCGATCAGCGCCACCGGGTACTGCGCCAGGATGCCCTCGCGCAGGCGCGGGCCGGCCTCGCCCGCCAGCGCCTGCTCGAGCCGGCGCTGCAGGTCGGCGAAGCCGAACTGCGCCGAGGCGCGCTTGAGCTGGTCGAGCCGCTGCGCGATGCGCCGCGCCGCATGGCGCAGCAGGCGCGGGCCCGGCGGCTCCAGCGTCGCCAGCTCGGCCTGCAGCGCCTCGAACTCGGCGAAGGCGGCCGGGATCTCGCCGCAGTCGTGGTTCTTCTTCAGCGCCTCGCGCAGGCCGTCGGGCGTCAGCCGCCGCGCGCCGGTGTCGGGCTGCAGCACCAGCCGCTCGGCCAGCGCATCCTCGGCCCAGGCGACGATCTGGCCATGCCATTTTTCCAGCGACTTCGGATTGACCTTGACGCCGCTGAACGGCGGCTTCGGCCCGTTCTGCTGGCGGTGGATCCAGGTGAACATCGCCTCGGCCCGTTCGACCCAGCCGGCCTTGAGCGCCAGCAGCCGCGCGCGGCGCGTCTCGACCCAGTCCGGCAGCCAGTCGGGCAGCGCCTGCGCGCCGTCGGCGGCGTCCAGCAGCTCCTCGTGCATCAGCAGCGGCCGGGCCTGGCGGCCCATCGCCTCGGCATCGGGCCACTGGCGGTGCAGCAGCTCCAGCGCGGCCATCGGCAGCGGATAGACCTCGCGGCGCCAGACATCGAGCACCGCCTGCTGCAGCAGCTCGGCCTCGTCGGCGACCAGCTCCTCGGTGAACAGGCTGCCGCTGTCGAAGGCATGCTCGCGCAGCGTGCGCTGGCACCAGGCGTCGATGGTGTGCACCGCCGCCTCGTCCATGCCCTCGGCCGCCAGCGCGAGCCGATGCGCGGCGCGCGAGCGGGCCGCCTCGTCGGCGCAGTCGGCGGCCAGCGCCTGCACGAAGGCGTCGCCGCTGGCCGCCAGCGCCGCGGGGTCGCGGAACAGCCGCGCCGCATCGATCAGCCGCTCGCGGATGCGCGAGGACAGCTCGCGCGTCGCCGCGCGGGTGAAGGTCATCACCAGGATCTGCGCCGGCAGCAGCGCCCGCGGCTCGCGCGTGCCGTGGTCGCCGTGGCCGAGCACCAGGCGCAGGTAGAGCGCCGCGATGGTCCAGGTCTTGCCGGTGCCGGCGCTGGCCTCGATCAGGCGCGAGCCGCGCAGCGGCAGGGTCAGCGGATCGAGCCGCGTGCTCATGGGGCGTCCTCCGCACCGGCCGCGCCGGCGCCTTCGTCCTCGTCGCCGGCCTCGGCGTCGCCCAGCGGCTCGACCGTCACGCCGCCGTCGCGCACCCAGGCATGCAGCGGACCGTAGAGCGCCAGCGTCCAGCCCTCGAAGTCCGGCGCCTCGCGCAGCGTCTCCCAGTCGGGAAAGACCCGCGCCAGCGCCGGCTCCTCGCCCTCGCCGGGCAGCGCGCGGGCGCCCTGGCGGCCCTCGAAGACCGGACGGGCCAGTTCGTCGGCACACTCCAGATCCAGGCCCTTCAGCCACGCCAGCGAGGTGCGCAGCGCCGCCGGCAGCGGCGCCTCGCGCTGCCGGCTCCAGCCCGACAGCAGCGCCTCGACCGCCTCGCGGGCGGCCGGCGCCGACGGCGGCTGCAGCCGCAGCACCGCGTCGCGGCCGATCAGCCGGCCCTCGACCGCATGGCCGCAGGCGGCGGCCAGCAGCAGGCGCAGCCACGGCCGCAGCAGCTTGTCGGCCTGCGGCGCCAGCGCGCCCTTGTCCGGGCCGGTGGTGATCGGGCGGCACAGCCGGCGCGCCTCGATCGCCAGCCACAGCGGCGGCGCCTCGGCCGGCGCACCGGGTTCGCGCCGCAGCGCGTCGAGCCAGTCGTCGATGCGCAGGTCCTGGTGCTGCACCGCCAGCTGCAGCGGCCGCACCGGCTCGGACCACTGGTGGCGCGCACGCTGCCACTCGCGCCAGACCGGCGCGCTCTGGCGCGCGAAGCGCAGCCGCCACAGCTCGCCCAGCCCGGCCAGCGGCAGCTCGCCCCGGCGTGCCAGCCGCGCGGTGCGCCGCAGCAGCTCGACCCGGCAGGCCGCCAGCGTCATCGGCGCGCCCGCCTCCAGGCCGCGGTCCTGGTCGAGCAGCTCGCGCAGCAGCAGCGTCTCGTCGAGCGCGCCCAGCGCCAGCGGCTCGTCGTCGGCGGCCTGCACCGCCAGCGGCGGAAACTCGACATCGAGGCGCTCGCGGAAATGGTGCTGCACCGGATTGCGCAGGAAGCGCTCCAGCCGCGCCAGCGTCAGCGGCTCGTCGTCGCGGGCCGGTGGCGACGCCGTGGCGGCGCCCGGCACCGGCCCGGGCAGCGCCACGCCGGCCTGTGCGTCAGCATGGGCCTGGCGCCACTCGCGCGCCCAGGTGCGCGGCGCCTCGCCATCTCCGGCCCGCCGGGTTTCGGCGATCTCGAAGTAGCGCCGGCTGAAGGGCTGCAGCGGGTGCTCGGTCGTCAGCCGCGTCGACAGGCCCGCGCCCCAGCCGGCGTCCAGGTGATCGCGCAGCTGCGCCACCAGCACCGAGGGCGGCTGCTCGCTGTTGTCGCGCACGCTGCGCCCGGACCAGCTGATCGACAGGCCGCGGCGCGCCGCCAGCAGCGCCTCGAGCATCAGCATGCGGTCGTCGTCGCGGCGGGCGCGGTCGCCGGGGCGCTGCGTGCCGGGCAGCGCCAGCAGGTCGAAGTCGCTGCGCGGCGCGCGGCGCGGGTAGTCGCCGTCGTTCATGCCCAGCAGGCAGACGATCTCGAACGGAATCGCCCGCATCGGCATCAGCGTGCAGAACACGACGCCGCCGCCCAGGAAGCGGCTGTTCAGGCTCGGCTCGTCGACGCCGGCCAGCCAGCCCTCGCGCAGCACCTCCAGCGGCACCGGCGGCGCAAAGCCGGCGTCCTCGCAGTCGTCGAGCCAGCGCCCGAGCGCCTCGGTCAGCGAGGCCAGCAGCAGCCGGTCGGTCTCGTCGACCGGCTCGAAGAAGGTCTCGAGCAGCCGCACCGCACGCTGCTGCCAGACCGGGGGCGTGGCCGGCACGGCGGCCTCGCTCCACCACCGGCGCAGCGCCGCGATCAGCGCCGCCAGCGAGCCGGCGATGCCGGCATCCAGACCGCCGACCTCGTCGTAGGGATCGATGTGCCGCCAGGGCGAAGGGCTCCCCTCGTCGTCGATGTCCTCGTCGAGGCGGCCATGGGCATAGCCCAGCAGCATGCGGCGCAGCCCGAACAGGCCGCTGTTGACCTCGCCGCAGGCGCCCAGGCCGAGGCCGTCGCGCTGCGCCGCATCCAGCCCCCAGCGCACGCCGGCGCCCTCGAGCCAGCGCGCGGCGGTGGCGCGGTCCGCGTCCTGCAGCCCGAAGCGCGCCGCCAGCGCCGGCACGTCGACCAGATCGCGCAGCTCGCCGACGGTGCAGCGCTGGCGCGTGACCTTGAGCAGCCATTCCAGCGCCACCAGCATCGGCTGGCGCCCGCGCAGCTTCAGGTCGGCGATCTCGTAGGGAATACGGCGCGCGTCGCCGGGCGCGTGCTGGCCGAAGACCGCATGGATCAGCGGCGCCCAGGGCTCGATGTCGGGCACCATCACGACGATGTCGCGCGGCGCCAGCGGCGCGCCGGGGCGGCCGTCCGGGCCCGTCGGCGGTGCGGCCAGCACATCCAGCAGCCGGTCGTGCAGGATCTCGATCTCGCGCATCGCGCTGTGCGCGACCGTGAAGCGGATCGAGCGGTCGCCCGAGGCCAGCGGCGGCGCGGCGGCCTCGCGCTCGACGATCTCGGGCAGCGGCAGGCCGTCGCGGATCGCGCGCTGCACCCGCACCAGCAGCGGCACGCCGCGCACCGGATCGTCGGCCGCATCCAGGTCCTCGTCGAACAGGTCGATGCGCGGCACCTGGAAGCGCGACTGCGCGGCGGCCGCATCGTCGAAGCGGTCGAGCATGCGGATGAAGTCGCGCCCCTGCCGGCCCCAGGCAGCCAGCAGCGGATGCGCATGCGCATGCATGCGGTCGAGCGGGATCTCGGCCAGGTCCAGCCCGCCGCGCAGCGGCTGGCGCCGCCGCAGCGTGCGCAGCAGCTCGCGGCCGTCGAGGATGTCGGCCCAGTGGAAGCGGCAGGGATTGGGCACCGCCAGCAGCACCTGCGCCCGCTGCGACAGTGCCACCAGCGCCTCCAGCGTCTGCCACGGCAGGTGGCTGTGCCCGAACAGCACCACCCGGCGCGGCAGCGGCTGGCGCGGCGCGTCACCCGCCTCGACCGCCGCGACGAAGCGCCGGTGCACGTCGCTGCGCACCGCACGCCGGCCGCCCTCGTCGAGCGACGCCAGCAGGCCGTGCCACAGCCGAGCCTGCCAGCGCTGCGCCTCGGGCAGCGCCATCTCGCGGCCGTCGCCCAGGCGCAGCACCTCGCGCCCGCGGCCCCAGTCGTCGAGCCAGTCGGCGCGGTAGATCTGGTACTGGTCGTAGAGGTCGGCCAGGCGCTCGGCGAGCTGCAGCCGGCGCACCGGATCGTCCAGCGCATCGCCGCGCGCGGCGCCCGCCTCCAGGAACTGCCGCAGCGGCTCGAAGCCGGGCCGCTCGATCCAGCCGGGCAGCGCCTGCATCAGCCGCCAGGTCATCGGCGCCTTGTCGAAGGGCGAGCGCGCCGGCGCCCCGTCGCGGCCGAGCATCGCCCGGTACAGCCGCCACAGGAAACGCGCCGGCAGCTCCACCCGCGAGGCCGCGCAGACGCCGCTGCGCCGCGCCAGCGACATCTTCATCCACTCGGCGATGCCGTTGCTCTGCACCAGCAGCACGTCGGACTCGAGCGGATCGAGCGGCTGGCGGTCCAGCCAGGCGAACACCGCCTGCTGCAGCAGCTCGAGCCGGTTGCCGTGCAGCACCAGCAGGCCGGGCGTCAGCTCGTGACGGTGGACGGGCATTCCTTCGGGCATCGACATGGGCCGCAGTATCGCCGCTGCGCGGCGCGGGCTCAGGCCGCGCGCAGCGCCGGCATCGCGTCGAGCTCGGCCTCGATCACCCGCATCGGCACCTCGCGCGCGCGCAGCTCCAGCGTCTGCACCGCCCGCACCTGAGGCACCGGGATGCGGCACAGCGCCTCGCTCTCGTGGCACCAGGCGTCGAGCAGCCAGATGCCGCCGTCATGGATCATGCGCAGCGGCGAGATGATGCGGTCGCGCTCGCCGCTGCCGTCGTCCGCCTCGATCGTCAGCCGCAGGCGGCGGCGCTCGAGCACCGCGCCGGCCAGACGCTCGAAGCTGCGGCCGCGCACCGGCTTGCGCGCCGGCGGCACCACCCGCAGCCGGCGCACCAGCTCGCGCGCCTCGCTGTCGCTGGTGCCGAGCATGCCCTGCAGCCGCTCGAGCACCGGCTGCAGGTGCCGGCCCATGCTGCTGCCCACGCCCAGGCCGTCGAGCAGCTGGTGCATCGTCAGCAGCGCGTGGATCTCGCGCTCGCTGAACCACACGCCCGAGGCCTCGGGCGGGCCGGGCCGGCGCGCCTGCCGGCCGGTCACCGCGAAGCGGTAGCCGTTGCGGTCGCGGTCATAGACGATCGCCGCATCCATGCGGGTGCGCAGATGGTCCAGATCGCGCTTGAGCGTGGCGCGCGAGACACCCAGCTCGGTCATCAGGTCGGCGAAGCTGACACAGCCTCGGCTGCGGATCAGCATCTCGATCCTGCAGAAACGTTCGGTGCGTTCCATGGATGGACTTCCCCAATTGGTCCAGGTCGGTTCGGGCGCCGGATTCCTGCACGAAGCGGGATCCGGGCTCATGATCTGAGCCTGATGGTAAGTCGCGGATCTGCGATTTCGGGGGCGACATGATCCCTTGTTCAAGGGATGGCCGACGCCTCATCGCCCGTGGCCGCGCAGTCCTCACGCCACGCGACAAGGGGGGCGGCCGCGCAGCCCGTGATCGTCGGCACAACTGGCTACACATTGGCCGCGGGCTTCAGAGGCACGCAACACGGTCGACAAGTTCACGGACCTACACTCGCCGATCCCCGTGTCCGGGGAGACCCTCACGCCCTGCCTGCCGTGGATCCGACCATGCCGCTCCGCTCCCGCCTGTCGACGCTGCTGCGTCCTGCCCTCGCCGCGCTGACGGCGCTGGCCCTGCCCCATGTCGCCGTGCCGGCGGCCCAGGCCGCCACCGAGCGCGCGCCGCTGCGCAGCGCGGCGGTGCCCCAGGAGAGTGCGGAGACGGCACGCGTCATCGTGCGCTTTCGCGCCACCCGGCTCGCCAGCACGCTGTCGGCGAACCGTTCGTCCGGCACCGCCACGACGGCGGCGCTGCACCAGGCGCAGGCCCTCGGCCAGCGCCTGGGCCTGTCGCTGCAGGACGGCACCAGCATCGCGCCCGACACCCAGGTCATCCTGGCCAGCGGCATGAACAGCGCCGCGCTGGCCAGCCGGCTCGCCGCCGACAGCCAGGTCGCCGAGGTGCATGTCGACCAGCGCCGCCGCGCCCATGCCGTCGTCAGCGATCCGCTGTACGCGGGCGGCAGCGGCATCAGCCCGGCCAGCGGCCAGTGGTACCTGCACACGCCGACGAGCACGCTGGTGTCCTCGATCAACGCCGAGTCGGCCTGGTCGCTGACGACGGGCAGCGCCGGCGTCATCGTCGCGGTGCTCGACACCGGCATCCGCTGGAACCACCCGGACCTCGACGGCAAGCTGGTCGCCGGCTACGACTTCGTCTCCGAGTCGGTGATCTCCAACGACGGCGACGGCTGGGACAGCAACCCCGCCGACCCAGGCGACTGGATCAGCGCCAGCGAGAACAGCAGCAACGCCACGCTCAAGGGCTGCGGCGTCGCCGACAGCAGCTGGCACGGCACGCAGACCGCCGGCCTGATCGCCGCCGCGACCAACAACGCCACCGGCATGGCCGGCCTGGGCCGCCATGTGCGGGTGATGCCGGTGCGGGTGCTGGGCAAGTGCGGCGGCTACGACTCGGACATCATCGCCGGCATGCGCTGGGCCGCCGGCCTGACGGTGCCGGGCGTGCCGGCCAACCCGAACCCGGCCCGGGTCATCAACATGAGCCTGGGCTATGCCGGCAGCTGCTCGTCGAGCGATCCCTACACCGTCGCGGTGGCCGAGATCAACGCCGCCGGCACGGTCGTCGTCGCCTCGGTCGGCAACGACAGCCTGGCGGTCAACACGCCGGCGAACTGCGCGGGCGTCATCGCGGTGGCCGGCCTGCGCCACACCGGCACGAAGAACGGCTACTCCAGCCTCGGCAGCCAGGCGACGATCGCCGCGCCGGCGGGCAACTGCGTCAACGCGACCGGCGAGTGCCTCTATCCGATCCTGAGCACCAGCAACACCGGCACCACCGCCCCGGCCTGCCCGACCTACACCACCGGCGGCAGCGACGCGGCGGTCGGCACCAGCTTCTCGGCACCGCTGGTCTCCGGCACCGCCGCGCTGATGCTGGCGGCCAATCCGGCGCTGACGCCGGCGCAGGTGACGGCGCTGCTGAAGTCCAGCGCCCGCAGCTTCCCCAGCAGTGGCGCCACGGGCGTGTCGACCTGCGTGGCCGGCAGCAGCTCGGCGCAGGACGAGTGCTACTGCACCACCGGCACCTGCGGCGCGGGCATGCTCGACGCGGGCGCGGCGGTGCGCGCCGCCGCCGGCACGCTGCCGATCGCGCGCATCGGCGAGACGACGACGCGCATCGCGCTGGGCAGCGCGACGCTGCTCGACGGCAGCGGCTCGAGCGCGACCGGCTCGCGCACGCTCGCCGGCTACGGCTGGAGCCTGAGCGACAGCGCGCTGGCCGCGTTCAATGGCACGACCAGCGGCTCGACCGCCTCGGTGTCGGCCACCGGCAGCGGCCTGGTGGCGGTCACGCTGACGGTCGGCGACAGCGCGGGGGGCAGCGCCAGCAGCTCCGCGGTGCTGCGCACCGGCCCGGCGCCGACGGCCGCCTGCGGCACCGACGGCAGCGACAGCGCCGGCACGCCGGCAAGCGGCGGCGGCAGCACCTCCTCAGGCGACGGCGGCGGCGCGCTCGGCGCGGGCTGGCTGGGCGGCCTGGGTCTGGCGGTGGCTGCGCTGGCGCGGCTGCGCCGCCGCGAGGCCCGGGCGGCCTGAGCGCAGGCCCTCAGCGGGCCGCCGGCAGGCGCGCGGCCAGCGTCTGCACATGCCCCATCGACACGCGGTGGGCATGGATCAGCGCCATCAGGCCGCTGCGGTGCAGCTCCAGCACCGCCTCGTCGGGCAGCGTCGCCAGACGCTGCTCGTCGATCATGAAGAAGCCGGTCGCGTTGAGCCGGCGCCCGCCCGCGATCTCGCCGCGGATCTCGCCGCCGCGCAGCAGGTCCAGCGCGACCAGCCGGCGCACAGCACGCGGGTGCGCAGCGTGTCGCGCTCGTAGCGCTCCAGGAAAGCCAGCGTCTGCTTCAGGAACTCGGTCGGCTGGCCGTCGTCGGCGATCAGGCGCTCGCCCTCCACCGTGTTGAAGCCCGGCCAGGCGGCGTCGACCGCCAGCGTCGGCGCGCCGTCGTCGGCGGTGGCGTAGGCGAACGGATAGCGGCGCAGGAAGGCCGGAATCGTCGTGCCGATCCAGCGCCCGTCGGCGTCGATGCAGAGGTTCTCGCCCTCGCTCAGGCCCAGCAGCGCCACCGGCGCGACACGGGTGCGGCCCTCGGCGTCGCGGCCGGCCGGCACGAAGGCCAGCGGCAGCTCGCGCGCCAGCGACTCGAACTCGACGACCGTGACCGGCACCGCGTTCAGGCCGGCGGCGATGCGCCAGTCGGTGACCGGCACGACCCGGCGATCGGCGTGCTCCTCGCGGGTCAGCAGCACCGGGTGGTGGTAGAGAACGCCGGCGCCGGCGGGGGACGATGTCATGTGGTGGGCTCCTCGGCCGGTTCCTCGATGCGGCTGGCGAGCACCTTGTCGACGCGCTTTCCATCGAGGTCGACCACCTCGAAGCGCCAGCCTTCCCATTCGACCGCGTCGGCGGTCTGCGGCAGCCGGCCCAGCAGCAGCATCACCATGCCGGCCAGCGTGTTGTAGCGGCCCCGGTCCTCGTCGGGCAGCAGCTTCAGGCCCAGGCGGTCCTTCAGCTCGGGCACCGGGATCAGGCCGTCGACCAGCCAGGAGCCGTCGGCACGCTGCACCGCCCAGGCGTCCTCGGCCTGGTGGGGCGTGAATTCGCCGGTGATCGCCTCGAGCACGTCGCGCAGCGTGATCACGCCCTGCACGACGCCGTACTCGTCGACGACGAAGACCATCTGCACCGGCGAGCCGCGGAAATGATCGAGCAGCTCCATCCCCGAGAGCGTCTCGGGCACGAACACCGCCGGCTGCATCGACTCGACCAGCACGAACTCGCGGCTGCCGGCGAGCTGCATCAGCAGCTGGTGCGCGGTCACCACGCCCATCACCTCGTCGAGGCTGCCGCGGCAGACCGGATAGCGCGAGTGGCCGTGCTCGGTCAGCACCGACAGGATCTCGTCGCGCGAGGCGGCCACGTCCAGCCAGGCGATGTCGCCGCGCGGGATCATCATCGAGCCGATCTGGCGGTCGTCGAGCCGGAAGACGTTGCGCACCATCTGGTGCTCCTGCGCCTCGATGACGCCGGCGTCCAGGCCTTCCTCCAGGCTGGCGGCGATCTCCTCCTCGGTCACGCCGCGGTTGCCGGTGTCGCGCACGCCCAGCAGCTTCAGGATCGCCTGCGTCGTGCCGGCCAGCAGCTTGACGAAGGGGCTGGCGCCGACCGACAGCCAGCCCATCGGCTGCGCGACCAGGCGCGCCACCGTCTCCGGGTACATCTGGCCGACGCGCTTCGGGACCAGCTCGCCGAAGATGATCGTCACGAAGGTGAGCAGCACGACGACGAGGCCGGTGCCCAGGATGTCGGCGATGTTGGCGGGCACGCCGACATGCGACTCCAGCCAGGCCGAGACCGGCCCGGAGAAGGCGGCCTCGCCGACGATGCCGTTGAGCACGCCGATCGAGGTGATGCCGATCTGCACCGTCGAGAGGAACTGGGTCGGGCTGTCGTGAAGCGCCATCGCGGCGCGGGCGCCGGCATCGCCGGCTTCGGCCATCACCTGCAGCCGGGCCTTGCGGCTGGCGGCGAGAGACATCTCGGACATCGCGAAGACGCCGTTGAGCAGGATCAGGGCGAAAAGTAGAGCTAGGTCCATGACAGGCACGGCAGGGCACGCCGCGCCGGAAGTTGAGGCCCGCCGAGCGTAGCAGAATCCGGGCCATGATTTACCTGATCGGCGACCTGCAAGGCTGCTGCGACGCTTTCGAGCGACTGCTGGCCACCCTGGACTTCTCCCCCTCGCGCGACCATGTCTACCTGCTGGGCGATCTGGTCAACCGCGGTCCGTGCTCGCTGAAGGTGCTCGAGCGGCTGGCCGGCTTCGGCGACGCCGCCACCTGCCTGCTGGGCAACCACGACCTGCACCTGCTGGCGGTGGCGCACGGCGTGCGCGCACCGCACCGCTCCGACACGCTCGGCGAGATCCTCGCCAGCCCGCGCCGCGAGGCCTGGCTGGACTGGCTGCGCCAGCAGCGCCTGGCGGTGCAGGCGCACGGCTGGCTGATGGTGCACGCCGGCGTGGTGCCGCAGTGGGACGCGGCGCAGACGCTGGCCCTGGCCGCCGAGGCCGAGACGCTGCTGCGCGGCCCCGACCTGCCCGGCTTCCTGCAGGTGATGTACGGCAACGCGCCGACGCGCTGGGACGAGACGCTCGTCGGCCACGACCGCCTGCGGCTGATCGTCAACGTGCTGACGCGCATCCGCTTCTGCGAGATGGACGGCACGATGGACTTCCAGCTCAAGGAAGGCGCCGATGCCGCGCCCGCGCACCTGCGCCCCTGGTTCGACATTCCCGGCCGGCGCACCGAGGGCACGCCGGTCGCGTTCGGCCACTGGTCGACGCTGGGCACGCTCGAGCGGCCCGACCTGCTGGCGCTCGACACCGGCTGCGTCTGGGGCGGCCGGCTCACCGCCGCGCGCATCGACGGCGGCCGGCGTGAACTTGTGAGCATCGACTGCGCGCAGGCCCTCGCGCCGTTCTGACTACAATGGCGACCCTGCTGGAGGTGTGGCCGAGCGGTTTAAGGCACCGGTCTTGAAAACCGGCGAAGGGGGAACCCTTCCGTGAGTTCGAATCTCACCGCCTCCGCCAGCAGGCCCCATAACCCGTTGATCCGATTGATTATTTTTCTCGGGTCAACCGTCGATCCACCATCCCGAACACCATCGCGGATGGTGCTTGCCGGCGATGCGCCACAGCAACACCCGGCACGGCACCGCCAAGCCTGACCCTTCCATGATGAAGGGCATTCGGCCGGCGATCACTGCGGCAACAGCCCATCCCATCCGGCGCCCTCGTGAGCCGTCAGCGCGCCGGCCTGCCTCTGCGCCGTCGTGTCTCCCGACTTCCTCCACCGCATTGATTTACGTGGGGGGGCATTTTTTTCTGTGAACGAGGGGAGTTCGGTCCTGTCCCCCCGAGTCACTGCGGGGTTTTGTACCCCCCCCTGTACCTCATCGCCTCAGCCAGCGGTGCAGCAGCTCCAGGACAGCGGCGGCGATGAGCCCCACGGCCGCAGCACCGGGCGAGGACACCAGCCAGCGCAGCGCCGCGAGGATGCGGCGAGCCGTCAAGGCGTGACCCCTGCGACCGTCTCCAGTGCCTGCTTCGCTCGGCTGTTGGGTCGGACGCACCGGGCGTCTGAGCCGTCATCGCCGAACACCAGGACGAACAGAGCATCGAGGCGCCACGCATCAAGCAGGCGACCGGCACCGCTCCAGGTCGGCAGCGCCGGCACCGGCTCGCCGGCCATCCGCTCGAAAGCCAGGTGGCCGGCGTCGATCACTCGACGATCCCCGGTTCACCCTCGAAGGCGTCCGACAGCTTGCGCAGGCGCGGGCGCGGTGCCGGTGCGGCCGGCGTGACACTGGGCGAGGTCATCGCACTGGCGCGGCTGCTGAGGTCGGCCAGCGTGACAGCCGCATGGCCGGCCAGCATCGCAGCGTTCACCCCCGCGAACTCGGCGACGCCCGCACCGTTACCGCCTGCGATGCGCTGTTCCAGGTCGAGCGCATCTTCGGCGGCCAGCGCGGCGGCCAGTGCCTGCGCGGCCTCGGCAGTCTTGCGGCGCAGGGCGGCACGCCGATCGGCGAACGCGGCATCAACGGCCATCCGCTCGCGGACGCGCTGGCGCTCAAGCTGGTGCGTCAGCCCCCGCAGCGCGCGGCGCTGGTCAGCAAGGCGATCCGACAGCGTGCGCAGCTCATCGGCGACAGCCTGC
>NZ_JABSNM010000021.1 GCF_013294065.1 Sphaerotilus uruguayifluvii
GGAAGAACTGCGAGCGCTGGCTCAACACCAGCCTGCAGTTCGTCCATCTCGCCTTTCTGGCCTTGCTCCTCAGGAGATCGTGAACACGCTCTTAGAAGGATTACCAGTTGTTTCGAATTTCTCAGGAAATTGCGTCCGGTACTACACTTTCCGCACTTTCCACATTCTCGGCCGGCCTCACCCCTGATTCGAGGGTCGGAGCTTCCGTCAGGGCTGCCGACAGAGAAACGACTCAATTCCTCCGGCATAAGATCAGGTACATGAAAGTTCCGATGCAACGCGTCCTCAACGCGTCCCTGGCCGTTGCGGCCCTGATGGCAGGATGGATGTCGATGAAGTGGCTGGGTCTGGTGCTGGCCGTCACGGTGATCGCCTTCTGGATGGTGCTCCAGTTCAACCGGGCCAGCCGCCAGCTGCGCAATGTCGCCGACCGGCCGAAGGGCATGGTCGACAGCGTCATCGCGCTGCAGTCCAGGCTCGGTCACGGCATGAGCATGGCCGACGTGCTGGCCATCTCCAACAGCCTGGGCCAGCGCGTCGAAGGCACGAACGGCGACTGGATGTGGCGTGACAGCTACGGCAACCAGATCGTCGTGACCTTCCGCCGCGGCGGCGTCGAACGCTGGGCCGCGACCCGCACCGACAGCTCGGCGCCTGCCGCCGGCGTTCCCGCCAAGACCCTGCCGACCGCTGCCGCGGCCTGAGCCGCCGCGAACGGACACGGCCCGGCACCGCAGCGCGGCATTCAGCCCGCGTCGCCAGCCACCCAGCCCAGCCGGGCGCACGCCTGGCGGGCCGCGGCCATCAGCTGCTGCAGCTGACGGGCCGCCTGCGCATCGGCCTCGCGCTCGCCGGATTCGAGGCTGCGCGCCAGATCGGCGACCTGCCTCAGGCCGAGCGTGCCGGCCGATCCCTTCAGGCGGTGCGCCGCGGACTTCAGGTCCTGCGTGTGCCCTTCGCCGGATTCGAGCCGGTCGACCAGATCGGCCAGCGTGCGGCTGCCGTCCTCGAAGAAGCTGCCCAGCAGGCTGCGCAGGCTGCCCACGCCCAGCAGCGCGCAGCTGTCCGACATCAGGTCCAGATCGAGATGACGCGCGGCCTCGCCGCGCCCGGGCCGGGCGCCGCGCGCAGGCTCCGGAGCCGCGGCGGCCGCCGGCGGCTCGGGCGCGGGAGCGGGCGGCAGGCTGACCAGCGCACGCGCGCCGAAATGCCGGCGCAGCATGTTCTCGATGTCGTGCAGCTGCACCGGCTTGGCCAGGAAGTCGTCCATGCCGGCCTGCCTGGCGCGCTCGCGCGACTCGGCGAAGGCGTCGGCCGTCAGCGCGATCACCGGCACACGCGCGTCCGGCTCCGGCATCCCTCGGATCTGGCGCGTCGCCTCCAGCCCGTCCATCGTCGGCATGTGCACGTCCATCAGCACCAGGTCGAAGCGGGCGGCCTGCAGGCGCTGCAGCGCCTCGGCCCCGTCGCCGGCCAGGCTGACCCGGTGCCCGAGGCGCTCGAGCAGCACCTGCATGTACTTGCGGTTGACCGGATGGTCGTCGGCGACGAGCACGCGCAGCTGGCCGCCGGCCGGCACCGCGCCGGGCGGCGGCAGCGGCACCGGCGGCGCCGCGGCCGCCTGCTGCGCGGCGATCTCGGCCGCGTCGAGCGCACGCAGCGGCAGCAGCACGCTGAACTCGCTGCCCTGCCCCGGCTGGCTGACGACCTGGATGTCGCCGCCCATCATCCGCACCAGCTCGCGCGAGATCTCCAGCCCCAGCCCGGTGCCGCCGAAGCGCCGGCCGATGCTGTCGTCGCCCTGGCTGAAGCGCTGGAACAGGCGCTGCAGCGTCTGCTCGTTCATGCCGATGCCGGTGTCGATGACGCGGATGCGCGTCAGCGCCGCCCCGGCGGCCCCGTCCTTCGCCGGCACCGGGTCGATCAGCAGCCGCACGCCGCCGCGGTCGGTGAACTTGATCGCGTTGCCGATCAGGTTGAACAGCACCTGCTTGAGCCGCTTCGCGTCCGCCTCGACCCAGGTCGGCAGGTCCGGCGCCAGCGTCACCTCGAACAGCAGCGAGCGCGAGCGCGCCTGCGGCTGCATCAGCGCCCGCACGTCCTCGACGAGCTGGTTCAGGTCGAGCGGATGGGGCGAGAGCTCGAGCCGGCCGGACTCCAGCTTGGACAGGTCGAGCACGTCGTTGAGGATGTGCAGCAGGTGCTCGCCGGACTGGCGCGCGATCTGCAAGTGCTCGCGCTGCTGCGCATCGAGCGCCGAGCGGTCCAGCAGCGACATCATGCCCAGCAGGCCGTTGAAGGGCGTGCGCAGCTCGTGGCTCATGTTGGCCAGGAAGGCGCTCTTGGCGCGGCTGGCCTGCTCGGCCTCGAGCCGGGCCTCCTGCAGCCGCGAGGCGAGCTGCTCGAGCTCGACGCGGCGCTGCTCGAGCGCGCGCACCTGGCGCACCACGATGATCGCGAACACCAGGATCAGCAGGCACTGGAAGATGGTCAGGCCGATGCCGATGCGGTTCTGCTGGCGCACGCCCTCGTTGCGGCTGACGATGCCCGCACCGACGGCCTGGTTCGACAGCAGCGAGAGGTCGCGCACCGCCGGCGCCAGCGCGTCCACGTCGGCCAGCACCGCGCGCAGCGCCACCACGTCCACCGGCGAGGGCGCGTCCGGCCCGAGCACCGGGTCGACGCGGGCGACGACCGCGTTGAGCTGCCCGAGCACCCGGCGGTGCTCGGGCAGGTCGGGCATGACCTCGCGGGTGCGCACCGGATCGACCAGGCTGATGCGGCTGACGAAGATGTCGTAGCGCTCGCGCAGCGCTTCCTCGCGGCCGCGGCGCTCGGGCGCCGGCAGCGCCGGCACCTCGCGCACGAAGTCGTGCATCTGGCGGTCGAGCCGGAGGTATTCGGTCTCGAGCTGGAAGAAGCTCCAGACGATGTTGTCGCCCTGGTAGACGACCTTGGCGCTGAGCAGCCGCAGCGACTGCGCCTGCAGCCAGGCGATGCCGCCGAAGACCAGCGCCAGCAGCAGCGCCATGGCCAGCAGCAGCCGCCCGACTCGGGTCGGTCCGCCGGAGGCGGGCGTCGTCGCGAGGCCGGTCACTCGACCTCGAGCATCTTGAGCTGCCAGGCCGAGCGGCTGTAGTAGCGCTCGCTGCGCAGCGACTCGTCCGAGTCGAAGGGATAGATGATGAACAGCGGCCCCTTGTCGCGCACCGACATCGGCCGGTCGTCGAGCAGGCGCGCCAGCACGACCGGATAGCGGGTGGCGTCCTCGACCGGCAGCTCGACCTTGTAGTCGTTCAGCGCGATCGCCCGCAGCGTGCGCCCCTGCGCGCCGACGGCGGCCAGCACGTCGCGCAGCAGCGGCCCGGTGAACTTGTGCGCCTGCGGATACCAGGGCGTCTTCGTCGAGAAGCTGTGCTGGGGCAGCGCGGCCAGCATGTCCATGTCGAAGCGGGCCGCGTCGCCGGCGTTGCGGATGCCGATGCGCCCGCTCACCGTCAGCACCACCCGCCCCTTCGGTTCGGACAGCGCGGCCCGGGAGGCCAGAGGCAGGGCGGCCAGCGCGGCAGCGGTGGCGAGCAGGTGGCGGCGTGTGGTCATGTCGGCTCCTCGGCATCCATCATCGGTCCCGCGTGCGGCGCGGTGGCGGCGATGATGCCCGAGGAACCCGAAGTTACCTCGTGCTGATGGCACGAGGCAAGGCGCTGATGCTCAGCCGAAGTGGCAGATGTAGTGGTAGGGCTCGCCCTCGACGCGGATCTCGAAGCGGGCGTTGCCGGGCACGCTGAACTTCTCGCCGGGGCCGAAGGTCTGCCACTCGCTCGCGCCGGGCAGCAGCACGCTGCACGAGCCCGCCACCGTCTCCATGATCTCCGGCGCGCCGGTGCCGAAGCTCAGCTGCGCCGGCAGGATGACGCCCACGCTCTTGCGGGTGCCGTCGGCGAAGGTGACGGTGTGGGAGACGCAGCGGCCGTCGAAGTAGACATTGGCCTGGGTCGAGACGGCGACGCCGTCGAGCTGTGCGGTGATGCTCATCGTGGAAGCCGCCGGGCGGCGGACAGCAAGGGGAAAGCGATGCGGGATTGCAGCCGCGGATTCTAGGCGGCACGCGCCTGTCCCGGCCGCGACAGCGCCTCCGGGACGCCCCGATGCCCGCCGGCCGCGCCCGCGCCTACGCTGCAGGCCTGCTCCCCCTGGAACGACCCGACCGAGCGCGAGGTTCACGATGCCGATTCCCGCCGACCGTCCGCACCTGAAGCACTGGCCCGCCCGCCTGCCGCGCGAGCTGGCGGTGCCCGACACCACGCTGTGGTTCAACCTGGAGGTCGCCGCGCAGCGCTGGCCGGACCGGCCCGCCTGGAGCTGCCTGGGCCACGACTGGAGCTGGCGCGAGGTGCGGCGCCAGGCCGAGGCGCTGGCCGGCTGGCTGCAGGCGCAGGGCGTGGGCCGCGGCGACCGGGTGGCGCTGTTCATGCAGAACTGCCCGCAGTTCGTCGTCGCGCTGTACGCGGTGGTGCGCGCCGACGCGGTGGTGGTGCCGGTCAACCCGATGAACCGCGCCGACGAGTTCGGCCACTACATCACCGATCCGGACACGAAGGTGGTCATCTGCGCGGCCGAGCTGGCCGAGGTGGTGCGCCAGGCCGACGCGCGCCTGCCCGAGGCGCAGCGCCTGCGCGCGCTGCTGGTGACCGGCTGGGACGACGTGCTCGGCCCGGAGCGCCGGATCGATCCGGACCTGGCGGTGCCGCCGGCGATGCAGGCGCTGCTGCAGGCCGAGCCGCCCCTGCCCGAGGGCGCCACCCGCTGGGCCGACGCGCTGGCCGCCGGCCTGGCGCCGGGACCGCACCTCGCCCGGCCCGACGACCTGGTGCTGCTGCCCTACACCTCCGGCACCACCGGCCTGCCCAAGGGCTGCATGCACACCCACCGCACGCTGATGCCCAACATCGTCGGCGGCTCGCTGTGGAGCCATGTCGGCGCCGAGTCGGTCACGCTGGGCGTGGTGCCCTTCTTCCACATCACCGGCATGGTCTACGGCGTGCTGGCGCCGGCCTGGAGCGGCGCGACGGTGGTGGTGATGCCGCGCTGGGACCGCGTGCTGGCCGGGCGGCTGATCGCGCGCCACCGCGTCAGCCACTGGACCTGCATCCCGACGATGATCATCGACCTGCTCGCCAGCCCGGAGGCGGCGAGCCTGGACCTCTCGAGCCTGCGCTTTCTCAGCGGCGGCGGCGCCGCCATGCCGCAGGCGGTGGCCGAGCGGCTGCAGCGCGACTTCGGCCTGACCTTCGCCGAGGGCTACGGCCTGACCGAGACCGCCGCGCCCAGCCACGCCAATCCGCCCGAGCGGGCCAAGCTGCAGTGCCTGGGCCTGCCGCTGTTCGGCACCGACGCGCGGGTGGTCGATCCGGTCACGCTGGCCGAGCTGCCCGCCGGCGAGGTCGGCGAGATCGTCACCTGCGGGCCGATGCTGTTCACCGGCTACTGGAAGCACCCGGCCGCGACCGAGGCGGCCTTCGTCGAGCTGCCCGGCGTGCCGGGCCGGCGCTTCTTCCGCACCGGCGACCTCGGCCGCATGGACGAGGAGGGCTACTTCTTCCTCACCGACCGGCTCAAGCGCATGATCAACGCCAGCGGCTTCAAGGTCTGGCCGTCGGAGGTGGAGCTGCTGCTCTACCGCCATCCGGCAGTGGCCGAGGCCTGCGTGATCGGCGCGCGCGACGCCTACCGCGGCGAGACGGTCAAGGCGGTGATCGTGCTGCGCGCCGAGGCCCGCGGCCAGGTGAGCGAGGCGGACATCATCGCCTGGGCGCACGAGCACATGGCCGCCTACAAGGCGCCGCGCCAGGTCGAGTTCGTCGAGACGCTGCCCAAGTCCGGCACCGGCAAGGTGATGTGGCGGCTGCTGCAGGACCACGAACGCACCCGCGAAAGCGAAAGCGAACGCGAGCGCGCCTGAACGTCTCAGCCGGGCCGGCGGCGCATCAGCACCCAGCCCGCGCCCCACAGCAGCAGGCAGGCCAGCCAGCCCGCCAGCGTCAGCTCGGCGAAGGCGCGCAGCCCGTCGATCTCGCAGTGGCGGCCGAGCCAGGCCTGGCCGGGCTCGCAGCCGAAGGACAGCAGCGCGAAGGCGATGCCGGGGCCGAGGTGCAGGATGGCCAGGCCGTGAAAGAGGATCTTCAGCATGATGGCGCGCAGTCTGGCGCAGCCGTGCCCGGGCGTCGATGCGCCGGATCAGTCCGTCGAGGCCATCAGGCGGGTGCGCATCAGCCCGCGCAGGCCGGCCGGCAGCGGCCCGGTGGCCATCGGCGGCGCCTGCCAGACCATCAGGCCGGCCAGCCCGGCACCGGACTCGCCCGCCGCCTGCACGCAGTCCGGCCCGGCCGGGCACAGCGGCTGCCCGCGCTCGTCGTAGAGCCGGTCGAGCGTCTCGTCGGTCTGGGCGAGCGGGCGCACCCGGTAGGCGACGCGGCCCCGGTGGCGCACCTGCCAGATCGTCCCGGGCTCGCGGCCGAGCACCAGCCGGCGCAGCTGCGCATGCTCGACCCACAGCGGCAGCCGCGCCTGGAGCGCGCGGCTCGCGGCCGCGGCGCTGCTGCCCGGCTCGGCGCCCGAGGGCAGCGCTGCCATCAGCAGCGGCAGCAGGATGGCCGCGACCCGCGTCGCCTGGCCCTGTCGTGATGCGGACTGGCTCGTCACCGGCACTCCTCCCCTGGATGGGGCGACCGCGGCCGGCTCCGGCCGGACCGCCTCCGGCGCGAATTCTGCGCACATCCGGCAATAGTGCGCAAGTTGTCGATCCTGAAGCTGGGGCAATCCGGTCGGGACGGGTCAGGCGCCGTCGTCGTCGCCCTGGGCCGCCGGCTGGCGCACCACGGTGACGGTGCAGCCGGCATCGGCCACCACCTCGGACGAGACGGTGCCCAGGTAGCGCCGCAGCGTCGAGCGCGCCCGCGCGCCCATGACGATGTGGTCGACCTGGGTGCGCCGGGCGAACTCGAGCAGCGCACCGGCGACATCGGGCGCCTCCAGCACATGGAAGGTCAGCCGCCCGGTGCCCAGCGCCAGCGACTGCGCGATCGGCCGTGCCCAGTGCTTCAGGCCGACGAGCTGCTTGACGTGCAGGCTGTTGCCGGAGCGGTCGGTCAGCTCGTCCATGCCGATGCGGTTGGTCTTCATGACGCCGACGCAGGCCAGGCGCGCGCCCGGCTCGGCCGCGACGATGCGCCGCACCGTCTCGCGCTGCTGGTCGAGCAGCGGCTCGGTGGCGTTGGTGACGTCGACCGCCGCCATGATGATCGGTGCGCGCTTGAGCTGCTCGCCGACCGACAGCCGTGCCGAGGGCTCGCTGCCGATCGCGCCCAGCCAGCGCCGCCAGGTCTGCAACCGCCCGGGCGTGTCCTCGCGGGTGGCGCGCCCGGTCAGCGGCATCTGGTCGGGATGGCTGAGGTCCTGCGCCAGATGGGCCGCGCTCGGATGGCGGTCCTCGGCCTTGACCTCCAGGCAGCGCAGGATGATCTCCTGCAGCCACGGCGGGCAGTCCGGCCGCAGCCGGCGCGGCGGCACCGGCGCCTGGTAGAGCCGCTCGCGCAGGCCGCGCACGCTGGTGGGCGCGCCGAAGGGCCGCGCGCCGGTCGTCAGGTGGTAGAGGATGACGCCCAGCGCGAACAGGTCCGAGCGCGGCTCGCTGCGCAGGAACTGCACCTGCTCGGGCGACATGTAGGGCCCGGTGCCCATCGGCAGGTTGAACTCCTCGTCGAGCAGGTCGGGCAGGTGATCGTGCCGGCTCAGGCCGTAGTCGACCAGCACCGCCTCGCCGCCCGGGCGGAACAGGATGTTGCTCGGCTTGATGTCGAGGTGGATGACGTTCTGGCGGTGCAGGTCGTGCAGCGCGGTGGCCACCCGCGCGCCGACCGAGGCGATCTCGTCGATCGGCAGCGGTGCGGCCTCCAGCCGCGGGCGCAGCGAATCGCCGGCGATGCCCTCCATGACGATGTAGGGCCGCGTCGCGAAGTCGCCCTTGGCGATGAAGCGCGGCACATGCACGCCGCGCAGCATCGGCAGGATCATCATCTCGACCTCGAAGCCGACGATGGTGGCCGGGTCCTCGCCGCCCTTGATGCGCGGCACCTTCATCAGCATCGGCAGGGCGTGCCCGGGATGGCTGACCCGCCACAGGCTGGCCATGCCGCCCTGGTGGACCCGCTCCTCGAGCAGGAAGCCGTCGACCAGATCGCCCACGCCGAAGCGCACGCCGAACGCGTCGCTGTCCATCGCCGCCCTCCCCGCTCAGGCGCCCACCAGCAGCCGCTCGCCCAGCGCGCGCGGCAGGCCCGCGGCGATGATCTTCGCGGCGGTGGCCTCGTGGTCGTAGGGCACGCGGTGGAAGGTCAGCGTCTGGCGACCCAGGTCGAACATCGCCCAGGCGGCGGCCGGGTTGCCGTCGCGCGGCTGGCCGACCGAGCCGGGAATCGCCAGCCACTGCCGGTGGCCCGGCACCGGCACCGCCACGCCCGGAACCGGCGAGAAGTTGGCGATCTTGCCGGTGCTGGAGAGGTGGTAGAGCGCGGGCTGGTGGACATGGCCGCAGAAGGTGTGGCGGCAGTCGGTGGCCATCATGCTGCGCACCGCCTCGTTGCGGCCGAGGATGTATTCCCAGCCCGACGGCGCCCAGCCGTTGGCATGGACGAACAGGCAGCCGAACTCCTCGCGGCGCATCGGCAGGCCGGCGAGGAACTCGAGCTGCGCCGGCGAGAGCTGCGAGCGGGTCCAGTCGACCGCGCGGCGCGCGTCCTCGACCAGGTTCGGATTGGGCTCGCTGGCGACCGAGTCGTCATGGTTGCCGCGCACAGCGATGGCGCCCTGCGCGACCAGGTCCTGCACGCGCTCGACCACCCAGGCCGGATCGGCGCCGTAGCCGACGAAGTCGCCCAGCAGCGCGATGCGCTCGGCCCCGTGCAGGTGCGCCTGCTCCAGGCAGGCCTCGAAGGCCTCCCGGTTGGCGTGGATGTCGGTGATCAGCGCGAGCTTCATCGGTCTTCGTCTCCTTGTCGCGACCCAGTGTAGAGCGCCGGGCTGCCGTCTGCCTGAGTGCCGTCCTGGGGTGCGCCCGGCGTGTCAGGTCGCGTCACGCACCTCGCCTAGAATCGCCGCGTGCCCCGGATTCCGCAACTTCCGCACGATCAGCATCAGCATCCCGCACCTCAGGCAGGCCCCAGGCGATGAACACGCACGACACCCCGACCCGCGTCCGCAGCCGTGACTGCGACGTGCTCGTCATCGGCGGCGGCCCGGCCGGCTCGACGCTGGCCACGCTGCTGGCCCGGCGCGGCCGCCGCGTCACGATGATCGAGAAGATGCACCACCCGCGCTTCCACATCGGCGAGTCGCTGCTGCCGGCCAACGTGCCGCTGTTCGACGACCTGGGCGTGCGCGCCGAGGTCGAGGCGATCGGCATGCCCAAGTGGGGCGTCGAGTTCGTCTCGCCCGACCACGACCACCGCAGCTACCTCGAGTTCGGCGACGCGCTCGACAAGTCGCAGCCCTACGCCTGGCAGGTGCGCCGCGCCGATCTCGACGAGATCCTGTTCCGCAACGCCGCGAAGGCCGGCGCCGCCGCGCTGGAGGGCCACCGCGCCCGCGAGGTGCGCTTCGACGCCGAGGGCGCCGACGTGGACATCGACATCGACGACGGCCGCCGCGAGACCTGGCGCGCACGCTACGTCGTCGACGCCAGCGGCCGCGACACGCTGCTGGCCGGCCAGATGCGCTCCAAGCGCCGGCACCCCGACCACGCCAGCTCGGCCGTCTTCGGCCACTTCCGCGGCGCGCGCCGGCTGGAGGGCAGGCTGGAGGGCAACATCACCATCTTCTGGTACCCGCACGGCTGGTTCTGGTTCATCCCGCTGGCCGACGGCACCACCAGCATCGGCGCGGTCTGCTGGCCCTACTACCTGAAGTCGCGCACGAAGCCGCTGCGCGACTTCTTCATGGACACCATCGCGATGTGCCCGCAGCTGGCCGAGCGGCTGCAGGGTGCCGAGCTGGTCGACGACCAGGTGCACGCCACCGGCAACTACTCCTACCTGGGCACGCACTGCACCGGCGAGCGCTACGCGATGCTGGGCGACGCCTTCGCCTTCATCGACCCGGTGTTCTCCTCGGGCGTCTACCTGGCGATGCAGAGCGCCTATGCGGCCGTGCCGCTGGTGGAGGCCTCGCTGGACAAGGCGCCCTCGTCGTGCACCGTCGAGCGCGCGGACTTCGAGAAGTTCATGCGCGCCGGCCCGCGCGAGTTCTCCTGGTTCATCTTCCGCGTCACCAACCCGACGATGCGCGAGTTCTTCATGGCGCCGCAGAATCCGCTGCGCATGAAGGAGGCGCTGCTGACGGTGCTGGCCGGGGACATCTACGGCAGCACGCCCTACCGCCGTCCGCTGCAGGCCTTCAAGACCCTGTACTGGCTGGTGTCGATGGCCCATCCGCTGCGCACCTGGCGCGCATGGAGCCGCCGCCGCGACAACATCCGCGACCTCGAGATCGCCGCGACCCCGTGACATTGAGATTCGAGCGACAGCCGCCCGGCCCGGCCGGCTTCTCCGCGTTCCCTGCCGCCGCCGTGCTCGCCGAGCGCGGCCATTTCGACGACGGGCGCGCCGCCGGTGCGCCGCGGCTTCTCGCCGGCGAGCCGGCCTGCGCCGAGCGCTGGCTGAGCGAGGCACCGGCCGCGGCGCGGACCGAGGGCCGCACCGGCCACGTGAGCTGGCACGACGACGGCCGCTGGCTGCACGGCAGCGCCTGCATCGAGGTGAGCGGCGGCGCGCGGCTGCGCGAGGACACCCGCGCGCTCTACGCCGACCTGTTCGAGGTGCTGCGCCAGCGCGGCGACCTGCACCTGCTCAAGGTCTGGAACTACCTGCCGCACATCAACGCCGAGCTCGACGGGCTCGAGGTCTACCGGCACTTCAACATCGGCCGCCAGCAGGCCTTTCTCGACGCCGGCCAGCGTGCCTTCGAGGGCGCGCCCGCGGCCTGCGCGCTCGGGCACCACGAGGGCCCGCTGAGCGTGCATTTCCTGGCCGGCCGCCAGGCGCCGCGCCCGATCGAGAACCCGCGCCAGGTCAGCGCCTACCACTATCCGTCGAGCTACGGCCCGCGCAGCCCGACCTTCTCGCGCGCGGCGCTGGTCTCGCTGGCGCCGGGCGAGGAGACGCTGTTCATCTCCGGAACCGCCAGCATCGTCGGCCACCGCACGCTGCATGCCGGCGACGTCGGCGCGCAGACCGCCGAGACGCTGCGCAACCTCGAGGCGGTGATCGCCTCGGCGCACGCGCAGACCTCGGCCCGGTTCGACCTGCGCACGATGGACCTGACGGTCTACCTGCGCGATCCGGCCGACCGCGCCGCGGTCGAGGCGGTGCTGGCCGCCTCGCTCGGCGCGGACGCGCCCGGCCTGCGCGGCGCGCTGTGGCTGCATGCCGACATCTGCCGCACCGACCTGCTCGTCGAGATCGAGGCCCAGGGGAGCGCACCGACATGAGAGCCCTGCCCGCCGCCGCCGGCCTGCTGTCGCTGGGCGCCGCGCTGCTGCTGCCGCCGGCCGCGCTCGGCGCGCCGGCCGAGTCCGATCCGGCACCGCAGCGGCCGCTGTGGGAGCTCGGCGTCGGCCTGGCCGGCGTGCACCTGCCCGACTACCGCGGCGCCGATGTCTCGCACGACTACCTGCTGCCGCTGCCCTGGCTGATCTACCGCGGCCGCTGGCTGCGCGCCGACCGCGAGGGCGCGCGTGCGGTGCTGCTCGAGAGCACGGACACCGAGCTGAACCTGAGCGCCCATGCCTCGGCGCCGGCACGCAGCCGCGACAACCCGGCGCGGCGCGGCATGGCCGACCTGCCCGCCACCGTCGAGCTCGGGCCCAGGATCGGCCACCGGCTCTGGCGCGCCGCCGACGGCTCGGCCGAGCTGGAGGCGCAGGCGCCGCTGCGCGCGGTCATGACGCTGCAGCGCTCGCCGCGCTGGGTCGGCACGGTGTTCACGCCGACGCTGGACCTGTCGCTGCCGAAGCGGGTCGAGGGCTGGAACCTGGGCGTGCAGGTCGGCGCGAGCTGGGGCTCGCGCGGCCTGCACCAGCATCTGTACGGCGTCGACGCGGCCCAGGCCGAGGCCACCCGCCCGGCCTGGAGCGCCCGCGCGGGCTACGGCGGCTGGCATGCGCTGGCCGCGGCCTCGCGCCGCCTGCATCCGGACCTCTGGGCGGGCCTGTTCCTGCGCGTCGACCGGCTCGACGGCGCCGCCTTCGCCGACAGCCCGCTGGTGCGCCGCCACAGCGCCGTCTCCGGCGGCTTCGCGCTGGCCTGGGTGCTGGCGCGCTCCTCCGAGGAGGCCCGCAGTGGCGAATGAGCCTGCCCGGGCGCCACGCCGGCGCGCGCCGCTGCCGGCCCAGGCCCTGCCGCCGGCGCTGCTGCGGCCGCTGCTGTCGGCCTGGATGCTGGTGCTGCTGGTCTGGCTCGGACTGATCTCGCTGAGCTGGAACGCGACCGCCTTCCTGCTGCAGTGGCTGCCGCTGCCGCCGACGCGCCGCCACGCGATCGGCCGCGCCGGCATCGCCTACGGCTACCGCTTCTACTGGGCCTGCGCGCGCGCCAGCGGCCTGATGCGGCTCGAGGCCGACGCGCTCGACGCGCTGCGCGACGATCCCGGCGGCGTCATCATCGCCGCCAACCATCCCAGCCTGCTCGACGCGCTGATGCTGGTGGCACGGCTGCCGCGCAGCGTCTGCGTGATGAAGGGCGCGCTGATGCGCAACGTCTTTCTCGGCGCGGGCGCGCGGCTGGCCGGCTACATCGTCAACGACTCGCCGCGGCAGATGATCCGCGCCGCGGTCGACAGCCTGCAGGCCGGCGGCCAGCTGATCGTCTTTCCCGAGGGCACGCGCAGCCCCGGGCCCGGCGGCACGCTGCACCCGCTGCGTCCGGGCCTGACGCTGATCGCGCAGCGCGCCGGCGTGCCGATCCAGACGGTGCTGATCGAGACCGACTCGCCCTACCTCGGCAAGGGCTGGCCGCTGTGGCGGCTGCCGCCGCTGCCGATCGTCTTCCGGGCCCGGCTGGGCGAACGCTTCCCGCCCGAGGCCGACCACGAGGCGCTGCTCGCGCGGCTCGAGGACTACTTCAGGAAGGAGCTCGGCGAATGAACGCCCGCCCCGCCCCGCCGCGCTCGCGCACCCATGCGCTGCTGATCCCCAGCTACAACACCGGCCCGAAGGTCTACGAGACGGTCGCCGCCGCCCGCGCGCAGTGGGCGCCGGTCTGGGTCGTCGTCGACGGCAGCACCGACGGCACGCCCGAGGGCCTGCGCCGCCTGGCCGAGGCCGATCCGGACCTGCACCTGATCGTGCTGCCGCACAACCGGGGCAAGGGCAGCGCGGTGCTCGCCGGCCTGCAGGCCCTGCGCGACGCCGGCTACACCCACGCGCTGACGATGGACTCCGACGGCCAGCATCCGGCCGACCTGATCGGTCTGTTCATGCGCCGCTCGCAGGCCCAGCCCGACGCGATGATCCTGGGCAAGCCCGTCTTCGACGCGTCGGCGCCGCTGCTGCGGGTGCGCGGACGGCGCATCTCCAACGCCTGGACCGACCTGGAGACGCTGGGCGCGGGCATCGGCGACTCGCTCTACGGCTTCCGCGTCTACCCGATCCATCCGCTGATCGCGGTGATGCGCCGCCAGCCCTGGATGCGCCGCTTCGACTTCGACACCGAGGCGGTGGTGCGCCTGGCCTGGCGCGGCGTGGCGCCGCTGAACCTGCCCGCGCCGGTGAAGTACCTGCGCCCGGAGGACGGCGGCGTCTCGCACTTCAACTACCTGCGCGACAACGTGCTGCTGACCTGGATGCACACCCGGCTGGTGCTGGAGTTCCTGCTGCGGCTGCCGCTGCTGCTGGTGCGCCGGCTGCTGCGCCGCCCGCCCTTCCAGATGCTCGATTCCTGATCTTCGTCGGGATCGTCCGCGGAAGAAGCGGTTCTTCACAAGGGTGACTGGCGGTCGCCGTGCAGCGTGGGCACACTGGGAGACTGGACCAAGGAGGCCGAATGAGCCACGAACGATCGAAGCACGATCTGCAGCGCCGCCGTCTGCTGGGAGCGGCGGCGCTGGTGCCGCTGGCGGCGTCGCCGCTGCTGCTGGGCGGCTGCGCGAGCACGCCGCCGCTGGCGCCGATTCCGTCCGACGAGCGGACGCAGCCGGAAGCCGCCGCGCTGCTGGCCGAATCCGCCGCCGCGCACGGCCTGCCGGCCTGGCGCCGGGTACGCGACCTGAGCGTGTCCTACCGGGGCGAATGGCGCCCGCTGATCGACCGGCTGCAGCCCGAGCTGGTCGACGCGCGCTTCCGCGTCGCCTCGGAGGAGCGCCTGATTCCCGGCGAAGGCCTGATCGCGCAGTCGCACACCGGCCCCGGCGGCCACAAGCATGTGGTGCGCCAGTCGGGCCGCGGCGGCAGCGCCGACACCGGCGGCGTCACGGTCGCCTACAACGGCGTGCCCACCACCGACGAGCCGCTGCGCCAGGCCAGCGCGCTGGTGGCCGACGGCTACCGCCTCTTCCTGCTCGGCCCGATGGCGCTGGTCGACGGCGGCCACACGCTGCGCCTGGCCGGCCTGGAGCAGGTCGGCGAGCATGCCTGCGAGCGGCTGATGGTGCGGCTGGCGCCCGGCCTGGGGCTGTCGCCGGTGGACCAGCTGGTGCTGTGCATCGACCGGCGCACCCGGCTGATGCGCCGCGTTCGCTTCACGATGGACGGGCTGGCCTCGACGCGCGGCGCGCTGGCCGAGGTCGACACCTTCGACTTCCAGAACATGCACGGCATCGAGTGGCCGACGCGCTTCCACGAGCGGCTGCGCCGGCCGATCCCGCGCCTGCCGGTGCACGACTGGCAGCTCACCGGGCTGGACATCAACCGCGGCCTGAAGGCGGCCGACCTCGGCGGCACGCAGTTCGCCGGCGTGGCGCGCGGCCCGGCGCGTGCGCTGCCCGGCGCGTCGCCCGACCCGGCCTGAGGCGGCTTGAGGCGGCTTGAGGCGGCCGGGGCCGGCCCGGCTCAGATCATCCCGCCGTTGACCGAGATGACCTGGCCGGAGATGTAGCCCGCCTCGTCGCCGGCGAGAAAGGCCACCAGCGCGGCGACCTCCTCGGGCGTGCCGGCACGCCGGGCCGGCACCATCTGCGCGACGGCCTTGGCGTCGAAGACCGCGTCGGCCATCGCCGAGGCGATGATGCCCGGCGCCACCACGTTGACGGTGATGCCGCGGCTGGCCAGCTCCAGCGACAGCGACTTCGAGGCCGAGTGCAGCGCGCCCTTGGCCGCGGCGTAGTTGACCTGGCCGCGGTTGCCCGCCACCGCCGCGACCGAGCTGATCGAGATGATGCGGCCCCAGCGGGTGCGGATCATCGGCATCGTCAGCGGCTGCGTCACATGGAAGAAGCCGTGCAGCGACACGTCGATGACGCGGTGCCACTGCGCCGCGCTCATGCCGGGAAAGACCGCGTCGTCGTGCAGGCCGGCGTTGTTGACGATCACCTGCACCGGGCCGCCGGTCTCGACGCAGGCCTCCAGCGCGGCGCGGCTGGCCTCGGCATCGGTGACGTCGAAGGCCAGCGCACCGGCCGAGCCGCCCTCGGCGCGGACCTGCGCCGCGACCGCTTCGGCGGCATCGAGCCGCGAATGGGCGTGGCACAGCACATGGAAGCCCGCGCGGCCCAGCCGCAGCGCGATCGCGCGGCCGAGGTCGCCGCTGGCGCCGGTCACCAGTGCGCGGCGCGGCGCGGCGGCGGGCGCGGCCGCGGCGGAGACGGGGGAAGAGGAAGCGGCGGTCATGGCTGTCGGGTCTCCGGGGCGGGCGTCGTGCCGGCCAGCGCGTCGAGCACCACCGCCAGCCGGCCCTCGACGACGACCTCGCCGGCATGGCGCACGGCGAAGCCGTAGAGCAGCTGGCGCGCGTCGCCCGCCTGGCGGACGGCCTCGATCTCGAGCGGACCGGGCAGGTCGTCGAGCCGCAGGCGGTGGAAGGTGATGGCGCGGGCGCTGGCCAGGTAGCCGGGCGCGGCGGTGGCGCCGTCGGCCTCGGCCAGCAGACCGCCGTGCAGGGCCGCGGCCTGCGCGGCGTATTCGATCGCGGCGGCCGCCGGCAGGCCGTGGCGGCCGCGCAGCGGGTTCAGCGGATCGGCGTGCGAGACGGCGCGCGCGCGGATCGCCTGCGCGTCCCAGCCCAGCGCCGCGTCGAGCAGGCACATCGTGCCCTGGTGCGGAATGCGCGCGGCGATCCCGGCGTGATCGAGCCCGCCGCTCATGCCGGGAATTCCAGCACCAGCCTCAGCGACTGCGCCGGCGACACCGGCAGCACCACCACCGCCGGCAGCCGGCGCGCCAGCGCCTCCAGCAGCGGCAGCGCCTGCGCGGCGGGAATGGCCTGGCGCAGCGCCTCCAGGCCGGCGTCGCGGCAGCGGGTGGGCACGCCCGCACGCTCGGCCGGCAGCAGCGCCGCGCCCAGCCAGCAGCGCGCCTCGCCGGGGCCGGCCGGCGCCAGCAGCAGCGCCACGCCCATCGTGTCGGGCAGCGGCCGGGTGGCGTGCAGCGGCTCGGGGTACGGCGTGTCGCTGGCCACCAGCAGCACCGGCGCGGCATCCGGACGCAGCTGCGTCAGCGCCGCGACCAGGCCGGCGGCGAAGCTGCCGTCGAAGCCGCACAGGCTGGTGGACGCCTCGGGGCTGCCCACGGCGATGTGCCAGTAGCCCGAGGCGGCGTTGTGGACCGAGTTGGTGAAGCGCGTCGGCGAGACCAGGCGCGCGGCCGGGTCCTCGGCCGCCAGCGTCTCGCACAGCGCGTGGCAGTTGGCGCCGTCGCCGCTGGACGACGCGAAGACGGTGGCCAGCGTGGCCGGATCGGCCTCGGCATGCGCGCAGGCGGCCTCGGCGGCGGCCAGCGCGATGCGGATTGCCGCGCCGGCGCGGCGGCGCTCGGCCGGCGGCAGGCGCATCGGCACCGGCACCACGGTGCGCTCGGCGGTGTCGGCCGCGGCCTCGCCGCGCAGCACCGCCTGCGCGGCGTCCCACGAGGGCAGGCCCGGCCCGATCAGGCCCAGGCCGAGCAGGTCGGCGCGGATCGTCGCACCCGTCACGGAGGTCGTCATCATCGTCCCAGGATCAGGCTGGCGTTGGAGCCGCCGAAGCCGAAGGAATTGCTCAGCACCCGGCGCAGCGGCGCGGCGCGGTTCTCGGCCAGGTAGTCGATGCGCAGCGTCGGATCGCGCTCGCGCAGGTTCAGCCCGCCGGGCATCAGGCCGTCCTGCAGCGCCAGCAGGCAGAGCACCGCCTCGACGCCGCCGGCCGCGCCCAGCGTGTGGCCGGTGGCGCCCTTGGTCGAGCTGGCCGGCACCCGGTCGCCGAAGACCGCGAAGACCGCGCGGTCCTCGGAGGCGTCGTTGTTGGGCGTGGCGGTGCCGTGCAGGTTGATGTGATCGATGTCCTCGGGCGCCAGGCCGGCGGCGGCCAGCGCCTGGCGCATCGCGGCGATCGCGCCCCGCCCTTCCGGGTGCGGCGTGCTCATGTGGTGGCCGTCGTTGCTCTCGCCGGTGCCCAGCAGCCGGCCGACGGACGCCTGTCCGGGCCGCGCCTCGCGCTCGAGCAGCGCGAAGGCCGCGGCCTCGCCCAGCGACAGGCCGCGCCGGCCGGCGTCCCACGGCCGGCAGATCTCGGGCGAGAACAGCTCGAGCGCATGGAAGCCGTACAGCGTCGTCAGGCACAGGCTGTCGACGCCGCCGACCACCGCCGCGTCGACCCAGCCGGCCTCGATCAGCCGCGCGGCATCGGCGAAGACCTTGGCGCTGGACGAGCAGGCGGTCGACACCACCCAGGCCGGGCCGTCCAGACCCAGCGCTTCGCGCACGAAGCCGGCCAGCGAGAAGGTGTTGTGCGTCTCGGCGTAGCGGAAGTCGGCCGGCAGCGCGCCGTCGGGGCCGCGGCGGCGGTAGGCGTGCTCGGTCTGCAGGATGCCGGAGGTGCTGGTGCCCAGCAGCACCGCGACGCGGCCGGCGCCCCAGCGCGCATGCGCCGCGGCCACCGCCTCGGCGAAGCCGTCCTGGTTCAGGCCCAGCCAGGCCAGGCGGTTGTTGCGGCAGTCGTGGCGCGCCAGCGCCGGCGGCAGCGCGGTCTCGCCGGGCCGGTCGAGCGCGTCGACGACGCCGATCCAGCCGGGCAGCTCGACGTCCTCGAAGCGGCAGGGGCGCAGGCCGCTGCGGCCGGCGGCCACCGCCTCGCGGTGGGCCTGCAGGCCGGCGCCGAGCGCGGTCGTCAGCGTGGCGTGCGTGATCGGCAGCGGAGTCATGACAGCAGGAACATCAGCAGAAGAAAGGAGATCAGCGCCGGGACCGCTCGGCCACCAGCAGCACGTTGGCGAAGGGCGTGCCCTGGCTCATCGGACGCGGCTCGACGGCGAAGCCCAGCGCCTGCAGCGCGGCGATCCAGGCCTCGAGCGGACGGCCCCAGGTCGGCGGCACCTGGTGCCCGCGGATGCGCGTGACCACCCGGTCGACCCACTGGCTGACCGCGAAGCCCTGGCGCTGGCTGGCGTCGCCCACGCGCAGCAGCAGCCGCCCGCCCGGCACCAGCGCCGAATGCACGCGCGCCAGCAGCCGGTCCTGCGCGTCGATCGGCACGTAGTGCAGCACGTCGAGGATGACCACCACGTCGCAGGCCGGCAGCGGCACCTCGCGCATGTCGCCCTCGATGAAGACGGCGTCCGGCGCCTGCCCGCCCAGCGCGGCGCGGGCCCGCGCCACGTCGCGCGACATCAGCTCGATGCCGGTGACGCGCGCGCCCGCCGGCGCCGCAGGCCATTCCGCCGGCCAGCCGCCCTCGCGCGCCAGCTCGCCGCAGGCGCGCAGCAGGCTGGCCAGCAGGCCCTGGCCGCAGCCGATGTCGACCACCCGCGCCCGCGGCCCGATCAGGCCGTGGCCGAGCAGATGGCGGAACACCGGGTCCATGCCGAGCTTGCCGCGCGCGAAATGCCAGGCGAAGCGGCCGGCACCGCGGTACGGGGCGGCCGCGCGGTCGAGCAGGCGGCGCCAGCCGGCATCGGCCGGCGCGATCGTGGCGGGAGCGGGCACGCTCATGCGCCCTCCTTCATCGCCTCGGGCAGCGTGACCGCGCGCAGCCCGGCGCGCTCGAAGGCCGCCAGCAGCTCGGGCAGCACCGCCAGGATGACAGGCCGCCCGTCGGCGCCGCGCGCGGCGTTGGCGTCATGCAGCAGCAGGATGTCGCCGGCGGCCAGGCCCGCGGTCAGCGTCGCCAGCACCCGCGCCGGATCGCCCTCGCGGGTGTCGTAGGCGCGGCGCGTCCAGCTCGCCAGGCGCAGGCCCAGGCGGTGCAGCACCGGCTCGAGAAAGGGATTGCGCAGCCCGGCCGGCGCGCGGAAGAAGGCGGGCGTCTGGCCGGTCAGCGCGGTGAAGATGGCCTGCGCCTGGCTGATCTCGTCCCGGAAGCCTTCCGGGCCGAGCAGCGAGAAGGTGTGGCGGTGGTGGCGGCTGTGGTTCTGCACGCTGTGGCCGCGGCGCAGCATCTCGCGCAGCAGCTCGGGGTGGGCGCGCGCGCGCTCGGCGATGCAGAAGAAGGTGGCCTTCGCGCCGGCGGCGTCGAGCAGGTCGAGCACCTGCGGCGTGACCTCGGGGTCGGGACCGTCGTCGATGGTGAGCGCGACCTCGCCGCGCGCGACCGCCGCGGCCGGCAGCCGCGTCAGGTTGGGGCCGAGCCAGTCGCAGCGCGGCCACAGGCCGGCGAAGGTCAGCAGCGCATGGTCGGCCGCCAGCAGGCCCAGCCAGGCCGGCCACAGGTCGGGCCGGGCGGCAAAGGCCACCGCCGCGCCGACATGCAGGGCCGCGCTGGCGCGCAGCAGCGGCGGCATCGTCCACGGGGTCGCGGCGGTCGTGGCGGAGGCACGGGCCGCGGTGTCGTCTTCGGGGCGGTACAGCGTCTGGGTCACGGTGACGGATCGGGCAGGCGGCGGGATTTTCACACAGCCGCCGCCCTGCGGGGCTGACGGATGAAGGCCGCCGACAGCAGCAGCGCCAGCAGCGCGCCCGGCGCGACCGTCTGGCCGACCGCCGCCAGCGCCGGCACCTGCGCGGTGGCGAGCAGGCCGAAGGAGGCCACCGTCGTCAGATTGGCCATCAGCAGCGAGGCCAGCAGGTCGGCCCCGGCCTGCGCGTCGTCGCCGTCGGCCGGGGCGGTGCCCGAGGTCGCGGCGAGGTGGTCGAAGAACAGCGCGTAGTTCGACCCGACCGCCACCACCAGCAGCAGCCCGACCAGGTGCAGCACGCCCAGCGGCTGGCCCGACGCGGTCAGCCCGGCCAGCACCAGCACGCCGCTGGCCGCCAGCGGCCACAGCACCCGCGCCAGCCGCCGGCCCGAGCGCAGATGCCAGGCCAGCAGCGCGACGACCGCCAGCGCGCCCAGTCCGGCCTGCCAGCGCGCCTGCGTCAGGTAGCCGGCGTAGATCGCGTCCAGCTCGGGCTGGATGCGCACGACCCGGGTGTCGGGCAGCCCGGCCAGCGCCCGGTCCAGACGCGCGGCCGCCGCCGGGTCGGCCGCGGCTGCCGGGGTCATGCGCAGGCTCAGCAGCGCGGTCCACGGCGCGCCGGCCTGGCGCGGCGCGACCAGCTGCGCGTCCAGCGCGGAGGCCAGCGGCGTGCCGGCCAGACCGGCCCGGGTCAGCACCGGCGCGCGGCGCTGCGCCTGCACATCGTCGACGAAGGCCTGCAGCGACCCGGCCGGCAGCGGCCCGCCGGCGGTGGCCTGCGCCAGCGCCTGGCGCAGCGCCGCGGCCTCGGGCAGCGCGGCGCGGCGCGCGAGCTGGGTCGACGGGCTGGGCAGGCGCTGCGCCGGCGAGTCGTAGCCCGCCAGCACGCCGGCCTGGACCAGCGCCTCCAGCCGCGCGCCGGCCTGCTCGGCACGCTGCAGGGCCTGCGCCTCGTCGGGCGCCTCGATGGCGACCAGCACGCCGGCCTCGGCCGCGCCCAGGTCCTCGCGCAGCGAGGCGTCGAGCGCCATCGCCTCGGCCGGCACCGGACTCAGCGCGGCCAGCGTGCCGCGCCAGGGCGAAGGCTGCAGCGCCAGCCAGAGCGCGGCACCCGCCGCCAGCAGCGCCAGCGGCCGCGCCAGCCGCGGCAGCGCGCCGGCGAGCCGGCCGGTCGCGCGGCCCAGCGGCCCGCGCAGGCCCAGGCCGGGGCTGCCCTGCGGCGCCAGCACCGGCAGCACGAAGCGGGTGGTCAGCGTCGCGGCGACCAGGCCGCTGATCGAGAACAGCCCGAGCTGCACCAGCCCGGCGAAGCCCGAGAAGGCCAGCGCCGCGAAGCCCGCCAGCGAGGTCAGCAGCCCCAGGCGCACCGTCGGCCAGTGCTGCCGGCGCCAGCCCGCGGCGCCCAGCGCGCGCGCCTGGATCAGGTAGTAGATGCCGTAGTCGACCGCCTCGCCGATCAGCGTGGTGCCGAAGCCCAGCGTCAGCCCGTGCACCGTGCCGGTCAGCAGATCGACCGCGACGATGCCCGCCAGCACGCCCGCGCCCACCGGCAGCGCCGCCAGCAGCAGCGCCTGCGGCCGCCCGAAGGCGATCAGCAGCAGCACCAGCATCACCGCGCCGCCCGCCTTGGCCAGCCGATCGACCTCGGCGTGGATCAGCGTGCGCGACTCGACCGCGAACACGCCCGGCCCCGACAGCTCGAGCTGCAGGCCCGGCCCGGCCTGCGGTGCCACCGCCGCAAAGGCCGCGCGCACCTGCTGCTGCGCGGCGGCCTGCGCGTCCAGGTCGTCGCCGTCGGCGCGGGTGGTGGCCACCAGCAGCGCGCGCGGCTCGCGGCGCGACACCCAGACGCCGTCCTCGACGCGGGGCGCGACCGCCGGCAGCATGGCCTCGGCCATGCGCACCGTCTCGCCGGTGGGGTCGCGCATCAGGATCGGCTTGATCATCGCGCCGGCCGGCGTGCCCAGCAGCGACAGCGTCTCGTCGATGCCCGCGCGCAGGCCCTCCGGCTGGAAGCGCGCCGCGTCCACCGCCGGACTCAGCAGATAGCGCCGCTCGAACAGCAGCCGGCCCAGCGCCTGCTGCTCCGGCCCGCCGGTCTCGCCGTTGTGGACCGCGTCGAAGGCGCCGCTCTGGCGCAGCCGCGCCGCCAGCCGGCGCGAGGCCTCGGCCCGCGCGGCCGGCTCGCCGCCGCGCACGCCGATCAGCAGCACGCGGGCGGTGGCGCCGTTGCGCAGCTGCTCCATCAGCACGCGCTGGCCCGGCGTCGGCGCCGAGGGCAGGAAGGCCGACAGGTCGGCGACATAGCTGGCGCGGGCCGCGACCAGCCCGGCCAGCGCCATCAGCGCCAGCCAGATCGCCAGCGTCCAGGCGGCGGCGCGGCGCATCAGGGCGCCACCGGCTCGATGCGCAGCTGGGTGCGGTCGCCGTCGCTCATCGTCATCTGCACCTCGCGCAGCTGCGCCTGCGCGCCCAGGATGCGCAGCTGCGCGACCTGGCCGCGCAGCCGCGCGTCGCGCGGCACCAGCTCCAGCGTCCAGCGCGCCGCCTCGCCCGACAGGCGCGGCACGAACAGGCGCTCGAGCAGCTCGCGGTTGCCGGTCAGCGTGCCGCGGATCGCCTCGACGATCACCACCGCCTCCGGCACCGAGTCCAGCGTCGTGGTGCGGCTGCGCCCGCCCTGGCTCATCGTCAGCTGGTTGCCCTGCACCGCCAGGCGCTCCTGGCGCGGCTTGAGCGTCTCGCGCACGAAGGTGTCCGGCGCGGCGAAGCTCAGCCGCCCGCTCGACTCCAGCGCCAGCGGCGAGCCGCGCTCGTTCTGGAAGACCTCCCGGCGCTCGACGAAGGTGGCCTCGCCGGCGCGCACCTGCGTCAGCCGCGCCATCAGCGCGTCAAGGTCGAAGCCGGCCGCGTGCGCCGGCCCGCCCGTCGGCAGCACCAGCAGAAGCGCCAGCGCCGCCATCAGGCGGCGTCGGCCGGTCAGGGGTGCCGTCGGCGTCGTTCGCATCGGCTGCATCGGCTGCTTCATTGGCGTCCGCCCAGAAATCGAAGAAGTTGAACCAGTTGCACGGCGTCTCGCGGCACAGCCGCTCGAGCAGCGCGACATAGCGCCGCATCGCCTCGTGCACCGCCGCGTCCAGCGCGGCCTGCGCACCGGGGCCACGCGGCGGGCGCTGGCGGAAGTCGGCCAGCGTCTCGAAGCGCAGCTCGTAGCGGCGGCCGCCATGGTAGAGCCCGGTCATGAAGACCACCGGCCGGCGCAGCATCGCCGCGAGCCGGAACGGTCCGTCCGAGAAGGACGCCGGCTGGCCGAGAAAGTCCAGCCGCAGCGTGCGGCCGCGGCCGCCGGCGGGCGTGCCCCCGGCGCCACCCGGCGCGATCGTGCGATCGGCCAGCAGCCCGGCGACGCCGCCGGCGTCGAGCCACTCGCGCAGCTCCAGCATCGCCTCGAGCCGGCCCAGGCCGATCACCTTCAGCTCCACCCCGGGCGCGATCGCGCGCAGCGCGGCGTTGATCTGGCGCGCGTTGTCCTCGTACATCACCATCGCGACCTTCAGGCCGCGCCGCGCCTGGCCGAGCGCGCGCAGCGCCTCGAAGCTGCCCAGATGCGCGCCCACCAGCAGCACGCCCTGGCCGTCGAGCAGCACCTGGTCGAGGTGATCGACGCCGGTGACCTTCACGTCGAACAGATCGAAGCGCCCGCGCAGCAGGTAGACGCGGTCCAGGATGGTCGCGGCGAAGTGGTGCACATGGCGGTAGCGCTCGCGCCAGCCGGGGGCGCGACCGCACGCCCGCGCCAGGTAGGCGCGCGAGGCGCGCGTCGCCGCCCCGCCGAAGGCCAGGAAATACAGCGTGATCGGATGCAGCACCGCCCGCGAGACGCGCCGGCCCAGCAGCACCGCGATCCAGCGCATCAGCGTCAGCGCCAGCGCGTTGCTGCGCTCGCGCTGCGCGGTCCAGGCCGGCGTGCTCATCGGGCAGGCGTCGGCTCGATCTGGCCCAGCGCCACCGGCAGGCCCTCGGGCGGATCACCCGCCTCGTGGCGGCGCAGCTCGAAGTTCAGCCGCCGGCCGGCCTCGGGCGCGCTCCAGCCGATCGACAGCCGTGCGCCCGGCAGCACCGGCGCGACGAACTTGACGCTGCTGCAGCGCGGCGCCGCGCCCATCCAGGCAGCCGTCTGCGCGTCGTCCTGCAGCGCCTCGAGCACCGCGCCGAGCAGCACCACGCCGGGCAGCAGCGGCCGCCCCGGGAAATGGCCGGCGAAGGACGGATGATCCGGCGGCACCGTCCAGCGCACGCGCTCCATCCAGCCCTCAGCCATGGCCACCTCCGGCGCCGCGCGCCGCCTCGGCCAGCAGCTGCGCAGCCAGCTCGGCCAGCCGCCCGGCCGGCAGCTTGCCGCTCGGATCACGCGGCAGCGCCTCGACCCGCAGCACCCGCCGCGGCACGAAGGCCGCATCCACCCGCTGGCGCAGGCCCGCGCGCAGCTGCTCGGCGCTCACGCCGGCCTCGGCCACCACCAGCGCGACCAGGCGCACCACGCCGTCCTCGGGCTCGGGCGGCAGCCAGAAGGCGCCGTCGCGCACGCCGGGCAGGCTGTTGAGGTGGTAGTTCAGGTGCGCCAGCGAGCTGCGCTTGCCGGCGATGTTGATCAGGTCGTTGGAGCGCCCGAGCAGCCGGAAGCGCGTCGGCGACTCCACCTCGAGCACGTCGGCCAGCCGGGTCGGCTCGGGCACATGGCCGCCGCGGACCACCGCCGCGTCGCCGTCGCCGTCCAGGCGCAGGCCGTCGAAGGTCTGCCACTCCGGCCCGGCCGTCGGGCGCCGGGTCGCGACCTGGCCGGCCTCGGTGCAGCCGTAGATCTCGATCAGCGGCCCCTGCAGCGCGGCCTCGGCCCGCGCGGCAAGCTGCGGCGACAGCGGCGCGGTGGCGCTCACCGTCAGGTCCACCGGCGGCAGCGCGTCCGGCGGCAGGCCGGCGTCGAGCAGCGTCTTCAGGTGGAAGGGCGTGGTCACCAGCACCCGCGGCCGCGGCACCGAAGCCAGCACCTGCGCGATGTCGCCCGGGAAGAAGGGCCGCTCGGCGGCGAAGGCCGCGCCGCCCAGCATCGCCACCAGCACCGTCGACTCGAAGCCGTACATGTGGTGCGCCGGCACCGTGCCGACCAGGGTCACGCCCTGCAGGTCCGGCCGCCCCAGCACCTCGGCCAGACGCGCGGCCTCGGCGCGCAGGTTCACATGCAGCAGGTCCCAGCGCTTGCCATGCGGCATCGGCTGGCCGGTCGAGCCGGAGGTGAGCACCTGCGCCGCCTCGTGCGCGCCGGCGATCATCGGCATCGCCGCGCTGCCTGCCGCGTCGTTCCCGCGCGGGCGGCAAGCCGCGCCCGCCCCCTCGTCGAAGCGCACCGTCGGCAGGTCCACCGCCGGCGCCTCGTCGTCGGCCAGCACCGAGGCCTGCGGGAACAGCGCCCGCAGCCGCGCGATCATGTCCGGCGTGTGGTTGGGCGGCATCAGCCCGGCCTGGCCGCGGCACAGCGCCGCGCCCAGCGCCAGCGCGAAGCGCCAGCGGTCCGAGGTCATCGCCAGCACCGGCCCGCCCTCGGGCAGGCGCGGCGCCAGCGCGGCGACCTCGGCGAGATAGGTGCGGCGGTCGAGCGGCTTCCCGGCCCGCCAGGCCAGCGGCGCCTCGAGCGGCACGTCGGCGGCCAGCAGCGGCAGCCGTGCCGCCGGCATCGTCGTCATCGTCATCGCGGACTTCCGTCGGCCTGGTGCGCCCGCCAGGCCCGCACCGACGCCATCAGGCCGACACGCTCGAACTCCGGATGCAGCCGGTAGCGCAGCAGGTGCTCGCCGGCGAACATCGCCAGCAGCGACAGCGGCGTGACCGCGTTGACCAGCAGCGACCAGGCCTCGACCCACCCGGCGCCATGCAGGGCCAGCGACAGCAGCGCGATCGTCAGGAAATACAGCACCCAGACCTGGGTGAGCCGGCGGGTGTAGGCCGCCATCGCCGGCGTGAAGCCGGTGCGGCCGTGCACCCGCCGCGCCAGCTGCGAGATCAGCGGCTGCTGCCCGCGGCGCAGCGTCAGCGCGAAGCCCAGCGCCAGCGCGGCATGCACGCCGGCGTGCTGCACCAGCACCGCCCATTGCAGCGCGACCGCCAGCAGGCCGCCGCTCTCGGCGGTGCGGGTGATCAGCCAGTGCGAGCCGAAGGCGACGGCCAGGGCCGCCGCGGCGATCGTGGCCGGACGCAGCAGTTGCACGCGATCCACTCCAGGGCCGGACTCAGGCGGTGCGATGCGCCGCGATGTGGTCGGCCAGGCTGGCCAGCGACGCGAAGATGCGCACGTTGTTCTCGTCGTCCGAACGCAGCTGGAAGCCATAGCGCTTCGAGACGACCAGCGCGACCTCCAGGATGTCGATCGAGTCCAGGCCGAGGCCGTCGCCGTAGAGCGGAGCCTGCGGATCGATCTCCTCCGGGGCCATCTCGAGATTCAGCGCCTCCACCAGCAGGGCGGCCACCTCCAGGCGAAGCGTGTTGTCGGCAGTGCTCATTCGGGGTCTGTCCTTGTGGGGAGGCCGGTGACGGGGCCGGCGCCGGTGTCGTTGAAGGTCGGAAACCTGGATCAGGCATCAGGATCAACCCCAGATTTTAACCAGCCCCTGCACCCGATCAGGGTCGACAAGAACTCGACGGAATTAGGATGAGGGCCCGCGAGCCCCCCGTCTCCGCGTCCGACACCGATCCGCCATGCCGCCGCCCACCGCCTCCCGCTCCTCCGCCCTGCCGACGCCCGGTGCCGGCGCCCCCGCCGGCCTCGTCCACCTGCCGCATGCGCCGCTGCCCGACTACTACCGCAGCGACGACGAGGCCGAGCGCGAGCGCTTCCTGCGCCGCACCTTCGACGACACCGCGGTCGACTACGACCGGCTGGAGAAGATCCTCGGCCTGGGCACCGGCTCCTGGTACCGCCGCCAGGCGCTGCAGCGCGCCGGCCTGCGCCGCGGCATGCAGGTGGTCGACGTCGGCATGGGCACCGGCCTGGTCTCGCGCGAGATCCTGCGCCTGACCGGCGAGCCGGCGCGGCTCGTCGGCGTCGACCCGAGCCCGGGCATGATGGGCCAGGCCCGCTTCGACGTGCCGGTCGAGTGCCGCGTCGGCCGCGCCGAGGCGATTCCGGTGCCCGACGCCAGCGCCGACTTCGTCGTCATGGGCTACGCGCTGCGCCACATCGCCGACTTCGCGGCGGCCGCGGCCGAGTTCCGCCGCGTGCTCAGGCCCGGCGGCCGGCTGCTGATCCTGGAGATCACCCGGGCCGAGAGCCGCTGGGGCAATGCGCTGCTGAAGGCCTACATGCGCGGCGCGGTGCCGCTGCTGGCGCGCGCCGTCTCGAAGGCCGAGGCCACGCCGATGCTCTGGCGCTACTACTGGGACACGATCGAGGCCTGCGTGCCGCCGGCCGAGGTCATGCGCACGCTGGCCGCGCACGGCCTGGCCGAGGTCGACCGCCATGTCGAGCTCGGGATCTTCTCGGAGTACCGCGCACGCGGCTGAGCGGCGCACCAGGGACATTTGCTGCAACGCAGCAACCTGACGCAGGCCGGCCGTATCATGGGCCATCCCGATTCATGCCCGTCACGCCATGTCACCCGAACTCCGATCCCGCCCGGACTCCGACTGGGTCGCCCAGATGGAACAGGTCTGCGAGGACCTCAACCTGCGCATCGCCCGGCTGGCGATGGTGCTCGGCGTCGCGCTGGAGAAGCCCGAGGAGCTCGCGCGGGTGATCGACCATCCGGTGCCCTCGCCCGGCACGCTGCCCTGCGGCAGCGCCGAGCGGCGCGAAGCCGAGACCCGCACCGAGCTGCGCGGCCTGCTGCTGCTGCGCGGCGAGCTCGAGAAGCGCTGCGTCGACGAGTTCGGCCCGGTGGCCGCCGGCGAGATGCTGCTCGACGTCGAGGCCGAGATGGCGCGCCACGGCTTCGCGCCGGGCGCCGACGGGCTGGACGTGCGCGCCCTGTTCGGCCTGCCGCCGGCCTGAGCCGGCGCACAGGCGGGTCGCGTCAGCCGATGCGGCCCAGCAGCAGATACTCCATCAGCGCCTTCTGGACGTGCATGCGGTTCTCCGCCTCGTCCCAGACCACCGACTGCGGGCCGTCGATCACCTCGGCGGTGACCTCCTCGCCGCGGTGCGCGGGCAGGCAGTGCATGAAGAGCGCGTCCGGCCGGGCCACCGCCATCATCTCGGCGTCGACGCACCAGTCGGCGAAGGCGGTGCGGCGGGCCTCGTTCTCGGCCTCGTAGCCCATGCTGGTCCAGACGTCGGTCGTGACCAGATCGGCGCCGCGGCAGGCCTCGCGCGGATCGGTGAAGACCTTGTAGCAGTCGCTCGAGCGCACGCCGGCGACCTTCGGATCGACCTCGTAGCCGCTGGGCGTGCTGACATGCACCGTGAAGCCCAGCGTCTCGGCCGCCTGCAGCCAGGTGTTGGCCATGTTGTTGCCGTCGCCCACCCAGGCCACCACCTTGCCCTTCAGGCAGCCGAGGTCGTAGCCGTTCGCCCCGACCGGCGCGCGGTGCTCCAGGTAGGTGAACAGGTCGGCCATGATCTGGCACGGGTGGAACTCGTTGGTCAGCCCGTTGATGACCGGCACGCGGCTGTGCGCGGCGAAGGCCTCGATCTTGGTGTGCTCGAAGGTGCGGATCATGACCAGATCGGTCATGCGGCTGATGACGCGCGCCGAGTCCTCGATCGGCTCGGAGCGGCCGAGCTGGCTGTCGCCGGTGGTCAGGTGCACCACCGAGCCGCCCATCTGGTACATGCCGGCCTCGAAGCTGACGCGGGTGCGGGTGCTGGCCTTCTCGAAGATCATCGCCAGCGTGCGGTCGGCCAGCGGCTGGTAGCGCTCGTAGTTCTTGAAGCGACGCTTGATCAGGCGCGCGCGCTCGAACAGGTAGGCGTACTCCTCGGCGCGGAAGTCCTTGAACTGCAGGTAGTGCTTCATCAGGCTGTTTCCGGGTTTCATGCTGCGGCGGACTCGGCGAGGAAGGTCTTGATCACGGGCACCAGGATCGCGACGATCTCGTCGGACTCGGCCACGCTCAGCGTCAGCGGCGGCACCAGGCGCACCACGCTGTCGGCGGTCACGCTCAGCAGCAGGCCGGCCTCGAGCGCACGGGTCAGCACCACGCCGCACGGGCGATCCAGCTCGATGCCCAGCATCAGGCCGGCGCCGCGGATCTCGGTCACGCCAGCCACGCCGGCGAGCTCGCGCTCCAGCGCCGCCTTCAGGTGCGCGCCGACGGCCGCGGCGTTCTCCAGCAGGCCTTCCTCTTCCATGATGCGCAGCGTCTCGACGCCGGCGCGCATCGACAGCGGGTTGCCGCCGAAGGTGGTGCCGTGGTTGCCGGGCTTGAAGATGTGGGCCGCCCGCGGGCCGCACACCACCGCGCCGATCGGCACGCCCGAGCCCAGGCCCTTGGCCAGCGGCATCACGTCCGGCCGGATGCCGGCCCACTGGTGCGCGAACCACTTGCCGGTGCGGCCGATGCCGCACTGCACCTCGTCGAGCATCAGCAGCAGGTCGTGCTCGTCGCAGAGCGCGCGCACCGCACGCAGGTAGTCCCAGCGCGCCGCGTGGATGCCGCCCTCGCCCTGGATGGTCTCCAGGAAGACCGCGGTGATGTTCGGGTTGGACTCGACCGCGGCGCGGATCGCGTCGATGTCGTTGAGCGGCACGCGCACGAAGCCCTCGACCAGCGGGCCGAAGCCGGCCTGCACCTTCGGGTTGCCGGTGGCCGACAGCGTGGCGATCGAGCGGCCGTGGAAGGCCTTCTCGAACACGATCACCTCGGGGCGCTCGATCCCCTTGTCGTGGCCGAACTTGCGCGCGAGCTTCAGCGCCGCCTCGTTGGCCTCCAGGCCGGTGCTGCAGAAGAAGGCGTTGCTGAGACCCGACAGTTCCACGAGCCTGGCCGCGAGCTGCTCCTGGCCGGGGATGTGGTAGTAGTTCGAGCAGTGGATCAGGGTCGCGACCTGCTCCTGCAGGGCCGCGACGAACTTCGGGTGCGCGTGGCCCAGCGTGTTGACCGCGATGCCGCCCAGGCCGTCGAGGTACTCGCGGCCGGCCGAGTCCCAGACGCGGCAGCCTCGGCCTCGCACCAGCGCGATCGGCAGGCGGCCGTAGGTCGTCATCACGTGGGGTTCGGCGATCGTCGCGGACTCGGCGGTCATCTTGGGGCGCTCCGTGGAGGGGGGTGGAATCCAGTCGGGAAAAATGCAGAAGGCGCCGCACGAGGACGGCGCCCGACCCATTGTAAGGAAAGCCGACGACAGCACGCCGACAGACGCCTGAGCGATACTCGCTCCCCGCGCGCCAGTGCCGACGCGCAAGAACCGCACAGAACGAGACGCAGAGACCCGACGCCGTCCGCGGTGCCGGCCGATATCTGCCCTGACTCCACGGCTGTTCCGTCATGCCCGAGCGGCTGCTGCGCTGCAGCACAATACCGGCCTGACGGGGCAGCCGCATGCGCTTGTCACCGCAAGCAGAACAAGGCAGCAGCCCGTGACGAACAACTCGAAACCCAAACCCCGCGAAGTCTTCATCCAGGGCATCACCCGCGACGGCCGCACCTTCCGCCCGAGCGACTGGGCCGAGCGCCTGGCCGGCGCGATGTCATGCTTCCGCCCGGGCGGAAACACCCGCTCGGGCATCGGCTCGGCGATCGGCTACTCGCCCTACTGCATCCCGACCGTCATCGGCAGCACCAAGTGCGTGGTCGTCAGCGAGGCGCTGAAGGACCTCGAGCCGATGGCCTGGGACTTCGTGATGAACTTCGCCCGCGACAACGACCTGCAGGTCATGGAAGCCTGCCTGATCCCGGATCCCCCGAAGAAGGGCTGAACGCCCGCGACGCGCCGCCCCGCGCGGGCCTACCTCTTTTGCCGTCCTTTGCCGCTCGAGTTCCGCCGATCACGGCCGGAGCGGGCGGCGCATCATGCACCGGTCCCCAGATGACCCGCCGCGACCGTCCGTCCGGTGCATGCCATGCCCTCCCCCATCCCGTCCGCCCGTTCTCGCGCCAGCGTCCCGGCCACTCCTGCGGTACGCCGCCGCCGGGTGCACTACTTCAGCGGCTTCGACCCGCGCGGCGCCGGCCACTACCACCGCCTGTTCAGCCAGCAGGGTGAACGCCCCCAGCCCGGCGGCGGACGCATCGTCACCGGCGAGCGCCAGCGCGCCGGCGAGCGCTTCCACCAGTGGACCGTCGACTGGTCGCCGCAGGACGGCGTCGCGGGCGACGTGCCGGCGACGCCGGTGCGCACCGAACAGGTCTTCATGAGCTGGGACGACATCATCCGGCGCCACTGGAGCCGCCAGCCGCTGGCGCTGCTGCGCGAGTTCGCGCGGGTGCATGTGGCGATGCTGCGCGACGTCGGCCTGCGCCGCATGCATGCGCTGCGCCCGACCGCGCTGCTGACCGCGCTGCTGCCGCTGCTCTACCTGCTGGCGACGCTGCTGGTGGGCGGCTTCGTCGCCGCAGCGGTGGCGGCGCTGCCGCTGACCGCGCTGGGCCAGACCGGGCTGCGCACCGTGGCCACCGGCGTCGGCCTGGCGCTGGTGGGCATGCTGGTCTCGATCGGCGCGCAGGCCGGGCTGTTCTGGCTGATGCGCATCTACCACTTCACGCTGTGCCTGGGCCGCGGCGAGGTCGAGGGGCTCGACGGCCGCATCCGGGAATGGGTCGAGCATGTCATCGAGCGCCAGCAGGCCGATCCGGTCGACGAGGTGGTGCTCGCCGGCCACAGCGTCGGCACGCTGGTCATGGTCGAGGCGGTCGACGCGCTGATGCGCGATCCGCGCTGGCAGGCGCTGCAGGCCGGCCGGCGCACCGGCATGCTGACGCTCGGCCAGTGCTATCCGGCGCTGACGCTGCTGCCCGGCGCCGGCGCGTTCCGCGAGGCGCTGCTGCGGCTGTCGCGCCACCCGGACCTGGTCTGGCTGGACGTGAGCGCGGCGATCGATCCGATGTGCTTCGTGCGCACCGCGCCGCTGGCCGGCACCGAGCTGGCGCCGCAGGCCGGGCCGCTGCCGCGCCAGCGCGCCGCGAGCTTCTTCCAGATGTACGACCCGCTGCACTGGGCCGCCATCCGCCGCGACAAGCTGCAGGCGCATTTCCTGTACCTGATGACGCCGGACCGCGCGGGCAACTTCGACCTGTTCGCGATGCTCTACGGGCCGCGCCCGTTCGAACAGCAGTTCGCCGATTCGCGCCGACGCTGAGCCCCGGCCGCGCCTGGCGCGGCCCGCCCTGAGGATCCGCCATGTCCCGCTTCTGCCCTGCCTACCCTGCCCCGCGGCGCCAGCGCGCCTCGGGCCTGCTGATGTTCCTGAGCGCGCGCCACTCCTGGCTGGATGCGCTGTACGAGCGCAGCTACCGGATGCAGATGGGCGAGGTGCGCCTGCCCGGCCTCGACCTCTACATGGTCAACGAGCCTGCGCTGGTGCGCCGGGTGCTGGTCGAGCAGGCCGAGGACTTCCCCAAGAGCGAACTGCTCGGCCAGGCGCTGGCGCCGCTGCTGGGCGAGAGCATCTTCACCACCAGCGGCGAGCAGTGGCGGCGCCAGCGCGCGATGATGGACCCGGCCTTCGCGCAGGCCCGGCTGCAGGTGGCCTTTCCGGTCATGGCCGCCGCGACCGAGGCGATGCTGGCGCGGCTGGAGCAGCTTGCCGAGGGCGCCGAGCACGACATCGAGGTCGAGATGACCCATGTCACCGCCGACATCATCTTCCGCACCATCTTCTCGGTGCCGATGGAGGGCGAGGACGCGCGGCGCGTGTTCGACGCCTTCGCCCGCTACCAGGCGCTGGTGCCGCGGCTGGTGCTGCCGTCGATCTTCGGGCTGCGCTGGCTGGTCTGGCCCTGGGACGCCTGGCGCGCGCGCCGCGCCGCACGCGAGATCCGCGGCCTGCTCGAGACGCTGATCCGCCCGCGCTTCGAGGCCCGCCGCGCCGGCGCCGAGCATCCGCAGGCCGACATCCTCGCCGCCTTTCTCGACGCACGCGACGAGCAGGGGCGCGCCTTCGGCTTCGAGGAGCTGGTCGACCAGGTCGCGATGCTCTTCCTGGCCGGACACGAGACCTCGGCCAGCGCGCTGACCTGGGCCTGCCACCTGCTGGCGCGTGCGCCCGACATCCAGCAGCGCGTCCATGACGAGGTCGCCGTGCAGCTCGGCGCGCGCGCGCCCGGCGTGCCCGACATGAAGAGCCTGACGCTGACGCGCAACGTCTTCCGCGAGACGCTGCGGCTCTTCCCGCCGGTGGGCTTCATGGCCCGGCAGGCGCGCACCGGCTGCCCGATGCGCGGCAAGCGGGTCGAGGCCGGCTCGACCGTCGTCGTCTCGCCCTGGCTGATCCACCGCCACCGCGACGGCTGGCACGACCCGGACGCCTTCGATCCCGACCGCCACGCCCGCGACGACGAACCCGGCCAGGCCCGCGCCGGCTACCTGCCCTTCGGCATGGGCCCGCGGGTCTGCCTCGGCGCGGCCTTCGCGCTGCAGGAGGCGACGCTGATCCTGGCGCGGCTGATCGGGCGCTGGCAGCTCGAGGCGGTCGACGGTCACGAGCCGCGCCCGGTCGGCCGGCTGACGATCCGCTCGGCCAACGGCGTGCGCCTGCGCCTGCGCCGGCGTGCGGAGGTGGCAGCCGGATGAAGGAGCGTTCGGCAGGCATCCTGCTGATGTGCGCGATCGTGCCGCTGGCGGTGATCGGCTATCTGATGCTGGTCTGGATCGGCCTGTTCGGCCCGAACCGGCGCGGGCGTGCCGGCGTGCGCGCGCTCGACCATTTCGTCAACGCGACCGTCTTCGACGGCCATGCCTGGGAATCGATCTCGTCGCACGCCTGGCGGGTGCGCGAGCACAAGCGCTGGGCGCGCCTGGTCATCCGCCTCACCGACCTGTTCCAGAAGGACCACTGCCGCCGCGCCAACAAGCGCGAGCAGCCGCTGGTGGACCTGGCACTGCGCGCCGGGCTGGATCGGCGCACCATCCGCTGACGGAGCCCGACCGGAAGCCGGAAAAAGAAAAGGGACTGCTCGTCGAGCAGTCCCTTGATGTCTGGTGCGGCTGGCAGGATTCGAACCCACGACCCCTTGGTTCGTAGCCAAGTACTCTATCCAACTGAGCTACAGCCGCATCGATCTCTCGATCATCTCGGCGAATTCGTCTTTATGGTGCGGCTGGCAGGATTCGAACCCACGACCCCTTGGTTCGTAGCCAAGTACTCTATCCAACTGAGCTACAGCCGCCATGCGAATTTCGCTGAGAAAGCAATTATGGCACAGGGCAAAAAAAGAACGCAAGCCTTTTGTCGAAGTTTTTTCTTCGCGCCGCTCAGAGGCTGCGCGCGGCCTCGCGATAGCAGCGCTGCGCCAGCGCCTCGTCGCCCTCGCTCTCGGCGATCTCGGCCAGCGCGCGCCAGGCCTTCATGCGCAGCGCGGCATGGGCTTCGGACGAGGTCGCGGCCGACTCGAGCAGGCGGTGCGCCCGGCCCCAGAGCTGGCGCTCGGCCATCGCGCGGCCGGCCACGTAGGCCAGATGCGCGTCGCGCGGCAGCGCCTCGACGCTCGATTCCAGCAGCGGCAGCCAGTCGGCCGGCAGACCCGGCAGCACCTCGACGAAGGCCTCGAGCACGTCGCTGCGCTCGCGCTCGCCCAGCTCGGCCAGGCGCTCCCAGTGCGGACGCAGCCAGCCGCGCGCATCGGACAGCGCCTCGACCTCGGCCGCACGGCGCGCGGCGCGGGCGGCGACATACGGATCGCGCCGATCGGCCGCATCGAGCTGCAGCCAGATGCGGCGCAGCTGATCGGCGTCGCGCGCGGTGTCGATCGCCTCGACCGCCAGCGAGCGCAGCAGCCCCTGCGCGGCCACCGGCGTGAAGCCCTGGTGCTTGGCCAGCAGGCGGGCGGTCTTCAGCGCCTCGAGCGGCTGGCGCGCCAGCCGGGTGGCCTGCAGCTTCAGGCGCAGCGCATGGGTGCGGCGCGCCACGCCGGCGGGCAGCTGCGCGAGCTGGTCGAGCGCACGCTCGGCATCGCGGTCGTCGACCGCCCACTCGGCCGCCAGCATCCGCGCGCCCTCGCCCACCGCGGTGCCCGAGGGCATGTCCGACAGCAGCGCCTGCGCCCGCGAGAGCTGCTCGTCGCGGCGGACCTGGTCCTGCAGCCGGTGCAGCGCGCTGGCCGACAGCAGATGGGCCAGCACCGGGAAGTCAGGCTCGAGCTTCAGGTCCGGCGACTGCGCGCGGATCTCCAGCGCCTGCTGCGCGGCCTTGTGCGCGCGGCCGTAGCGGCCGGCGAAGAGCTGGGCGATGGCCTCGCGCAGCGACTTCTGCGCCGCCTGCTCGCGCTGCTGCGTGCGCCACTGGCGTGCGCGCTGCGGCAGGTCGATCAGGCTCGAGACCGCGCCGACCAGCACATGGCCGACGAAGCCCGCGGCCAGCAGCAGCAGCACGAACACGTTGATCGACAGGTCCACCCGCCACGGGGCCCAGTAGACCGACACCAGTCCGTCGTTGGCACCGAAGGTGCTCGCCGCCAGCACCGCGACGGCGAACATCGCCAGCAGCCACACCACCTGACGCATCGTGGATCCTCCTTCAGCGGCCGGCCAGCGCGGCCGCGGTCGCGGCCAGCGTGTCATCCGGACGCGGGATGCCGACCAGGCGGCTCTGCGAGGCGACCTGGCGCAGCAGCTCGGCGGCGATCTGCGTGCGCCGGGCCCCCATGTCGAAATAGGTCACCAGCGAGCGCTGCGCCGCCTGCAGGTCGGCCGAGGCCGCCTCGGGCTGGCGCGACAGCAGCGACAGCCGGGCGTTGAGCAGCCGCAGCTTCAGGTTCTCGCGCAGGAAGAAGCCCTGCTCCGGCGACAGCAGCATCGCCTCCGGGTGGTCGATGCGCGTCACCCGCAGCAGGCTGCCGATCTCGGTCCAGACCCGCTGCAGCGGCACGTCCCAGTCGAGCAGCCACTGCGGCCAGACCGACGAGGCGCCCTCGGCGGACATCGAGGCCCGCGCGGCCGGAGCGGCGGCGCGGGCCTGCTGCGCGGCAGCGACCGCGCGGCCCGAGGTCGCCGACTGCGACACCAGCGGCAGCTCGTCGGCCAGGCGCACCGACTCGTCGAGCTTGATCAGCAGCGAGCCGATGTCGGGCACCGCCACCGAGCGCACCCGGTCCATGTCGCGCGCGATGGCTCGACGCAGCGGCTCCAGCCGCGGCTGGCTCAGCCGCGCCAGGCGCTCGTCGGCGCTGCGCAGCGCCACCATCAGCGGCTCGGCGCTGCCGGTCAGCGTCGACTGCTGCAGCGCCACGCGCACCGCCGCGTCGATGTCGGAGACCGCGTTCTCGTCGCGCGAGCGCGACAGCGACTGCAGCAGCTCGTCGATCTGGCCACGCTGCAGCGCGACCTCGGACACCCGCGCCTCCATCAGCGCGACCTTGGCCGCCGCGTCGCGCGCGACCTCGTCGGCCTGGCGGGCCAGCACGCGCGCCTCGGAGGACTGCTCGCTGCTGCCCTGCTGGCGCTTGACCAGCTCCATTTCCAGCGAATGCACCCGCTGCTGCGTCTGCCAGCTGGTCCAGGCGCCGCCGGCGGCCAGCAGCGCCAGCACCAGGCCCAGCGGCATCGCCCAGCCCGGCAGCGCCGGCGCGGCCGCTGCCGCATGGACCACCACCGGCGCGGGAGCCAGCGCAGGCGCGGGTGCAGGGGCCGGGGCGGAAACAGGCGCCGGCGCAGCGGCGGGGGGCGGCGCTGCCGGCGCGGAAGCGGCCACGACCTCGGTCGGCGCCTCGGCGCCGGACTGCGGAACCGGACTGCTGGAGGGAGAGGATTGATCGTTCACGGGCAATGCGGATCCGGGAGGAGGGACCTCCCTCCGGAAAGATTGTATAGAGCGGACCGCGCCTGCGTGCGACGCATCACGCCTGCGGCTCCTGCGAGGGGTCGAGCGCCTGACGCACCTCAAGCGGATCCGGACGCACCGGCACGACCGCGGCAAAGCCGGCCGCGCGGGCGGTCTCGGCGATGCGCGGATGGGTGGCCAGCGCCGGCACGCGGCGCAGGGCCGACGTCGCACCGGCCTCCAGCGGCGCCGCCAGCAGGTGCGCGATGCACTGCGAGCTGCTGAACAGCCAGACATGCGCAGCCGGATCGCGCCCGACCGCAGCCAGCGCGGCGCACTCCGCCGCGGTCCAGGCCGGCTCGGCACGCGCGTAGGCGGCCAGGCAGTCGACGCGCGCGCCCGCCTGACGCAGCGTCGCGGCCAGCCAGTCGCGGCCGTCCTCGCCGCGCACGATCAGCACGAGCTGGCCGGACCAGTCCAGCCCGGCCAGCGCATGGCGCCACAGCGATTCGGCATCGAAGCTCGCCGCATCCTCGGGGGGCGCGGCGATCGAGCGCGCCTCGACGCCCTGCGCGCGCAGCGCCGCGATCGTGCCGGGACCGGTCGCGCCGGCCAGCGTCTGCGCCGGCCAGGCGGCGCCCTCGGGTCGCCCGGCGAAGAAGGCCAGCACCGCGTTCGGGCTGACGAACATCACCAGCCGGTGCCGCGCCAGATCGCTCCAGGCCGCACGCACCGCCGCGTCGAAGCCCTCGCGGCGCACGATGCGCATCAGCGGCAGGGCCTGCGCCGGCGCGCCCAGCGCCTGCAGCCGCGCGACCCAGTCGTCGGCCTGCGGCTGCGGCCGGGTGACGAGCACCGTCGGCAGCGCGGCGGCTGGCGTCATGCGCCGGCCGACAGCGCGGCGGCCGCGTCCAGGCAGACCTGGCCGCCGGCGGCGCGCAGCTGGCGCGCGGCCTCCAGGCCCAGCGCCTCGGCCGCGGCGGTGTCGGTCACCGCGGCCGACACGTTCACCACATGCAGCGGATATGCCGCCTCGACCGGATGGCCCAGCCGCGCCTGCAGCACCAGCGTTCCGCCCTGCCAGTGCGCCCAGGCGGCCAGCGGCATGCTGCAGCTGCCGCCCAGCGCACGCGACACCGCGCGCTCGGCATGCACCGCCAGCCAGGTCGGCGCGTCGGTCAGCGATTCCAGCGCCTCGCGCAGCGCGGTCGAATCGGTGCGCACCTCCAGGCCCAGCGCACCCTGCCCGGCCGCCGGCAGCATCACGTCCGGATCGATCACCGCGCGGATGCGCGCGGCCAGGCCCAGGCGCTTCAGGCCCGCGGCGGCCAGCACGATGCCGTCGTACTGGCCCTCGTCGAGCTTGCGCAGCCGGGTGTCGAGGTTGCCGCGCAGAGGCTGCACGTCCAGGTCCGGCCGGATCGCCTTGAGCTGCACCACCCGGCGCAGGCTCGAGGTGCCGACGCGCGCGCCCTGCGGCAGCGCCTGCACCGACTCGAAACGGGGCGAGACCCAGGCGTCGCGCGGGTCCTCGCGCTCCAGCACGGTGCACAGCGAGAAGCCCTCGGGCATCTCCATCGGCACGTCCTTGAGCGAATGCACCGCCAGGTGGGCGCGGCCCTCCTCCAGCGCGACTTCCAGCTCCTTGACGAACAGGCCCTTGCCACCGACCTTGGACAGTGCGCGATCCAGGATCTGGTCACCCTTCGTCGTCATGCCCAGCAGCTCGACGCTCCAGCCGAAGCGCTGGCGCAGCAGGGACTGGACATGCTCGGCCTGCCACAGGGCCAGGCGGCTTTCGCGGGTGGCGATGATGCACGGTGACGACAGTGTGTTCATGCCGCGATTGTCCTTCATCGGCGTGACCGGCTTCATGGACCTTTCCTGGTCCGGAAGCTGCTCTGGATCAGGGTTTCGGGTGCTAACATGCGCCGCGTAACCCGGTTACCACTCCATCGCCATCGAGGTTTCAATGCCCCGCGCTGCCCGTCCCAAGAAGAACGCCGCTTCCGCCCCCGCTCCTGAAACCCCGGTCGTCGAGACCGGGTCCGCCGCCGATGCGGCCGAGAAGAACCGACCGCTGGTCGAGGACATCCGCCTGCTCGGGCGCATCCTCGGCGACGTCATCCGCGAACAGGAAGGCAAGGCCGCCTACGAGCTGGTCGAGAAGATCCGCCAGCTCTCGGTCGCCTACCGCCTGAAGCAGGATGCGGGCGCCGGCAAGTCGCTCGACCGCCTGCTCAAGAACCTCTCGGTCGACCAGACCGTGAGCGTGATCCGCGCCTTCAGCTACTTCTCGCACCTGGCCAACATCGCCGAGGACCGCCACCATGTGCGCCGCCGCGAGGTCCACGAGCGCCAGGGCCACCTGCAGGAGGGGTCGCTCGCGATGGCCTTCGAGCGCCTGGCCGAGGCCGACATCCGCGCCGACGACATCGCCGGCACGCTCTCGCGCGCCTACATCTCGCCGGTGCTGACCGCCCACCCGACCGAGGTGCAGCGCAAGTCCATCCTGGACGCCGAGCGCGCCGTGGCCGAGCTGATCAACCAGCGCGACCACCTGCACACCGCACGCGACCGGGCCGAGAACGAGGAGCAGCTCGCCGCCCGCGTGACCCAGCTGTGGCAGACGCGCATGCTGCGCTACACCAAGCTGACCGTCTCGGACGAGATCGAGAACGCGCTGTCCTACTACCGCTCGACCTTCCTGCGCCAGATCCCGAAGATGTACCGCGAGATCGAGCATTCGCTGCCCGGCCGCGACATCGCCAACTTCTTCCGCATGGGCAACTGGATCGGCGGCGACCGCGACGGCAACCCCTTCGTGACCGCCGAGACGCTGAAGCTGGCGCTCTCGCGCCAGAGCGAGACGGCGCTGCGCCACTACCTGACCGAGGTGCACCAGCTCGGCGCCGAGCTGTCGATGTCGCTGCTGCTGTGCCCGGTCACGCCCGAGATGACGGCGCTGGCCGCGCGCTCGCCCGACCAGAACGCGCACCGCCAGGACGAGCCTTATCGCCGCGCGCTGATCGGCATCTACTCGCGCCTGGCCGCGACGCTGCACGAGCTGACCGGCACCGAGGCGCTGCGCCACGCGGTCGCGCCGCAGAACCCCTACGCCTCGGCCGAGGAGTTCCTCGCCGACCTGCGCGTGATCGAGGCCTCGCTGAAGTTCCACCACGCGCAGGCGCTGATCGCGCCCCGCCTGGCGCCGCTGATGCGCGCGGTCGAGGTCTTCGGCTTCCACCTGGCCACGGTCGACCTGCGCCAGAGCTCGGACAAGCACGAGGAGGTGGTCGCCGAGCTGCTGCGCGTGGCGCGCATCGAGGCCGACTATTCAAGCCTCGACGAGGCCGGCCGGCGCACGCTGCTGCTGAAGGTGCTGGACGACGCGCGCCCGCTGCGCGTGATCGGCGCCGACTACTCCGACCATGCCCGCAGCGAGCTGTCCATCTTCGAGACCGCGCGCGAGATGCTGGGCCGCTTCGGCCGCCACGCGCTGCGCCACTACATCATCAGCCACACCGAGGATGTCAGCGACCTGCTGGAAGTGCTGGTGCTGCAGAAGGAAGTCGGCCTGATGCGCGGCACGCTCGACAGCGGCGCGGCGGTCAACGACCTGATCGTGGTGCCCCTGTTCGAGACCATCGGCGACCTGCGCAACGCCGCGCCGATCATGGCGCAGTTCTACGCGCTGCCCGGCATCGCCGGCATGGTCGCGCGCTCGGGCCGCGAGCAGGACATCATGCTGGGCTACTCGGACAGCAACAAGGACGGCGGCTTCTTCACCAGCAACTGGGAGCTGTACGCGGCCGAACTGGCGCTGGTGGAGCTGTTCGAGCAGCTCGGCCGCGCCCACGGCATCACGCTGCGCCTGTTCCACGGCCGCGGCGGCACGGTGGGCCGCGGGGGCGGTCCGAGCTACCAGGCCATCCTGGCGCAGCCCCCCGGCACGGTGAACGGCCAGATCCGCCTGACCGAGCAGGGCGAAGTGATAGCCTCGAAGTACGCCAACCCCGAGATCGGCCTGCGCAACCTGGAGACGCTGGTGGCCGCGACGCTGGAGGCCACGCTGCTGCACCCGACCAAGAGCGCGCCGAAGGCCTTCCTGGACGCGGCGGCCGAGATCTCGGGCGCGAGCATGGCCGCCTACCGCGCGCTGGTCTACGAGACCCCGGGCTTCACCGACTACTTCTTCAGCGCCACGCCGATCCGCGAGATCGCCGAGCTCAACATCGGCTCGCGCCCGGCCTCGCGCAAGGCCACCCGCGCGATCGAGGACCTGCGCGCGATTCCCTGGGGCTTCAGCTGGGGCCAGTGCCGCGTGGCGCTGCCGGGCTGGTGCGGCTTCGGCTCGGCGGTGACGGCCTATCTGGCCGGCGCCAAGGGCGACAAGGCCCAGGCCGAGCGCCTGGCGCTGCTGCAGCGCATGTACCAGGAATGGCCCTTCTTCCGCACCCTGCTGTCCAACCTGGACATGGTGCTGGCCAAGTCGGACCTGCGCATCGCCGCGCGCTACCTCGACCTGGTCGAGGACAAGAAGCTGGGCAAGAAGATCTTCGCCGCGATCGAGGCCGAATGGCAGCGCACCAACGACGTGCTGAACCAGATCACCGGCGACGCGCAGCGCCTGGCGGCCAACCCGACGCTGGCGCGCTCGATCGAGCACCGCTTCCCGTATCTCGATCCGCTGAACCACCTGCAGGTCGAGCTGATGCGCCGCTACCGCCAGCGCCCGGCCGATGCCAAGACCGCGGGCGACCCGACGCTCGAGCGCCTGCAGCGCGGCATCCACATCTCGATCAACGGGGTGGCCGCGGGCCTGCGCAACACCGGCTGATGCGCAGATTAATTACAAATTGACACATCCGAACCTGCAGCGCATTCTCGTCGCCACACCATGACCGGGCCCCTCCCTGCGGTGGCCCGGCAGACGACAGGGAGTGCCCATCATGCTGAATGCCGCTTTCCGCCGACCGGCCCGTCCGGTCGGCGGGCCCTTTTCTTCCCTCTTCGTGGTGCTGGCGCTGCTGTGCACCACCCCGGCTGCACAGGCGCAGCAGACCTATCGCCTGACCCGACTGGGAACACAGTACGCCAACGCGATTGCCGCCAAGCCGTTCAACAGCCTCGGTCAGGTGATCTTCCAGGACCGCCAGGGATCCTCGGATCCCGGCCAGGGCGCTTTCTACGATGGCACGACGACCCATCGGATCGGCCTGTTGAATGCAGGCACGCGTTCAGAGGCTCATGCCGTCAACGACGCCGGACAGGTCGTCGGCGAGGCGGATCTCGGCATCGTCCTGCTGCCCGCAGGCACACGCCTGACGCATGCAGTGCTGTGGAGCCGCGCTGGCGGCCTGGTCGACCTCGGTTCGATGGGATATGAGACCGCCTCGGCGGTCGCGATCAATGCATCCGGACAGGTGGTGGGCAACGCCCGCTCCACCGCAGGCATGGAGCACGCCTTCTTCTGGTCAAGCACGACCGGCATGATCGACATCACCCCGCCGGGCAGCCTCAGTTCCACGGCCATGGACATCAATGCCAGCGGCCAGGTCCTGGGCAGGCACCTGCGGGCTGACGGCAGCGAAGGCGCCTTCCTCTGGACACGCAGCGGGGGCTGGACCGAACTGCCGCTCTACCCCCAGCATCTCACCGATGCGGGTCAGGTGGATGTCTGGGGATGGGTCCAGCAAAGGAGGCTGGCCCAGCTCTGGTCGCCGGGCACCGGCCTGGTGGATATCGGGTCCAGCACCTGGCAGGAGTCCTGGTCCTGGGGCATCAGCCAGAGCGGGCAGGTGGTCGGCGGCTACCGCCTCACCGTCGCTGGCGCGCTCCGAGCTTTCTCGTGGACAGCAGCCACCGGCCCCGTGGACCTGGGCAATCCAGGCGGCCCCGACGGCTCGGTCACCACGTCCATCCATCAGACGGTCAACCGCGCCGGGCAGGTGGTCGGGAACTATCGTCTCGTCGAGGGCGGGACGTCCGCGGCCTTCGTCTGGCACGCCTCGACCGGCATGGTCGATCTGCAGCGACAAGTGATCGACCTGCCCGCGGGCCTGCTGCTGCTCAATGGCAAGTCCATCGCCGAGAACGGCAACATCCTCGCCGCAACGAACGAAGGTCTGGCCCTGCTGAGCGCGAATCCGGTCGTCGCGGCCTCGCCGGTGCTGGGCACGATCGAGGCGGCCGACCCGGTCGCGACCGGACGGACGCTGGACCTGAGCGCGGCCTTCACCGATGCCGACAAGGCCGACACCCACACGGCGACCTGGTCCTGGGGTGACGGCAGCCGCCCCGTCGCCGGCACGGTGAACGAGGGCGGCGGCCGTGGCACGGTCACCGCCAGCCATGCCTTCGGCGCTCCGGGAACCTACACGGTGACGCTGACGCTGACCGACAGCACCGGCAGAAGCGACAGCACCAGCCGCGACATCAGCGTCTACGATCAGAGCCGAGGCCACATCGTCGGCGCAGGCAGCTTCATGTCACCACCCGGGGCGTTCAGGACCCATCCGAAGGCCGAGGGAAATGCGGTGTTCGCGCTGGTCACCCGCTACCAGCCCGGCGAGAGCGATCCGCCAGGGCGGATGGTGTTCGCGCTGCGCGGCACCGAGCTGACCTTCCGTGGCCAGCCCCAGGGCAGCGTGACCCTGAACGGCACACGCGCCTCCTGGAGCGGCACCGGGCGCATGAACGGCATCGACGGCTACCGGTTCGCGATCACCGCGCTCGATGCACGCACCCCGGGCGCGCTGGGCCGCGGCCGGCTGCACCTGCGCATCTGGCATGCCGACCGGCAGGGCTCGCCGGTGATCGACTACGACAACCTCGGCGATCCGGCCACGCTGGGCACGCTGCGCGAGGGCTCGGTCCCGCAGACCGGCCGCATCCTGGTGCGCAGCCGGGCCACGCCCTGATCAGGCGCGGGCGGCGACCTCAGCGGTAGCCGCTCTCGCTGGCGCTGTGAATGATCCAGATGAGGTTGCCGCCGGTGAAGTCGCCCAGGCTGCCGCCGGCGAAGATCAGGCGGCCCTGGCCCTTGTAGGCCATCTCGTAGCGGTGACGGTCGCTGCCGAAGTAGAACGGGATCCAGGCCTTGCCGGTCATGTAGGCGCCCTGGTCGGTCGGCTGGCCGACCAGATCGGTGACCTGCTTCATCGACATGCCGATCTGCAGCCGCGTGAAGCGGCTGCCCGGGGCCGGCCTGCCGGTGATCTCGCCTTCCCATCCGCCCAGGCCCTTGACCTGCTGGCCATGGCCGGCCTCGACCTTGCTCGCGTCGACGACCTCGCCGGCGGCATTCATGCCGGGGCCGACCTTCGCGCGGGCGCCGGCCGGCGCGGGGGCGGTCGCCGGCGCCGGTGCATTCGCCGCGGACTCGCCCTCCTGACGGGCCCCGGTGGCGATGCAGCCCGACATCAGCAGGCTGGCCGCCGCCAGCAGCGACAGGCCGACCCAGGGCGCCGGACGGCCGGCAGGATTCATCTTCGACATGGCATCTCCCTCGAACGAAAAGCGGATCGAGCGGCCATTCTCGTCCGAAAGATGCGCGACAGGGGTGACAGGATCAGGGGCGCGGCAGGGACGCGACAAGCCCCTCGAGCACGTTGACGACGTTGCCGCCGACCTCGGCGACCGCGTAGCCGCCCTCCATCGTCAGCACCACCGGCAGGCCGGCGCGCGCCAGGCGCTCGCCCAGGCGCAGGTAGTCGTCGGCGCGCAGGTGGAAGCCCGAGATCGGGTCGCCCTCGAAGGTGTCGACGCCCAGCGCCACCACCAGCGCCTCGGCGCGGTGGGCGGCCACCGCGGCCAGGCCCGCCTCCAGCGCCTCGAACCAGGTCGCGACCGAGGTGCCGCGCGGCAGCGGCAGGTTCAGGTTCGCGCCCAGGCCGGCGCCCTCGCCGCGCTCGTCGGCGTGGCCGAGGAAGAAGGGGTATTCGGTGCGCGGATCGCCGTGCAGCGACACCGTCAGCACGTCGTCGCGGCCGTAGAAGATCGTCTGCGTGCCGTTGCCGTGGTGGTAGTCGACATCGAGCACCGCCACCCGCGCCGCGCCGTGGTCGCGCAGCGTCTGCGCCGCCAGCGCGGCGTTGTTGAGAAAGCAGTAGCCGCCGAAGAAGTCCGGCCCGGCGTGGTGGCCGGGCGGCCGGGTCAGCGCGAAGGCGGCGCGCTCGCCGCCCGACACCGCCAGCGCGGCCGAGCGGGCGCAGGCCGCGCCCTCGCGGGCCGCCGCCCAGGTGCCGGCCATGACGGGGCTGCCGGCATCGAAGGAGAACAGGCCGATGCGCGCGGCGAAGCTCTCGGGCAGCACGTCGGCACGGAAGCCCCGCACCGGCCAGACCGCCGGCAGGATGTCGAGGTCGGCGTTGGCCGGATCGAGCGCCACCCACTCGTCCCAGGCACCGGCCAGGAAGTCGAGGTAGCGCGGCGCGTGGATCGCCGCCAGCGCCGCGTCCAGCGCGGCGTCATCCGGCGCGGGATCGTGCAGCGAGCCGACCGGCCGGCGCGCCAGCTCGGCCAGCACATGGTCCAGCCGCGCCGGCGTCTCGTGGCAGGGCACGAGGCGCCCGCGGTACATCTCCAGGCGCGCGTCGTGGCGGCGGTGGAGGGCGTTGCGGAAGATCTTCATCTGGACCGGCCCTCCCCGCCGGACGACTCACTCGCCCAGGTAGGCGGCGCGGACCTTGGGGTCCTCGAGCAGCTGGCGGCCGGCGCCGGTCATGGTGATCAGGCCGGACTCCATCACGTAGCCGCGGTCGGCCACCGCCAGCGCGCGGCTGGCGTTCTGCTCGACCAGCAGCATGGTCACGCCCTGCTTGTGGATGTCGTTGACCACCTCGAAGATCTTGTCGACCATGATCGGCGACAGGCCCATCGACGGCTCGTCGAGCAGCAGCACCTTCGGCTTGGCCATCAGCGCGCGGCCCATCGCCAGCATCTGCTGCTCGCCGCCCGACATCGTGCCGGCGAGCTGGTCGCGGCGCTCCTTCAGGCGCGGGAAGATCGAGAAGACCTTCTCGATGTCCTCCAGGATGCCCGCCTTGTCGTCGCGGATGTAGGCGCCCATCTGCAGGTTCTCGGTGATGGTCATCCGGGTGAAGGTGCCGCGACCTTCCGGAATCATCACCAGGCCCTGCTTGGCCAGATCCCAGGCCCCCTGCCCCTTCAGGCTCTTGCCAAGGTACTTCACGTCGCCGCTGCCGATCGGCTGCAGGCCGGTGACCGCCTTCAGCGTGGTGGTCTTGCCCGCGCCGTTGGCGCCGATCAGCGAGACCAGCTCGCCCTCGCGCACCTCCAGGCTGACGCCCTTGACGGCCTGGATGCCGCCGTAGGCGACCTTGACGTTCTCGATGCTGAGCAGGACCTGCCCGCTCTTCTTGTCATTGCTCGACATGGTCTGTTCCTGTGCGGTTCGGCCGGTCTCAGTGGGCCTTGTGGCCGGCGCCGAGGTAGGCCTCGATCACCTTCTCGTTGCGCTGCACCTCGGCGGCGGTGCCTTCGGCGATCTGCTTGCCGTAGTCGAGCACCGTCAGCCGGTCGCACAGGCCCATCATCAGCTTGACGTCGTGCTCGATGATCAGGATGGTGCGGCCGTCCTTGCGGATGCGGTCGATCAGCTCGCGCAGCACCACCTTCTCGGTGGCGTTCATGCCGGCGGCCGGCTCGTCGAGCGCGATCAGCTTCGGGTCGGTGGCCAGCGCGCGGGCGATCTCCAGGCGACGCTGGTCGCCGTAGGACAGCGTGCGCGCCTTGAACTCGGCGTACTTGCCGATGCCGACGTAGTCGAGCAGCTCCTGTGCGCGCCGGGCGATCGCGGCCTCCTCGGCCTTGAAGCCGGGGGTGCGGAAGATCGCGCCGATCAGGCCGCTGGAGGTGCGCACATGGCGGCCGACCATCACGTTCTCCAGCGCGGTCATCTCGGGGAAGAGACGGATGTTCTGGAAGGTGCGGGCGATGCCGGCGGCCGCCACCTCGTGCACGGCGGTGGGCGTGTAGGGCGCGCCGCCGAGCTGGAAGGTGCCGCCGTCGGGCGTGTACAGGCCGGTGATGACGTTGAAGAAGGTCGTCTTGCCGGCGCCGTTCGGTCCGATCAGGCCGTAGACCTGACCCTTGCGGATGGTGATGCCGACGTCGGAGAGGGCCTGCAGGCCGCCGAAGCGCTTGGAGACGCCCTTGACCTCGAGGACGATCTCGGATTGCGTGCTGTTGCTCATGAGGTGCTTCTCCTGGGGATCACTTCGCGGCCGGGGCGGCCTTGCCGTGCTCGGGCGCCGGCCACAGACCGCGCGGGCGCATCAGCATCACGACGATCATCGCCAGCGCGATCAGCAGCTGACGCAGGATCGCGGCGTCGAGGCGGCCGCCCGTCATCGCCTGGATGTCGCCGGCGACATAACGCAGCACTTCCGGCAGCGCCGCCAGCATCACCGCGCCCAGGATCACGCCGGGAATGTGGCCGATGCCGCCCAGCACCACCATCGCGACGATCATCACCGACTCGGCCAGCGTGAACGACTCCGGCGAGATGAAGCCCTGGAAGGACGCGAACATCGCGCCCGACACGCCGCCGAAGGTGGCGCCCATGCCGAAGGCCAGCAGCTTCAGGTTGCGGGTGTTCAGGCCCATCGCCTTGGCGGCGATCTCGTCCTCGCGGATGGCCATCCAGGCGCGGCCGATGCGCGACAGCTCGATGCGATGGCAGATGATGACGGTGAAGACCACCAGGATCAGGAACAGGTAGTAGTACAGCGTCACCGACGGGAAGCTGTGGCCGAAGAGCTCCAGCGGCTTGCCGAAGTTCAGGCCGCCGATGCTGATCGGGTCGATCTGGCTGATGCCGCGCGGGCCGTTGGTGATGTTGAGCGGGTGCTCCAGGTTGTTCATGAACACCCGGATGATCTCGCCGAAGCCCAGCGTCACGATCGCCAGGTAGTCGCCGCGCAGCTTCAGCGTCGGCGCGCCCAGCAGCATGCCGCACAGCGCCGCGACCGCCGCGGCGATCGGCACGACCGCCCAGATCGGGAAATGCATCCCGTTCGGATAGGCCGCCCGGATGGACTCGAAGTTCTCCATCAGGTGGGGCGAGGCCACCAGCGCGTACAGGTAGGCGCCGACGGCGTAGAAGGCGACATAGCCCAGGTCGAGCAGGCCGGCGTAGCCGACGACGATGTTCAGGCCGAGGGCCAGCATCACGTACAGCAGCGCCAGCGCCATGATGCGCACCCAGCCCTGTCCGAACTGCGCCGCCACCAGCGGCAGCGCCAGCAGCGCGACCGCCGCCAGCACGAAGACGACGATCTGCTTGGTCTTGTCCATGTGTTGCATGAGAGTCTCTCCTCGGGCGGCGTCAGGCGCGGTCGGCGACACGTTCGCCCATCAGGCCGCTCGGGCGCAGCGTGAGGACCAGGATCAGCACCAGGAAGGCGAAGATCTCGACATAGTGGCTGCCGAACAGGCCGCCGGTCAGGTCGCCGAGGTAGCCGGCGCCGATGGCCTCGATCAGGCCCAGCAGCACGCCGCCGACCATCGCGCCGGTCAGGTTGCCGATGCCGCCGAACACGGCCGCGGTGAAGGCCTTCAGGCCGGGCATGAAGCCCATGCTGTGCTGCAGCGTGCCGTAGTTGGCCGCCCACATGATGCCGGCGATGGCCGCCAGCGCCGCGCCGATCACGAAGGTGGCGCTGATGATGTGGTCGGGGCGCACGCCCATCAGGCCGGCCACGCGCGGGTTCTCGGCGGTGGCGCGCATCGCGCGGCCGAGCTTGGTCTTGTTGACCAGCCACAGCAGGCCGGTCAGCACCACCGCGGTGATCACCAGGATCAGCACCTGGGTCAGCGTGATGACCGGGCCGTCCTCCCACAGGAAGAACACCTCGACCGGCAGCAGCTGCGGGTACGGCTTCGGGTTCGGCTTCCAGATGATCATCGCCAGCGTCTGCAGCAGCAGGCTCATGCCCATCGCGGTGATCAGCGGGGCCAGGCGCGGCGCGTTGCGCAGCGGGCGGTAGGCGATCTTCTCGATCGAGTAGTTGAGGGCGGCGCACGCGACGATCGCGGCGATCGCCGAGATCAGCATGATGAGCCAGCCCGGCAGGGTCGACCCCGCCTCCTGGAAGGCGGTCGCGACGGTCCAGCTGACCATGGCGCCGACCATGAGCACCTCGCCGTGCGCGAAGTTGATCAGGCTGATGATGCCGTAGACCATCGTGTAGCCCAGCGCGACGAGGGCATACATGCTCCCGAGCACCAGACCGTTGATGATCTGCTGTACAAAGATGTCCATTCCAAGATCTCCTGTGGCTGGGTCGGAAATCGCAAGGCCCGTGCCAGCCTTGCCAGACTTCCGCAAACCCGGCCCCCGCCAGGGGATTCCCGGATCGTGACATCCTGCCGCGGCAGGCCGCCCTCGCGGCCATGCGCCCGGCCCGGCCGGATCGGATCCGGCGCCACGCCACCCCTGCCGCAAGAGATGCGGCCGTCACGCCCGATCAGCGATTCTTTCTCGCCTCTTCGTCCAGTTCACGCAATCTCTCGAGCTTCTCGCCGATGCGGATCTCGAGTCCCCGGTCGACCGGCTGGTAGAAGCGCGGGGCCGGCGCCAGCCCGTCCGGGAAATAGTTCTCGCCGGACGGATATCCGTCCGGCTCGTCGTGGGCATACCGGTAATTCCGTCCGTGCCCCAGGTCCTTCATCAGCCGGGTCGGCGCATTGCGCAGGTGCGCCGGCACCGGCCGCGAGCCGTCCTGCTTCACGAAGGCCTGCGCCGCCTTCCAGGCGACATAGGCGGCGTTGGACTTCGGCGCGACGGCCAGGTAGAGCACCGCCTGCGCCAGCGTCAGCTCGCCCTCGGGCGAGCCGAGCCGCTCGTAGGTCTCCGAGGCATCCAGCGCGATGCGCAGCGCGCGCGGATCGGCCAGGCCGATGTCCTCGCTGGCCATGCGCACCAGGCGCCGGGCGATGTAGCGCGGATCGACGCCGCCGTCGACCATGCGCGCGAACCAGTACAGCGCGCCGTCCGGACTGCTGCCGCGCACCGCCTTGTGCAGCGCGGAGATGGCGTCATAGAACTGGTCGCCGCCCTTGTCGTAGCGGCGCAGCTGCGCGCCCAGGCAGCGCTCCAGCGCCGCCTCGTCCAGCGGCCGCTCGGTGCCGGCCATGCGCACCACGTTCTCGAAGGTGTTGAGCAGCCGGCGCGCGTCGCCGTCGGCGTAGGCGACCAGGCGCTGCGCCGCGGCGGGCTCCGGGGCGGGCGCGGGCAGCGCCTCGCCGGCGCGCACCAGCAGCGCGAGCAGCTCGGCCTCGCCCAGCGGCTCCAGCACATGCACCGTCGCGCGCGACAGCAGCGCCGAGTTGACCTCGAAGGACGGGTTCTCGGTCGTCGCGCCGATGAAGGTGAACAGGCCCGACTCGACATGCGGCAGGAAGGCATCCTGCTGCGCCTTGTTGAAGCGGTGCACCTCGTCGACGAAGACGATGCAGCGCCGCCCCCGGGCCTGCGAGCGCTGCGCGCGCTCGACCGCCTCGCGGATGTCCTTCACGCCGCCCAGCACCGCCGAGATCGGCACGAAGTCGGCGTCGAAGGCCTCGGCGGTCAGCCGCGCCAGCGTCGTCTTGCCCACGCCCGGCGGACCCCACAGGATCATCGAATGCGGCCGGCGCGACACGAAGGCCGCGCGCAGCGGCTTGCCCGGCCCCAGCAGGTGGGTCTGGCCGATCACCTCGTCGATGTGGCGCGGGCGCAGCCGCTCGGCCAGCGGAGCTTCCGGCGTCGACAGATCCCCGGCAGCGCCCGGATCGACGGTCGACGGATTTCCGTCCGGCAGGTCGCCGAAGAGGTCGCTCACTGCTGCAGCACGTCGGCGCCGGCCGGCGCGCTGAAGCGGAAGCGCTCGGCCGGCAGCTTCAGGTTGGCCTCGAAGCGCGCGAAGTCCAGCCGCGAGCGCTGGCCCAGCGCATCGGTCAGCTCGATGGCCGCCAGGTCCTTGCCGCGGAAGCCCACCCGCAGCTGGCGGATCTGGCTCTCCTTCGCCTTGGGCTGGGCGGCGACCCACTGCAGGCCGCCCTGGTCGGGCTCGGCCGACAGCGTGAAGTCGCGCTCCAGGCTGCCGCCGGCCAGCAGCGCCGCAGGCGTGGCGCCCAGCGCCTGATCGAACGGACGCACCGTCACCTGGTTCAGGTCGACGTCGAAGAGCCAGACCTTCTGCCCGTCGGCGACGATCTGCTGCTCGTAGGGTTTGGCATAGTCGAAGCGGAAGCGGTTCGGGCGCTGGAACTCGAACTCGCCGCTGGAGGTCTTCTTCTTCGCGCCGTCGGGCGAGGTGGCGACCTGCGTGAAGGCCGCGCGGCCCGACTGCACCGTCTGCACGAAGCCGCGCAGCGTGTCGACCGCGTCGGCGGCACGTGCGGGCAACGCACCGGCCACCGCGGCCAGCGCCAGCACCGGCAGCACATGACGGCGGGAGAGCCTCCTCGAGAGGGCGGAGAAGGATTCAGGAGAGAGCAGCTTCATTCTTCCTTGCGCGCCGGGACGAGGATGTCGCGGTTGCCGTTGGTGGACATGCTCGATACGAGTCCGGACTTCTCCATTTGTTCCAGGAGCCGTGCCGCACGGTTGTAGCCGATGCGCAGATGGCGCTGCACCAGCGAGATCGAGGCCTTGCGGTTCTGCAGCACGATGGCCACCGCCTGGTCGTACATCGGATCGGCCTCGGGGTCGCCGCCGCCGCCCTCGGCGTTGGTGTCGTTCGCGCCGCCCTCGCCCTCGAGCGTGCCGCCTTCCAGGATGCCCTCGATGTAGTTGGGCTCGCCCTGGCTCTTCAGGTACTCGACGACGCGGTGCACCTCGTCGTCGCTGACGAAGGCGCCGTGCACCCGCACCGGCACGCCGGTGCCCGGCGCCAGGAAGAGCATGTCGCCCATGCCCAGCAGCGCCTCGGCGCCCATCTGGTCGAGGATGGTGCGGCTGTCGATCTTGCTCGAGACCTGGAAGCTCAGCCGGGTCGGGATGTTGGCCTTGATCAGGCCGGTGATCACGTCGACCGACGGGCGCTGCGTGGCCAGGATCAGGTGGATGCCGGCCGCGCGCGCCTTCTGCGCCAGGCGGGCGATGAGCTCCTCGATCTTCTTGCCGACGACCATCATCAGGTCGGCCAGCTCGTCGATGACGACGACGATGTGCGGCAGGCGGTCGAGCGGCTCGGGCTCCTCCGGCGTCAGGCTGAACGGATTGGGGATCAGCTCCTCGCGCTCATGGGCCTCGCGGATCTTAGCGTTGTAGCCGGCCAGGTTGCGCACGCCCAGCCGGCTCATGATCCGGTAGCGCCGCTCCATCTCGGCCACGCACCAGTTGAGCGCGTTCGAGGCCTGCTTCATGTCGGTGACCACCGGCGCGAGCAGGTGCGGGATGCCCTCGTAGACGCTCATCTCGAGCATCTTCGGATCGATCAGGATCAGGCGCACGTCCTCCGGCTCGGCCTTGTAGAGCAGCGACAGGATCATGCCGTTGATGCCCACCGACTTGCCCGAGCCGGTGGTGCCGGCGACCAGGCAGTGCGGCATCTTGCCCAGGTCGGCCACCACCGGCTGGCCGACGATGTCCTTGCCCAGGCCCATGGTCAGCAGCGAGGCGGCGTTGCGGTAGACCGGCGCGCCCAGCACTTCGGACAGGCGGATCATCTGGCGCTTGCGGTTGGGCAGCTCCAGCGCCATGCAGTTGCGCCCGGGGATCGTCTCGACGACGCGGATCGACACCAGGCTCAGCGAGCGCGCCAGGTCCTTGGCGAGGTTGACGATCTGCGAGCCCTTCACGCCCACCGCCGGCTCGATCTCGTAGCGCGTCACCACCGGACCCGGCATCGCCGCGATCACCGTGACCTCGACGCCGAAGTTCTTCAGGTGGCGCTCGATCATCCGGCTGGTGGTCTCGAGCTCCTCGGGCGTGGCGGATTCGGCCTGCGGCGGCGCGGCGTCGAGCAGCTCGACCGCCGGCAGACCGTGCTCTCCCCCGGCGACGGCCGCCGCGGCGACCGGACGGGCCGGCACCGGCGGCGCGACGAAGACCGGCGGCGCGGCCACCGGCACGGCCGGCATCGCCGCAGGCTGCGGACGCGCCGGCGGCTCGTCCTCGTCTTCCCAGGGCGGAACCGGACGGGCCGCTGCGGCAGCGACCGGTGCGACGGTCGCCGCAGCCGGGGTGACCGAGGGGGGCGGGGCGACCGGCGCCGGCCGCCGCGCCACCGGCTGCAGCTCGGCTACCGGCTCGACGCTGAACGGCACCGGCCGCGAGACCGGCGCCTCGTCCGGCTCGGCCAGGAAGACCGGGGCCTGCGGCACCGTGTCGACGAAGTCCGGCTCGTGCATCGCCGGCGCGGCCACCGCCGCGGCCGGTCGCGGCACGGCGGCCAGCGCGTCGATGTCGCCGAAGACCGGCTCGACCGGCGAGACCGCCGGCTCCGCCGCCGCGGCGCGCTCCTTGCGGGCGCGGCGCGGCGCGGCGGCCGCCGCGGCCGGGGCGACCGGCGGCGGCACCGCCACCTCGTCGAGCGCGCCATGGCCGGTCACCTCGCGCTCGCGGGCGCGCAGCGCCTGCTCGCCGATGCGCTTGTCCTCGGCCTCGGCGCGGCGCTCGACGCGGCGCTCGCGCCAGATGTCGAACAGCGCCCCGATGCGCTCGGACAGCCCCACCCACGAGAAGCGGAAGGCCCAGGCCAGCGCCAGCAGCATCACGATGATCCACAGCACGCCGCTGCCGACGAAGCCGAGCAGGCGCATGCTCAGCGGTCCGAGCATCGCGCCGAAGACGCCGCCGGCATGGGCTCCGGCGACCAGGCCCTCGTGCTGATACAGCCGCGTCCACTCGAGCGCGGTGCTCGACAGCAGCAGCATCGCCAGCCCGGCCCAGGCCAGCCACCACGGCCGCCAGTGCACCGGACCGGTCAGCTCCATCGGCGCCAGGTCGGCGCGCAGCAGCTTCGCCACCGCCGACAGCCAGGCGCGCACGCCGAACAGCAGCACCCACCACGACGACAGGCCGAACAGCACGAAGGACAGGTCGGACAGCCAGGCACCGATCACGCCGGCCTGGTTGCGCAGCGCATGGCCGTCGCCGGAGGTGGAGAAGGCGGCGTCGCCGGGGTGATGGCTGAGCATCGCGATCAGCCACAGCACCAGCAGCGTGCCGCCGAGCGTGATGCCGAGCTGCAGCCGCCAGCGCGAGACCGGACGGGGGGCGGAAGGACGGGCGGATGGGGCGGGAGCCGGAGCGGCGGCCGCGCCGCGCAGCGAACCGAGCGGGTAAGTCATGCCGGCATTGTCCGCGATCGCCATGGACGCCCTTGCAACGACAACCGGGGCGCGAACCGCCCGATTCGATCAAGCAGACGCACCGGCAGGTGCACAGACGGCGACGCCGCGCCCCGGAAGGGTGCGCGGCGTCGTGTCGTCCCGCCGATCCGGCTCGCGCCGGTCAGGACCTCACTGCGAGGCCAGGCGCTCGGTCAGAACGACCCAGCCGTTCTCCTGCGTCTCGATCAGGCCGCGCTCCTCGAGGTCCTTCATGACGCGGCTGACCATCTCGCGCGAGGCGCCGACGACCTTGGCCAGATCCTGGCGCGAGACCTTGGAGCGGATGACGCGGCGGCCCTCGTCGTCCTCGGCCATGTCGAGCAGCGCGCGCGCCACCCGGCCGTAGACGTCGAGCAGCGCGAGCGACTCGATCTGGCGGTCGGCATTGCGCAGGCGTGCGACCAGGCCGCGCAGGATCGCGTAGGACAGGCTGGAGTTGTCGGGCAGGCAGACCGCGAACTCGTTGCGGCCCAGCACCAGCACGTCGGTCTGGACCTCGGCGCGCACGGTGGCCGAATGCGGCTCGTTGTCGATCAGGCTCATCTCGCCGAGATAGTCGCCCGCCTCGAGCACCGCCAGGATGACCTCGCGGCCACGCGCGTCCGAGGTGATCACGCGGGCGCGGCCGCTCAGCAGGATGAACAGCGCGTCCGACTTGCGCCCCTGCTCGACGATGATCTCGCCGCGACGGTAGCGGCGCTTGACCACGCCATCGGCGATCGTCTGGGCCTGCTCGACGGTCAGCATCGAGAACAGCGGCACGCGCCGGATCAGATCGAGATTCGAGAGCATCGCCATGTGGGGGCCACTCCTGTCCTTGTTTGGTTTCTGTCGTTGAGATCGGGATCCGGGCATGGTGTGCGTCGGCAGCCCCTGGCGACCGGGGACGATCGGGAACCGCTAAGCTCTCGAATCGCACCGCGTCACGACACGCCCGATGCGACGCGACTCTAACCGATGCGTCCCGTCGTTGAACAGCGATCCGACCCGGAAATGAAACCGCGCGCCGCTCCCCCGGCGCGCCCTGCGGAACCCGATCCGAACGCCATGACCAGCACCGTCCAGCACGCCCAAGTCCTCATCCTCGGCTCCGGCCCGGCCGGCTACACCGCCGCCATCTACGCCGCACGCGCCAACCTGAAGCCGATGCTGGTCACCGGCATGGCCCAGGGCGGCCAGCTGATGACCACCACCGAAGTCGACAACTGGCCGGCCGACGTGATGGGCGTGCAGGGTCCGGAGCTGATGGAGCGCTTCCAGAAGCACGCCGAGCGCTTCAGCACGCAGTTCGTCTACGACCACGTCAACGAGGTCGACTTCAGCCAGCGCCCCTTCACGCTCAAGGGCGACAGCGGCACCTACACCTGCGACACGCTGATCATCGCCACCGGCGCCAGCGCGAAGTACCTGGGCCTGCCCTCCGAGCAGGCCTTCATGGGCCGCGGCGTCAGCGGCTGCGCGACCTGCGACGGCTTCTTCTACCGCGGCGACGAGGTCTGCGTCGTCGGCGGCGGCAACACCGCGGTCGAGGAAGCGCTCTACCTGTCGAACATCGCCAGCAAGGTCCACCTGATCCACCGCCGCGACAAGTTCCGCGCCGAGGCGATCATGGTCGACAAGCTGCACGAGAAGGTTGCCGCCGGAAAAATGGAGTTACATCTGTTTCAGACTCTGGACGAAGTCCTCGGCGACTCGAGCGGCGTGACCGGCGTTCGCCTGAAGAGCACCGAGGACGGCAGCACCCGCGACCTCGCGGTCAAGGGCTGCTTCATCGCGATCGGCCACCACCCGAACACCGACATCTTCCAGGGCCAGCTCGAGATGAAGGACGGCTACATCGTCACCCGCTCGGGCTCGGAAGGCTTCGCGACGATGACCAGCGTTCCCGGCATCTTCGCCGCCGGCGACGTGCAGGACCATGTCTACCGCCAGGCCATCACCAGCGCCGGCACCGGCTGCATGGCCGCGCTCGACGCGCAGCGCTTCCTGGAACAAAACCACGGCTGAAGCTCGTCGCCTGGGGCTTTGCCCGTTTTCAGGCTACAATCGACGTTTTGCCGCCAAAAGAGACCCGAGGCACCGGACGGTGCCATCGGAGGGGTAGTCATCAGACCAGGCACCACAAGTGCCGCAAGTTCCCGGCGGGCGGGTCTGCGCTGGCTGCTGTAACCATAGATCGGAGAAGCGTCATGGCACGCGTCTGTCAAGTCACGGGCAAGGGCCCGATGACCGGGAACAATGTTTCCCACGCCAACAACAAAACCAAGCGCCGCTGGCTGCCCAACCTGCAGTACCGCCGCTTCTGGGTCGAGAGCGAGAACCGCTGGGTCCGCCTGCGCATCTCGAACGCTGCGCTGCGCCTGATCGACAAGAAGGGCATCGACGTGGTCCTGGCGGACCTGCGTGCTCGCGGCGAACTGTAATCGGAGACCGACACCATGGCAGCCAAAGGCGGACGCGAAAAGATCAAGCTGGAATCCACCGCGGGTACCGGCCACTTCTACACCACCAGCAAGAACAAGAAGACCACGCCTCAGAAGCTGGAATTCATGAAGTTCGACCCGAAGGCGCGCAAGCACGTCCTGTACAAGGAAGTCAAGCTGCGCTGATCGGTCAGGATGGCGGCCCTCGAGGTCGCCACCGGACTTCGCGACAAGCCCGCCCGGACGACTGTCCCGGCGGTTTTTCTTCGTGGCCTCTCCGTGGGCGACACACCCTGCGCATCCCCCGAAAGGCGGCCCACCGACGGGTGATGGTCGCCCGCCCCTGCCCTGCCTAGAGTCCGCAGCACGCCGCTCCCGCCTTCCGGTGCGCGGCGCCAGGAAAACGGGGAGGATGCCCGATGCTGCCGACGCTGCCTCGTCGCCTGCTGGCCGGCCTGATGCTGGCGACCGCGCTGGTGCGCCCTGCACCGGCCCAGTCCATCGACACCTCGATGGCCGGCGCGGTGATCGGGGAGCCGGTCGCGATGACGCTGCTGGTGCGCGCCTTCGACTGGCCGGCCTCGCACCTGCTCGGCGACTGCCTGACGGTGAGGCTGCAGCACGCGGACAGCGGCGAGCCGCTGGCTCCGCTGCATCTGGCCCTGGTCGCGACCGGCCAGGACAACCAGGTGCAGGTGCGCATCAGCAGCGACGAGATCGTGCGCGAGCCGGTGCTACAGGGCCGCATCGAGCTGCTCTGCGGCGCGCGCTACGGCCGCGAGTTCACCGTGCTGGCCGACCCGCCGCGCGCCCGCGCCGGCCTGCGCCACGCCCCACCGACGCCCCGCTCCGCCCGGATCGCACCCCCTCGGCACGATCCCGCAGGCGCGCCCCTGGCGCCGGCGCGCGAGCCGGCCGTGACCGCGGCACGGCCCTCGCCGATCACGCGCTCGGCCGACGACGACGAGGCCCGCGTGCTGCGCATCGCCGCGGCTGTCGCAGCGATGCTGCCCGCCGCCCGCGAACGCCCGGAGGACGAGCGGCTGCGGCCCGCCTGGATGGCCGGATGGAACGAGGAACAGCAGCAGACCCGCGCCACGCTGGCTGCGCTGCAGGCGCGCATCGAGCGCAGCGAGCGCACCACCTGGCATGACGCGGTCCTGGTCGGCTCGACGCTGGCCGGGCTGGCGGTCGGACTGCTGCTGGTGCGGCTGATCACCGAGGTGCTGCTGCCGCGCTGGAGCACCGGCCCCGATCCGGCACGGTCCGCCCGGTCGCGCCGACGCCGACGGACACGGGAGGTCGCGACGACGCGCGAGGCACCTGACCCGCTCGGCATCATGGAGCCGATCCTGCCGGACTTCACGCCCTCGCCGGAACGGATGGCCGATCCGACGTCCGAGGCCCTGCGTGCCACGCCGGATCAGGCCGCCCACCAGGCCGCCAGCCCGCCCGCACCGGCGGCGCCGGCCGGCGACGAGGACCGTGTCAGCTGGCGCGACAGCAACTTCGGCAGCCCGGACCTGGGCTGTCTGGCCAGCCGGGACCTGCTGGGCGAACTGGAGACGCAGGGCGACGACTGTCCGCTCGGCTGCGTGGTCATTCTCGAGCAGCGCCTGCTCGAGGGCCCGGGGCGCTGCCCAAGGCTGCTGCTGCGGCTGCTGGCGCTGTACCGACAGCTGGAGCAGCCCTGGAACCACGAGCGCGTCGCCGCCCAGCTGGAGGCGCTCTACAACGTGCGGGTGCCGCCGATGGACGGCGCCGTGCAGGCCGGTGGCGGGCGCTCGCTCGAGGAGCAGCCGGAAACGCTGGAGCGCGTCACCGCGGCGTGGTCACACGAGGACCAGGCCGGACCGGCCGTGGAAACGCTGCTGCTGAGGCCGACCGCGGTCGAGGAGCTCGACCTTCCGGCCTTCGAGGAGCTGCTGATGCTGCACGAGCTGCTGCTGCGCCGCGGCAGCGTGTCGCAGCATCGGGCGGCCGCCTGGGAGCTTGCGGCCTGACCCGGGCTCAGGCGCGCACCGAGCGCAGCGTGCGGGCGAAGTCCTGCAGTGCGACGATGCCGCTGGCCTCGGCGCGCTGGCACCAGGCCTGCAGGTCGTTGACCAGCTGCTCGCCCGACACGTTGGTGCGGGTCCAGAGCTGACGCAGCTCCTCGCGCATCGTCACCAGCTTCGCCAGTGCCGGGCTCTGGTCGCAGGCCTGCGCGACGCTGGCCTTGAATTCGGCCGGGATCTTCTGCTCGTCGCGGTGCAGCCAGCGCTGCGCCAGGCGCATCTGCGCCCAGCGCTCGGTATTCTGAGCGCCCTGCTGCTTCAGCCGCTCGAGCTCCTCGTTGCAGGCGCGACGCAGGCCGTTGGCGTACTGCGCCATCATCTCGTAGCGGTTGGCGATCAGCGCCTCCAGCGTCTGGCTGTCGGCCACCGCCTTCATCTCGCCCAGCTTGAGCTGCGGCGCGGTCTTGCGCACCTTGGCCTGGCCAAGCATTTCCAGCAGGCGGATGTAGCCCCAGCCGATGTCGAACTCGAAGGGCTTGACCGACAGCTTGGCCGAGGTCGGGAAGGTGTGGTGGTTGTTGTGCAGTTCCTCGCCGCCGATCCAGAGGCCCCAGGGCGAGATGTTGGTCGAGGCGTCGGCCGCCTCGAAGTTGCGGTATCCCCAGTGGTGACCCAGGCCGTTGATGATGCCGGCCGCATGGATCGGGCTCCACAGCATCTGCACCGCCCAGACCGTCAGGCCGAGCGCACCGAACAGCGCCACGTCGATGATCAGCATCAGCGACACGCCCAGCGCCGAACGGCCGGTGTAGAGATGGCGCTCGACCCAGTCGTCGGGCGTGTTGTGGCCGTACTTCTTCAGCGTCTCGGGCACCTTGGCCTCGGCGCGATAGAGCTCGCTGCCGCGCAGCAGCACCGTCTTCAGGCCATGCGCGACCGGGCTGTGCGGGTCATCGACCGTCTCGCACTTGGCGTGGTGCTTGCGATGGACCGCGACCCATTCCTTCGTCACCATGCCGGAGGTCATCCACAGCCAGAAACGGAAGAAATGCGAGGCGATCGGCCCGAGGTCCAGCGAGCGATGCGCCTGGCTGCGGTGCAGGAAGACGGTGATCGAGACGATCGTGATGTGGGTCACCACGAGCGTGAACAGCAGCACCTGCCACCATGAGGCATGCAGCAGGCCGTGAGCCAGCCAGTCCAGCAGGACTGCCCAGATCGTCGAAAGGTCGGACATCGGAGACTTCCAGGAGACGCGGGGAACGGAGCCTGCGACAGGCATGGGCGCAGGCGGGGGGCGCCAGCGTTCCGGAAGATCCGCGACGAGGAAGTCCGAGGCACAGGCGGGACGTGGATTCTATTCGCCCCGTCGTGCGCAGGGACAAGGGCAAGTCCCGAGACGGGACATTGAAGCCCCCGGCATCGCTCCGAATGCGCACACTGCGGCCGGGCCAAGCCCGGGCCGGCCGCGGCAGTTCAGCGCCGGCGCCAGACCGCGGCGAAGAAGCCGTCGGTGCCGTGGCGGTGCGGCCACAGCCGCAGCATGCCGTCGTGGCACAGCGAGGCGGCCTGCTCGACCTTCTGGCGCTCGAGCACCTCGGCGGCATCAAGCATCTCGAAATCCGGATGAGCCTCGGTGAATGCACGCACGATGGCCTCGTTCTCGGCCTCGAGCACGCTGCAGGTCGCGTAGACCAGCTGGCCGCCGGACTTCACCAGGCGAGCGGCGCTGTCCAGGATGGACCCCTGCTTGGCGGTCAGCTCGGCCACCGACTTCTCGCTCTGGCGCCACTTCAGGTCGGGATTGCGGCGCAGCGTGCCCAGGCCGGAGCACGGCGCGTCGACCAGCACCCGGTCGATCTTGCCCGCCAGGCGCTTGACGCGGTCGTCGCGCTCGTGGGTGATGCCCGCCGGATAGACGTTCGACAGCCCGCTGCGCGCCAGGCGCGGCTTGAGCGCCGCCAGCCGGTGCGCCGACACGTCGAAGGCGTAGAGCCGGCCGGTGTTGCGCATCATCGCGCCCAGCGCCAGCGTCTTGCCGCCGGCGCCGGCGCAGAAGTCCACCACCATCTCGCCGCGCCTGGCCTCGGTCAGCAGCGCCAGCAGCTGGCTGCCCTCGTCCTGCACCTCGACCTCGCCGCGGTTGAAGACCTCGGTGCGGTTGAGCGCCGGCTTGCCGTCGACGCGCAGGCCCAGCGGCGAGAACGGCGTCGGCTGCGCACGGATGCCCTCGGCGGCCAGCGCCTCCTGCGCGGCCTCGCGCTTGACCTTGATCGCGTTGACGCGCAGGTCCAGCCCGGCGGGCTGCAGCAGCGCCTCGGCCAGCGCGTCGAACTCCTCGCCGACCTGCGCCTTCAGCGGCTCGACCAGCCACTCGGGCAGGTTGTGCACCAGCGCGGCGTTGTGGCCCTTGGAGGCCTTCATCGGGTCGAACTGGCGGCAGTTGTCCAGCCAGGTGCGCTCGCCCTCGGTGATCGCGGCGTTGAGGTAGGCCTCCGAGCCCTGCCAGGCCAGCAGGATCAGCCGGCGCTCGATCGAGCCGTGGCCCGAGCGCGCCAGGTACTGGTACTTGGCGCGCCGGCGCAGCACCTCGTAGACCGTCTCGGCCAGCGTCTGGCGCTCGCGGGCGCCCAGCGCACGGTTCTGGCGGAAGAAGGACGACACCACCGCATCGGCGGGCGTGGTGAAGCGCAGCACCTCGTGCAGCAGCTCGTCGCACAGGGCGAACAGGGCCTTGGGGGTCATCGAGGGCTCCTCGGGAACGGAATCGGAAGATCGGACAGGAAAGGACGGCTCAGCGCGGATCGAACAGCCACTGCTCGGCGCCGTCAAGATGGCGCACGACGCCCGACTCATCGACCGCGAGGCGGTCCTCGACGAACCAGCGCACCGCGCGCGGGTAGATCACATGCTCGCAGCGCAGGATGCGCTCGGCCAGCGTGTCGGGCGTGTCGCCCTGGCGCACCGGCACCGCCGCCTGCACGACGATCGGACCATGATCCAGCTCGGGCGTCACGAAATGCACCGTGGCCCCGGCGAACTTGCAGCCCGCCTGCAGCGCACGCTCGTGCGTGTGCAGCCCGCCGAAGGACGGCAGCAGCGACGGGTGGATGTTCAGCAGCCGGCCGGCGTAGCGCGCGACGAACTCGGGCGTCAGGATGCGCATGAAGCCGGCCAGCACCACCAGGTCGGGCTGGTGCCGGTCGATCTCCTCGGCCAGCGCGGCGTCGAAGGCGGCGCGGTCGGCATGCGCGCGGTGGTCCAGGCCGACCGCGGCGATGCCCTGCGCCCGGGCCCAGGCCAGCCCCCCGGCCTGCGGCCGGTTGCTGATGACGGCGACGACGGAGGCGGGCCAGCCCTCGGCCATGCAGGCCTTCTGGATGGCCTCCATGTTGGAGCCCCGGCCGGAAATCAGGATCACGATGCGTTTCATGGGTGCGGGAGTGTAATCGGCGCCCGGCAGAGGACCCGGCCATTGGTCGCATGACAAGGTCATGGAAACCGGTCACAGTAGCCCCCGCGCCCCCGGCGCAGCGTGAACCTTGTCGCGATTCACGATCTTCTTTCTTCGTTTCGATTCCAACAGGAGAACACAGATGGGACTGCTCGACTCTCTGGTCGGCTCGGTGGTGAGCCAGGCGCTCGGTGGCTCGCAGCAGGGTGGCCAGGCCGCCCTGATCCAGGCACTGATCGGCATGCTGATGAACGGCGGCCTCGGTGGCGGCGGCGCGGCCCAGGCCGGCGCGCCGGCCGGCGGCCTGGGCGGACTGCTGGAGCAGTTCCAGCGCAGCGGCCTGGGCGACGTGGCCTCTTCCTGGGTGTCGACCGGCCAGAACCTGCCGGTCTCGGCCGAGCAGATCGGCCAGGTGCTCGGCCCGGACGTGCTGGGCCAGCTCGCGCGCAGCGCCGGCATGGACAGCGGCGCAGCCGGTGGCGCGCTGGCGCAGATCCTGCCGCAGGTGGTCGACGCGATGACGCCGGACGGCCGCCTGCCGCAGCAGGGCACCGACCTGGGCGCGATGCTGCCGCAGATCCTCGGCGGCCTGCTCGGCGGCGCGCGCTGAGCCGCCGCTGAGCCCGGCCCGCCCCTGACGATGCCGGGGGCGGGCGTCGGCCGCTATGCTCGCGTGGCCATGGCCGACATCCACATCACCGACATCGAGAACGCCATCAACTGGTGGCGCCGGCGCAGCCCCTCGCCCGACGGCGTCGAGCTCGGCGCGCCGCTGCGCGCGCTGGCCGAGGTCTACGCGCGGATGAGCTACTTCCGCGAGACCGCGCACGACGAGGACACGCTGCCGCCGCCGGCCCGCGAGGCCTGGCTGGCCTGGTACGACAGCACGCCCGACGCGCCCTGCATCGCGATCTGCTCGACTGCCCAGGGCGACGCGGTCTGCAAGGGCTGCGGGCGCAGCTTTGAGGAGGTCCGGCACTGGCCGGCGATGAGCCCGGGCGAGAAGCGCGTCATCTGGCGCCGCATCATCGCCGAGGGCAGCGCCTGGCGCTTCAACCGCTATGCCGACCGAGCGCCGGAGCGTCGTCGCCCAGCATCGGACTCGGCAGCGTGATGACGAAGCAGGTGCCGCCGCCCTCGCGGCCCTCGCAGCGCACCCTGCCGCCGTGGCGCTCGGCGATCTGGCGCACCAGCGACAGCCCGAGGCCGACGCCGCCCGCGCGCTCGGCATGGCCGGGCAGGCGGTAGAAGGGCTCGAAGATGCGCTCGCGGAACTCCGCCGGCACGCCGGGGCCGCGATCGCGGATGCTGATCTCGATGCGGCCGTCCGGCAGCGTGCCGACGTCGGCCGAGACCTCGTCGCCGCCGTAGCGGCGCGCGTTCTCCAGCAGGTTGCGCAGCGCGCGGCGCAGCAGCCGCTCCTCGCCGAGCACCTGCACCTCCTCGCCGCCGGCCTCGGCCCCGACCCGCGCGGCCTCCTCGACCAGCAGGCCGAGCAGATCGACCAGCTCGGGCTGCATGTCCGAGCGCGCATCGAGCCGGCTGGCCAGCAGCACCTCCTCGACCAGCTCGTCGAGCTCGCGGATGTCGCGGTCGATCTCGCGGCGCAGTTCCTCGTGCTGGGCCGGATCGGCATGGTCGAACATCGACACGGCCATCTTCAGCCGCGCCAGCGGCGAGCGCAGCTCATGGCTGGCGTTGGCCAGCAGCGAGCGGTTCGAACGCACCAGGTCCTCGATGCGCTGCGCCGCCTGGTTGAAGCTCGCGGCCACGGCAGCGACCTCGTCGCGCCCGCGGGCATCGACGCGGTGCGACAGCCGGCCGCTGCCGAAGAGCTCGACGCCACGCTGCAGGATCTCGAGCCGGCGCGTCAGCCGGCGCACCACCGGATAGGCCCCGGCGGTCACCGCGACGAACAGTGCCCCGAGCAGCAGCAGCACGCCGGTGGCCTCGTCGAGCAGGCCCGGCCCGCCCAGGCCGAGCCGGTCGAGCGGCCCCGGCCCGCCCAGCGGCGGACCGAGATCGAAGGGGCGTCCGCCCGGCGGCCGACCGTCCTGGTCCGGCCCGCCGGATCCGCCAGGTCCACCGGGTCCGGGCGGACCGTGGCCATGCCCCGGGCCATGACGGCCGCCCTTGTCCCCCTTGAGCTTGATCTTCAGCGTCCACAGCACCCGGCCGTCGGGCAGGCGCGAGGCCAGCGCCACCTCGGACTCGGGCCGGCCGCGCTCGTCGACGATGCGTCGGTAGACCGGGGATTCGGCGATGCGGCGCCCGCCGGCGTCGTCGAGCGCCAGCGGCAGCTTGAGCTGGTGCGACCAGTCCAGCAGCGCATCGCGCTGCTCGTCCTCGGGCGCACCGGCCGCCGGCAGGCTCTTCTCGATCAGCGCGGACATCGCCCGGGTGCGGTCGAGCACCGCGGCCTCGATGCGCCCTTCCTCGGCCGCGGCATGGCGACGGAACAGCACCGCGGCGATCAGCGCGAACACCAGCAGCACCGCAACGACGGTGAAGTAGATGCTCAGATAGAGGCTGCGCACCCCCGTGTCGCGACGCCAGCGCCAGCGCATGACGGACAGACCTTCCTGGAGGCGGCGGCGAGACGGCCGCTCAGGCCGCGTCGGCGTCCTGCTTGCGCGCGAAGACGTAGCCGGAGCCGCGCACCGTCAGGATGCGGCGCGGGTTCTTCGGATCGTCCTCGATCGCGGCGCGGATGCGCGAGACATGCACGTCGATGCTGCGGTCGAAGGCCTCGATCGGGTGGCCCTTGAGCGCATCCATGATCTGGTCGCGCGAGAGGACCCGGCCGGGGCTGCGCGCCATCACCTGCAGGATGTCGAACTGGTAGCTGGTCAGCTCGCAGATGCGGCCATCGACCCGCACCTGGCGGGCGTTGACGTCGACCTCGAGCCGGCCGAAGCGCAGCACCGCATCATCGCCCAGCGGCGTGGCGCGGCGCAGCAGCGCCTTGATGCGCGCGAGCAGCTCGCGCGGCTCGAAGGGCTTGGGCAGGTAGTCGTCGGCGCCGAGCTCCAGACCGATGATGCGGTCCATCGGCTCGCCGCGCGCGGTCAGCATCAGCAGCGGCAGGCTGCGCAGGCGCGGATCGGCGCGCAGCTCGCGCGTCAGGTCCAAGCCGTCGCCGTCGGGCAGCATCAGGTCGAGCACCAGCACGTCGAAGAGCTCGCGCTGCAGCCGTGCGCGCCCCTGCGCGAGATCGCCAGCCACGGACACCTGCAGACCGGCCGAACTCAGGTAGGAACTGACCATGCCGGTCAGCCGGGCATCGTCGTCGATCAGGAGGACTCGGGCGCTCATGGGGGAATCGGAGGAACGGGCTGTCTCGGGGAGCATGCAGTATCGTCGATCGCCGACGTCATCCGGTCGTGCAGCCGCTGTAAAGAAGATGTGCCGGCCGGCACGCCTCAGCCGCCCGCCTCCAGCATCGCCTCGACCCGGCCGAGCAGGTCGATCGGACTGAACGGCTTGACGAGACAGGCATCGGCCCCGGCCTGACGGCCGGCCTCCAGATCCTCGCTGCGTCCGCGAGCGCTCAGCAGCAGCACCTTCAGCCCGGCGTGCCGCGGATCGGCGCGCAGACGTCGGCAGACCTCCAGCCCGTCGAGCGCGCCGGGCATCATCACGTCGAGCAGCACCAGATCAGGCCGGAGCGCCTGCGCCTGCGCCAGCGCCGACTCGCCGTCGGCCGCCTCGTGCAGCTCGTGCTCGCCCATCTCCAGCGTCATCCGGATGAACCGGCGAATGTCGATCTGGTCCTCGACGATCAGGATGCGGCGGATGCTCATGCCCGGATCTCTTCCTCGTGGCGCGATGAAGCGTTGCAGTCACTGGATGGACGAAGGGCCGGCGGTGCCGGCCCTGGATGCGGATCGGACTCAGCGCACCGGACTCACTGCACGCCTTCGGCGTGCACGCTGCGTCCCATGCGGATCATCTCCGATTCCACCCAGGCACGCACCGCGATCGCCGGCGCCGGCTGGTGGATCACGCGCACGCGCTCGGGCAGGCCGCCGCGCTCGGCGATCTGGTGCGGCGTCTGGCTGGTGATCGCCAGCACCCGCAGCGAGCCGTACTCGTTCAGGCTGGAGAGCGTCAGCAGCATCGCGTAGCCGTCGATGTCAGGCATGGCCAGATCGGTCACCAGCAGGTCCGGCGACTTGCGGCCGAGCTGCAGCAGGCCGGTGTAGCCGTTGTTGGCTCCGCGCAGCGCCACGCTCGGGCCGAGCGGCTGCAGCACCTCCTGCCAGAGCTGCAGCTGATCGACGCTGGAGGCGATCAGCAGGACATCGAGCGGCGCGTTGGCCGACGAGGGCGAGGACAGCGAGGTCGGAGCCGCCGGACGCAGACCGCTGCGCTGCGCCAGCGCCTCGACGGCGGACAGGCGGATGCGGCGGTGACCACCCGGGGTTCGACCGGCCGGCAGCGTGCCGGCCTCGACCCACAGCTGGACCGTGCGCAGCGACACGCCGAGCCGCAGCGCGGCTTCGCGGGTCGTCAGCAACGGATCCAGAGGATCTTGAGCAAAATGGGGACGGGACATGGCAGGGGCCCTCTAAAACACAGATCGGGCGAGCTCGTCTGACCGAGTTCGCGAGTCTCCAGCTCATCTTTTTGCGGCTTGCCCGGGTCATCGGCAGCGCGCTTCCCCTGCTGTAGGACTGGAAGTTTCAAAGTGTGACGTATTTCGCGGCTCAATTACGAATTATGCGCACCCAATATGATGAATATTTGCAACAAACCCCCTGATTTGCGGGTACGGATCGTACCAAAAAAGCGCGAAAAATCGCCCCGGGACGCGACATGAGCAAGGCATTCATCAGCAATCAGGCATCTGACGACGACGAAGACGATTTTCAAGGCCTGCCGCCCCTGCCTGCCGGTACACGAAATTACATGACGCCGCAAGGGTGGCGGCAGCTGCGCGCCGAGCTGATGACGCTGCTCGACGTGGAGCGGCCGAAGGTCGTCGACACGGTGTCCTGGGCGGCGAAGAACGGCGACCGCTCGGAGAACGGCGACTACCTCTACGGCAAGAAGCGCCTGCGCGAGATCGACCGGCGCATCCGCTACCTGACGCGCCGGCTCGACATCGCCGAGGTCGCCGATCCGTCGGCGCACCACGGCAAGGACCAGATCTTCTTCGGCGCGACCGTCACCTATGCCGACCCGCAAGGGACCGAGCACACCATCACGATCAAGGGCATCGACGAGGCCGACAGCCTGCACGGCGAGGTCAGCTGGATCGCGCCGATCGCGCGGGCGCTCCTGAAGGCCCGCGAGGGCGACGAGGTGACGCTGATGACCCCGGCCGGACTGCAGCGCATCGAGGTGCTGGAGGTGCGCTATCCCGCCCCGGGCGAGGCGGGCTGAAGCTCAGGGCCGGATGCGCGCCACGCGCATCACCGACGGGCTGCGCCGCACCACGCGCAGCACGTCGGCCAGATGCTGGCGATCGCGCACCGCCAGCGTCAGCTTCAGCTCGGAGGTCTCGCCGGCGCGCGTCGGATCCATGTCGATGTGGGCGATGTCGGCCTCGGCCAGGCTCACCGCCTGGGCCACCTCGGCCAGCACCCCGGTGCCGTTGCGCACCAGGACGCCGACCGCGGTGCGGAAGGCGCGCACCGGCTGATCCGACCACTCGACGCCGAGCCAGCGCTCCGGATCGCGCTCGAACAGCCGCTTGCCGACCGAGCACTCGGCGGTGTGCACCGTCAGGCCCTCGCCGCGGCCGAGGTAGCCGACGATGTGATCGCCGGGAATGGGCTGGCAGCAGGTGGCGAGCTGGATCGTCGCGTTCTCGCTGCCGTCGATGACGATCGTGCCCTGGGTCGGCGCCTCGCTGTCGACCGCGTAGCGGCCCATCGACAGCGTGACCGCATCGGGCCGGCGGCCCTGCTCGACCATCTGGCGTGCCAGGCGCTTTGCGACGATGACGGCGATCTTGCGGCCCAGGCCGATGTCGACCAGCAGCTCGCGCCGGTTGCGGTTGCCGCTCCAGCGCACCAGCGACTGCCAGAGCTGCGCGTCGGCCTCGCTGAGGTCGCTGTCGTCGACGCCGGGCAGCGGCAGGCCCTCGGTGCGCAGCGCCTGCGCGAGCAGCTTCAGGCCGAGGTCGTAGGACTCCTCGGCCTCCATGTTCTTCAGGTGATGGCGGATCTTCGAGCGGGCCTTGCCGGTGCGCACGAAGTTGAGCCAGGCCGGATTGGGCCGGGCCGACGGGGCGGTGATGATCTCGACCACGTCGCCCGAGGACAGCGCGGTGCGCAGCGCCACCGGCTCGCCGTTGACGCGCGCAGCCACGCAGTGGTCGCCCACGCGCGAGTGGATCGCATAGGCGAAGTCGACCGGCGTGGCGCCGCGCGGCAGCGCCAGGATCTTGCTCTTCGGCGTGAAGACGTAGATCGAATCCGGGAAGAGGTCGATCTTGACGTGCTCGAGGAACTCGGCCGAGTCGCGCGTCTCGCTCTGGATGTCGACCAGCGACTGCAGCCACATCGTGCCCAGATGCTTGGTGTCGGGCCGGTTGTCGGGCGCCTCGCTGCCGTGGCTGGTCTTGTACATCCAGTGCGCGGCGATGCCGGCCTCGGCCACCGCGTGCATCGCGGCGGTGCGGATCTGGAACTCGATCGCCGTGCCCAGCGGGCTGACGACGGTGGTGTGCAGCGACTGGTAGCCGTTGGCCTTCGGGATGGCGATGTAGTCCTTGAAGCGCCCCGGCACCGGCTTGTAGAGCTGGTGCAGCACGCCCAGCGCCAGATAGCACTCCGGCAGCGAGGCCACCACCAGGCGGAAGCCGAAGATGTCGCTGACCTGCGCGAAGCTCAGGTGCTTTTCGCGCATCTTCGTGTAGATCGAGTGGACGGTCTTCTCGCGGCCGTAGACCTGCGCGGGCACCTCGGCCTGCGTCAGCGCGAGCTCCACCTCCTGGCGCACCCGCTCGACCAGGTCGCGCCGGTGGCCGCGCGCCTTCGCCACGGCCTTGGACAGCGCCGCGTGGCGCCACGGGCTCAGGAAGCGGAACGACGCCTCCTGCAGCTCGCGGTAGCACTGGTTCAGGCCGAGCCGGTGCGCGATGGGCGCGTAGATCTCGAGCGTCTCGCGCGCGATGCGGGCGCGCTTGTTCGCGGCCATCGCCTCCATCGTGCGCATGTTGTGCATGCGGTCGGCGAGCTTGATCAGGATGACGCGCACGTCGCGCGCCATCGCCAGCAGCATCTTGCGGAAGGACTCGGCCTGCGACTCCTCGCGGGTCGAGAACTGCAGCTTGTCGAGCTTGGTCAGGCCGTCGACGATGTCGGCGGTGGCCGCGCCGAAGCGCTCGACCATCTCGGCCTTGGTGATGCCGCAGTCCTCCATCGTGTCGTGCATCAGCGCGGCCATGATGGCCTGCGCATCGAGCTTCCAGTCGGCGCACAGGCCGGCGACGGCGATGGGATGCGTGATGTAGGGCTCGCCGCTGGCGCGGAACTGGCCCAGGTGCGCCTCGTCGGCGAAGCGGTAGGCCTCGCGCACGCGGCGGATGTCGTGCTCGTCGAGGTAGTCGAGCTTGGCGGTCAGCACCGCGAAGGAGGCGGTGCTGGCGCCATGCGCGCCCGGCACGGCGTCGATCACCGGTGCCACCGGCTTGCCGACACGCTCGCGCAGGCGCTGGCGACCGGCCAGCTCGAGCCGCGTGTCCTCGGCGATCGGGATCGCGTCGGACTCGGGCAGCTGGGTCTCGGGGAACAGCTCGTGATCGGCCGCTCCGGCCTTGCCTCCCGTCCGTCGCCACGACGGGAAGAACATGCGACGCAGGACATCAGCAGTGCGGGACACCATGCTTCACTCTAGCGTGTCCCGGGCCGGAACGGGAATCAAGGGCAGCAGGCCGGACCGGCGCTCAGGTCGGGACCTTGCGCAGCATCTCGACGCCGACCTGGCCGGCGGCGATCTCGCGCAGCGCGGTCACGCCGGGCTTGTTCTTGGTCTCGACCTTCGGGGCATGGCCCTGGCTGAGCATGCGGGCGCGATAGGTCGCGGCCAGCACCAGCTGGAAGCGGTTGGGAATCTTCTGCAGACAGTCTTCGACGGTGATGCGTGCCATGGTGGGTCTTTTCTTCCGCAGTTCAGGAGAGTTGGAGGGCGTCGAACACGGCCGGACGGCTGCGACGCTGGGTCGAGTATTTTAGCCGCTGGGCATGCACGATGGTCTTGAGGTCGAACAGCGCGGTGTCGAACAGCGCGTTGACGACGATGTAGTCAAAGTGGCGCGCCTGCGCGACCTCGTGCCGGGCGTTGATCATGCGCTGCTCGATGACCTCGGCGGCGTCCTCGCCGCGCCGGCGCAGGCGCTGCAGCAGCTCCTCCCACGACGGCGGCAGGATGAAGATCAGCACCGCGGCCGGGAAGATCTGCTTGATCTGCAGCGCGCCCTGGAAGTCGATCTCCAGCACCACGTCCTCGCCGGCCTGCAGGCGGCGCTCGATGGCGGCGCGCGAGGTGCCGTAGCGGTTGCCATGGACCTGGGCCCACTCGAAGAAGTCGCCGCGGTCGATCATCGACTGGAACTCGTCCTGGCCGACGAACCAGTACTCGCGGCCGTGCTGCTCCTGGCCGCGCGGCGCGCGCGTGGTGTGCGAGACCGACACCATCAGCCGGGCGTCGAGCTCGAGCAGCGCCTTGACCAGGCTGGACTTGCCGGCGCCGCTCGGAGCGGAGACGACATAAAGGTTGCCCGGATAGTCAGGCTGCACGGCGGCGGGATTCGGCGTGTTCATGGCGGAGTTGTCGGCACTCATTCGATGTTCTGGACCTGTTCGCGCATCTGCTCGATGGCGACCTTCATCTCGACCGAGATGCGGGTGAGCTCGAGCGCGGCGGACTTCGAGCCCAGCGTGTTGGCCTCACGGTGCAGCTCCTGGATCAGGAAGTCGAGCCGCTTGCCCAGCTCGCCGCCCTGGCGCAGCAGCCGGGCGATCTCGTCGAGGTGGGCCTGCAGCCGGCCCAGCTCCTCGGCGACGTCGATGCGGATCGCGAAGGCCGCGGCCTCCGACATCGCCCGCTCGGCCAGCGCCTCGGCCGGCACGCCCTGCGAGGCCCCGGCGGCGACCAGCGCCTCGTTCCAGCGCTCGAGGAAGCGCTGGCGCTGACGCTCGACCACCTGCGGCACCAGCGGCGCGGCCTGCGCGGCGAGCTGGCGCAGCGCCTCGACCCGCTCCATCAGGATGGCGACCAGGCGCTCGCCCTCGCGGGCGCGGGCCTCGCGCAGGCGCACCACGCACTGCTTCGCGGCCTCGGTGGCCGCCTCGTCGAGCACCGGCGCCGGTGCGGTCGAGCGGCACCACTGCAGCGCTTCCTGCACGCTCATCGGCGCGGACTGCGGCAGCGCCGCCAGCACCGCCGCCTGCAGCGCGCCCAGCCGGGCCAGCTGCCCGGCCGCGGGCGCGCGCACCTCGGCGTCGGCGCGCTCGCCATGCAGGCGCAGCTCGATCTTGCCGCGCTTGAAGGCCTGCGTGAGCTGCTCGCGCAGGCCCGGCTCGAGCGCGCGCAGCTCGTCGGGCAGGCGCAGCGTCAGGTCGAGGAAACGGCTGTTGACCGAGCGCAGCTCGACGGTCACGGCCCCGGCGCCGGCTGCGCCCGATTCGGTGTTTTCCCCGGTCGGATTACCGGTGCCGGCACTGGCACTGGCATAACCGGTCATGCTGTAAACTGGCATCGCGGACTTCGCCCAAGCAAAACACGATTATGTCAAAGCCTCAGAAACCCGCCCCGCTGCCCCCTGGCACGGTGGTCGGAGGCTACCAGGTCATTCGAAAGCTGGCGGCGGGTGGTTTCGGGGTGGTCTATCTGGCGGAGGATGCGGAACGCCGGCTGGTGGCCCTGAAGGAGTACCTGCCGTCGTCGCTCGCCGAGCGTGCGCCGGGCGAGCTGATCCCGCGCGTCAAGCCGGACAAGCAGCCGCTCTATCGCCTGGGCCTGAAGAGCTTCTTCGAGGAGGGCCGCTCGCTGGCCCAGATCAGCCATCCGAGCGTGGTCTCGGTGCTGAACTTCTTCCGCGAGAACGAGACCGTCTACATGGTGATGAACTACCTGCAGGGCGACACGCTGCAGGACTTCATCGTCACCGCGCGCGATCTCAAGCGCGACAAGGTCTTCCGCGAATCCACGATCCGCAGCCTCTTCGACGAGATCCTGCGCGGCCTGCGCATCGTGCACCAGCACAAGATGCTGCACCTGGACATCAAGCCGGCCAACATCTTCATCACCAACGACAACAAGGCGGTGATGCTGGACTTCGGCGCCGCGCGCGAGGTGCTGAGCAAGGAAGGCAACTTCATCCGGCCGATGTACACGCCGGGCTTTGCCGCGCCCGAGATGTACCGCCGCGACGGCAGCCTCGGGCCCTGGACCGACATCTACGCCATCGGCGCGTGCATCTACGCCTGCATGCAGGGCTATCCGCCCAACGACGCGCCGCAGCGCATCGAGAAGGACCGCCTCGGCCTGAGCCTGTCCCGGCTGCGCAACGTCTACTCGGACAACCTCATCGAGGTGACCGAGTGGTGCATGTCGCTCGATCCGCTGGCGCGGCCGCAGAGCGTGTTCGCGCTGCAGAAGGAGCTCTCGCGCGAGACCGAGCGGCGCTACACCAAGCTGAGCTTCAGCGAGCGGCTCAAGCTGCAGCTCGAGAACATCAAGTCGGGCGCGAAGGCGTGAGCCCGGCTTCGCCGCCCGCAGACCCGCCCGACGCCAGCCCGGAACCCCCGTCCATGCGCTTTTCCGTCTACCAGATCAGCCGCCGCGGCGGCCGCGAGAAGAACGAGGACCGCATGGGCTACTGCTACACGCGGGACTCGGGCCTGTTCGCGCTGGCCGACGGCATGGGCGGACACCCGGAGGGCGAGGTCGCCTCGCAGATGTCGCTGCAGACGCTGGCCTCGCTGTACCAGGCCGAGGCGCGGCCGATGCTGAAGGAGCCGCGGCGCTTTCTCAGCGAGGGCATTCTCGCCGGCCACCACCAGCTGCTGCGCTACGCGGTCGAGCGCGCGCTGCTCGACACGCCGCGCACGACGCTGGTGGCCTGCATCCTGCAGGGCCGCGAGGCCTGGTGGGCGCACTGCGGCGACTCGCGCCTGTATCTGGTGCGCGGCGGCCGGCTGATCGCGCGCACCCGCGACCATTCCTACTCCGAGCTGCAGGAGACGCTCAACGGCGTCGTGCCGCTGGGCGACAAGGTCAACCGCAACGTGCTGTTCACCTGCCTGGGCAGCCCGGGCAAGCCGGTGGTCGACCTGGTCGGCCCGGTGCAGCTGCAGGCCGGCGACCGGGTGCTGCTGTGCTCGGACGGCCTGTGGGGCGTCATCGACGACGAGACCATCACCCGCGAGCTGGCCGCCGCGCCGATCGGCGAGGCGGTGCCCGAGCTGGTGGAGCTGGCGCTGCGCACCGCCGGCGACAAGAGCGACAACGTCACCGTCATCGCCGTCGAGTGGGAGGCCGCCGAGGACGAGGACACGCTGGCCGGCATCGAGACCGCCGCGCTCGGCGACGACATGTTCGAGTCGACCATCCAGGCCGGCGGTCCCGGGCTCGACGACGGGCAGCTCGACGACGAGGAGATCGAGCGCTCGATCCGCGAGATCAACGAGGCGATCCGCCGCACCGCGCAGAAGCGCAGCTAGCGGCCGGCGCCCTCCCCGCTTTCCTTCTCTCCCTTCCTTTTCATCTTCCCGGCGTCCGTGCTGCCCGCGCAGGCGGGCCGCCACGCACCGCCCGGCTTGGCCAGGACCGCACATGACCACTTCCCGCCCCCTCGACCGCGCGCCCGACGCGCTGCGCCCCGTCCGCCTGACCCGCGGCTACACCAAGCACGCCGAAGGCTCGGTGCTGATCGAGTTCGGCGACACCCGCGTGCTGTGCACCGCCTCGGTCGAGGAGCGGGTGCCGCCGCACAAGAAGGGCTCGGGCGAGGGCTGGGTCACCGCCGAGTACGGCATGCTGCCGCGCGCCACCCACACCCGCTCCAGCCGCGAGGCCGCCAAGGGCAAGCAGACCGGCCGCACGCAGGAGATCCAGCGCCTGATCGGCCGCTCGCTGCGCAGCGTCTTCGACCTGAAGATGCTCGGCGAGCGCACCATCACCATCGACTGCGACGTGCTGCAGGCCGACGGCGGCACCCGCACCGCCTCGATCACCGGCGCCTTCGTCGCCGCGCATGACGCGGTGTCGAAGCTGCTGGCGCAGGGCCTGCTGGCCGAGACGCCGATCCGCGACCATGTGGCCGCGATCTCGGTCGGCCTGCTCGACGGCGCGGCGCTGCTCGACCTCGAATACGTCGAGGACTCGGCCTGCGACACCGACATGAACGTGGTGATGACCGGCTCGGGCGGCTTCGTCGAGGTGCAGGGCACCGCCGAGGGCGTGCCCTTCAGCCGCGAGGAGATGGACCGCCTGATCGGCCTGGCCGACAAGGGCATCCGCGAGCTGATCGCGCTGCAGCGCGCGGCGCTGGCCGCGAACTGAACCGCCAGGACACGGGACACGCACGATGGACACGCTGCGACTGGTGCTGGCGTCGAACAACGCCAAGAAGCTCAAGGAGCTGGGCGCGCTGCTGGCGCCGGCCGGCGTCGAGCTGGTGACGCAAGGCGCGCTCGGCGTCGCCGAGGCCGAGGAGCCGCACCACACCTTCATCGAGAACGCGCTGGCCAAGGCGCGCCACGCCGCGGCCGCCACCGGCCTGGCCGCGATCGCAGACGACTCCGGCCTGTGCGTGGACGCGCTCGGCGGCGCGCCGGGCGTCTACTCGGCGCACTACGCCGCGCTGGAGCCGGCGGCCGACGCCGACCGCGAGGCGCTGCGCGCCCGACAGGACGCGGCCAACAACGCCAAGCTGCTCGCCGCGCTCGACGGCGCCTCGACCCGGCGCGCGCGCTTCGTCTGCGCGCTGGTCGCGGTGCGCTCGGCCGACGACCCGGAGCCGCTGATCGCCTTCGGCCGCTGGAACGGCGAGATCCTCGCCGCGCCCGAGGGCGCGGGCGGCTTCGGCTACGACCCGCTGATGTTCATCCCGTCCGAGGGCTGCACCGCCGCGGCGATGCCGGCCGACACGAAGAACCGGCTCAGCCACCGCGCGATCGCCTGCGCGCAGATGCTCGCGCTGATGCGGGAGGTCTGGCAGCGTGGCTGAAGGCATCCCTCTCTCGCCGCTGGATCAGCGCTCGCCGCCGCCCGCGGCCGACCTGTCCGACCACCAGGCGCTGCTGGCGCGCTACCTGCGCCCGGGCACGCTGCAGCTGGGCGCGCCGCCCCCGCTGGGCCTGTACATCCACCTGCCGTGGTGCCTGCGCAAGTGCCCGTACTGCGACTTCAACTCGCACGAGGCGGCCGCCGGCGGCCATCCCGAGGCGCGCTACCTGGACGCGCTGCGCGCCGACCTGGAGCGGGCGCTGCCGATGGTCTGGGGCCGCCATGTGCAGACCATCTTCATCGGCGGCGGCACGCCCAGCCTGTTCTCGCCCGAGGGCATCGAGCGGCTGCTGGCCGACGTGCGCGCGCTGCTGCCGCTCACGCCGGGCTGCGAGATCACGCTGGAGGCCAATCCCGGCACCTTCGAGCGCGAGCGCTTCCGCGCCTTCCGGCAGGCCGGCGTGACCCGGCTCTCGATCGGGGTGCAGACCTTCGACGACGCTCGGCTGCAGACGCTCGGCCGGGTGCACAGCCGCGCGCAGGCGCTGGCCGCAGCCGAAGAGGCCCATGCGGCCTTCGACACCTTCAACCTCGACCTGATGTATGCGCTGCCCGGCCAGACGCTGGCCGAGGCCGAGGCCGACCTGCGCACCGCGCTGGCGCTGGCGCCGCCGCACCTGTCGGTCTACCACCTGACGATCGAGCCCAACACCGTCTTCGCCAGCCGCCCGCCCGCGGCGCTGCCCGACGACGATCTTGCCAGCGAGATGCTCGACCAGATCACCGCGCTGACCGGCGAGGCGGGACTCGCGCGCTACGAGGTCTCGGCCTACGCGCGGCCCGGCCACCGCTGCGCGCACAACCTGAACTACTGGCAGTTCGGCGACTACCTGGGCATCGGCGCGGGGGCGCACACCAAGCTGAGCTTCCCGAACCGCGTCGTGCGCCAGGTGCGATGGCGCGACCCGGCGATGTACATGGAGCACGCGCTGGCCGGCCGGGCGATCTCGAACGACGAGGAGGTCGGGCGCAAGGCCCTGCCCTTCGAGTTCATGCTCAACACGCTGCGGCTGAAGGACGGCTTCGAGCTGGCGCTGTTCGGCGAGCGCACCGGGCTGCCGCCCTCGGCCGTCGCGGCCGGGCTGGCCGAGGCCGAGCGGCGCGGCCTGCTCGAACACGACCGCAGCGCCGGCATCGTGCGCCCGAGCGCGCGCGGCTTCGACTTCCTCAGCGACCTGCAGTCGATGTTTCTGACCTGAGCGCGCCGGCCGCGCCGCTGCCGACCAGGCCCAGCATCGCCATCAGCCGCGGGCCGATGGCCTGCAGCGCCAGCACCTCCTGGCAGGCGCCGGCACGGATGGCCTCCTTGGGCATGCCGAAGATCGCGCTGGTGGCCTCGTCCTGGGCGATGTTCCAGGCGCCGGCGTCGCGCATGCGGCGCATGCCCTCGGCGCCGTCGCCGCCCATGCCGGTCAGCATCACGCCCAGCGCTCGGTCGCCCACCACCTGCGCGACCGAACGGAACAGCACGTCGACGCTGGGCCGATGCCGGTTGACCGGCTCGGTGTCGGTGACCCGCGCGACCAGGCTGGCGCCGACCTTGACCACCGACAGATGCCGTCCGCCCGGCGCCACATAGCCGTGGCCCTGCTGCAGCACCATCTCGTCGCGGGCCTCGCAGACCCGCAGCGTGCCCAGCGTGTCGAGCCGTGCGGCATAGCGCGCGGAAAAGCCCCCGGGAATGTGCTGAACGATCACCACCGGCGGCACCTGCGGCGACAGTGCGCGGATCACGTGCGGCGTGGCCTCCGGGCCGCCGGTGGAGGCACCGATGGCGATCAGCCGGATGCGCCGCTCGCCGACCTCCGCCGCCGCCGAGCCCGGAGCCCCGGGCACGACAGCGGGCGGCGCGGACACCGGCTGCGACAGGGCCGCCGGCGCAGGCGTGGCCAAGACGCTCGATGGCGTGACGACCGGGGCGGACACCGGCGCACGACGCGCCACCGGCCGGCCCTGAGCCGCCTGGCGCAACGCCGTCAGCAGCTCGCGCTCGAAGATCTCGAAGGCCCCGGGCACGCCGACCGCGGCCTTGTCGATCACCGCGGCCGCCCCCAGGCCCAGCGCGCGGCTGACGATGTCGGGCTGGCGCTGCGCCGCCGAGGTGACCATGATCGTCGGCGTCGGCCGCAGCCGCATCAGGCGCTCGAGAAAGTCGAGGCCATCCATCTTCGGCATCGCCATGTCGAGCGTGATCACGTCGGGATCGAGCTCGCGGATCATCTCGCGCGCCTGCAGCGCGTCGCAGGCGGCGCCGATGCACTCCATGTCGGCCTGGCGGGCGATGATGCCCGACATCAGGCCACGCATCACCGCGGAATCGTCGACGACGATGATGCGGATCGGTGCGGCCGGCGGGCGCGAGGGCAGGAAAGGCACGGGCATGGCTCGGGAGGACACGGGAAGCGGATCAGAACAGGTCGATGCTGCCGGCGGCGGAGGCCGAGGCGCGGCGGCGCGCGTCCTGGTCCAGCGCGATCGCGGCCTCGCGCTGCGCCGGCGGCAGGCGGCGCACCATCGCGCGCCCCGTCTTCGGGAAGAAGCAGACCTTGCGCGGATAGGGGCCGAGCACGTCCTGCGACACCAGCGGGATCTCCTCGGTGCGCAGATAGTCGAGCACGAAGCTGGTGTTGCGCTGGCCGACGTTGAGCGCGCCGTTGCCGGCGATCAGCGCCGCACCGCCGAAGACCTTGGCCTCCATCGTGCGCCGGGTCGCGCCGCGCTTGATCAGCGCGTTGATCAGCAGCTCCATCGCGCAGGAGCCGTAGCGGCCGCCGTCGTCGGAGGAGCCGTCGCCCGGCAGCATGAAGTGGTTGATGCCGCCGACCGCCGCCTGGCGGTCCCACAGGCAGGCGGCGATGCACGAACCCAGCGTCGTGGTGATGACCAGGTCCTCGCTGTGCACGAAGTACTCGCCCGGCATGACCTTGACCGCATCGGCGTTGAAGGCGACCTCGCGATAGAAGAACGAGGCCTCGCCGGAGGCCCGCCGCTCGGCGCGCATGCGCTCGATCCGGCCGGGCACGACGCGGGCTTCGGACGAGGAAGCATCGGAGTTCCTGGCCCCGGCGGGGCGGCGGGCATCGGCGGTCGTGGAGGAGGAGGCTCGCTGGGCGTTGGTCATGACGGATTCCCTGACTGTGTCGGACTGTGCCGTGCAGGTCATCGCCGCCACGGCACGAGAAAACCGCCAATCCCCGCCCTTCTTCCCCCGGCCGGCCGGCGGTGGCTGCCTTAGACTGCAAAATCATCGCCCCGCCCCATGCCCTCCAACTTCGACGCCCCACCATGGCCGCACCGACCGAGGCCCGCCCCGCGATGGGCACCGTGATCGTCGGCGGCCGCCCGCTGCAGGTCGATCTGGCCTTGCAGCTTCTCGAGCGCGAGGGGCTGCACGCGCTGGCGGGCCACGAGATCGGCTCGCCGGAATGGCTGCAGGCGCTGATCGACGGCCTGTGCATGCTGTCGAGCTGCGATCCGATGACCGGCCTGGTCAACCGCCGCCAGTTCGAGGCCAGCCTCGACGGCGAGATCGACCGGGTGGCGCGCTCGGGCGAGTCGGCGATGCTGCTGCTGATCGACATCGACCATTTCAAGCGCGTCAACGACACCTACGGCCACGGCGCCGGCGACGCGGTGATCCGCGCCGTCGGACGCACGCTGCAGGACTGCGTGCGCCCGATGGACACGGTGGCGCGCATCGGCGGCGAGGAGTTCGCCGCGGTGCTGCCGAACTGCCCGGCCAGCTTCGGCGAGGCGGTGGCCGACCGCATCCGCCTGGCCATCGAGTCCTGCCGCATCGAGGTCGCGCGCCGCGTGCACCTGAGCGTGACCGCAAGCGTCGGCGGGGCCTTCGCGCCGCGCTGGGTGCGCTCGTCGGCCCGGCTGTGGATGGAGCGCGCCGACCAGCAGCTCTACCGCGCCAAGGCCGCCGGCCGCAACCGAACCTGCATGGAGCTGCCGCCGCATTCGGAGGTCAGCAACGAGGAGCGCGACATGCTGTTCAGCACCATGTCGGCGTTCATGCCCGACACACTGGATTCCACCCGATGAGCACGACGACCCCGACGACCTCGCCCGGCCCCGAGCCGACCGCGACCGGCCGCGCCGAGCGTCCGCGCGTGTTCGCGATCACCAGCGGCAAGGGCGGCGTCGGCAAGACGATGCTCGCCGCCAACCTCGCCGCCGCGCTGGCCCGCCGCGGCGAGCGGGTGCTGGTCATCGACGCCGACCTCGGCCTGGCCAACCTCGACGTGGTGCTGAACCTGCAGCCACGCCACACGCTGCACGACGTCTTCACCGGCCGCGGCACGCTCGAGCAGGCGCTGCTGACCGCGCCGGGCGACTTCCAGGTGCTGCTGGCCGGCTCCGGCCTGATCGAGTACTCGCGGCTGACGCCGACGGTGCGCGAGCAGTTCGCGCGGCTGATCGACACGGTGCGCCCGCACTACGACCGGGTGCTGATCGACACCGGCGCGGGCATCTCCGACGTGGTGCTGTACGCGATCTCGATGGCCGACGAGACGCTGGTCATCGCCACGCCCGAGCCGACCGCGCTGGCCGACGCCTATGCCACCGTCAAGGTGCTGGGCCTGCAGCAGGGCCGCGCCTCGATGATGCTGGTGGTCAACCAGACCCATCGCCACGGCGAGGGCCGCCATGTCGCGGCGCAGCTGCAGTCGGTCATCGACCGCTTCGTCACGCTGCCCGCCGGCGGCTCGATCCGGCTCAGCCCGCTCGGCGAGATCGTCAGCGACACCGCGGTGCGGCAGGCGGTGCAGCGCCGCCAGCTCGTGACGCTGGCCTATCCCGGCTCGGACGCGGCGCAGGGCATCGCCGCGATCGCGATGCGGCTGGCCACGCTGCACCCGCCGGCCGGACGCCAGCCCATGCCCCCCGGCATGCAGATGACGCTGGTCGCGCCGCCGACCCCTGCGCCGGCGGCGCCGGACGTGCCGCCCGGCGAGGCGACCGAGACGCCGTCGCCCGGACCGGACGCGGCCGGCGCGGCCGTCCCCGGCGAGACGACCGCCGGCAGCACGTCCTGACGCCCGGCGGACTGATCGCGCGCATCCCCCGCGCCGGCGGGCTCGGCTACAGTGCCCCGCCATGAGCACCGACACCGACAACCCCACCCCGAACGATGCCGCGCCCGGCACGCCGGCCACGCCCTACGAATGGGTCGGCGGCGACGCACGCGTGCGCGAGATGGTCGACCGCTTCTACGACCTGATGGACCTGGAGCCCGCCTACCGCGAGCTGCGCGCAGCGCACGGCACCACGCTCGACGACGCGCGCGACAAGCTCTACTGGTTCCTGAGCGGCTGGCTCGGCGGCCCGAACCACTACATCGAGCGCTTCGGCCACCCCCGGCTGCGCGCGCGCCACCTGCCCTTCCCGATCGGCATCAGGGAGCGCGACCAGTGGGTGGCCTGCATGCACCAGGCGATGCACGAGGTGCAGCTCGACCCGGTGCTGATCGAGCGCCTGACCGAGAGCTTCTTCGGCACCGCCGACTGGATGCGCAACCGCTGACCCGTCAGCGCAGCCGGCCGTCGGGTCGCCGCGACGAGTCCAGCAGCACGATCAGCGCGCCGGCGCCGCCATCGGGCCCGCGTGCCTGCGTGAACGCCAGCACCTCCTGGCGCTGCACCAGCCACGAGCGCACCTTGCCCTTGAGCACCGGCTGGCGCCCCGGCGAGCCCAGGCCCTTGCCGTGGACGACGCGCACGCAGCGCCAGCCGCGCTTGCCCGCATCGATCAGGAAGCCGGCCAGCGCCTCGCGCGCGGCATCGCGCGTCAGGCCGTGCAGGTCGATCTGGCCCTGCGTGACCCAGACGCCGCGGCGCAGCTTCTTCAGCACGTCGTCGCCGATGCCGGACTGGCGGTAGGAGAGCTGGTCGTCGGTCTCCATCAGCGACTCGGGGTCGAACTCGTCGGACAGCGCCACCCGCATCACCTCGGCCTCGTCGAGCTCGCGCTGGCGTGGATGCGGTCCCGGGCGCGGGCGCATCAGCTCGGCGCGCCCCTGCAGGCGCAGCCGCACCACCGGCCCCACCGTGCGCTCGAACAGCTCGTGCTCGCGCCGGCGCGCGGCCTCCTCGGCGGCGCGGCGCGCGGCCTCCTCCTCGGCCTGGCGACGGCGCTCGCGCAGCACCCGCTGCACCGCGGCCAGGCCGCCCAGCGAATTCACCTTCATCGTGGTCGTCACAGCAGCCCCCGCTCGGCAAAGGACACCACCGGCCCGCGCCCGACGACGAAGTGGTCGAGCACCCGCACGTCGATCATCTGCAGCGCCGTCTTCAGCGACTGCGTCAGGAACTCGTCCGCCTTCGACGGCTCGGCCACGCCGGAGGGATGGTTGTGCGCCAGGATGACCGCCGCCGCCTCCAGCGCCAGCGCGCGCCTGAGCACCTCGCGCGGATAGACGCTGGTCTGCGTCAGCGTGCCGCGGAACATCGGCTCGAAGCGGATCAGCCGGTGCTGGGCGTCCAGGAACAGCACCGCGAAGACCTCGTGGCCCAGTTCGGCCAGCTCCAGCCGCAGGAAGTCGCGCACCGCCTGCGGCGAATCGAAGACCGGCCGGCGCGCCATCTCGGCCGCCAGCGTGCGCCGCGCCAGCTCCAGCACCGCCAGCAGCTCGGCGCGCTTGGCCGGCCCCAGGCCCTTCACGCCCGCCAGCGCCGCGCCGTCGGCCCGCAGCAGCCCGCCCAGACCCTGGAAGCGATCCAGCAGCTGCTGCGCCATCTGCAGCACGCCGTTGCCCGCCGTGCCGGTGCGCAGAAGGATCGCCAGCAGCTCGGCATCCTGCAGCGCGGCCGGGCCGTGGCTCAGCAGCTTCTCGCGGGGTCTCAGCTCGGGCGGCAGGTCTTTCATCGGGGGACACCTAAAATCGCGGACAGTCTATCGAGAACAGGATCACTGACGTGCCACAGGTCCAAGCGGGTTCATTCCTGACGCTTCACTATCGCCTCGCCGGCCCGGACGGCGGCGACATCGTCAACACCTTCAACGACAAGCCCGCGACGCTAACGATCGGCAGCGGCGAGCTCGCCCCCGCCATCGAGGCGCGCCTGATCGGCCTGGAGGAAGGCACGCGCACCGTGATCGAGCTGGCCGCCGGCGAGGCCTTCGGTCCGCGCAACCCGGACATGGTGCAGAAGCTCGCCTTCTCGGAGCTGCGCCAGATGGGCGATCCGGACGAGCAGTACCAGGTCGGCGACGTGGTGCAGTTCCCCACGCCCGACGGCCGCGGCGCCTTCGCGGGCGTGCTGCGCGAGCTGGGACCGACCGGCAAGGACTGGGCGCTGTTCGACTTCAACCACCCGCTCGCCGGCCAGCCGGTGAGCTTCGAGGTGCAGCTGATCGGGGTGCTGTGATGACGACCGCAACGACATCGACCGGCCCGGTGCAGGAAGTGGTGCTGGCGCAGCCGCGCGGCTTCTGCGCCGGCGTCGACCGCGCCATCGAGATCGTCGAGCGCGCGATCACGAAGTTCGGCGCGCCGATCTACGTGCGCCACGAGATCGTCCACAACACCTACGTCGTCAACGACCTGAAGGCCAAGGGCGCGATCTTCATCGAGGACCTCGCCGAGGTGCCCGCGGGCGCCACGCTGATCTTCAGCGCCCACGGCGTGAGCCAGGCGGTGCGCCGCGAGGCGGCCGCGCGCGGCTTCGAGGTCTTCGACGCCACCTGCCCGCTCGTCACCAAGGTCCACGTCGAGGTCGCCAAGCTGCGCCGCGAGGGCTACGACTTCATCATGATCGGCCACAAGGGCCACCCGGAGGTCGAGGGCACGATGGGCCAGCTCGACGGCGGCATCCACCTGGTCGAGGACGTCGAGGACGTGGACCGGGTCGTCGTGCCCGACGAGAGCCGGCTGGCGGTGGTCACGCAGACCACGCTGAGCGTGGACGACGCCGCGGAGATCCTCGCCGCCGTCAAGCGCCGCTTCCCGCAGGTGCGCGAACCCAAGAAGCAGGACATCTGCTATGCCACCCAGAACCGTCAGGACGCGGTGAAGGTGCTCTCGGCCGAGGTCGACATCGTCATCGTCGTCGGCAGCCCGACCAGCTCGAACAGCAACCGCCTGCGCGAGCTGGCCGAACGCCTGGGCACGCCCGGCTTCATGATCGACAGCGCCGCCGAGCTGCGCCCCGAGTGGTTCGAGGGCCGCCCGCGCGTGGGCCTGACCGCCGGCGCCTCGGCCCCTGAGCTGCTGGTCGACCAGGTCATCGCGCGGCTGCGCGAACTCGGCGCGCTGGCGGTGCGCAAGATGCCGGGCGTCGAGGAACACATCGAATTCCCGCTGCCGAAGGGCCTGGGCGACAAGTCGATGGCCGAGGCCGCGACGCAGCGCCAGAATTGAACCTTCCCGCTTTACAGCTCCAGTCTTCCCATCCCCATGCTTGACATCAACCTGCTGCGCCGCGATCTCGACGCGGTGATCGCCCGGCTGCAGACGCGCAAGAACCCGCAGCCCTTTCTCGACGCCGACGCCTTCCGCGCGCTGGAGGCCGAGCGCAAGACCGTCCAGACCCGCACCGAGGAGCTGCAGGCCACCCGCAACCGCCTCTCGAAGCAGATCGGCGCCCTGCGCGGCAAGGGCGAGGACACCAGCGCACTGATGGCCGAGGTCGCCGGCATCGGCGACGAGCTCAAGAGCTGCGCCGAGCGCCTGGGGCAGATCCAGACCCGGCTCGAGGCGCTGGTGCTGTCGGTGCCCAACCTGCCGCAGGCCGACGTGCCGGTCGGCCCGGACGAGACCGGCAATGTCGAGGTGCGCCGCTGGGGCACGCCGCGGGCCTTCGACTTCCCCGTCAAGGACCATGTGGACCTGGGCGCGCCTCTGGGCCTGGACTTCGAGACCGGCGCCAAGCTCTCGGGCTCGCGCTTCACCTTCATGAAGGGCCCGGTCGCGCGGCTGCACCGCGCGCTCGCCCAGTTCATGCTGGACGTTCAGACCCAGGAGCACGGCTACACCGAGTGCTACACGCCCTATCTGGTGCAGGGCGACGCGCTGCGCGGCACCGGCCAGCTGCCCAAGTTCGAGCAGGACCTCTTCCACGTCACCTCGGGCGACGGCGAGGCGGCCGGCAGCAAGTGGTACCTGATCCCGACCTCGGAGGTCACGCTCACCAACGTCGCCGCCGACACGATCGTGCCGGCCGAGGCGCTGCCGATCAAGCTCACCGCGCACAGCCCCTGCTTCCGCTCGGAGGCCGGTTCGGCCGGACGCGACACCCGCGGCCTGATCCGCCAGCACCAGTTCGACAAGGTCGAAATGGTGCAGATCACCCACCCGGAGCAGAGCAACGCCGCGCTCGAGGAAATGACCGGCCACGCCGAGGCGATCCTGCAGAAGCTCGGCCTGCCCTACCGCGTCATGCTGCTGTGCACCGGCGACATGGGCTTCGGCTCGACCCGGACCTACGACCTGGAAGTGTGGGTGCCGGCGCAGGGCACCTACCGCGAGATCAGCTCCTGCTCGAACTGCGAGGCCTTCCAGGCGCGGCGCATGCAGGCGCGCTTCAAGAACGCGCAGGGCAAGAACGAGTTCGTCCACACGCTCAACGGCTCGGGCCTGGCGGTCGGCCGCACGCTGGTGGCGGTGCTCGAGAACTTCCAGAACGCCGACGGCAGCATCACCGTGCCGGAGGTGCTGCGCCCCTACCTCGGAGGCCTTGACAAGCTGGGCTGCTGATCGTCTATAATCGAATTCTTCGCTGAACAGACCACGGTTCAGCAGCAAGCTACCAGGAGAGGTGGCAGAGTGGTCGAATGCGCCGGACTCGAAATCCGGTATACGGTACCCCCGTATCGAGGGTTCGAATCCCTCCTTCTCCGCCAAAAATGCCTTGTGAATCAATCACTTGGCGATGCAAAGAAGCCCGGCAAGTCCGGGCTTTTTTCTTGCCCGGCTCCCGGCGATGTAACGGCGGATGTAAGAGAGTTCCGAGGAAGCGCGGCCAGGACACACCAGCCCCGCTCACTGTCCGCAGCCGTCCGCGCTGGTCAGGTCTGCGCCTCATCTGCTCGCGCGCTCATGGCATCTACACCGCAGGAACCGCGGAGCCATTCGATTGAAAGCCGCACCGCTGCGCATCCGTGGCGCACCGTTGCACATCCGTGAGTCACGGTTGTTCTTGACCCCAAGCCCTTGAATCCATTGAGGCCGGCGAGTCCCCCGGATGCCGTGACCTGCCCAGGTTGGCGCGCGGGGGCGTGGCGGGGGAGGCTCGCTGCGCTCGCGGATGGAATCAGGTTTCCTCAGGTCTGGACCACTCGGCCCCATCTCTCAGCCAGGACAACACCCCCTCCCCTCGCTTGCGCATCGGGTGACTTGATTCCGTGCCTTCGGCCGGGATTGCTACGGGTTCGGAGGGTTCGTGACTCCGGCAAGCCTTTCCCCTAACCCGCAGTGCAGCAGGTCGGGGCTTGCCGGGTCGGTCGCTCTTGCCACTGGGACAGGATGGGACGCTTATCCGGGCCGCACGCCTGCCAGCAGCGTGCAGCGGCTCGATTCCCGGCGCATGGTGCCGGCCCTCCCCCGTTCGAGCTTTCGCCTTTGGGTGGCGCTTTGGAGGGTGTCCGCTCTGGCGCCTTCAGAACCGCGCAGGCCGAGCCGGGAGGCTGGGCAGGGGGTCACAAGTCCAAAGACCCCCCGCGCCTGACGTGCAAGCCTTGCGCGGGCAAGCGGCGCCGATGGATGGCGCTGCCTGCGTGCCCGGTCGGTGCCGGGCGGTCGTCGGTAGGGGTGCCCGGTCAGCGCCGGGCAGGGGTCACGGTGGCGACGTGGCCGGCGTCAGGTCGGCCAGCAGCGCACGAAACGCAGCGGCGGGCCGGTCATCGCCGACAGGTCGCACCAGCACCCAGCCAGGAAGGCCGGGAACGGCGGCCACCAGCGCCAGCAGGCGCCCCGGGTGGTCCGGGTCGTGGAAGGTGGGAGCGCTCACGCTGCACCCCCTGCTGCTGCCGCAGAGGCATCCAGAAGCGCCAGGGCCGAGCCAGGCAGCAAGCGCTCCTCGTCGGGCATCTGGTGCAGGTCTGGTCCTCCTGCCAGCTTCGCCGCGAAGTCCAGGCGCCAGGACATGAGAGCAAGGGCATCACCGACAACATCGGTCAGCGCGGTAGGGGTCGCCTTCGCCAGCGTCTCGCGCATGCTGAGGGCGTCGGACTCCAGCACCCGCAGCAGATGGGCCAGCGCGGCCAGCGTGCCATCCGGCGCAGTGTCATGCGGCTCGGACAGCTCACGCAGCGCCTCAGCGGCTTCCGCGATGTGGTCGCCTGCGTCGGGCTTCAGGCAGTCATCTTCCAGCAGCGCGGCCAGCCGCCGCAGGTTGCGCGGGGCCGCGACACTGGAGCGGGCAGGCCATGCCGCAGCCTCAGCCGGCGCGGGGCTGGTGGTGTTGGTGGCGGACATGCTCAGACCTCCCCGACGATGGCGAGGCGGTCGGCGGCGGCCAGCTCGGTGGCCTTGGCGCGCAGTGCGGCGCGGCGCAGGGCTCGGCGCGCGGCATTGACGGCGGCACGCTCGCGGGCACGGCGCAGCACGAAGGCGCGGCAGTAGTCGGCCACAGGGGCAGAGGGACGGGAATCGGTGCGCGCAGGCAGGCGCAGGATGGTGCGGCCCGATGCGGGCGCAATGAGGGTGTCAGCCATGACGGCTCCGAAGCAACAGGTCTTGAACCTGCCATCCCTCCCCGCTACGAAAGGGGTGGCAGACCGTGCGGGGTAGCGGACCGGGCTTCGGGACCGGCAGGGGTTTCCCCCTCCCTGCACGGCCCGCCATAGACAGACGTGACCATGCGCGCAGGTCCAGGAAGGACAAAGCCGCGACGGGCGCGGCTACTGCGCCGAAGCTTGCCGGACCGCTACGCCCGCACCGCTGATGTGCAGCGGCGGACGGATGGTAGACCGATAGCGCCCGAAGATGCAAGACCCTACAGCAGTGCGGGCAGCAAAGACGGCACCCGTCTGGGTCGCCTCTGCGGCGGCTCTGCGCCCATCTGTAGGCGCATCTTCAGCGCGACAGCATCAAGCAGCGTTGCAGCGTGGCGGATGACGCTCCGCCCGCGCAGGTGGTGCCGAACGCGCCAGCGCATCGCGGGCGACGTGTCGCCGACGTAGCGCACCCCCGGGTATGCGTACCCCTCGCCTGCATCCGTGCGCACCTTGCGCCGGTTGGCGCTGTTCTCGGCAGGCGTCTCGCGCGCACGGGCAGGGGGGGGGATGGGGTGCAGCATTTGCACCCCACGACAGGCCAGCGCCTCGCGCGCAGGGGCGGCGGACACTTCCTAAGGCTGAGGAAGTCGCCAGCGCCTCGACCCGATGGCACGACATCGGCGGACTTTTCCGCCAATGCCGGGCCGGTGATGCCGCTCGCCAGCGCCTCGCCTGACTTCTCAGGCCAGCGCCTCGCGCGCACGGCTGTCGGCTACCTGCTCACCAAAACCGGCGAGCAGCCCCCGCCAGCACCTCGCGCGCGGCGGCTGCGTTGATTCGCCAGAACGGGTGAATCAATCGGGAAAGGTGCTTTTTTGCACCTCGGGTACGGCTGTCAGTGCGTGGGGTGGTGAATCGCCACCCCATCGCCATCGGCGCCGGCTCCGGGAATCCCCGGAGCGTCGGGGTTTTGCGGGCACGTCGTGAAAGGGGGGGGCGTGATTCGCTACCTCCTTCCGCCAGCGCCTCGCGCGCACGGGCAGGGGGGGGATGGAGTGCAGATTTGCACCCCACGACAGGCCAGCGCCTCGCGCGCGCGGCTGTCAGGGCTCA
>NZ_JABSNM010000022.1:0-52923 GCF_013294065.1 Sphaerotilus uruguayifluvii
TTTTTCTTCAAGCACCCTTGCAAGTGCTTGTCAGCATTGACGAATTCCGAGCGCAGAGTCTGACCGGCTTCCCTGATGTTGAAGGGATTGAGACCACAACGTCGAGCATGTCCGTGCGGTACTTCTGTCTGACCGGCTTCCCTGATGTTGAAGGGATTGAGACGGTGACACCAACGCGGATACCGGCGGAAAAGACGGTCTGACCGGCTTCCCTGATGTTGAAGGGATTGAGACGGTGATGACGAATGCAAAGTGTTCCACGATAGTCTGACCGGCTTCCCTGATGTTGAAGGGATTGAGACTGGACGTGGTAGCGCACTGAGCCAGGGCTCTCCGTCTGACCGGCTTCCCTGATGTTGAAGGGATTGAGACAATTCGAATTGCGCGAACTTCGACATGTTAATGTCTGACCGGCTTCCCTGATGTTGAAGGGATTGAGACACCACCTTGCAGCCCGAAGGCTCCAGAATGGCGGCGTCTGACCGGCTTCCCTGATGTTGAAGGGATTTTCTGAAACCCGCTTCTCGGCGACGAGGGCGGGTTTTTATTTGGGCGGCGCAGGGCGGGCGGCGGCAACCTTGCCAAACGGCGAGGGCTCCGGACGGGCATGGGACATTCTGTTCCCGACCACACGAGAGACCGCTCTCAGCAAGGAAGACCGATGAGTTTCAGGAAGAAGACCCCGATGACCGCCACGCTGCTGCTGGGCGCCGCGATCGCGCTGATGAGCGCGCCGCCCACCCGCGCGCAGAGCCCGGCCGCCGCCCCGAGCGTGGTCGTGCCGGACCTGAACGACAAGTGCTTCGGCGACATCGACCGCACGCTGCGCGCCGCCGGCCTGAAGCCCAAGACCACCGCCGTGCACGGCCCGGTCGATGCCGACGCCGCGCCCATCGGCTGCGCCTACCGCCAGAGCCCCAAGGCCGGCACCCGCGTGCCGCGCGGCAGCACGGTGCGCTACCGCAGCTGGTACGAGGCCGGCTGAGACCGCCCGCCCAGCCCGAGACAGCCCCCATTCCATTCATTCATTCATTCAGGGAGGACCCCATGACGACGATCCGTTCCACCTCGCTCGGCCTGCTGATGGCCGCCACGCTGCTGACGCTGGGCGCGCCGCGCGCCTTCGCCCAGCAGGAGACGAAGACGATCCCGACGCGCTTCGGCGCGCTGCAGATCAGCGACATGAACGCGCTGAGCTACCGCGGCCGCCCCTTCGCGCCGCCGATCGAGGGCGAAGGCGACCTGAACCCGCTGCGCACCTTCGTCCAGGGCGACCGCGACATCGTGCTGGTGCAGGACAACGCCGGCACGGCCTGCCCGGCCCAGCTCGTCTTCGTCACCGTGCGCCGCGAGGGCGTGCGCGCCACGCCGAAGTTCGGCTCCTGCAGCGACAGCTTCCAGATCCGCAGCAGCGGCGACGGCGTGATCACCGTGACCATGCCCGGCCACGCCGGCCCGTTCGAGCCGCCCGCCGAGCAACGCCGCGCGGCCGCCCGCCGCCATGTCTTCGTGCTGGCGGCCGACGGCACGCTGACCGAGAACGGCAAGCCGGTCCCGACGCACCCCTGATCCCCACCCGGACACACGCATGATCCTGCTGCCCCTCGATCCCGTCGCCGCCCCCGCTCCGGCTGAGGGGTCGCCGCTCGACTGCGTCGTCACCCGCCACGCCGGCGCGGCCGAGTGGGTGCAGCGCCGCCTGGGCCGCCCGGTGCGGGTGGTCGAGCACCTGCACCCGCACGAGATCGTGCCCGGTGCCCGCTACCACGGCGTGTTCCCGCTCAACCTGGCCGCGGCCATCTGCCGCGCGGGCGCGCAGTGCTGGGCCATCTCGATGCAGGTGCCCCCGACGCTGCGCGGCCAGGAACTGGGCGCCGACCAGCTCGACGCGCTCGGCGCCCGGCTGGTGCGCTACCAGGTCAGCGAGCTGCCGCCGCACCAGAACTGAACCGCCCGGCGCCCCGCGCTACAATGCGCCCCGCCGGTTCAGACCGAACCCCGTGGAGACGCCCCTCGCCGACAGTCAGCTTTTCGCCTCGTCGTTTTTTCTTCAAGCATCCTTGCAAGTGCTTGTCAGCATTGACGAATTCCGAGCGCAGAGGCTGACCGGCTTCCCTGATGTTGAAGGGATTGAGACGTGAACCATTCTTCACCACGACGGGTGAGGCTGACCGGCTTCCCTGATGTTGAAGGGATTGAGACACGTGCGCACCGACGAAGGCAGATAGCAGCACGGCTGACCGGCTTCCCTGATGTTGAAGGGATTGAGACCATGATTACATCCGAGCCATAGAGGAATTCAGCGGCTGACCGGCTTCCCTGATGTTGAAGGGATTGAGACAAGCTCAGAACGCTCATGATTTCTTCCTTGTGCGGCTGACCGGCTTCCCTGATGTTGAAGGGATTGAGACTCTTGCCGGCTACGCTGCATCGAATTCCTGATGGCTGACCGGCTTCCCTGATGTTGAAGGGATTGAGACGGGGGGTGGTCCCCAGCGAAGCAATTGCCAAGGGGCTGACCGGCTTCCCTGATGTTGAAGGGATTGAGACGTGCTGTTCATCGCTGACCATCCCAAACGACTCGGGCTGACCGGCTTCCCTGATGTTGAAGGGATTGAGACGATCTCTTCACCGTAGGTCAGTGTGGTCTCCCGGCTGACCGGCTTCCCTGATGTTGAAGGGATTGAGACTGGCTGCACTGCTCGCATCCTGCTCGCGACGGGCTGACCGGCTTCCCTGATGTTGAAGGGATTGAGACTCCGTGTACGGCGTCGGCCTGTCGATGACCTGGGTCTGACCGGCTTCCCTGATGTTAAAGGGATTGCGCCGGTCTGGTGGGCGGCTCACGCGTCGCCCACCTGCCCCGCGATTTCCAGCAGCTGTTCCGGCGTCGGCCGGTCCCATCCGTCGCCGATGCGGGTCGTGGCGTAGAAGCGCACCATCTCGTGCAGCACCATCGGATGCTGCCAGCCGTTGGTCTGCAGGCGCTTGCGGATGGTGGGGTGGACGCGGCGCGCCTCCATGTCGAGCAGCAGCGACTGCACCAGGCGATCCTGCTCCGCCGTCGGCAGGGCCTCCAGCTCAGTGACCACATGCGCACGCCGTCGGCGCTGCCATTCCTCATGCCAGCGCGCCTGCCGCTTCTGCTCGGCCAGCTTCAACGCTGCATCGGAAAGATCACGGCGCACCGGGGCAGCCGCAGCCGATGAGCGCTCGGGCACCGACGGCGGCGCAGCCTCGGGCGTCCGGCCGAATTCCTTGCTGCGCTCGGCCGCCAGCACGGTGCGCAGATAGCGCGCCGGATCGCGCAGCGGCTCGGGATAGGCCGAGGCCACGCGCCGCGCCAGCATCTCGACGGCCGATCGCATCAGCGCCTCGCCATGCTCGGCATGCAGCTGCGCCGCCGTCAGGTCATCGACCTCGAGCTGGTGCAGCCGAGCCGCCAGCGCCGGATCGATCGCGGGATGCGCACGCGCCGCGGCCGCCGGCCCGCCGGGCTGCTCCCGCAGTCGCACCTTGAACTGGAGGTCCGAGATGAAACGCCCCGACCGGGATTCGACCAGTTCAACCACCAGATCGGTCACCGCGTTGACCTCGGCGAGCGCTGGCTTGAGCACGTCGCGCTTGAAGAATCGGTATTCCTGGCTGCGGGTCTCGTCAGTCTCGGGCTTGCCGCTCAGCACCGGACGCCACCAGGACCACGGCTGACGCGCCGTCTGGCCGACCTCGCGGTAGCGCGAGCAGATCTCGTACAGAGCGATCGCCCCATGCGAGCGCAGCTGCGCGATGATCTCCAGCGACAGCTTGGCGAACACGCTGGGCCGCAGCAGCTCCTGGCGCAGCTTGACCGAATACGACCACTCGAGCCAGACCTGCCCGCGCACCTTGCGCAGCTCGGCATGCCCGATGAGCCCGCTGACCGCCCAGGTGCCCACCTCGCCGCTGGAGGGCGACTGCCACTCCACCAGGGTCGCCGCCATCGCGCGCAGGTGCTTCTTGATGAGCCCGGTGTCGTTCGAGTCGAAGTCCAGCGAGCGGATGATCGCGCTCATCGGGGCGCGATAGACCTCCTGGTCGACGCCCTGCTCCTGCGCCATGCGCAGCATGACGTTGTAGGACTTGCGAAACAGCGGCGTGATGCGCTGGCTCTGCGGGACGATGGCCAGCGCATTGACCGGCTTCTTCAGCAGGTCGGGATCGACACCCGACTTCGGCGCGGCCTCCGGCGTCAGCGGATCAGAAATCATCTCGTACAGGGAAGACACCATCGGCAGATCTCGGCAGGCACACGCGGGAATCCAGCCATCCCGCACGGCCGGACTGTAGCCGACCCGCAACCCAAGATCCCGAAAACACGCACTTCATGACGACGCCGAGCACTCACAAGCAAAGGGCCGGCAGCCCAACCATCGTCAACGCCTGTACCCGGCGATTTCCCTGTTCCACCTCACATCACTTCCCGTTCCACCTCACATCGACTCCCGTTCTACCTCACACATCCTCCCGTAACAGTTCACGCAAAATAACGCAAGTCATTGATTATTAAGGGTGTTTTTCGACCTAAAGGTATTAAAGGAGATTAAAGAGATTAAAGAACGCGAGAAAAATTTTTTCGGGGAAATTCCAGGGGCATGACGAGGTCTCGGCACAAGCAGGCAAAGACCCTGATCAACAGCGCGGGTGTTGAACGGTTCAACACCTCCTGATCACCGTGCTAGGCTGATGCCATTGGAGGTTCACAGACATGGAACAGCTCAACATTGACGGCCAGAAGAGCATCAGCCTGGGTGCGATTGCTCACCAGGCTGGACGAGCCACGGACATGATGACCCAGGTGCGCAGCGCGATGTTGTCACCCACTTCACGAAAGACCGCGCCCACATTCAACCTCAGCCAGCTGGCCCTCATGCTCGATGTCGAGAAGAGCACGCTGACACACAGGATGAACAAGGGCGATTTGCCCAGCGGGAAGCTCAACCCGTCGGGCACCCGACGGGAGTTCACGCTGGCTGAAGCGCGCGTCTGGATTCGTGAGTACCGCAAGGACAGATTGCGTCCGGCCGGGGCCGAGGCCATCACGATCAGCGTCGGCAACTTCAAGGGCGGCGTCGGCAAGACCACCACCGCGATGACCCTTGCGCAAGGGCTGACCTTGCTGGGTCACAAGGTCCTTGTCATCGACACCGACCCGCAGGGATCGCTGACCACCCTCTTCGGCAAGCTGCCGGATGCGGAGGTGACGGAACAGGACACCATCCTGCCGCTGATCCTGGGCAACGAGGACTCGATCCGCTACGCCATCCGTCCGACCTACTGGGACGGCATCGACCTGGTTGCCGCCGCACCGGCGCTGTTTGGTGCCGAGTTCGCGCTTCCGTCACGGCAGACGCAGGAACCGGAATTCGAGTTCTGGAACGTCCTGCACTATGGCGTCGACGATGTCCGGCCCGATTACGACGTGATCGTCATCGACACCCCGCCCTCGCTGTCCTACACGACGATCAATGCCTTCATGGCCTCGAACGGCATCGTCATGCCGCTGCCACCCAACGCGCTCGACTTCGCGTCGGCCGCGCAGTTCTGGTCGATCTTCTCGGACCTCACCGACGAACTGCTGACCCGGCGCGGGCTCGACAAGGAATTCGACTTCCTCCACATCCTGCTGTCGCGCGTCGACTCGTCCGATGTCACTGCCAACATCGTGCGTCAATGGATCCAGACCACCTACGCCGAGAAGGTGCTGCCGGTCGAGATTCCGAAGACCGCTGTGACCGCCACCGCCTCGGCCGAGTTCGGCACGGTCTACGACGTCGAGCGGTATGACGGCAATGCGAAGACGTTCAAGCGCGCACGCGATGCCTATGACCTGTTCGTGAGCTATGTCGAGACCTCGATCCAGTCGGTCTGGCGCAAGCAGGTGCACAGCCCGACGCTGCCGCAGATGGCACCTGTTGCGGCCAATCGAACTCGTAGGGGCAAGTGATGGCGAAGAAAATTTTTGAGAAGGCTGGACTGATCAATCTGCCGAACAAGCCTGCGGTGGCCGCATCCGATGTACCGGACAGTCCTGCGCAGGATCCCCGGCCCAAGACGGCGCCGGGAGCCATGTTGCAGTTCATGGGGCAACAGTCGGCCGCGGTCCGAGAGGTGGAGGAGCTTCGGACGCGACTGCAGGAGTTCGACGGCGCACAGGTGGTCCGCATGCTCGAACCTGCTCGGGTTGCGCCATCGCGTTGGGCCAATCGCCATGAAACGTCCTTCGCAGATGCCGAGTTCGCCTTGCTCAAGGACGAGATCCGCAGTGCGGGCGGCAATGTCCAGCCGATCAAGGTCCGTCCGCTGAAGCCTGGGCAAGTGTTGAACGGTTCAACACCTGGGGCTGTGGCTGACTTCGAGCTGATCTACGGTCACCGGCGCCATCGTGCCTGCCTCGAGCTGGGTCTCAAGGTGGCAGCACTGATCGAGCCGATGAGCGATCAGGAACTGTTCCAGCAGATGGACCGCGAGAACCGCTCTCGCAAGAACCTCAGCCCATGGGAACAGGGCTGCATGTACCGCAAGGCGCTCGACGAGGGGCTCTATCCGTCGCTGCGAAAACTGGCCGAAGCTGTCGGAGTCGACGTCGGCCAAGCCTCGCGAAGCGTGGCCTTGACCCGGCTGCCTGCGGAAATCATCCAGGCCTTCCCTTCGCCCAACGAGATCCAGTACCGCTGGGTGAAGGAACTCGCTGATGCAGCACAGCGTGATCCAGCAGGCATGCTTGCGGCGTCCCGCGAGATCGCCATGTCCCCGATGGCCGTGTCGTCAAAGGCGATCTTCGAACAGTTGATCTCCGAGCGAAATCAGCCTGCAAAAAGTGTTGAACCGTTCAACACTCCTGCTGAACCAGCGCAGGCTGCGTCGGTTGATCTGGTCGTCAGTGGCAAAGTTTTGGGGCAGATGCGCTACCGGAAGTCTGGTGGGGTCAGTATCGATCTGGACAACGTGACGTTGGATGAAGAGCAGAAGACCGAACTGCTGTGCCGGTTGGAAGATGTCTTGAGAGAGGTCTTGAAGTGGTAGAAAAGACCTGACGCAAATATGCTTGCGGCCAACGCCTTGATACGGTGCCAAAATGGAAAGATATCAAGATCATGGGTTCATGAGGGTATCCGTTGCGTATGGCGCGTATGCACCCGGACCTTTCCATGCTGACGGCTTGCGGGCGCATCGGAAAAGCACAAAAAAGAACATGAAAAGCGAGATATAGGTGTTGCATCCCATGTGATCATGTACCCACCCGCAGTTGGCCGCTGTTCAAAGCCAGAGACCTGATGCGGGGCGTCATCGAATCACTTCGACAGGACTGCGCGACATGAGCGAAATCCACCCCCAGGCCCGCACGACTCCTCGCACACGAGCCGAGATCAAAGCCAGTTCTGCTTCCCTGACGGAACTGGCCGAGCGCTACAACGTCAGCGTGGCCACGGTGCGCAAGTGGAAGCGCCGTGAAACGCCCGAGGATCTCTCCCACCGTCCGCACTCCTTGAGCACGACGCTCACCGCCGCGCAGGAGGCCATCGTGGTCGAGTTGCGCCGCCTGGTCCTGCTGCCGCTGGATGATCTGCTGGTCATCACGCGCGAGTTCATCAACCCGCACGCCTCCCGCTCTGGCCTGGACCGCTGCCTGCGTCGCCACGGCGTGGCCAACCTGCGCGCGTTGCAGGCCGAACTCGTCGGCGAGGATCCTGCGCCTCCCAAGACGTTCAAGGACTACGAGCCGGGCTTCGTGCATGTGGACATCAAGTACCTGCCGCAGATGCCCGACGAGGCTGCGCGCCGCTACCTGTTCGTGGCCATCGACCGCGCCACACGCTGGGTGTTCCTGCGCATCTACGCCCACCAGAGCGAGGCCAGCAGCACGGACTTCCTGCGCCGGCTCTGTCAGGCCGCGCCGATGAAGATCCAGACCGTGCTGACCGACAACGGCAGCCAGTTCACCGACCGTTTCACCAGCAGGACCAGAACCCCCAGCGGCCAGCATGCCTTCGACCAGCGGTGCCAGGCGCTTGGAATCGAGCACCGGCTGTGCCCGCCGCGTCACCCCCAGACCAACGGCATGGTCGAGCGCTTCAATGGCCGCATCAGCGAGGTCATCGCCCAGACCCGCTTCGCCTGCGCCGAAGAACTCGAGACCACTCTGACCCATTACGCGGCCACCTACAACCACCGCATTCCCCAGCGGGCTCTCGATCATCTCTCTCCCGTTCAGGCACTCAAGCAGTGGCGCACTCGCCGGCCCGACTTGTTCGTCAAGCGGGTTTATGAACAGGCGGGACTCGACATATAGGCAGATCGGCAGCACCGGGGAATGCGATCAGCGATCGCCCGGGCACACGAGAAGTTCGCATCGATTAATATGCCGGCCTTTTCACCTGCCCCGCGCGAAGAATGTTCTTGAACGTGCACGAGAACACGGCTTATTCCAGGCTGCCTCACCCTGACGATTTCGGGGTAGGCTTTTGCTTGCGAGGCCAGACCATCACGAGGGTGGATTCGCGTCGCCGCGAGCAGGCGGTTGAAAAGCTGATGGCCGAGCGGGGGCTGTCACGATGCCAGGCGATGCGCCTGCATCGTCAGCAGCGCAAGGACGACATGCGCCCTGCGTGCGACAAGATGCGCGAGGTCTTTCGCCACAACCTGCGGCGCGACCACGAGCACCATCGCTGCCGCAAGCCCATCGACGCGACGCGGTCCGGGCTCAATCAGCTCCTGATCGGACCTGCCTGCCCCGACCAGGCCACTGCACACTGGGAGGCTCTGGCCGGTGAGCGGCCCTTCCGCACCAACGGCGTGCTGGCCCTCGAGCATGTGATCCAGCCTCCGCCTGAGCTCGACATTCCCGCTTTCTGGGCCAGCGTCCAGACCGTGCTGTGTGCCCGCTTCGACCATCCGATCTCGTTCGTCATTCACCGCGACCAGTCGCGGGTGCATGCGCATTTCGTGGCGATGCCGATCATCCAGGGTGTCTGGGTCGGCGCGGACGGACTGCGCCTCGCGCATCACCCGGACCGCGTTGCCGAAGATGTTCTTCGCCATCTCCAAGATTCGCATCGAGTTTTCTTTGATGTGCAGGTGCTGGCGCGTCATTCCCAATTGGGTGTCCCCTCTTGTGTCACTGCACCTGACGCTTTCTGCTGCTCAGCAGACTGGCACTCCCTGCTCATGAGTGCGGACGCGCGCAATTCGCACTCCAGCCCTACCCGTTTCGATGCCTGTACGGACTTCTTCAGAGACCGTGACCTCCAGATAGTGCAAGACCCCGAATTGGCCTGCGAAGACGCGCTGTCGAGCGTCCATGCACTGGGGTACTTCGATTCGCCAGATGCCTGGGCGGACTATGACGACTCGGACGAGGCGCTGGGCCTGTTGGCCCAAGACAGTTTGACCGAACATCCGCGACAAAGAGCAGAGCGATGCCCAGGCCATCGTCATCACCGCTGGAGAGGCCGTCATCGCCGGCCGCTGCCCGTCCGGGTGCACAAACAACGCCAAGCATCACAGCCAAGTTTCGCTCACCCGATGCCGAGCCTATCGGGCCCCGTCCAGACGCCGCTGCGTCTCAGGTGGATACATGCCGCGTGGCGATGTGAGTGGATGCCCGAACAGTCCTGCAGTCGGCGGTCTCAGGGCACGATCCTGCGCTTCGAGTTCAAGCTGCTGTACAGCCTCTCGGTCGAGTCGGTTTGCCCAGACCCCGCTGCCGCGTCTCAAGCTGCCGCTGGGCATCAAGAATCTGCGCCAGATTCGGGAGGTCGGGCACGACGACGTCGACAAGAGCGGCTTGCCGTCGACCTCATCGGCGCGGGCAAGTGCCCGACCCCGCCTCTTCCGCAAGAGTCCGCGGGTCGACTCGCTCAAGGAGCTGCTCACCGGTCTGGCCGCTCAGTGCCGTCCTGTGATCCGAATCGACCTGGGCGAAGGCGAGGTACATCGCCGGGTCGACCTCGAGCTGCGCCTGCACGAAATCATCGACGACCATGTGCGCCACCTCGGGCTGACGTGGCCACGATCCAGCCGCGCCGGGCCAGCGAGCGCAAGCGAGGTGCGCAGCCTGGGCACAAGGGGATGTACCGGGCGGTACGTGTTCAGCCCCCCCTCCTTGACACGCCCGCCAAGGCCGTCAACCCGCTGAAGCCCGCGTAGACAGCGCGCGAGTGCGGCGGGAGAGTCAGGCTCGATGAACCCGCCCCCATCTCTCGAGCCCGAAGACCTGCCCGCCAAGCCGCAGACGCTGGCGCAGTGCCACGAAGTGATCGACACGCTGGGCCAGCAGCTGGCCCAGCTGCGCGAGCAGGTGGCGTGGCTGCAGGAGCGGGTGAAGCTGGACTCGCGCAACTCGTCGAAGCCGCCGTCGTCGGACGTGGCGGGGACGAGCCGGCCGCGCCGGGCCAGCGAGCGCAAGCGAGGCGGTCAGCCCGGGCACAAGGGGACGTACCGGGCGCTGCTGGACGAGGGCGAGGTCGATGCGGTGCACGATCTGCGGCCGCCCGAGGTGTGCGAGTGCGGCGGGCCGATCGAGCCGGGTCGGGCGCTGCGCCACCAGGTGACAGACCTGGCGCAGGCGGTGCGGGCCGAGGTGCAGGAGTACCGGCTGTACCGCGGGGTGTGCGGGCACTGCTGCAAGACGCACGAGAGCGTGCTGCCGGCCGGGGTGCCTCGTGGGCAGATCGGGCCGAGGGCGCTGGCCCTGATCGGGGCGCTGGGCACAAAGTACCACCTGACGCAGGACAAGATCCGCACGCTGCTGGGGGAGGTGCTGGGGGTGAGGTTCAGCCTGGGGGCGATCTCGCAGGCGCAAGGGGTGGTGGCGCGGGCGCTGCAGGCGCCGGTGCAGCAGGCGGCGGCGAGCTGCGCGGGTGCGGCGGTGCTGCACATGGACGAGACGAGCTGGCGCCAGGCGGGCTCGCCGACGCGGCACTGGGTGTGGGCGACGGTGCAGCCGCAGGTGGTGGTCTACCAGGTGCTGCCCTCGCGGGCGCGCTACGTAGCACAGGCGCTGGCGGGCGAGCGCCCGGCCGGCGTGCTGGTGACGGACCGCTACGCGGTGTACGACTGGGTGGCGCCCGAGCGGCGCCAGGTGTGCTGGGCGCACCTGCTGCGCGACTTCGAGCGCATCGCCGGCCGCGCCGGCCGGCGTCTGCTCGGGCTGGGGCGGGTGATGTTCCGCTGGCGCGCGCGCGGCGCCGGCCCGGCCGAATTCGAAAGGTTGCAGACCCGGGTGCGCCAGGCGCTCGAGCGCGGCACGCGCGCAGGCTGCCGACGCACCGCGCAGACCTGCGCCCACCTGCTCGCCCAGGAGGTCTCGCTGTGGACCTTCACCCGGCACGCCGGCGTTGAGCCCACCAACAACGCAGCCGAGCAGGCGCTGCGCACGGTGGTGCTCAAGCGCAAGATCAGCGGCCCGACGCGCTCGACGCGCGGCCAGCACTTCGTCGCCCGGGGCTTCTCCGTGATGGAGCGCTGCCGCCGCCAGGACCGCGACCTGCGCGCCTGGCTGGGCGCCGGCCCGATGCCCTCGCTGCTGCCCGGCGGCTGAGCGCGCCGGCTGGGCTCACTTCATCGCGTTGCTGTTCGTGCTTCCTGGTGGCGGGGCCTGCCGGGAGGTGTGGGGCTGGGCGCGTCAAGGAAGGGGCGCGTGAATACGTACTTCGCATGAGGAAGGGACATCCATGGGAGGGGTGACATCCACGGGAGGGGTGACATCCACGGGAGGGGTGACATCCACGGGAGGGGTGACATCCATGGGAGGGGTGACATCCATGGGAGGGGTGACATCCATGGGAGGGGTGACATCCATGGGAGGGGTGACATCCATGGGAGGGGTGACGCTGGTGCTAAGGGTTCGGGGCCGCGCAGTTGTCTGTGCGTGCGGTAACCCTGGGTGGTCCGCACGATGCCTCTTTGCCATCGACCCCGGGAAACATCTCGGCCTTGAGGCCGTACCCTCATCGAGGGCAACCGGGCTCTGTTCCATGGTCTGGTAGCGGAACCCCGATATGACGGGTCAAAGCAGCACCCGGTGATGCACATCGACTTGGACGCAGGCGAGGCGAGGTACACCGCCGGGCCGAGCTCGATCTGCCTCTGAACAAGATCATCGACGACCATGTGCACCACCTCGGGCTAGTGTGGCATCCCCCGTCGCTCAGTGGCCGTTTCGGCGAACCGATCCACCTCGGCGGCTGATGTCGCCAGAGCGCGAGCGCTCAAGCCGCCGTGCTCGCACTGGCGCCGCATCAACTGCTAAGGTGGCACTAAGGTTTTTGGCAGCGATCTTCACCGCGGCCGAGGCGGATTGATCACTCCCATCCGACTTGATGCCGTGCCGCGTGTGATCAAGAATCGGCATGCCGTCACCTCCGCATGGTGATCGGGGGCCGGTGCGCCGCATCTGCTCGGGGGCCCCTTTTCACGACGGCGTGCTGAACCTTGGGCAGCGATAGCCCTGCGCGCCTCGGGTCGATGCCAAGGTGTCTCCGCTCCAGACCGCAGCCCCTGTCCGAGGGGCGTACTCCGTACACTCAGGCCATGACCACGCCCGCGCTCCCTCGCCTCAAGCTGCCCCTGGGCATCCAGAACCTGCGCCAGATACGCGAAGGCGGCCACTACTACGTCGACAAGAGCGGCATGGCCGTCGATCTCATCGAGGCCGGCAAGTACTACTTCCTGAGCCGCCCGCGCCGCTTCGGCAAGAGCCTGCTGGTCGACACGCTCAAGGAGATTTTCGAGGGCAACCAGGCGCTGTTCACCGGCCTGGCCGCCGAATCCCGCTGGGACTGGTCCAAGCGCCATCCGGTGATCCGCATCAGCTTCTCCAGCGGCTCCGGCCTGCAAGGCCGCCTGCTGGCGCAGCGCATCCGCGAGAACCTGCGGGTCAACCGCGTCGCGCTCGACCTGCCGCTGCCCGTCGGACTGCCCGAAGAGGACCTGGCGGGCAACTTCGCCGACCTGATTCGCCAGGCCCATCAGAGCCGGGGCGAGCGCGCCGTCGTGCTGGTCGACGAGTACGACAAGCCGATGCTCGATCACCTCACCGATCCGGCCGTGGCCCAGGCCCAGCGCGACATGCTGAGCGAGCTCTACGGCACGCTCAAGGACTGCGACGAGCACTTGCGCTTCGTCTTCCTGACGGGCGTGTCGAAGTTCAGCAAGGTCAGCCTGTTCTCCGGGCTCAACAACCTCACCGACATCACGCTCGATGCTCGGTGGAGCGCACTGTGCGGCTACACCGACGAGGACATCGACACCGTCTTTGCGCCCGAGCTGCCCGGGCTGGACCGCGACGAGATCCGGCGCTGGTACAACGGCTATAACTGGCTCGGCACCGGGGTCTACAACCCTTACGACGTGCTCAACCTGTTCCAGAAGCGAGTGTTCGGCGCGTACTGGTTCGAGACGGGAACGCCGTCCTTCCTGGTCAAGCTGCTCGCCGAGCGCAAGGTCTTCCTGCCTCGGCTTCAGGTGCTGCACACCACGGCGGCGCTGCTCTCCAGTTTCGACGTCGACCGCATCACCCCGGAGGCGCTGCTGTTCCAGGCGGGCTATCTCACCATCCACGACGTGCGCCAGCCGGTGCTGGGCAAGTGGATGTACACGCTGGGCTATCCGAACCGCGAGGTCGAGGCGAGCCTGAACGAGGTGTTGCTGCCCGAGTACGGCGTGCCGGGTGACGCCGAGGCGCAGGAGCGGCTGACGGTGATCCTGCAGCGCGGTGCGCTCGACGAGCTGGAGGGCTTGATCCGCGCACTGTTCGCCAGCATTCCGAGCGACTGGTATCGCAGCAACCCGCTCGCCGGCTTCGAGGGCCATTACGCGAGCGTCTTCTACAGCCACTTCGCGGCGCTGGGGCTGGACGTGCGGGTGGAAGACGCCACCAGCCACGGGCGCATCGACATGGCGGTGCTGCACGCCGGGCGGGTGTTCCTGTTCGAGTTCAAGGTCGTCGACCGCCAGGCGACCGGACAGGCCCTCCGACAGATCAAGGACCGCGGCTACGCGGACAAGTACCGCGCCCGCGGCGAGCCGATCCACCTCGTCGGCATCGAGTTCGGCCGGGCCGAGCGCAACGTCGTCGGCTTCGAGGTGGAGACGATCTCGGCCGCCTGAGGGGCGATGCAGGCCGCTTCATCCCTGCGGCTTCAGGTGAGGTGCGGGGAAGGGTCGGTGACAGGGCGTGGCCTGCGCAAGTGCTTGATCGGACGGATTTTTCTGGATTCGCCGGGTCTCGATGGATCCGGTTTTTCATCAAAGAACACCGTCCATGATAATGAAACTTATCATGATCATGATTTCATCAAATCATCGAAAGATGACCCTTCGGCATTGGGCTCAGGGCGATGGCCGCCAGCGACGGCGCACCATGGAAAACGCACGGCGCGGCCCCGATCAACGTGATAAGCCCTCTGTCCGACGTGCGTCAGGCATAGGTTTCGTTGGTCGTATCTGATAAATCTGCGGATCCTGAACAGGTCCGCTGCCCATGCCCGACATCACCGACCCGCCCCCACCTGCCGTCGCTCGCGACATCGCCGCCTTGTGCGCTCATCTCGACCAGCACGTGCCCAAACGCCTGCCCGGCCAGAACCTGCTGATCGCCACCTGGAACCTGCGCGCCTTCGCCTCCCTGACCCGCGAATGGACCGCCTCCGCCAAGGCTTCCCCGAAACGCGACCTGCGCGCCCTGCTGGCCATCGGCGAGATCATCCGCCGCTTCGACGTGATCGCCCTCCAGGAGGTCAAGGGTGATCTGCGCGCGCTGCGCGATCTGCTGCGCTGGCTCGGCGATGACTGGGCCTTCCTGATGACTGACGTGACTCAGGGCGTCTCGGGCAACGACGAGCGCATGGCCTTCCTCTACGACACCACCCGCCTCAAGCCCTCCGGCCTGGCCTGCGAGCTGGTCGTGCCCCAGGAGTGGCTCCAGCAGGTCGGCCCCGACGCCCTCCAGCGCCAGTTCGCCCGCACGCCCTACGCCGTCAGCTTTCGCGCCGGCGCCACCACCTTCATCCTCGTGACCCTGCATGTGCTGTATGGCAGCTCCAGCACCGAGCGCATCCCCGAGCTCAAGGCCATCGCCCGCTGGATGCGCGACTGGGCCGACCAGACCAGCGACTGGTCGCAGAACCTCATCGTGCTGGGCGACTTCAACATCGATCGCCAGGGCGATCAGCTCTGGCAGGCTTTCACCTCCACCGGCCTGACGGTGCCAGATGCACTCAACAAGGTGCCTCGCACTCTCTTTTCCAACCCCGACAAGCCTGACCAGGGCGCCTTCTACGACCAGATCGCCTGGTTCAAGGACAGCGCAGGTCAGCAGCAGATGCACGCACGCCTGCGCCAGGCCGGTCACATCGACTTCACTCCCTTCCTCTATACCGACCAGAAGATGACCCGGCTGGCGCTCTCCCACCGCGTCTCGGATCACTTTCCTCTCTGGGCCGAGTTCGCACTCTGAGTGCGCCTGCGGGCCGTTTCTCCGCGACCTTATTTGAAAAATAAAATCATCACGGTTATCGTCGCGGAACGACACCGGCATGCTCACGACCTCCGACCACGATCTGTTCCGCCACCTCGGCGCCGACAAGGCTGACCTCTACCGGCGCATCCTGGCCGTGTTCGCCGCCGCCCTGCGCCAGTACCAGCTCCAGCTGCGTCCGGACGAGGTGCTCGCGCAAGGTGAATGGGCGGTGGGGGCGGTGCCGCGCATCGAGGACATCCAGGCGGCGCTGACACAACTGTCGGCCTGGGGAAACCTGGAAGCGCAGCCCGACATGGCCCGCGTGTCCAGCCTGAACGATTACTACCGGGCCCGTTTTCTCTACCGCCTGTCGGCGGGTGGCGAGGCGGTCGAGGCCGCGCTGGACGTGTTCGCTGCCAGCCTGCAGCGCCGGGCGGAGCTGCAGACGGTCGCACTCGAAGACATCACGATGCGGCTGCAGGCGCTGTGCCGGCTCGCGACCGAAGGACGTGGGCAAGGGGCGGTCCTTGATGCCGCCAAGGTCCACGAGACCCTGCGTGACCTCGCCCAGCGCTTCGAGGAGATGACCCGCAACGCGCAGCACTTCATGGCCGGCGTGGCCCGTCAGCTCGACCTGCGCCAGGCGGACGCCACTGCGGTGGTGCAGTACAAGCGGCGCCTGATCGACTACCTGGAGCGCTTCCTGGGCGATCTGGTGCGGCGCTCGGGCACGATCGCCGCCCACCTGAGCGCGCTGGAGCCGGACATCGAGTCGCTGCTGCAGGCCGTGGCCGCGCGCGAAGCCCGTGACGCCGCGCCCGACGCCGCGACCGATCTGGCTGCCGATCGGCTTGCACGTCACCAGGTCTGGCAGGGCCGCTGGCGGGGTCTGCGGAGCTGGTTCCTGCGCCACGGCGACACGCCGCCTCAGGCGGAACTGCTGCGCGCCCGGGCCCGCTCGGCGATCCCGCAGCTGCTCGGCGCCATCGCCGCCCTCAACGAGCGCCGCAGCGGGCGCAGCGACCGCGCCGCCGATTTCCGCCTGCTGGCCGGCTGGTTCGTCGATTGCGCAGACGACGCCCAGAGCCACCGGCTGGCCCGTGCGGCCTTCGCGCTGCACCCTGCGCGGCACCTGGCGATGACCGTGTCGTCCGATGCGCCGCTGCCCGCCAGCACGCCGTGGCACCAGGCCCCGCCGCTGGCCATTCAGCCGCGCCTGCGCGAACTCGGCGAAGCCGCGCCGCGCGGGGTCGCGCCCCCCGTGCAGGACCGCACCGTCGAGCGCGAGCACATCGCCCGGCAACTGGCGGAGGAATCCCGGCAGATCGAAGCGGCCCGCCAGCGCCTGGCGACCGGGCAGGTGCTGCGGCTGTCCGAGCTGTCGGCCGAGCGCCCGCTGGAGGGCGAATCGCTCGACCTGCTGCTGAGCCTGCTCGGTGAAGCCCTGGCGGAGCAGGCCGATCCCGATCAGCCCGTCGAGCGCCTGAGCGGCGACGGCCTGATGCGCATCCGCCTGGAGCCCCTCGCCGCTGACAGTCATGCCGAGATCGTGTCGGCCCGCGGCGTGCTCGGCGGCCGGGACCACCTCGTCACCATCACCCCGGCATGACCGCAGCCCCATGAGCGTCATTTCTCCACGGGACCGTCCCCCGGCGAATGCCCGCCGCCCGGACAGCCTCGCCATCGGGCAGTGGCAGCAGCAGCAACAGCGCGAGGCCTTGCGCACCGCGTTGCGGGCGCTGCTGATGACCCCGCTGATGCCCGCGAGCGACGCCGACTTCGCGGCGGTGCGCCAGCATGCGCAGGCCCTGCGCGAGTGGTTCGCCCGGGAAGCGGGCTGGACGCTGCAGGTCGAGCGCGACGGCGCGCGGCTGTACAAGCGCATGGCCGACACGGGCGACGCCACCCGCGGCCTGCCCGGCTACGACCGCCGACGCTATGCGTTGCTGTGCCTGGCCTGCGCGGTGCTGGAGCGGGCAGAGCCGCAGATCTCGCTGCGTCAGCTCGGCGAGCGCCTGCTGACGCTGGCCGCCGAGCCGACGCTGGCCGAGCGCGGCTGGGGGTTCACCCTCGGCACGGCGGGCGAGCGGCGTGAGCTGGTGGCCGTGTGCCGCACCCTGCTCGGGCTGGGCGTGCTGGTGCAGGTGGCCGGCGACGAGGACGGGTTCGTGCGCCATGCCGATCCGACCGACGCCGCAGCAGCTGCCCAGCACGATGTCCTCTACGACGTGCAGCGCCGTGCCCTGGGCGGGGTGTTCGCCGCCGTGCGCGGGCCGTCCACCTGGTCCGCCGACGAGACCCCCGACACGCTGGAGGCGCGGCTGCAGGCCCTTGGCGCCGACGTGGTGGCCGGCGGCGCCCTCGACAGCGACGAGGCCCGCCGCACCGCCTGGCGCCATCACCTGGCGCGCCGCCTGCTCGACGACCCGGTCGTCTACTTCGACACGCTCGACCCCGACCTGCGCGCCTATGCGGTGCAGCAGCGCGGCCCGATGGCGGCCCGCCTTTCGGAGGCCACGGGCCTGCAGCCCGAGCAGCGTGCCGAAGGGATTGCGCTGGTGGACGAGGACGGCCGCCTCACCGACACCGTGCTGCCCGGCGAAGGCACCGATGCCCACGTCGCCTTGCTGGTGGCGGGTCATCTGGCGTCTCGCGAAGGGGTCCATCGTGACGAGGTGATCGACTTCGTGCGCGGCTGCATGGCGCAGCACGGCCGCTTCTGGCGCAAGTCGGCCCGCGAGCCCGAGGCCGCGCCGGAGCTGGCCGCGCTGGCGCTCGACCGGCTGGAGCGGCTGCACCTGATCACTCGCACCGGCGATTGGCTGCAGCCGCGGCCTGCACTGGCGCGTTTCGCCACCCCGCTGGCCACCACGCCTCCCCGCCCGACAGGGACCGACCTGTTCGCCTCGCCGCACACGACATGATGGATTGCCTGTTCGACCGCCCCGCCCCCGCCCGCCCCGCTTTGCCCGAGCCACGGCGCACACGCTGGCAGCCGCTGCGGCTTGGGCTGGTCGAGCTGTTCCGCTACGACAGCGAGGAGTTCTGGTTCCGGGACGGCCACCTGCTGCTGCGGGGCAACAACGGCACCGGCAAGTCCAAGGTGCTGTCGCTGGTGCTGCCCTTCCTGCTGGACGCCCAGATCAAGTCCTCGCGCATCGAGCCCGACGGCGATCCGGGCAAGAAGATGGCGTGGAACCTGCTGCTGGGCACCTACCCGCGCCGCACTGGCTACACCTGGATCGAGTTCGGCCGCCGCGCCGCCGACGGCACGCCGCACTACCTGACGCTGGGCGCCGGGCTGCACGCCGTGGAGGGCCGCGCCCAGGTCGAGAGCTGGTTCTTCCTGCTCGAAGCGGCGGGCGAGCGCCCCGCCCCCCGCGTCGGTCAGGACCTCTGGCTGGTGAACACCCGCCGGCAGGTGCTCGCCCGCGACAAGCTGAGCGAGGCCATCGACGGTCGCGGTCAGGTGTTCGAGACCGCGCAGGCCTACCGGCTCGCGGTCGATCAGCGCCTGTTCGGCCTGGGCGACGAGCGCTACGGTGCGCTGATGGACACGCTGATCCAGTTGCGCCAGCCCCAGCTGTCCAGAAAGCCGGACGAGGGGGCGCTGTCGAACGCGCTGACCGAAGCCTTGCCGCCCCTGTCGCCCGACCTGCTCGGCGACGTGGCCGATGCGCTGCAGCGGCTGGAGGAAGATCGCCAGGAACTGGAGGGCCACGAGGCGCTGGAGCGTGCCGTGCGCCAGTTCCAGCGCCGCTACGGCCAGTACGCCGCCACCCTCGGCCGACGCCAGGCCCGGCTGCTGCGGCAGGCGCAGACCGAGTTCGACCAGGCCAGCCGCGCCAGCACCGAAGCCCGCGAGCACCTGCAGACGGCCCGGCAGCAAGAAGCAGCCGCAGAGGCGGCCTTCGAGCAGACCGAGCTGTCGGTGCATGCCTGCCGGGCGCGGCTGGACACCCTGCGGGCTGATCCGACCCTGCAGGATGCCAACCGGCTGGCCATCGCCGAGCGTGAAGCCCGGGCCCGCGAGCGGGCCGCGCAGGACACCCAGCGCGACCTGGAGGCCCTCGAACACCGCATTGCCCAGGAGGCCAGCGAGACCGAGCGGCTGGCCGGACAGCTGAACGCCCTGCGCCAGGCGCGCGACCAGGCGCGCCGCGAGGCCCTGCATCAGGCGTCGGGGCTGGGCCTGGACGCCGAACACGCCACTCACCCGCTGTTCACCCTCGACGACGAGGCGCTGACCACGCTGGCCGCCCCGGCATTCGACGCGGTGTGCGAACAACTGCGCCAGAGCGTGGCCGACCGCCGTGACGCCATCGCGCGGCTGATGCAGCACCACGAGGCCCTTCGAAAGGTGCAGTGGCAGCAGCAGGAACACCAGCGCCACCGTGACGACAGCCAGGCCGAGGCCGACGAGGCGATCGAGCGGGCCGCCCGGGCCGACGCGGCGGTCGAGCAGCAGGCGCAGCACTTGATCGAGGCCTGGCACGATCACCTGCACGGGTTGCAGGCCCTCCCGCTTTCGCCAGACGAGCGCACGAGCGCCTTGGCCGCGCTGGCCGACTGGGTGCGCGATCCCCAGGCGCTGGCCCCACCTCACCGGGCTCTTGAGGATGCGCGTCAGCGGGCGTTGCAGGCGTTGAGCGCACAGCAGGCCGCCCTGGACCAGACCGCACGCACCCTGGCCGAGACACGCGACCGGCTCGACCAGGAGCGCCAACGCCTGGCGTCGGGGGAAGAGGTCACACCGCTGGCCCCAGCCTGGCGCGATCCCGCCAGCCGTGTGGACCGCCCGGGGGCGCCGCTGTGGCAGCTGATCGAGTTCGACGACCCTGTGCCCGATGAGGCCCGCGCCGGTCTTGAAGCCGCGCTGGAGGCCAGTGGCCTGCTCGACGCCTGGGTCTCGCCCGACGGGCAGCTGCAGCACGATCCCCGGCACGACGGCGCACCTTGGCAGGACACGCAGGTGTGGGTCATGGCGGACGCACCGATGTTGCCGCGCGCGCAGTCATTGGCGGGCTGGGTTCGTGGGGCGCAGGTCGGCGCCGGTGTGCCGCCGGTGGCCGCTGCGGTGGTGGAGCGGATCCTCGGCGGCATCGCCTGCGGTGGGGACGATCCGGGGAACGCGGTGGCCTGGGTGTCGCCGCAGGGGCGCTTCAGGCTGGGCGCGCTGGTGGGGGCGCACACCAAGGCCGCGGCCTGCCACCTCGGCTTCGCCGCACGCCGGGCCGCGCGTCAACGCCGTTTGGCCGAGATCGAGGACGAACGACACCAACTGGCCGCGCAGCAGCAGATCCACGCGCAGCACATGCAGCAGCTGGCCGTGCACCGGGCTCAGGCCGACGGCGAGTGGCGCAGTGCGCCCGCCGACGATGCGCTGCGCCAGGCCCATCTGGAGGCCGAGGCCAGCGCCCGCGCCCTGACGGCGGCTCGCACGCGCTTGCAGGCCGCCGAAGACCGGTGCCGCGCGGCCCGTCAGCAGGTGGACGCGGCGCGGCAGGTCTTGCACGACGACGCCACTGACCTGCGGCTGCCCGAGCGCGCCGAGGCCCTGGCTGCCCTGCGCGAGCCGCTGGAGCAGCTCGCCCGGGCGCAGGGTGCGCTGGTGCGCGCACTGCAGGCGGCGCGCCTGCTCCACCCCGAACACCAGCGTCAACAGGCCCGGCAGGCGCGCACCGCCCAGGACCGCGCCGAGCGCCAGAGCCAGTGGGGCCTGCAGCGGCAGGAGGCCGAGGAGGCCCGGTCGCGCTGGGACACCTTGCGCGCCGCCGTCGGCGCCGAGGTGGACACCCTGCGGCGTCAGATCGCCCAGGCCGAGCAGCAGGTGCAGGCCCAGGAGCGGGCCCTGCGCGAGGCCAGCCAGTCCCGGCAGCAGGCAGGCGAGGCGCGAGCCGTCGCCGACGCACGGGCCGAGACCACCGCGCAGGCGTTCGCGCGCAGCACGCAGGCCCGCGCGGCCGCGGTCGCCCAGTTCCAGCGCTTTGCGGACACGGGCCTGCTGGCCGTGGCCCTGCCGGCGCTCCCGCAGCCGGAGGGCCGACAGCCCTGGACCATCGATCCAGCCCTGACGCTGGCCCGCTCGGCCGAGCGTGACCTGAGCGAGGTCCGCGACGACGACGAGACGCGCGACCGCCTGCAGCGCCAGATCTCGCAGGATCTGACCGAGCTGCAGGGCGCGCTGACCGCCCTCGGCCACCGGGCACAGGCCGAATCGAGCGACTTTGGGCTGGTCGTCAGCGTGCTCTACCAGAACCGCGCCGAGCGGCCCGACCAGCTCGCCGCCCGGCTGGCCGACGAGATCGCGCAGCGCCGCGAGCTGCTGACGGCCAACGAGCGCGAGGTGCTCGAAAACCACCTGCAGGCCGAGATCGCCGCCGAGGTGCAGAAGTTGCTGAAGGCCGCCGACCGCCAGGTGGAGGCGATCAACGCCGAGCTGCACAAGCGTCCGACCTCGACCGGCGTGCGCTACCGGCTGCGCTGGGAGCCCCTGGTCGAGGGCAGCGAAGGCGCACCGGTCGGGCTGGAGGCGGCGCGGCGCCACCTGCTGCACACCAACGCCGACCTGTGGTCCGCGGCCGACCGGCGCGTCATCGGCACGATGCTGCAGCAGCGCATCCTGGCCGAGCGGGCGCGAGCGGAGGCCGCGGGCACCGGCAGCCTGCGCGAGCAGCTGGCCCGCGCGCTCGACTACCGCCGCTGGCATGTCTTTCGGGTGCAGCGCTGGCAGGACGGCCAGTGGCGCAAGCTCAGCGGACCGGCCTCCAGCGGCGAGCGGGCGCTGGGTCTGACGGTGCCGCTGTTCGCGGCGGTGGCGAGTTTCTACGGCAGCGGTCCGCAGGCGCGTGCGCCCCGCCTGGTGCTGCTCGACGAAGCGTTCGCCGGCATCGACGACGCCGCTCGGGCGCACTGCATGGCCCTGATCCACGAGTTCGACCTCGACTTTGTCATCACCAGCGAACGCGAGTGGGCCTGCTACGCCGAGCTGCCCGGCGTGTCGATCTGTCAGTTGTTGCGTCGCGAAGGGGTGGAGGCGGTGCTGGTGTCGCGCTGGAGCTGGGATGGTCGCGCCCGCCGCCGCGAGGACGATCCCGACCGGCGCTTCGAGCCGGCCGAGGCATGAGCGCGGACCGGGAGCGGCTGCGGCGGGTGCTGGGCGGCGAGGCGGGATCCGGGCTGCGGCAGCGGCTGCGCCAGCGTTTCGAGCGCAGTCCGGCCGACGCCCCGCCGACGCGGATGCGACTGACCGCGTTGGCGCCGCATGAGCACGAGATGCTGGCGGGGCTGCTCGGGCAGGCGCCCAGACACAGCGAGGCGCTGCAGATCGATGTGCTCCGCATCGACGAGGCGCTTCGGCGTGCCGGGCTGGCCACTTCGCTGCGCGACGCGCTGGAGCAGCTCGACGGGCCGATCGTGGACCGCGCCGCCGAGCAGGCCACCCTCCAGGACCGCTGGGACGGCGTCGTCTCCGGGGTCGCGCCCGGCACCGGGCTGCACCGGCTGCTCCAGCGCCCGGAGGGCCGGGGGCTGCTCAAGCGTCTTGCGGGCGCACAGCCGCAGCGCGCCGAGCGCTTGCTGCGACAGGCCGAGGCTGTGCTGGCGCATCTGCCCGCGCAGGGTCTGACTCGCGCCCAGCTCGCCGCCGAGACGCTGGGCGATGCCCATGCGCTCGATGATGGACAGCCGCTGGCCACGCTCGTGCTCGCGGGCGCGCCGGACGCGGAAGACGATCCGGACCACGAAAGCCGGCGGGCGCGCTGGGCGCGGTGGGGCGTGCTGGTCAATGAGCTGGCTCGGCCGGTGCTGCACCTGAACCTGCCGACGACCGCGACGCCTGATGCCGGACCCTGTCCCGGCGAGCCCGCCTACACCTCGCTGCGGAAACTGCTGCGGGGCGCGCCCGTCTGGACCGTCGAGCAGCGGACGGTGTTCGTCTGCGAAAACCCGAACGTCGTGGCCATCGCGGCCGATCGGCTCGGGCGCGACTGCGCGCCGCTGGTCTGCACCGACGGCATGCCCGCGGCCGCGCAACGGGTGCTGCTGAACCAGTTGCGCGACGCCGGCGCACGGCTGCGCTATCACGGCGATTTTGACTGGGCGGGCCTGCGCATCGCTCGGCAGGTGCTGCAGGGCCAGGGGGCCGAACCCTGGCGCTTCGGTTGCGCCGACTATCTGGCCGCCGTGCAGACGCTGCCGCCCCTGGCCCGCGACCACGCGCTCGGGCCGGACGCGGCCGAGGCGCCGTGGGACGCTGCGCTCGCGCCAGCGATGCGGGAACAGGGCTGTGCGGTGGCCGAGGAGGCGGTCGTGGATCTGTTGCTGGACGATCTGCGCGAAGCGGACCGTGCCTTTTCCTCTCAGCGGCTCTGCTGCACAGCGCAGCCCCGAGTGTTCGTCGACTGACGGCGTGACGCCCTGAGCGGCGTATCGCCCAAGCAGTTCATGCCCCGATTGATCACCACAACCGCCGCAGACTCTGGGAATCAGCTGTCTGCTTGACGGGGGAGCTTACGGTATGCAAGGCCTGACTTCGTACCTCAAGAAGTCTGTCAACCGCTTCGATTCCGACATCTCGTCGTGCGGAACCAGCAGGTAGTGCCACGACTTGCTACCAACCGAGGCTGCGTGATCGGACGCATGCTTGCACCAGCGCACCGCAGCCGCCGCCTTGGCCTGCACCTCTTGGGTGTCGATGTCGGTGCGGGCCTTGGTCTCCACCATGAAGATCTTGTTGTCGATCTCAGCCACGAAGTCGGGGATGTACTCCGGCTGCTCAGTGCCCAGTTTGTAGTAGATCTGGAACTGTCCCTTGGCAGGCTTGAACCACTTCAGCGCGTCACGCTCGAGGATGACGGCAAAGCGGCGCTCGGTGTCCGAGTCGAACTTCTGCAGCGGGTACAGGCAGCGCGCGAAGCCGCCAAACAGCATCTGCTTGATCTTGCCCAGGTCGGTCACCGTCTCGCGGTAGTGGTGCGCGGTCTGACCGGCCACGGCCGTGTAGTTGCAGGGCTTGAGCTCGGTGAAGCCGCGGCTGACCTGCACTTCGTACTCGGTCGCCTCTTCCCAGAAGTGGGCCATCATCTCGGCGCGGATCAGTCGGGCCAGCTCGGCACCGTAGGTGTCGAACACCTCGTGCAGTTCAGCCTCCGAGTAGTTCTGCGCCTTGTAATGCGCCACCGCCTGCCCAGCCAGGTCGTACAGCAGCTCTGATTGGGTGAAGTAGTCGATGTCGTCGAAGTCGATCAGCTTCTTGACGATGTAGTCCTCGAAGCGCTGCTCCTTCACCCCGGCCTCGCGGCTCATGGTGAACTGTTCGTTCGTACGCAGCTCCTGACCCACGATCTCGCGCTGACCCGGTTGGAAGTTGGGCAAAGTGCCCAGCTTGAATGGATGGAAGCCTGTCGTCACCTCGCCCGTGGGCACCACCGCGATGCGGGGGATGTCGATGGTCTGCTGGACCACGATTTCGGTGGTCTTCGCCACCACGGCGGACAGGTCCAGCACGGGGGCGCTGTTATCAGCACCTTCGAGCAGATTGCCCTGGGTCGGCTTCAGCCGCTCGGTCACCTCGGCCAGGATGGCCGCCCGCACCTCGGGCTTGAGCAGCGCGTTGCTGGTAGGCACCAGGTCGCGCTTGACCTCGTACTTTCCGATCACGTCCATCACCACCCGGGCCGCCTGCCGCTCACCTTCCGTGGCGAAGACGGGAGCTGGCGCGGCAGGCGTCAGTGTAGCGCCGGTGTTCGCTGGCGCAGGGGCGATGGTCGGTGGCACCGTGAGGCCCAGACGTGTCATCGCGCCAGACCCGACCTGAACGCTGACCTTCTTGTCCTCTGCGCTTGGCGCTTCCAGGAAAAACTCTTTCAGGCGGATCGGAGAGTCGCCACGGTTCGCCTCGTCGATGATCTCTTGGAACTTGTCGTGGGCAACGATGTTCAGGCGGTCCACCGCCGAAACGCCCGTACGCTTGCCATAGGGCAGACGAAGACCACGGCCAATCGACTGCTCGATCAGGGTGCGTGCGTTCGCGGCTCGCAGCGGCACGATGGTGTACAGGTTGGTGACGTCCCAGCCTTCCTTGAGCATGTTGACGTGGATGACGATCTCGGTCGGCTCATCCACGCTCTCCACGGCCAGGAGCTTGGTGATCATCTCCTCCTCTTCCGCGCCCGTACGGCTGGAGTCCACCTGGATCACCTTGCCCTGGTAGCGGCCATCGAAAAGCTTGGATTCGATCGTTTCCTTCAGCTGCGACGCGTGCGTGGTGTCCCTGGCGATCACCAGCATGAAGGGCTTCACCACCTTCACCCCGTTCTCGCGGGCGTAGGTCAGCAGGTCGACCTTGGTGCTTTCGTGCAGGCGAACACCGTCTTCCAGCTTGATCCGCTCAATCTCTTCAGGAGTGTGCGCCTTGGCGTTGAAGTTGCGCTGGGTGACGGCGGCCGGTTCCTTGACGAAGCCGTCTTCCATCGCGCGCGCAAGGGAGTACTCCATCACCACGTTCTTGAACGCCACGGGGCCCTTGGTCGACTCGACAAACGGCGTGGCCGTGACCTCCAGGCCGAACAGCGGCTTCAGCTCGTTGATGGAACGCACGCCCGCGCTGGCGCGGTAGCGGTGCGACTCGTCCATGAGCAGCACCAGGTCCGGCAGGTTGGCCAGGTGGTTGAAGTAGCTGTCACCCAGCACTTCGCGCATCCGCTTGATGCGCGGTTCCTTGCCGCCACGTACCTCGGAGTTGATCTTCGAGATGTTGAAGATGTTGATGCGCACGTCGTGGGCAAAGCCAGCCGTCTGATCTTGCACCACCGCACCGGTCTGGTCGTAGTTGTCGCCCGTGATGATCAGGGGCGGCTGCTGCGCGAACTCCGCGATGCCCTTGAACACATACTTGGGCGTGTTGCGGGTGAAGTCGGCAATCAGCTTGTTGTAGATGGTCAGGTTGGGCGCCAGCACAAAGAAGTTGTTGATGCCGTGCGCCAGGTGCAGGTAGGCGATGAACGCCCCCATCAGCCGCGTCTTACCAACGCCCGTGGCCAGCGAGAAGCAAAGCGATGGGAACTCGCGCTCAAAGTCTTCCAGCGTGGGGAACTCCCCCTTGAGCGTCGCCAGGATGGACGCGACATCTTGGTCATGGCCCAACAGGCTGGGCGCAGCCTCCAGCGCCCGAACCAGTCTGCCTAGCGACTCCGACTGCGGTGGACGCAGCGAAAGGCGGCCCGTCACCGCGTTCTGTACCCGTGCATTCATGCTTCGTTCTCCCCGAACAGGCCGCTCTGCGCTTCGTTGGCGCTGGCCGTCTTCTTTGTTTTTCGAGTGACTGGGCTGGAGGCAACTGCTGGCTCGTCTTCCTGCGCCATGGGCAGGTTGGCCACGTTGAGGCTGTAGTCGTCATGCCCCCACTCGCAGCGGGCCAGCACCATCTTCGGAATCTTCTTCAGCGTCAGATTCGGCCAGCGAGCGGAGGCTTGCGCGGCCGTGATGCCGTGGAAGGCTGCGCAGCACACCAGCAGGCTCTTGTCACTGCCGACCTCATCAGACAGCGCTTGCAGTTGCTCTGCGGACAGATTTTGGGTTGTGACGTAGATAAAGTCCCGCTCGCTGGAATGCCCGTGTTGCCACCAGTACAGCTCCGATGGGGCGTAGGTGAAGCCTTCCAGCTTGGAGAGCGCTTCGGCTAACTGAGCAGCGTTGTACTCAGGGTTGATGACCGGGTTACCCCAGCGATCATTGATGATCAGGCTTGGGGCAAGACGGGAGTAACGAAATCCGCCCCCTCCCTTCCACCCCATCACCGAGCTGACTCCGCGTGAATCCACCCCGTCAATCACGTTACGCATTCGAGGCAAAACATGCGTGTGGCAATGCTCGCCCAATTCCACCATGATCCAGCGGCGCCCCATCTTGTGCGCAGTTGCGCCAGTTGTTCCAGATCCCGCGAATGAGTCCAGAACCCAGTCTCCGGGCTCGGTTGACATATCAATGATCCGACGGAGCAGCTGTTCAGGCTTCTTGCTTCGTGGGAAATCGACCCCACCCTCACTAGCGATATCTGCCTTTGGAATCTCTGAATGCGTCCATACGTTAGTTATGCTTGATGACTTGGTGATTTGACCATCAGACAGTTCTGCAGTGTCTTTTAACCATGCGAACAACTCTGCGTTGAAGTAGTAGAGAGTTGTTAGCTTGCCCTCGTGCTTGCCACGGCTTGGCGTGTAGTCGACCGTGTACAGATGACTCTTATCCATCAAGGAAACCAAGTCCCTTTGGAATTGGTTTTCCTTTTGTATCTGATTGGTTCGGAAGAGTGCATCAAAGTTGTCGGCAAACTCCGACCTGATTTGCTCTTCGCGCTCTTCAAATTTTGCGAGCGAGATGGTTTTTATTTCAAAACCGGTGTGCTTGAAAACCTTGACAAGCTCGCCGTTTGACTTTGATTCGAACTCCCTGACCAGCGTACGTTCTCCGGCATTGACCAGAGCTTTGTTGTATCTCTTCATCGTTTTGCCATCAAGCAACTCGTGGGATAGAACCCGCCTTTGAGGCAACTTGTTCTTCTTGTAGAGGAGAATACTCTCGCCGGTGCTAACAATAAAGCCGCCCAACCCCAGACCGGCAGCGCCAGATCGTTCGTATGTAATGTGAGAGATGAAATTCTGCCGCCCAAAGATCTCATCAAGAATTACCTTGCAGTAATGAACCTCATTGTCATCAAGTTGGATCCAGAACAATCCTTCGTCTGACAGCAAGCGGTGCAGAATAACAAGTCGATCGCGCATGAGTGAAAGCCAGAGCGAATGCTCTAGGCCGTCATCGTAGTGCTCAAAGGCCTGCCCTGTGTTGAAGGGGGGGTCAATATAAATACACTTTATTCTCCCGTGAAACTCCTGCTCGAGCGCCTTTAGGGCGAGCAGGTTGTCACCGAAGATCAGTCGATTATCGAAAATGTCGCCATCGGTCACGCGACGCTTGGCGTGATACGACTTCCCTGGATCTTCGAGCAGGATACGCGGCTCCAGCTTGGGCCGCTTTTCCTTTCCGATCCAGGTGAGTTCTAGTTTTTGCTTCGAATTGCTCATTAGTGGTACTTTCCGGAACGGTTGTTGAAGGCAGGCTTGGTGCCTTCAAGCACAGTAACTACCGCGGTATTCAGCATCGGATTTTCCAGGGATCCAGCGATGTAGTTGATGACACAGCCTGCGGCACGGTCGAAGGACGCGTGGATGATCTGTTCTGCGTCACACACCACGGCCAAGTTCGGGTTGTGGGTGACCATGATGATCTGGCGCTTCTTCTTGGCTTCGGACAGGACTGGCACCAAGAGCCGGAACACGGTCTCGTTGTCCAGGTTTTCCTCTGGCTGATCCAAGATGATGGGCGTCTTGCCATTGTCCACCAGCAGATAGAAGATAAGCAGCAGCGCGCCGCGCTGCCCGGGAGACAACTGCTCAATCTGCGTGTCCTGGAAGAGCAGCGAATACCGTGGTTCGAGAAAATCGAGTCCGAAGATCAGGTCGTAGACCGAAACGGCTGTTTGACCCTTCTTTAGGAGACTGGTGATGCCAACCTCGGTGCCAGAACTCTTGGCCGCCTGCACAAGCGTTTCATGCAAGGCCGTCGCGAAAGCCAGGGCACCTTCTTTGGTGTTCAGGTCCTGGCTGTCAAACAGCTTCTTGACGGTCAACAACGCCTCGTCCTGGCCACGCAGCGCACCTGATGTCTGTTTGATCAAGGCGAAGAGGCGCTCCGCGATGGCTTCGGCCGAAGCGGCCAGGGTCGCCTGGAACTGGAGACGATAGTCCTCGCGGATCAGGTCATTCGCTTTGATCAAGTCCTGCACCGGCTTGAAGAGCTCTTCTCGCGCCTTTCGCTGCGCATCCAAGGAGTCGAAGATTTCGGCTGTCAGCTGAAGTCGCTGTGCTTGCAGTTCCAAACGCTTGCCGGGCAACTCCTTGATCTGAGCCAGGCGAGTTTCCAAGCCCGTCTTGGTGTCCGGATCCGTCGGCGTACCGGTCAAGGCCTCAAGCTTCTTGGTCCACTCAGTGAGCTGCTGCTGGTAGGTTTCGAACTGCTGTTGACGTGCGTTGAGCTTGGTCGCGTGCGCCTTCTTCTCTTGCTCAAGGGCCTCGAGGGTGCCGGTCAAGGCGGCCGCCTCGGTTTGCAAAGCTGACTGCTGCTCACCAAAGGCCGCAGACCGCTCGTCGATCAGGCTGGTCTTGATCTCCAACTTCGCCACGTCAGCCCAGCTCAGACCCGCAAGCTGCAGGTCTGCCGCAACCTGCTGCTGAGCTTGGTCGTAGGCGCGTTGCAGCAAGCGCAGTTGCTCCCGAGCGTTGGCGATCGCCTTTTGCTTCCTGGCGATTGATGTCAGGTCCGCCTGGATCTGCTGCGTGCGCTTGGTGGATTCTTCAATCTTCTGAGCCGTTGCTGCGAGTGCTTCTGCGGCCTGCTTCTGCTCGGGCTCCATCGTCTCCGGTGGCGGTGCAACCTCGGCCGGCTTGATCTTCTGGTGCTCTTCGATTTCGCGTGTCTTGACCAACAACTGGTCCGTCAACTTCTTCTCTTCGATTGGCTGAAGCTGATCTTCAATGCGAGCGATGTCGCCGTTGAGGGTCTTGAGATCCTTGCGGAACTCTCCCAGCCGATTTCTCAGTGCCTGTTCCTGCTGTTCCGTGAGCTGATCAAAATCGAGAGCACCAAGACGCATCTCCTCGCTGGTGTGCGAAAAGATGACGGCCCTCAACTCCTGTTCAAAGGCGTCTGACTTGCCAGAGACGTGATCGTTGCAGAGCTCTTCGAAGTAGTTCTGAGGGATGTATCTGACCAGTTCCTGTTTTTCGTCCGTGGGAAGGGCGTCCAGCGTCCTCGCCTCGGTACTCTCGTCTCGCCACGACAGGGTGCCAGTGAAATGACGTGCGGGATCGCCGCTCTTGCCCAAGAAGCGGTCACGCTTCAGGAAGCTGAAGTGTTTGGCTTGCCGGGAGTGGCCGAGCGTGGCGATGACATCCGCCAGTGCGCTCTTGCCGCTGCCCTTGTTGCCGATGATGGCAACAAGGTCCGGATTGAGCAGGAGGTCGCAGCCGTTCAGCCAGTTGCCGATGCCAGCCTTGGTACCTGTCTTGGCAATTTCGATCGACTCGATGAAGTGAGTCTTGCTGGTCTCCACGGCTTGGAGCTTGGGAGGCTTGACGCCAATGTATGACCGCTTCGCAGGCTCCAGGATGGCCTGCTTGAGACCCTGGAAGGTGGGATCGGCCTTGATCCAAGTCTTCTTGTCGGAGGGGAAGTCCCCGTAGCCACGCTTGTTGTTGTCGCCGGCAACGCCGACGAAGCAATGCGCGTCGCTGCCAGACACGGCAAGACGCGGGACCGTTTTCAACGCACTGAAGAAGTTGTCAAAGAACTTTGCGTTGCCACCGGTCCTCACACCCGCGAAAGCCGCATGCAAGTCGACGCTGCGCGATTCGAAGATGGGGGAGCTCTGGAAGAGTCCCATGGCGTAGGCGTAGTGCTCATGCCACTTCACTTCCGCCAGGCCATCGTTGGTGTCAAAGGGCATGAACCCGATGGCCTGTCCCTGCTTGACCATGGCGATCGCAGTCCGGTACGACTCGGGGTTCAGTTCCGCGATGGTCGCGCCAGCGAGCAAGGCCTTCTCCTCTGACGCGTCCACGTCTGCCTTGTCGAATCCGTGAGTCTTCAGCTTGTCGGCGCCAGCCTCGCGGGCGAGCTGGACCAAGGCCGCGTCTGACAATGGGCGGTTTACCAGCTCGACCTTGAGTGCCTGCTTGAAGTCGAGCAGATCCTGATCCTCGATCTCATCAGAGAACAGAACGTGCGCGTTGAGCCGGCCCTTCATCGGAGCGGCCATTCGGAGCTCAATACCTGGGAAGACCTTCTTGTGAAGTGCTGGAGCTCCGGCCTCTTTGAGCCGTGCCTTTAGTGCAAGCCAGCCATCGAAGGTCCAGTAGTCCATGATGGCAAAGACTGCAGGCTCTGCCTTGTTCAGCGCCTCGATCATTTGATCGATGAGGGCACGCCGCTCGTCGGCATCTGCACAGTCCCTGAACTTTTTCCCCAGCCAGTGAAATGACGCTGGCGTGTGGATGTGCAGATCCCACTGGCGCCAGACCGACCCTCTGGCGGTCTCCCTTTTTGACATTAGATGAGCTCCCATTGAATACAAAACAGAGGCTGCTCGTTGACTTGTTGTTTGAGCTGACCCTCTAGCTGGCTGATGATGTCGTTGCGCTGGGCTTCGATTTCATCTTGCTTGTTGAAGAGTTCGCGCCGCAGCTTGGTGCGCATACTTTCGAGTTCACGTTGCTTTTTCTGCCACGATAACTTCTCTTCGAGCGTAGGCGCACTGGCTGCGGTGCGCCTAACCTCTTTGATTTGCCGATCGATTTCTTTGATCTCTTGCTCGATGCCCAACTTCAGGTCGTCGGCCCAGGCGTCCAGCTTCTGAACTTCTTGCTCAAAGTAGCCAAGGTTGCGCTGGTTGATCTCGCGCAGGAGGGCTTTCCTCCTGCCCAGCTGATCCTCGGAAAGCGCAGAGGGTGGTCCGTCGACGTCGGCTGGCCCCGAATGTTTCGCGGGCAGACGCAAAATCTTCGATGGATCATCTTCAGGTAAGGGCAAACCGTCTGCTGTGACTGCTGCGACGATGATCTGCTCTTCCAGATTGCCTAAGGCCTCCACCGACACACGGCTGACAGTGAGCCATCCAGACCTTCCGCGGTAGTTCTTCAACGTACTGATCTGGGTGCCGTAGGCGCCGTAGTTGAACAGGAGCTTGACAGTCGGCAACTCTCGAGACTTGGCTTGCCCGGCAACCCACTCTGCAAGTGGATGGCCTACACGGTACAGGTGTGCCGCACCCGAGCGCCGTGGCAGCTCGTAACGCCCCAGTTCGATGCCTGAAAGCTCGCGTGCGGGAAGCTCTCGCAGCACAAAGCCGTCGTCATCGAAATCAGCGCACCCCGCCAGTTCCGCCCGAGTCAGATCGAGCAGCATGCGCTCGTATTTGCCACGAGCCGCGCGGCTTGCCTCGGCGCTCATGCGCAGCTTGTCCTGCACCTCTTCATCGAAGTTCTCGAGCAGGATCTGCCGCGTCTTGACCATGGCTTCAGTGATCTCGCCGGACAGGTCGCGCTGCAGCTGCTCGAAGCTGGCCTTGATCTCTTCCGGATCTCGGCAGTTCTGGTAGATCTCCGCGATGCGGCGCTCAAAATCCACGCCCGAGCCGATGGCGCCCAGCACCTCGTCGCTGGCACCAAACACGCCTTCGAAGAGTTGGAACTTCTGGTCCAGCAGTTCGTAGACGCGGGCATCGGCTTCGTTGCTGCGGTCGACGAAGTTGACCACCACCACGTCAAACTTCTGCCCGTATCGATGACAGCGGCCGATGCGCTGTTCGATGCGTTGGGGGTTCCACGGGAGATCAAAATTGATGACCAGCGAGCAGAACTGGAGGTTGATGCCCTCGGCGCCGGCCTCGGTGGCGATCATTACCGTGCCGCGTTCCTTGAAGTGCTCGACCAGGGCTGCCCGGGTGTCCGCCGTGCGAGAACCCGTGATCCTGTCGGTACCCTGATGGCGCTTCAGCCAGTCGGCGTAGACAGCTTGCGCACGGGCGTCGCTGTTGGTGCCATTGAAGAGCACGATGCCCTCGCCGTACGGAGTCTTCTCCAGCAGGGCCAGCAGGTATTCCTGGGTCCGCTTGGACTCTGTGAAGATGATGGCCTTCTTGGCTGCGCCCAGTCGCCCCAGTTCGGCAAAGGCCTTGTCCAACGCCGTCAGCAGGGCCGTGCCTTTGGCGTTCTCACGGATGTTGGTGGCCAGTGTCTTGAAGTGACGCAGCTCGGCAATTTCTTGCGCCACGGCATCCCGTTGGTCTGCGGATGCAGACGTGTCACTGCCTGAGCGTTCATCCCATTCGTCGGCCGTTTCGTCGAGTGACTCGTAGTCCTCGTCGAGCACTTCCGTCAGGTTCGGCACATCGGGCGAAGCCTCCAGTTCGCCCTCCAGGCGCTTGGCCATGGTTTCGAGTGCGCCCGCGATGGCGTGCGTGGATGACGCCAGCAGCTTCCAGAGCACGAGCGAGATCAGCTGCCGCTGCCCCTCGGGCAGCGCCTTGAGGTTGGGCCGACGAAGGTAGTCGGCCACCAGGTTGGACAGCTCGCGTTCTTCGGTCGACGGGGTGAATTCCTCCACCATGGCGCGACGTGCCGTGTAAGGCACGTACTGCTGCACTTGCCGGCGCAGCGTTCGCTTGCACACCGATGCCAGGCGAGTGCGGAGCGCGGCGAAGGCCTGTTCGCGCGGCTGAGCGGTGAACTGCGAGCGGAAGCTGTCGATGTCGCCGAACACCCGATCGTCAATCATGCTGACCAGCCCATACAGCTCGAGCAGCGAGTTCTGCAGCGGCGTGGCCGTCAGCAGCACCTTGGAGTGGACGTGGGCCAGCGCCTCCTTTAGCGTCTTGGCGATGACGTTGCTGGTCTTGTAGACATTGCGCAGGCGATGCGCTTCATCCAGCACCACCAGATCCCATTCGACCGCCTTGATGTCTTTGGCTTTGGCCTTGGCGAACTGGTACGAGCAGATGACAGGGCCAGTTGCCCCCTGGAAGGGATTACGGCGGCCTTGTCTGCGCAGGGCGTTGTAGCTCTTGGCCTCCAGCAGAACACCTTGCAGGTTGAACTTGTCCAGCAGCTCCTGGTGCCACTGTTTGCGGAGGTTGGCGGGGACGATGATCAGGATGCGGCGGCGACGCTCAGCCCAGCGCTGGGAGATGACCAGCCCAGCTTCGATCGTCTTACCCAGTCCCACCTCGTCCGCTAGGATGACCCCGCGCGATAGCGGATTGGCACAGGCGAACAGCGCTGCTTCCACCTGGTGGGGATTGAGATCGACTTGGGAGTCCACCAGGGTGGTCGCCAGCGACTCGACCGAGTCGCCAGCCTGTCGCCGCGTGAGGAGCCAAGCGTAGTAGAGACGTTGGTGTTCTGTCAGTAAGTTTTCCATCAGCAGCGGGGGCAGATCTTTATGTCCGCCGTAGGTATCAACTCTCGTGCTTTGCCCGAGCTTCCGGAGTCGGGAAGATCACGAATCTTTGCATAGCTGATCACCTCGATCAGGAGAAAAAAGGAAAAAGTGTGCAGCGTGAATGGAAAATTACCACCAGATTGGAAAACAGGAAGAGGGAGCGAGTGTCAAACAACACTCACAGACGACTCTGTTGGACAAACCCGCCCGAAACCGCAATGACCCCAATCGCAGGTCAGGGCGGCCCCGACACGGTCTGCGCCCGGCCGATCTGACCGAAGCGGTTGGGCAAGAACGCGCACATGTAACTCCACCACCTAGAGCGTGTTATGAACTTCCCGCCGCCAGCACCGCTGCAGCCTTGGGGAGCATGAGGATGGCGAAGACGACGAAGTGCAAGCTGGCCAGCACCTGAGGCAAGCGCTCGAAATCACGGCTGAGCCGGCGAAAGCGCGACAGCCAGCCGAAACTGCGCTCGACCACCCAGCGTCGTGGCAGCAGGACAACCCCCTTCCTCGCCTCGGGCAGTTTGACGATCTGCAGGTCGATCTCGCTGGCCTGGGCGTCCTGCCTGGCCTGCTCGCCGGTGTAGCCCTGGTCCGCCCACGCCAGCTTGACCGTCTCGCCGGTGGCCTCCTGCACCGCCTCGCACAGCGCCTTGGCCTGCGCGCGCTCCTGCTCGTCGGCGGAGGTGACCGTCAGCGCGATCAACTGCCCCAGCGTGTCGACGGCCATGTGCACCTTGCTGCCACGCCGTCTCTTGTAGCCGTCGTAGCCCGCCCGCACACCACTTTCGCAACTGCTCTGCAGCGTGCGTCCGTCCAGAACGACCGCGCTGGGCTGGCCCCGGCGGCCTTCGCTGACCCGAATGATCGAGCGCATGTCGTTGAGCATCGCCTCGAAGCAGCCCGCCTCGTCCCAGCGCCGGAACTGCTGGTACACCATCTGCCAGGGCGGCAGGTCGTGCGGCAGCAGCCGCCACGGCGCACCGGCCCGCGCAAGCCAGCGCAGCGCGTTGAACACCTCCCCCAGGTCGTGCCGGCGCTGCGGTGCATTCACATCCATCAGCGTCAGGTACGGCGCCACGAAATGCCATTCCTCTTCGCTGACGTCGCTCGGGTAGGGTTTGCAGGTCACGGATTCAGATCCTCAGTGGCGCCAGATGGCTTGCGGGAAGTTCATAACACGCTCTAGGGATGCTCTGCACAAGTCGCCGCACGGCGTGCATGAGCGCTGAAATCGAGTCCCTCTGATGCCCAACGCGCCAGAAACGAGCCTCGCCAGCAGCCTTCGAGGCCGCTTTGCCCGTTTCCGGACGCACTCATGCCCACGCTCCCTGGATTCGCCGCTTGGCGATCCACAGATTGGCCAGCGTGAACAGCGTGTGCAACTGCGCCGTGTTCTTGGCCAGCCCGCGGTAGCGCACCTTCACATGGCCGAACTGGCGCTTGATGACCCGGAACGGGTGTTCGACCTTGGCCCGGATACGGGCCTTGATGCGCTCGATGTCGTCGGCCAGCGCCTGGACCGGGTCGCTGCGATCGAGGGCTTTGCGTTGGCCCGGCCGCATCGCTATGTGCCAGCTCACGCCGGCTCGGGCGTCGGGCCGTTTGCCCGCGCCCTGGTATCCCGCGTCGGCGTAGACATCGGTCTCTTGTCCATGCAGCAGCGCGTTGGCTTCGACCACGTCGTGGACGCTACCGGCCGTGCCGCGCACGGTATGCACCAGCCCGCTGTCGGCATCCACGGCAATGTGCGCCTTCATGCCGAAGTACCACTGCTGGCCCTTGCGGCTCTGCTTCATCTCGGGATCTCGCTCCCCCGAGGCGTTCTTGGTCGAGCTGGGCGCAGCGATCAGCGTGGCATCCACCACCGTCCCGCTCCGAAGCAGCAGGCCCCGGGCCGTCAGCAAATCGTTGACGGTGCGAAGCACCTGCTCACCCAGCTTGTGCTTCTCCAGCACGTGACGGATCCTCAGGATGGTTGACTCGTCGGGCAGTCGCTCATCCCAGCCGCCCAGGCCGGCGAACTCCCGGAACAGCGGCACGTCGTGCAGCGCATCCTCCATCGCCGGATCCGACAGGTTGAACCACTGCTGCATGAAGTGGATGCGCAGCATCGCCTCCACCGGAAACGGCGGACGCCCGCGCCGGCCTTCGGGCAGGTACGGCGCCACCAACGACACCAACTCCGTCCACGGCACCACGCGCTCCATCTCGCAGAGGAACTCCCGACGTCGCGTTCGCTTGCTCGACTGACCCAGACCCAGGCTTTGCTGCTTCATGGCTGCGATCGTCTCAACTCTTCATCTGGGCGCCAAGCACGGGTGGGGTGGACTTGTGCAGAGCATCCTTAACGCGGCAACCGAACGAGATTGACCCGATCACCGAACACCTGACGCACGCGCGGCAGCAAGTGGTCGTGGTGACTCAGAAACAGCACCTGAGTCTTGGTGGAGAGCTCACGCAGCGCTTGCAGACCTGCGGTCGAGCGTTCGTCATCGAAGTTGATGAACAAATCATCGGCGACGAAAGGCAGCGGCTTGGACTGCGCTAGGTGCAGTTCGAGCGCGGCAAGCCGTAGCGCCAGGTAGAGCTGATCGCGCGTGCCTTCGCTCATGCCAGCTACCTCGACTTGGCGGCCGTCTGCGCGCAGGGCCGACAGGCTGAGCGGCGTGCGCTCGTAGTCGACAAAGAGCTTGCTGTAGTGCCCTAGCGTAAGCTGGGCGAAGATTGCCCCCGCCCGGGTCAGCATCGGCCCTTGCTGCTGCTCGCGGTAGCGGTCGATGGCCCAGGTCAGCAGCGTGGCGGCGGTCTCCACCTTGATGTAGCGCTCCGATGCGTCGGCCATCTCGGCCAGCGCTTCCTGGCGCCGCGACTCAGCGGCCGCGGCCTCTTGTCCTCCCGCAATCGCCTTCAGGTCCTGATCGGCGCGCACGCGGGCTTCGGCCAGTTGGGTCAGCTGAGGCTGGGTCTGCTCCAGCGCATCGGACGTGCGCGCCAGCGCTGCCGTGAGCGCAGTCAGGTCACAGGCATCGACTTCGCCCAGCACAGTGTCCAGCCCCAGGCCATCCGAGTCCTGCGTCAGTCGTTGTCGTGCCTGTTCGATTTGCAGATGGAGCGCTCGCCACCGGTCTGAGCGTTCAACGAGCGACCCCACCTCCTCCAGCACATCGATGCCCGCCGCCGCCAGCAGAGGCGCGACCTGGGCCTGAACGTGTTCGACCGTCTGCTGCGCCTGCCGCAGTTGCCCGGCGGCATTGGCCAGCGACTCATCCGCCGCCTGCCGACGCTGCACGGCCGCTTGGGCCTCGGCCAGCCGCACGGATAGCTCTGCCGCCACCTGGTCAGGCGCCGTGCCGCACCGGGCCGGCTGCTGTAGCCGCACCAAAACCGCATCGGCCAGCGTGCGAAAGCGGTCGAGATCGGCCCGCATCGGATCAATGCGATCTTTCTGGGTCGCAGCGGCAGTTGTCAGGTGGGTCCGTACGATGTCCACCTTGGACAGCGCCTGCTCGGCGTCGTCCACCGACTGGACAAAATCACTCAACCGGGCCGTGGTCAGGGCCTGACGCCACGCGTGCGCCCAGGCGTCATGCGCGGCCTGTGCAGCAGCCGACTTGGCCTGCAACTCATCCAGGGCCGCACCCGCCGCGCTGATCTGCGCCTGCAACATCGTGCGCCGCGCCGCGGCGGCCTCTGCGCCGGTCAGAAACTGCTCGGCTTCGGTGATCATGGCCACCAGCGAGACGTCCGCCGCCACGACCCAACTGGCCTTGGCCAGCTCCTCCCTCAAGCGTTGGGCGGCACCGTCTGCGGCGGCCGCTTCTCGCGCCCGCTCGGCCTGTTTTTGCGCCACCAGCGACGCCGCGTGCAGGATGTGCTCGCGCCTCGAGAACCAAGACGGTGCATCACCCAGCGCCAAGCCCGCCACACCGACCGACTGGCACAAATGCTGCCAGTCAGCATCCAGCGCGGCTAGCGCCGCCCGCTTGTCGGCCACCGCGCGCGTGCGCTGCTGGAAATCGAGCTGGGCCCGGTCCACTTGCTGGCGAAGGCTCTGGAGCTCTGCAGCTTCCGTGGCCGAGTCGAGCTGAGTGTCGGCCAGTTCGTCAGACAAGAGTATGGCCGCCTCCAGTGCCGCCGCCCCGATCGCCAGGGTCACTTCGCCCTGCTTGATCGACGTCCACCGGGCATCGCGCGCTTGCCGTGCATCGCGCACCTCCACACCCGTGACAATGTGGCGCGCCTGCGCATACTGAGCGGCCGCCAGCGTCGAGGTCTCAAGCGTTTGCTGCGCCTGCGCAGCCAACTCGGTGGCGGCATCAAGCGCCGACTGCAGCCGCTGTCGCTCGCTGCCCAATTCGTTCAGTCTCGCCATCGAGATCGATGTGGTGGCCTGTATCGCCTCCAGGCCCAACATGGGGGGCTCCAGACGGCCAAGATGGTCGCGCAGGGCACGCTGCGCCTCCTGAACCGCCTGTCGCAACGCCGCCTGGGTGGCCGCGCTGTGCTTATAGCCCTGGGCGTCGGACACGGCATGGCGCAGGGACGCGGTGACCACCATCACCGGCATGGCCGTCAGCTCCATCTGCGCCGCCTCGGTCTCGGACTGCTTGTCCCTGAGCGCCTGTTGCGCGTTGGCCTGGGCCTGGCGAATCTGCCCGTGCGAGACAACCAGCCGCTGCACCTCGCGCAGCTGAATCGTCGTCGGCAGCACGCTGTCAGTCAGCGCAGCGATGTCGGCGGGCCACCCCAGCTCGAGCGCTGCGGCCTGTGCCAGATGCAGATGGCGCTGCCGCTCGCCCTGCTGCGTGACCAGATCTGCATCGTGGTCCCGCACGCGCTGGCCGAAAGCGATGAGTTCTTCGACCGGGTGCTGCGCATTCAGAATCTGCGTGTCGAGAACGATGGTGTCACGCACCTGGGTGAAATGCTGGACATCAGCTGCCCGTTGCTGCAGGGCCGTGTGGGCCACCGACAGCTCCGAGCGCCCCTTTTGCAAGGTCGAAGCGGCGTCGGCTGGCAGCGCCAAGACCGACCCCAGCGCGGCCAGCTCGTCTTGACACGCCCTGAGCGACTGAACCGTCGGAGCGAGGCGCCGAATCCGCTCCAAGCGCGTACGTTGCGTCTGCAGCGCCGAGCGCTTGTCGCTCACCTCGGCCATGTCGCGCTCCACGTCGGCCAGTCGCTCGCGCGCTTCCGTCCAGCCTTTGGTGCGAACCGTCAGCTCTTTCAGCTCCCGGCAGGCTTGCTCCCAACGGTCGTGGGCCACGTAGTAGGCCCGGCCAGCTGCAGCGCGGGGCGCCCAGAGCTTGTCTGCCTCGGCTGCCAGCGCCTCTTTGACCCGGCCCAGCCCCGCGATGCCGGCGGCTGACTGAAACAGTACCTGACTCACGTCCTTGGACGCATCCAGAATTGTTTGCCCGCCGCGCACTAGCTGCGCATGATCGAGGCCAAACATCTGCTCAAAGAAATCGCGATCCGAGGCACCCAAAAATACCGCCAAAGCCTCGTCCGGCAGAACAGCACCGTCTGGGGTGCGCAGCGTATTTTTGTTGCCCTTGGTGCGGTGGAATTCAATGGCGCGGGCGCCATCGCTCAGCTGCGCACCCAGACGGAGGTCAGGTTGCGGATGCAAAAATGCCATGGCCGCGCTGCGCATCGGGAAACCATACAGCAGCTCGGAAATGGCACGGCGCACGGTCGATTTCCCGGCCTCGTTGGGCCCGACGATGAAGTGAAAATCGTGCGCAGCAGAGGGCAGTACGACCTCCGCATCAGTGAATTTTCCGTAGCGAATGATATTCAGTTGCTGAATACGCATGGTCACTCCTGCTGCTGCAAATGCGCCAGCAGGCCCGGCGACACTCTCTTAATCAGCGCATGCAACTGGCCGTTGCGAATATCATCGATGAGCGGCACCATCGGATGCAAATCAAGCGGGGCTTTGGCCGCGAACGCGGCAAGCTTCTGGCGCAGATGCTCGACAAACTCTGGGTCTACCGCCGCTGTGGCCAATATGTCTTGCAATTCGGCGAAAGCATCGAGCCGCTCGTGCGACTGCTGCGCATCCATGAAGGCCTCGGTGTCGAGCTGAACTTTTTCCAGCCACAGGCGCTCGTGACCGATGCCGGCGATCTGGGCCAGCACCTCGCTGCGCAGCTGCGCCTCGAGGCCGAAGAGCTGGCCGTGCGCGCGGGTGCGGCCGTGTACCGTCACCCGGACAGCCCGCGCGGTTGGTCCCTCGTCCAGCAGCGCCGCCAATGCCTGGCCGATGCACCGGGACACCTCGATCAGCGAGGTACAGGCACTCGCATCCACGCGCACATGCTCCCAGCGCAAGATGTCGATGAAAAGGCGCTCGACCTGCGAGTGACCGCGATCATCCACCGTGACCAGCACCGCGCCCCGTCGACCACATTCGCGCACATGGCGCCCTTGCAGATTGCCGGGGAACACAATCGTGGAAGGACCGGTCCACTGGAAAAACTCATGCACGTGGCCCAGGGCCCAATACTGATAACCCTTGGCGTGCAATTCATCCACGGTACAGGGCGCATACGTGGCATGCGCTGCCGACCCTTCCAGAGCGGTATGCAAGACACCGATATTGTAGTAATTGGACAAAGCCGCCGGGTAGCGTTCGGCCAGATTGGTGGTCGTTTCTTTTTGCTTGAAACTCTGTCCGTGCAAGGCCACCGACAGCCCGTCGATACAAAACGTCTGCGGCTTGCTGGCGGAAAAGCATGACACGTTGTCGGGTAAATCAAGTTTTCGGGTCATCTCGCTTTCGGCATCGTGGTTGCCGAACAGCACATACACCGGGATGCCGGCCCGCTTCAGCCGCCCCATTTCCTTGCAGAAGAAGATCCCCGTGTTGTAGTCGCGCCAAGAACCGTCATACAGGTCACCGGCAATGATCATGAAGTCAACAGCTTCCTCGATGGCCCGGTCGACCAGTGCGGTCAAGGCGTCTCGCGTTGCGCCGCGCAATTGAGCTACCGGTGCATCTGGATATGCTGACAGTCCCTTGAGCGGACTATCGAGGTGGATGTCGGCTGCGTGAACAAACTTCATGGAATTTTTCTTTGGCAGAATTAGTTTCAGATATAAATATTTTTTATTATTTTAATACCCCCCACTTGACCCACTTGTGGCAAGAGGCCGATGGGGCCCGCTGCGTTCGATTCCATCCTCCCCCGACACACTCACCTCGAACGCGGTCATTCTCGTATTCGGCACGGTCACGGAAGGTCGAGGCCTGCCGAGGACCAGCCCAATGCGTGCAAGTTGCACAGACTTGCCAGTTCGCTGGCTTGCTGTTGCTCATGTCGACTCCTTGTACAAAGTCAGGGTTTCACCCCATTCGACCGGTGCAGCCGCCAACTCAGGCAGGACCCACATCACCGGGTAGGGTGGACTTTTCTGGGGCGCACGCCCCTTGCCATCGGTGAGGAAGATCAGCGCATCGGGTGGATCCTGGGCCGCCAAATCAAAGGGCGGGCGCAGATCCGTACCGCCGCCGCCACGCAAGTGCATGCTGGCGAGCGCGCTCAAATCTTCGCCGGATCGGAATGTGCGGGCCCGACGGATACGGGTATCGCATTCGACCAGAGTCAGCTCCAGCGCGTGATCGACGCTCATCAGTTCGGTGATCTCTGCCATGAACAGCGGCAGCAGCCGGCGGGTGCTACCGCTGGTGTCCAGGGCGAGCATCAGACGCAAGCCATCCGGGCGCAGATCTGGCAGCCACAGGCCGCGATGCCAATGGCGGCGAGAGGGGCGCTCCCAGCCGCGACGCCGCGCCTGCCGTCCGAGCACGAAATCCCGCAGCACGACACGCCAAGGCAGTCGGGCCGTGGCAGGCGGAAGATCAAGCAGTTGTGCCAGTCCATCGGGAAGATCACCCTGGTGGCGGTTCTGCTTGAGCGCGTCGCGCAGCCGCTGCTGCCATTGTGCTCGCAGCAGCTCATCCATCGGTTCGCCCAACCCTTTGGGCAGTTCATGCAAATCGAAGGAAGTCGGCAGATCCCGCGTCGATCGGTCGAGTAGAGCGCTGTAGACCTGCTCGGCACTGCGGCCGCGCAGCGAGGGGAAAAGCACGGCACCCGGCGGCAGTTTGAATCCATCCTGGACCAGCAGCCAGTTGACTTCATGGTCGATGGCAAGGTTCCAGCGCCAAGCTTGGCGATTCTGTTGCCGCCCCAGATGCCCGGCGACGCAGTGCCAGACCTCATGCGCCATCACGAACAGACGCTGCGCAGCATCCAGCGTGGCCAGAAAGTTCGGATTGAAGTAGATCCTGCGCCCATCGGTGGCAGCGGTCGGCAGGCGTGGATCGAGGACCAGCTCGACGGCCAGATGCAGCGTCAGCGACGCGGTGAAGGGGTGCCGCAGCAGAAAACGCGAACGATCTTGCTCAAGCTGCTGCAACCAGCGCCGGCGCCCGGCATCGTCCAGCTCGGTAAGGGCAGGATCAGGCGTGCTGCCGCAGGGAATCGGCTTCAACGACGCCTCCGCTGATGTGGGGCAGCCGATGCAGCAGGCAAGGCGTCGTGGGTCACCAGCGCTGCACCATGGTGCTCGGTCCAATGGGTGTAGAGCGGGTGAGAGAACAACGCGCGGGCCTTGTCTCCCTGCGGATCCTCCTGCTCGATATGCTTCAGCGCTGCCACCATCGACATCACCGCAAAGTCGCTGCCAAAGGTCAGCCCGGCGCGCAGGAAATGGGTCAGCCGCAGCTCGCGCTGTTCCTCCGGCCCGCTCCACAGATGCTGGGCCAGTCCGGTGGCCACGGCGTGGCGCAGATCCATGCGCTCGGGCAGGTCAAAGGGAATCTCGCCAAGCAACATCGCATCCAGATCAGGCAGGTCCTGGTGCAGTCGCATGAAGGCGAGGAACTCGGTGGCCGCTGCGGTGCCCACGAGGCCGTGCACCAACAGCTCCAGGTTGGTGGCATCGAGGCCGTCACTGCGGGTCAGCACATGCGCCACTCGCTCCCAGCTGCGCGGACTGGGCCAACCCCGATCGATGCTGCCGCTCATGTCGAGAAAGCAGTGCGGGCGATACTTCAGGAAAGCGATCACCATCGGATGCAGTTCACGCTGCTGCGCCCAGGCGATCCAGCCCGGCAGATCCACCTTGAACTCAAGATGACAGAAGCGGTTGGCCAGTGCGCTCGACAGCGGCTGGCTGACAGCCCGGTCTTCGCGCCGGTTGCCGGCCGCGCAGATCAGCCAGCCGGGTGGCACCTGGTAGAGGTCGCCCAAGCGCCTGTCCAGGATCATTTCGTAAGCGGCCACCTGCAGCATCCGGTCGGCCGAAGTAAGCTCATCGAACAGAAGGATGCCGCGGCTGTTCGGGTCACGCGGCCATTCGGACGACAGCAGCCAGCGCACCTGATCGCCGTGCGGAACCGGCAGACCACGCAGATCCACCGGCTCGCGCTGCGACAACCGGATGTCGATGAAGCCGATTCCCTCCTGTGCGCACAGCTCGCGGATCACCGTGCTTTTGCCGACGCCAGGGGCGCCCCAGATCATCAGCGGCGCCATGCAGGCCGCACCGCCGGGCTGCTCGAGCTGGCGCAACTGGTAACGCAGCAGCTCACGCACCTGCGTGATCGTGGCCGAAGGTGCCAGGGCCGCTTCCTTGCGGGACGAGCTGGTCTCTTCATCCTGTTGCATGAACCGAGGAAAAGACATCAGGCGGCCTTCCAGAGGGTGTGAGGAAAAGGGTGGTCCGGGGTGGATACCGGCTCGAATCTGTCTGGCAGTCGGCCACTCAGGATCAGGATCTGGGCCAGCTGCCCGAACTCGGGGCCTGACAGCAGGGAGTCCCCCTGGTGGGGTGGATCAGCCAGCAGCCGCACCAGATCGCAGCGGACCTGGACCGGGTCGTACCTGATCTGATGAGCCAGAAGCGCCAGGACCTGGCACCGGGGCAGATGCTTGAGCAGAAAGTCGTGGGCAGCCCGGCGCAGCGGGGGATGACAGCGCACCGGTGTGGCGTCGGCTTGCAGCATCTGGATCGAGAGACGAGCCAGATGCTGGCGTGTCAGCAAGGGCATCGGCCTGTGATCGCGAGCATGAACCAGCATCGCTGCGAAGAATTCCGGGAAGGCCGGCTGATCCTGGCCGCTGTGCGTCCACCACTCCAGCATCTGCTCGAGGATGTCGGTCTGATAGCAGAGGTCAGCGGCCATCGCGTCGCCCATCCGGGCAGCCTCGGGAAGATGACGACATCCCTGCCACAGCAGCCAGTCGGCGCGCCAGCCATCTGCACCCAGATCGGATGGCATGCTCCAGCGCCAAGCCAGATGATGACCAGCACGCCGGCGCAAGGAATACACCATCAGCCGATGGGCCAGTCTGCATCGGTGCTTCCAGACCGCGGCAGCGTCGATGCCCGATTGCAACATCTTCAGCAATGTCATCAGCACGCCGGGCAGCAGATCGCTCGTGCACATCGGCAGCACATGACACAGCAAGGTCCAGGCGTTCCGATCACCCGCATCACAGGCCTGCTGCAGCCGCCGAAACGTGCCGTCATCGATTTCCGCCATCTCGACCGCATCGAGTGACAGCGGCACATGCCCGATGCACCAGACCCGCGTGCCTGTCGCCAGAAGGGTCTCCTGCAGATGGAGACAGTGCTCCAGCCGCAGTCGTGAAGGCTGGCGCAGGACCAGCGCCTGCAGGGGGCTGTCGGCCAGATCGATCTGGTCGGCCGCCAGGTCGATCTCCACCGCAGAGCGAGCCCCGCTGCCTCCGCGCAGATCCAGGCGATCGGTGGCAGCCGTGCCGGTGATGTGTGCCAGTTGCCCGCAGCCAGTGATCTCGATGCGACCGACCGGGGCGTGCACCTCTAGCCGCTGCAGCGCAGGAGTCTGGCTGATCGTCAGCCGCTGCAGTGGCATGTCGCAGCGCAGTTGCTGCAACTCCGGAAGATCGATCAGCAACAGCTCCCGCCAGTTGTGGCCATCGGTGGGCTGCAGCACAAGCGAGTTCGAACCCGTCGTTCCGATCACCACCCGCACGTCGTCCTGTCTCGCCTCCGACGGCGTATCAGGCAGCGGGCCGATCCGTGCCGAGCGCCAGGAATCCTCTCGCTCGGCCTGGAGCAGAAACTTGCCGCCCTGCCAGCAGGCGTCAAGCTGCACCAGCTGCGCCTCGATGCGCAGCACGGGCCGTTGCGCTCCCGCATCGATGTGCACGAAGGCAGGGATCGACGCGGGCAGGCGCAGCCAGGCCAGCGCCGGGCAGCCCTGCACGGTCAGATGGATGTCCTCGCTTCCGTCCAGGTCACGCAGGTCCAGCTCCTGTAGCTCCGGGCTGTCGCACAGATCCAGGGCGCGCAGCGTCGGATGAACGATGCGCAGCACGGTGGCCTGCACATCGCAGACCCGTGCGCCACCGGCTGCGTCAGGCTGCGGGCTCAGGATCTGTTCGGTCCGGTGCCGCATTGGCATCAGCCCTGAAGCGGCACCGGCACGGTCTGCTCATGCTCCGCCTTGCCTTGCAGACCGTGGAGCAACTCCCAGACCTCGCCGTAGACATGGGCGCGCTCATAGCCCTGGGTGCGCCAGACCCGGCTCTTGAAGTTGTCGTAGTCCAGCGCCTCGATGGCGCGACTCATGGCCCGCGCCACCGCCTCGCGCGGCGCGCGTGCCCGGTAGCGATAATCGTTGCCCCGGGTGATGACAATCTCGCCGAGCTCCGGCAGCCAGTGCTCGCGCAGGTTCTCCAGGTCGGCCTGATTGCGCGAGCGCACCGTCAGCATGCCGTCGGAGCCATCGTTCGGCTTGCAGACGATGCTGAAAAAACCAATCGGGGTCAGCAACCACATGGGCAGGTCTCCTGTTTCAAAGGTAGAGGTCAGGCGGCACGGCCGCGGCGGGCCCAGCCCATGACGTAATCGCGCTGCTCGGACGTTTCAGGTGATTCGGGTCGGCGCCTCGATTTCGGGCAGGTGGCCCACAGCCGTGCCAGCTGATCGAGTGCTGCCTGACCGCTCAGCCGGTGTTGCTCGGCCAGCCAGCATCCAACGATCACGCCCGTGCGGCCGATGCCGCCCCAGCAGTGCAGGTAGACCTGTCGCCCGGCGGCAAGATGCCGCTCGATCGCGTCGAGTGCACCGTGCGTGACCGCATCGCTGGCGGGCACCGAGACATCAAGAATCGGATGACGCTCGTGATGGATGCCTTGCGGCAGCAGATGGGCGTAAGGCGCAAGCTCGCCGCCCTGGGTCAGGTCGATGAAGGCCTGAACGCCCGCCTCAACCATCGCATTCACCTTGTGACGGGCAGCCTCCTCATCAGAGGCGCCGGGATATTCGCCGGCGTGAAAGCGCCCCGGCAGGATCTCGTAGCTGTAGAAAGTCGGAACGGTCATCAGTGCCTCCAGCGTGGAATCAGTCCAGGGGGTGGACACAGACCTGCGCCGCGGTGACGGTGAAACACAGCCCGTTCTTCTTGATCACGGCTTCCCAGTTCGTGAATCCGGCTGGCGGCCGGTACATGAAGAAGCGCGTGTCGTACTGCCCTTCGACGCCGGTCATCTGGTGCATCGCCGTGGTGGCAGCCGCCTTCACGCCGTCATCGGTCTTGCGCTGCCCCACGTAGAAGTCGTTGCCCGGCCAAGACACATGATCCCAGGCGACCACGCTGAACAGGTCGCAGTCGGAGAAGTCGTCGCCGGCTTCCTCGTAGTCGCGGGGCGCGCAGAGCTGGGGCGTGTCCGGATGATCCTGGAGCGCACGGACCCGGAGCATCGGGGCACCGAACTGGTCTTGGCTGTCGGGCGTGCTTCTGTAGGGATCGAAGCGCACCAACGCCACATGGGTCAGCCGTGCGGCATGCTTGTGCAGCAGGGCCTTCAGTGCGGCGATCAGGTGCGGTTCGATCTTGCCCGAGAAATCTCCTGCATATGCACCGCAGCCCAGTCCCGGCACCGTGATCAGGGCGCGACGACCGCGCCGCGCAGCTTCCTGGTCGGCGTGCAGCAGCACCGGCAGCAGCCGACGCTCGTAGAGCTGGACGAATCCCGGGCCATGCAGTGCGTTGTCGCGCACGACCTCGTTCCAATCCGCTGGCGTGCAGTCGTTGCCGTTGTCCAGCAGCGCACCCGGCGTGAACAGCAGCGTCGCCTCGATCGGTTCGGCATGGATTTTCGGCTGACGATGCGTGCCGTCATCGTGCACCTGCACGGGTATGGCCACGCTGATGTCCCCCAGCAGGCCGAGCTCTCGCAGAGACCAGTCGGAGCCATCCCCGCAGACGGCACTCTCGGCAAAGATCTGGGGCTTGCGGGTCAGGAACAGCGCCTGAAGCATGGGAACCAAATGGTCCGGTGCGCCTGCGGAGCCCAGCACGTCCGCCAGACGGGCGCCGGGTTGGTCTCGGTCTGCGCGCAGATCCTGGGCGTACTGCTGGATCCGCTGCGCCGTCAGATCGCTCAGCAGCACCGTGTAGCGGCGGGTATCGGACATCGTGTTGCTCATGAAGACACCTCTTCTTTGTTGACGAGTGACGCCCCAAGGAAGCCAAAGGGCGAGAGAAACATCGGATTCAGAACGCCAGGCTTGACGTTCGTTCTCATGCGGAGATCGGTCCCGGCATGCGTTCATGGATGCGGCGCAGCAGCTCCAGCGCACCGCCTTGCAGGCTGGGCCCGTGGCCAGGGGGCAGACGCGAGCCGTCGGGGTTGAGCCGGATCCAGCGCATACCGGGCCCCCTGGCGAGGCGCTGGGCAAAGCTGCGCACCGAAACGATGGCCGAGCCCGCGCCGATCTCGAGCACCACCAGGCGGCAGTCCCGGACCTGCGTCAGCCAGTCGTCCAGCGCGTCGGCCTGGCGTTCGAAAGGCGTCGCGACCCAGGCGGCATCGTCGAACATCAGGATGGCCGGCCGCGCCACCGCACCGCAGTCCGGACAGCGCGGCAGCTCGCTGATCAGCCGACACTGGGCCTCGTCCACCTCGGGCTGGAAGCTGTCGGCCGACCAGACCCGCTCGCCGCAGGGGCGACTGCACTGCAGCAGGTGGATCGAGCCATGGCATTCATGCACGTGTGGCAGGCCCGCCCGCTGAAACTGCCCGTCGACATTCGAGGTGAAGACCCGCCCGCCCAGCGCCCGCTCGGCCATCCAGCGCTTCAGCAGCGCAAAGCCCTCATGCGGCACGGTCTGGCGGTACAGCGCCAGGCGATGGCCGTAGAAGCCCCAGGCCACACGCGCATCGCGGCGGAAAGCCGCCGGACTGGCGATGTCCTGGAAGCGCAGGCGCTGGCGCCCCAGTGCCGGATAGGCGCGCCAGAAACCCCGAGTGCCACGAAAGTCAGGCAGGCCGGAATCCACGCCCAGGCCGGCGCCAGCGGCGATCACCAGGGCGTCTGCCGCATGGATCTGCTGGGCGACGTCGTCGATCAGAGGCAGAAGAAGATCGAGATCGGTCACGACAGCATCTCCTGCATCGGGCTGGCACCACGTTCCAGCGGGCCCAGAAAACCGATGCCCCGGTGACTGCGGCCCTGACGCATCTCGCAGATCTGCGTCAGACGCTGGACCAGATCCTGGACATCGCGAGGCGCACTCAGCCGGCCGCCACGCCGCACCGAGGCAAAGTCGCCGGGCGTGAGCTCCTCCAGCGCCGCCACCCGGGCCAGGCTGGTCTCGTCGACTGACCAGCCCCAATGCTGAGCCAGGTCCTGCAGCATCTCGCGCGCCTGGGTCGGCTTCAGCGGTCCGAAGCGGATGCAGACATCGAAGCGGCGCAGGGCCGCACGGTCGACCTGATCGATCAGGTTGGTGGAAGCGATGAAGATGCCGTCGAAGGCTTCCATCTGGGTCAGCATCTCGTTGACCTGCGTGATCTCCCAGGGCCGCTGCGCACCGCGACGATCCATCAGGAAGCTGTCGGCCTCGTCGAGCAGCAGCACCGCACCTTCGCGCCGGGCCTGATCGAACATCTGTGCGATCTGCCGCTCGGCCACACCGACATAGGGCGACAGCAGATCCGAGGCGCGCCGCACCAGCAAGGGCCGGCCGACCTCGCGGGCCAGGTGCCGGCCGAACTCGGTCTTGCCCGTGCCGGGGAGGCCCCAGAAGCAGAGTCGGCCCGCCCCCTCGCGCACCAGGCCGTCGCGCAGCCTCTGCAGGTCGGTATCGGCGTGCAGCCAGTCGATCCGGTATGCGCCCTGGGCGGCGGAGCCGGACGGCAGACGGTCCATCTGCATGGCATGCAGGGTGTTGTTCATGACCTGGGTGAGGATCTGCACCGGCCCCAGGCGGCAGGAATCGGTCCCGGCCACCGTGGCGCAGACACGTACCGCGCGTTCGATGAGCCCCGGCGCCAGGCCTTCGTGGCGCGAGGCCTGCTCGATCCAGGCGGGTGGCAGCGGCAAGGCATGGGTCTGAAGATGCCGCTCCAGCATGCGCCGGCGCACTGCCTGCGGCGGCACCTCCATCTCCAGCACATAGTCGAAACGGCGCCGATAGGCGAAGTCCAGCCCCTGCAGATCGTTGGTCAGCCAGAAGGTCGGCACCGGGTTGTGCTCGAGCGCATGGTTGACCCAGCCCTTGATGCCGCTGCTGTTGCTGTGACGCCCCTGACGATCACTCGACCAGTACTCGAAGACATCGTCGACCTCATCGAAGATCAGCGCTGCGGGGGTCGTGCCGCTCAGCAGGTGCTGCGCGAAGCGGAAGGATTCGAAGCGGGCCTTGCCGCCATGCGGCTTGCCGTCGGGCTGGCGCACCGGGATCTCCAGGGCCTGCAGTCCGGCCGCCTGTGCCAGCACACGGGCCAGTTCGGTCTTGCCCGTGCCGGATCGCCCGTGGATCAGGATGTTGATGCCGCGGCGGCCCTGGCGCACGGCCGCCTCCAGGTAGGTCGACAGGACAACCAGGTTCTCGCGCAGATGAGCGAAGTCCTCCAGACCCAGAGACGAGGCAGGCGCCTGGGTGACGGCGTTCGGGAACAGATCGATCAGATCCTTGTTCTCGACCCACAGCGCTTCCGTCAGGCCGCTCGGCAGGTCGATCTTGAACTCGAAGGTGTACGAGCGAGCATCGTCCATCGTCAGCAGCGCGCAGCGACACAGCCGCGACGTGGCACTGAGCGCCTGCTGAATGTCGGCCGCCGACCGCGACAGACCCGTCGACAGCAGACGCACGGTCTGGGCCCGGTTCAACTCGCCTGCGGCGTTGAGCATCTCATGCAGTTGGCTGCACAGGCGCTGCAGCACGACGAAGTGCAGCAGTTCGCGCTCGACCGCTGTCAGGCCGAAGCGATCGCCAAGGCGGGCGATGTTGATCGCCAGCGTGGTGTCATCAGGCAGTTGGGGCGCAAGGGCTTCGAGCCGGGCGTGGGCATCCTTCAGCGCGGTGATCGCCCGCTCGATGCGCGGCGCCTGTTCGCTCTCGTCGCCGTCGCCGTCACCGACGGGCAGCTCAGCAAGGCTGTCCCGGAGCTGTTGCTCGACATCGTCCAGCGAGAACAGGATGCGCAGGATCCAGAGCTCCAGCACGGGCGCATAACGCTCGTCGAGCCCAAGACTCGCCACGTTGATGAAGGTGAGGCCGTCTGCGTTCGTGTTCATCGTGCGATCCGCTGATGTGTCTATATGTGTCAGTGTCTGCAGAGGTGCGACAGAACACGTCGCACCCGATGCGCGCCTCAATCGGGCTCGAATCGCTCCGTGAACGGCATCACGAACCGTCCGTCGTAGATGTCGAGCGCCTGCTTCAGGCCCTGACGGATGTCCTCGCGCAGCGCCGATGGCGCCAGCACCTGCACGTCCGCGGACCGGCCGAGCAGCCACCAGCGCAGCTCCCAGGTATCGGCCACCGTCACCTGCACATGGCGGCGGCCGTCGTGCATGGACTCGATCTCCTGATCCGGCCCGAGAGGCGCTTCCCGCAGCATGTTGGCCATCATCTGGGAGCAGGCCAGGGACAGGCTCAGGGGCGGATCGTCCGGGCGCATGCCGAACTGGGCCTGACCGCTGGCGAGCCAGTCGTCCAGCGTCCATTCGGGGTCAGGCAGGCTGACCGGCTGACCCGTCGAGCGGGCCCGGCGAAACCGGTGCAGCGCGTAGAAGCCGGGGGGCTTGCGCCAGCCCTGGGAGGCGATCAGATAGGTGATGCTGCCGCGCAGCACCATGCCCAGCGGATGAAGGATGTAGCGCTGCGAGTGCACCCGATCCGGGGTGGTCGGTGACACCCGTGCGTAATAGACCTCGACCTGCTCGCCCTTCAGCAGCGCGTGGGAGAGGGTGTTGTGGATCCTGTCGTCCACCCTGGGTGCGCGCTGCATCAGCCCAGGTGACACCACCCGCACCTTGTCGACCCAGCGTGGCATGCCCGCCGGCCCGTCGATCTTCTTGAGCTGCCGGCGAGCCTCCTCGAAGACGGTCTCGAAGCTGTCGGCCATGTGGCCGGGCAGTGCGGTGCGCAGGTGCTTTTCCGCCAGCGCCACCATCAGCGCCTCGTGGGCATTCATGCCGCCAATGCCCTGGTCTGCCTCGACACCCCACCGCCAGCTGTGCGGCTTGCTGTTCTCGTTGACCTCCAGCGGAAAGTGCTCGCGCAGCATCTGCAGGTCTCGCTGGACCGAGCGGATCGTCACGACATGACCTCGCTCGGCCAGCCGTGTGTGCAGCGTCTGCGCCGACACATAGGAACGCCTGGGAATGGCCTGCAGCAGGTCGAGCAGTCGGGTCAGGGTCTTGGGCTTGGATTGCGCGGGCATGGCGGCGATCTGTCGGTAGGGCATGGGACACGACCCGCGTGCGGGTCACGGTCGGTCGATGCCGTCCGAAAAGACGTCAGCGCCGCACCGATGAATTCGACAGCCCCCGGAGCCGCTGAAGCGGATCGGTGGGGACGGCAGCACAGTGTCTTTGCCCGTCGGCCCGTGTGCCCTGCGCCGCAACATTGCCGCCAGACCGCGCGCCAGAAAAAGAAAAACCCGCTCTCGTCACCGAGAACGGGTTTCAGAAAATCCCTTCAACATCAGGGAAGCCGGTCAGACTTCATCACCCGCATCTCCGAAGAAGGTGGCCTGGTCTCAATCCCTTCAACATCAGGGAAGCCGGTCAGACGTTCACTCGGCGCAATTTTGCGTTGAGCACCTGTCTCAATCCCTTCAACATCAGGGAAGCCGGTCAGACGTACAACCGCCGACTTACCAATGGCAGAAACTGAGTCTCAATCCCTTCAACATCAGGGAAGCCGGTCAGACGCCACCGTCGTACTGCTACCCGCCACGGCGGTGGGTCTCAATCCCTTCAACATCAGGGAAGCCGGTCAGACGCCACCGTCGTACTGCTACCCGCCACGGCGGTGGGTCTCAATCCCTTCAACATCAGGGA
>NZ_JABSNM010000022.1:53022-84823 GCF_013294065.1 Sphaerotilus uruguayifluvii
AAGCCGGTCAGACGTTGATTTACATCTCCGTCTTTGCGCCGGAGAGTCTCAATCCCTTCAACATCAGGGAAGCCGGTCAGACGGTCGATCGCCGCGCTCACGTCCAGCCAGACCAGTCTCAATCCCTTCAACATCAGGGAAGCCGGTCAGACTATAAACCCCATATACCTCAGCGAGGGTGGGCGGTCTCAATCCCTTCAACATCAGGGAAGCCGGTCAGACTCTGCGCTCGAAATTCGTCAATGCTGACAAGCACTTGCAAGGGTGCTTGAAGAAAAAACGGCGAGGCGAAAAGCTGACTGTCGGCGAGGTGCGTCTCCACGGGGGTTCGGTCTGAACCGGCGGGGCGCATTGTAGCGGGGGATCGGCCCTGTGACCGGCATTGGCCGCACGGTTCAGGCCACCGGAATGGCCACGACACGAGCCCTGGGGCGGGTGAGCGGTGGCGCAGGGTCGCAGGAGCGGATCACGATCCCGTCAGGCACCCGGGGGCAGCCGAACTCGTGGGCCTCGGCGTGCTCGGGCCAGCGGTAGGCGCGAACGTCGTCGACGCCCGGGGCGATCAGCGCTTCGAGCTCGCGCAGCAGCTGGTGCATGCGGGCCGCCGAGGCCTCGACGACGAAGACGCTGTACTGCAGCGGCAGGCCCTGATCCTTCATGAAGCGCAGCACCCGCAGGCCGCGACGCGCATCGCGGATGTCGTAGCAGACGACCCAGCGGACGGGATCATGCAGGCTCATGGTCAGGTTCTCCTGTTCAGAGGCCGAGTTCGCGCAGCAGGTGGGGCCTCAGGGTGGCCAGATGGGCCTGCAGCGTGCGGATGCAGGTGTCGCTCCAGGCCTCGAAGAGCGTGACCGTGTCGCGGGGCTGCTCGACGGCGGCGGCCAGGGCGCCGGCACACAGGTTCATCCTGGCCCAGACCAGCTCGGTCAGGTCCTCGGCCAGCGCGATGACCGCCGCATCCTGGGCGCCGGGCTCGGCATCCGCCGCGACGCACCAGTAATGCGGCTCGATGCCGTCGTCGGACAGATGGGCGGCCACCCGGGCGGCGGCCAGGCCCCGCATCAGTGCGGGCAGACGCACGGGGACTTCGGCGCGACAGACCCAGGCCTGGCGGGCCTGCTCCCACTCGTCCCGACCGACAGGCTGATCGGCCTGCCGACGCTCGTCGGCCCAGTCCTGGAGGACGGCCAGGCGGCGCTGACGCAGCCAGTTGCCGTAGGTCGCCGGCCAGGACGCGCGCTCGCCGTCGCGGCGATGCCAGGTGCCGGCGGCCGCGGACAGCGCCTCGGCCAGATCGGTGGCCCGCCGGCGGGTCGACCACAGGTGCCCGGTGGCGGTGCCGGCACCGTCGACCCAGCTGATCACGACGCCGTGCTGCTGGCACAGCATCAGGGCCGCGCCGCTCCATTGCGCGGCATCGCCGCAGACGATGCGCATCACCCGGGCGATGGGAATGCGCGAGAGCTGGCCGCCCTGCACCTGCACGACCAGGGCCTCGCCGGTCGAACTCACGCGGGTCGGCAGCAGCGAGGCCAGGTAGAGCGTGCGGGCGCCAGGGGCCCGCGCCGGCGTCCGGACGGCCGAGGGCCGGCGTGAGCGGGGGCGCTCCGGGTCGCGGGAGGCGGAATCTCGGGGTCGGGTCATGGCAGCAGGTCTCCGTGATCATCCAGGACGCCCGGCACAGCACAGGCGCCGGCTTCGTCGTCGTCCGGGCCGCTGTCGGCGCCGCCCAGGGCCAGATCGGCCAGCCCCTGCGCACGCAGCACGCGCGCCAGGGCCGCACTGCGCCACCGCAGCCAGCGGCGCAGCGGGCGCACCGCTTCTCCCGCCCAGCGGGCGTAGAAGATCTGGCGGCCGGCCTTGCCGAGCAGGCAGGCGCCGCCGGGCGCCTCGGGCAGGGTGAAGTGGTCCTCGCGCAGCGTGCGGTCGCGCAGCAGCGCCGCCACCCAGGCGTCGACCTCGGCGCGCAGCGGCTCGATGAGGTCGCTGGCCAGCGACTCGCGACCGAAGGCCGGACGGTGGTAGAAGCCCAGCAGCGGATCGAGCCCGGCGGCCTGGGTGGCGCTGACCGCCTCGGCGTGCAGCAGCGTGTAGCCGAGCGACAGGCAGGCGTTGACCGGGTCGCGGGGCGGGCGCCGGTTGCGTCCGGCAAAGCCCAGCGCCGGAGGCAGCACCGCGGCCAGGCCGGCGAAGTGCGCCCGGGCCGCCTGGCCTTCCAGGCCGCGCAGCGTGGCCAGGGCCTCGAAGCCGGGCGCGGCGGCCGGATCGAGCGCGGCCAGCGCCGTCCGCGCGGCGGCCAGGCCCCGCTCGGCGCGGGTCAGGGCCTGGCGCGCATCCGGCCGGGCCTGCCGCCAGCGCGCCAGCGTGCGGGCCTGCCGGTCGAGCTTGGCCTGCACCACCGCCCGTGCCCAGGCGACACACCAGCCGGGATCCATGACCCGCTGCGCCTGGGCCAGGCGCACCGCGGCCTCGTTGTGGGCCGGGCCGAGCACGATCGCCACGCGGCGCCCGGTGCGCGGGCTCAGCAGCACCGTGCTGGCCCCCGCCTCGGCCAGGCGCAGCAGCACGCCGCTGTCCAGGCGGGTCTGCTGGCCGTGGATGACGCAGCGGTCGATGAGCTTCAGCGGCACCGAGCCCCGGCGCACGCCGGCCTCGTAGAGGGCCAGCGCGGCGCCGTCGGTGCGCACTTCCAGGTTCGAGCGGTCGAGCAGGAGGGTGGACATGGGCGGGTGGCGGCGGGTCAGCCGACGTAGAAGAAGTCAGGATCGGACGGGGCCTCGCCCACGCCGAGGGTGAGCGTGCGCTGGCGCGGGTCCAGCCGCAGCAGGAAGAACCGGTCGGTGCTGTCGTCGATGAGCCAGACGATCTCGTCGAGCATGCGGCGCTTCTCGGCCTCGGTCAGCCAGACCTCGTGCACCGATTTCTGACCCCCGGTGGCGTAGCCGCGCAGCATCTTGAGCGCAGCGACACGCCGGCGGTCCTCGCGGATGTCGTAGGCGGCCAGGTAGAGGTGACGCGTCGGGGTGCTCATCGGGAACGGCTCCGGGGTTCGCAGGGCTTCATGCTCACCCGATCGCGGGGGAGCCGGCCTGCGCGGCAAGCTTGCCGGTCGTGCGGCCGCCAGCGCGCCGGCTGCGCTTGGGCGGGCGCACCGGGGTGACGCGCCCGGGCAGCTTCACGCGGTGCGGGGCCAGGTTCAGCAGGTGGTCGGCGATCTTCTGCGCATCCGTGGCGACCCGCTGCAGCGCACGCTCGTCGCTCTCGAGCGCACGGCACCAGCTGTCCAGGTAGGCCGCGTGCTGCGCGACATGCTGTGCCGTCAGGCCGACGCCCAGCTCGACCGCGACGAAGACCGAGGCCATCTCGGCGCGCAGTTCCTCGAGCGCGTAGGCATGCGAGCCGAAGCGGCCGCTCAGGTCGCGGGCCTGGCGCGACGGGTGGCCGCTCCAGTGGGCCAGCTCGTGCAGCGCGGTCGAGGCGTAGCCGGCCGCGCTGTGGAACTGCCGCCGCCAGGGCAGGCGGATCCGGTCTTCCTGCGGGCAGTAGCAGGCGTGGTTGCCGCCGTGAATGATGTCGGCTTCCGAGGCGGCCATCACCGCCACCACGTTCAGGTTGACGTCGAAGTCGGGGGGCTCGATCGTGACCGTGCCCAGCACGTCGTCGAGCCCCGGCACGTCGCTGCCGTTGTAGACGGTGTGCCATTTGACGGGGGCGGAGGATGCGCCGGGCTTGCGGCTGCGCGCCAGGTCTTCATCGTCCTCCGGCGAGCCCAGCCAGAAGAAGATGCGCTCGGGCTGGCTGCCCGGGCGCAGGCTCAGGCCGTGCTTCTCGATCTGTCGCGAGGTGAGCCAGCGGCAGTCCCGGCCGATCGAGCTCAGCGTCAGCTTCAGCCGGTTCAGTCCGCGGTAGCGGGTGCCTGTGACCGGGTTGAAGGGCGGGATCTGCGCGGGCAGGACACGCTGCTCCGCCGACCAGGGGCGCTGCCAGGGGGCGGTGCCGGCCCGCATCGCGGCGACCAGCTGCCGGGTCACCTCCTGGTACATCTCGCTCATTCGTGATGAAGACATCGTGGCCTCGGGGCGGGTGTCGTTTCGAATGCGCTGATGATCCGCGCCGCCCGGCCCCGAGCCCGGGCGCGGCAAGCTTGCCGGGCCTGAACGAGCCGCTACAATGCGACCCGCCGGTTCAGACCGAACCCCCGTGGAGACGCACCTCGCCGACAGTCAGCTTTTCGCCTCGCCGTTTTTTCTTCAAGCGCCCTTGCAAGTGCTTGTCAGCATTGACGAATTTCGAGCGCAGAGTCTGACCGGCTTCCCTGATGTTGAAGGAATTGAGACTCTACAAGGAGATCTTGTCGATTCCGGGCTGCCGTCTGACCGGCTTCCCTGATGTTGAAGGGATTGCAGACGCAGGACGGCCCGCGGACCTTGTCGGTCGGCGGGCCGTTTTTCTTGGGTGGGCCAGGGTCAGTGCGCCTCGGGGATCTCGCGCCGGCAGCGGGCCGACGGCAAGGAGGCGATCAGGGATTCAGCACCACGCCATGCGTGGCAATCAGACCCTGCAGCGAAGCGGGCAGCTCATCGAGCACGCACACCTCGACCCGCCAGGGCAGATCGCTGTCCTCCAAGTCTGCACGCAGAGACGCCAGGGCCAGGTCGGCCGGCTGTCCCGCCACGGCCAGGTCCAGGTCGGAGTGCGGCTTGACCCCCCGGCTGGCCGGCCAGCCCGCCACACGCGAACCGAAGACCCGGACGGCCACGCCGGGCAGGTGCCGCGCCAGCAGCGCGAGCAGCAGATCCCGATCGGCCGGCGACAGATGGATCGGCGGCGGCACGGCCTCAGGCATCGTCCTGCCCTTCGTCGCCGCCACGCTGCTGCAGGGCGGCCAGCAGCGCCTGCGCGTCCAGCGCGAAGGCGGGCAGAACGGCGGCGACCTCGGCCGCCTTGCGGGCGTCGTAGGTGTGCGAGGTGATGTTGCGCTTGTCGCGGTAGACCCACCACGGCGCGACCTCGCCGATCAGCCCCTGCTCCGCCCCGGCCCGGATGAGCGCCCGAAAGCTCATCGCATCCACCTCCGACGCATTGGGCAGATCCAGCTCCAGCCGCCGCTTGAGCATCTTCCAGCTCAGCTCGAAGGTGAACTCGAAGCGCTGGATGCAGGCGTCGCGCAGCTCCTCGTCGTCCGGCGTGGCCTGCCAGCGGGCGAGGCCGCGCTGGAGCGAAGCCAGGGCGCGCGACAGGGGGGTGAGATCGAGGGCGGTCACGAGAACTCCTTCAGGCACTGAGCCCGTTCTGGACCCGCAGTGTGTCCTACCCGCACAGTGGAAGGAATTGCAGACGCAGGACGGCCCGCGGACCTTGTCGGTCGGCGGGCCGTTTTTCTGGGGCGAGCGCGGGTCAGTGCGCCTCGGTGACCTCGAGCCGGTAGGCCCCCAGCCCCATCGTGGCGTTCTTGCCCAGGTGCAGCCATTGGCCCAGGTGGAGCCAGGGCAGGAAAGGACGCAGGCTGGAGCCACCGTGTAGTGTCCAGATGCCGGTCACGCCGCCCAGGTTCATTTCCTGTCGCTGACGGGCGGAATAGCGCGACCATTTGCGCCAGCGCAGGCCGCTGCGGTCATCGTGCACGTCGGACAGCCGGGCCAGCAGGGCCGGCGCGTCATAAGGCACCGGACGCACACCCAGATGAAGGTCCATCATCAGTGTGGTGCGGCGCAGCATCTGCCCGAGCAGCGTGCGCACATCGAGCCGGTCTGGCCCGAGCGGCTGGCCCTGGTGCTGCAGTCGCAGCGGCGTCAGCAGGTGCAACTGCACGGTCAATGCCGTGTCATCCGGTGCAACCGGCAGCGTGGGCAGACGCAGCATCGGTGCGTGAGGCCGAACCTGAGCCGTCTCGGGGTCGAACACCGAAAGCGGCCCCTCGGGCAGATCCATGGCCTCGACATCGATCAGCACACCGGCGCAGCGCCGTGGCCCCAGTCCGTCGCGCAAGGCCCGCTGCCAGGCGTGGACGATCAGCGGCAGCTGGCACAGGGCCGGCTCGCCGATCAGCACCATGTTCCAGACCAGAGGCTCACCGGCGACCCGCTCACGTACATCCGGCGGGGGCGGCTCGATGACGTAGGGGTTGGGCACCTGGCTGAACCGCTGGCGAATCGGCGCCGATTCGTCCAGCGGTGGCGGCGGCATCTCGAACAGCGAGGGATACGGACAGGTGCGCAGCAGCGGACAGCGGCCGCACGCAGGCAGGCCGGTCATGCACGCCTCACGCCGCAGAGCCGCCCCGAACACCCCACGCAGCAGCGAACCGGCATGGTCGGGCAGCGTCAGATCGGTCTCGAAGACCGCCGTGAAACGGTAGCGGGTGATCGGCAACAACGGCAGAGAGGAGGACATCGGAACCAGGATCATCCCGCCAGGCTGGCCACGTCGATCAGTCGGCAATTGTTGCCCTGGATCTCGACACGGGCCTGCACCTTGACAGGCTTGCCCTTGTCCAAACGACTCAGATCAGCCGCGGATAGCTTGCTGCGCATCTCTCGGGCCGGCTGCTGCGTCAGGACACAGGCACGCCCCTGATGGCTGACCCGGAGCTCGACCTTGCCCTTGTTCCAGGTCGCCTCGGCCTGGGGCCATTCAGTGTGACCGGTCTGGATGCCTGCCGCTGCCATCTGCTCGGCCACGGCCTGACGCTGGCGGGCCTCACGATCGACCAGACGTCCATAGCCTGCGGCCGTCTTGGCACCCGCACCGATCCATTCCAGCGCCTGCTGGAGCGCAGCCAGGGCTTCGGCCGCCGCGATACGTGCCTTGGCATCGTGACCCACCTCCCCGGTGCAGCGAGGCGCGATGCCGAACTGGAAGCGAGCACCTGGCTCGACCACCAGGAATGGCGACGGCACCGGGCTGTGCCAGTCTCCGGGTCCGGCAGATGCCAGCTCCGCGGCGGTCAGGGTATCGCCCTTCTCGTACCACTTTCCCATATGAGGCGTCAGGATGTCGCAGCCAAGACGCGGCAGATCAGCCGGCACTGCATCGAAGAAGATCAGCAGCCCGGATTCGTCATGAACCTGGCCATCCCGGCCATCGACCCGGCCGAACCACTGGCCGACGCGCTCCTGGCGAGCGGCTTCTTCCAGGCCCGCCCAGACCTCGATCCATCCACGCAGCAGACCCTTGACACCCGCCGCCGGCAGAAAAGGCAGGCCCAGCGTCGGATGGAAGGTGAATCCGTTCTCGACCGGATGACTCAGACCCGATCCAGTCAGCAGCGGCGCATCGGCCGTGAGCGTCACGCACTGGCCGCCCAGAGCCTCGCACAGCATCTTCTGACGTCGAGCGAAGCCCTGCACGCGCTCGCGGGCGACTCCAGTCTGCCGCGCGGTCAAGGCCACGGTGTTGTCGATGAAGGACTTCTTGCTGTCCTTCGAGATCTCCCAGTTCCGGGTCGGATCGAAGCCGTCATAGAAGCGAGTGAACCACAGACCGACGTTGGCCTGAGTCAGCGAACGTGGATCGAGCGCACTGGCCTGGCGGGCACTGTGCGCGTAAAACGGACGAGACATGGTGTTGGACTCCCGCTTCAGGCCTGCTCGCCCAGATAGGCGCTGGCGAACTTGCGCACCCAGTCCATGTAGGCCATGGCCTCGGCCTGCGCGCAGCGGTAGGTGTACAGATCCGCGTCCACGATGGCCTGCATCAGATCGGTCTTGCCGGCGAAGGGCCGCCCCGCGGAGACCAGCCAGCTTTGCAGGCCGGCAAACACCACGGCATAACCGTCCTTGTTTCCCTTGCTGCGGAAAAAGGCGGCGGCCTGTCCCAGCCCATTGGCATGAATCATGAACGGCAGTTCGCTGGTCCTTGACTTGAGCTTTTTCCCATCGTTGAGCGGAACCCATGACTTGACCTGACCCAGGGCATGGGCCGCGCGTTGCTGCTGCAGCGTCTGGATCGGCATGGCTCAGCCCTCCAGATTGGACTGCACGGTGCTCACGCGGCACCAGCCCATGCCCACGGTCTCGTTGCCACCGACCTGGAGGTAAGGACGATCCGCCGGAAAGAGCTCGAGCGTCTGACGCAGCACCAGATCACTGCCTGAGCGGCTGTCCGCGCGACGGCTCGGATGCGCAGCCAGCGTCACGTACAGCACCGTCTCGGGCGGCAGCGTCTCTTCGTACCAGAGCGCTCCGTCCTTGACGACCTTGCGATCATGCTCGATGGCGATGTGCGGGGTCACCGGCGTGGCATGGGTCGCCAGATGCGCAAACATGTCGTCGGAAACGATGGCCAGCTGATCCTTCAGCCACTCTTCAAACCCCTTCGGCTCACTGCCGAAACTCGACAGCCAGCCCAGCAGCGCCGAGAGATCGGTGCGCTGGATCTGGAAGCCGAACTCCTCGAGGAAGAGTTGCTGAGCGGGGGCGGCACCGCTCGCCGCAGGCATCAGCACCTGATCGTCCTTGATCCTGGCGTGGGCAGGTCCGAGATCGATCGCCTTGAGTCCAAGGCGGCGGGCATCGCTGGCTGCACGACGCAGCAGATCCGGGCATGTGACCCACTTGAAGTGACTGCTGAGGCTGCGCACCGGCAGCAGCAGCAAGCGTGCGTCGCCGACGGCAAGCGCACCGGCATGTTCGTGCGCGCGGTCCGTGTCCGGTCCGAAGACATCGGTGATCCAGTCCTTGCCCATGCGGCGGGCCTGGCTGCGCATCGCACCCTTGACAGCCGATCCATAGATGCAGGGCCAGTGGGTATGGGCCTCACGCATGATCGGCAGGTCGATCACGCCGGTTCGCCGGCCAGTGCCGGGATGCAGAGAGGTTTCGGCCGTCAGGCCAAGCAGGGCGAAATGCATGTCGGTATCGATGAAGTCGTTGGAATCAGCAATCAGCAGCGGTGACGCACGGTCACCACAGCCCTGCGGCCATCCGGCCGCCTCCCCAGGCCGTGTCTCGGCCGATCGAGCTCCCCGGAATTCGCCGAGCCGCCTCGCGGGCCTGCTCTGCTGAATCGAACTCGAAGAAATAGCAGCTTCCTGCAGGCACAGCGGCCTGCAGGTCGCGCGATTGCTGGCGGGCCAGATCCCAGCCACCTTCGCGCACCGGCTTGCCGGTCACCGCGCAGACCAGCCGGGCCGGCAACCCGGTCAGTTCGCCTTGCCAGACCATGCTGCCATCGTCTGCAGACACGGTGGCAAAGCCGTCGGGGCACCAGCCATTGTCGAAACGCGCCGGCGAAAGCAGCGTCACCATCAGCTGTCGTGATCCAGCCTTCGGCACGATCTCCGGCAGCGCACTGGCGGCATCGCGGTGCCAGGCGGCAAGTCGCCCCTCACCACCGAGCCGCACCAGTCCCTGGCGTCCGAGCAGCGTCTGCGGCCAGCGCGATGCATCAAGGCCTCGAACGACAAGGCCTGCGGAGATTCCGGGCTTCAGGCGAAGGTGGCGTGTCTGATAGAGCAGTCCGTCGATGGGGCGCCGAGCCCGTTCGTCGAGCCCGATGCCCAGACGAGGCTCGGTGTCGAACAGGTCTTTCTGCGACAGCAAGCCGCTCTTTTCGGGGACCTGACCACGCAGCACCGCGGCCATGGCCTGTGCCGTCATCCAGAAGCCTTCGAGAGGACGTGCGCCCGGCAGGACCTGACGCATCACCGGAAGACGAACTCGGCCCAGATCACTGTCCACCGGGGTGGCAGCGGGTTCAAGCCGGGTGAACGTCATCCGCCCTTCGTGCTCGTGGCGCATCGTCACCAGCGGTGCCGGATACAGCCGCTGGCCATCCTTCATCAGGAAGGGCCCCTCGAAAGACAAGGGTGCCGGACTGTCTGGCGTGCCGATCAGTCGACGCAGCGGGTGATCGGCATCGTCGCGGTACGCGGACCAGTCCACATGCAGGGCATCGCCCAGCGTGGTGCGGATCGCGCCCACCAGCGTGCGCACCGGTGGCGGAAACTGGCTGGACAGCTGTGCGCCACCGCCCGAGTCCATCGGGCGGGACTCACGGAAAAACCAGGTGTCGAGCGGCTCGAAGCGCCAGAGCTCCGCAGCCGCAGGCGCGGCGACCATCATTGATTGTCTCCTTCAAGGCCCTTGGTGGCCAGAAAGCTCACCAGCAGCGCTGCATCCGGCCGCAGGGCCGCATCGGCCTTCAGCCAGTTCCGGGGATCGGTTTCTTTGCCGTTGCCGAAATGGCGCACATGCGGGCGGCATTGCCGCAGCAACGGCGCGATACGGGTGCGCGCCTGCTCCAGCGTGAGGTGGCGCCGGTTGCTTGCGCTGTGCCAGTAGTCAACGGCCAGCAGATCGGTCAAGGCCTCGTGGTCGAGCGGCGCGGCAGCCTGAACCGGGGCCCGACCGCGGTGAGCCGCCGGGTCGAGCACGGCCAGACGCTCCTCGATCTTGAAGAAGAACTTGCCCGAGTAGCGATCAGATCCGTCTTCGTCACTGCGGCCGGACTTGCCCGTCGCCGCATCGCTGGCGAAGTCGCGTGCCAGCATCTCGATCTCGAGTTCGCCGTCGGGCTGCCCCTCCTTCAACGCGATCTTCCAGGGCTGGGCCCATTGCAGCACGCCACCACCGGTCTTCCAGACCTGCACGGCCAAGGCGTCACGTCCCGCGCCGTCCTTGGCCACCTCGTCGAGCAGCGGATGCAGATCGGCCAGCACCTGTCCGAGCGGCGTCTTGACATGCGCGAAGGTCACGGCCGCCGAGATGGTGGTGGCAATGCCCGTGCCCTGGAAGCAGGCCAGGTAGTGCGCACGGATGCGGGCTGCGCAGCCGAGCGCATCTTCCAGCGGCAGCAGCGCGAGTACGTCGTCACCGCCGGCGTAGATCAGCACGCCGTTGTGTCGCTGCACGATCTCCGGCACACCATCGGTGAACTGCAGCAGCGATTCCGAGATCGTCTTCTGCTTCTTCAGGTCGCTCATGTGCGAGCCCAGCGAGTCGCCGTCCATCAGCACGATGGCATAGAACGGGCTGGGAGCGGCAGGCAGGTGCGGATGCTCGCGACGGAAATCGCGCAAGGCCTCGACCAGGCGCGCCATGCGCGCCGGGTCATGCCCGGCCGCCATGGGGTCCTGCTGGACATGGCGAAAGAACAGGCTGCCGTCGAGTGCCAGCAGGTGTCGCTGGGGCCCCTGCCACTGCGGAACGGCCTGGCGCAGGCACTCGATGTGGGTGTCCCATTCGCTCTGGTCATCACAGACGTCGAGCGCGGTGCGCAACAGCTTTTCCAGCGCCGGGGTGTCTCCCGTCTTCAGCAGCGCCTCGAGCCAGTGGACCGCGGCCATGTACGAGACCGAGGGCATGCCCGGGCTCAGACGCCAGCCTTTCAGCTTCAGTCCACCGTCGGGCAGTTCGATCTGCAGACGCTCGAAATGCCGGGTGAAGCGCCGCTTGACATAGGCCAGCGCGCACAGCTTCTCCCCTTCACGCAGATCGGTTTGCAGACCCGGCAACGGCCGCTCCCACAGGCGCTGCCAGAAGGACGAGGCCGCCTGGCCGGCGCGCGTCGCCCCGGAAAGCTCCTGCCAGCCCTCCATCACCATGCACTTGATGCCGGACTCCTGCTGCGCGAAGCCATGCGAGCGCCAGTTCTTGCGCTGGTCGAGCAGCGCGGTCGCCGCCACGTCATCGCTCAGCACCCAGGACATGTCCCAGAAGCCGCTGTGCTGGCGCAGCCAGATGTCTCGTGTGGCTGCGGTGGCGACTTCATCGAGCCGGTCGCCCTGCCAGACCTGCTCGGCCAGCGCCATCCAGGCTGCACGCACCGTCTCGACCACCCTAGGGGCATCGAAGTCGGCCGGCACGCGAGCCCACACCGACTTGAATCGGTTGGGAATCGCCCCCTGGCGTGGCGGCTGGCCCTGGCCCTGGCCCTGAATCCAGTCGAGATAGCCGGTCGGAGGAGAGGGAAACTCGATCTTGCCGCCTTGGCGGCTCACCTCGCTCATCGCGACCCCAGCCAGCCACGACAGCAGGAAAGAGCCAGCCCAGAAGTCGCGGGTGCGCCGGGCCTGGGCCACGAAGCCCTGCACCGGGCCGAGCGTGAAGTGGAAATAGCGCGAGGTCACAGCGAAGTCCAGTCCGGGTTCTGTTTGAATCGGTCGAGAAAGTCGGTCAGCACGCGCCAGTCCGGCTCGAGCGAGACCGATTGGGGCCTGCCACGGCCGGGCTTGATCTGCACCGACGCCTGCGCAGGCAGAAAGCGGGCCTTCAACAGGATGTGCACCGCCACATGGCGATCACCGACACGGTGCACGTGCAGCAGCAGCGGACTGGCGCGCCGTCCCTCTTCCTGACCAGGCAAGATCACATTGACATCGACCTTGGCCTTGTCGCTCGAGAAGAAGTAGTTGTGCGGCAGCCCGAAGACGGCACGGCGCGGCGCCCGGCTCGCCGCCCGGCCGTTGGCCACTTCGCGAACCAGGTCATGGTCGTCGGCGAAGTTGCGCTCGGAGTCTTTGCCGTTGACCAGGCCATCCTTGCCGTAGCTGCGCCAGGCCTGCTGTTCGCGTCCGATGGAGGCCAGCAGCGTGTTGGCCTCCTTGTCGTGTCGGGAGAGATCGATGCGCGCATTCGTGCTGAAGGCACTCAGCGGCGGCAGTCCGGTGGCGGTGCGGGCCGGCGCGAGCAGTTCAGTCAGCGCCTGGCCGTAGGAGACCAGGCTGTCGGGTGCCGTCCAGGTCGGCAAGCCCAGCCCTGCGCTGTTCATGCTCGTCAACCGGACCGATCCCATGCCGTGGCGCGCACGGCTGCCCAACGCCCCCAGCAGACCGAAGGCCTTGACCGCATCGATGACCGAGGAGATCTGACGGGCGTCGGCCTGCGGGTGGAAGATCAGTCGCAGTTCGAAGTGGTTGCCCGGCCGGGCGTCCAGGGCCTTGCGGATGCAGTGATTACCGCCGGAGAAGCTGCCCAGGCCCATGCCGAGCAGGTACAGGATGCCGTTGTCGAACGAAGTCTCGAATGGCTGATCGACCGCCGCACGCGTGCGGTCGACCACCTGCATCAGGAAACGGCCTTGCCCTCCTTGGTCATCGCTGGCGGAGCGACCGAACAGCACGCTTTCCTGGTGATGCAGCGCCCGCAAGGCGGCGACTTCGTCGCCAGGATGCTGCGCCGCGTGGTGCGACCAGTTCAGCGCCCGCCACCAGAAGCGCAGGGCGCCCTTGAGGCTGGAGGAGCGCAGGCGCGCGGTCTGCTGATCGCTGCCGCCGAGAAACATCGGCGTGACGATCTCGAACGAGGCACACAGTGTCTTCATCTCACTCTTTTCTTCGTTCTGCGACTGCCTTGCGCAGTCTGGCCGTCCCTGGTTCCGGAGCGTCGATTCTCCCGGCGCCAGGTGCCGAGAAGGCCGCGCCAAGAATGTTCACTTCGGGAACAAATTCACGAAATAGCAGGCAATTATTGCCTTTGATCCAGCGATTGGTACCAAGCAGCTTGCATGGAAGTGGCTCGCGTCCTGAGCTGAAGTATGGTGATGGCTCGAACTGGCCCGAGCGCGCGGCAACGTTGCCGCCGCGGCCTGCGCGGTCCGACAGGCTGCGATCATCCGCCCCCCGCCATCCTTTCCCGGAGCCTCACTTGACCTCTGCCTCGCCCCAGCCGCCCCTGCGCCGTGTCCTCGTCTGCGTCTCGGGCATGACGCCGGCCATCGTCACCGAGACGCTGTATGCGCTGGTGAAGGATCAGGACTTCGTGCCCGACGAGATCCATGTCATCACCACGCTGGAGGGGCGCAACAGGATCCGCGAGTCGCTGCTGGCGCCGCAGACCGGGCATTTCCATGCCTTCCTGAGCGACCATCTGCCGGGCCGCCAGATCCGCTTCGATGACAGCACCCTCCACCTGATCGGCCAGGACGAGCACGGCCAGGGCGAGGCGCTGGCCGACATCCAGACCGACGAGGACAACCGGCAGGCGGCCAACACCATCTACCGCGTGCTGCGCCAGCTCAAGGCCGCGCCCGAATGGACGACGCGTCTGCACGCCTCGGTGGCCGGCGGGCGCAAGAGCATGAGCTTCTACATGGGCCAGGCCTTCTCGCTGGTGGCCACGTCCGAAGACCGGCTGTCGCATGTGCTGGTGAACGCGCCTTTCGAGAACGTGGGCGAGTTTTTCTATCCGACGCCCGAACCGCGTGAATTCACGATCGAGCTGCGCGGCCCCGACAACAAGCCCACGGGGGAGAAGAAGACGGTCTCCTCGGCCGACGCCAGGGTTCAGCTTGCGGAGCTGAGCGCGATCAAGCTCGGCTCGATGCTGAAGGATCTGCCGCCCAAGGCGCTGGAGGACTTCGATTTCGCCATCCGTCTGGCCCAGGCCACGCTGGAGGCCCCGCCCGTGCAGCTGGACTTCGCCACCGAGCAGGTCGAGCTGCTGGGCTGCACGATCAAGATGGCGCCGCAGGAGTTCATGGTGCTGGGCCTGTACGCGCTGGCGCGGCTCCACGAGCGCGATCTGCCCGGCGGCGCCGCATTTCGCGCGGAGGACCTGGACGAGCGGCTGCTGTCGGACCTGAACGGCGGCAGGGAGGTGCGCGGCCGCGACAACTTCAAGCCGGTGGGATCGAAGATCCTCAAGCGCCTGCGCGAGCAGGTGGGACCGGCGGCGGAGTGGCTGACGATCGAGTCGGTGCGCGAGCGCGCGCCCCACGTCAAGCACAGCCCGAGCGAGCTGCGCCTGCCGGCGGCCTGCCTGACGCTGAAGAACGCCAATGACTGGTGGCGCCTGCTGGCGCCGGCGCTGAAAAAGTCCTGAATCGCCGGCTACAATCCGCCCCGCCGGTTCAGACCGAACCCCCGTGGAGACGCACCTCGCCGACAGTCAGCTTTTCGCCTCGCCGTTTTTTCTTCAAGCACCCTCGCAAGTGCTTGTCAGCATTGACGAATTTCGAGCGCAGAGTCTGACCGGCTTCCCTGATGTTGAAGGGATTGAGACAGTCACCTGCTCAATGCTGCTCACCTCTCCAAGTCTGACCGGCTTCCCTGATGTTGAAGGGATTGAGACGCATGCCCAGTTTGACACCGATCCCGCGGAGGTCTGACCGGCTTCCCTGATGTTGAAGGGATTGAGACTCGTGATGACGAACAACCCCATTGCAAAGGCAGTCTGACCGGCTTCCCTGATGTTGAAGGGATTGAGACCAGTCTTCTTGGCACTCTTTTTCGAGCGCATGGGTCTGACCGGCTTCCCTGATGTTGAAGGGATTGAGACGGCGAAGCTTTGGGGGTTTCTTTCTGGGTTACTTGTCTGACCGGCTTCCCTGATGCTGAAGGGATTGAGACAAATACAGGTCGCCGACGCCGATGTAGCCGAGGTCTGACCGGCCTCCCTGATGTTGAAGGGATGTCTCCGAACCCCGCCAGAGGCCCTGGCGGGGTTTTTTGTTTCTGGGGTGGGGGCGCGGCAAGGTTGCCGCAGCGGGGCCCGACGCCGCCGGGGGCGGATCATCGCGTCCATTGCAAGACAGGGCGCCGCCCGAGAGGACACAGATGACCCAGACCCCCGAAGCCCAGGCGATCCGCACCGTGATCCAGACCGGCACCAAGGCCTACGTCGCCCGTGCGGCCGCCGGCGCCGCCACCACCCTCGCCGCCAGCGTAGGCGCCACCGGCGCGGTCGCGGCGGTGGCCCCGGTGGCGGCCGCGGCCGCCGCGGTCTGGGCGGTCTCCTCGCTGTGGGACGCCGTCTTCGACTGAGGCGCTCAGCCGGGCGGCAGGATCTCGCCGAGCGGCTGCAGCAGCTCGTCGCGGCTCAGGCCCTGACGCATGACGAGCTGGGCGGTCACCCACCCCGGGGTTTCCTTGAACTGCAGCGAGCCGGGCGCGCTGCACCCCTTCAGCAGCCGATGCAGCGCGTTCATCCGGTCGGGCCAGTCGGGCTGGTCCGCCAGCGCGAGCGCCTTCTTGGGGATGCCGATCAGGTAGCGCTGCGGATCGATCTGCGCCAGCGCCCAGGGCTGGGCGCGGCGCTGCACCAGCTGCTCCATCATCGAGGGCAGGTGCAGCATGCCGCTGTCGTTGACCTTCAGCACCGGCACGCGGCTGCCGTCGCTGAGCACGTCGCTGCCGGTCTGCTGGTGCGCCTGCAGCAGCGCCTCGGCCTCCAGCACGCCGGGCGAGGGCGTGAGCGAGCGGTCGATCCAGCGCAGCAAGGTGCTGAAGGGCTGCGCGGCGTGGGCCTGGGTCAGCAGCTGCACGCCCAGCGCGCGCGCCAGGCGTTGCGTGCCTTCGTCTTCGGGCCAGCCCGGGCGCACGGCCACCGCCAGCGCGCCACGCCCGCCCAGCGAGTGCGCCAGCTCGGCCACGTCGGCGAGCTGCGTGCCCTTGAGGTGATCGTCGACGCCGGGCAGCTTGATGTCGATGCAGATCAGCCGGTCGCGGTGGCAGGCCACCAGGTCGATCTCGCGCACCACCTTGCCGCGCTGGTCGCGGTCCATCACCTTCAGCGAATGGCTCACCGCGATGCCGCAGGCCTGCAGCCCGGCACCCAGGAACATCTCGAAGCCGACGCCGCTGCCCGAGCAGGCCACCGGCCGGGGCAGGGCCGCCAGCGCCGTCTTCCAGTTCCAGCCCTGGGCCAGCAGCAGCGGCACCAGGGTCTGCACCGGCAGGTCGGCGGGCAGCCGCTCGGTGGTGATCTGGTGCGCGTCGGAGAACTGGGTGGCCACCATCTCCTCGAGCGGCAGCAGCCGCTCCAGCGTGCCGCTGGCCGGCACCAGCCCGTCGCCGGGGGCCAGCGCGCGCATGTCGAGCAGCCCGTCGTCGGCCTGCACCAGCTCCGACCAGCCGCTGCCAAGCTCCTGGTAGAGCACCCGGCGCGCGGGCAGGTCGGTCGAGAGGGTCAGCTCCACCGCCGCGGCGGACATCGGCTTGGTGCCGCCGGTGACATTGACCCGCCACTCGTCGTCGGGCGCCTGGGAGAACCACTGCATCAGCACCTCGCGCACGCCGGCCGGCGAGGCCTCGCCCTGGCCGAGGATCACCGAGAAGCCGGCGCCCTGCGCCTGGCGGCGCCGCGCCCAGCGCTGCAGCACGCCCTGGAGCCGCCGCGCCGGGCCGGCCGAGCGGGCCGCATCGGGCGTGTGCATCACCATCACCGCGCGCAGCCGGCGCCCGGCCTGCTCGGCGCTGTGCAGCACGAACTGCAGCGTGGGCACCAGCTGCTCGCTGGCAAAGACGATCAGGCGCAGCGGCCGCAGGTCCTGGGGCGGCGTCGGCAGGTCAGGCATCGGAATCCTTGGCGAGGTGGGGGGCGCAACACGCGGCCCGCCATTCTCGCCGCACCGGAAGTGAACATCCCGGCGCTCCGCGCTACAATGCGCCCCGCCGGTTCAGACCGAACCCCGTGGAGACGCCCCTCGCCGACAGTCAGCTTTTCGCCTCGCCGTTTTTTCTTCAAGCACCCTCGCAAGTGCTTGTCAGCATTGACGAATTCCGAGCGCAGTCTGACCGGCTTCCCTGATGTTGAAGGGATTGAGACGGTCCTGGGGATGCGCAATTGCTGGTTCATCATGTCTGACCGGCTTCCCTGATGTTGAAGGGATTGAGACTTCTACCTGCTTGCGAAACTTGCGACGCAGTTGTCTGACCGGCTTCCCTGATGTTGAAGGGATTGAGACCCGTCTTGACGTGAGTGTCCACGTCAGCCACCAGTCTGACCGGCTTCCCTGATGTTGAAGGGATTGAGACGAATGAACTTCATGATTACCCCAGCGCCTTGGTCTGACCGGCTTCCCTGATGTTGAAGGGATTGAGACCAGGGCCGGTGCTGTACACACGATCCCACTCGGTCTGACCGGCTTCCCTGATGTTGAAGGGATTGAGACTGGTGACGGCGAACAAAGCTGCTGCGAATGCAGTCTGACCGGCTTCCCTGATGTTGAAGGGATTTCTCCGAACCCCGCCAGAGGCCCTGGCGGGGTTTTTTCTTGGGGGCCACGGCGAGGCAAGCTTGCCGCGCGGCGGCCCGGGCGCAGGGCCAGGCGACACTGAGGCCCTGACTTCAACCGCACGACATCACCACGATGAGCACCCTGATCAGCTTTCTGGGCAAGAGCCAGCTTGACAAGAGCACCGGCTACCGAACCGCCACCTACCAGCTCGCCGAGGGCGTGCAGGCGAAGGTGCCCTTCCTGGGCATGGCGCTGGCGCGGCACCTGCAGCCGAAGCGGCTGGTGCTGCTGGGCACGCGCGGCAGCATGTGGGACGTGTTCTTCGAGTCCGAGGCCGAGGCGCGGGTGCTGGAGTACACCGACCACTGGGAGGCGCTCGGCCACGCGGTGCGCGAGGACCGCGTGAGCCAGGACATGCTCGACGACTACGCCGATCACCTCGGCCGCGAGATGGGCATGACGGTGATCTGCCGCCTGATCGAGCCGGCCCGCGACGAGGCCGAGCAGGCCGCGCTGCTGACCACGCTGGCCGAGCTGGTGCCGCAGGGCGAGACGGTCGATCTGGACGTGACGCACTCCTTCCGCCACCTGCCCATGCTCGCGCTGGTGGCCGCGCGCTACCTGGGCCGGCTGCGCCAGGTGCAGGTGCGCCAGATCTGCTACGGCGCGCTCGAGATGACCGACCAGGCCACCAAGATCACGCCGGTGCTGCGGCTCGACGGCATGCTGCGCATGCTCGACGGCATCGAGGCCCTGGCCTGCTACGACAAGGACGGCGACTACGGCACCTTCGCCCCGCTGCTCGAACGCGAGGGCCTGCCCGCCAGCCGCGCCAACCTGCTGCGCGAGGCCGCCTTCCTGGAGCGGCAGCACAACACCGAGGCCGCGCTGGCGCGGCTGCGCCAGGTGCGCCCGGCGCTGCAGGCGCTCAAGGGGCCGTTCATGCAGCTCTTCGGCCGGCAGCTGCTGGCGCGGCTGGGATGGATCGACGCCAAGACCCGCCATGAGCGCGAGCTGCGTCTGGCCGATGCCTACCTGGCGCGCAACGACTACCTGCGCGCGACCATCCTGATGCAGGAGGCCTTCCTGTCGCGGCAGACCCGCGACGAGGCAGGCGCCGCCACCGACTTCTCGCGCCGCGAGGAGGTCCGCAAGGAAGCCCAGGCCAGCAGCGCCGAGATGCGCGAACTCTTCTACCTGCGCAACGGCATGGCCCACACCGTCGTGCCCAGCAACGAGCGGGTGGCCGAGACGCTCTGCCAGGAACGCACCCTGCGCGAGCGCCTGACCGACCTGCGCCGGCGCATCTTCGGCTGAGGCGCGGCAAGGTTGCCGCAGCGGGGGCGGACGCCATCGGGGGCGGATCATCACGTCCATCGCAGATCAGGGCCCCGCCCGAGAGGACACACCGATGCTTGACGACAAGAACCCCGCGCCGACGAAGGACCCCGGCGCGCTGGTCACGCTGGCGACGCTGGCCCTGGCGGCCCTGGCGCTGCTGGCGCGCCGCAAGGACTGAGCCGGCAGCGGCGGGCGAGCGGCGGTGCGCGGCAACCTTGCCAGCGCGCCGCCCCCCGCCGATCCGGCCCGATCATTCCCTCATCGCACTTCACCGAAGGAAACACACCATGCCCTCCTCCGACTTCTTGACCGCCCTCACCGAGACGGGCCCCATCAAGACCGACAGCCCGATCGTGGAAGCCGCGCTGGCCGTGGCCGTCGTGGTGGTGGCCGCCGGCGTGGCCGATGCGCTGTCGCGGCACGGCCTGCCCTCGTGGCTCCCCAATCTGCTGGACCGCGACTGAACGCCCGGCACCGCGCAGACCGCCGCCCCCCCCGTCAGCCTGGCTGGCGGGGGGTTTTCTTTTGTGGGCCGAGGATGTCCGGCGCCGTCCTCGGCAACCTTGCCCGGCGGGCCGGCGCGGGCCGCGGCGATCGACACTGTCTCCCATCGACAGGCAAGAACAGGGAGACACCGAGATGCGAATGCCGAGCGCCCCCGCGCAGACCGTCCTCAACTGGCATGTGACCGAGGCCTGCAACTACCGCTGCGGCTACTGCTACGCCCACTGGGAGCGGCCCTCGAAGACGGAGCTGATCCGCGACGCAGCAGCCACCCGCGCGCTGCTGGCCGAGCTGTACATGCACTTCGCGGGCCGCTCGGGCGCGCGGCCGCCGCGGCTGAACATCGCCGGCGGCGAGCCGCTGCTGCACCAGGGCCGGCTGCTGCCGCTGCTGAAGCTGGCGCGGGCGATCGGCTTCGAGGTCTCGATGATCTCCAACGCCAGCCTGCTGGACGCGCCGATGCTCACCGCGCTGACCGGCGAGCTGTCGATGCTGGGCCTGAGCCTGGACGCGGCGCGGCCCGAGGTGCTGGCGCAGATCGGCCGCGTCGATCGCCACGGCCGCACGCTCGATCTGGACCGGCTGGCCGAGGCCGTCGCCCAGGCGCGCCAGGCGCATCCGCACTGGACGCTGAAGCTCAACACCGTCGTGTGCGCGCCCAACTGGCAGGACGACCTCGGCGACCTGGTGCGCCGGCTGGCGCCCTCGCGCTGGAAGGTGCTGCGCGCGCTGCCGGTGGTCAGCCAGGCGCTGGAGGTGAGCGACGCGCAGTTCCAGGCCTTCGTCGAGCGCCACCGCGCGCTGTCGTCGGTGATGGTGGTCGAGGACCACGCGGACATGCAGGGCTCGTACATCATGATCGACCCGCTCGGGCGCTTCTTCCAGAACCGGCCGGGCGCCTTCGGCTACGACTACAGCCCGCCGATCCTGGAGGCCGGCGCGGGCGCGGCCTTCGCGCAGATCGGCTGGTCGGCGCTGAAGTTCGCCCGCCGCTACACGCCGGCCGCAGCGGCGGCGGAGGTGTGCGCATGAGCGAGCGCTACTCGACCTGCCGCGAGACCAACGCGCTGGTGCGGCGTCTGGTCCGCCAGGCCTGGACCTACCGGCGCGGCAGCAAGCACGGCAAGCTCTCGCCCCCGGGCTGCGGCCTGTTCGTGACCATTCCCGGCACGCCGGGCGACTTCCGCAGCGTGCGCAACCTCGAGCGCGACATCCGCCGCCTGGCCGCACAGACCGGCGCGGCGCTGGCCTGGTGACCCGGCCGCTGCGGCGGCTACAATGCGCCTCGCCGGTTCAGACCGAACCCCCGTGGAGACGCACCTCGCCGACAGTCAGCTTTTCGCCCGGTCGTTTTTTCTTCAAGCACCCTTGCAAGTGCTTGTCAGCATTGACGAATTCCGAGCGCAGAGTCTGACCGGCTTCCCTGATGTTGAAGGGATTGAGACCTCGAACTTCTTCTTGTCCTGACTCGCGACAAGTCTGACCGGCTTCCCTGATGTTGAAGGGATTGAGACACTTGCGGTCTGGTCGGACCACCCAGATCAGGGTCTGACCGGCTTCCCTGATGTTGAAGGGATTGAGACAGTACCTTCCAGCTGAATGATGCACGTTTGAAGTCTGACCGGCTTCCCTGATGTTGAAGGGATTTCTTCGAACCCCGCCAGTGATCCTGGCGGGGTTTGTCGTTTCTGGGGCGGGGCGGGACGCGGCAAGGTCGCTGCAGCGGGATCAGGCGCGGTGCCCGGCGGGAGCGTGATCGCCTTGGCGTGCGGATGTCACGCCACCAATGATCAATTCGAAAACAGCGGCAAACAATCCTGTATTTTCCATCGATTGAAAAAATGAATGTCATGCGGGCGGGGAGGGCCCGTCCCTCATGGCGAACCTGCATGTCCAGATCGACGAGACCGCACGCCCCGAGGTCGAGAAACAGCTGCGGCGCCTGCAGGCCACCGGTCGCTACTTCACCGACTGGGTCGAGGACGACGGCCCGCTGAGCGACCATCTGCTCGATCACCTGTTTGCGCATGCCCAGCCGGCGCGCTACCACGCCGCCAACCTCACGCTCGACGCGCAGGCGGAGTTCATCACGCTGGCCCTGCGTCCGGTCATCGAGGCGCCAGGCGTGCTGCCGCTGGCGCCGGGCTTCTCGCTCGCGCTGATCGGCACCTGGCCCCGTCGGGCCACCCATCCGGTGCTGCGCCTGCGTCGCCTGCACGAGATGGCCGACACCCCCACCCGGCCCTTCGAGCGCCTGATCGAGGCGGTGGTGTTCCAGAACGATGCCCGTGCGACCGGCCGGCCGTACTTGCCGCCAGGCGGCAACCTGCTGTCCGGGCCGCTGGCGAGCGAACTGCCATTGATCTCCTCGCAGACCCGCGACCGTCTGGGCGAATGGCGAGATTTCCTCGCCTGGAAACGTCGCCTGGTGAACGCACGCAGTGTCGGCATGCGCTACGTGTCGATGGACTGGAACGATCCGGCCGAGGCGGAGCCGTGTCTGCGTCTTCAGGTGCACGCGCCGGATGCCGCCACGCTGGCGCAGGCCCGCAGCCGCCTGCAGCGCGAGGATCTGGTGCTGCTGCCGCTGGAGGCCTCGTCCGACGCCTGGACGCTGCAACCGGCCGAGACCCCCGGGCCGGGCCGCAGGCCCCACACGGTGCGCGTGGGCCGTCTCGTGCCGGGCTGCGACGAGCCGAAGGTCGTGGACGCCCAGCGGCGGCCAGGAGAGGATGACTTGCGGCCGGCCGGCGTCCAGGCCGAGTGGCTCGTCACGCTCGACGACGAGGACATCGATGCCCTCCAGCGCCGCCCCCGCGGCCAGGATGCTCCCACGGTCGCCGCCCACCAAGCCCAGCGCGCGAATCTGATCGCCCGCTGGCCGCGCGCCGGCTTCCTGTCGGTCTCCCAGGCGGGGGATCTGGGACTGATCGCCCGCCAAGAGCGCATGCTCAAGGACCTGGCCGAACAGGGCGGCTGCGCGCCCTACCTGTCGAGCTGGCTGTTCGACGTGACGCAGGCCCGCCCCGGTCCCGGGCGGACCCCGCCATGGCCGGGCGGCGCGACCGTGCTGAACGCGGCCCAGCGCGATGCCGTGGGCAAGATGCTGACGGCGCCGGACCTGTTCCTGCTGCAGGGGCCGCCGGGCACCGGCAAGACCACCGTCATCGTCGAGGCCATCACCCGGTTCGTCTCGCGCGGCGAGACGGTGCTGCTGAGCTCGCAGGCGCACAACGCGGTCGACAACGCGCTCGGCAGGCTGACGGGCTCCACCGCGGTGCGAGCGATCCGGCTGGGCCGAGAGGATCGCATCACCGACGAGGGCCGCGACTTCGTCGGCGCCCGGTCGCTGGCGCGCTATTACCGTGCGCTGGCCTCGCACAGCCAGGACCGGCTGAAACCGTGGGACACGGAACGCCACGAACACGACCGGCTGGTGCATTGGCTCGAGCAGGCCGACCTGCTGGGCCAGGACAGCGAAGCGCTCGGCCACCGCCTGCAGGCGCAGGTGCAGCAGGTGCATGACGGCGCGCAGGCGCTGGCCGATGCCCGCGCAGTGCTGCAGGCCGAACGCCAGGCCCAGGAGGATCACGCCGAGCGCCTGCGCGCGCTGACGGCCTTGCAGGCCGAGCTCATGGCGCCGGGCCGCTCGGGTCAGCCGGCGGTGCTGGAGGCGAGCCTTGTGCCTGAGGCCGAGGTGCTGGTGCAGGCGCTCCTGGCGATGGGCCCGGCCGGAGCGAGGCTGTCCGTGCGCGCCGACGAATGGCGCGACCTGCCCTCGCAGCGCGCAGCGCAGCTGTGGCTGCTGCTGGCCGATCTGGACCGGCTGACACGCGCGACCGCCGAGCTGCGTCAGCAGGCCCTGCGGCTGCAGGCGGGCCACCACACGCCCGACGCACTCGACCCGCAGACGCGCCAGCGCCTGCAGGCGCTCGAGACCGAGATCGAGCACCTGCAGGATCAGCTCGATCACAGCGATGACCCCGAGCTGATCCAGCGGCTGCGCCTGTGCCGCCGCGAGCGCCTGAATCTGCGCGAGCACTCGGCCCGCGGCGAGCTGGCCACGCTGGCGTGGGAGCAGGTCTTCGCCGATCCATCGCCCTGGCGCGTGACGGGGCACAACCCCGTCGAGTTCGGTCAGCGGCTGGAGCAGGCCCTGGCGCCGATCCGGCAGGCCCTGGAGATCGCCCATCTGAGCCGGGAGCGACTGCTCGAACAGGTGCAGGTGCAGCACCAGACGCTGGCGGCCACGCCGCCCACGCTGCCCGACGACCGGCCGGTCCACCGGGCCGAGCAGGCCTGGCGCCGTGCCTGCAGCGACGAGACGGCCCTGCGGCTGCAGCGCGCCGAACTGCGCAAGCGCCTCGGCGCGCTGCTGGGCGAGGCACCGATGCCCCTGCTGGACGAATCGGGCGCCGCGCTGGACGCCCTGGATGAGGAGGACATCGAGCCGCGGCTGCAGGCCGAGCGGCGGCGCCACCGCGAAGGTCTCGACGCGCTCGCCCGCCGCCTGGCCCATGAACAGGCGCACCGCGATCTGTGGAAACCGCTGCACCTGGCCTGGCAAGAGGACCTGGCGGCCCAGATCCGTGCGGCGGAGGACCAGCCAAACGGCTGCCCCGACTGGACGCATCTGAAGGCCGAATGGCCCGGGCTGTGCAATGTCGTCGCGCTGACCTGCAACGAGAATCCGCGCACGCTCGAAGAGGCGGGACACACCACCTTCGACGTCGCACTGATCGACGAGGTCAGCAAGGCCACGCCGCTGGAAATGCTCATGCCGATGATGCGGGCGCGGCGCAGCGTGCTGGTCGGCGACCACCGCCAGCTGCCGCCGCTGTTCCAGGAAGGCCAGGAGGCGGTCGACTTCCAGACGGCCGCCGACGAGGCCGCCGACGGTGGCACGGACCAGGCCAGCGCATTGACCCCCGACAACCTGCGCCGCTTCGAGCGCATGGTCACCGCCTCGCTGTTCAAGGCACATTTCGAGCAGGCCGACGCCAGCCTGCGCGAGCGCCTGACGATGCAGTTCCGCATGCACCCGCAGATCATGGCCCTGGTCAACCGCTTCTACGAGAACCAGCTCGTCTGCGGCCTGAGCGACCCGGACACGCAGCGCGCCCACGGCCTGACGATTCCCGCGGCAGACGGCGAGACACTGATCCAGCCCGACGAGCATGTGCTGTGGATCGACACCTCGTGCGGCACCGACGGCCTGCCTGCCCGCGAGGATCTGGATGCCGGTGGCCGGCCGCTGCGCACGAACCTGCTGGAGGCGCAGCTCATCGCCCAGCTGCTGCTGCGCCTGGACCGGGCGGCGGTGGAGGCCGGCCATGATGCCCGTCGGCGGCTGACGGTGGGCATCGTCTCGTTCTACGCCGCCCAGCTGCGCTGCATCCGTCAGCAGATCAACACGGTGCGCCCACCGGCAGGCTGGCAGGCGATCGAGGTCGACATCAACACCGTCATCCGCTACCAGGGCCAGGAGCGCGACGTGGTGCTGGTCAGCCTGGTGCGCAACGATGGCCGCGGTCCCGAAGTGCGTCGATCGCGCCGCGCCAACGTCGCCCGCTACGAGTTCATCAACGTCGCGATGTCGCGGGCGCGCTCGCTGCTGCTGGTGCTGGGTGCATGCACGATGCTGGAGTCCCGCGAGGTCGAGCTGCCCCACATGGACCGTCCGGGCCGGCAGGTCCGGCGCATCTACCAGGAGATGTTCCGCCACCTGGACAGCACGGACGCCCTCGTGCCTGCACGGACGGTGATGCGCACCGCCGCAGCCTTACCCCGCCGCGCCCCCGTGCGCAGCGCTGCCGGCGTCCGCACCGGCCGGCATGGAGACCTCGCATGAGCCTGACCCTGAAGCGCACGGTCCTGCATCCGGTGCTGATGATCGAGTCCGAAGTGCGCTACCGCACGCTGAGGCGCCCGACCGTGATCGAGAAGATGGTGCTGCGGCTGATCCTGGCGGCCTCTGGCGACGCGAGGCTGGCCGAACGCGGCCTGGCCAGCGTGTTCGAGCAGGAGCTCGGCCTGCTCGACGCGGCCCGCCTGATCGAGCCGGCCGTGCGCGATCTGCATGACGTGAACCTGCTGCATCCGCCCGCCCCTCTTCACGGCCTGTCACTGGCCGAATGCCAGACCCTGCTGGACGAACCGCTGGATCGATGGCAGCTCGACGCACGCGCCGAGGACTGTCTGCGCCGTGGATGGATCCCGCGCCGTGCCCAGACCTGCACGGTGCACCATGTCTTCGATCCGATCAGCCGGGAGATGCGACTGGACGACAGCATCGCCCGAGGACCGGTCCGCAGCAACACGACGGCCCCTCCCTGGCTGCCAATCCCCGAGGTGACCGCCGAGGATTTGAGCGGACAGGTCCGGGCCCGCCTGCCCGAGGAGAAGCATGACTGGCGGACCGTCGACACCGAGATCCTGGACATCCGCTGCGCAACGCCGCATCGCGACGGTCGGCCGGTGCAGCTCGAGATCACGGTGGCCCCGGACGGTACGGTGACGGCCAGGGCGCCGCAGTCCGCCTCGGTGCAGCGCTGGCTGGGCCAGACCGAGCCGGAATCGTTGTGGCCGCTGCTGGCCGGCCTTCTGTCGACCCCGACCGGCTCGGGCTCGCCCGGTGCCGTGGTGTCGCCCGATGAGCTGGCCTCGCTGGATCGGGTGGGCCCGGCGCGCGAGCCCAAGCCGCGGCAGCTTGACCTGCCTGCCCAGGATGCCGGCAACGGTCTGGAGGTCATCGAGTGGCTGAACGACAGGTCCAGCCGGTTGCCGATCGCCCGACCGGCGGCTTTGCCGGCCAGCTGGACGTCGATGCGCATCCAGGCGCCGGGCAAGCCGCCGGAGATCAGTCTGGCCGGTGCGATGAGGCTTCACTGGGCGGGCCACCCCCGCACGATCCCGGTGCAGGGGTGGATGAACCCCCAGACACCGCAGGCGGTCGAGCTGGTGACGCGGCTGACGCAGGCGATCGGCCACGCACTGGCCGGCATGGCGGCACCGGCGGCCGAGGTGATGCGCCTGTGGTTCGAGCCTCCGAGCCAGGTGCTGGCGGCCTGGGCTCGACACGCGGACGGGCTGGACGATGCGGCCCGCATGAACTCTCTGGCGCAGTTGCTGCAGGAGATGGCTCGGCGCCAGCCGCCGGAGCAGATCGCTGCCGAGCCGAACTTCGGCCCGCAGCTGCAGGCGCTGCTGTCGCGGCGCTCGCCGATCGATGACGAGACCGGGCGCCAGCGACATCTGGCCGGCACGCTGGCCCTGCTTCAGGCCGTCAGGTCCTGGCCCGAATCGCTGCACGCCCAGATCGCGCAACGAGTGGTCGACGCGTTGCCGCCACTGCGCCAGCTCGCCGAGGCCCGTGCGCTGCGCAAGGCGCTGGGCAACGACACGCTGACCCTGCCGGCCACGCTGCTGTCGCCCTCGCTGCGCGAGGACCTGCTCGAGGCCGCGCTGGACGAGCAGCCCAGCGGCTGCGGTCCGCACCTGCTGTCCCGGCCCATCCAGCAGTTCATCACGCACTGGAAGCAGCTCCGCCGCGACATCGATCCGGTGCTGCTGGACACCCGACCCGATCTCGACTCGCCCGCGCCTGAATGGCGCCGCGCGGTCATCCGACGTGTCGCACGGCTGGAGGCGGCGGTGCAGGACGGTCGTCGGCACATCGAGACGCTGAGCCAGCACCTGGGGCAGGTGCCAGCGCAACTGCAGCCGCTGGATGCCCGGCTGTACGCGATCGCCGACTGGCTGGAACAGCATCTGGCCCCCGCGCTGCCGCGCAACGAGCCGGTGCGGGTGCTCGACACCAGCGTGCTGATGGAGGCGCCCCAGCTGCTCGATCGGGTGCCCGGCACGATCCGGCTGGTGCTGCCACGCCGGGTGATCCAGGAGCTCGATGGCCTCAAGCGGACCAGGCCCGACGAGGACGACGCCAACCGGTCGAGACAGGCCGCCCAGGCCCGCGCTGCGATCGCCGCCATCGAGCGCCACCAGGCCCGCCTGACCCACGAGCCAGACCATCCGGAACTGTGGCCGGAGCAGGCCATGAGCAGCGACGAGTGCATCCTGTCGGCCGCGATCTTCTGGGCACGCAGCGAGGTCCGGCTGTGGAGCACCGACCGCAACCTGCGCAACCTGGCCCAGTCCTGCGGCATCGGCGCCGAGGAGGCACCGCGATTCGGGCCGGCCGCCCGCCCCAGGACATCGGAGAAACGTCCATGAGCCAGTCTGCCGACCTGCGCTACCGCCTCGAGCGGGAGCGCCGCGAACAGCTGCACCTCGAGCAGATGCGTGCCAGCACCCGCCCCTTCCTGGAGCGGCATGCCCGACTGCTCGAGGACCTGAGCGCCCAAGGGCTGGATCAGGCCCTGCCCGAAGAATTCGCCCAGGCGCGCCGGCAGCTGGAGCAGGGCTGGCGACAGCTTCAGGCGAATCCCCGCGAGGCCCGCGACATCAGTCTGGCGCTGTCGCAGAGCCTGCCGGGGCTGCCTGCCCGGGCGCGTGCGGCGCGGCAGGCCGCCTGGGCCGCCGAGGCCGAGGCCCGCCGGCTCGACGACGTGCTTCGGCAGGAGCACCTGCAGGGACTGCGCGACGCTGCGGAGCGGGTCTGGTCGCGGACGCTGGTGGACTGTGGCGATGCGCTGGCCCTTCAGCTGGCCCGACCGGCGCTGACCCGGCTGCGGCGCCAGCTCGAGACGCGGCAGGCCGCACCGGACGAGGCGATGCTGGCGGACCTGCAGACGCAGCTCGGCGAGGTGCTCGCGCAGGCACGGCAACAGGCCGACGGGGTGCGGGCACAGGCTCGCGAGCAGGCCGAACAGGATGCGCGCGCCGGCTTGCGCGAGCAGCTGGCCGGGTTCGGCCTGCAGGCGGACGTGGCCCAGGACAGCGGGACGCTGGCAGCGCAGCTGGGCCAGGCGATCGAGCGGACAGACACCCTGGCCGTCGACGAGGCCGTGCGCCGCGAGGTGGTCCGCGCCGTGCACCAGGCGCTGGACGAGGCCGGCTTCGTCGTCGAGCGGCCGCGCCGGCTGCGCGACTCGGGCCGCGACGAGGTGCTGCTGCAGGCCAGCCGGCCCTCCGGGGCCGAGGCGGAGTTCCGCATCGATCTCGAAGGCGGGCTGCACTACCACTTCGACCGCTACGAGGGCCGGGCCTGCCGGCAGGACATCGATCAGGTGCTGCCGAGCCTGCAGGAGATCTACGGCATCCGCCTGTCCGACCAGCGCGTGATCTGGGAGAACCCCGACGACCGCGACCGCGATGCGCGGCCGCTGCCCGGTGCCACCCATCGGAGCCGAAACTGATGAGCTTGAATCTCGATCCGACTTCGACGACGGCGTCGACCGAGGCCGGCTGGCTGACCGCGCTGCGACGCGAGTGCGTCCTGCGCCGGGCCATCATCCTGCAAGGACAGATCCAGGACCTGGCGCCCGATCCGCTCGGCGCGGGACGCTGGCTGAGCAACCGCGACCTGGCTCTGCGCCTGCTCAAGGAGCAGGGGCATGCCGAGGTGGTCGTCTGGGACCGCGTCCACGGCCTCTCCGGGGTGGATGCCCGCACCTGGGGCCAGCTGCAGTCGCAGGCCCTGCAGGGAGCGCAGGCCGCCTCGTCCCGCGAGGCTCGCCCCGGGGACGACTACGACCTGGGCGGGCCGCCACCGGCTCCGGCGCGCACCGTGGCGGCCGCGTCCGCTCGCCGGGGACCGGCAGTGACACCGGAGGATTTCCTGGCCACCGTGGCGCTGCACATGCTGCAGCCGGACGGCGACCGGCCGATCGCCTTCGTCATCGACGGGGCATCGCTGCTGTTCGGTGCGGCCAGCGCGCTCAGCGAGGTCGAACGAGGCTGGCTGCTGCGCATCGGCCGGGCCACCCGGGAGGCGCCGGTCTCGACCGCGCCGGACACGCTGCGCCGCCCGCGCACCCTGCTGCTGCTGCTGGCGGACGGCACGCCCCCCGGCCTGCCGCCGACGATGTTCCTGAACAACCCCCAGTTCGGGACCGTCACCGTGGCCGCCCCCTCGCGCGAGCAGCGTCAGGCGGCGCTGCTGCGGCTGGCCCATGTCTTTCACCTCGAGGCTCCGCTGCTGCCCGGCTCGACGGTGCTGACCGACATGACGGATGCGCTCGACGGCATGAGCCTGCGCGATCTGGTCAACCTGGCGCGGCTGTCACGCCAGCAGGACTCGCCGATGCGGCCGCAGGCGCTGATCGCGCTGTACCGCCACGGCACCCGGCACAGCCCGTGGGAATCGCTCGACCGCGACAAGCTGGCCGAAGCCCGCGAGCGGCTGGGGCGCCGCGTCAAGGGCCAGCCTCAGGCGATCGCCGCGGTCGAGCGGGTGCTGAGACGGGCCTACACCGGCCTGGCCGGGCTGCAGCATTCCCAGCAGCAGCGCACGCCCAAGGGGGTGCTCTTCTTCGTCGGGCCCACCGGCGTGGGCAAGACCGAGCTGGCCAAGGCACTGGCGCAGTTCCTGTTCGGCGACGAGGAGGCCTGCCTTCGCTTCGACATGTCGGAGTTCAACCACGAGCATGCCGACCAGCGGCTGGTCGGCGCGCCGCCCGGCTATGTCGGCCACGAGGACGGCGGCCAGCTCACCAGCGCGGTCTGCCAGCGACCCTTCTCGCTGCTGCTGTTCGACGAGATCGAGAAGGCCCATCCCCGCATCCTCGACAAGTTCCTGCAGATCCTGGAGGACGGGCGGCTCACCGATGGCCGCGGCCAGACGGTGTCCTTCGCCGAATCGATGATCGTCTTCACCTCGAACATCGGTGCGGCCGAGATCGACCCCGACACGCCGGACGTGCGGGCGGCCTTCGTCGAGCGGGTGCGCGAGCACTTCTGCCACACCCTCGGCCGGCCGGAGCTGCTCGGGCGCATCGGCGAGAGCAACATCGTGCCGTTCAACTTCATCACCAGCACCGATTTCCTGGTGGCGATCGGGCGCAGCAAGCTCGGGCCTCTGCGCCAGCGGCTGCGCGAGAAGTGGGGGATCACCGAGCTGGTGTTCGACGACGAGACACGCATCCTGGAGGCCATCGCGGCGCGGGTGGACCGCAGCGCAGGCGGGCGCGGCATGCCGGGAGCGCTGACGACCTGCCTGATCGATCCGCTGTCGGACTTCCTGTTCGAGACGCTCGGCGGGCCGCACGAGTCGCGCGGGCGCTCGCTGCGGGTGGTGCAGCTGGGCCGGGGCGCCCACCTCGATTTCGAGTGGGCATGAACGGCGCCTGGCTCAACCTGGCGCGCTGGGTGGACTGCACGGAGGTGGAGGGACCGGGCCGGCGGGCGGCGCTGTGGGTGCAGGGCTGCCTGAAGCGGTGCCCGGGGTGCTGCAACCCGCACTTTCTGCCGCTGGTGGCCCGGCAGCGCGTGCCCGCGGCCGAGGTGGTGGGCTGGCTGGCCCTGGCGCGCGACACCGCCGGCATCGAGGGCGTGACGATGCTGGGCGGCGAGCCGATGCTGCAGGCGGCCGGTCTGGCCGAGGTGGGCCGCGGTGCGCAGGCGCTGGGCCTGTCGGTGATGGTCTTCAGCGGCCACACCCTCGAGGAACTCGAGGCCCTGCAGCCCACGGGCTGGCGCGAGCTGCTGTCGGTGACCGATGTGCTGGTGGACGGCCCCTACGAGGCGGACCAGCCCGACACCCGGCGCCGCTGGATCGGCTCGCGCAACCAGCGCGTGCATTACCTGAGCGCACGTCACGGGCCCGGGATGGAGACGCTGCCGGCCGGGGGCCGCGATCTGGAGGTGCGCGTCGACGCCTCTGGAGGGCTGCACCTGAACGGCTGGCCGGTGAGGGTGCGCCGCCCCCGCAGCCCGTCGGCCCCCGACGATCCGCAGGCCGTCTGACCGGGCTGCCCGTCCGGCTACAATGCGCCTCGCCGGTTCAGACCGAACCCCCGTGGAGACGCACCTCGCCGACAGTCAGCTTTTCGCCCGGTCGTTTTTTCTTCAAGCACCCTTGCAAGTGCTTGTCAGCATTGACGAATTCCGAGCGCAGAGTCTGACCGGCTTCCCTGATGTTGAAGGGATTGAGACC
>NZ_JABSNM010000023.1 GCF_013294065.1 Sphaerotilus uruguayifluvii
GACATGCGCGAGGCGCCGAGCCGGGTGATCATCAAGGAGCTGCTGGCGCGCGGCGCCAAGGTGCAGGCCTATGACCCGGTGGCGGCCACCGAGGCGCAGCGGGTGATGGAGGGCTGGGCGGGCCTGAGCTACGCCGAGAGCCAGAAGCAGGCGCTGGAAGGCGCCGACGCGCTGCTGATCGTCACCGAGTGGAAGGAATTCCGCACGCCGGACTTCGACGACCTGCGCAACAGCCTCAAGGACAGGATCGTCTTCGACGGTCGCAACCTGTACGAGCCGGAACTGATCCGCTCGTTCGGGCTGGAGTACCACTCGATCGGCCGGCGCTGAGCGGCCGGACACCGGAGCGCGGGCCGACACCGGCCCGCGACGACAAGGGGCGCCTCGGCGCCCCTTCTTCATGCATCCGGCATGCGCTCAGCGCACTCAGCGCAGGTAGATCTGGCCGGAGCAGCTGTAGGTGGTGACCTTGAACTGGCGCGTCAGCAGCTGGGTGGCATCGGAGGCGCTGCGGTTGGCCCAGGTCACGCCGCAGCCCAGGTCGATGTTGCGCATCAGCTCGTAGCTGATGTTCAGCCCCAGGCTGGTGGTGCGGTCGCTCGCGCTGACCGGCACGATGCCGACGACCGTCAGGAAGGTCTGGTCGAGCGATCGGCGTGCGTAGGCCAGATTGCCGCCGACCGAGATCTTCGAGGTCGCCTGCCAGTTCGCGTTCAGCGACAGCGTGGTGCTGATCTCGGTGCGGTTGCCCCCGTTGATCGACAGGGAGCCCAGCGCGTAGTCGTAGCTGGCATCGCTGTTGTCCCGGGTCAGGCGCAGCGCGGTCGACAGCTTGCCAGTCGGTTTCCAGGTCCAGCCAGCCGTGCCGGTCCAGGTCCGGTTCGTTCGATTGCTCTGCAGCGACTCCGACCTCGTCATGCTGAGCCGCGCGTCATAGCTGCTCGCTCCGCCGTCGCTGGCCCAGGCCAGCAGATCCAGGTCATTGCGATCGAGCTTCACGCCGGAATCGACGTAGTCGACCTTGCCGCGGCGCAGGCTGGCCCCCAGCGTCAGACCGCTGGCAGGACGGTAGCGCAGACCGGCATTGACCGAGGACTGGTCGTAGTTGTTGCCCTTGTAGTTCGAGGCGCTGTAGCGGATCTGGTTCGTGGCAGCGCCCGCATCGAAGGACCACATCGTCGACCCCAGACCGATCTGGCCGCGTGCATTGAGCGCGCGGGTCGTCAGCAGGTTGCGCTCGCCGGTCGAATACAGGTTCTGGTCCTTGGGCAGGCTCTGCGCGGCCTGGAACGAGATCTGTCCGGAGATGTGCTCGACCGTCTCGAGGTCGAGCTTCGTGTCGAGCGAATAGTCGGTGTGGTTCAGGTAGTCGAGGCTGCTGTAGCGGTTGCTGTTGGCGCTGACGCTGGCCGACAGACGCTGGCGGCTGATCGGCTGGTCCAGGCCCAGGCGCACGCCGGTCGACGAGATGGTGTCGGACAGCGCCCGGTCGTCGGGGGCGTAGAAGACGTTGCTGTTGCGGGTGAAGGCCTGCGAGGCACCGATGTACCAGGGGCTGGTCTCGGCCTGGGCGGCCGGCAGGGCCAGCAGCAGCGCGGCGGTCAGCGGAACGAGGCGGACGGCAAGTCGGGTCATGGGCAATCCCTGGATGGTCTGGATCGGAGAGAGTCGGAACGGGTCGGGCCGGATGCTAATGCAGCGCCCGGCGCGATGCGCCATGTCCCGGATTCTGCGGTCCGGAACCTCGCGTTTCCAGTTCGGCCGCGACCGCGCCCGGCACTATGACCGCTCAGCCGGCCGGATCGCGTGCCGGCGTGGCGCGGCCGCCGCGCTCGAGCCAGCGCGCCAGGTCCTCGGCCGGCATCGGCGGAGCGAAGCGCCGGCCCTGCAGCGTGTCGCAGCCCAGGCCGCGCAGCACCTGCTCCTGCAGCGGCGTCTCGACGCCCTCGGCGACGACCCGCAGCCGCAGCGAGCGCGCCAGCGCGATCACCGCGGTCACCACCGCGGTGCTCTGCTCGCGCTCGCCGAGGTAGCGAACGAAGGACTGGTCGATCTTGAGCTCGCGGATCGGCAGCTGCGTCAGGTAGGCCAGCGAGGAATAGCCGGTGCCGAAGTCGTCGATCGCGATCTCGACGCCGGTCTGCGTCAGCCGGTGCAGCACCGGGATGACCTGGTCGATGTTGCGCATCAGCGCGGTCTCGGTGATCTCGAGCTGCAGCGCTCGCTCCGGCAGCCCGAGCGAACGCGTGGCCTCGCGCACCTGCTCGACCAGGTCGAAGCGCTCGAAGGCGCGGCTGGGCAGGTTGACCGCGACCGCGAGGTCCAGGCCGTGGTGATCTCGCCAGGCGGCGATCTGGCGCGCGGCCTCGCCGATCGCCCATTCGCTCATCGGCACGATCAGGCCGGTCTCCTCGGCCACCGGGATGAAGTCGCCCGGCTGCACCAGCGCGCCGTCGCGCCGCCAGCGCATCAGCGCCTCGACGGCGCGCACGCGCCCGTCGGCGGCCTCGATCTGCGGCTGGTAGTGCAGCACCAGCTCGCCGCGCTCGAGCGCCTTGTGCAGCGCGGTCTCGATCTCGAGCTTCTCGCGGCTGCGGCCGATCAGGTCGGGATGGAAGAGCTGCAGCGCGTTGCGGCCGTCGGCCTTGGCGGCGTACATCGCGATGTCGGCATTGCGCAGCAGGTCGACCACCGAGACGCCGTCGCCCGGATAGACGCCGATGCCGATGCTGGCGGTGACGAAGTACTCGCGCCCGGCCAGCACCACCGGCTCGCGCAGCGCCCGCAGCATCGCGTCGGCCACCGCCAGCGCCTGCTCCTGGCCGGCGACCTCGGGCAGCAGCGCGACGAACTCGTCGCCGCCCAGCCGCCCGACCGCCTCGAGCGCGCGGTGCGAGCGCAGCAGCGCCTCGTCGATGCCGGGCGCGACGATCTGGTCGCAGTGATGCACGCAGCCGCGCAGCCGCCGGCCGATCTCGACCAGCAGGTCGTCGCCGCGGGCGTGGCCGAGCGTGTCGTTGATGTTCTTGAAGCGGTCCAGGTCGATCAGCAGCAGCGCGAAGCGGTGGCCCTGGCGCTGCGCGCTCTCCAGCGCCCGCTCGGCGCGCCAGATCAGCTGGCGCCGGTTCGGCAGGCCGGTCAGCGAGTCGAAGTTGGCCAGCTGGCGGATCTTGTCCTCGGCCATGCGCCGCTCGGTCACGTCCTGCAGGATGCCGCCGTAGCCGGCCAGCCGGCCCTGCTCGTCGAACTGCGGCTCGGCCTCGACATGCAGCACCCGCTCGCCGCGGATCGCCACGTCGCAGTCGATCACGCAGGCGTGGCGCAGCGCCTCGCGCATGCGCGCCAGCATCGCGCGGCGCTGCGCCGGCGCGATCAGGTGCATCACCTCCTGCAGCGACATCGGCCGCGGACCGTTGCGCCCGATCACCCGGCGCGCCTCCGGCTCGAGGCGCAGGCCCTGCGTGGCCAGCCACTCGAAGCTGCCCATGCGCGCCAGGTCCTGCGCGCGGGTCAGCCGGGCCTGGCTGCGCAGCAGCGCCATGTGGATGCGCGTCGAGCGCAGCAGGTAGTGCAGCCGCCCGGCCAGCAGCACCCACTGCGTCGACTTGACGAAGAAGTCGGTCGCGCCGGCATCGAAGGCGCGCTCGATCGAGTCCTCGTCCTCCAGGCCGGTCAGCATCAGCACCGGCATCAGCTCGAAGCCGGGCAGCTCGCGCAGCTCGCGGCAGGTCTCGAAGCCGTCGATGCCCGGCATCATCGCGTCGAGCACGATCACGTCGGGCAGCCAGTCGGCGAGCTGGCGCAGCGCCTCGAGCCCGCCCTCGGCCTCGACGACGGTGAAGCCGCGCTCGCGCAGCGCCGCCGCGGTCAGCAGCAGGTTGACCGGGTCGTCGTCGACCAGCAGCACCCGGGGCTGGCGTTCGTGCGGGCCGTCCTCGCAGCCCTCGGTCATGTATCGGTCGTTCACTCGTGCCGTCCTGTCGCCGCGGCGGGGGACATCGCCTCCAGGCGCTGCCTGACCCCCTCCTGGATCCTGATCATTTCCGCCCGCAGGCCCTGCAGCAGCCCGGCCAGCGTGCGCGCGTCGCCGCCCTGGCGCAGCGCCTGATCGCATTCGGTGCACAGCGCCGACAGCCGCAGCGCCCCGAGGCTGGCCGCGGAGGAGCGCAGAGTATGCGTGACATGGCGCACCGCGGCCGGGTCCTGGCCGAGCGGGCCGGGATCGAGCATCGGCAGCATGCGGGTGATCGACGCGTCGAAGGCCTGCATCACCCGGCGCACCAGCTGGTTGCGCCCGTCCGGATCGAGGTCGTGCAGCCGGCGCATCGCCTGCGGATCGAGCAGCGGGGCGAGCTCGGCGCCGGGCTCCTCGTCGGGCAGGTCGAGCCGCAGCGAGCGCTCGATGCGGCCGAGCTCGTCGTCGAGGCGATCGGGCGCGAGCTCGCCCGGCAGCGTGCGCGCGGCCGCCTCGACGACCGCCCCGCCGCCCGGCCCGAGGCGGTCGCCCAGGAAGCGCCCGAGCACCGCCAGCAGCTGCCCCTGCCGGTAGGGCTTGGCCAGGTAGGCGTCGAAGCCCAGCGACAGGAAGCGGTCCTCGTCGCCCTCGAGCGCGTTGGCGGTCACCGCGATGACCGGCGTGCGCCGCGGCGTGACGAAGCGCCAGCGCGCGTCCGGGCCGCTGCGCAGGCAGCGCAGCGCCTCGATGCCGTCCATGCCCGGCATCTGGATGTCCATCAGCACCAGGTCGAAGCGGCGCTCGCAGAGCTGGCGCAGGCCCTCCATCGCCGAGCCGGCCACCCGCACCGCGCAGCCCAGGCGCTGCAGCATCTGGCCCATGACCTCCTGGTTGACCGGGTTGTCCTCGACCACCAGCACCGACGCGCCGAACTGCGGCACGACCAGCTCGCCGGCCGGGCGCACCTCGGCGCCGATGCCGAGAATGACCTGGCGCAGCTCGGTCTTGCGCACCGGCTTGTGCAGGAAGAGGTCGAAGCCGGCCTCGCGGGCGATGCGCGCGTCGTCGGGGGCCGCCACCGAGGACAGCAGCACGCGCCGCGCCTGCGCCGCCAGGCCCTCGGCGCGGATCTGCCGCGCCAGCGCGATGCCGTCCATGTCGGGCATGTGCCAGTCGATCAGCAGCAGGTCGAAGGGCGCGTCGCCGGCGTGCAGCGCCTGCTGGCGCAGCAGCGCCAGCGCCGGCTGCGCGCCGTCGGCCAGCGTCACCCGCAGCCCCCAGGCGCCGAGCAGGTTCTCCAGCACGGTGCGGTTGGTCTCGTGATCGTCGACGACCAGCACCTTCAGCCCCGGCATCGGCGCCCCGTCGTCCACCCCGCCCGCCCCGACCGACGCGGCCGGCCCGGACGGATCGGCCGCCGGCGTCCCGGTGGCCGGCACCGGCCCGGCCGGGATCGCGAAGCGGAACACCGAGCCGACGCCCGGCCGGCTCTCGACCTCGATGGTGCCGCCCATCAGCTCGACGAGCTGGCGCGAGATCGCCAGGCCCAGGCCGGTGCCGCCGTAGCGCCGTGCCATGCCCTCGTGCACCTGGGTGAAGGCGGTGAACAGGCGCGGCACCGCCTCCGGCGCGATGCCGATGCCGGTGTCGCGCACCTCGAAAAGAAGGGTCAGCGTGCCGGGATCGGCGCCGGCCGGGGCCGGCAGGCAGCTCAGCGCGACGGTCACGTCCCCGTGCTCGGTGAACTTGATCGCGTTCGAGATCAGGTTGGTCAGCACCTGGCGCAGCCGCAGCGCGTCGGCGCGGATCACGGCCGGCAGGTCGGGCGAGTCGTGCAGCCCCAGCTCCAGGCCCTTCTCGTGCGCACGCGGCGACATCAGCTCCAGCGTGTCCTCCACCAGCGCGCGCAGGCCGAACTCGGCCGGCACCAGCTCGAGCCGGCCGGCCTCGATCTTCGCGAAGTCGAGCACGTCGTTGATGATCTCCAGCAGCGTCTCGCCGGAGCGGTAGACCGACTGCGCGAAGCGGCGCTGGCGCTCGTCGAGCCGCGTGCCCAGCAGCAGCTCGGTCATGCCGAGAATGCCGTTCATCGGCGTGCGGATCTCGTGGCTCATCGTCGCCATGAACTGGCTCTTGGCGCGGCTGGCGGCCTCGGCGGCGTCGCGCGCGGCCTGAAGCTGCAGCTCGCGCTCGCGCTCCTCGGTCACGTCGTCGAGCAGGCCGTAGACCCGCGTCTCGCCGCCGGGCAGATGGCGCACCCGGGTGCGCTGGCGCAGCCAGCGCAGGCCGTGCACCGGATGGCGGATGCGCAGCGTCAGGTCGCTGGCGCCGTCCTGGCGCTCCTGCTCGCGCTGGCGCTCGAGCAGCGGGCGATCCTGCGGCAGCACCCGCAGCGACAGCAGCCCGTCGGCCGGCCAGCTCGGCAGGCCCGGCAGGCCGAGCAGGTCGAGCACCCGCGCGCCGACATGGCCGGGCGCGTCCGGACGGCTGCTGGTGAAGAAGACGCCCTCGTCGATCGCCTCGACCAGCTCGCGGTAGCGCTCCTCGGACTCGCGCAGCTGCTGGGCGTCGCGCCGCTGCTGGGTGATGTCGCGCAGCTGGCAGATCAGCACCGTCGGGCGGCCGAGCCGGTTGCGCACCGCGACATGGCGGGCGCTGAAGAGCCGGTCGCCGTCGGCGCTGGCGCGGCAGAACTCGTGCTCGACCGCGCCGGCGCAGCCCAGCGCCTGCACCAGATGCGGCTGGAGCTGCGCCTGCACGCCGCCGCCCAGCAGCTCGTCGACCCCCCAGCCGCCGGCCTGCCCGCTCGAGGCGGCGAACTCCAGCTCGGCCTGGCGGTTCAGCGACACGACCCGGAACTGCTGCGCATCGAGCACCACCAGGCTGATCGGGATGTGCTCGGTCAGCACCGCCAGCAGCGCGCGCCCCTCGTCGATGCCGAACTCGCGCTCCTTGCGGTCGGTCACGTCGCGGCAGACGCAGACCACCCGCGGCAGGCGCTCGACGGTGTCGATGACCACCCGCGCGTCGATCTCGAGCCAGTACGGATCGCCCGGCAGCACGTCGTCGACGCCGCGCCGCGCGACGAACTCGCGCACGAAATCCTCGCCGCGCAGCAGGCATTCGCGCAGCATCAGCGCCGGCCGCACGTCGTCGCCGGCCGCCAGCCCCGGCAGCAGCTCCCACAGCAGCCGCCCGCGCAGCCGCGACGCCGCATGGCCGGTGACCTGGGCGAAGCCCGGATGCGCCCACTCGACGCGGCCGCGCGCGTCGGTGATGACCGCGCCGCGGCCGATGCGCGCGGCCAGCAGCTCGAGCCGCGCCAGCCGCTCGACGCCGAGCGCGACCTCGTCGCGCAGGCGGTCGCGCTCGGCCAGATGCGCCAGCTGCAGGCCGATGGCGTCGAGCCGGCGCCACGGCGGCGACGGCAGCGGGGCCGGATCGTGCAGCTCCAGCGCCGCCACGAGGCGCCCGGCCTCGACGACCGGCAGCACCAGCACGCCGCGCACCGCGCCGGCCCGCCAGGGCGGCCCGGGCCGCTCGGCCGGCGCCTGCACCGGCGCACGGCGCGCCAGGACCTGCCCGAGCGCGGTCGCATCGCTGCGCACCGAGCGCAGGCTGTCGAGATCGATCATCTCCTCGCCGGCGCGGCCGCTGACCGGCCACGGCCGCACCAGCGCCGAACCGTCGGCCGCCTCGTCGACCCGCAGCAGCACAGCGCCGGTCGCACCGGTCCAGCGCCGCAGCTCCGGTGCGGCCAGGCAGAGCCCGTCCTGCAGCGACGCGGCCTGCTGCAGGCGGCGCGACAGCGCCAGCACGGCGTCGGACACAGCATCGTCAGGACCCTGCGCCGGATCGGACAGGGAGGCAGGAGAAGTCGGCATGGGCGCGCTCGCGCGAGACGGTCGGGGTTTCTGGACGGCAGACTCCCCCGGGAACCGGGCGCCGCGGCCGCGGCCGCCGCCCGTGCGGGGTGCGCCGAGCATAGGTGCAGGCCGGGCCGGCGAATGCGCCGATGAAGCGGGGAACGCACACCCAGGCGCGCAATTTCCCCGGAGTTCCCGCCGGAACTGTCACCGCCGGCGCCCCGCGCCGGGCCGGTGTCAGGTGCGATCCCTACAATCGCCGCCCATGTCGTCGCCTCCGCCATCCCGTCCGGAATCGCTCCAGCGCGAGCCGGTGCCCTGGCCTCTGCCGGCCCGGCTGGCGGGCACGGTCGCGGCCGCGCTGCTGCTGCACCTGGGCACGCACTGGCTGGCGGCACCGGCCGAGGCCCCGCTGCCGCTGGCCGGCGTGATCGCGCTGGTGGGCGCCGCCGCCGCGGCGCTGGTGGCGCTGCTGGTGCAGCTGCTGCGCCCGGCCCGCCCGCAGCCGCCCACGCCCGCCGGCGCCGGCGGCGAGTCGATGCTGGCCGGCGGCCCGGCCACCCGCGCCCCCGCGCAGCCACCCGCGCTGCGCCTGCCGGTGGCGCAGCTGCTCGAGCTGCAGCGCCAGCTGCTGGGCGGCCTGCCGGGACCGGCCATGCTGATGCGCGCCGCCCGCGCCGACGGCACGGCCTGGCAGCTGCTCAGCGCCAACGAGATGGCCCGCGCGACGCTTCCGGCGCAGGGCAGCGTCGCGCTCGACCGCATGCTCGCCGAGCTGGTCGCCCAGGCCGGCACGCCGGGCGCCCGCGCGCGGCGCATCGACCTGCCCGACGGCAGCCTGATCCTGTGGCTGCCGCCGACGGCCGCCGCGCCCGCCGGCGGGGCGACACCCGCCGCCGCGCCGACCACGGCCGCGCCGGGCCCGGCCTCGGCCGAGGCCCGGGCCGCCGAGGACGACCGCGCCGCGATCGTCTACACCGTCTCGCACGACCTGCGCGCGCCGATCCGCGTCATCGAGGGCTTCACCCGCATCGTGCGCGAGGACTACGGCCACCTGCTCGACCGCGTCGGCAACGACCACCTCGAGCGCATCATGGGCGCGGCCACGCGCATGAACGGCATGATCGACGCGCTGCTGGCGCTGTCGCGGCTGTCGACCCAGCCGCTGCAGTCGGTCGAGGTCGACCTGGGCGAGATGGCGCGGCAGATCGTCGAGGAGCTGCGCCAGCAGGCGCCCGAGCGCCAGGTCGAGGTGCGCATCGCCGACGGCCTGAGCGCGACGGGCGACCCGGCGCTGCTGCGCATCGTGCTCGACAACCTGATCGGCAACGCCTGGAAGTACTCGTCGCGCCGCGAGGCCGCGCTGATCGAGTTCGGCCGCGCGCGCGATCCGGAGCGCGGCCGCGAGGCCTTCTTCGTGCGCGACAACGGCGCCGGCTTCGACATGCGCTTCGCCGGCAAGCTGTTCGGCGCCTTCCAGCGCCTGCACGGCGCCACCGAGTTCGCCGGCACCGGCGTCGGCCTGGCCTCGGTGCGGCGCATCCTGCGCCGCCACGGCGGCGACATCCGCGCCGAGGCCGCGGTCAACCAGGGCGCGACCTTCTGGTTCACGCTGGGCTGACGCCCGCGCTCAGAGTCCTCCGGCCAGCGCCAGCCGCTCCAGCGCGTCCACCATGCCGCGGCAGCTCTGCGCCAGCGGCCGGCCCTCCTGGCGCGCGAGCCGCTCCAGGCGCTGCAGCGCGGCGGCGCGGTCCAGCGAGAAGCGGTGCATCACGATGCCGATCGCGATCGCGACCATGTCGTCGAGCGGCTGCGGCTGCGCCGGCGCCTCGGCCGGCACGCGGGTGACCGCCGCCACCGGCACGGACTCGGGCGGCTGCAGCGCAGCGTCGCGCTGGCTGCGCACCTGCGCCAGCGCCTGCTCGACCGCCGGGATGATCTGCGCGATGTCGAGCGGCTTGACCAGCGAGGCCAGCGCGCCCAGCGCGCGGATCTGCGCCAGCGTCGCCTCGTCGGAGAAGGCCGACAGGAAGACGAAGGGCACCTGCAGCGCGTCGCGCAGGTAGCGCGCCACGTCGAAGCCGCTCATGCCGTCCATGCGGATGTCGAGCAGCGCCAGGTCCGGGCGGTGCTCGCGCGCCAGCAGGATGGCGTCGTCGCCGTTGTCGGCGTCGATGATGTCGAAGCCGGCGTCGGCCAGCCCGTGCACCACGGTGGCCAGCACCAGGCGGTCGTCGTCGACGACGAGGATGCGGCCGCGCGCGGGTGCGGCCGGGCTTGCCGATGCGGGAGCTGCTGCGGGGCTGTCAGACACCGTGTTCCTGCCTTGTTGCTGAGGTCGGCCGGCCCGGTGCCGGCGACGGCTGGGATTGTCGCGCAGCCGCACGCGCCCCGGACGCGGCCGCCCCCCTCGCGTCCGGGGAGGACTCCGGAGAAGATGAACGCACCACCGGCGGCGCCAGGCGCACGATCGCACGCACCGCCCCGCCCTGCTCGTCCATCGTCAGGCTGGCATGGCGGCGCGGCAGCAGCGCGCGCACCAGGCCCAGGCCGGAGACGGTCGCCGGCCGGTGGTCGATGCGGAAGCCCTCGTGCAGCCGCCCGGCGTTGCGGATGACGATCTCGACGCCGGTGGCCTGCAGCGCCAGGCGGCAGCCCACCGGCTCGGCCGAGGCGCTGTGCTTGACCGCGTTGGTGAACAGCTCGTTGAGCGTCAGCGCGATCGGGATGGACTCGGCCTCCGGCAGCACCCAGCCGGGCGCGGCCGGCGCATCGCCCGCCTGCTCGACCTCCAGCGCGATCGCATGGCCGAAGGTGCGCTGCACCGACTGCGCGATCGCCTCGACCACGCTGCGCACCGCCAGCAGCCCGGTGTTGCCGACCTGCAGGCCGTAGACCTGCGCGATCGCCTGGACCTGGCCGACCACCTCGGCGATGAGCGGGCGCACCTCCGGGCGGCGGTTGGCCGCCTGCTGCATCAGGCCGGCGACGCCCTGCAGGTTGTTCTTGATGCGGTGGTGCACCTCCTGCACCAGCATCTCGCGCTGCGCGATCGCCGCCTCCAGCTCGGCCTTCTGCGCCGCACGCTGCGCGCTGACGTCGGTGGCCACCATCAGCAGCTGGTCGACGCGGCCCGCACCGCGCGCCAGCGGCAGGAAGCGCGCATCCCAGACCTCGTCGCGCCCCTTGCGGCGCAGCATGTACTCGCGCTGCGTCACGCCCTGCGGCTGCGCCAGCGCGGCGTCGAAGTCGGCGCGCAGCCGCTGCGCCAACTCCGGCGGATAGAGGTCCTCGGGCGTGCGGCCGATGGCCTGCTCGGGCGCGGTCACGCCGCACAGGCCGGCGGCGACATGGTTGAGCTGCTGCACCGCCATCGTCGCGGCATCGCAGACCGCGATCGCCATCGGCGCGGCCTCGATGATGCGCTGCAGCGAGGCCTGGGCCTCGGCGATGCGCGCCTCGGCCTGGCGGCGCTGGTCGATGTCCATCATCGCGAAGGTCATCTCGCGCCGGCCGTCCAGACCCTGGGTGGCCACCGCGTTGCCGACGATCCAGAAGGTGCGTCCGTCGCAGGCCTGGACCTGGCACTCGAACTGCACCGCCTCGCCGTCGCGCAGCGCCTCGAACAGCGCCACCGTGCGGCGGAACGGATGCGCGGCCTGCGGCGTGGCGACGATGTCGAGCGGCCGGCCGAGAAAGTCGCCCAGGTCGCCGCCGAACATGCGCCGCGCCGAGCGGTTCAGCCACAGGATGCGGCCGCGCTCGTCGGCCGTGACGATGCCCACCAGCACCGAGTCGAGCACCGCGCGGGTGCGGTCGGCCTGCTGGCCCAGCGCCAGCGCCATGCGCTCGCGCTCGAGCGCCAGGTGCTCGAGCTCGGCCTGCTGGGCCTTGCGCCGGGTGATCTCGCTGAGCACGGCGATGGCCTGCGGCGCCTCGCCGGACGGACCGATGCGGCGGATCGACAGCGCATGCCAGTGCGTCTGGCCGTCGTCGCCGCGCACCTCGATCTCGGTCTCGTGCAGGCCGCCGTCGGCCAGCGCCGCACCGATCGGGCCGTCCTCGTCATAGGCGGTGTCGGCGGCCTCGCCGGTGCCGGCGGCCAGCAGGCGGCGGATGTCGGCACCCAGCGCCTCGCCGGCGGGCACCCGCAGCATGCGCTCGAAGCGGCGGTTGCAGTGCGCGACCCGGAAGCCGCGCAGCGAGGCGATGCCCACCGGCGAGCTCTCGAGAATGCCGTGCAGGTCCTCGAGCGTCTGCTCGGCCTGGTCGCGGCGGTATTCGGCGCTGCAGTCCTCGATCAGGCCGAGATAGCGGCGCAGGCCCTGGCGCACGCCGCTGCAGCGCACCCGCGCGCGCAGCCAGCGCTGCAGGCCGGGCTGCTGCGCGTCGAACTCGCGCTCGCGCACCCACCAGTTGCCGTCCCCCGGCTGCAGCCGCGCCAGCGACTCGCCCGGCCAGCCGAGCAGGTCGCGCAGCGCCGCGCCGGCCTCGCCCAGGTCGACCGGCACCTCGCCGGCAAGCTGCGCGAAGCGCGGATTGGACTGCAGCACCAGCCCGGCGGCATCGAAGATCACCAGCCCGATCGGCACCGAATCGAACCACTGCCGGCGCTCCTGCGTCAGACGCTCGACCTGCTCGCGCAGCGCCAGCTCGGTGCGCGCCACCGGCGGCAGCGCGGCCTGTGCCCCCCCGGCCGTCTCCTGCAGGGCCGACAGCGGCATCACCAGCGCCCAGCGGCCGGCCTCGAGCGGCGCCAGGGTGGCCGCGTCGGCTGCCTCCCCGGACAGCGCCCCGGGCAGCACGTCCGCCTCGCCCAGCAGCGCGGCGCACAGCCGCGCATGCAGCCGCTCGCCCAGCGCCGGGCGCAGGTCGGCCAGCGCGGTGCCGGGCTCCAGCGCCAGCCGGCGCAGCGCGGCGCGGTTGAGCCGCTCGAGCCGGCCGTCCGGCGCCAGCACCAGCACCGGATCGGACAGTGCCTCCAGCAGCGCCGGCGACAGCACGGCGGCGGCAGGAACGGGAACGGCGACGGAAGCGGCTGCATTCGGCATGGCCGCAGTGTAGGCAGATGCCGCGCGGTTTTTCGTGCCGCGGCAGGCCGGGCGACGGCAGCCGGGCGGCAGCCGTCGCGGATGTCACGGGCGCCTCGGGCTCAGCTGACCTGCAGCGCGCTGCCCAGCGAGCGCAGCAGCGCCCGGTTCACATGGCGCATCGGCAGGTTGCAGGCCTGGACCCGATCGCGCACGTCGAAGCCGCTGCCGCCCTCCAGCGTGCGCACCAGCTCGAGCACGCAGTGGTAGGGCCCGCTCTCCTCGACCAGCGCCGCATGCACGCCCGCCGGCACCGGCAGCGTCGCCAGCAGCTCGTCGAAGGGCTTCTGGAACATCCGGTCCAGCAGCGAGAACACGCCGCAGATGAACATCTCGCTGCGCTCGTCGCTGCCGGCGTTCTCGCCGGCCAGCGCCTCCATCAGCAGGCCACGGCGCACCGCGGCGAACATGACCGGGCGCTGGTTCTGGTCGTTGCCGGCCGTCACCAGCAGCAGCGACAGCCAGCGCTTCAGGCGCTGGTAGCCCAGCAGCATCACCGCATGCGAGAACGAGGTCACCTCGACCGTCAGCCCGAAGACGGGCGAGTTGATGTAGCGCATCAGCTTGAAGGCCAGCGAGGGATCGCGCTTGAGCGTGGCCTCGAGCACCGACAGCGGCTCCTCGTTGTTGACCTGGTTGATCAGGTCGAGCGTGACCTGCAGGTCCGGGCGGATGCCGCTGCTGCTGCTGCGCTTGCGCGGCCGCACCGCCTCGTCGACCGGCCAGCCCAGCACGGCGACCGCACCGCGGCGGAACGCGCCCTCCATCTGGTCGATCGTCGTCACGCCCTCCTGGAAGAAGCCGATCGAGCGGGTCACGCCGGGTGGCGGCGGCGCCGCGTCGAGGCGGCGCTCGTCGGCCAGGTCGATGATCGAGTAGCGGAAGGTGCCGAGCAGCTCGCGCGGCAGCGGGTGGTTGGGCCGGCCCGACAGCAGCAGCGTGTTGCCGTTGGCCGCCAGCTGCAGGATGTCGTCGCGGTGGGCCGGGTCGCCGGCCATGAACTTGGGCACCTCGATCATCACGTTGGGCGCCGGCTGGACCATCAGCAGGTCGGCCAGCAGGCTCTCGCAGCGCACCGACAGCACGACCTGCGGGCCGTCCTGCGGCCAGACCTCGCTGACGGTGCGCAGCAGCTCGCCCACCGGCAGCCAGCGCGCCTGGCCGAGCGGGAAGACCGTCAGCCGGGTGGCCATCACGTTGCGATGGCGGTCGATGATCGGGCAATAGCTCAGCGCGACCTGTCCGAGGATGGGGGCGTCCGGAAACAGCATGGTGTTGGGGTCGTGGGGTGAGCCGGTCGGCCCGGATCCGGGCGGGACATCCACACAGGCAGTTCAGACGCCGATGTAGTCGAACAGCGACATCTTGCCGATCATCGCGTAGGACTTCAGCGCCGCCTGGTAGACGGTGTCCTTGGTCGAGACGTCGGAGATGGCCTGGGCCAGGTCGAGATCCTCGGCATTGGAGCGGATCTCCTTGTCGGCCAGCACGCGGCTGTCGGTGCGGGCCTCGAAGCCGTCGAGCCGGTTGAGCGTGTTGCCGGCACGCGAGCGCACCGACTGGAGGTTCGACATCACCTGGTCGAGGTCGCGCAGGCCGGAGTTGACCGTCTGCTGCAGCGCGCCGGAATTGGCCGACGCGTCCGACAGCACCGAGATCATCCTGTCCAGCGCGTCGAACACGCTCAGGTCCGCGGTCGAGGGCTCGACGCTGAAGGTGTCGCCCGCCTTCGGCGTGCCGGTGATCGAGAAGTTCATGCCCGGCAGCACGGTGATCGCCTGGCCCGAGGTGTAGGCCCGCGTCGCGCTCGAGGCGTCCGGAAAGGGCTGGCTCGAGCCGTCGGCCTTGACCAGCGAGATCGTGTAGGTGTCGGCCGAGGTGAACTGCATCTGGTAGCTCTCGCCGGTGCCCAGCGCCAGCGCCGACGGGTCGCCGACGCTGCCGGCGCTGATCCACGCGGTGCTGCCCGCCACCGTGCTGGCCGAGGTCTCGAACACGCCGTTGCCCGAGCGCGCGCCCAGCCAGGTGCTCTCGCCGTCGACCGACAGCGGCAGCACCTCGTCGAGCGAGGCCTGTGCCTCCTCGGCGACGCCCTGGAAGGTCACGCCGCCGGCCGCATCGGCGAAGGGCACGCGCTCGGCCCCCTGGCCGCCGAAGATGTAGTGGTCGCCGGTGTCGGTGGTGTTGGCCAGCTTCAGCAGCTGGCCGCGCGCATGCTTGAGGCTGTCGGCCAGCGAGGCGCGGTCGCTGGCGTTGTAGGCGCCGTTGCCGGCCGAGACCACCGTCTCGCGCGCCGACTGCAGCACCTCCATCGCGTCGCCGAGCGTCGACTCGGCCAGCGACATCGAGGTGCGGCTGGCCTCCATCGAGCGCAGCAGGCCTTCGTGGCGGGTCTGGTCGACCAGCGCGCGCTCGGCGCGGGCGGCCGCGGCCGGATCGTCGCTGGCCTTGTCGACGCGCTTGCCGCTGATCAGGCGCTGCTGGGCCTCGCTGAGGGACTTCTCGTGGCGCTGCAGCGCGATCAGGCTGAAATCACGGCTCTGGGCCGAGGCGATGCGATAGGACATGACGGACTCCGCAAGGTCAGTTCATGATCGACAGGATGGTGTCGAAGATCTTCTGTGCCGTCGTCAGCACCTTGGTCGCGACCTGGTAGTTCTGCTGGAACTGCATCAGGCGCGCGGCCTCCTCCTCGAGGTTGACGCCGGTCTCGGAGACGACCTGCTCGGTCAGCCGGTCGGCGACCTTGGTCGAGGCGTCGGCATCGGACTCGGCGCGCTGCACCTTCACGCCCAGGTCGGCGACCATGCGCGAATGCGCGTCGGTGAAGGAGCGTCCCTCGAAGGTCTTCGCGGTGGCCAGCGCCTGCAGCTTCAGCGCGTTGGCGTTGCCCGAGCCCGCGGCGCTGCCGCCGGCCGCGGCCAGCTTGCGCGCGTCGGTGATCGCGACGTTGGCATCCTGCGCGGCCTGGCTGACCGGCTGCAGCGTGAAGCGGTCGCCCGCGGCCATCGACTCGCCGCCGACGTCGAAGCGGAAGCCGTCGACGACCGAGCCGCTGGCCAGGCCGGAGAAGACGGTACTGTCCGACAGGCGCGTGACCTGGTAGAGCGAGGAGTCGGTCGGATCGACGCGCAGCGTGTAGTCGCTGGCCTTCAGCGCGCCGCCCTGTCCGGCGATGCGGGTGATCTGCACCGTCGTGGCCGGCTGGCCGGCGGCGTTGCGCGCGTTGTCGTCGTCCGGCTTGACCGAGGCCGCACCCACCTTCAGCAGATCGCCGCCGGCCGCGCCGTTCAGGTCGGTGCCCTGGACGTGCTGGGTGTTGATCGTGTCGGCCAGCACCGTGGCGAGCATGCCGAGCTGGCTGCGCGCCTCCGGCAGGTCCTCGTTCTGGAAGCGCAGCAGGCCGCCGAGGTTGCCGCCGCCGATGCTGGCCGCGTCGAGCGGCCGCTCGGTGTCGCTGGAGGCGATCGTCAGGCTGATGGTGCGCGGCGAGCCGCTGCTGGTGGTGGTGCCCAGCTTGCGGCTGTCGTTGCCCAGCACCAGCGACTGGCCGCCGGCGACGAAGAGGCTGACGGTGCCGTCGTTCTTGCCGTCGGCGCCGCGGTTGTCGACGCGGCTGATCTCGACATGCTGGCTGAGCTCCTTGATGAGCTGGTCGCGCTGGTCGAGCAGGTCGTTGGGCTGGTTGACCTCGGAGCCGGTGCCGGCGAGCTTGCCGTTGAGCGTGGCGATCTTGGCGGTCAGGCCGTTGACCAGCGAGACCTCGTCCTCGACCTGCGACAGCGTGGCCTCCTGCATCTGCTCGATCTGGCTGCCGGTGGCACGGAAGCGCGAGGTCAGCTCCTGCGCCTTGCCGATCACGACCTCTCGCACCGACTCGTCCTTCGGCGAGGCGGCCAGGTCGCTGAACGAGGCGTACAGGTCGGCGGTGGCCTGGCCCAGGCCTTCCTTGCCCAGGCCGTAGGCGCCCTCGAGCTGCTGCAGCAGCCCGGCGCGGGTGGTGTCGGCCGCGGCCTGCGACTGGGTCTGGATCACCTGCCCGCCCAGGAAGCCGTTGACCGCCCGCTCGATCGAGGTGACCTCGACGCCGCGGCCGATGTAGCCCACCGGCGTGTTCTCGCCCGCCATGGTGCCGAGCTTGACGGTCTGGCGCGAGTAGCCCTGGACGCTGGCGTTGACGATGTTGTGGCCGGCGGTGGCCATCTGGGCCTGCGCGGCGAACATCGCCTGCACGCTCATGTTCATCAGGGTCGAAGTGCTCATGGTCAGGTCGAATCCGGGTCGTTGCGGAGGCGCCGGGCTTCAGGCCCCGAGCGCGCAAAGAAGGTCTTGAAGTGCGAGATCTCAGGACGTGATGTCGGCAGGACCGCCCCGGCGCTGAAGCCTCTGGGTCGTCTGGATCACACGCTTGAGCTTGCTGGCGTAGTCCGGATCGGTCGCATAGCCGGCGCGCTGCAGGCCGCTGGCGAAGGCGCCGGCGTCGCCGGCCGCGCGCATCGCGTCGGCGTAGCGCGGGCTGCTCGAGATCAGGCGGGCGTAGTCGCGGAAGCTCTCCTCGTAGGAGCCGTAGGCGCGGAAGCGCGCCTGCACCTTGCGCGGCGTGCCGTCGATGACCTCGGTGGTGGTGGTGGTGACGGTCGGTCCGGTCCAGCCGGCGCCGGCCTTGATGCCGAACAGGTTGAAGGAGTTGCTGCCGTCGCTGCCGCGGATCTCGCGCCGGCCCCAGCCGGTCTCGTGCGCGGCCTGGGCGATCATGAAGTCGGCCGGGATGCCGCTGCCGGCTGAGACGGCGCGCGCGGCCTCGGCATGGCGGGAGATGAACTGGCGCGCGTTCGCGCCCGGATCGGTGGCGACTGCACCGGCGCCGTCGTCGGCATCGACCGGCGCGACCGCGGCGGCAGCCGGTCGGCGGGCCGCCGAGGCCGCGTTCATCGCCCAGGTCGACAGCGGCAGCATCGTCATCGCGCCCGATGCGGCCGGCGTGTCGCTGGCGCCGACGGCCAGGCCGGCCTGGCGCTCGAGCTGGCGCGCGATCGCCGAGGCCAGCCCGCCGGGCTGGCCCGACATCTGCACCGCGTACTGCTGGTCGAGCATGTCGCGGCCCATGCCGGTGGCCTGGTTCTCGAACAGGCCCTCCGACATCGTCGTGGCGCGCATGCTCTTCATCAGCTCCTGCATGAACAGCGCCTCGAACTGCTTCGAGACCTCGCGGATCGCGGCCTTCGGATCCTCGGTGGCGGCGCGGCGCAGCGCGCCCAGCGAGGCGCCGCTGGCGGCGAGCTGCTGCGAGGGCGCGACGGAAGACGGAGAACGCGAGACCATGTCAGATCACCTCCAGTTCGGCGTGCAGCGCGCCGGCGGCCTTGATCGCCTGCAGGATCGTCAGCAGGTCGGCGGGCGTCGCGCCGAGCGAATTGAGCGCCTTGACCACGTCGGTCAGCTTCGTGCCGGCGGGCAGCTGGATCAGCGCGCCGCCGTCCTGCTGCATCTTGATGTCGGTCTTCTCGGTCACGACGGTCTGCCCGCCGGTCGACAGCGGCGAGGGCTGGCTGACCTGCGGCGTCGAGCTGATCGTCACCGACAGGTTGCCGTGCGCGACCGCGCAGGGGCCGAGCGTGACCGCCTGGTTCATCACCACCGAGCCGGTGCGGGCGTTGACCACCACCTTGGCCGCCGGCGTGGCCATCTCCAGCGGCAGGTTCTCGACCTCGGCCATGAAGCTCACCCGCTCGTCGGGCGTGGCCGGCAGGCGCACCTTGACGACGCGGCCGTCGAGCGCCTGCGCAGTGCCGGCGCCGAAGCGGGCGTTGATCGCGCGGGCCACCTCGCGTGCGGTGGCGTAGTCGCTGCTGGCGAGATCGAGCTGCAGCGAGTCGCCCTGCCCCAGCGGGCTGAGCACGCCGCGCTCGACGGTGGCGCCGCCGGGAATGCGCCCGGCCAGCAGGTGGTTGACCTGCACCTTCGAGCCGCCGGCCGAGGCGCCGGCGCCGCCGACCATCAGGTTGCCCTGGGCCAGCGCGTAGATCTGGTTGTCGGCGCCGCGCAGCGGCGTGGCCACCAGCGTGCCACCGCGCAGGCTCTTGGCGTTGCCCAGCGACGAGACGGTCACGTCCAGCAGCTGGCCCGGCTGCGCGAAGGGCGGCAGCGTCGCCGTCACCAGCACCGCGGCCACGTTCTTGAGCTGCATCGCGGTGCCGGCCGGCACGGTCACGCCGAGCTGCTGCAGCATCGCGCTCAGGCTCTGGGTGGTGAAGGGGGTCTGCGTCGTCTGGTCGCCGGTGCCGTCGAGGCCGACGACCAGGCCGTAGCCGACGAGCTGGTTCGGGCGCACGCCCTGCACCGAGGCCACTTCCTTGATGCGTGCCGTCGTCACCGGCGCCATCGCCGGTGCGGCCGGCGCCGGTGCTGCAGGCGCGGCCTGGACCGGGGTCAGCCAGGCGGCGAGCAGCGCCAGCAGCATCACCGCGCAGACCAGCAGGACCGGCGAGCGCCGGGGCATCGGAAAACTGGACATCGGGAACTCCGCCGCTGGCGCCTCGCGGCCTCAGATCGGCATCAGGTTGAGGAAGAAGCGCGACAGCCAGCCGATCTGCTGCGCGTCGGCCTGGCCGCCGCGGCCCTTCTGCTCGACGCGCACGTTGGCGATCTGCGCCGACGCGACCTGGTTGCCGGGCTGGATCGCGCGCGGGTCGATCTGGCCGGAAAAGCGCAGCACGTCGACGCTGTCGTTGACGCCGATCTGCTTCTCGCCGGCGATGACCAGGTGGCCGTTGGGCAGCACCTCGACGACGGTGGCGGTGATCGTGCCGCTGAAGTTGTTGCTGTTCTGCGTGCCGCCCTTGCCGCTGAAGGTGTTGGCGCTGCTTCCGCCGACGCCCGCGCGCGCGAAGGAGTTGGCCGACAGCATCGGCAGCGCGGTGATCGAGCCCGAGAGCTCGCCCTTCTTCTCGACGGTGCTGGTCGAGTTGGAACTGGCGCTGACCCGCTCGATGATCTGCACCGTGATGGTGTCGCCCACCAGCCGCGCGCGGTGGTCCTCGAACAGCGGCCGGTACTGGCTGGCCTGGTAGATCGAGCCATTGGTGCGCATCGGCACCGGCTGCGCATAGGGCCGCACGACGACCGGTTCGGGCATGTCGACCCGGGCCACCGTCGGCATGACCGACTGGCAGCCGGCCAGCGCCTGCGCCAGCAGCAGCACCGCCGCGGCCCCGGCCGAGCGGCGGCCCGCGCTCACAGCTGCGCCAGACGCTGCAGCATCTGGTCCGAGGTGGTGATCGCCTTCGAGTTCAGCTCGTAGGCGCGCTGCGTCTGGATCATGCCGATCAGCTCCTCGACGACGTTGACGTTCGAGGACTCGACGAAGCCCTGCGCGAGGTTGCCGGTGCCGTCGGCGCCCGGCGCCGAGGTGCTCGGCGTGCCCGACGAGGCGGTCTCGGTGAACAGGTTCTGGCCGCGCGGCTCCAGACCGGCCGGATTGACGAAGTTCGCCAGCGTCAGCTGGCCCACCGACTGCGGCGCGGCCTGGCCCGGCACCGCCACCGAGACGGTGCCGTCGGCGCCGATGGTGATCGACTGCGCGTTGGCCGGAATCGTCACGCCCGGCAGCACCTGCTGGCCGTTGTTGGTCACCAGCTGGCCGGTCGCGCTGACCTGGAAGGCGCCGTCGCGGGTGTAGCCGGTCGAGCCGTCGGGCATCTGCACCTGGAAGAAGCCGTTGCCCTTGATCGCGACATCGAGCGGGTTGGAGGTCTGCTGCAGCGTGCCCTGGCTGAACTGGCGCGAGGTCGCCACCGTGCGCACGCCCAGGCCGACCTGCAGCCCGGTGGGCAGCTGCGCCTGCTCGCCGTTGGAGGCGCCGGTCTGGCGCAGCGACTGGTACATCAGGTCCTCGAAGACGGCGTGCGACTTCTTGAACCCGTTGGTGGCCACGTTGGCCAGGTTGTGCGAGGTCACATCCAGCTGGGTCTGCTGGGCTTCCATGCCGGTCTTCGAGATCCACAGCGCGCGCATCATGGCATCGGCTCCTTCGTGTTCGGAATCAGTTCATCGACAGCAGCTGCTGGGCCTGCTGCTCGTCCTTCTCGGCGGTCTGCATCGCCTTGGTCTGGGCCTCGAACTGGCGCGCGGCCGCGATCATCGCCACCATCGTGCCGACGGCGCTGACGTTCGAGCCCTCCAGCGCGCCCTGCGTGACGCGCGCGGTCGGCTCGCCGGCCAGATCGCCGCCCGGCGAGCGGAACAGGCCATCGGCGCCGCGGTTCAGCGCGGTCTCCGGCACGACCAGCTTGAGCCGGCCGACCGCCGTCGACGGTCCGCCCGGCACCTTGGCCGCGACGGTGCCGTCGTCGCCGATCGTGACCTCGGCGTTCGGCGGAATCGTGATCGGGCCGCCCTCGCCGATCACCGGCAGCCCGCCCGAGCGGGTCACCAGCGTGCCTTCGGCGGTGGTCTCGAAGGCGCCGGCACGGGTGTAGGCCTCGGTGCCGTCCAGGCCCTGGACCGCGAACCAGGCGTTGCCCTGGGCCGCGACATCGAGCGCACGCCCGGTGGCGTTGACCGGGCCCGGCGCCGGGTTGTAGCCGGTCGTCGTCTCCAGCGCGTAGGCGCGCGTCGAGGCGCCGTCGCCGCGCACCGGCACCGCGCGGAAGGACTGCAGCTCCTCGCGGAAGCCCGTCGTCGTGACGTTGGCCAGGTTGTGCGACAGCACGTCCTGGCGCTGCATCGTCGCCTTCGCGCCCGACATCGAGAGGTAGATCCTGCGGTCCATCGCCGACTCCGTTCAGTTCGGTTCGTGCCGGGGCGGATCAGCGCAGGCTGACCAGCGTCTGCAGCACCGAGTCCTGCGTCTTGATCGTCTGCGCGTTGGCCTGGTAGAGGCGCTGCACGGTGATCATGTTGACCAGCTCGGCGGTCATGTCGACGTTGGACTCCTCCAGCGCGCCCGACTTCAGCAGGCCCAGCGTCGCCGAGCCCGGCACGCCGGCGACCGGGTCGCCCGAGGCGTAGCTGGCGGCCCAGACGTTGCCGCCCATCGACTTCAGGCCCTGCGGGTTGCGGAAGTTCGCCAGCTCGATCTGGCCGGCGGTCTGGGTCATGCTGTTCGAGTAGCGGGCGGTGATGATGCCGTCCTCCTCGATGGTGAGCTGGGTCAGCTGGCCCGGCGCGTAGCCGTCCTGGCTGACGTTGGTCACGCCGAAGTTGCCGCCGAACTGGGTCAGCTTCGACAGGTCGACCTTGACGCCGCTGATCGCGTCGTACGCGCTGCCGCCGGCCGGGATGTCCAGCGACAGCTCGGTCAGGCTCGGGTTCAGGCCGTTGGAGTCGAAGGTGATCTGCGAGACGTTGAGCTCCTCGGGCTTGCCGTCGCCGTTGATGTCCGGCGAGGTCGAGTAGACGTTCCAGGTGTCGGTGGCGGTCTTCTGGAAGTACAGCGTCACGTCGACCGGCTGGCCCTTGGCGTCGTAGATGCGCACCGAGGTGGCGTTGTTGTAGGTGGCCGGATCGTTGTAGTCGATCCCGCCGCTGACGGCGGTCTTGCGCGAGTCGAGATTCATCTCGAACTTGACGTCGCTGGTCGCCTTCGGCGCGATGCCCACCGTCGGCAGCTGCAGCTGCGAGCGCACCTGCGTGACCAGGTTGCCGACATCGTCGATCGGGTAGCCGAGCAGGCGGTGGCCGGCGCCGTTGACGATGAAGCCGTCGCTGTCGAGCTTGAACTGGCCGTTGCGCGAGTACAGCATCTGGCCGCTGGCGTCCTGCATCTGGAAGAAGCCCTCGCCGTTGATCGCGACGTCCATCAGGTTGTTCGTCGAGACGATGCCGCCCTGCGAGAACTGCTGCGCGATGTTGGCGACCTGCACGCCGATGCCTGCGCTGTTGGACCCCCCGAGCGAGCGGGCATAGAGGTCGGCGAACTCGGCACGCGCCGCCTTGGCGCCGTAGGTCCCGGCATTGGCGATGTTGTTGCCGATGACCTCGAGGCTCTTGCTGGTGGCATTCAGGCCCGACAGGCCTTGCTGGAAGCTCATGGATGACTCCTGGGAGAAGGCGGTGCTTGGGGAAAAGGGAGGGATCAGCCGCCGAAGGCGCGCACGTCGCTGTAGGAGACGGTCGAGCCGTCCTTGAGCGTCAGGCGCAGCGACGAGTTGCCGCTGGTGCCGGCTGCCACCGAGGTGATGGCCTGGCTCTGCAGCGCGGTCGAGCTGACCGAGGCGGTGCCGCGGGTCGCGGTGACGCGGAAGCGCAGACCACTGGTGTCGCCGACGCCCTCGCCCGGCGTCCAGGTGAACTGGTGGCGACCCGAGGACTCGGCGCCGACGTCGATGGTGTCGATGACCCGGCCGGCGCTCGACAGCACGTCGACCTTGACCGAGTCGGCCGCGCTGCCGAGCTCGAAGTAGCCGCTGGCCCTGCCGTTGCTGACCGGCAGCGAGCTGCCCGGCACGATGACCGAACGGCCCACCAGCGACGCGCTCTGCAGCGCCTGCATCTGCAGGAACTGGCTCGACATCGACGCGATGCTCTCGTTGACCTTCTCCAGGCCGGAGACGGTGTTGATCTGCGCGAGCTGGCTGGTGAACTGCGCGTTGTCGGTCGGGTTCAGCGGATCCTGGTTCTGGACCTGCGTGATCAGCAGCTTCATGAACTGGTCCGACATCGCCTTGGTCGCGCTGGTGGCGCTGCCCGACGAGGTCGTTCCGTTGAGCTGGGCGATCAGCGCGCTGTTCGCCGACGAGGTGGAGGAGGTGGTGGTGGCCATGACGTGCGTTCCGCGAGGGATCGGGGATCAGTTCTGACCCATCTGCAGGGTCTTGGTGAGCAGCGTCTTGGCGGTGTTCATCACCTCGACGTTGTTCTGGTAGGAGCGCGAGGCCGAGATCATGTTGACCATCTCCTCGACCGCGTTGACGTTGCTGAAGGTGACGTAGCCGTCGGCGTCGGCGTTCGGATGCGAAGGGTCGTGCACGCGCCGGCCCGGCGTGTCGTCCTCGCGCACGCCCGCCACCTGCACGCCCACCGCCGCCGCGTCGCCCATCGGCACGGTCTGGAACATCACCTGGCGCGCCTTGAAGCTCTTGCCGTCCGGGCCGGCGACAGTGTCGGCGTTGGCCAGGTTGGTCGAGACGGTGTTGAGCCGCTGGCTCTGCGCGCTGACGGCGCTGCCGGAGACATGGAAGATCCTGAGAAGCGACATCACTGCCCCTTGATCGCGTCCTGCATCTCGCGCAGGCTGTTGTTGAGGAAGCGCAGCGTGGCCTCGTACTTGACCGCGTTGTCGACGAAGCTGGCGCGCTCGCGGTCCATGTCGACCGAGTTGCCGTCGAGGTTGGTCTGGCTGGGCAGCGCGTACAGCAGCGAGGCCTCGCGCACCGGCGGGGTGGCACCGGTCGGCGCGCCGAGATGGCGCTCGCCGGTGGCGGCCAGCGCGACGGGCTGCACGCGCGCGCCGCCGGTGGCCTCGCGCAGCGCCGAGGCGAAGTCGAAGTCGCGCGCCTGGAAGCCGGGCGTGTCGGCGTTGGCGATGTTGCTCGCGATCAGCCGCTGGCGCTCGGCGCGCAGCAGCAGCGCCTGGGACTGGAAGCCCAGCGAGCTGTCGAGACGGTTCAGCATGACATCCTCGGCATCGGGGTCGGGGTTCGGGGATCTGGCGGCATTCTTGATGTCCCCCGCCGGCCCCGCTCCCTCGAAAAGGCCGACGGCCGCGCCCCATCTTGAACACTGCGCACCGCCCCGGGCGGCCTACAGTGCCCGGTCATGATCCCGTCACTGTCTTCCGTCCGCCGGCTGTCGCCCGCACTGGTCTGCGCCCTGATGGCGCTGTCGCCGGCCGTGTCGCATGCCGCGGGCGAGGACGGCGGCCCGGCCGCCGCGCCGATTCCCGTGGCGCGGCTGGTCGAGCTGGCGCGCGCGGTCTCGCCGACGCTGCCGGGCATGCGCATCGAGATCGAGCCCGGCCGGCTCGACCCGCGGCTGAAGCTGGCGCCGTGCCGGCGCATCGAGCCCTATCTTCCGACCGGCTCGACCGCCTGGGGCCGCACCCGCGTCGGCCTGCGCTGCACCGACGGCGAGGTGGCCTGGAACGTCTTCCTGCCGGTGACGGTGCGGGTGTGGAGCCGCGCCGTCGTCAGCGCCGTGCCGCTGCAGGCCGGCGCCGACCTGCGCGCCGAGGACCTGCGCGTCGACGAGATCGACATCGCCGAGGGGGGCGGCAGCCCGGTCTTCCAGGATCCGCAGGCGCTGGTCGGGCGGCGCCTGGGCAGCTCGCTGGCCCCGGGCACGCCGCTGCGCGCGATGCACCTGCGCGTGCGCCAGTGGTTCGCCGCCGGCGAGACGGTCACGATCACCTACCGCGGCGAGGGCTTCAGCGTCTCGTCGGAAGGCCAGGCGCTGGGCGCGGGCCTCGACGGACAGCCGGTGCGGGTGCGCACCCCGTCGGGACGTGTCGTCAGCGGCCAGCCGGTCGGCGAACGCGAAGTGGAGGTCCGCTCATGAGCCGCAAGATCCGCCGCGACGCCGAACGCCTGGGCTTCGCCATGCCCTTCCCTGAAGTGCATGATCCCGCACAATTGAAACACAAGCAGATACAACTTCCACACGCTCCGGCTAAAGTGACCGGCATGGCGACCGATACCCACCTTGACACAGAGGTTGCGAGAATTCGGTCACACGCCACGGCACAGGGGTTGTGTTCTGGCGGTCGAGGACTCGACACCCGGAACAAGGACCGCCCAAGGTTCGCAGGAGTACGTGATGAAGATCGGCAACAGCAATTCCCTGAACACCAGCGCTCCGGCCCCGGTGAACGCGACTCCGTCCAGGACGGAGACGCCGCGTGACGCCACCCCGCCGGCGCCGCAGGCCGGCACCCCGAAGGACAGCCCGGAGGGCAGCTCGGTGCAGATGTCCGAGCTCAGCTCGACGATGCGCGAGGGTGCGGCCTCGCCGGCCGAGTTCGATACCGAGAAGGTCGAGCGCATGCGCCAGGCCGTGCTCGACGGCACCTACCGCGTCAATGCCGAGGCGATCGCCGACAAGATGCTGGCGAACGCCCAGGATCTCCTGGGCCAGATCGGCACCGGCCGCTGAGGCCGGTGGTCATCGTGACGGCCCGCCTCCCTTTCCTGTCGCGCCGTCCCCACGATGATGATGTCCGTCCGCCCCACCCCTTCCCGCGATCCGGCCCTGGATGCGCTGCTCGACCAGCTCGAGCGCGAGCTCGGCCAGCTCGAGCACATCCTGCGGCTGCAGGATCATGAGCGCATCGAGCCGCAGTCGCGCCGGCTGCAGCCGCTGCTCGCCCAGACGATGGACAGCTTCGGCGCGGCGGCGCGCCTGGAACGGATCAGCCCGGACCAGAAGTCGCGGCTGAAGCAGCTCGCGCTGCAGGTGCGTCAGCAGCTCGGCCGGCTGGCGCGCACGACCGCACCGCTGGACCAGGCGCTGGCGACGATGCTCGGCGACGGCGCACGACACGGCGCGGCCGACCCGGCCGCACGCATCCGCCGCGGCTACGCGACCTGACCCCGGCGCAGGTCCTGCGCATGGGCCAGCGTCAGCGAGGCCAGCACGACCTCGCGGATCAGCCCGGCATCGACCGGGTGGTTGTAGCGGAACTTCAGGATGCGCATGCCGCGGCCGACCCCGTCGAGCTGCGGAAAGCGCGTGCCCAGCCCCGCGCCGTTGAGCACCTGCAGATGCGCCTGCCCCTTGTGCAGCACCAGGCTCAGCACGCCGATGCCGCGGTGCAGGAACATCAGGTTGCCCCAGCGCACCGTCTGGCTGATCTCCGGCTCGGCGGCCAGCACGGCCTGCTGGATGGCCTGTGCGGTCGCCACCTGCGAGGGCTGGAGCATGTCGAAGAAGTTGGCCACCAGCGCGGCGGGCCGGACAAGATGTCGCATTGAAAACCGTTCCGTCTCGGGTCGACTGCAGCGTGATCTCGAGGTGTCGACGAGATCACGGCACCGCGCGGAGCAACATTTTTTTACCTGATCATCCCATGAAGCCGGGATGGTCAATGCAGCACGTCAATGGTAGCAAAGCGGCCGAACCCCTCGACCGGGCAAACCCGAGGCGGGGAGATCAGGTACGCGGCAGCGTGACGCCGGTCTGGCCCTGGTACTTGCCGCCGCGATCGCGGTAGCTGGTCTCGCAGACCTCGTCGGACTCGAAGAACAGCACCTGCGCGCAGCCTTCGCCGGCGTAGATCTTGGCCGGCAGCGGCGTGGTGTTCGAGAACTCCAGCGTCACGTAGCCTTCCCACTCGGGCTCGAAGGGCGTGACGTTGACGATGATGCCGCAGCGCGCGTAGGTGCTCTTGCCCAGGCAGACGGTCAGCACGCTGCGCGGGATGCGGAAGTACTCGACCGTGCGCGCCAGCGCGAAGCTGTTGGGCGGGATGATGCAGACGTCGCCCTTGAAGTCGACGAAGCTCTTCTCGTCGAAGTTCTTCGGGTCGACCACCGTGGAATGCACGTTGGTGAAGATCTTGAACTCGTCGGCGCAGCGGATGTCGTAGCCGTAGCTCGACGTGCCGTAGCTGACGATCTTCTGCCCGCCCGGAGCGAAGCGCACCTGGGACGGCTCGAACGGCTCGATCATGCCGTGCTGCTCCGCCATGCGGCGGATCCACTTGTCGCTCTTGATGCTCATGACTGCGGGGGGACGGGTGGTCCTTCTTTCAGGGAGGCCGGATTCTAAGCCCAAGGCCCCCAGGGCAAACCCCGATCCGGGGGCGGGCGAACACCGATCCGGTAACGCCGCGCTCTGCCGATGTCTCGGACCGATGCGGCCTGTTGCGTGCCGCGCCGATCGTGCAGAGGTGCCCCATGGCCTGGATCCCCCGCAAGCCCCGACCGTCCACCCCGCCGCAGGCGGCTCTGCCCTTGCAGCCGCTGCCCACCTCGGGCCGGCGCCGGCTCGAGCCGCGGCTGATGTTCGATGCGGCCGCGGCGCTGACGCTGGAACACGCGATCGAGGCAGCGGCCGAGCCGCCTGCTCCCGCCCCGGTGGACGACGGCGCCGCGCTGATGGCCGCGCTGGCGGCAGCGCCGGACGCCACCGCGGCCAGCCCGGCGCAGGTCGCCTTCGTGTCCTCGACGCTGCAGGATGCGCAGGGGCTGGCCGCCAGCCTGGGACCGCAGGTCGAGGTGGTGATGCTCGACCCGGCACGCGACGGCCTGACGCAGATCCGCGACGCGCTCGCCGGGCGCCAGGATGTGGCCGCGCTGCACCTCTTCACGCATGGCAGCAGCGGCAGCATCGACCTCGGCGGCAGCGTTCTCGCGCCGCTGTCCGCCAGCTTCGACGCGCAGCGCCCAATGCTGACCGAGATCGGCACCCATCTGGCCGCCGGCGCCGACGTGCTGGTCTACGGCTGCGACTTCGGCCAGGGCGAGAGCGGCCAGGCGGCGATGCAGGCGCTGTCGCAGGCGCTCGGCGGCGCGGATGTGGCCGCTTCGGTCGACGCCACCGGCGCCAGCGCACTGGGCGGCGACTGGACGCTGGAGGCCCGCACCGGCGCGATCGAGGCAACAGCACTGGACGCAGCCGGCTGGAACGGCCTGCTGACGACCTTCGAGGTCAACGAGCGCGACAGCGTGACCATCACCCTGTCGCAATACCAGGGCCTGCTCGGCACGATCGTGGGCATCGTCAGCAGCGAGTCCTACAGTGCCACCGGCCTGCCGACCGGCCTGTCCATCAACAGCAGCACTGGCACGATCAGCGGCACCGTCTCGGCGCTGGCGCTGGAGAACCACGGCAATGATCCGACCTTCGATGTCGTGGTCACCAAGAGCTATCGGCTGCTGGGTCTGCCTCTGGTGACGCTGACCCAGCAGGCTGCCTTCGTCATCGACGTGGCCGATGCCGCGCCGGCGGTCAGCGCCCCGTCGGCGACCCAGACGCTGGCCGAGGATGGCAGCCTGGGCTTCAGCAGCGCCGCGGGCAACGCCATCAGCGTCTCCGACCCGGACGACAGCTCGCTGACGGTCACGCTCGGCGTCGCGCACGGCACGCTGAGCCTCTCGGGCACCACGGGCCTGAGCTTTTCCAGCGGCGACGGCAGCGCCGACCGCACGATGACGCTCAGCGGCAGCAGCAGCGCGATCAACGCCGCGCTGCAGGGCCTGACCTACCAGCCGGACCCGGACTACAACGGCAGCGACGCACTGAGCGTCAGCGCCAGCGACGGCGACACCCCCCGCAGCGGCAGCGTCGCCCTGAGCATCGGCGCCCAGCCCGACGGCGCGAACGACACGCTGCGGGTGCTGGTCAACACGCCCACGCTGGTGAACCCGCTGCTGAACGACGGCTTCGAGGACCCCTCGGCCTCGATCGTCTCGGTCGGTGCGGCCTCGCACGGCACGGTGCTGCTGGCGCCGGGCGGGCTGGTGAGCTACACGCCCTTCCTCGGCTACACCGGCAGCGACAGCTTCACCTACACCGTCTCGGCCGGAGGCACGACGGAGACAGCGACCGTGAACGTGACGGTCGCGCTCAACACCCCGCCGATCGCGGTGGCCGACGTGCTGACGGTCAACGAGGACGGCTCGGCCACGCTCGACGTGCGCCTGAACGACATCGATCCCGACGGCCAGACGCTGAGCGTCGCCAGCGCCACCGCCAGCCACGGCAGCGTGACCCTCAACCCCGACGGCACGCTGACCTATGTGCCGGCGGCGAACTACCACGGCATCGACAGCATCGGCTACACCCTTTCCGACGGCGCCGGCGGCAGCGCCTCGTCGGTGGTGGCGGTCACCGTGCGGCCGCAGATCGACCTGCCGACGCTCACGCTGCCCACGCTGACGCTGCTGGCCGAGGACACGCCGCTGCTGTTCGCGCAGGCCGGCGGCACCGCGATCAGCGTCGGCGACATCGACGGCGACCTGCTGCAGGTGCGCCTGCGCGTGCCCGACGGGCTGCTGACCCTGGGCAGCACCACGAACGTGACGCTCGAGAACGGCTCGAACAACGTCAGCTCGGACATCACGATCCAGGGCCTGGTGGCCGACATCAATGCCGCGCTGGACGGGCTGGTCTGGCAGCCGGGACGCGACCACAACGGCTCGGTCACGCTCACGATCGACCTCGGTCCGGTCAGCCTGCCGCTGGCGGTCACCGCGACGCTGCCGATCGGCATCGCCGCGGTCGCCGACATCGTCGACGACCATGTGCACACCCTGCCCGGCCAGGCGGTCAGCTTCAACGTGCTGGCCAACGACAGCTTCGAGAACGGCGGCCGCGTGGTGAGCGGCTACACCGTGCCGGCGCATGGTTCGGTCACGATCGCCGCGGACGGCAGCGCGCTCTACACGCCGGACATCGGCCACACCGGCACCGACAGCTTCCAGTACACCGTCACCTCCAACGGTACGACCGAGACCGCCACCGTGACCCTCAGCGTCACCGCGGTCAACCAGGCGCCGGTGCTGACGCTGCCGGCCTCGCAGGTCCTGGCGGAGGACAGCACGCTGGCGCTGGCCGGCCTGTCGGTGGCCGACAGCGATGGCGATGCGCTGACGCTGGCGCTCGAGGTGGCGCACGGCCGGCTGGTGCTGGGCAGCAGCGCCGGTCTGGGCTTCATCGAGGGCGACGGCAGCGGCAGCGCGCGGCTGGTGTTCTCCGGCAGCGCCGCGGCGATCAATGCCGCGCTGGCCACGCTCGAATACCGGCCCGATGCCGACTATCACGGCGCCGACACGCTGACGCTGGGCCTGGACGACGGCGCGCTGTCGCATGCCGGCAGCGTCGCGCTGACCGTCACCCCGGTCACCGACGGCAGCGGCGAGGCCCTGCAGGCGCTGGGCAGCCTGCCGGTGGTCTTCGACCCGCTGGCCGACGATGCCTTCGAGAACGCGGGCGCCACCGTCGTCTCGGTCTCCGGCGCCAGCCACGGCACGGTGGTGCTGGGCGTCGACGGTCGCATCACCTACACCGCGCTGCCGCTCCACACCGGCAGCGACAGCTTCAGCTACACCGTGCGCTCCGGCGGCGCCGACGAGGTGGTGACGGTCACGGTGGACGTGGCCACCAACCTCGCGCCGACCGCCGGCCTGCTGGCCGATGTGCAGGCGCTGGCCGGCGCCACCGTGTCGATCGCCACCGCCAGCGCCTTCGACGACGGCAATCTGCTGACGCACGGCGACCGGCTGAGCTTCTCCGCCACCGGCCTGCCCGCCGGCCTGGCGATCGACGCCACGACCGGGCTGATCTCCGGCACGCTGGCCGACGACAGCTTCCTGCTCGGCGGCACCGGCGTGGTGCCGATCCTGGTCACCGCAACCGATCTGTCGGGCGCCAGCACCAGCACGGCCCTGCGGCTGCTGATCAGCAATGCGCTGCCGGTCGCGGTGGCCGACCTGGCCAGCGTGGACGAGGACAGCCAGGTCGTCATCGACGTGCTGGCCAACGACCAGGACCCCAACGGCGGCACGCTGAGCGTGTCCAGCGCCTCGGCGCTGCACGGCCAGGTCGATCTGCTGCCCGACGGCACGCTGCGCTACACGCCGGACGCCGACTTCGCCGGGGCCGACGTCATCACCTACGTGGTCGTCGACGGCCAGGGCGGCAGCGCCACCGCGACCGCCAGCGTGACGGTGAATGCGCTGAACGACCTGCCGACGATCCGGCTGCCCGCGCTGACGCCGTTCGCCGAGGACACGCCGCTGGTCTTCGCCAGCGTCAACGGCACCCGCATCGAGATCGGCGATGTCGATGGCGGCATCGTCGAGCTGCACCTCGACGTGCCCGAAGGCACGCTGACGCTGGGCTCGACCGCCGGCATCACGTTCCTCGACGGCACGGCCGACGGCAGCGGTTCGCTGCGGCTGCGCGGCAGCGTGGGCGACATCGACGCGGCCCTCGACGGCCTGATCTACACGCCGGGGCCCGACTACAACGGCTCGCTCACGCTGGGCCTGCGCCTGACCGACGGCCTGATCGGCACGCCGGTGATCAGCACCGCGCTGCTGAACATCGCGCCGGTGGCCGACATCGTCGACGACCAGGCCGCCACCACCGCCGGCACCGCGGTCGCCTTCAACCTGCTGAGCAACGACAGCTTCGAGAATGCGGCGCGCGTGGTGAGCGGCCACAGCACGCCGGCGCACGGCACGGTCACGATCTCCGCCAGCGGCCAGGCCCTCTACACCCCGACGGCCGGATTCATCGGCACCGACAGCTTCCAGTACACCGTCACCTCCAGCGGCACCACCGAGACCGCCACCGTCACGGTCGTCGTCTCGGCCGCGCCCGACCAGCCGCCCCAGGCAGTGGACGACACCGCCAGCACGCCCGAGGACACGCCGGTCACGATCGATGTGCTGGCCAACGACAGCGACCCGGACGGCGACCCGCTCAGCGTGACCGCCGCCAGCGTCGACCGTGGCCAGGTCGCGATCCAGCCCGACGGCCGCCTGCTCTACACCCCGCCGGCGGACTTCAGCGGCACCGCGACGATCAGCTACACCGTGGCCGATCCGGACGGCGCCACGCGCAGCGCCACCGTGACCGTGAGCGTCACGCCGGTCAACGACAGCCCGGTGGTCGGTGCCACGCCGGGCACGCAGGCCAGCGACGATGCCGAAGCGGTCTCGCTCGACGCCTCGGCCTTCTTCTCCGACCCGGATGGCGATGCACTGATCTACTCCGCCTCCGGCCTGCCCCCAGGCCTGAGCCTCGACCCCGCCACCGGCCTGATTTCCGGCCGGCTCGACTCCAGCGCCTCGGCCTCCGGGCCCTACGCGGTCACCCTCACCGCCACCGACCCCAGCGGCGCCCGCGTCTCGCAGAGCTTCTCCTGGTCGGTCGCCAACACCACGCCGAACGCGGCCAACGACACCGCCACCACCGCCGAGGACTCGGCCGTCACCCTCGCCGTGCTGGCCAACGACAGCGACCTGGATGGCGATGCGCTCAGCGTCGTCTCCGCCTCCGCCGCACACGGCTCGGTCGTCATCAACCCCGACGGCTCGCTGCGCTACACGCCCCACACCGACTTCTCCGGCACCGACACGCTCGTTTACCGCCTGCGCGATGCCGACGGCGCCGAGAGCACCGCCGTCGTCTCCATCTCCGTCGCCCCGGTCAACGACGCGCCCGACGCCTCGCCGCTGCCCGACCGCTCCGCCCAGGCCGGCTCCACCCAGGACATCGACCTCTCGTCCTTCTTCTCCGACCGCGACGGCGATGCGCTCACCTACTCCGCCTCCGGCCTGCCCCCGGGCCTCGTGCTCGATCCCGCCTCCGGCCGCCTCTCCGGCACCCTCCCCTTCTCCGCCGACGCCGCCTCGCCCTACACCGTCACCCTCACCGCCACCGACCCCGGCGGCGCCGCCGTCTCGCGCTCCTTCTCCTGGCTGATCACCCAGGCCCCGCCCGCCGCCGTCGACGACACGGCCTCAACCGCCGAGGACACGCCCGTCACCCTCGCGCCCCTCGCCAACGACGCGGCCGGCGCCTCCATCGACCCCGCCTCGCTCGTCGCCACCCACGGCAGCGCCACGCTGCTGCCCGACGGCTCCCTGCGCTTCACCCCGGCCGCCGACTTCAGCGGCCAGGCCTCCGTCGCCTACACCGTCTCCACCCCGGACGGCCGCACCGGCCAGGCCGTCGTCACCATCACCGTCAGCCCGGTCGACGACGCCCCGATCGCCTCCCCGCCCATCCCGACGATGAGCGGCAGCGACGGCCAGGCCGGCATCTCGCTCGACGCCTCCGCCTTCTTCTCCGACCCGGACGGCGATGCGCTCACCTACACCGCCTCCGGCCTGCCCCCGGGCCTGAGCATCGACCCCACCACCGGTCTGATCACCGGCACCATCGCCGCCGGAGCTTCCGCTTCCGGCCCCTACGCGGTCGTCATCACCGCCACCGACCCCAGCGGCCGCTCCGATCAGGCCAGCTTCTCCTGGTCGGTCGCCAATCCGGCGCCGACGGCCTCCAACGACAGCGCGACCACCGCCGAGGACTCGGCCGTCACCATCGCCGTCCTGGCCAACGACAGCGATCCAGACGGCGATGCGCTCACCGTCATCTCCGCCTCCGCCGCTCACGGCTCGGTCGTCATCAACCCCGACGGCTCGCTGCGCTACACGCCAAACGTCGACTTCTCCGGCACCGACACGATCGTCTACCAGCTGCGCGATGCCGATGGCGCCACCGCCAGCGCCACCGTCGTCCTCACCGTCACCGCCGCCAACGACGCGCCAGTCAGCGCCGCGCCGGCCGGCAACCTCTCCGGCGGCGACGGCCATGCGGTCTCGCTCGACGCCTCGGCCTTCTTCTCCGATCCCGACGGCGATGCGCTGAGCTATTCCGCCTCCGGCCTGCCTTCGGGCCTGAGCCTCGACCCGGCAACCGGCCGCATCACGGGCACCATTGCCTCCAGCGCCTCCGCCTCCGGCCCCTACGCGGTCACCCTCACCGCAACCGACCCCAGCGGCGCCAGCGTCTCGCAGAACTTCACCTGGACGATCGCCAACACCGCACCGACGGCCTCCAACGACAGCGCGACCACCACCGAGGACACGGCCGTCACCATCGCCGTCCTGGCCAACGACAGCGATCCGGACGGCGATGCGCTCAGCGTCATCGCCGCCTCCGCCGCCCACGGCTCGGTCGTCATCAACCCCGACGGCTCGCTGCGCTACACGCCCGACGCCGACTTCTTCGGCACCGACACGCTCGTCTACCAGCTGCGCGATGCCGATGGCGCCACCTCCAGCGCCACCGTCGTCCTCACCGTCACCGCCGCCAACGACGCGCCAGTCAGCGCCGCGCCGGCCGGTAACCTCTCCGGCGGCGACGGCCATGCGGTCTCGCTCGACGCCTCGGCCTTCTTCTCCGACCCCGACGGCGATGCGCTCACCTACTCCGCCTCCGGCCTGCCTCCGGGCCTGAGCTTCGACCCGGCGACCGGCCGCATCACCGGCACCATCGCCTCCAGCGCCTCCGCCTCCGGCCCCTACACCGTCACCCTCACCGCCACCGACCCCAGCGGCACCAGCGTCTCGCAGAACTTCACCTGGACGATCGCCAACACCGCGCCAGTCGCGGCCAACGACAGCGCGACCACCGCCGAGGACTCGGCCGTCACCATCGCCGTGCTGGCCAACGACAGCGATCCGGACGGCGACGCGCTCAGCGTCGTCTCCGCCTCCGCCGCACACGGCTCGGTCGTCATCAACCCCGACGGCTCGCTGCGCTACACGCCCCACGCCGACTTCTCCGGCACCGACACCCTCGTCTACCGCCTGCGCGATGCCGACGGCGCCGAGAGCACCGCCGTCGTCTCCATCTCCGTCGCCCCGGTCAACGACGCGCCTGTCGCTGTACCGCTGCCTGACCGCACCGCGCAGGAAGGCACGTCGGTCAGCATCGAGACCGCATTGGCCTTCACGGACCGCGAAGGTGATGCGCTGAGCTACTCCGCCGCCGGCCTGCCCCCGGGCCTGAGCATCGACCCGGCGACCGGCCGAATTTCCGGCACTCCGCAGGCCGGCACGTCGGGAGGCGGTCCCCTCGGCGACGGGGTGTACACGATCACGGTCACGGCCACCGACCCGTCCGGCGCCAGTGCCAGCACCAGCTTCGACTCGCGCATCCGGCTGACCCCGCCGCCGGCGGCGGACGACAGCGCCATCACCGCCGAAGACACCGCCGTCCGGCTCGATGTGCTGGCCAACGACGAGCCCGGCGCCACGATCGATCCAGGACGTCTTTCGGCCATGAACGGCCAGGTCATCCTCAACCCCGACGGCTCGCTGACCTTCACGCCCGACCCGGACTTCAACGGTACCGCACTGGTGCGCTACGGCATCATCGACGGCGGTGGCGCAGCGTCCGAAGCGGTCGTCACGATCACGGTCACGGCCGTCAACGACGCCCCGATCGCCTCCCCGCCCATCCCGACGATGAGCGGCAGCGACGGCCAGGCCGGCATCTCGCTCGACGCCTCCGCCTTCTTCTCCGACCCGGACGGCGATGCGCTCACCTACACCGCCTCCGGCCTGCCCCCGGGCCTGAGCATCGACCCCGCCTCCGGCCTGATCACCGGCACCCTCTCGTCCAGCGCCTCGGCCTCCAGCCCCTACGCCGTCGTCATCACCGCCACCGACCCCGGCGGCCGCTCCGATCAGGCCAGCTTCTCCTGGTCGGTCGCCAATCCGGCGCCGACGGCCTCCAACGACAGCGCGACCACTGCCGAGGACTCGGCCGTCACCATCGCCGTGCTGGCCAACGACAGCGATCCAGACGGCGATGCGCTCAGCATCGTCTCGGCTTCCGCTTCGCACGGCTCGGTCGTCATCAATCCCGACGGCTCGCTGCGCTACGCGCCGAACGCCGACTTCTCCGGCACCGACACGCTCGTCTACCAGCTGCGCGATGCCGATGGCGCCACCGCCAGCGCCACCGTCGTCCTCACCGTCACCGCCGCCAACGACGCGCCAGTCAGCGCCGCGCCGGCCGGCGACCTCTCCAGCGGCGACGGCCATGCGGTCTCGCTCGACGCCGCCGCCTTCTTCTCCGATCCCGACGGCGATGCGCTGAGCTATTCCGCCACCGGCCTGCCCCCGGGCCTGAGCCTCGACCCGGCGACCGGCCGCATCACCGGCACCATCGACTCCAGCGCCTCCGCCTCCGGCCCCTACGCGGTCACCCTCACCGCCACCGACCCCAGCGGCGCCAGCGTCTCGCAGAACTTCACCTGGACGATCGCCAACACCGCACCGACGGCCTCCAACGACAGCGCGACCACTGCCGAGGACACGGCCGTCACCATCGCCGTCCTGGCCAACGACAGCGATCCGGACGGCGATGCGCTCAGCGTCGTCTCGGCTTCCGCTTCGCACGGCTCGGTCGTCATCAATCCCGACGGCTCGCTGCGTTACACGCCGAACGCCGACTTCTCCGGCACCGACACGATCGTCTACCAGCTGCGCGATGCCGATGGCGCCACCGCCAGCACCACCGTCGTCATCACCGTCACCGCCGCCAACGACGCGCCAATCAGCGCCACGCCGGCCGGCAACCTCTCCGGCGGCGACGGCCATGCGGTCTCGCTCGACGCCTCGGCCTTCTTCTCCGACCCGGATGGCGATGCGCTCACCTACTCCGCCTCCGGCCTGCCCCCGGGCCTGAGCCTCGACCCGGCCACCGGCCTGATTTCCGGCCGGCTCGACTCCAGCGCCTCCGCCTCCGGCCCCTACGCGGTCACCCTCACCGCCACCGACCCCAGCGGCGCCCGCGTCTCGCAGAGCTTCTCCTGGTCGGTCGCCAACACCACGCCGAACGCGGCCAACGACACCGCCACCACCGCCGAGGACTCGGCCGTCACCATCGCCGTCCTGGCCAACGACAGCGACCTGGATGGCGATGCGCTCAGCGTCGTCTCCGCCTCCGCCGCACACGGCTCGGTCGTCATCAACCCCGACGGCTCGCTGCGCTACACGCCCGACGCCGACTTCTCCGGCACCGACACGCTCGTCTACCGCCTGCGCGATGCCGACGGCGCCGAGAGCACCGCCGTCGTCTCCATCACCGTCGCCCCGGCCAACGACGCGCCCGACGCCTCGCCGCTGCCCGACCGCTCCGCCCAGGCCGGCTCCGCCCAGAACATCGACCTCTCGTCCTTCTTCTCCGACCGCGACGGCGACACGCTGACTTACACCGCCTCCGGCCTGCCTCCGGGCCTGAGCATCGACCCTGCCACCGGCCGCCTCTCCGGCACCCTCTCCTTCTCCGCCGACGCCGCCTCGCCCTACACCGTCACCCTCACCGCCACCGACCCCAGTGGCGCCGCCGTCTCGCGCTCCTTCTCCTGGCTGATCACCCAGGCCCCGCCCGCCGCCGCCGACGACACGGCCTCCACTGCCGAGGACACGCCCGTCACCCTCGCGCCCCTCGCCAACGATGCGGCCGGCGCCACCATCGACCCCGCCTCGCTCGTCGCCACCCACGGCAGCGCCACGCTGCTGCCTGACGGCTCCCTCCGCTTCACCCCGGCCGCCGACTTCAGCGGCCAGGCCTCCATCGCCTACACCGTCTCCACCCCGGACGGCCGCACCGGCCAGGCCGTCGTCACCATCACCGTCAGCCCGGTCGACGACGCCCCGATCGCCTCCCCGCCCATCCCGACGATGAGCGGCAGCGACGGCCAGGCCGGCATCTCGCTTGACGCCTCCGCCTTCTTCTCCGACCCGGACGGCGATGCGCTCACCTACACCGCCTCCGGCCTGCCCCCGGGCCTGAGCATCGACTCCGCCTCCGGCCTGATCACCGGCACCCTCTCGTCCAGCGCCTCGGCCTCCAGCCCCTACGCCGTCGTCATCACCGCCACCGACCCCAGTGGTCGCTCCGATCAGGCCCGCTTCTCCTGGACGGTCGCCAATCCGGCGCCCGTCGCGACCAACGACAGCGCCAGCACGGACGATCGCTCGGTGCTGCAGCGCGAGGCTGCGCAGGGCGTGCTGGCCAACGATGCCGATCCGGACGGCGACTCGCTGCAGGTGGTCGAGGTCGACGGCCGCGCCGCCGGCGTCGCCCAGGCGATCGCCGGCTCGCACGGCGGCCGATTCACCCTCGAGGCGGACGGCAGCTACCGCTTCGATCCGGCCGGCGACTTCGCTGACCTGCGTGCCGGCGAGACGCGCAGCACCTCGCTGTCCTACCGCGTCGACGATGGCCAGGGCGGCAGCGCGACCGCGACGCTGTCGGTGCGGGTGGTCGGCCAGGACGATGCGCCGCAGGCGCAGGACCTCTCGACCTCGCTGGCGCAGAATCAGCCGCTGCAGGGCCGGCTGCTCGCGACCGATCCGGAGGGTGATGCGCTCGTCTTCAGCATCGAGCCCGGGTCCGGCCCGCAGCACGGCACGCTGCAGATCGACCCGGACGGTCGCTTCACCCTCGTGCCCGAGGCCGGCTTCAGCGGCAGCGACCGCTTCGTCTACCGCGTCACCGATGCCGCCGGGCTGTCGGCCACCGGCACGGTCACGCTGGACATCCTGCCGGCCACGCCCGATGCGTCCGACGGCACGTCCGTGCCCAACCAGCCGCCGACGCTGGCCGAGCCGCTGCCCGACCGCGAGGCGCGCGAGGGCGACACGCTGTCGATCGCGGCCGGCGCCGGCTTCTCCGACCGCGAAGGCGCCGCGCTGGGCTTCACCGCGACCGGCCTGCCGCCGGGCCTGTCGATCGATCCGGCCACCGGGACCCTTTCCGGCACCGTCGCATCCGGCGCAGCCTCCATGGACAGCGGACGCTTCCTCGTCTCGGTGCAGGCCGACGATGGCGCAGGAGGCCGGACCCGGGCCGACTTCGTGCTGCTGGTGCAGCCCGCGCTCGTGCCCCCGCCGTCCGGCGACACCGGCAACGGCACCGGAACGGACACGACGACGGTCGCGCAGCCGCCGGCCATGACCGACTCGCCCCAGACCCCGGTCACGTCCGGCACGGAAGGCGCCGCGCCCGAGACGACGGCGCAGAGCCCGGCGGACGCGGCCGTGCAGGTCGAGGCCGACGCAACGCTCGGCCGCGGCGACGAGATCGCGCGCGCGCTGGCGCTGGCCGACATGACGCCGGAGTTCGAGCCGATCTCGCTGGTGCTCAACGAAGCGGTCAACCGGCTGCGCTCGCTGGAAGGCGCCGGCGAGATCTCGGCCGAGGCGCCGATGCAGTCGGTCATCGGTCAGGCCGACCGCATCGGATCGGCCGGACAGCTCGACGGCTCGGCCCCGCTGATGCAGCAGGCCACCGCCGCACCGATCAGCAAGGCCGATCAGATCCGGGAGGCAACAGCCGGACCTTTCGGGATCAACTCGCCGATTCAGCCGACGACACCCGCTCCTACAGTCGATCCCGCGCTGCCCGATCCTGCGGAGCCGGTGACGGGCGCCAGCGAGGCCCGGCCGGCACCGACGGCCGCGCTGCCCGCGCCCGAGAGCTTCGCCGTTCAGCTTGCCCGGGCCGCCTCGGCCCGGGACCAGGAAATCGAAGCACTGGCGCTGGCCTTGGGCCTGGGATGACATCGACAAGGAGCCCATGTTGCCGTTCACCCGACGAAGCGTCTGCGCCGGAGCCCTCGGCCTGGGTCTGGGCGGCTGCCGCGTCATGCCGCAGCCGCTCGATCCGCAGTCTCACGGCGAAGCCCTGAAGAAGGCCCTGGACGAAGTCATTGCCGGCGAGGAACCGGTCCGGGGACCGATCGGGCTGTACGAGGCGATGGCGCGCTCGATCAAGTACAACCTGGACCATCGCATCGAGATCCTCGACGAGATCCTGCGCGCGCGCGAACTCGACCTGAAGGGCTACGACCAGCTGCCGCAGCTGGTGGCCACCACCACCGCCGCGATGCGCAGCAACGACGCGGGCGGACGCAGCCGCTCGCTGCTGACCGGCCTGGAATCCGCCGACGGCTCGACCTCGACCGAGAAGCGCACGCTGGCCAGCGACCTGACCCTGAGCTGGGACGTGCTCGACTTCGGCCTGTCCTACGTGCGCGCCCGCCAGGGGGCCGACGAGACGCTGATCTCGCTGGAGCGCCGCCGCAAGGTCATCAACCGCATCATCGAGGACGTGCGCACCGCCTACTGGCGTGCGGTCAGCGCCGACCGCACGCTCTCGCGCCTGGGCAACGTCAACGCGCTGGCCATCCAGGCGGTGCGCGAGTCGCAGTCGCTGGAGGAGCGCCGCGTCGTCGCGCCGCTGCAGGCGCTGGGCTTCCAGCGCGACCTGCTGCAGATCCAGGCCGACGTGGCCAAGCTGCAGCGCGAGCTGGTGCTGGCCAAGCGCCAGCTCGCCGCGCTGATGAACCTGCTGCCGGAGAAGGACTACACGCTGGTGCTGCCGGACCGGACCGAATCGGTGCCGGAGCTGCCGGGCAGCACGACCGAGATGATCCGCACCGCGCTGCAGCTGCGCCCGGAGCTGCGCGAGGGCGCCTACCGCATCCGCATCAGCGAGCATGAGCTCGACGCGATCCTGGTGCAGAACCTGCCCAGCGTGCGCGGCGCGCTCGGCCTGAACGCCGACGGCAACCGCTATCTGGAGAACGGCAGCTGGATCAGCACCAGCGCCCGCGCGAGCTGGAACCTGCTCAACGTCTTCCGCTATCCCGCGGTCAAGCGCACCGTGCAGGCCCAGGGCGATGTGCTGCGCCAGCGCCAGCTCGCGCTGACGATGGCGGTGCTGACCCAGGTCGGCGTGGCCCGGGTGCGCTTCACCCAGGTCGGCCGGGAGCTGGCCCTGGCCCGGCGCCAGCAGCTGGTCCAGGAGCGCATCCTGGCGATGACCCGCGCCGGCGCCGAGGCGCGCACCATCAGCCGCCAGCAGCTGGTGCGCGAGGAAATGGCCGCGGTGCTGGCGGAGATCCGCTTCGACCTGGCCTATGCCGACATGCAGAACGCCTATGCCAACCTGTACGCCTCGATCGGCGCCGACACCATCACGCCGGAGATCACCGGCCGGGAGGATGTCGGCACGCTGGCGGCCGCGCTCGAGAAGCTGTGGCGCTCGCGGGCCTCGGACGTGCTGGACTGAACCGACCTGACCGGATTGCCCGACATGATCCCGATGTCCCGACTCTCCGTGGCCACGCTGCTGCTGACCGCCTGCCTGGGCACCGCGACCGCCCAGACGCCCGGTGCGGCCACGGCCGGCAGCAGCGCGCCGATCCGCGGCGTCGTGCGCGCCGGCGCCGAGGCCACGCTGACCTCCCGGCTGGCCGCGCGCATCGCCGCGATGCCGCGCCAGGAGGGCGAATCCTTCCGCAAGGGCGAGATGCTGGTGCAGTTCGAGTGCGATCGCCCGCAGGCCGAGCTGCGTTCGGCCCAGGCCCTGCTGCAGGTGCAGCGCCGCCAGCTCGATGCCCAGACCGAGCTGGAGAAGTTCGGCGCCACCGGCAAGACCGAGGTCGATGTGGCGCGCGCCCAGGCCGACAAGGCGCGCGCCGACGTCGATGCGCTGCAGGCGCAGCTGCGCGACTGCGCCATCAGCGCGCCCTTCGCCGGCCGGGTGGTCGAGCGGCTGGCGCGCTCGCACGAGGGCGTGGCGGTCAGCCAGCCGCTGCTGCGCATCCAGGACACCAGCGCGCTCGAGCTCGACCTGATCGTGCCGTCGAACTGGCTGGTCTGGCTGCAACCCGGCACCCGATTCGCCTTCCGCGTCGACGAGACGCAGCAGACGATCGACGCGGCGGTGCACCGGCTCGGCGCCGCGGTCGACCCGGTCAGCCGCACGGTGCGCATCGTCGCGCGCTTTCGCGGCGACGCGCAGCGGGTGCTGCCCGGCATGAGCGGCACCGCCGCGCTGGCCCCACCGGCGGCATCGGCCGCTCCAGCCCGGCCATGAGCACCGCACCGGCCGCGCTGCGGCTGCTGCAGCTCGAGGCGGAGGTCCGTCGGCTCGAGAGCGAGACCGCGCTGCTGCACCACCTGGCCAACACCCTGGCACCGCTGGTGCCGCACGGGCAGGCCTGGGTGCTGCGCGAGAGCGGACGAGGCCGGCGCATGCAGGTGGTGACCGTCTCCGGCCTGCCTGTCGTCGAGCGCGCCGCGCCGCTGGTGCGCGGCATCGAGGCGCGGGTGCGCCACGGGCTGGTGGTCGAGGGCTGGAGCGGCCCGGTCGCGCTGGCGCTTGATCCCGAACCGGCGGCGCTGGCCGGCGGCCTCGAGGGCCTGGCGCTGCGCCAGGCGGCCTGGATGCCGCTGCCCGACCGCGACGGCCAAGTGCGTGCCGGTGCGCTCTTCCTGCGCGAGACCGCCTTCGAGCCTGCCGCGCTGACGCTGCTGGGCCGGCTCGGCGAGACCTATGCCCATGCCTGGCGTGCATTGCCGACCGATCGCAGCCTTGCGCTGGGCTGGCGCCGCGGCCGGCTGCAGGGCGTGGCGGCGCTGGCGGCGGCCGGCGCGCTGCTGGCCTGGCCGGTGCGGCTGACGGTGATCGCACCGGCGGAGATCGTCGCCGAGGCCCCGCTGGTGGTGACCGCGCCGCTGGCCGGCGTGATCCGCCGCATCGGCCCCGACCCGGACAGCCGGGTCGAGACCGGCGCGCTGCTGGTGCAGTTCGAGGACCTGCCGCTGCGCCACGAGATGCTGATCGAGCGCCAGAAGCTGGCGGTCGCCCAGGCGCGCGTCAGCCGGCTCGGCGCGGCCGCCTTCCGTGATCCGCAGGCCGCGCACGAGCTGGCGATCGCGCGGGCCGAGCTGGATCTGGCCGAGGCCGGCGCCCGCCATGCCGCCGAGACGCTGGAGCGCACCCGCATCACCGCGCCGCGGGCCGGGCTGGTGCTGTACGCCGACCGGCGCGAGCTCGAGGGCCGGCCGGTCGCGGTCGGACAGGACATCCTGCAGCTGGCCGATCCGGCGCGGGTGCGGCTGCGCATCGACCTGCCGGTCGGCAGCACGATGGCGCTCGAGCGCGACGCGGAGGTGCGCTGGCTGTCCGAGGATGCGCCGGCCGGCGGACGCCGCGCCCGGCTCGAGACGATCGGCTTCCAGCCGGTGGTGCGGCCGGGCGGCGAGCTGGTGCAGGTGCTGCAGGCACGGCTCGACGAGGGCGGCGCGCTGCCGCGCATCGGTGCGCGCGGCAGCGCGCAGCTGCACGGCCCGCGCGTTCCGCTGGCCTGGCAGCTGCTGCGCCGGCCGATCGCGGCGCTGCGTCAGGCCGTCGGCTGGTGAGCGCGATGGAGACGCCGCTGCCCGCGCTGCGCCAGGAGCTGCGGCTGGAACCCGGCGCGCCCAGGCCGGACGGCACGCCGGGCTGGACGATCCATGATCCGGTGCAGCACGCGCATTTCGAGATCGATGCGCTCGACATGCGGCTGCTGGCGGCCTGGTCGCAGGACACGCCGGCCTCGCTGCTGCGCCGGCTCGAGGCCAGTGCGCCGGATCTTCCGCACGGCCCGGCGCTGCAGTCGCACCTGATGGCGCTGATCGGCTTCCTGCGCGAGCACCATCTGGTACGGGCCGGCACGGCCGCCGAGGCCGCCGCGCTGGCCGGACAGGCGCTCGCGCGCCGGCCCACGCCGCTGCAGTGGCTGGCCAGCCGGCACCTGTCGCTCCAGATTCCGCTGCTGCGCCCTTCGGCCTGGCTGGAGCGCACGCTGCCGGCGGTGGCCTGGCTGGGCTCCCCGGCCGCGCGACTGGCCTGGATGCTGCTGACGCTGCTGGGGCTGGCGCTGCTGAGCCGCCAGTGGGACCGCTTCATCGGCACCGTGCCGGAGCTGTTCACGCCCGGCGGGCTGCTGCTGTCGGCCGGCGTGATCGTCGTCACCAAGGTGCTGCACGAGCTCGGCCATGCCTGGGTCGCCACCGCCCAGGGCTGCCGCGTCACGTCGATGGGCGTGACGGTCATGCTCGGCGTGCCGATGCTGCACACCGACACCTCGGAGGCCTGGCGCCTGCCCTCGCGCCGGCAGCGGCTGTGGATCGATGCCGCCGGCGTGCTGGTCGAGACCGCGCTGGCCGGCCTGGCGACGCTGGCCTGGACGGTGCTGCCCGACGGCGCGCTGCGCGATGCGGCCTTCGTGCTGGCGACGACGACCTGGCTGCTGACGCTGGCGGTCAACCTCAATCCGCTCGGCCGCTTCGACGGCTACTACTTCCTGTCGGACGCGCTCGGCCTGCCCAACCTGCAGCCGCGTGCCTTCGCGCTGGCGCAGTGGTGGATCGAGACACGCATGCTCGGCCACGCGAGCGCGGCGCCGGAGGCCGTCTCGGGCCGCCGTCTGGCGCTGCTGCTGGCCTTCGCGGCGCTGACCTGGCTGTACCGGATGGCGCTGGGGCTGGCGGCGGCGCTGCTGGTCTATCACCTGGTGTTCCAGGCTCTGGGCGTGCTGCTGGGCCTGGCCGAGGCATGGCTGCTGATGCTGCGCCCGATCGTGCGCTGGGCGCGTGCCGGACGCGAACGCGGCCTGTGGCGCACCCGGCGCACGCGCATGCGCCTGCTCGGTGGCGGCGCGCTGCTGCTGGCGCTGCTGGCGCTGCCGCTGGACCGCCATGTCGAGGCGCCGGTGCTGCTTGCACCGGCCCGGCAGGCCCCGCTGCATGCGCCCGAGCCCGCCCGGCTCGAGCAGATCGCGATCCGCGCCGGCCGCCGGGTCGTCGCCGGCGAGCTGCTGATGCGGCTGTCGGTTCCGTCGATGGCGATCGACGCGACCCGCGCGCGCATCGCGCTGCAGCGCGACGAGGACCGGCTCGCGCGTGGCGTGGCCGACACGCTCGACCTGGGCCAGCGCCAGGTGCTCGAGCAGCAGATCGCCGAGAACCGTGCGCTGCTGCAGGCACTGGACGCGCGCCGCCAGGCGCTGGAGCTGCGCGCGCCGCAGGACGGCGTGATCGTCGACCTGCCCGACAGCCTGCAGCCCGGCGACTGGATCGCGCCGGAGCGCGAGCTCGGCCGCATCGTCGACACCGCCCGCGCCGACGCCCAGGGCCATGTGCCGCAGGACCAGGCCTGGCGGCTGCGCCCCGGCGCGGCGGCCCGCTTCGTCGCCGACGATCCGGACCGGCTGGCGCGCACGCTGCGGCTGGTCGCGCTGGCCGACAGCGCCAGCGAGCAGATCGACCTGCGCGCGCTCGACGCCCGCCATGGCGGCCGGATCGCGACCCGCGACGACCGGCTCGGCCGGCCGGTGCCGGTGCGCGCCTGGCAGCGCGTGGTGCTGGAGCCTCAGGACGGCGCGGCGCCGGCGCTGCCGCTGCGCGGCGTGGCCTGGATCGAGGCCGAGCCGGTCAGCCTGGCCGGCGAGATCGCCCGGCGGCTGCAGCGGCTGCTGCTCGACGAGCTGGCGCGCTGAGCGGCATGCCCGGCACCGGCGTCAGCGGATGATGCCCGCCTGCCGGGCGGCGGCCTGCACCGGGTCGTAGGCCTCGGGCGGCGCCAGCACGAAGCGGCGCGTCTGCAGCCCCTTCAGGATGTCGCGCCCGCCCGACACCGCCTCGAGCGCCAGGAAGGCCGAGGCGATCCAGTTGCGCGTGTTCTCGGGAAAGTCCGAGCGCACGCTCAGGTGGCGGTCGGCGAAGGGTGCGGTCGTCAGCAGCACGCGGAACTGGCGCTCGTCGATCTTCTTCTCGGCGATCAGGCGCTCCCAGGTCGCCTGGCCGATCGCGCCGGCATCCGCCTGGCCGGACTGCAGCGGCTGCAGCGCCGCCTCCTCGGAGGTCGCATGGGGGGCGGCCTTCAGGTCGTGCGCCGGATCGATCCTGGCGGCGGCCAGCGCCGCACGCGGCATCAGGTAGCTGGTCGGGCTGGTCGCCGGGCCGAAGCTGAGCGTGCGCCCCTTCAGGTCCTGCGGCTTGCGCAGCGGCGAGTCGGCGCGCACGACGATCAGCGCGCGGGTGCGCGCGTCCTCGTCGCGCTGCACCAGCGGCACGACCGACGGACTCTGCACCAGCAGCCCGGCCGAGATCCAGGCCATGTCGACCTTGCCCGCGCCCAGACCGTTCATCAGCAGCGCATCGGTGCGGAACGGCACCCACTGCACCTTCATCTTCAGGCGCTTGGCGAGGTACTCGTTGAGCGGCGCATAGCGCTCGGCCTGCAGCTCGGGCGCCGCGCCGTCGTTGGAGGCGCTGACGCGCAGCACGCCCTGGGCGGCCGCCAGCGTCGTCGCGCCGGCCAGCACCAGCGCGACCGACCAGCGCAGAGGAGAGGTCGTCTTCTTCATGTGAACAGATTCCCGTGTGCAGATTCATCAGATTCTGCCGGGACTCGGGGCTGGCGCCCAGATCCGCGCACGGCTCCGCCCCACCCCATGAAGGGGGGCCGCGTCAGCCGTGGTGCTGGAAGCGCAGCCCGAGCCGCGCGGCGGTGACGACCGCCTCGGTGCGCGAGCCCACGCCGAGCTTGCGGAACAGCGCCAGCAGGTGCGTCTTGATGGTGGACTCGGCCAGGTCGAGCTCGCGGCAGATGATCTTGTTCGACTGCCCGGCCGTCAGCAGCCGCAGCACGTCGACCTGGCGCGGCGACAGGCCGAGCCGGTCGATGATCTCGGCGTTGCGCTCATGCTGCGGCACGACCGGCGCGGCCGGCGCGGGCGTCGGCGCCACCGCGTTGTAGACCGCCGGCGGCAGGTAGATGCCGCCGCCCAGCACCACGCGCAGCGCGCTCTCGACGCCGCCGCCGCGGGTGGTCTTCGGGATGAAGCCGGCCGCGCCCTCGTTGAGCGCGGCGATCATCGTGTCGGCATCGTCGGTGGCCGACATCACCACGATGGTCAGCTCGTCGGACACCACGCGCAGCTGGCGCAGCGTCGACAGGCCCTGGCTGTCGGACACGCCCAGGTCGAGCAGCACCAGCTCGATGTCGGGCTCGGCCTGCAGCCGCTCGACCGCCTCGCGCACGCCCCCGGCCTCGCGCATCTCCACCTCGGGGAATCGGGCGGCCAGCAGCATCATCAGGCCGGAGCGGAACAGCGCGTGATCGTCGACGAGGAGAGCCTTCATGCAGCAGCGGGAGTGACCGGATCGTCCGACACTATAGCCAAGCCGGCCTGCACGGAACTTGCCGAGGCCGTGCCGGCCGTCACGCCGGAGGTGACAGCGCCGCGGCGGCCTCGGTCAGCCGGCGGCAGCCGGTCAGCGCCATGGCGATCTCCAGCTCGTCGCGCAGCAGGCGCAGCATGTGCGCCACGCCCTGCGCGCCGGCCACCGCCAGCGCGTGGACCTGCGGCCGCCCCACCAGCACCGCACGCGCCCCCAGGCCGAGCGCCTTGAGCACGTCGGTGCCACGGCGGATGCCGCCATCGACCAGCACCGGCAGCCCGTCGACGGCCGCGACGATGCGCGGCAGCAGCTCGGCGGTGGCCGGCACGGTGTCGAGCGTGCGCCCGCCGTGGTTGGAGACGATCAGGCCGGCCGCACCCGCCTCGCGCGCCAGCCGCGCGTCGTCCGGATGCGTGATGCCCTTGAGCAGCACTGGCAGCCGGGTGTGGCCGACCAGCCAGGCCACGTCGACCCAGGTCGGCATGCCCGCCAGCAGGCCGTCGAAGAGCGCGCTCTGGCCGGGCTGCAGCGCCGGCGAGGGCGGCCGGCGCAGGCCCTCCAGGTGCACCGCGCGCACGCCCGGCGGCAGCCGGAAGCCGGCGCGGCGCTCGCGGTCGCGCGCGCCGCTGACGGGGGCGTCCACCGTCAGCACCAGCGCCTCGCAGCCGGCGGCCTCGGCGCGGCGCACCAGCGCCAGCGTGAAGTCGCGGTCCGGCTGGATGTAGAGCTGGAACCACAGCGGGCCGGCGTCGGGGTCGCCGCGAAAGGCGCGCGCCACCGCCTCGACCGGCACGCTCGACTGGGTGCTGAGCACCATGCCGGCCTGCAGCGCGGCGGCGGCGTGGGCGGTGGCCAGCTCGCCGTCGGGGTGCGCCAGCTGCTGGAAGGCCACCGGCGCGAGCAGCACAGGATGCGCCAGCGTGCGCCCGAGCAGCTCGACGCGGGTGTGCGCCCCGGTCATCGGGCGCAGCACCCGCGACTGCAGCCGGATCTGCTGCCAGGCGCGCAGGTTGGCCGAGAGCGTCAGCTCGTCGGCCGCGCCGCCGTCGAAATAGGCCCGCGCCTGCGCATCGAGCCGCTCGGCGGCCGCAGCGGCGTAGTCGGGCAAGGCGACCGGCAGCGCCGCGCTCATGCCGCGCCCCTCACGGCTGCTCGGGCTGGCTGACGAAGCCGATCTTGCTCAGGCCGGCCTTGGAAGCATCGGCCAGCGTCTGCGCGACATGGCGGTAGGGCACGTCCTGGTCGGCGCGCAGGTGGATTTCCGGCTGCACCGGCTTGAGCCCCTCGGCCTGGAAGCGCGCGGCGGCCTCCTCGCGGCTGAGGCGCTCGCCGTTCCAGTAGCGCTGGCCCTGGGCGTCGATGGCGAACTCGATCTTGTCGGCCACCACGACATGCTCCTGGCTGGTGGCCTGAGGCAGCTGCAGCTTGACGGAATGCGTCAGCAGCGGCGCGGTGACGATGAAGATCACCAGCAGCACCAGCATCACGTCGATGAGCGGCACCATGTTGATCTCCGACACCGGGGCGCCGGAGGACTGTCGGTCGAAACTGGCGAAGGCCATGGCTTGATCTCCCGGATCGTTCGCGGCGGTCGGGTGGTCAGGCGGCGGCCGGACGCAGCGGACGCACGGCCGTGCCATCGCCGCCGCGGTCGCGGCCGCTGTCGGCCAGCGTCGAGCCGGTCGACAGGAAGGTCAGCAGCTCGAAGGCGAAGGCGTCGAGCCGGGCGTTGAGCACCCGGTTGCCGCGGTTGAAGGCGTTGTAGGCCACCACCGCCGGAATCGCCACCGCCAGGCCGATGCCGGTCATGATCAGCGCCTCGCCCACCGGGCCGGCGACCTTGTCCAGCGTGCCCGCGCCGCTCATGCCGATGGCCAGGAGCGCGTGGTAGACGCCCCAGACGGTGCCGAACAGGCCCACGAAGGGGGCGGTGGCGCCGACGGTGGCCAGCAGCGTCAGGCCGTTCTCCAGCCGGGTGGTCTCCTCGTCGAGCACCTTCTTGATGGTGCGGGTGACGAATTCCTGGCCGGTGCCGGCCTCCTGCAGCTTGGCCGCGCCGTAGCGGGCGTGGTGGGCCTGGGCCTGGATGGCGTGCGCGGCCAGGTGGCCGAAGGGATCCTGGGCGCCGTGGGTGCGGATCTCGGCGTCGACCTCGTCGAGCGAGCGGGCGTTCCAGAAGAAGTCGAGGAACTTCTCGCTGCGGCGGCCGCGGACGAACTGCGACAGGCCCTTGATCAGGATCAGCGCCCAGGAGGCCACCGACATCAGCACCAGCAGGCCCAGCAGCGTCTTGCCGACCGCGTCCGACTGGGAAAGGAAATGGCCGAAGCCCATGATGGTTTCTCCTCGGGGGAAAGCGTGGAAGGCGGAAAGGAAGGTGTTCATTCCTCGAGCTCGAACGCGAGCGGCATCGCGATCCAGAACTCGAAGGGCACGCCGTTCTCGGTGCGCGGCCGGACGCGCGCGCTCATCGCCGCGCGCAGCGCCGCCTGGTCGAGGCGGGCGTGGCCCGAGGAGCGCTGCAGCGCCACCTGCTTCGGCGCGCCGCGGGTGTCGATCAGCGCACGCACGATGACCGTGCCCTCCTCGCGCAGGCGGCGGGCCGCCAGCGGGTACTCGATGTCGGGCACCCGCACCCAGTCGCTGTCGGTCAGCACCACGGTGCGCGGCGCGGCAGGCGCCGGGGCCGGCGCGACGGCCGGCGCCGGGGGCGCGGGCGGGGCCGGCGGCTGCGGGGGCGCGACCGGGGCGGCCGGCGCGGGCGGCTCGGGCGGAGGCGGCGGCGCGGTGAAGGCCGGCTGCGGCGAGGGCAGCGGTGGCGGCTTGGCCGCCAGCACCGGTGCGGGTGGCTGCGGCGTCTTCGGCCGCGGCGCGGGGGGCGGCGGCGGTCGGGGCGCCTCGGGCGTCGGCGCGATCAGCTCGACCTGGATCGGCAGCACGTCGGCCGCGGCCTCGCGCACTGCAGGCACCTGCAGCAGCGTCCAGCCGGCGAGCAGGTGTGCGCCCAGCATCGTGCCGACCAGCGCGCGGCGCGCGCCCGGCCCGAGCGCCTCCGGCGAGCCGCTGCCCGCGATCAGCGGCGGCCGCGGTGCCGACGGAAGAGATGCGGTGGTATCCATCGTTCAGGTATCCGCCCACAGGCGCAGCAGGTTGTGGTACGTGCCGGTCAGGCCGACCACGCCGACGTCGGTCTCGCCGACCGTGCCGCGCAGGTGCATCAGGTGGCGGTCCATGTCGTGGAGCAGGCGGCGCTGCTCGTCGCTGCGCACCAGGCTCTCGACCCAGAAGAAGCTGGCGACGCGGTGGCCGCGCGTCACCGGCTCGACCCGGTGCACGCTGGTGCCGGGATAGACGACCATGTCGCCGGCGGCCAGCTTGACGCGCTGCTCGCCGTAGGTGTCGTCGATCACCAGCTCGCCGCCGTCGTAGTCGGCCGGATCGCTCAGGAACAGCGTGCACGAGACGTCCGAGCGCACCCGCTCGCCGCTGCGCGCATGCATCACCGCGCCGTCGACATGCCGGCCGTAGAAGTTCGACGCGCCGCCGTAGCGGTTGAACAGCGGCGGCAGCACCCGCTTGGGCAGCACCGCCGAGAAGAAGTGCGCGTCGCGCTGCAGCGCCTGCAGCACCAGGGCCTGCAGCCGCATCGACTCGGGGCTGTCCTGCGCGAGCTGCTCGTTGTTCTTGTGCTGCACGGCCTGACCGCCGGCGCTGCCGCGTCCGTCACGCCAGGGCGCCTGCGGTCCGAGCAGCGCCCGGGCCTCCTTCAGCTCGGCCGGATTCAGGACCTGACGGATGCGGATCAGCATGATGGCGCCAGGATCAGAGCGAGGCCTTGAGCGTCAGCTGCACGCTGCGGGCCGCGCCCGGCGTGTAGAAGCCGCGGTACAGCGCGTCGGCGTACAGCTTGTTCGTCAGGTTCGAGACGTTCAGGCGGGTGCTCCAGCGCTCGCTGAAGGTGTACTCGGCCATCGCGTCGACCGTGGTGAAGGCCGCGGCGGTGACGTGGCGTGCGCCTTCCGGGTTCTGCTCGCCGCGATAGTTCAGGCCACCGCCGATGCGCAGCTTCGGCAGCACGCGCCAGGTCGTCCACAGGCTGGCGCTGTGCTTCGGGGTCAGGCCCGGACGGTCGCCCTGGACCTGCGCACCGGTGCCGGTGGCCGCCAGCGCGACGTTGCTGCTGTCGATGCGGGCGAACGGGATCCAGGTGTGGTTGTAGAAGATGTCCCAGTCCGAGTTGATGCGCCCGGCCAGGTTGAACTCCATGCCGGTCGCATGGCGCTTGCCCGAGAGCAGCTGCTGGGTCGAGGCGCTGTCCGGATCGGTGTTGCGCTCGTTGTACTTCTCGGAGCGGAACAGCGCCACGCCCAGATTGGCACGCTGCTGGAACAGGTCCCACTTGGCGCCGATCTCGAGGTTGCGGCTCTTCTCGGCGGGGGTGTTGGCGTCCTTCGAGCTCGGCGCGCCGACGGCGTACTGGTAGGTGTCGCCCGAGGTGTTGAACGAGGTGCCGTACGAGACGTAGTACGAGCTGTTCTCGTCGGGCTGGTACATGCTGCCCAGGCGCGGGCTCCACAGGTTGTCGGTGCGCGAGAAGCTGGCGCCGGCGGCCGTGCGGTAGTCGGCCGAGAAGTGGTCCAGGCGCAGGCCGCCGAGCAGCTTGAGCGTGGGGCTCAGGCTGACCGTGTCCTGGGCGTAGGTGCCCAGCGTGCGGGCGTGGAAGGTGTTGAGCGCCGGCGTGCCGCGGGTGTCTGCGCGCCAGTCACCGTCGTTGGGCGTGCCCACGGTGGTGGTCAGGCCGCTGGCGGTGCCGGCGAAGTTGTTGTTGCGCTTGGCGCTCTCGTCGAGGATGTCGACGCCGGCCAGCAGCTCGTGGCGCAGGCCCAGCGCCTCGAAGCGGTCGCTGTAGTCGCTCTGCAGTGCACCGATCGTGCTGTTGGCGTAGCGGCCCTTGGGCGTGCGGGTGATGAGCGTGCTGTCGCTCAGGTTCGACAGCGTGGTGGTGGCGCCGTTGGTCGTGCCGAAGCGGATCGCACTCACCCAGATGTCGCGCTCGTAGCGGCCGACGCGGGCGGTGGTCTTCAGCTCGGCGCCGTCGGCGAAGCGGTGCAGGTGGCTCAGCGTGGCGGAGCTCACGCGGCCGCGGCTGTAGTCGCTGGCCAGGCCGTAGTAGTTGTCGGCCGGCAGCACCGGGATGATGGTGCCGGTCGTGCCGTTGCTCAGGAACCAGGGGTGGTTGTAGTTGGGGCGGTTGTCGTACTCGAGGTGGTAGCCGCTCAGCGTGAGCTCGTCGGCGGTGCCGATGCCCCAGCGGTAGGCCGCCGACAGGCCCTTCTTGTCGACCGTGGCGCCGTTGTTGTCGGCCTTGTGCACCATCGCGTTGACGCGCAGCGCCTCGTCCTCGCCGGTCTTGAAGTTGAAGTCGCCGGTGAAGCGGCGCTCGTTGCCGGTGCCCAGCGTGACGCTCGCCTCGTGCTGCGTCATGCCGAAGGGCTGCTTGGTGACCTGGTTGACCACGCCGCCGGTCGAGCCGCGGCCGAACAGCATCGACGCCGAGCCCTTGAGCACCTCGATGCGGTCCTTGTCGAAGGTGTCGCGCTCGTACAGCGCCGAGTCGCGCAGGCCGTCGACGTAGATGTCACCCGCCTGCTGCAACGAGAAGCCGCGCAGGCGCACGTCCTCCTCGCCCGTCTCGCCGGCCAGGAAGGTGACGCCGGCGGTGCTGCGCAGCACGTCCTTGAAGTCGTCGAGGTTGCGGTCGTCCATCAGCCGCTCGGTCAGCACGGTGACCGACTGCGGAATGTCGCGCAGCGCCTGGCGGCCCTTGCCGATCGAGGTGGTCGTCGCCTTCAGGCTGTCCTTGCCCTGCTCCGCCTCCTTCCTGCCCTTGACGGTGATCTTGCGCAGCGTCGAGACCTCGACCGGCGCGGATCCGACCTCCGCGGCAGCCGCCTGGGCGACGGCCTGGGGGGCGATGCAGGCCAGACCGAAGCCGGCGGCCAGCGCACCCAGCGGCAGGACCGGGTTCAGCGAACGGAAAACGGGCGCCACAGGGGCGTGGGCTGCAGCCAGGGCAGCGCGGGAGCGACGACGAGCCATGTCGGAATCCTTGGGAGAGATCGCGGGAGAGATCGCGACGATCTGCCTGGCTCCGGGCTGGGTGTCGTCATTGACTCAATGATAACGATTCTTATTAAGATCGAATAGCCCGATGTGCATGCTGCGTGTGGGCTGCCCGCAACAAGCGCCAACCGACCGCGGCTACTTCGTCAGGATCAGCTTGCCGAGCGCGGTCACGCGCAGGCGGTAGAGCATGCCCTCGTGCTCGATCTCCACCTCGCGGCCCTGACCGAGCAGGTCGCGGCTCGACAGACGCGGCAGGTCGACACCGCGATCGTCGCCGGAAGCGCCGGCGGGCCGGGCTTCGGCAGGATCCACGGGCAAGGACGGGGGAAGGACAGAGTGGTTCATGCATGGATGCTAATAAGAACAATTCTTGTATGCAAGCAAGAAACAGGCTCCCCGCACATTCGCTTTCCTGCATCATCCCGGCCAATGAATAGTCAAAGACTATCTGAAACAAAAAAACAGTCAATTGGCACTATGAACTCAGGCCGCCTAAGATTCATCCCGTCGACGCAGCCTTCTGCGTCCAGACGCCAAGACGATCCATCAACCCAGCTCGAGGAGCGCGATCCATGTCCCTGATCAACACCCCGGTCCAGCCGTTCAAGACCACCGCCTTCGTCAACCGCGCCGGCAAGGGCGAGTTCATCGAGGTCACCGAAGAGAGCCTGAAGGGCAAGTGGTCGGTCCTGATCTTCATGCCGGCGGCCTTCACCTTCAACTGCCCGACCGAGATCGAGGACGCCGCCGACAACTACGCCGCCTTCCAGGCCGCCGGCGCCGAGGTCTACATCGTCACGACCGACACCCACTTCTCGCACAAGGTGTGGCACGAGACCTCGCCGGCGGTCGGCAAGGCCACGTTCCCGCTGGTGGGCGATCCGACCCACACGCTGACCAACGCCTTCGGCGTGCACATCCCGGAAGAAGGCCTGGCGCTGCGCGGCACCTTCGTGATCAATCCGGAAGGCGTGATCAAGACCGCCGAGATCCACTCGAACGAGATCGCCCGCGACGTGTCGGAGACCCTGCGCAAGCTGAAGGCCGCCCAGTTCACCGCCGCCAACCCCGGCCAGGTCTGCCCGGCCAAGTGGAAGGAAGGCGCCGCCACCCTGGCCCCGTCGCTGGACCTGGTCGGCAAGATCTGACGATCTGCCCCTGCCGACCGGCCCCGCCGCCGGTCGGACCCCGCCGCCGCCCTCCCCCGCGGCGGCGCGGACCGGGCAGACCCGGCGGATTCCTGCCGACCCGTTCATCCTCGTCTGCCCGGGACGCCGACCCCTGATCTTCCTCAGCCCCGGACCCGAAGGACTGCGCTCGAATGAGCCCAGCCCTTCCGGCCTGACACGCCCGTCCCCGACCCACCTCTCAAGGAGCACCCACCATGCTGGACAGCAACCTCAAGACCGCACTGAAGGGCTACCTCGAGCGCCTGGTGCAGCCGATCGAGATCGTCACCTTCGCCGACGACGGCGAGAACTCGCGCCAGATGCTCGAGCTGGTCGCCGACATCGCCTCGGTCGCGCCGGCCGGCCGCCTGAGCGTGCGCAGCGGCTCGACCGCCGGCGAGCGCCTGCCCTCCTTCCAGATCACGCGGACCGGCGCCGACACCGGCGTGCGCTTCGCCGGCCTGCCGATGGGCCACGAGTTCACCTCGCTGGTGCTGGCGCTGCTGCAGACCAGCGGCTATCCCGCCAAGGTCGAGGCCGACCTGATCGAGCAGATCAAGGCGCTCGAGCCGGCCAAGGAGCTGGTCTTCGAGACCTACATGTCCCTGACCTGCCACAACTGCCCGGACGTGGTGCAGGCGATCAACCTGATGGCGGCGCTGAACCCGAAGATCCGCCACACGACCGTCGAAGGCTCGATGTTCCAGGCCGAGGTCGAGTCGCGCCAGATCATGGGCGTGCCGTGCGTGTTCCTGAACGGCGAGATGTTCGCCAGCGGCCGCATGGAGCTCGGCGAGATCCTCGCCAGGATCGACACCGGCGCGGCCGACCGCGAGGCCCGCAAGCTCTCAAGCAAGGACGCGTTCGACGTGCTGGTGGTCGGCGGCGGCCCGGCCGGCGCGGCCGCGGCCATCTATGCGGCGCGCAAGGGCATCCGCACCGGCGTGGCGGCCGAGCGCTTCGGCGGCCAGGTGCTCGACACGCTCGGCATCGAGAACTTCATCTCGGTCAAGGAGACCGAGGGGCCGAAGCTGGCCGCGGCGCTCGAGCAGCACGTCAAGGAATACGACGTCGACATCATGAACCTGCAGCGCGCCACCGCCCTGGTGCCGGCGGCCGCGCCGGGCGGCCTGATCGAGGTCAAGCTCGAGAACGGTGCGAGCCTGCGCAGCAAGACGGTGATCATCTCGACCGGCGCACGCTGGCGCTCGATGAACGTGCCCGGCGAGATGGAATACCGCACCAAGGGCGTGGCCTACTGCCCGCACTGCGACGGCCCGCTCTTCAAGGGCAAGCGCGTCGCGGTGATCGGCGGCGGCAACTCGGGCGTCGAGGCGGCCATCGACCTGGCCGGCATCGTGGCGCATGTGACGCTGATCGAGTTCGACTCGAAGCTGCGCGCCGACGCGGTGCTGCAGACCAAGCTGCGCAGCCTGCCCAACGTCACCATCCTGATGTCGGCGCAGACCACCGAGGTGCACGGCGACGGCCAGAAGGTCAACGGCCTGTCCTACAAGGACCGCATCAGCGGCGAGCTGCACAGGGTCGACCTGGAGGGCATCTTCGTGCAGATCGGCCTGCTGCCCAACAGCGACTGGCTCAAGGGCACGGTCGAGCTGAGCCCGCGCGGCGAGGTCATCGTCGACGACCGCGGCCAGACCTCGGTGCCGGGCGTGTTCGCCGCCGGCGACGTGACCACGGTGCCCTACAAGCAGATCATCATCGCGATGGGCGAAGGCGCGAAGGCCTCGCTGGGCGCCTTCGACCACCTGATCCGCACGAGCGTGGCCGGCTGAGGCCGGCCACGGGACGCTTCGCCGGAATCAGCCGGCGAAGCGCGAGAACACCAGCGTCGCGTTGGTGCCGCCGAAGCCGAAGCTGTTCGACATCACGGTGTCGACGCGGCCGTCGCGGCGCTCGCGCAGGATCGGCAGGCCTTCGGCGGCCGGGTCCAGCGTCTCGATGTGGGCCGAGGCGGCCAGGAAGTCGTTCTGCAGCATCAGCAGCGAGTAGATCGCCTCCTGCACGCCCGCCGCGCCCAGCGAGTGGCCGGTGATCGACTTGGTCGAGCTGATGAAGGGCACCTCGTCGCCGAAGACCTGGCGCACCGCGCCCAGCTCGGCCAGATCGCCCACCGGGGTGGAGGTGCCGTGCGCGTTGATGTAGTCGATCGGCGTCTTCACCGTCGACATCGCCTGCTGCATGCAGCGCATCGCACCCTCGCCCGACGGAGCCACCATGTCGTGGCCGTCGGAGGTGGCGCCGAAGCCCACCAGCTCGGCCAGGATGGTGGCGCCGCGCGCCTGCGCGTGCTCCAGCGATTCGAGCACCAGCATGCCGCCGCCGCCGGCGATGACGAAGCCGTCACGGCTGGCATCGAAGGCGCGCGAGGCGGTGGTGCCCGGCTCGTTGTACTTCGAGGACATCGCGCCCATCGCGTCGAACAGCAGCGACAGCTCCCAGCTCTCCTCCTCGCCGCCGCCGGCGAAGACCACGTCCTGGTTGCCCCAGGCGATCAGCTGCGCGGCGTGGCCGATGCAGTGCGCGCTGGTGGCGCAGGCCGAGGTGATCGAGTAGTTGACGCCCTTGATGCCGAACGGGGTAGCGAGACACGCCGAGACCGTGCTGCCCATCGTGCGGGTGACCATGAAGGGGCCGACGCGCTTGATGCCCTTGGCGCGCAGCGTGTCGGCGGCCCAGACCTGGTTCAGGCTGGACGCCCCGCCTGAGCCGGCGACCAGGCCGGTGCGCGGGTTGGAGACCTGCTCCGGGGTCAGGCCCGACTGAGCGATGGCCTGCTGCATCGACAGGAAGGCGTAGGACGCGGCGTCGCCCTGGAAGCGCAGGTCGCGGCGGTCGATCGCCGCCGCGAGGTCGAGATCCGGGCGGCCGCTGACCTGCGAGCGCATGCCCTTTTCCGCATAGACCGGGTTGAACTTCAGGCCGCTGCGCGCCTCGCGCAGGCTGGCGGTGACTTCCTCGGCGTTGTTGCCGATGCTGGAGACGATGCCCAGGCCGGTGACGACGACACGACGCATGATCAGAAGTCCTGGGTCGAGGTGAACAGGCCGACCTTCAGGTCGGTGGCGGAATAGATCTCGCGGCCGTCGACGAACATCTGGCCGTCGGCGATGCCCATGACCAGCTTGCGCTCGATGACGCGCTTGAGGTGCAGGCGGTAGGTGACCTTCTGCGCGGTCGGCAGCACCTGGCCGAAGAACTTGACCTCGCCGGAGCCCAGCGCACGCCCGCGCCCCGGGTTGCCACGCCAGCCCAGCCAGAAGCCGACCAGTTGCCACATCGCGTCCAGGCCCAGGCAGCCGGGCATGACCGGATCGCCCTCGAAGTGGCAGCCGAAGAACCACAGGTCGGGGTTGATGTCGAGTTCGGCCTCGATCAGGCCCTTGCCGTGGTTGCCGCCGGTGTCGTCGATGCGGGTGATGCGGTCCATCATCAGCATGTTGGGCAGCGGCAGACGCGCGTTGCCCGGACCGAACAGCTCGCCGCGGCCGCAGGCCAGCAGCTCTTCGCGGCTGTAGGCGTGACGACCCAGTTCTCGCTGGCTGGTGATCGGGGGGGCAGAAGTCATGGTGGGGTCGGTGGAGCGGGTCATCGGACTCTTCCCTGGGAAGGAAGAGAGAGGGAATCGGTGCGGACGATCCGGCGCCGCCGGACCTCGCAAAGTTCCCGATCTTATTACGCCCGCTGCCGGCCGACCTGACACCCGGCTCCGGGTGGGGTCCCGGAGCGGGTCTGGGAAGGCGGGGAAAGGATCGTGCCGGACTCAGGCCGCGCTGTCGGCGGCCGCCTTGCGCAGGATCGTGTACAGCTGGTCCTTCAGGTGCAGCTTCTCCTTCTTCAGCGTCTCGACCTCCTCGTGGGTGCCGCCGACGATGTGCGCCTCCATGTTCTTGATCTGCTGGTCGAGCTCGTTGTGGCGGTCGAACAGGTTCGTGAAGTGGTGATCGCTGGTCTTGAGCTGGGTGATCAGGTCGCGGTATTCGGGAAACATCGTTCAGGCTCCTGGTTCGTCTGGCAGACCGTTCGGACCGCCTCGGTGGGGACAGCCTCAATCTACGCCGCGTGCGCGCCGCCAAACTCGATCCAGGTCAAGGTCGGCGCAGGTCGTGCGGAACGGGAGCGGTGCGCAGGGGCGGATCGACCTGAGACAATCCGCGCCATGCTGCAATTCGACCTCCTCGCCACCGAGGGCCACGCCCGCCGCGGCCGCCTCACGCTCAACCATGGCGTCATCCAGACGCCGATCTTCATGCCGGTCGGCACCTACGGCACCGTCAAGGGCGTGATGCCCCGCGACCTCGAGGCGATGGGCGCGCAGATCATCCTGGGCAACACCTTCCACCTGTGGATGCGCCCCGGGCTGGACGTGATGAAGCAGTTCGGCGGCCTGCACAGGTTCGAGAACTGGTCCAAGCCGATCCTGACCGACTCGGGCGGCTTCCAGGTCTGGTCCTTGGGCGACATGCGCAAGATCAGCGAGGAAGGCGTGAAGTTCGCGTCGCCCGTCAACGGCGACAAGCTCTTCATGACGCCCGAGGTCTCGATGCAGATCCAGACGGTGCTGAACTCCGACATCGTCATGCAGTTCGACGAGTGCACGCCCTACTGGCAGGGCGCCAAGGGCTCGGGCCACATCACCAGCGAGAAGGAAGCGCGCAGCTCGATGGAGCTGTCGATGCGCTGGGCCAAGCGCTCGAAGGCCGAGTTCGAGCGCCTGGGCAATCCGAACGCGCTCTTCGGCATCGTGCAGGGCGGCATGTTCGAGAACCTGCGCGAGGAGTCGCTCGCCGGCCTGGTCGAGATGGACTTCCCCGGCTACGCGGTGGGCGGCGTCTCGGTGGGCGAGCCCAAGGACGAGATGCTGCGCATCATGAACCACACGCCGCACCGGCTGCCGGCCCACAAGCCGCGCTACCTGATGGGCGTGGGCACGCCGGAGGATCTGGTCGACGGCGTCGCCGCCGGCGTGGACATGTTCGACTGCGTCATGCCGACCCGCAACGCGCGCAACGGCCACATGTTCACCCGCTTCGGCGACCTGAAGATCCGCAACGCCCGCCACCGCACCGACGAGCGCCCGCTCGACGAGACCTGCGGCTGCCACACCTGCCAGAACTTCAGCCGCGCCTACCTGCACCACCTCGACCGCTGCGGCGAGATGCTCGGCCCGATGCTCACCAGCATCCACAACCTGCACTACTACCTGAACCTGATGCAGGAAGTGCGCGATGCGCTCGACGCCGGCCGCTTCGAGGCCTTCCGCGCCCAGTTCAAGGCCGACCGCGCCCGCGGCGTCTGAGCATGAGCGACGCACACGCCGCCCTCGAGGCCGATCTGGCCGCGCTGGCCGCCGCGCTCGGGCGGCCGCTGCCGGCCGACTACCTGGCGCTGCAGCGCGCGCCCGGCGCGGTTCCGGGGCCCTTCGGCGCGCATGAATGGCTGCGTCCGGCCGCGGCCCTGGCGCAGTGGCGCCTCAACGAGGAACTGCACGGCAGCGGCACTCTGCGCGCGCGGCCGGTCGCGGCGGACGCGGGCGTGCGGGCGCTGGCCTGGCATCCGGGCTGGCTGCCGCTGACGCATGACGGCGCCGGCACCCTGGCGGTGCTCGACCTCGATCCGGCCGAGGGCGGACAGCCCGGTCAGGTCGTGCTGGCCGATGCGGAGGGCGGGCGGCGGCGCCGGCTGGGCGCAAGCCTGGCCGACTGGCTGGCGCAGCCCGGCGCCGGACTGGCCTGAGTCAGGGCCGCAGGCGCAGGCGCACCTGCGCGTCCAGCGAGGCCATGAAGGCCTCGACCGCGTCGGTGTAGTCGCCCGGCAGGCCGAGGTCGGCATCGATGCGCGCGTGCGGCAGCGGCTCCTCGCGCACCACGACCCGCCCGCCCAGCGCCTGTGCCCGCTCGGCGAAGGACCGCGCGGCCGCGCAGGACTCGGCGCGCAGCGTCGAGCACACCAGCAGCATCGGCACCGGCCGGCCGTTCAGGCGCTGCAGCGGCGACAGCCGACGCCAGCCCGCCGGATCGTCGCCGAAGGCCGCGTCATGCAGCCGCAGGTGCGGGCCCTGCATCAGCGACACGACGTCGAGCGCGGCGCTGTCGAGCGAGACATTGCCCAGCCAGGGCCGTGCGCCCTGCGCCCGCGCCAGGGCCGGATCGGCGCCGAGCAGGTCGACCAGATGCGCGCCGGACGAATGGCCCATCAGGATGAAGCGCGAGGCCTGCGCGCCCCAGCGCCCGGCCATGCCCTGCGCGAAGGCCAGCGCCCGTGCCACGTCGGCGGCCTGCGTCAGCACGTCGGCCTGCGGCAGCAGCCGGTGGTTGACCGAGACGACGACGAAGCCGCGCCGCACCCAGCGCAGCACCTTCAGGTCGATCAGCGCCGCGGCCGCCTTGTCGCCGCCGCGCCAGGCGCCGCCATGCACCAGCACGATCACCGGCGCGCCGTCGCGCGCACGCTCGCGCTCGGCATCGCGGCCGGCGTCGCGGTCGCGCCCCGAGGGCAGGTAGACATCGAGCCGCTGCAGCCGGTCGCTGCCGTAGGGCAGATCGCGCAGCACCTGCACCTCGGCCGGGAAGCGCTGCCGGCTCGGCGCGGCCTCGGCGCCGCGGCCGTCGTCGTCGGACTCCTGCACCGGCGGGGCCGGCTGCGCCGACAGCGCCGGCGCGGCCAGCATCAGCAGGCCGGAGAGCAGCGCGCAGGCCAGCGCGGCCGCGCGGCGCGACGGATCGACGTTCGGCTCAGGCATCGCCCGCGTCATGCTCAGGTGGCGAGCAGCTCGTCGAGCACCTCGATCCAGTGCCGGACCGGCGTCGGCGTGCCGCTCTGCAGGTGCTGGATGCAGCCGATGTTGCCCGAGACGATCAGCGGGGCCTCGCGCGCGGCCAGGGCCTCGAGCTTGCGGTCGCGCAGCCGGTAGGCGATGTCGGGCTGCAGCACCGAGTAGGTGCCGGCCGAACCGCAGCACAGCGCCGCGTCCATCAGCGGCAGCCGCACGTCGAAGCCGATCGCGCCCAGCGCCGCCTCGACCTGGCCGCGCAGCTGCTGGCCGTGCTGCAGCGAGCACGGCGGGTGGTAGGCCAGCACGCCGCTGGCGCGCCGGTGGCCGAGCGCCGACTTCAGCGGACCGACCAGGCCGGGCAGCAGCTCGGCCAGGTCGCGCGCCGTCGCGCTGATGCGGTGCGCCTTGTCGGCGTAGTCGGGATCGTGCGCCAGCGCGCGGCCGTAGTCCTTGACCGAGACACCGCAGCCGGAGGCGTTGACGACGATGGCCTCGACCGGCTCCAGTCCGCCCAGGCCCTCGACCTGCGGCCACCAGGCGTCGATGTTGCGGCGCATGTCGGCCAGCGCCCCCTCGTGGTCGCCGAGGTGGTCGCGCACCGCGCCGCAGCAGCCGGCCTCGTCCGACACCAGCGTCTGGATGCCGCAGGCGTCGAGCACGCGGGCGGTGGCGCTGTTGATGTTGGGCGCCAGCGTCGGCTGCACGCAGCCCAGCAGCATCAGCACCTTGCGGCCGTGCTGGCGCGTCGGCCAGCGCTGCGCATGCGCCTGCGCCTTCGCGCTGGGCTTCGGCGGCACCTTGTTCTTGATCATCGCCGGCAGCAGCGCGCGCACGTTCTGGCCCGCACGCAGCGCCGGACCGAAGCTCGGCGAGGTCATGCCCTCGCGCAGCATCCAGCGCACGCCGCGCTCGGTGCGGCTGCGCTCGACCTTCTGGTCGACGATGCGCCGGCCGATCTCGAGCAGATCGGCGTACTCGACGCCCGACGGGCAGGTGGTCTCGCAGCTGCGGCAGGTCAGGCAGCGGTCGAGGTGCTCCTGGGTGCGGCGCGTGGGCGTCGCGCCCTCCATCACCTGCTTGATCAGGTAGATGCGCCCGCGCGGGCCGTCGAGCTCGTCGCCGAGCAGCTGGTAGGTCGGGCAGGTCGCGGTGCAGAAGCCGCAGTGCACGCAGCGGCGCAGGATCTCCTCGGCGCGCTCGCCGTCGGGGGTGTCCTGGAATTCGGGGGCCAGATGGGTCTGCATGCGTCTCAGAGCCCCGGATAGAGGCGGCCGGGGTTGAACACGCCGTCGGGATCGAAGGCCTGCTTCAGTTCCTGGTGGATGCGGTCGAGCGGCGCCTTCAGCGGCGCGAACACGCCCAGGCCGCTCGACGAGACCGCCTTGTCGCGGGCGCGGAACAGCGTCGCGTGGCCGCCCAGCGAGCTGGCGATCTGGCGCACCCGCGCCGCCGGCTCGCGCGTGACCCACCAGCGCTGCGCCCCGCCCCACTCGATCAGCTGCTCGCCGGGCAGCGGCACCGGCGGCGCCCCGGCCGGCAGCGACAGCCGCCACAGCGCCGCGCCATCGGCCAGCGAGCGCCGGGCCTCGACGAAGAACTCGTCGGTCTGGTCACGCATGCCCAGCCAGAAGCGCTGCGCCAGCGCGTTGTCGATCGGCTCGCCGCCCATCTTCTGGTTCGCCGAGGCCACCGCCGCGGTCGCGCCGGCCAGGCGCACCACCAGCGCGCCCTGCCACCAGGCGGTGGCGTTGATCGGCAGCGGCTGGCCGGCCCAGCGCTGCATCAGGTCGAGCGCCTCGCCCTCGGAGCAGTCGAAGCGCAGCGTGCTGATGTAGGACGGCACCGGCATGACCTTCAGCGAGACCTCGCAGATCACGCCCAGGATGCCCAGCGAGCCGGTGACCATGCGCGCGACGTCGTAGCCGGCGACGTTCTTCATCACCTGGCCGCCGAAGCTCAGCACCTCGGCCTTGCCGGTGAGCATGGTCAGGCCGAGCACGTAGTCGCGCACGCCGCCCACCGCCGCGCGCGACGGCCCGGCCAGGCCGGTGGCGACCATGCCGCCGATCGTGCCGCCACGCTGGCCGGGGCGCTCGATGTCGGGGTAGCGCGGCGGCTCGAAGGCCAGGTACTGGTTGCGCCGCGCCAGCTCGGCCTCGACCTCGGCGATCGGCGTGCCGGCGCGCGCGGTGATGACCAGCTCGCTGGGCTCGTAGCGGGTGATGCCGGTCAGGCCGCGCACGTCGAGCAGCCGCCCCTGGATCGGCTCGCCGTAGAAGGACTTGGTGCCGCTGCCGCGGATCGCCAGCGTGCCGCGCGCCTCGCGGGCGACGCGGACCCGTTCGATCAGGCTGTCGAGTGCCTTGATGCTCATGGGAGGTGTGTTCTGTGTTCTTCGGTTCGTCGTCGTGCGTGCCGCGGCCGGACCCGGCTCAGAAGCGCGGCAGCTCGCTGAAGGGCAGCAGCCCGCGGCGCACATGCATCTTGCCGTATTCGGCACAGCGGTGCAGCGTCGGGATCGCCTTGCCCGGATTGAGCAGGCCGGGCCGGTCGAAGGCGTGCTTGACCGCGATCATCATCGAGAGCTCCTCCGGCGCGAACTGCACGCACATCGAGTTCAGCTTCTCGACGCCCACGCCATGCTCGCCGGTGACGGTGCCGCCCATCTCGACGCTGACCTCGAGGATCTCGGCGCCGAAGGCCTCGGCGCGGCGCAGCTGGTCGGGATCGTTGGCATCGAAGAGGATCAGCGGATGCAGGTTGCCGTCGCCGGCGTGGAAGACGTTGCAGCAGCGCAGGCCGTGCTTTTCCTCCATCGCGGCGATCGCGCGCAGCATGTCGGCCAGGCGACGGCGCGGGATGGTCGAATCCATGCACATGTAGTCGGGGCTGATGCGCCCGGAGGCCGGAAAGGCGTTCTTGCGGCCGGACCAGAACTTCAGGCGCTGCGCCTCGTCGCGGCTGACCTCGATGCCGCTGGCGCCGCAGCGCGTCAGCACCTCGGTCATGCGGCCGATCTCCTCCTCGACCTCCTCGGGCGTGCCGTCGCTCTCGCACAGCAGGATCGCGGCCGCATCCAGGTCGTAGCCGGCATGCACGAAGTCCTCGACCGCGGCGGTCATCGGCTTGTCCATCATTTCCAAGCCGGCCGGAATGATGCCGCTGGCGATGATCTCGGCCACCGCCTCGCCGGCGGACTCGACGGTGGGAAAGCTCGCCATGATGCAGCGCGCCAGCTGCGGGCGCGGGATCAGCCGCACCACCACCTCGGTGACGACCGCGAGCATCCCTTCGCTGCCGATGACCACGCTCAGCAGGTCCAGCCCCGGCGCATCCAGCGACAGGCCGCCGAACTCGACCGCCTCGCCGTCGATGGTGAAGCCGCGCACCTTCAGCACGTTGTGCAGCGTCAGGCCGTACTTCAGGCAGTGCACGCCGCCGGAGTTCTCGGCGACGTTGCCGCCGATGGTGCAGGCGATCTGGCTCGACGGGTCCGGCGCGTAGTACAGGCCGTGGGGCGCGGCCGCCTCGCTGATGGCGAGGTTGCGCACGCCGCACTGCACGATGGCGATGCGCTCGCGCGGATCGACCTTCAGGATGCGGTTGAACCTCGCCAGCGACAGCGTCAGGCCCTCGCGGTGCGGCATCGCGCCGCCGGACAGGCCGGTGCCAGCGCCGCGCGCCACCACCGGCACCGACAGCTCGCGGCAGGCCTTGAGCACCGCGGCGACCTGCTCCTCGGTCTCGGGCAGCGCCACCGCCAGCGGCCGCTCGCGGTAGGCGCTCAGACCGTCGCACTCGTAGGGAACGGTGTCCTCGGTCTGCCACAGCAGCGCGTGCGCCGGCAGCAGGCCACCCAGCGCCGAGACCAGGCGCTGCTGGCGCTCGCGACGGACGGACGGGGACTCGGCGACATCGGCGGGATGCACGCTGCCGTCGGCCGGGCCGGAGGCCAGCGCGTCGTGCGGCAGGGGGGCATTCATCGGGACATTTCTCCCATTTCTCCAGCAGGAACAGGCGGCTCGCATGAGCCGCCAGGCAACGGGGCGCACTTTACGGGCTCGGGGGCCGGCTTTTGCGTCCTCGGGCTCAATATTGCACGAAGACGGTCAGAACTCCCGTGTACCCGAACAGATGGTGGCGGGCGATCTCGCCGCCGGCGAAGAAACCGGCCAGAGGCACGTCGCCGAGCGCATGGCGCACGATCTGCAGCTCGGCCGAGGGTCCGCCGAAATGCGGCCCGCCGCGGCCGGAGCAGCTGACGTAGATCGCGCCGAGAATGCGCCCGGGCGGACTGCCGTCCTCCGGACAGAGCTCCTCGCGGATCTCGGCGCAGATGCGCATCAGGTCGCGGCGCGCCGCCTCGACGTCGCGCCGGCAGAAGGTCAGCGCCATGCCCGGCGCGACCTGGTCGGCGATCGCCACCGCCGAGCGCATCGGATCGAGCCCGATCAGGTGGCGCACCCGGGTGTCGTCCCCGAACTGGCCGCGCGCCAGCACGTCGTCGCCGGCATCGGTCAGCCCGACCAGCGTCGAGCGCAGCCGCGGCACCGCCTCGCGCGGATGGCTCAGGTCGATGCCGAGGTCGTCGAGCAGGCACTGCAGCGCGCTCTGGCCGTCGAGCTTCAGCACGATGTTGTCCTGCGCCGCCTCGACCCGGCGCACCGGCCCGACCGGCTGGCAGCCCTGGGTGACACGCGACAGCAGCGCGACCCGCGAGGTGAAGGCCACGCCGGAAATGCCGCCCTCGTACAGCCCGGCCGGCGCCGGCAGCCCGGCCGGCAGCACCGGCAGGCAGAACTGCACGCCGCGCCGGCGCGAGGCGGTCAGCCCGCCGAACAGGTAGCCGCTGGTGGTGCGCGTCGACAGCTCGGCGATCAGCTCGCCGATGTCGGGCGTGGCGCCATCGGCATGGACCAGCGCGGCCTGCAGGTCGTCGCGCAGCAGCGGGCGCTCGCCGCTGAACAGCTCGAAGCTGCCCGGCGGCAGCTCGGCGAGCATCAGCACCAGCGCCGGCTCGTCGAAGTACTCGACGCCGCTGGCGGCCACGCCGATGCCGACCGCGCCGACCCAGGGCACGCCGGGCCAGCGCAGGCGCAGCTCCTCGAGCAGGTCCTCGGCCCGGTCGGCGTAGTGGTCGGTGATGTAGATGAAGCCCAGCGGCGCATGCCGGCCGCGGTCGACCGGCGCACGCGAGGCGCGCTGCGCATCCAGCTGCGCAGCGGCCAGCGCCAGCGCCATCGTCGCGTCCGGGTGGGTCGCGTGGGCAGTCAGGAAACCGGTCGTCGGCACGCGCGGCGCTTTCCTCGGCGTTCAGCGCGCGGCGCTCTTGCGCGCGGCCTTCTTCGCGGGCGCCTCGGCCGGCGCCGGCGCGGCCGCCGCGGTCTTGCGCGCGGCCTTGCGGGCAGGTGCAGCCGCCGGCTCGGCCTGCGGCGCCGGCGCCGGTGCGGTGGCCGCGGCCACGCTGCTCATCACGTCCTGCATCGCGTCGGCGGCCCGGGCCTGGGCCTCGGCGGCCGCGCTCGAGGTGGCCTGCATCGTCTGCGTGGCCAGCTCGGTGAACTGCTGCGTCAGCGCGCCCCACCACTGCATCGCATCGACCGCCGGGGGCGCCTCGGCCGCCGGCGCCGCGGCCGGGGCCGGTGCGGGAGCAGGCGCCGGGGCCGGCGCGGCCGCGCGCGGAGCCGGCGTCGCGGCAGCCGCCGCGGCGGCGCTGAACACGTCGGGCACGCGCACCTTCAGCGCCTCGCCCAGGTCGGCCATCGGCACGTTCATCGTGCGCAGCGTGCCCAGCGTCATGCGCTGCACCTCCAGCGCCTGGATGGTCGCGGCGATCATGCGCGCGTTCTGCTCGAGCCAGAACTGCACCGTGCGCAGCTCGCCGATGCGCTTGTCGATCTCCTGCGGATCGAGCGTCGGCGCGACCCACTGGCCGATGCCGGGCAGGGTCTGGCCGGCGTTCTTCACCAGGCCCTGCAGGAAGTCGAAGCCGGGCACGAACTTGCTGAAGGCCTCGGTGCAGGCCTGCGAATAGGGGTTGTTGAACGGATTGCTGCTGTCGGTCATCGGGGCGCTCCTGCTGTGTCTCCTCGGGGTCGGCGGCCAGGCCGTCGGATCGTTCGGGATCGTTCATTTCGGCCGTCCCGACCCATTGTGCCCAGCACGGACGGACGTGTCACTGACGCGCGGGAACGGGCACCTCGGCCGGCAGCACCCGCTCGACCCGGAAACCGCGCCGGGCCAGCAGCGCCGGCAGGCCCTGCGGCCCGACCATGTGCAGCGCGCCGACCGCCGCGAACACCCGCGAGCCGCGCTGGTGCAGCGTGGCGATGCGCTCGGCCATCGCCGGATTGCGCGCCTCCACGCCGACGCGGTGCGCCTCGCGCTCGGCCTCGCTGCCCAGGCAGTCGCACCACTGCGCGAAGTCCTCCAGCGCGGCCGCGTCCGAGCCGGCCCACAGCTCGGCCAGCCGCAGCGCCACACGGCGCGAGGCCGGATCGCCGATCTCCGCCAGACCTCGGCGCACCGCCTCGACGCCGTCCTGCGGGCGCCGCCCGGTCAGCAGCGCGATCTGCTGCTCGGGCGTTTCCAGCGAGACGACCGTCTGGCGCCGCGCATGCGCCAGCCGCGCCAGCCAGCCGTCGATGCCCCAGACCGGATCGAGCCCGTCGCGGCGCAGCGACAGCGACACCAGCGTGATGACCTGCAGCTCCGGCCGCAGCCCGTCGAGCCCGCGACCGACGCAGGCCTCGGAGAGCGCCTGATCCAGCCGCGCGGCCAGATCGGGCGGCAGCGGCGGCTGGCCCGGCGGCACGCGCGCGGCCCGCTGCAGCCGCTGCAGCACGCCCGGATCGAGCAGGTCGAGCTCGAAGGCGACCCGGTCGGCCGAGGCCAGCGCCGACAGCACCGTCGCACCCGGCACGATCCAGTCGCGCCGGCCGACGTGCACGGTCGCGTAGAGCCAGGAGACATGCTCGTCCTTCTCGACGCGCCAGAGCAGGCCGCGGTCGGTCGGACCGGGCATCGCGTCGAGCCACTGCGCCTGCGACGGCGCCGGCTCGGCCTGCGGCGGGCACAGCGCCTCGGCCTGCGCCGCGGCCGGCATCACCGCCGGCAGCAGCATCGGCAGCGACAGCAGCAGCGCCCTCAGCCCGCGCGACAGCGCCCCGCGCACCTCAGCCGCCCCCGAGCCGGCGCAGGCCGGCGTCGATCGTGCCCAGCGGCGTCTGGCCGCGCGCGGCCTGCGGCGTCAGCGCGACCCGCTCGGCCGGACCGGTCGCCCGGGCGCGCGGCCCCAGCGCCAGCAGCGTGCCGGCCCGGATCACCCGGGCCTGCGCCAGCCGCGCCATCAGCGGCCCCAGCGGCGGCGAGATCGCCGGCTCGCCGCCATCGGGCGCAGCCGCCACGCCCAGGCCCTGCGGCTCCAGCGTCAGCGCGACCCGCCCGCGCGAGGCACCGCGCCCGGCCGGCAGCTCGTCGGGCGTGACCACCACCGGCGCCAGGCTCAGCCACGGCCGCGCGCCGGCCGGATCCTGCGGCTGCAGCCACTGCAGGCCGGCGCCGACCAGGCGCACGCCGTCGAGCGCCTGCTCCGGCGAGGCCCCCAGCGGCACCTCGCCGCTCAGCACGATCCAGCGCGGCGCGACCTCGGCCTCGCCGCCGAGGCGGCACAGCGCCACGTCGTCATGCGGCCCGAGCAGGCCGTCGCCGGGCAGCGCCTGCCAGGCGACCTCGCCGTCGTCTGCGTGCTGCGCCTCGACCGCACGGTGCGCGCGCGCCAGCGGCGCCATGCACATGCGCGGCTCGAACGGAAAGGCATGGCGCGCCTTGCCCTCGTCGAGCGTGCGCGACAGGTCCTGCAGCTGCGGCGCGAGAAAGGCCCAGTCGTCGAGCACCTGCTGCAGCCGCGAGGCGATCGCGCTGGCGTGGTGGGCGGTGGCAAGGTCGGAGGACACGACGACGAGCTGGCCGTCGCGCGAGCCATCCTTGTAGGTCGCAAGCTTCATGGCCGGAATGATGGCAGACTGGGCAGCATGACGCCCTTGCCGCGTCGCGGAGAACCCCGGATTGCCGACCGACCGCCCCGCCCCGCCCGAAGGCCGCCCCCCGCGCCGGCCCGGACGGCTCGCGCTGCCGGCGGCGCTGCTGATGCTGACGCTGGGCGCGCATCTGTGGCTGATCGGACGCTGGAGCCCGCCGGCGCAGGCCGCGACCGCGCCGGCGCTGCGCCCGGTCCTGGCCCGGGTGGCCGAGCCGCCGGCGCCCCCTGCCCCCGGGCCCATGCCCGTCGCCGTCCCGGTGGCCGCGGCCGACCCGACGCCTGCCGAGCCCGCGACGCGGGCGGCAGCCGACCGCCAGGCACCGGCCCGCGTCACCGCCGTCGCCCTCGCCGCATCGCGTCCGGCGCCGGCGCGGCGCGCCCGGGCCGGCGCGGCCGCCAGCTCCACCGCCACGCCGGCCTCGAGCGGCGACGGCCTGCGTGCGCCTGCGGCGCCGGAGCGGCTGCAGCCGCCGGCCTCGGCGCAGCTGCACTACCGGATGAGCCGCGGCGCGCTGACGGGCAGCGGCCTGATCGAGTGGGACAGCGACGGCCACCGCTACCGCATGCAGCTGCAGGCGCGCGTGCCGGTGTTCGGCGTGCTGCTGGAGCAGCGCAGCGAAGGCCGCATCGACGCCAGCGGCGTCGCGCCGGAGCGCCACACCGAGCGGCGGCTGCGCCGCAGCGAACGCGCCGTCAGCTTCGTGCGCGACGACGGCCGCCCGCGGGTGCTGTTCTCGGCCCGCGAGGGCGAGTCGCCGCTGCAGCCCGGCACGCAGGACCGGCTGAGCTGGATCGCGCAGCTCGCCGCCTGGATCGAGCGGCCCGGGCGCACGGCCGGCACGCAGCTCACGCTGCCGGTGGCCGGCGTCGGCGGCGAGGTGCACGACTGGACCTTCACGCTGATCGACCGCGACGAGGCCGGCCGCTGGCATCTGCGCCGCGAGCCCGACGGCCCGCACGACACCCATGCCGAGGTCTGGACGCTGCCGCAACCGCCGTACTGGCCCCAGCGCCTGCGCCTGAGCGACGATGGGGGCGACGTGCTCGAGCTGCTGCTGCAGCCCGGCCCCGGTGGAGCCGACCCTTGAATCCCCCCGCGCCCGCCTCACCTGCCTGCGCAGCCGGAACACCTTTCCGATCGTTTCTGAAGGAGATCACGATGCACATGCTCTACAACTCCGAGAACTTCGCGGTGATGCAGCACGCCGGCGACGATCACCCGCACGGCGGATTCGAGATCGTCGACAAGACCTCGCGCCGCGAGATCTACCTCGCCGGGCTGCTGGCCGACCACTTCCAGGCCGGCGTCGAGCGCCTGATCGACCAGACCGACGACGAGATGCTGATCGACGAGTTCCTGTCGGGCTACACGACGCTGGCCCATCATCCGGTCGTGCTGCACTGAGCGGCCCTTCCCCGGTACGACACGGTCTTGCGTCACGCGCCCGGTTGGGGCGAAGATCGGCGCCGCATGGCGCCCCGGTCCCGGCCGGGGCCGGCGCCCGACTCCGCTGATCCCGAGGAGACCGCATGAGCAAGGAAGTGTCCCGCACCGCACCGGCGCGCCGATCGCGCAGCCGCAAGAGCGGCGCCCCGGTGCTGCTGTCGCCGGGCCTGCTGGACTCGCCGGTGCTCGACCAGCTCTGCACCCATTTCGTGCTGACGCTGACGCGGCACCAGGCCGGGCGCTTCGCCGGCCGGCGCGACTGGAACAGCCTGCTGTCGCTGACGGCGCGGCATCTGGTCTGGCCGGTTAGCGTGCTGCACCGGCTGCGCGAGTTCCTCGGGCGGCGGGTGCGCGAGCACGAGGCCTGGGTCGGCCACGAGCAGCTCGACGACGAGGCCTTTCTCGAGCGCCACGGCTGGTGGCACGGCCCCTACGAGGAAGGCACGCTCTTCTTCTACATCGACGAGTACATCAAGGACGCACCCAAGGACCTGATGGCGGTGCTGGGCACGACCGGCGACTGGCTCGGCCAGCACCTGCGCCGCAGCTCCACGCTGGTCGAGAAGAACGTCGAGCTGCTCGCCGGCCTGCTGCAGCTCAACCCGGCCGAGCGCGCGCTGATCCTGTACGGCACGCTGGCGCGCTACCAGCGCGACCTGCGCGGCCTGCTGGTCGAGTTCAAGGTCGCCAGCGCCCAGGAGGCCTACGCGACGCTGGCCGAGGTCGCCGGCGTCGACCAGCGCGAGGTCGCCGACGCGCTGCGCGCCGGCAGCCGGCTCGAGCGCATCGGCATGATCGAGAACCTGATCTCCGAGCACAACATCACCGACCTGGCCGACCTGATGAAGGTCTCCGACCAGCTGCCGCCGGTGCTGATGCGCGAGTACCGCGACCCGCAGGACCTGATGGCGGTCTTCACGCGGCCCTCGACGAAGAGCGAGCTGGTCGCCGCCGACTTCCATTTCGTCGCCGAGGAGGTGGACGTGCTGACCGCGCTGCTGAGGAACGCGGTCGCGCGCCACGAATGCGGCGTCAACGTGCTGATGTACGGCCCGCCCGGCACCGGCAAGACCGAGCTCGCCCGGGTGGTGGCGCAGCAGGCCGGGCTCGAGCTCTACGAGGTCGAGTACGCCGACCGCGACGGCAACTCGCTGTCGGGCCGCGACCGCTACCGCTCGCTGCAGATCAGCCAGGTCTTCCTGAAGGCCAGCCCGGAGGTCGCGCTGCTGTTCGACGAGGTCGAGGACGTGTTCCCGCCGATCTCCTCGGACGCGGCGCAGCTGATCGCCCGGCTCGAGAGCAGCGGCGACGGCGGCGCCTCCGGCTCGGTCAACGGCAAGGCCTGGGTCAACCAGATCCTCGAGAGCAATCCGGTGCCGGTGATCTGGGTCACCAACCGCATCGAGCAGATCGACCCGGCCTTCCGGCGCCGCTTCCAGTACCACCTGGAACTGAAGTCGCCGCCGCCGGGCGCGCGCGAGGCGCTGGTGCGCCGCGCGCTGGGCGACACGGTGGTCGGCGCGGAGTTCGTCGAGCGGCTGACGCAGCGCAAGGCGCTGACGCCGGCGCAGATCCGCACCGCGGTGCGCTTCGCGCGGCTGGTCGGCGAGGCCGGCAGCACGGACGGCGCGGCGCTGGAGCGCCTGATCGAGCGCCAGATCGCGCACGCCGACCTGGCGCTGGGCAACACCGACGCGACCCGCCCGGCCGCGCGTCCGGTGGTGACGAGCTACGACCTCGATCTGCTGCATGTCGAGAGCCGCTTCGAGGTGCCGCGCATCGTCGAGGCGCTGCGCCGGCGCGGCCACGGCGCGCTGTGCTTTCACGGTGCGCCCGGCACCGGCAAGACCGCGCTGGCCGAGCACATCGCCCGCGAGCTCGGCCGCCCGCTGATGATCCGCCAGGCCAGCGACCTGGTGAGCAAGTTCGTCGGCGAGACCGAGCAGAACATGGCGCGCATGTTCGCCGAGGCCGGCGCCGAGCAGGCGGTGCTGCTGCTCGACGAGGCCGACAGCTTCCTGCGCACCCGCCGCCGCGCCGAGCGCAGCTACGAGGTGACCGAGGTCAACGAGATGCTGCAGGGCATGGAGCGCTTCGGCGGCGTCTTCATCTGCACCACCAACCTGTTCGAGGACCTCGACGAGGCGGCGCTGCGGCGCTTCACCTTCAAGATCCGCTTCCTGCCGCTGCGCCCCGAGCAGCGCGAGCGCATGTTCGTCGCCGAGGCGCTGGGCGGCGCGGCCGAACGGCTGAGCGCCGAGCAGCGCCAGCGCCTAGCCCTGCTCGACCAGCTCGCCTGCGGCGACTTCGCCGCGGTGCGCCGCCAGGTCGACATTCTCGGCGAGGCCTTCGAGCCCGACGAGTTCCTGGCCCAGCTCGAGAGCGAGCACCGGGTCAAGCCGCAGGTGCGCGAGCGCCGCTCGATCGGCTTCACGCACTGAGCGCCCCCCGGGAGACTCCGCCGCCGGATGCGTCCCGGCCGGCGGGGCCTCAGCGGCGCACGCCGCCCTTGAGCTCGGCGGCCAGCGCGGCGAAGCCGGCCTCGTCGCCGGCGGCCAGCAGCGCGGCCTGCTCCGGCCAGGTGGCCGGCTGGGCCAGCCGGAAGCGCGGGCCGGCGGCGGCCAGCACCGCCTCCAGCCGATCCGCACGGGCCGTCGCCAGCGCGGCGAAGCCGGTGATGCCCGCGTCCTTCAGCAGCGCGGCGATGCGCGGACCGATGCCCTCGATGCGGGTCAGATCGTCGTCGGTGGCGACCGCCGCCACCGCAACCGGATCGGCCACCGGCACCGGGTCGGCCGGCGGGGCCGGGTCGGCCGGCGGCAGCCAGGCCGCCCAGGGCATCCAGGCCCACCACTGCGCCGCCGCACCCATCAGCGCCAGCATCTGCTGTCCGGCCTGCACCGGCTCGAAGTCCTGCCTCGTGTCCATCCGTTCCTCTCCAGAAATCATCGAAAACACGCCTTCCCGCATTGAATCACCCTTGTCTTGCGGCACTGTTGCATCGCCGCCGCAGCGGCACGATTACCTACAATCTGCCGCCATGACCGCCCCGACCCCCGCCTACACCCGCGCCGCCCGCCTGCCCGAGCTGCTTCAGCAGCGCATCGTCATCCTCGACGGCGCGATGGGCACGATGATCCAGCGCCACAAGCTCACGGAAGCCGACTTCCGCGGCGAGCGCCTGAAGGACCACCCGAAGGACCTCAAGGGCAACAACGACCTGCTGGTGCTCACGCGCCCGGACGTCATCGGCGAGATCCACCGCCAGTACCTGGCCGCCGGCGCCGACCTGATCGAGACCAACACCTTCGGCGCCAACCGCGTGGCGCAGGACGACTACGAGCTGGGCGCGCTGTCCTACGAGATGAACGTGGCCGCCGCGCGGCTGGCGCGCCAGTGCTGCGACGAGTTCTCGACGCCGGAGAAGCCGCGCTTCGTCGCCGGCGCCATCGGCCCGACGCCGAAGACCGCCTCCATCAGCCCGGACGTCAACGATCCCGGCGCGCGCAACACCAGCTTCGACGAGCTGCGCGAAGCCTACAAGGAGCAGGCGCGCGGCCTGCTCGACGGCGGCGCCGACCTCTTCCTGATCGAGACCATCTTCGACACCCTCAACGCCAAGGCCGCCATCTTCGCGGTCGACGAGCTGATGGAGGAGACCGGCGAGCGCCTGCCGGTCATCATCTCCGGCACCGTCACCGACGCGTCGGGGCGCATCCTGTCGGGCCAGACGGTGGGTGCGTTCTGGAACAGCGTGCGCCACGCCCGCCCGATCGCCATCGGCCTGAACTGCGCGCTGGGTGCCACGCTGATGCGCCCCTACGTGGAAGAGCTGTCGAAGATCGCCGGCGACACCTTCATCAGCTGCTACCCCAACGCCGGTCTGCCCAACCCGATGAGCGACACCGGCTTCGACGAGACGCCCGACATCACCGGCCGGCTGGTCGAGGAGTTCGCGCAGGCCGGCTTCCTCAACATCGCCGGCGGCTGCTGCGGCACGACGCCGGACCACATCCGCGCCATCGCCGAGCGCGTGGGCAAGTACCAGCCGCGCTGCCGCCACGCCGCGCCGTTCACCTCCCTCATCGGCGCCTGAAGACTGCAGGACGACAAGAACATGAACACCCCCCTCACCCCGCCGCCGATGCGTCTCTCGGGCCTGGAGCCGGTCGAGATCGGCCAGGGCAGCCTCTTCGTCAACGTCGGCGAGCGCACCAACGTCACCGGCAGCCGCGTCTTCGCCAAGATGATCCTGGCCGGCGAGTACGAGAAGGCCCTGGCCGTCGCGCGCCAGCAGGTCGAGAACGGCGCGCAGATCATCGACATCAACATGGACGAGGCCATGCTCGACAGCAAGGCCGCCATGGTGCGCTTCCTCAACCTGATCGCCGGCGAGCCGGAGATCGCGCGCGTGCCGGTGATGATCGACTCCTCCAAGTGGGAGGTGATCGAGGCCGGCCTGAAGTGCATCCAGGGCAAGGGCGTCGTCAACTCGATCTCGCTGAAGGAAGGCGAGGCCGAGTTCAGGCGCCAGGCCGGGCTGGTGCGCCGCTACGGCGCCGCCGCCGTCGTCATGGCCTTCGACGAGACCGGCCAGGCCGACACCTACCAGCGCAAGATCGAGATCTGCGAGCGCGCCTACCGGGTGCTGGTCGACGAGGTCGGCTTCCCCCCGGAGGACATCATCTTCGACCCGAACATCTTCGCGATCGCCACCGGCATCGAGGAGCATGACAACTACGCGGTCGACTTCATCGAGGCCACGCGCTGGATCAAGCAGAACCTGCCCGGCGCCAAGGTCTCGGGCGGCGTCTCGAACGTGAGCTTCTCGTTCCGCGGCAACGAGCCGGTGCGCGAGGCCATCCACACCGTCTTCCTGTACCACGCCATCCAGGCGGGCATGGACATGGGCATCGTCAACGCCGGCATGGTCGGCGTCTACGACGACCTGGAGCCCGAGCTGCGCGAGCGCGTGGAGGACGTGGTGCTCAACCGCCGCAAGGACGCCGGCGAGCGCCTGATCGAGATCGCCGACCGCGCCAAGAGCGCCGGCAAGGACGAGTCGGCCCGACTGGCCTGGCGCGGCACGCCTGAACAGCCCGCGCCGGTCGAGCAGCGTCTGTCGCACGCCCTGGTGCACGGCATCACCGACTTCATCGACGCCGACACCGAGGAATGCTGGCAGGCCATCCAGGCCCGCGGCGGGCGGCCGCTGCATGTGATCGAAGGCCCGCTGATGGCCGGCATGAACGTGGTCGGCGACCTGTTCGGCGCCGGCAAGATGTTCCTGCCCCAGGTGGTCAAGTCGGCCCGCGTGATGAAGCAGGCCGTCGCCCACCTGCTGCCCTACATCGAGGCCGAGAAGAAGGCCCTGCAGGACGCCGGCGGCGACGTGAAGCCCAAGGGCAAGATCGTCATCGCCACCGTCAAGGGCGACGTGCACGACATCGGCAAGAACATCGTCACGGTCGTGCTGCAGTGCAACAACTTCGAGGTGGTCAACATGGGCGTGATGGTCCCGTGCCAGGACATCCTCAGGAAGGCCAAGGAGGAAGGCGCGGACATCATCGGCCTCTCGGGCCTGATCACGCCGAGCCTGGAGGAGATGCAGCACGTCGCCGCCGAGATGCAGCGCGACCCCTACTTCGCCGAGCGCGCCACGCCGCTGCTGATCGGCGGCGCGACCTGTTCACGGGTGCACACCGCGGTGAAGATCGCCCCGAACTTCAGCGGCCCGGTGGTGTACGTGCCCGACGCCTCGCGCGCGGTGGGCGTGTGCTCGGACCTGCTGAGCGAGGAGCGCTCGCCCCAGTACATCGCCGAGCTGAAGGCCGACTACGACCGGGTGCGCGAGCAGCACGCCAACAAGAAGGTCACGCCGCTGGTCACGCTGGCCGAGGCGCGCGCCAACCGCACGCCGCTCGACTGGGACAGCTACCTGCCGCCGGCACCGAAGTTCCTCGGCCGGCGCGAGTTCCGCAACCAGGATCTGGCCGAGCTGGCCGCCTGCATCGACTGGGCGCCCTTCTTCCAGACCTGGGACCTGGCAGGCAAGTACCCCGACATCCTGACCGACGAGGTGGTCGGCGAGCAGGCCACCCGCGTGCTGGCCGACGGCCGCCAGATGCTGCAGCGCCTGATCGACGGCCGCTGGCTGCAGGCGAGCGGCGTGATGGGCTTCTGGCCCGCCAACACGGTCGACGACGACACGATCGAGATCTACGCCGACGAGTCGCGCAGCCAGGTGCTGATGCGCTGGCAGCCGCTGCGCATGCAGACGGTGCGTCCTGTCATCGACGGCGTGGCGCGGCCGAACCGCTCGCTGGCCGACTTCATCGCCCCGAAGGGCACGAAGCCCGACTACATCGGCCTCTTCGCCGTCACCGCCGGCCTGAACGTCGAGAAGAAGGAGGCGCAGTTCATCGCCCAGCACGACGACTACAGCGCCATCATGCTCAAGGCCCTGGCCGACCGCCTGGCCGAGGCCTTCGCCGAGCGGCTGCACCAGCGCGTGCGCACCGAGCTGTGGGGCTATGCGGCGGACGAGGCGCTGTCGAACGAAGAGCTGATCAAGGAGGCCTACCGCGGCATCCGCCCGGCGCCCGGCTACCCGGCCTGCCCGGACCACCTCGTCAAGCGCGCGATGTTCGAGGTGCTCGACGCCCCGGCCATCGGCATGGGCCTCACCGAGAGCCTGGCGATGACGCCGGCCGCCTCGGTCAGCGGCTTCTATCTGGCCCACCCGCAGGCGACCTACTTCAACGTCGGCCGCATCGGCGAGGACCAGCTCGCCGACTACGCTGAGCGTGCAGGCCTGGACGAAGCCCAGGCACGGCGCGCGCTGGCCCCGGTGCTGGGCTGAAGCCGGAGGAAACCCGAAAGCACGAAGGGCGCCGCAAGGCGCCCTTTCTTCATCCCGCCGGGACCGCGCCAGCGGCCCCGCGTCCACTCGCCGATCAGCCCAGGCGCGCGTCGAATCGACGACGGCGCGACATGAAGCCGATGGCGCCGAGGCCGGCGAGCATCATCGCGAAGGTCTCGGGTTCCGGAACCGCCGCGGTGACCGCGACGTTGTCCAGCACGACGCCGGTGCCGAAGCCCGAGAAGTACAGGTGGTAGGACGTGCCGGCGGTGCCGTTGAAGCCGTAGGTGACATGCACCGGGGTCGAGCCCCAGTCGGTGACCGCGTTCAGCGACGCGCCGCTGGTGGCCAGGGCGAGCGTGTCCGGGTTGACCGTGCCGAACAGGCCGACCGACGACGACAGGAACAGGCGCGAGCGACCGACGCCGGCGGCATCGAAGCTGACGGTGTAGGGGCCGCTGCCCGACAGCGTGAAGGACTGGTAGACCGAGTCGCCGGCATCCAGGTCGAGCTGGCCGCCGACCAGCTCCGGCGTGCCCGAGCCGATCGACCACGACAGCGGATAGCCCAGCGCGGCAGCGCTGAAGGTCGGGTCGGTCAGCGCGACGCTCTGGGCCTGGGACGCACCGGCGCACAGGGCCAGCAGGGCGGCAGCGGCGAGAGGAAGGCGCTTGAGCAGCGTGGGGGTCATCGGGATTCTCCTGGACTTGAAGCCAGCAATCAGGGATGTTGCTGTTGTGCCTCCGAGTCTAGGCAGCCCCCATGTCCGCGCCACCCTCATTCGCGGGGGTGGACCCCGTCGCCGCCAACTTGTCGAGTGAGTTTTGTCCCATGCCCCCGCAAAGGCGGGGGGCACGGGAACCCGATTCGATCGGATCTGCTCAGCCCAGCACCAGATTGTCGCGATGGATCAGCTCGGGCTCGTTCGCATAGCCCAGCAGGCCCTCGATCTGCGACGAGGGCTTGCGCGCGATGCGCCGGGTCTCGCTGGCGGCGTAGTTGGCCAGACCGCGCGCGATCTCGACGCCGGCGGCGGTGCGCACCGCGATGACATCGCCGCGCGCGAACTCGCCGCTGACCTCGATCACACCGATCGGCAGCAGGCTCTTGCCCTCGTCGCGCAGCTTCAGCGCCGCGCCGTCGTCGACGACGACCGCGCCGCGCAGCTGCAGGTGATCGGCCATCCACTGCTTGCGCGCGGCGACCTTCTGCGTCGCCGCCACCAGCAACGTGCCGATCGATTCGCCCTCGACCAGGCGCAGCAGCGCGTCCTGCTCGCGGCCCCAGGCGATCACGGTGCTGGCGCCGCTGCCGGCCGCGCGCTTCGCGGCCAGGATCTTGGTGATCATGCCGCCCTTGCCGATCGAGCTGCCGGCGCCGCCGGCCATCTGCTCGAGCTCGGGCGTGCCGGCCACCGCCTCGTGAATGAACTTCGCGTCCGGATCCTTGCGCGGATCGGCCGAATAGAGGCCCTTCTGGTCGGTCAGGATGACCAGCGCATCGGCCTCGATCAGATTGGCCACCAGGGCGCCCAGCGTGTCGTTGTCGCCGACCTTGATCTCGTCGGTGACCACCGTGTCGTTCTCGTTGATCACCGGCACCACGCCCAGGCCCAAGAGCGTCAGCAGCGTCGAGCGGGCGTTGAGGTAGCGCTCGCGGTCGGCCAGGTCGGCGTGCGTCAGCAGCACCTGCGCGCTGCCCAGGCCCTGCTCGCGCAGGGACGTCTCGTAGATCTGCGCCAGGCCCATCTGGCCGACGGCGGCCGCGGCCTGCAGCTCGTTGATCTCCTTGGGCCGGGTCGCCCAGCCCAGGCGCTTCATGCCCTCGGCGATCGCGCCCGAGGACACCATCACCACCTCGCGGCCCTGGCGCACCAGCGCCGCCAGCTGCACGCACCAGGCGTGGATCGCGGCGGCGTCGAGCCCGCGCCCCTCGTTGGTGACCAGGCTGGAGCCGACCTTGACGACGATGCGGCGGGCGTTCTTCAGGACATCACTCATGGCAGCGGGCCGCGGCGACCGCGGACGAAGAGGTGGAGACGGGATCAGCGGAAGCGGGGATCGTCGGAGTCGGGCACGTAGGCGGCCTCGTCGTCCTTCGGCGCGGTCGGCTTCGGTGCGGCCTTGGCGCGGCGGCGCGGCGCCGGCTTCGGCTCGGCCGCAGCCTCGGCGACCGGCTCGGGTGCGCCCTCGCCGTCGACGAAGCGCACATCCGGCTCCTCGATCGGCGGCGCGTTCAGCTTCGAGACATAGGCGTAGAGCGCATGCACCAGCGGGTCGCAGCCCTCGCGGGTCAGCGCGGACAGCTCGTAGACCGGACCCTTCCAGCGCAGACGGCGCACGATGTCCTTCACCCGCGCCTTGCGCTCGGCCGGATCGGGCAGCATGTCGAGCTTGTTGAGCACCAGCCAGCGCGGCTTCTCGTACAGCGCCTTGTCGTACTTCTTCAGCTCCTTGGCGATCGCACGGACCTCGGCGACCGGGTCGACGTTTTCGTCGAAGGGCACCGCGTCGACCAGGTGCAGCAGCACGCGGGTGCGCTGCAGGTGGCGCAGGAACAGGTGACCCAGGCCCGCGCCCTCGGAGGCACCCTCGATCAGGCCGGGCACGTCGGCGACGACGAAGCTCTGGCTCGGACCCACGCGCACCACGCCCAGGTTCGGGTGCAGCGTCGTGAAGGGATAGTCGGCGATCTTCGGCCGCGCGTTCGAGATGGCGGTGATCAGCGTCGACTTGCCGGCGTTGGGCATGCCCAGCAGGCCGACGTCGGCCAGCACGCGCAGCTCGAGCTTGAGCGCCTTGATCTCGCCGGGCCAGCCCGGGGTCTTCTGGCGCGGCGCGCGGTTGGTGCTGGACTTGAAGTGCAGGTTGCCGAAGCCGCCGTCGCCGCCCTTGGCCAGGATGATCTTCTCGCCGTGCTCGAGCAGCTCGGCGATGATCTCCTCGGTCTCGGCGTCGCGGATGATCGTGCCCACCGGCATGCGCAGCACCACGTCCTCGCCGGCGGCGCCGAACTGGTCGGAGCCGCGGCCGGCCTCGCCGTTGCGCGCCTCGTGGCGGCGGGTGTAGCGGAAATCGACCAGCGTGTTCAGGTTGCGGTCGCCCAGCGCGTAGACATGGCCGCCGCGGCCGCCGTTGCCGCCATCGGGGCCGCCAAAGGGAATGAACTTCTCGCGCCGGAAGCTCGCGCAGCCGGCACCACCGTTTCCGGCGGCCACGTCGATCGTGACCTCATCGACAAATTTCATGCGTGTTCTCCGGACGAGAGATCGTTGCAATGCAAAAAGCCCCGGCACGCCGGGGCTTCATGCGCATGAGGCGAAAGGACAGGTGTGTCCGTTCGCTCAGACCGGCGTGACCGTGACGGTCTTGCGGTTGTCGGCGCCCTTGACGCAGAACGAGATCGTTCCGTCGACCAGCGCGAACAGCGTGTGATCGCGGCCCATGCCGACGTTGCTGCCTGCGTGGAAACGGGTGCCGCGCTGACGCACGATGATCGAGCCCGCGCTCACGACCTGGCCGCCGTAGGCCTTGACGCCGAGCATCTTCGGCTTGGAGTCGCGGCCGTTCCGCGTGGAACCGCCGCCTTTTTTCTGTGCCATGTTTCAGCTCCTTGGAGATCTGATGAAAGAACCGGGATCAGGCGACGATCGCGCCGATTTCCAGCTCGGTGTAGTTCTGGCGATGGCCCTGGCGCTTCTGGTAGTGCTTGCGGCGACGCATCTTGAAGATGCGGACCTTGTCGTGACGGCCGTGCGAGACGACGGTGGCCTTCACCGAGGCGCCATCCACCAGGGGTGCACCGACCTTGAGCTCAGCGCCGTTGCCGACGGCGAGCACCTGGTCGATCACGATCTCCTGGCCGACGTCCGCAGTGATCTGTTCTACCTTGATTTTTTCGCCGGCTGCAACCTTGTATTGCTTGCCACCGGTTTTTATGACCGCGTACATGTCAACCCTTTCGTGGGGAAAAGAACTTCCTTGATCGCGCGCCCCAGGACCTTGGCCAAGGCCAGACCCTCTTTCGCGCGAAGCCGAAGATTGTAGCACGGATCCTGAGCGCATCCCGGAACGATGTCGGATCTGAGAGCGTGTTCACGATCCCGACTGCCCTGAAAATGCGGGGATGCCGACGAGAAAAGCCTACGCGAGTGACATCAGCCGAGAGCGGTTTGCG
>NZ_JABSNM010000024.1 GCF_013294065.1 Sphaerotilus uruguayifluvii
TCCGCAAACCGCTCTCGGCTGATGTCACTCGCGTAGGCTTTTCTCGTCGGCATCCCCGCATTTTCAGGGCAGTCGGGATCGTGAACACGCTCTCATTGAGCCGACAATGCAATTGCATTACCATTCGGAACACCTCAGGCCTGACCGGAGTCCACGATGCCCACCGTGCTCGAAACCGAATCCACGCTCACCGACCGCTACCAGACCACCGTCCCGGAAGCCGTCCGGCGCACCCTCAAGCTGGGCAAGCGCGACAAGCTCCACTACACGATCCGCGCCAACGGCGAAGTCGTGCTGACGCGCGCGACCGGCGCGGAGGGCGATGACCCGGCGCTGGGGGCCTTCCTGGGTTTCCTGGCCGCCGACATCACCCGCCACCCGGAGCGCCTGCAAGCCATCGACGCCAGCCTGGTGGCACGCGTCCAGTCGCTGACCGAAGGCGTCGAGGTCGATCTGGATGCGCCGCTGTCGGCGGACGATGAATGAGCGGCGGCGCGACCGCCCCGGCCTTGCAGGTCAACGGCTGGACCGTGTTTGCCCACCCGCTGTTTCTGGCCCAGCTGGAAACGCTGACCTCACAGGTTGAAGCCCTGCGGCGCAAAGATCCCACCGGTTATCTGAAGAAGAACGCCACCAGGCGGCTGGCGGCGATCCGGCAACTGGCCTTCGAGGTCATCCCGCAAGACCCGACACGGCCGGAATACCGCCAGGGCAACACCCTGGGCGACCAGCACCGGCACTGGTTCCGGGCCAAGTTCTTCCAGCAGTACCGGCTGTTCTTCCGCTACCACGCGACCGCCAAGGTGATCGTGTTCGCCTGGGTCAACGACGAGAGCACCAAGCGCGCCTACGAGAGCAGCGACGAGGCCTACCGGGTGTTCCGCAAGATGCTGGACGGCGGGCATCCGCCGGATGACTGGGAGACGTTGCTGGCGGAGGCGCAGGCGGAATAGATCTACCGTTTGCAGCACGGTTTTGAGGCTTGAACGGGCGGGGGATCAGCCCTCAGCACTGACAGCGCGTCAGATCGCCTCAACCTTGCGCCCCCGCGCCTCTAGGCACAGCGCCGTGCTGCCATAGCCGATCGCCAGCCCCTCCAGCTGGGCACTTCTCGAAACTTACCCTGCAGCCCTGAACCCGGCCTACGCCTGCACAAATCCAGCGCGGGCGAGCAGTTGATGTCGGCAGCGCGCCGCTGTCCCCACCGTCGCGGTACCCCGCGACGGGTTTTTTCCCCTCACGCGGGCTGTGCGGACGCACCTGCGCTCTTGACCAGCCACGCCAGCCGGCGCGCGTTGTAGGCCACGCACTGCAGCGTGATGGCCAGCGCATTGCGCGCCAGCGTCATCGCCCGCACGCACTTGCCGCCCTGCTGGCGCAGCGCCGCAAAGACGTGCTCGACCCGCGCCCGCGTGCGGTTGATCGTCTTGTTGCGCTGCTTGAGCCGAACCTTGGCCGTCTGCCCGGGCTTGGCGCGACGCGCAATGCCGTCGGCCAGTCCGTGCCGCTGCAGCACCTAGCGGTTGGCCGCGCTGTCGTAGCCCCGGTCAGCCAGCAGTCGATTGCGCGTGTTCGCCCCCTGCAGCACGTCGGGCAGTTGCTGCCCGTCGTCCGCATTGGCTGCCGTGATCTTCATCTGGCGGATCAGCTTGTAGCGCGCATCCACGTTGCCGTGCAGCTTGTAGCCGTAGTACGACTTGCCGTGCTTGATCGTCCAGCGCGCGTCCCGGTCGGTGTGCGCCAGACGCTTCTTGCTCCAGCCTTCGGGCGCTTCCCCCTTGTTCAGCGCCTCGCGCTCCCGGGCGTTGGCTTGCGTGATCGGCGCCTGCACGATGCTGGCGTCCACGATCTGCCCGCCCCTCGGGATGAAGCCGTGCCGCTGCAACTGCTGGCTCAAGCTCTCGAAGATCGCCCGGCCGCCCAGCCCGCCCGCGGCCAGTCGCTGCCGGAAGCTCCACAGCGTGCGTGCGTCCGGAATGTTCAGCGCGCCCTCCAGCCGGCAGAACCGCTGGAAGCTCAGCCGGTCGAGCACCTGGTGCTCGCACTGCTCGTCCGACAAGTTGTACAGCCCTTGCAGGAACACCATGCGCACCAGCGCCTCGGTCGGGTACGGTGGGCGTCCGCCCTTGCTGCGGTCCGCACGAGGGCAGGCCTTGTCCACCGCCGCAGCCATCCCCGCGAAGTCGATCAGTTCGTCCATCGCCGCCAGCGTCTGCACGTAGCCCTCCAGCTTAGCCTTGCGCTGCTGCGCCACGAACAGGTCGTCCGCGGCCTCTTCAGGAAAGAAGCTCGATGGCTTGATGCGGGGCGTGATCATGGGGCGCCATCTTGCCGCAGTCCGCAGTCCTCGGTTCAGGTGGTGGTCAGGGCCGGTTTCGAGAAGTGCCCCCATGGGATGCGACAATTATTAAACCGGCAATTATCTACATGACATGAATCCACCCAGCTTAACAAACACCTCTCATCGAGAATATTTCATATTAAGACCCATTTTATATAATTGACCAACACGCCACCATCCTGCATAGCCAGGTCTATTCTCGAACATCCGAATTGACTTCATGCGCTGCAAAGACTCTCTAACTGATTTTTCATTAAATTTTGTCTTTTCACACAATTTATCAACCAAGGCCTCATAATCAAAAGGTGTACTTAACCCATCAAATGCAGCAATAAACTTGGCAACTTTCTCCTGATCAGTCTCATGCTCACCAATGCCATGATCTTTATATTCCAAAAACAGAAGATGCAACAATTCCTGCTTTGTTTCACTAATAAACTCCCCTGAAGCATCATCGTATGCCTGATTCAAGAGAGATGAAATAATTCTACCCTCAGAATCCACAGGTTTGCTTGTGATAGCCGCCAAATCATCCAACTTTTTCAGGAAAGACAAGTACAACCGAGGATAAAATGTGGCCTTATTTGTATCATCACCACCAGCATCAGAGAAATAAAGTCTCAAGAATGTGGCTGTAGACAAGTTATTGCGCCTCAGTCGCTGAGGAAATATTCTCAAAAGAAGTTCCGTAGCACTTTGCTCCGACATTGCGCCACGCTCCACCAAACCCCATTGACGATCAATATCTTCACAAACCTCAGGGAATTTAATTTTAATCCAATTCAGAGTTGGAATGCGGGAAATTGCGAAATTTAAAATGGAAACGGCACTCCATTTTAATATAACTTTTCTCCCCTCCATCTGCTGCTCGACATTCTGCAAAGAATCAGAAGCCAAATCCTCCCGAACAAATACTCTGATAGTAATTTTACTCGAGAGAGCGCCATCATTCTGCACAGCCCCCATTAAATCAAAGAGTGCTCCGACAAATCTTTTAATATTAACCGCCGGGACCAATGTCTCAAGACCATCAACAAGAAAAACCTGTGGCTCAGGCAAGCTCACTATCAAAGACTTGATCTTCAATCGATCCGCCAATTCGCTCGGCTCAATGCCTTTCGATATATATTCAGATATTAGTTGCGCAATAGAAACCCCCGCGGGGCGCGCAAGAGCCACACGGAGAAGAGACCACCAAAAAGTGGGCGCATCAAATTTGCATTTTTCTAGCCATGCTTGCGCCTCAATAGATTGACTTTGAAGTGCCAACGATGCTTCTGCATCCGCAGCAACCAAAAGTGGAAGTCCAAGGCGTCGCGCGTACAACTCCCTAACGATCCGAGTCTTTCCTGTACCTTTCCGTCCAAGTACATAAGAATAGGGATTTCCAGAAATAAATAATCTTTCTACTTCTGGAGTATGGATAAATTTACCAAAATCCTTTGCGCCCGACACAGAGGCTATATCATTACTCGGAGAATCAATAACTATAGGGCTAGCTGCTCCTGCTAGATTTCTGCGGCGCCCTAATGGCAATGCGAGAACTTCCCGCAACAAATTCAGTGACCTGATATTGTCAGCCTGAAGTTTTGAAACAATTGGCAAAGATGGCTCAAGCAGCGCGCGATCTAGGTACCAATCAATCCAGTTGAGCGAAAGATCCTCGGCAGTCGCCCCGTCATTCGACGTCTGTATTGCGGCGGCAAGCTCACTCAATAGCTCCTCACGCATGCGAGCCTCGGTTGGCGAGGCGGCCGCAGTTGCCGCCCTGTTGGGGTCAAGCGAAAAGCTGCAAAAAACACCGGGCACAACAGATGTATTCGAAAATATCGAGCGAACCACGTATCGCAATTCCGATGGAATAGCTGCTGTGTTAAAGTCAGTACGTGCAAATATTACCGCCCCCCCTGGCAAACTGCTTATGAGAGGTAATACAGATGAAGCCATGCCAGTCCTGTGATCGACAAGAACAACATCATACTCATCAGTCCTGCTCGCCAAACTTTCTTTTAGCTTGCCCGCCGCACTTTCGAACAATCGAGTATCCAGAGGGGCATTTGCAGCAAGCAGTGCAAAATCAAGGTCAGCTCCAACAACTCTTGGTCGGCATGGCACCAAATCGATACGTCCTTGTGATACTCCTGTATAAGCTCCAGCAATAGGAGAAAGTGATTCAGCCCAACCACAAAGCCCCATCAATGTTTGTGAGAACTGATCGGCAGACACGCCAAACAATAAGTCCAATGACGGGGCCTCGATATCTGCATCGACCAAGAGCACTCGATATCCATCATCTGCCAATGCCTTCGCAAGCATTGCAAGAACGGTTGAACGACCTTGTCCACCTTTGTAGCCATAGAAGTGAACAAATTGTGGCTTACACTGCTGCGACAGATTTTCGTGCTTAGCCACGTCACCAAGAAATGAAGAAACCCATGTTGAATTACGGCCCAATCTTACCCATTTGCTTTTAGCCTCTGCCTCCTCTCGCGTCAGTGCATTTATCGAAATTGGCAGTCTTGATATAAGTCTCTCCAAAAAAACAGGAGAGCCATTATTCTCAATGGCAAGCAATTTCTCCAATTCACCTATTCGAGCCTCAATATCAATGTCATCAAATATGGCACTCACCGCATCGATATGAAGTATAGGAGGAACAAATACAACCTTAACCTCATCCAGCACAGCACCTGCATCATTCAAATTAGGTTTTGTGAGCGACTTCAATAATTCAATTATTCTGGAAATTGACATCACAAATGAACTCCAATAGTAGAACCATGAGTAGTGAGCAGCCCAAGCAAATTATTGCAGGTCACCTCAAGCCCCGATATCAAAGCAGGCGAGGTTTCATTGACCCCGCCCCAATCACCAGAATGCCTACTATACCGGATGTAAGGATAGCTATACGGCGGCACATTACCGACTGCTCCACCCTTTTCTTGGCAAGTAATAGACGCAAGATCCCTCCTCAATTGCAACGAAATTGATTTCAATGCCCCAGAAATGCTAGGCGCCCCAGAGATACTATCAGCCACATTATCTAACATTGTGGGCACATCATGCCCTCCGCGCCCCGCAGGAACGGCAGCATCTTTTAATGCAAGCTCAATTGCCACGAGTATACAATATGTTTTCAACAAGGGGGCCGGGGACGCAAAATTTAAAAATGTTCTTTTGTTAGTCGAAAACGCCATGCTGGAGAACCTCCTATTTTCATTCAACTTGCCATTGAAAAGTAAAAATCATCAACATCAGGGACATCCTTGGGCCGCCCAACGCTTGGCCTGCACATAGACCTTTTCTAGGCCGAGCCGGTCCAGAGAGATGATTCTGTCGATGCCCGCGTCGCCCGAGCCGCCCACGCGCTGCAGATCCGCCCGGTTGGCGCCGTAGCCCATGCGGTGCAGCAGGTCGAGCACCAGGGTTTCAAAAAAGGCCGGCGTCACGGTGGCCAGCGTGTCCAGCAGTTCGGCGGCGACCGAGCGACGGATTTCCTCCAGCGCCAGGCCCAGCCGCTCTTCGGGGCTGGCCACCGGCTGCGCGGCGGCGGTTTCGTCCTCGCCGACATCGACGGCCACCGCGCGCAGGCGCGCATCCAGATGCGACATCGCCAGCGTGCCGACCTGATCGCGGGTCAGCGGCTCGGGATGCTCGGCCACGAAACGCCGGCCGGCCTCGGTCAGTTGCCACCAGCCGCGCCGCGGGCTGTCCGACAGCCCGGCGCGCTTGAGCCGGTCATGCGCCCAGCCGGCGCGGTTCTTGTAGATGAGCTGCGCGCCGCTGGGCACGAGCTGCTGGCGCGCCGCGGCGTCCAGCCCGAGCGCGTCGGCCGCCGCCTCGTGCGCCTCGCGGGCGGGCGCGCCCTCCGGCCGGCCGGCGAGAAAGCGCAGCAGCGGCTCGATGAAGCGGTCGTAGGTCGGCAGCGTGGCCGGTGTTGTCGTCGTCAAGCCGCATCTCTCCCTGCTGGTGCGGTCGCGTCCATTCCCACGGCGTCTTTGTGCGTCAGCCGCAGCGCATCCAGGGCGCGGGCTGCGGGATTCTTCGATCCCGGTGAAGGATCCAGTCTAGGCAGCGGACGGGCACGCGGGGGAAGCGTGACGGCTTGAAATGAGAAATAAGCGGGGATTTCCGGGGCTGTTTTCCCGGGGATGGGGATGGGCGTGGGTGCCCGCCTGCGCGGGCATGACGAGGTGGGAGGGGGACGGGGGTGCGCCCGCCTGCGCGGGCATGACGGGGCGGGCGCGGGGCGGGACGGGGACCTGCGTGGGCGCGGCGTGACGGGCGGGCCGTCAGTCGGGCTTGCGGGGGGGCGGGGAGGCCTGCAGGGCGCGGCGGGCTTTCAGCTCGATCAGGCGCTGCACCAGCAGGCAGACGGCGCGGGCCTGGGTGTGGTCGATGTCGACGTTCTCGATGATCGAGCGCTTGAAGACGATGCCGTTGATGATGCCGCTGTGCTCGACGAAACCCAGCGTCAGCGTGCGGTTCAGCAAGTAGTAGAGCAGCGAGACCAGCAGCGCCAGCACCAGCCCGCCGATCATCGCGGTGAAGGCGTCGCCGGCCTGGCCGGACTGCGACAGGCGCAGACCCAGCGCCAGCCCGCCCGCCAGCACCAGCACGAACAGCAGCAGCGCCCGCTTCCAGGGCTTGTGATAGCCGTAGTAGCTCGAGCAGATGCCCTCGAGCGGAATGACGCGCGACTCGGTGCCGGCCAGCGAGGACTGCGTGAAGACCATCCGCTCCAGCCCGACGGTGATCGTCGTGCTCGGATCGATGCGCAGCCTCGCCAGCAGCCAGGAGACCAGGCCGCCCTGCCGTCCCTCGATCAGCACATGGTTGCGGTCGTCGTCCACCGGCGCCGAGCCGGCTTTCCAGCGCTTGAGAACGAGCGGCCCCATCGCCTCACTTCTCCGTCAGCTTGATCGTCACGATCTCTGCACCGCCCAGGCCGAGCAGCGTCGGGTTGGTGATGGTGAGCTGCCCCTTGCTGCTCATCGTGCAGGTCTGCACGTAGGTCTTGATGTTGCTGACCGCGCTGCAGTTGCCGCCGACCCACTGGATGTTCACGCCGTTGTTCGACGCGGTGATCTCGGCCTGATAGGTGCCGGCGTCCAGCGCATACGAAACATAGCTGCCGTCCGCGATCGTCTCGCTGGTGTCGAGCACGACGTTGTCGTCGCTGGCACCGCAGGCTCCGAGCACGGCGGCCAGCGCAAGGCCGCCCAGCAGGCGCAAGGAAGAAAGGCGGGGAAAGGAGGAAAGGCTCATGATCGTCGGTCCCTGTGTGTATCTCCGCGGCATCCAGACCGATCCGGCGCCGCGGAGCTCAGGCGACGGACCTCGCAAGATCGGTCAAGCTCCGTCGGGAACGACGCATGCACACACGGCCGCCTGCGCTCGACGCGCAGCCGACCCGCGCACCGTGCCTCGGCACGACTGCGCTCCCTCCCTGGATTGGCTTGCTGGCTCTTGTAAATCTGCGATCGAGCTTATCCAAGCCATAGCCAAAAGTGAACAATCCGCCGGCCGCCGCCCCATGAACAAGGGGGCGGCGGTGCCTCCATCGGCCGTGCCGGCGTCAGTTCACCCGGACCATCTTGTCGCGCAGCGCCGCCGGCACGTCCTGCAGCAGCACGATCGAGATGCTGCCGTCGGTGGCGCGGTTGTTGTGGCTCTGCGCGGTGCTGGCGCTCATCTGCGCGGAGATGGCGTCCGGCGACAGCGTGTACATGCTGCCGCTCAGCGGGTCGACGACGAACCAGCCGATCAGGCCGCCGAACAGGAAGTTGCCCGCCAGATACCAGCCGTTGGGCGCCGAAGTGACCGGGATGGTCTGGGTCTGATAGCCGTCCTTCGTGATCACGACCTTGAAGCTCTTGCCGCCCCAGTAGCGGCCGGTGCTCTTGGGCAGCGTCACCGAGGTCGGGGTGCGGCCGCGGAAGATCTCGGTGCCGCCCTCGTCGGTGATCGAGATCGAGGCGTCGCTGGGCGTGCTGGCGATCGGGACGAGCTGGGTCGGCTGGCCCATGATGGTGGCGCAGGCCGACAGCGACAGGGCCAGCGCGATGGCCGACAGGGTGCGCAGGGGGGACGAGATCATGTGATGCAGGCGTGAAGTCAATGCGTTTCTCCGCGATCGATCCGCAGCCGACGACGCGGCCACCGCGGAGCCCGGCAGCCGGCATCGCAAGCCCGCCAGGATCGCCGGCCCGCACGCACGCCGCGCAGGCCCCACGCCACCGCCCGCGCGCAGACACGCCGGCGGCCTTCATGCCGGCGGGGCGCCGGCATGTCCTCCCTGATGGACTTGTTATCTTCTGGAATCAGCGATCGAGCTTAGCCATTCGATAGCTGAACGTAAACAATCGTGAAGCGTCGTCCCCCATGAACGCGGGGACGCGCAGTGGCTGCGCGACCTCAGCCCTGCAACTGCACCGCCCGGCCGACGTACAGGATCGGCCCGGTCGGGCGGCCGATCGGCGAGCCGCCCTCGGGCTCGAGGGTGATCTCGAAGAGCTGTTCGGGGCGCAGGTCGGGCAGGCGCTCGAGCGGCAGCTCGATGGCGCCGCCCGCGTCGGTGCGCACCAGGCCCAGCGAGCTGGGGCCGGCGGCGCCGGGGGCCTTGGTCCAGAACTGCAGCGTGCGGCCCGGCGGCGGCGCCTGGGGCGGCACGACCGGGCGCAGCCGCAGCCGGCCCTGCCCCGCCGCGTCGACCCGCACCTCGACCACCCAGCCGTTGCCGCCGCCCTGCGGCGCCTGCAGCACCGCGACGAACTGCTGCTGCGCGGCCGGCGGCGCCATCAGCCGCGGCACCAGCCCCGAGCCCAGCAGCACGCAGCCGGCCAGCGCCAGCCCGCTGAGCGACTGCCACAGGCCCAGGCGCTGCCACCAGGGCGGCGTCGCGGCCGGGGCACGCGCGGCGGCGGCCCCCGGCGACAGGCGCGCCTCGATGCGCCGCCACAGCCCGGCCGAGGGCTCGGCCGGCGCCACCCGGGCGCTTAGCGCCAGGAAGCGGTCCTGCCAGTGCGCGACCTCGGCGCGCAGCGCGGCGTCACCGCCGAGCGCCCGCTCGAAGGCCTCGCGCTCGTCCGGCGCCAGCGTGCCCAGCACGTATTCGCCCGCGGCGGCGCTGCGGTCCTCGGGGGTCTGCAGATTCAGCATGGGGACAGGCACTCCCTCAGCGCCAGCAGGCTGCGGCGGATCCACGACTTGACCGAACCCAGCGGCGCCCCCAGCCGGGTGGCGATCTGCTCGTGGGTGTAGCCATCGACATAGGCATGCACGACGCAGGCGCGCGGGCGCTCCTCCAGCCGGTCGAGGCAGCGCTCGAGGCCGGCGGTGTCGAGGCCGCGGTCCTCGCCGTCGGGTGCGGTGGCGGACTGCAGGCGGTCCGACAGGCCGGCCAGATCCTCCGGATCGACCGCGACCGTCTCGACGCCACGGCCGCCGCGCACCGCGCGCAGCGCCTGGTGGCGCACCACGGTGTAGATCCAGCCCCGGCCGGAGCCCAGCGCCGCATCGAAGGTGGCAGCGCGCTGCCAGACCTGCAGGAAGGCGTCCTGCAGCACGTCCTCGGCCAGCGCGTCGTCGCGCACGATGCGCCGCACCACGCCGAGCAGCCAGCGGCCCTCGTGCTCGTAGAGCATGCGCAGCGCGAAGCGCTCGCCGCGGGCGCAGGCCTGCAGCGCGGCATCATGGTCGAGGGTCGGGGCGGCGGCAGCGGAGGCGGCGGCAGGGGGCAAGGGCGGTCCTTTCGATCTCGGCAGCGGCGTCGGACCATTCTGCGAGAGGGGACGACCCAGGACACCGGGCCACGGCCGCCGGCCGTCAGCCGCCTGGGGGCATTCGCCCGGCTCAGGCGCCCGGCTTCCAGAAGATGTAGTCGGCCTGGTACTGCACCACCTGGCGCTGGCCGGTCTGGCCCTCGCCGCAGGCCATCGCCGGCGCCACGCCGCCGCGGGTGGCCACGCGCTGGATGTAGCTCACGCCCTCGAGCACGCCGCGGCCGGTGGCCGGATTGGCCTTGACGAGCTGCAGCGGGATGTTGCCGGCCGCGGCGGGCACCAGCCCGACCTGCGTGCCGGTCAGCGCCGAGCCGTCGTCCGAGGCCCAGGTCGCCGGCGGGCCGAAGTAGCGGCCCAGCTTCATGCCGCTGCGGCTGCGCAGCTCGGCGTCCGGGCCGACGAAGACCCACTCGAACGCGCCCGGCGTGCCGGCCTTGGCGCGGCATTCGTAGGTGATCTGGCCGACGCCGACGGTTTCCCAGGCGACGCGGTGGCCGGCGGGCACCTGCACCGGCGTCGGCAGCCCGGCCTGCGAGGCGGCGGTCATCGAGGTGGTCGCGCTGGCGGTCATCGGCGCGGAGGTCGACGAGCAGGCGGCCAGGCCGGCGCTCAGCAGCACGGCAGCGGCAAAGGCAAGGCGGCGGGCATCGGCGGGGTGACGGTTGGCGTTCATGGCAGGGCTCCCGGAGGCGAGTGGATGGATCGGAGAGCCGTCGGCGCCGGGCTGGCGACGATCGTCTCTTCTTCCACTAGCCCGGCCGGCGCCGGACGGATGCAGCCGGAGGCAAGGCATATGAAACAATATGTGTCCTTGGTCGCATCCCGACTTCTGGCGAACCCGGTGGTGCGACGCCGGACGGCGTCCTAGCATCGGCGCACCGCCGGCTCGCACGGGGCGGCCGGCCTGTCTGCCCGCAGGAGATCCGCACCATGGCTCATGTCGCACATGTCACCGGTCACCTTCCGCGTCACGCCCATGAGGCGAGCGACGCACCCGCCGTCCGCAGCGTCGCGGTCGGGCAGCCGCTGCGATGGCTGCGCCGCGGCTGGGAGGACCTGTCGCATCACCCGGCCGCCAGCCTCGCCGGCGGCCTGGCGGTCGGGGCGCTCGGCGCGGTGCTGCTGGTGGCCAGCCGCAGCACGCCGCACCTGGCGCCGGCGCTGGTCGGCGGCTTCCTGCTGATCGCGCCGCTGGCGGCGCTGCCGTTCCACGCGCTGTCGCGCCAGCGTCTGGCCGGCCAGCGACCCGACCTGGGCGAGGCGCTGGCCGACGGCGGACGCAATGCCGGCTCGCTGGCACTGTTCGGACTGCTGCTGGCGATCGCCTTCCTGGCCTGGGAGCGGGTCGGCGCGGTGAGCTTCGCGCTGCTCTACGGCGGCCTGGTGCCGGACCTGTCGAACCTGCTGTTCGACGTGCTGCTGTCGGGCCGCTACGCCGCGCTGGCCGTCGCCTTCGTCGGCATCGGCGCGCTGTTCGCGGCCGGGGTGTTCGCGATCGGGGTGGTGTCGGTGCCGATGCTGCTCGACCGCGAGGACAGCGACCTGGTCGGCGCGATCGCCACCAGCGTGCGCGCCTGCCGCGCCAGCCCGGCGGCGATGCTGCTGTGGGCGGCGCTGATCGTCGCGCTGATGGCGATCGGCTACGCGACCGCGCTGCTCGGGCTGGTCGTGATCTTCCCGCTGCTCGGCCACGCGAGCTGGCACGCCTACCGCGATCTGGTGGAGTGAGGGCCCGAAAGGACAGAAGGCCGTGCAGTGCACGGCCTTCTGGTCGCGCCCGGACCACGCCGGGCGACAGGGGAGCAGTCGCTCAGTAGCTGCTGCGACGGTTGCCGCCGCCGAAGCCGCCGCCACCGAAGCCGCCGGCCGGACGGGCTTCGCGGGGGCGAGCCTCGTTGACGACCAGGGCGCGGCCGCCGAAGGACTGGCCGTGCATGCCGGTGATGGCGCTGCGGGCTTCCTCGCCCGAGCCCATCTCGACAAAGCCGAAGCCCTTGGAGCGGCCCGTCTCGCGGTCGGTCATGACCTTGGCCGATGCGACATCGCCGAAGCGCGCGAAATGCTCGCGCAGATCTTCGTCGCGCATCGTGTAGGGCAGATTGCCGACGTAGAGCTTGTTGTCCATGATGGACCCTTTCAGAAACGCCGCGGGATGTCTCGACCTGCCGCGGCAGCCAGGTCATTCACGACCGTCTCCAGCGCCAGCCGGAGCTCGGGTCGTTGTTCAGAAGCGCCGGCGCGGAGCGGACGGCGCGCCACCGGAGCGCTGCTCCAGGTGACGGAAGGTGATGCGACCCTTGTTCAGGTCGTAGGGCGACAGCTCGAGCGAGACCTTGTCGCCCGCCAGGATGCGGATGTGGTGCTTGCGCATCTTGCCGCCGGTGTAGGCGATGAGGCTGTGCCCGTTCTCGAGCTTCACGCGGAAACGCGAGTCGGGCAGCACTTCCTCGACCTCGCCGCGCATTTCGATGAGTTCTTCCTTGGCCATGAGCAGAATTCCTGTGCAGTGGCGCCCCGTCCTGAATCGTTCAGGCCGGCAGCGCGGGTTGGTGGAGGTATCCCAGGCCCTGGTCCATCGCGTACTGCGAGGCGGCCTCGGATGTCGGGAACAGCGGGACGAAGCGGAAGACCCGGTCGTGGGTCTCGCTGCCGTGGCCGCTGCGAATGGAAAGCGATGCCGCGAACCGGCCGCAGTCGGTCGGTCTGGAGGAGGGGGACAGAACGAACCGGCCCACCGTGCGGAGATCAGAAGAAGATGGAATCAAGAAACGGGCGCAGCAGCGGTGCTGCCTGCGCGAGGACTGCCTGGAACGTTCGGCAGGACTGCCCGACGAGGGGCAGATCAGGGTCCCGAGTCACGCCCTCTGCATCAGCCGGGGACGACAGGAGTCGGGATCGATGTACCAGACGGAGCTTGCCTGGAGGGGCCGCACGACCCGGAACCGGGACGGTGCCGCCGAGGACGCAAGGCCCATGCGGGCCCGCAGTGCGACAGAATGCTGCTGAGGTAAGCGGAACGGCAACAATCAGCTCGCACTATAGCACGAGGCGTGCCCGATGCACGCCCCGTGACCGGATGACCCTGAAACAGGATCCCGGAAACGATCGATCCGCACGCCGGACGGCCGGTCGCGCGGCAGCAATCAGACGTTGAACAGGAAGTTCATCACGTCGCCGTCCTTGACGACGTATTCCTTGCCTTCGGCGCGCATCTTGCCGGCGTCCTTGGCGCCCTGCTCGCCGCCGAACTTGATGAAGTCCTCGTAGGCGATGGTCTGGGCGCGGATGAAGCCGCGCTCGAAGTCGCCGTGGATGACGCCGGCAGCCTGCGGCGCGGTGTCGCCGACGCGGATGGTCCAGGCGCGCACTTCCTTCACGCCCGCGGTGAAGTAGGTCTGCAGGCCCAGCAGCTTGAAGCCGGCGCGGATCAGGCGGTTCAGGCCCGGCTCGTCCTGGCCCATCTCGGCCAGGAACATCGCGCGGTCCTCGTCCTCCATCTCGGCCAGCTCGCTCTCGGTCTTGGCGCAGATGGCCACGACCTCGCCCTTCTGGGCGGCGGCGTATTCCTTCAGGCGGTCCAGGAAGGGGTTGTTCTCGAAGCCGGTCTCGGAGACGTTGCCGACGAACATCGCCGGCTTGGCGGTGATCAGGCACAGCGGCTTGAGCAGCACCAGCTCTTCCTTGCTGAAGTCGATCGAGCGCACCGGGCGGGCCTGGTCCAGCGCGGCCTGGCACTTCTCGAGCACCTTGACCAGCGCGGCGGCGTCCTTGTCGTTGCCCGAGCGCGCGGCCTTCAGCGAACGCTGCAGCGTCTTCTCGACGGTGCCCAGGTCGGCCAGGCACAGCTCGGTCTGGATCACCTCGATGTCGGCGATCGGGTCGACCCGGCCGGCGACGTGGATGACGTTGTCGTCCTCGAAGCAGCGCACGACGTTGACGATCGCGTCGGTCTCGCGGATGTGGCTGAGGAACTGGTTGCCCAGGCCTTCACCCTTGGACGCGCCCGCCACCAGGCCGGCGATGTCCACGAACTCGACGATGGCCGGCAGGATGCGCTCGGGCTTGACCACCTCGGCCAGCTTCGCCAGACGCGGATCGGGCACCTCGACCACGCCGACATTGGGCTCGATGGTGCAGAACGGATAGTTCTCGGCGGCGATGCCGGCCTTGGTCAGGGCGTTGAAGAGGGTGGACTTGCCGACGTTGGGCAGACCGACGATGCCGCACTTGAGGCTCATGTGGATTTCCTTGTGGATCAGGGACTTGCTGCACCATCGAGCCGAACGTCGGCATCACCGGGGTGCGCGTTCGGGTGAACGGGCCGGGGCGGGGACGGGAGGTCCGCCGGCAGGCAGTCTCAGTCGCGGATTGTAATGACCCGGGCCCCCGGCGAAGCCAGCGCGGCGACCAGATCGGCCTGCGTCAGCATGCCCATCAGCCGGTTGCCCGGACCGATGATCGGCAGGTGGTGATGGCCGCCGGCCGAGAACAGCGGCACCAGATCGGCCAGCGGCCGCTCGGCGCTGACCACGCGCACCTTGCGCGTCATGATCTGGCCGACGACCTCGGGCTTGTCCGAGCGCGGCCCCGGCGTGGGCTGCAGCAGGCGCTTGAGCCGGCCCTCGATGCCGTCGAGGCCGCCCGGGCGGTCGTCGAGCCCGGCATGGCGCAGGAAGTCGGCCTGCGTGACGATGCCGACCAGATGGCGGTAGCGGTCCACCACCGGCAGCGCCTTGATGCGGTGGCGGCGCATCAGCGCCCAGGCCTCCTGCAGCGAGGTGCCGAACTCGACGGCGTGCGGATCGGGCGTCATCAGGTCGCGGCAGCGCAGGGTCTGCATGCGACGGCGATGGGCCTGTTCCTGCGCCGCGCGGACCAGTTCGCCCAGATCGTCGCGCGGCACGTCGAGCACCTGGTTGTAGCGGGCCAGCACCGCGTCGAGATCGGCCTCGGCGAAGGTCTCCAGCGTCGACGGCGGGGCCGCGGCCGGCGTCGCCACATGCGGATAGCGCCGCCCGGTGGCGGTGTTGTAGATCACGCCCGCGGCCACCAGCAGGACCGAGTTCAGCGCCACCGGCGCCAGCACCACGCGCCAGTCGGACGCCCCGACCAGCACCATCAGCAACGCCGCGGCCCCGCCCGGCGGGTGCAGGCTGCGCGTGAGCAGCATCAGCGCGATCGCCCCGGCCACCGCCAGCGCCGCGGCCAGTTCGGGCTGGTGCGGCAGGGCCCGCACGCAGGCCACGCCGAAGGCCGCCGACACGGTGTTGCCGACGACCACCGCCCACGGCTGCGCCAGCGGACTGGCCGGCACCGCGAAGATCAGCACGGTGCTGGCCCCGATCGGGGCCACCAGCCAGGGCCAGGGCGCGCCCCAGGGCGCCAGCAGATGGCTGAGCCAGGCCGCCAGCCCCAGGCCCAGCCCGGCGCCGCACACCACCCGCAGACGCTCGCGCCGGTCGATGGCCATGCCGACGGGGCGCCACAGCCCGGGAAGCCGCTCGCGCAGCACGCGCTTCATGTCGATCCGCATGGAGAGTAGCGACTCGTGCCGGAACTCAGAAACGCACCGTGCCCCGGCCGCCCTGCCCCACCGCCAGCCGCCGGCCGACGCCCTCGACGATGACCGCGTTCATGCCGAAGGTGATCGCGCCGCCCACGCGCGGATCGGCCCGGTAGCCCGCCAGCGTGTCGCCGGGCTCGTGGCCGGGCACGGCGGAGTCGGGATCGATGTTCGGGATCGGGCAGCGCGGGCAGGGCTTGACCAGGCGCAACACCACCGGGCCGTCGGGCGTGGCGATGTGCAGCTCGTCGAGGTGGTCCTCGGCATGCGCGTCCAGGCCGGCCAGCACCAGATTGGGCCGGAAGCGCTGCATCGTCACCGGCGCGGCACCGCGCGCGGCCAGGCGGCGGTTGAGCTCGTCCAGCGCGGCCTCGGACACCACCAGCACCGGATAGCCGTCGGAAAAGGCGTTCTCGGCCTCGAGGTCGCCTGTCCACTTGCGGCTGGAGAGCCGGCGCTGCCCTGCGGCGAAATGCACCAGCCGCACCGGCTCGCCCAGCCAGGCCGACAGACGGCGGTCGGCCTCGGGGCTGGGCGCGCGTGCATCGACCTCGTCGTCCCAGATGCGCACCCGCAGCCGGTCGCCCGACTCGGGCGACGGCGCCAGCGCCAGCGGCGCCTGTGCGTCGGGCAGCGCCAGCGCCCAGCCGCCCCCGGGCTGCGGCCGCGGCCGGATCAGCGCCATGCGCGGGTGCTCGCGCTGCGAGACGAACTCGCCCGCCGCGTCGACCAGCATCCACTCGCGGTCGCCGGCCAGGCCGGTGGCGGCCAGCCGGGCCTCGGGCACGCTCAGGCCGGCGCAGGACTTGACCGGATGCAGATGCAGCGCGGCCACGGTGAAGGCGCTGCTGCCGTCGTCAGCGTCGTCAGCATCGAAGGGGGCGGAGGTGTCGGGGAAAGGCATCGTCGGGATCTCGGTCGGGCTGTTCCTACAATCTTGCCCCATCATGCTCGTGCCTCCCTTCGCCTCCAGTCCGGCCGGCTCCGGATCCTCCTCCGCCTCGACGCTCGACGTGCTGATCCGCGGCGGCGGCCCGGTCGGCACCAGCCTGGCGCTGGCGCTGTCGCGCGAGGGCCTGAAGGTCGGCCTGCTGGCCGCCCCGCCCCGGCGCGACGCCGCGCCCGACGTGCGCACCTACGCGCTCAATGCCGGCGCGGTGGCGCTGCTGCGCGAGCTGCGCGTCTGGGACGCGCTGCCCGAGGACGCGCGCACCGCGGTGAGCGACATGCAGATCCGCGGCGACGACGGCGGCACGCTGGAATTCAGCGCCTGGCAGCAGGGCACCGGCGAGCTGGCCTGGATCGTCGACGCCGCCGCGCTCGAGCAGGTGCTCGGCGAGGCGCTGCGCTTCGCGCCGCATGTGCAGCGGCTGACGCAGCCCGCGCCGGCGGCGCTGACCGCCATCTGCGAGGGCCGCGACTCCGTCACCCGCGAGGCGCTGGGCGCCGGCTTCGAGGCCTTCGCCTACGGCCACCTGGGCGTGGCGGCGCGCGTGGTGAGCGACCAGCCGCACCACGGCGTGGCGCGGCAGTGGTTCCGCCATCCGGACATCCTGGCGCTGCTGCCCTTCGACCGGCCGCAGGCCGGCCACGGCTACGGCCTGGTCTGGTCGCTGCCGCAGGCCGAGGCCGAGCAGGTGATGGCGCTGTCCGACGCCGACTTCGCCGCCCGGCTGCAGGAGGCCACCGGCGGCGCCGCCGGCCGGCTCGAGCCGGTCTCGCCGCGCGCGGCCTGGCCGCTGCGGGTCGGACAGGCCGCGCGCTGGTGCGGCCCCGGCTGGGTGCTGCTGGGCGACGCGGCGCATGCGGTGCATCCGCTGGCCGGCCAGGGCCTGAACCTGGGCCTGGCCGACGTGCGGGTGCTGGCGCAGGTGCTGGTCGAGGCGCGGCGCACCGCGCCGTGGCGCCCGCTCGGCGACGAGCGCCTGCTGCGCCGCTACGCCCGCGAGCGCAGCGTGCCGACGCTGGCGATGAGCCGGCTGACCGACGGACTGCTGCACCTGTTCGCTCAACCCGCACCGCCGCTGAGGGAACTGCGCAACCACGGAATGACTCTGGTCCATCATCTCGGTCCGCTCAAGCGCTGGCTGACCGCCCGGGCACTCGACGCCTGAGCGGCCCGAGTCCCGACCCATTCCGGATCACCAAGGAAGCCCATGATGTTCCCGCGTCTCGCCCCGTCCGCCCTCGCCGCCTGCGTCGCGGCCCTCGGCCTGCTGGCCGCCACCGCCGTGCGCGCCGACGAGGCCGACATCCGCAAGACCTTCGCGGAGCGCTTCCAGAACCTGCCGAAGATCGACGAGATCCGCCCGGCGCCGGTCGCCGGCCTGTGGGAGGTGCGCATCGGCACCGAGGTGATGTACACCGACGCCAAGGGCAGCTACCTGATCCAGGGCTCGATCATCGACACCGCCACCCGCAAGGACCTGACGCAGGAGCGCATCGACAAGCTCACCGCGATCGACTTCGCCTCGCTGCCGCTGAAGGACGCCATCGTCTGGAAGAACGGCAACGGCAAGCGCCGCATCGCCGTCTTCGCCGATCCGAACTGCGGCTACTGCAAGCGCCTCGAGAAGGATCTGGTCAACGTCAAGGACGTGACCGTCTACACCTTCGTGATCCCGATCCTGGGCGGCGACTCGCCGGAGAAGTCGCGCTCGATCTGGTGCGCCAAGGACAACACCACCACCTGGCGCAGCTGGATGATCGACGGCGTGGCGCCGCAGCGCGCGATGGGCCAGTGCGACACCACGGCGATCGAGCGCAACGCGGCGCTGGCGCGCAAGCACAAGGTCAACGGCACGCCGGCGATCGTCTTCGAGGACGGCACGCGCGCGCCCGGCGCGATTCCCGCCGCCGAGATCGAGAAGCGGCTGGCCGCGCAGGCCAGGTCCTGAAGCCGACTCAGCCGAGCCGGTACTGGCAGATCCAGACCTGGTCGAGCGCCGGGCACACCAGCCGCGCGCAGCCGACCTCGCGCGCCGCCGGCGCCACCAGCTGCTGGTAGTGGCTGCAGACCCGGCCGGTGCGGCACTGGTGCGTTTCGGGGTCGAGATCGGCGCCCTGCTGCGCCCACTGGTCGACGACGTAGACCGGATCGAGCGGCTGCAGCGCGGTGCGGCCGTCCTTCCAGCGGTAGGCGCTGGACCAGTACATGTTCTCGCCGATGTGCAGGTCCGGGCTGGGCTGGGCGTCGCAGGGCCGGCCGCGGCCGCGCTCGAGCCGCAGCGCCCACTGGCCGGCCGACCGCGCCATCTCGTCGGACCAGGCCAGCGGCGCCACGCCGGCATGCAGGCGCCATTCGTTGTGGCGCTGCAGCATCTGCTCGCGTGCCTCGGACGGCAGCACGGTGCGCGTGTCCCCGCCGCCGCCACCACCGGCCACCGGCGCGGCGACGGCGCATGACAGGCCGGCGGCCAGCAGCACGAGAACAGGCAGGAACAGACGACGCGACAGCACGGCAGACCCCGATATGGAAGATTCGCAAACGATGCGGCCGCCACTATAGTGACGAATTTCTCGTTTCGATCCCCTGAAAAGCAGGGTACCGGGGCGCCCGTCTGTCCGGCGTCAAGGCCGCGTCAATGCGGCATCAGCGGTGGGTGAAGTTCGGCGCGCGCTTCTCGAGGAAGGCGCCCATGCCTTCCTTCTGGTCGGCGCTGGAGAACAGCGCGTGGAACAGCCGGCGCTCGAACAGCAGACCCTCGGCCAGCGGCGACTCGAAGGCGCGGTTGACGCTCTCCTTGGTCGCCAGCAGCGCCAGCAGCGAGTAGCCGCACATCGCGTCGGCGGCCTTCGCGGCCTCGGCATGCAGCTCGGCCAGCGGCACGACGCGCGAGACCAGCCCGGCGCGCTCGGCTTCGGTGGCGTCCATCATGCGCCCGGTCAGCGCCAGGTCCATCGCCTTGCTTTTTCCCACCGCGCGCGGCAGGCGCTGCGTGCCACCGGCGCCGGGAATGATGCCCAGCTTGATCTCGGGCTGACCGAACTTCGCGTTGTCGGCCGCGATGATGAAGTCGCAGGCCATCGCCACCTCGCAGCCGCCGCCCAGCGCGAAGCCCGAGACCGCCGCGATGATCGGCTTGCGCACCTGGCGGATGGTGTCCCAGTTGCGCGAGATCAGGCCCTTGCGGAAGGCGTTCGGGAAGTCGAACGGATGCATGACCGAGATGTCGGCGCCGGCGGCGAAGGCCTTCTCGCTGCCGGTGACCACCACGCAGGCGATCGAGTCGTCGGCGTCGAAGGCCAGCAGCGCCTCGCCGAGCTCGTCCATCAGGCCGTCGTTGAGCGCGTTGAGCGCCTTGGGCCGGTTCAGCGTGATCCAGCCATAGGACAGCGCGTTGGCGCCGGTGCCCGGGCGGGTCTCGACAAGGATGTTCTCGTAGGTGCGTTCGGTCATGGAGGGGGATCCTGAGCGAGGGAGGACGGGGAACGGTACAGCACCATGCTGCGCCGCAGCAGCCGGGACTATAGAACGATCGTTCTATTTTGTCGCTGCGGACGAACCCGCCTGGGTGCCCGTCCCGGTCGGCACGGCCGCGCCGGCCTGCTGAGGCACCTCCGACAGCAGCAGGTCGACCCAGGTCTCGGTGTCCTGCTCCAGGCGGATGCGCACCGGCAGCATCTGCAGCGTCGGCGCATACCAGATCTGCGCGCTGAGAATGCTGCCGCCGCGGCGCACCGCCTCGGCGCCCGCCTCCGGCAGCGCGGTGGTGATCGGCACCGGGCGGACATGGAAGGTCTCCAGCGGCCCCAGCGGCGTGCTGACCGGCACCTTCTCGCCGACCTCGTAGACCCAGCGGCGCACCCGGTGCGGCAGCGCGAGGTCGAACTCGACGCGGCTGCCGGTGCGGCGCAGCTCCGGCCGGGTCGAGAACAGCCAGACCATCTGGATGAACTGGCTGGCGCTGTCCTGCACGTCGGCGCTGGCGGGCATCTGGCGGCCGTCGGGCAGGCGCACGCCCTCCTCGACGAAGCTCATCTGCTGCAGCCGGGTGCGGCCGACGAGCTGGCGCGTCTCCTGCTCGTAGCGCTGCGGCCGCAGGCCCTCGGGCGTGATGCGGCCCTCGCTGCTCATCCGGCGCGACATCAGCGGCGCCACGCTCGGGCCGATCGCGACCTCGAGGTGGACCTGGTAGCGCTCGCCGGCGCGCAGCCACTCGACCTGGGCCGAGCCGGTCACCGGACCCTGGTACCAGCCGTTGAGCTCGTAGCGCAGCCGCGTCGACAGCGGCCAGTCGAAGGCCGGACCCGGCGCGGCCACCGCCGCAGCGGTGGCAGGCGTGGCAGAAGCGGCCGCGACAGCGGACGACGCCGACGCGCCGGGACCGATCGCGCCGGCGACCGTTCCCGGTGCGGCGCTCGGGTCGAAGTCGGGCGGCTGCGGCACCGGCGCCTCGCCGGACACGGTGATCTCGACCGCGCCGTCGGCCGGCTCGGAGGCCGGGAGCGGCGCGTCGGAAGCCGCCGGCCGCGGCTGCAGCGCCCGCGCCGGGGCCGATCGCGGCGGACCTGCACGCGCCCCGCCCGGCGCGGCCGCGGGAGCCGCCGGCGGCGCGGTCGGCGCCAGCATGCGGGTGTAGACCGCCTCCAGGCGCTCCATCGCCGGGGCCGGCGGCAGGCGCAGCAGCTCGCCCAGCCAGCCCAGCAGCCACCCGTGCACCAGCAGCACCGCCGCGACCAGCAGCGCCAGCGCCGGCAGCGGCCGCAGCGCGCGTGCCGGCTTCAGCGCGCCAGCCATGCCTCGCGGCGACGCCGCACGGCCGCGGCAGGCTTGCCCTGCAGCGACAGCGCGACCGCGCCCTCGACCTCGCCGGCCGCCGGCAGCGTCAGGCGCAGCAGCCGGCGGTCACGCGCCACCAGCAGCGGCAGCGGCTGCTCGAAGGCGCCGTAGAGCGTCAGGTCCTCGGGCTTGACGATGCGCCAGTCGCCCAGCGCCAGGATCTCGTCCCCCGCAGACAGGCCGGCGGCCTCGGCCAGCCCGCCCGCCAGCACCGCCTGCACCTTCAGCCCGGCGGTCGATTCGTTGAGCCGCGCGCCCAGACGCTGCTGCAGCAGCGGGCGCTCGCGGCGCAGGTCGACGCCCAGCGCGGGCAGCAGATCGGTCAGCGGCAGATCGTCCGTGCCGTGCACCCAGGCGGCGATCTCGGGCGCGAAGTCGCGCCGGCCCACGCGGCGCAGCGCCGCCAGGATGTCGTCCTCGCCGATGGGGCCGCCGCCGCTGGCGCGCCAGAGCTCGCGCATCACCTCGTCGAGCGAGCCGCGCCCGGCCGCGCGCAGCCTCAGATCCAGGCACAGCGCGATCTGCGCGCCCTTGGTGTAGTAGCTGACGGTGGCGTTGGCGCTGTTCTCGTCCGGGCGGTAGTACTTGACCCAGGCGTCGAAGCTGGCCGCCGCGGCGCTCTGCACCCGCCGGCCCGGCGTGCCCAGCACCTGGTTGACGGTGCGCGCGACCAGGCGCAGATAGCGCGCCTCGTCGATCAGGCCGGTGCGCACCAGGAACAGGTCGTCGTAGTAGCTGGTGAAGCCCTCGAAGAACCACAGCAGCCGCGTGTAGTTCTCGTGCTGCAGCTCGTAGGCGGCGAACTCGCGCGGCTTCAGGCGCTTGACGTTCCAGGTGTGGAAATACTCGTGGCTGATCAGCCCGAGCAGCGTGACATAGCCGTCGGAGCTGCCGGCGTCGCCGCGGCGCGGCAGGTCGCGGCGGGTGCAGATCAGCGCGGTGCTGTTGCGATGCTCCAGGCCGCCGTAGCCGTCGTCGGTGGCGTTGAGCATGAAGACATAGCGCTCGAAGGGCGGCGGGTCGCACCCGTCGTCGCGGCCATGCCAGAAGCGGATCTGCGCCTCGCAGATCTTCTTCGTGTCGGCCAGCAGCCGCTCGCCGTCGAAGCCGGGCAGCGCGCCGGCGACGACGAACTCATGCTCGGTGCCGCAGGCGGTGAAGCGACCGCGCCAGAAGGCGCCCAGCTCGAAGGGATGGTCGATCAACGCGTCGTAGTCGGGCGCCGACCACTCGCCCGGGGCCACCTCGGGCAGGCCGGTGGCGACCTGCCAGCCCTCGGGCAGGGCGCCCAGCGTGACCCGGTGCTCGTCGGCCTCGCGGCCCTCGGCACGCAGGAAGACGCCGGTGCCGTTGAAGAAGCCGCGCTGCGCGTCCAGCCAGGCGCAGCGCACCGAGTTGTCGAAGGCGTAGACCCGCCAGCTCAGCGTCAGCGCGCCGCGGCCGCTGCAGCCGGCCTCCCAGGTGTGCTTGTCGATCTGGGTCAGCGCCACCTCGCGGCGGCCCTGGCTGGCCTTCAGATCGCTCAGGTGGCGGGCGAACTCGCGCACCAGATAGCTGCCCGGAATCCACGCCGGCAGCGACAGGCGCTGGCGCGGAGCCGGATGCGGCAGCGTCATCGTGACGCGGTAATGGTGGCTGCGGAGATCGTCGATCTCCAGGTGAAGTCGGATCATGCGGGCGCGTTCGGTTCGGAAGGAAGGAGCACGCCGGTGCTCCGCAGGAATCAGGCCTGGGCCGCCGCCAGGAAGCAGCTCAGCGCGGACACGCCGGAGAGCCGGAAGCGCAGCGTCAGCCACTTCGACAGGCCGGCCTCGGCATAGGCGTGGCGGTCGACCAGGTAGCAGGCCACCAGCAGCACGCCCTGCACCACCAGCCCGGCACGCGGCGGCATCATCACCGACACCCATCCGAACAGCGGCACGATGACCGCCGTCCACAGCCGGCGGTGCTGCGGCGCCGGCGCCAGCATCGCCAGCCCCCAGTGGATGCCGCCCAGGAAGGACACGATCACGCCGGCATAGACCGACATCGACAGCAGCACGTAGGGCTGCACGTCGGCGCGCACCAGCATCGCCAGCAGCGCGCCGGCCCCGAAGGGAATCAGCCCGGCATACCCCAGGCGCAGCGCCAGCGCATCGGGGGCTGCGGGACGGGCCGACGGCATCGGCGGGACGGCGGAAGACAGGGAGGCGGACACGGCGACGGATCTCGACTGGACGACACGCAAAGGGCGTGACGCGTCGATTGTCGCCGCTGCGCCGCTTCCTCGCACGCGGCCCGGTACCAGATCAGGGGACGCACCACCTCGCCGCCATCTCGGCGTCGCGGCAATCGAACACCGCGCGGCGATGACCGCCGGCGGCCAGCTCCAGCCAGTCCATCTCCAGCACCTGCAGGCGCATCACCGCGAAATGCGCGCGCACCTCGCCGGCGGACATCGCGCCGGCCGGATCCGCGGGTGCGGCCAGCCACAGCGGCGTGCCCGGCGCCTGCGGCGAGAGGTAGTCCTGCGCCGACGGGGTGTGCCGCAGCCGCGCCCAGCGCGAGGACACGTCCAGCCCGTCGGCGCGGACCTCGACGCGGCAGCGCAGCCGCAGCTGCCAGCCCAGCGCCCGCGACCAGCACACCAGCTGCGCACGCGGATCGGCACGCAGCTGCGCGACCTTGGGCGAGCGGGTGTCGGTGTAGACCAGCAGCGTGCGGGTGCGCTCCTCGACCTCGCGCAGCACGACGGTGCGCGCCTGCGGCCCGTCGACCGCGCAGACGGTGGCCAGCGTGGCCTGGCGCCATTCATGCCGGGGCTCCTGACTGGCCCGCACCAGCTCCTGCCACAGCAGCGGCCCCAGTTCGACGAGATCCGCCACGGATCCCGATACGGATGCATTCATCATGTTGACTCCCCGTGACTCCCCGGTCTTGCGGACACCTGCTCCCGCCCTGGCGTGCACACGCCAGTGTGACCCGCGATGGAGCAGGTGTATGTGCAGGAAATCCAAAAATGGCACACTCAATTATTTATATTGAAGGATTAATCATAATAAATTAATCCAAATAATTCATTTTTATTAATTCAATCCTGTTGCAGCAATACATGGAAACAGGACTGCGCGATCTCCGACAGCGCGAGACGCCCTGAGCCGATACCGGGCCGGCGACGCGCCGAGCACATTGGACGCATGGACGGAGCCGGTCACACATCCCGGCATCACCCGCCCAGCAGACTGCCTTCAACCGATGTGACTCAGGAATCCGGAACATGAAGATCTCCAAGACCCTCCATGCCCTGCTGGCCATGATCGCTGCGGCCACGGTGTCGACCGCAGCCTTCGCCGGAGAAAGCCCGAAGGGCTTCGCTCATGAGAGCGTCGGCCCGGCCAAGACCCGCGCCGAGGTGATGTCCGAGCTGGAACAGGCCCGCAAGGACGGCACGCTGCACGCGCTGTGGAAGGACGGCACCGTCGGCACCGCGCGCAGCACGCCCGGCGTGACACGCGAGGAGGTCCGTGCCGAGCTCGCCGAAGCCCGCACCACCGGCGAATACGCGATGCTGCGCGCCGACGAGCCCGCACGCGTCCAGGTGACGCCGGAAGCCTCCGCCCCGGCAGTGAACTGATCCGGCGCCGCCGGGCTCAGCCGCCGGGCGGGGCCAGACGGCGGCGACGGAACAGTTCGAGCACCGCACCGTCGTCATGCTCGCCCAGACCGGACGAGCAGGCGGTGCGGAAGACCGACAGCGCCGCCTCGCCGAAAGGAGAGCGCTCGCCGGCGCCCTGCAGCATCTGCAGCGCCAGCGTCAGGTCCTTCGTCAGGATCTGCATGTGCGCACGCGGCGCGTGGTCGCCCTCGAGCGCACGCGGCATGCGGTCGTCGGTGATCCAGGCCTGGCCGGAGCTGGCGGAAATCACCTGCTGCAGCAGATGGATGTCCAGGCCCATGCGCTCGCCGGTGGCCAGCGCCGCGGCGCCTGCGACCAGGTGCACGCCGGCGAGCAGGTTGTTGATCAGCTTGACCCGCGCGGCGTCGCCCGGCCTGTCGCTGACCAGGAAGGTGCGGCCGGCCAGATCGGCCAGCACCGCCGAATGGCGGGTGCGCGCGGCCTCGACGGCGGCGAGCATCAGGCTGATCGTGCCGTTGCGCGCCTTGGCCGGACCGCCGGAGACCGGCGCGTCGAGCAGCTCGGCGCCGCGCGCGCGCACCAGCCGCGCAAAGCGCTCGACCTCGGCCGGCGCGAGGGTGCTGCAGATCATCACGTCGACCGGCGGCGCCGACAGCACGCCGCCCGGGCCGCACAGCACCTCGTCGACCTGCGCCGCGTCGACCACCGCGATGATCAGCAGCTCGCAGGACTCGGCCACCGCCGCCGGCGTCGGCAGCACCCGCGCGCCCGACTTCGCGGCGATGCGCTCGGGCACCTTGCGCAGGTCGCGCACGTTGACGCCGTGGCCGCGGTCGATCAGGCGCTGCGCCAGCCCCAGACCGATGTTGCCGATGCCGATGACGCCGATGTCCACGCGACTCAGCCCTCGCGGCGCAGCGCCGGGAACAGGATCACGTCGCGGATGCTGGGCGAGTCGGTCAGCAGCATGATCAGGCGGTCGATGCCGATGCCGCAGCCGCCGGCCGGCGGCATGCCGTATTCCAGCGCGCGGATGAAGTCGGCGTCGTAATACATCGCCTCGTCGTCGCCGGCCTCCTTGTTGGCGACCTGCGACTGGAAGCGCGCGGCCTGGTCCTCGGCGTCGTTCAGCTCGGAGAAGCCGTTGCCGTACTCGCGGCCGGTGATGAACAGCTCGAAGCGCTCGGTGATCGCCGGATTGGTGTCCGACGCCCGCGCCAGCGGCGAGACCTCGACCGGATAGTCGATGATGAAGGTCGGCTGCCAGAGCTTCTCCTCGACCGCCGCCTCGAACAGGCCGAACTGCAGCTGCGACAGGCCCCAGTGCTTCGGCGGCTCCTCGCCGAGCGACTTCAGCTTGGCGTGGATCGCGTCGGCATCGTCGGCCTCGGCTTGCGAGAGGCCGGCGTGCACCACCAGCGAGTCGCGCACCGACAGGCGCGCGAAGGGCTCGTCCAGATGGACTTCCTTTCCGGCGTAGGTCACGCGGGCCGCGCCGGTGGCGGCGATCGCCGCCTGGCGCAGCAGGTTCTCGGTGAAGTCCATCAGGTCATGATGGTTCCAGTACGCCGCATAGAACTCCATCATCGTGAATTCCGGGTTGTGCCGGACCGAGATGCCTTCGTTGCGGAAGTTGCGGTTGATCTCGAACACGCGTTCGAAGCCGCCCACCAGCAGGCGCTTCAGATACAGCTCCGGCGCGATGCGCAGGAACATCTCCTGGTCGAGCGCGTTGTGGTGCGTGATGAAGGGCTTGGCGTTGGCGCCGCCCGGGATCGGATGCAGCATCGGCGTCTCGACCTCGAGGAAGCCGTTGTCGATCATGAACTCGCGGATGCTCGACACCGCCTTGGAGCGGGCGCGGAAGCGCGCGCGTGCGGCGTCGTCGGTGATCAGGTCGACGTAGCGCTGGCGGTACTTCTGCTCCTGGTCGGTCATGCCGTGGAACTTGTCGGGCAGCGGGCGCAGCGCCTTGGTCAGCAGACGGATCGAGGTGACCTTGATCGACAGCTCGCCGGTCTTGGTGCGGAAGAGCGTGCCTTCGGCGCCGAGGATGTCGCCCAGGTCCCAGCGCTTGAAGTCGGCCAGCTTCTCGGGGCCGACATTGTCCTGGGTGACGTAGAGCTGGATGCGACCGGTGCCGTCCTGCAGCGTGGCGAAGCAGGCCTTGCCCATGACGCGCTTGAGCATCATGCGGCCACCGATGCAGGCCGCGATCGGCGCGGCCTCGAGCGCCTCGTTGTCCTTGCCTTCGGCCGCGGCCAGCAGGTCGGCGGCGTGGTCGCGCGGCTTGAAGTCGTTCGGGAAGGCGACGCCCTGGGCGCGGATCTGGCTGAGTTTCTCGCGGCGTTCGGCGATCAGCTGGTTGTCGTCGGCGGGAACGGGAGTGGGGGCGGCGTGGCTCATCGTCGGCTCGGCTCGGCCCGGCCGCGGCGGGCGCGGCAGGCGGGTGTCGTGTGGAGGGAAGGATTTCGCGGCGATTCTAGGCCTGCTCGCCCCCCGCCTAAAATCGATCGACCGTCCCGCCGCCCCATCGCGGCCCCTCTGCCGCCCGTTTTGCCACCATGACCGTCGCCTTCCCCATCACCGACCGCAAGATCCGCTTCGCCCTGGTGGGCTGCGGCCGCATCGCGAAGAACCATTTCGGCGCGCTGGCGCAGCATGCCGACCGCGCCGAGCTGGTGGCCGTCTGCGACAAGGTGCCCGAGCGCGCCGCGGCCGCCGCCGCGCAGACCGGCGCACGCGCCTTCACCTCGCTGGAAGCGATGCTGGCTGAAGTCGATGCCGACATCGTCGTGCTCACCACGCCCAGCGGCCTGCACCCTCAGCAGGCGATCCGCGCCGCGCGCGCCGGCCGCCATGTGCTCTCCGAGAAGCCGATGGCCACCAAGTGGGACGAGGGCATGGCGATGGTGCGCGAGTGCCGCGATGCCGGCGTCAAGCTCTTCGTCGTCAAGCAGAACCGCCTGAACGCGACGATGCAGCTGCTGAAGAAGGCGATCGACGAGAAGCGCTTCGGCCGCATCCACATGGTGACGGTCAACGTCTTCTGGACCCGGCCGCAGAGCTACTACGACGAGGCGCCGTGGCGCGGCCGCTGGGACATGGACGGCGGCGCCTTCATGAACCAGGCCAGCCACTACGTCGACATGGTCGACTGGCTGGTCGGCCCGGTCGACAACGTGCATGCCTACACCGCGACGCAGGGCCGCGACATCGAGGCCGAGGACTCGGGCGTGATGAGCCTGCGCCTGCGCGCCGGGGGGCTCGCCAGCATCAACGTGACGATGCTGACCTACCCGAAGAACCTCGAAGGCTCGATCACCGTGCTGGGCGAGCGCGGCACGGTGCGCATCGGCGGCGTGGCGGTGAACGACATCCAGCACTGGGAATTCGACGCGCCCCGCCCCGAAGACGAGCAGATCAAGGCCGCCAGCTACGCCACCACCTCGGTCTACGGCTTCGGCCATCCGCTCTACTACGCCAACGTCATCGACACGCTGCGCGGCGAGGCCCATGCCGAGGTCGACGGCTACAGCGGCCTGCGCTCGCTGGAAGTGCTGATCGCCGGCTACCGCTCGGCGCGCGACGGCGTGCGTGTCGGCCTGCCGCTGGTGTTCTGAGCCGAGCCCCCTCAACCCGGAGAACCGACATGGACACGCCCGCCTGGCACCACGACAGCGCGATCATCGACGACGGCGCCCAGCTCGGGCCCGGCACCAAGGTCTGGCATTTCAGCCATGTCTGCGCCGGCGCGCGCATCGGCGCGGGCTGCTCGCTCGGCCAGAACGTCTTCGTCGGCAACGACGTGGTGATCGGCTCGGGCGTGAAGATCCAGAACAACGTCTCGGTCTATGACGCGGTGACGCTGGAGGACGACGTCTTCTGCGGCCCCAGCGTCGTCTTCACCAATGTCTACAACCCGCGCGCGGCGGTGTCGCGCAAGCACGAATACCTGCGCACCGTCGTGAAGCGCGGCGCCACGCTGGGCGCCAACTGCACCCTCGTCTGCGGCACCACGGTGGGCGAGCACGCCTTCGTCGGCGCCGGCAGCGTGGTCAACCGCGACGTGCCGGCCTTCGCGCTGATGGTGGGCGTGCCGGCCAGGCGCATCGGCTGGATGAGCCGCCACGGCGAGCGCCTGGGCCTGCCGGTGCGCGGCGAGGGCGAGGCGACGTGTCCGGCGACGGGGGAGCGGTATCGGCTCGTCGGCGACGTGGTGATCATGGTGGAGTGACGGATGACGAACGACTCCCTAAACCCACAAGCAGCGCCTGCCATCACGAGCAAGCGGGCTCGCGTCACCAGACCGGCGGCCGCTCCTCGCCTGCAAATCGAGCATCTTGGGCCGATCCTGTCGGCCGATGTGACCTTCGGCGACCTGACCGTGATCGTCGGCCCGCAGGCTACTGGCAAAAGCATCTTTCTACAAACACTCAAGCTGCTGATCGACCGCGATCACATCCACGATACCTTCCGCCATCACAACGTCAATGTGGCAGGACGGGCCGAAGCCTTCTTGGAAGGCTATTTTGGCGGCGGCATGGCCGGGGCCTGGAACACGGAAACCTCCGCGCTGACTTGGAACGGCAAGAAGATCAACCTGCCGGACTATGCCTCGCCCGGAAAGGCACCCAAGAGTCGCATCAAGCACGAACGGCTTTTCTATATTCCTGCGCAGCGCGTCATGAGTCTGCCAGGCGGCGTGTCTCAGAATTTCGGGCAGTTCAATTACGGCGATCCCTACACCCTTCGCGTTTTTAGCGATGCCGTGCATGACCTGATCCAGAACGAATTCGGTGCCCAGGGAGAACTGTTCCCCTCCCCGCGGAAGCTCAACAAGAGTCTGCGCACCCCGATCCACCAGCATCTTTTTGGTGGTGGCAAGCTACTGATCGACGAGTCGAACTTCACGAAGCGTCTGGCGCTGCAGCTGGATGGCCAGTCCAAAGCGCTAGGCTTCTTGTCTTGGTCTGCCGGTCAGCGCGAATTCACGCCGCTGCTGATGGGCCTATACTGGCTGTGCCAAGTCCCCAACCCTCAGCGCATGTCAGGCGCAAGCCAGGACGAGGTGATCGAATGGGTGGTGCTCGAAGAGCCGGAAATGGGCCTGCACCCCCAAGGCATCTCCGCCGTGCTGCTGCTGGTTCTGGAATTGATGCGGCGAGGCTATCGGGTCGTCATTTCGACCCATTCGCCGGTCGTGCTGGAAATGATCTGGGCTATACAGGAGTTCAAGCAGCTTGGAGCCACGGAAAAAGACATCCGCGACCTGTTCAGCCTGAAGGCAGAGGACTCCGCCAAGAAACTGGCTCAAGCCGCCCTGTCGAAGGATTACCGTGTCTACTTCTTCGACCGCCAGAGTCCAGTCCGGGACATCTCGGCGCTGGACCCGGGAGCGCTGGAGCAGGCCGAATCCGAATGGGGCGGCATCACCGGCTTCTCATCGCGCGTGAACGCCACCATCGCCACCGCCGTGAACCGCGCAGCAGTCCGCACCGGAACCTCGATCTGATGGCCACCCGTCGCCAAGCCAGCGCTCGATCCGGGCAAGCCCCGTCCGACTTCGAGCACGCCTGCCACCATGCGGAACTGGAGCCGCAACCCGGGCTGAGCGCCGTCAAGGGTGAATACCGTCCGGGCGTGGCGCTGAAGCCAGGCCACCGCCACACGGCAAGCGTCGATCTGGATGCCTGCCTTCTGGCCAGCGAGCCCACGGCAGCCCGGTGGGACTACGGCATCGGCGTGCGCGGTGAGTCGGGCCAGGAAAGTCTGTTCTGGCTGGAAGCCCACCCGGCATCCAGCACAGGAGAAGTGCAGAAGATGCTCGACAAGTTGGCCTGGCTGAAAGACAAGCTGAACCAGCCCGCCTTCGAGCATTTGCGCAGTCTCGAACACAAGGTCTCAGCCTACCGCTGGCTGGCCATGACCGGGGCCATCCGTATCCTGCCCCACAGCGCGGAAGCCAAGCGACTCGCCAAGGCGGGACTGTCTTCTCCTCAGCGGCGAGTCGAGCTGCCCTGACGCCATGCCCTTTGCCACCGCGTTCCGCCCATGGCGCCTGCTCCTGGTCCTGGCGGCCGCCCTGGCGCTGGCCTTCTGGACACAGGCCCAGCTCGCGCTGGCCGGGCAGCGCTGGCACCGCGAGCGGCTTCACCAGTTCGTCGGCAGCCCCTTTCCCTCGGCAGACGAGCTGCAGGCGATGGACTGGGGCACGCCGCTGCTGCTGGCGCTGCTGCCCTGGGTCGTGGCGCTGCTCGGGCTCGGGGTGCGCCGCTGGTGGCGCCGGCGAGCCGCCTGAGCGGGTCGGATCGGGGCGCTCTGCAACAATCCGGCCACCATGCAATTCATCGACCTCAAGACCCCCTACGCCGCGCTGAAGACCGACATCGACGCGGCGATCCATCGCGTGCTCGATCACGGCCAGTACATCATGGGGCCGGAGGTGAAGGCGCTCGAGGCCGCGCTGGCGACGTTTGCCGGCACGAAGCACTGCGTGACCGTCTCCAGCGGCACCGAGGCGCTGCTGATCGCGCTGATGGCGCTGGGCGTGAAGGCGGGCGACGAGGTCATCACCACGCCCTTCACCTTCGCCGCGACCGCCGAGGTGATCGCGCTGCTGGGCGCGCGGCCGGTCTTCGTCGACATCGAGCCCGACACCTGCAACATCGATCCTCGCCTGATCGAGGCGGCGATCACGCCGAAGACACGCGCGATCATGCCGGTGAGCCTCTACGGCCAGGTCGCCGACATGGCCGAGATCAACGCGATCGCCGCGCGCCACGGCCTGCCGGTGGTGGAGGACGCGGCGCAGAGCTTCGGCGCCACCTACCAGGGCCGGCGCAGCGGCGCCACCAGCACGATCGGCTGCACCAGCTTCTTCCCGAGCAAGCCGCTGGGCTGCTACGGCGACGGCGGCGCGCTCTTCACCGACGACGACGCGCTGGCGCAGGCCGCGCGCGAGATCCGCGTGCACGGCCAGAGCGCGCGCTACACGCACACCCGCGTCGGCGTGGGCGGGCGCATGGACACGATCCAGTGCGCGGTCGTGCTGGCCAAGCTGCCGCGCTTCGAGTGGGAACTGCAGCGCCGGCGCGAGCTGGGCGCGCGCTACCACGCGCTGCTGGCGCCGCTGGCCGCACGCCATCCCGGCTTCGGCCTGCTGACCGTGCGGCCGGACCGCGACTGCGTCTGGGGCCAGTACACCGTGTTCGTGCCGGAGCGGGCCAAGGTGCAGGCCGCGCTGCAGGCCGCCGGCATCCCGACCGCCGTGCACTACCCGAAACCGCTGCACCACCAGACGGCCTATGCCGACGCGGTCGCCACCGGCGGCTGCCCGAACAGCGTCGCCGCCGCCGCCCGCGTGATGAGCCTGCCGATGAGCCCGGACCTGACCGAGGCCGACCAGGACCGCGTCGTGGCGGCGCTGGCCGAGGCGCTGGCCGGACTGGCCGCGGACGCCTGAGTTGCTGCGCGCGACGCTGACGCTGCTGGCCGGCGGCGCGCTGGCGCAGGCGCTGCCGCTGCTGCTCGGGCCGCTGCTGACGCGGCTGTACACGCCGGACGAGTTCGGCGCCTTCCACCTGTTCGCCGCGGTGGCGACGAATCTGGGCGTCGTCGCCTGCGGGCGCTACGAATTCGCGCTGCCGCTGGCGCGCGACGCGGGCGAGGCGGCGGCGCTGTGGCGCCTGGCGCTGCGGCTGGCGGCCGGGCTGGGCGTGCTGGCCGGGCTGGGCGGCATCGGCTGGGCGCTGCAGGCCGGCGCCGGCTGGGCGCTGTGGCTCGGGCCGGCGGTGGCCGTCGGCGGCCTGCTGTCGCTGGCGACGATGTGGGCGACCCGCCACGAGCGCTTCCGGGCGCTGGCCCTTGCGCGCGTGCTGCAGTACGGCGGCGCGGCGCTGGCGCAGGCGCTGGCCGGCGTGCTGCACGGCGGCGTGGCCGGGCTGGTGATCGCGCCGGTGCTGGCGCAGGCGCTGGCCGCGCTGACGCTGCTGGCGGTCTCGCCGCGTCCCGGCCGCGAGGCCACGGCGCCCGGGCTCGGCGAGGTCGCACGCCGCCACCGCGACTTCCCGCTGCTGAACACGCCGCACGCCTTTCTCGGCGCACTGCAGGACACCGTCTCGCTGGCGCTGATCGCGGCCGCGCTCGGTCCGGCGGCGGCCGGCTTCTGGGGTCTGTCGCTGCGCTATCTGAAGGCGCCCGCCTCGCTGGTCGGGGGTGCGGTGTCGCAGGCACTCTACCCGCGCCTGACCGCGGACGGCGCCGGCCCCAACCCGGCCGGGCGTGATGCGGTGCGCCGGATCATGGCGCTGCTGGGCGCGGCGGCGCTGGCGCTCGCGGCCGCGCTCGGCCTGGCCGGGCCGTGGCTGTTCGCGACGCTGTTCGGGCCGGGCTGGCGCGAGGCCGGCGAGCTCGCGCGCGTGCTGGCGCCCTACATCGGCGCGCATTTCGTCGCCGCCCCGCTGGCGGTGGTGACCATGGCCTGGCAGGCGCAGGGCTGGGCGCTGCGCCTGGCGCTGTGGGGCCAGGGCGCCTTCGTCGGCGCCCTGGCGCTCGGGCTGCATCTGGGCGGGCTTCAGGGCGCGGGCCTGGCGGTGTCGCTGGCGATGCTGCTCTACTTCGGCTTCTACTTCTGGCGGCTGGCCACCTGGCCGGTCGGGGAGACCCCGCGATGAACACCCTGGCGCTGCGCGCCGCCGTCAACCGCTGGCGCCGCCGCCTGCTGCGGCCGCTGCTGTTTCGCGTGCTGTTCGGCGAACGCTCGCAAGGCCGCGACCTGCCGCACACCCGCATCGCGCCGTCGACCTGCATCGAGCACGAGGACGGCCTGCGCCTGGGCGACCATGTCTTCATCGGCCACTTCAACCTGATCGAGGCCAGCGGCGGCGTGACGATCGGCGACGGCGTGCAGATCACCAGCCACTGCGCCATCGTCACCCACAGCTCGCACCGCAGCCTGCGCCTGCTCGGACCCGCCTTCGCCACCTGGGCCGGCCCGGGCCCGCGTCCGGGCTGGATCGCCGGGCCGGTCGAGATCGGCCCCTGGAGCTACATCGGTCCGCACTGCGTGATCGAGGCCGGAACCCGCCTGGGCCGCGGCACGATCGTCAAGGCGGGCACCCGGGTGAGGGGTACGTTTCCGGATTTCGCAATCCTGGAGGGATCGCCCGCGAAAGTGGTCGGCGACAGCCGCGACGGGGATGAGACACTGCTGCAACGACATCCGCAATGCAGGGAGCAGCATGCCGCCTGGGCCGCCTCGCCGGCGCCCGGAGCGGCCGATGACAACGAGCCCCGCTGACATGGCCCGACGACTGATCCGCGACCTTCCCGAAGCCCTGCCAGAGACCGATCCCCCCGCCTACGGCCGCTGGCGCCATGTGCTGATCGGCGACGCCGAGAGCCCGCACCTGCTGAAATGGGCGCGCGCGCTGGCGCCGCAGGTCGACCTGTGGGTGGCCTCCAGCCGCGGCTTCGCGCCGGGCTTCGACGCGCTGGTGCCCGAGCGCTGCCGCTTCGCGCTCGGCGAGGACACGCGCCACGGCGGCGGCAATGTCGGCGTGCTGCGCCGGCTGCCCGAGCTGGGCCGCTGGCTGCAGCGGGTCGACGCCGACTGGCTGCATCCGCACTACCTGACCTCGCACGGCACGCTGACGGTGGCGGCGAAGAAGGGCTGGAAGCTGCGCGGGCACATCTGCGCCTCGGCCTGGGGCAGCGACATCCTGGTCACGCCGCAGCGCGGGCCGCACTACCGCTGGATCACCTCGCAGGTGCTGCGCGCCAGCACGCTGACCACCAGCGACTCCGAGCACATGGCCGCGCAGATGCGCCAGCTCGGCGCCGCCGAGGTGCAGGTCTTTCCCTTCGGCCTGGAGCGCATGCCGCCGGTGCCGGTGCGCAAGGCGCCGTGGACCTTCTTCGCCAACCGTGGCCTGGAGCCGATCTACCGCCCGGAGCGCGTGATCGCCGCCTTCGCGACCCTGGCCAGCGCCTTCCCCGAGGCGCGGCTGACGGTGGCCAACGACGGCTCGCTGCGCGGCGCGCTCGAGGCGCGCGTGGCCGAGCTGGGCCTGTCGCGCCATGTGGAGTTCGTCGGCCGGCTGGACGCGGTAACGCAGCAGCGCCACTACGAGCAGGCGCAGTGGTACCTCAGCCTGCCCTCGAGCGACTCGGTGGCGGTGTCGGTGCTGGAGGCGATGGCCAGCGGCTGCATTCCGATCCTGTCGGACCTGCCGGCCAACCACGAGCTGGTGCGCTCCGGCCACAACGGCCTGATCCTGACCGACACCCCGATCGAGCTGATGAACCTGCCGATGCAGCTCGCGCCGCTGCTGCCGCAGGCGCTGGAGATCGGCCGCGACAATCACGAATGGGTGCGGCTGCACGGCCAGTTCGCCCCGGCGGTGGTCGGCCTGCTCGACCGCATGGCCGAGCTGATGTGAGGCGCCGTCCCCGAGCCCGATGAATCTCCTCTACCTGAACCACTATGCCGGCACGCCCGCGCTCGGCATGGAATTCCGCCCCTACTACCTCGCGCGCGAATGGGTGCGCCTGGGCCACCGGGTGCAGATGGTGGCCTGCGCGACCTCGCATGTGCGCGCCACCGCACCCACGCCCCGCGGTCGCCCGGTCGAGCAGCCCGAGCACCAGGACATCGACGGCATCGACTACCTGTGGTTTCCCGGCCCGCCCTACCAGGGCAACGGCCTGGGCCGGGTCAAGAACATCTGGGCCTTCCTGAGCCAGGTCTGGCGTGCGGCGCCGGGCATCGCCACGCATTTCCGCCCCGACGTGGTGATCGCCTCGAGCACCTACCCGATGGACATCTGGGTGGCGCGCCGCCTGGCCCGGCTGGCCGGTGCGAAGCTGGTCTTCGAGGTGCACGACCTCTGGCCGCTGTCGCCGATCGAGCTCGGCGGCATGTCGCCGCGCCATCCCTTCATCCTGATGTGCCAGAAGGCCGAGGACGATGCCTACCGCGACGCCGACGTGGTCGTGTCGATGCTGCCGAAGGTGCACGAGCACATGGCCGGGCGCGGCCTGGACCTGCGCAAGCTGCACATCGTGCCCAACGGCATCACGCTCGACGAATGGGACGGCGCGCCCGAGCCGCTGCGCGAGGATGTCGCCGGTGCGGTCGCGGCGGCGCGGGCCGCCGGGCGCACGGTGGTGGGCTACGCCGGCTCGATGGGCCTGCCCAACGCGCTCGACACGCTGCTGGACGCGGCCAAGCGGCTGCGCGATGCCGGCGCCGCGATCGCCTTCGTGATGGTCGGCGGCGGCCACGAGCGCGATCGCCTGGCCGAGCGGGTGCGCACCGAGGGCCTGGAGGCCAGCGTCACGATGCTCGCGCCGATCCCCAAGCGCCAGATCCCGAGCTTCCTGGCCGGCATCGACATCGCCTACATCGGCTGGCAGCGCGTGCCCATCTACCGCTTCGGCATCGCGCCGAACAAGCTGATGGACTACATGATGGCCGGCTGCGCGGTGCTGCACTCGGTCGAGGCCGGCAACGACCCGGTCGCGGAGGCCGGCTGCGGCCTGACGGTGGCGCCGGAGTCTCCGGACGCGGTGGCCGAGGGGCTGCGCCGGCTCGCCGCGCTGCCCGCGGCCGAGCGCCGCGCGATGGGCGAGCGCGGCCGCGCCTTCGTGATGGCGAACCACACCTATCCGGTGCTGGCCCGGCGCTTCCTCCAGGCCTGCACCGGCTGACGTCCAGCCCCGGCCGTGGCAGCATCTCCGCCCATGGCCCACCCTCCTTCCCGCGACGACGAGACCGCCCGCATCGAGCAGCGCTACGCCCGCCGGGCCGCCGCCGGGCTGGCGGACCGCTACAGCCTGCTGCAGCCCGATGTCTGGCAGACCGTGCAGGAGCGCCAGCGCGCGATGCTCGGGCTGTTCGCCCGCCACGGCTGGCACGATCTGGCACGGCGCCAGATCGTCGAGGTCGGCTGCGGCGCCGGGGGCAACCTGCTCGAGCTGCTGCGTGCCGGCGTGCGCCCGGACCACCTGTGCGGCATCGAGCTGATGGCCGATCGCCATGCCGAGGCGCGCGCGGTGCTGCCGGCCGACGTGGTGCTGCATCTGGGCGACGCCTGCACCGCGCCGCTGGCCGAGGCCAGCGCCGATCTGGTGCTGCAGTCGACCGTCTTCTCCTCGCTGCTGGACGACGCCTTCCAGCAGCGCCTGGCCGACACGATGTGGCGCTGGGTGCGCCCCGGCGGTGCGGTGCTCTGGTACGACTTCACCTGGAACAACCCGCGCAACCGCGACGTGCGCGGCGTGACGCTGGCGCGGGTGCGCGAGCTCTTTCCGCACGGCCGCATCGAGGCGCGCCGCCTGACGCTGGCCCCGCCGCTGGCGCGCGCGGCCTGCCGCCTCTCGCCGGCGCTCTATCCGCTGCTGGGCGCGCTGCCGCCGCTGCGCACGCATGTGCTGGCGTGGATCGGCAAGCCCGGACGCGCGGACTGACGCGGCCGACGGCTCACGGCCCCGGCCGCTGCGCCAGCGCCGGCAGCCCGTGCGCCGCACGCGCCTTCAGGCAGTGCGCGTCGCCGGGCTCGACCTCGCGGCAGGGCGAGGGCCGCTGCGGGTAGACGCTGCAGCCGACCTCGCGGCCGATCTCGCCCTGGAGCGCGATGCAGCGCAGGCCGGCGCGCCGGCCGGTGCCCTTCATGCAGGCATGCCAGGGATCGACCGGCTCGGTCAGCCCGGCGGGCAGGCCGAGGGACTCGGCCTCGGCCCAGTAGAAGGAAACGCGGAAATGGGCGCAGCAGGCGCCGCAGCTCTGGCAGGGATTGAAGTCGGCCATGGGACGCGAACTTAGCACCGTCCGGAACTGCATTAGCATCGGCGGTTCCCGCCGCCTCCCCCGAAGCCCTGCCGCCGATGTCCTCGCCCACCGCCCCGTCCGATCCGACCCCACTGCCCTTCCTGCCCTTCGCGCTGCCCGAGATCGGCGAGGACGAGATCGCCGAGGTGGTCGACACGCTGCGCCACGGCTGGGTGACCACCGGCCCGAAGGCGCGCCGCTTCGAGCAGGACTTCGCCGCCTTCCTGGACGGCGCCGATGCCGCGCCGGGCCTGGAGGCGATCGCGGTCAACTCGGCCACCGCCGGGCTGCACCTGGCGCTCGAGGCCGTCGGCGTCGGCCCCGGCGACGAGGTCATCACCACCACGCACACCTTCACCGCCAGCGCGGAGGTGGCGCGCTATCTTGGAGCCGACGTGCGCCTGGTCGACATCGACCCGGCCACGCTGTGCATCGACCCGGCCGCCATCGAGGCCGCGATCACGCCGCGCACCCGGGCGATCGTGCCGGTGCACTTCGCCGGTCGCGCCGCCGAGATGGGCGAGATCCTGGCGATCGCGCGCCGCCACGGCCTGAAGGTGGTCGAGGACGCCGCGCACGCGCTGCCGACCACGCACGCCGGTCAGATGATCGGCACGCTGGCCAGCGACGTCACCGTCTTCAGCTTCTACGCCAACAAGACCATCACCACCGGCGAGGGCGGCATGGCGGTCACGCGCGATGCGCAGCTTGCCGCGCGCATGAAGGTCATGCGCCTGCACGGCATCAACCGCGACGCCTTCGACCGCTTCACCGCCAAGGTGCCGAGCTGGTACTACGAGATCGTCGCGCCCGGCTTCAAGTACAACCTGACCGACATCGCCGCGGCGCTGGGCATCCATCAGCTGAAACGTGCGCGCGAATTCCGCGACGCGCGCGCCCGCATCGCCGCGCACTACGACGCGCTGCTGGCCGACCTGCCGCTCGTCCTGCCGCCGCAGCCCGCTGGCGGCGACCTGCATTCCTGGCACATCTACGTGCTGCGCCTGCGGGATGACGCGCCGGTCGGGCGCGACGCGGTGATCGAGGCGCTGTTCGCCGCCGGCATCGGCAGCAGCGTGCACTACATCCCGCTGCACCAGCAGCCCTACTGGCGCGAGCGCTACGGCCTGCGCGCCGAGGACTTCCCGCACAGCCAGAAGGCCTACGAGGCCACCTTCAGCCTGCCGCTGTACTCGCGCATGACGCTGGCCGACGCCGAACGGGTGGCCGCGGTGCTGCGCGGCGTGCTGGCGCGCTGAGCGGTCGGGCGGTCTGCGGACGACATGGCCAAGCGCCTGCTCGACCTGCTGCTGGCCGGCTGCGGCCTGATCGTGCTCTCGCCGCTGCTGGCGCTGATCGCGCTGGCGGTGCGGCTGGACTCGCCCGGGCCGGTCTTCTTCCGCCAGGTGCGCGTCGGGCGCCACGGCCGCGAGTTCCGCATCCACAAGTTCCGCACGATGACGCACGCGCCGCAGGACCGCGGCCCGCAGCTCACCGTGGGGCAGGATGCGCGCATCACCCGCGTCGGCGCGCTGCTGCGCCGCACCAAGCTCGACGAGCTGGCGCAGCTCTTCGACGTGCTCGCAGGCACGATGAGCCTGGTCGGCCCGCGGCCCGAGGTGCCGCGCTACGTGGCGCTCTACCCCGCCGGGCTGCGCGAGAAGGTGCTGTCGGTGCGCCCCGGCATCACCGACTTCGCCTCGATCGAGTACCGCGACGAGAGCACGCTGCTGGCGCGCAGCACCGACCCGGAGCGCACCTACCGCGAGGTGGTCCTGCCGGCCAAGCTGGCGCTGCAGGCACGCTACGTCGACGAGGCGGGCGTGCTGACCGACCTGAGGCTGATCCTGCGCACGCTGCGCGCGATCCTCGAACGATGAGCTGGCACACCCTCGACACCCTGCTGACCCGCATCCGGCCGCACCGCGAGCCGCTGGCCCTGGCGATCGACGCCGCGGTCATCGCCGCGTGCTGGAACATCACCTACCTGTTCCGCCTCGGCTTCGAGCGCTGGTGGAACGCGCGGCCGTCCTACGACGGCTGGGTGCTGGCCGGGCTGCTGGCGCTGTACGTGGCGGTGTTCGCCGCGCTGAAGGTGCCCAAGGGCATGTGGCGCTTCTCCGGCTTCGGCGAGGTGCAGCGGCTGACCTTCGCCTGCGCGATCGCCGGGCTGCTCGGGGCGGTCGGCGTGCTGATGGCGCAGCTGGTGCAGGTGCCGCGCGCGGTGCTGGCGCTGCATCCGGTCGTCAGCCTGATGGGGCTGGCGATGGTGCGCATCGGCTACCGCATGCTCTACGAGCACATGCGCGGCCGGATTTCCGGCTCGATGCACGAGACGCGCCGTGCGCTCGTGCTGGGCGCCGGCGACGCCGCCAAGCTGCTGATGGCCGGCATCCAGCACCACGGCTGGGTGGTGGTCGGCCTGCTCGACGACAACCCGCGCAAGCTGGGCGCGCGCATCGGCGGCGTGCCGGTGCTGGGCGATCTGGAGAGCGCGCCGCGCTGGGCCGAGGTGCACGGCATCACGCACCTGATCGTCGCGATGCCGTCGGCCACCGCGGTGCAGCGCCGCCGCGCGCTCGACCTGGCGGCCGCCACCGGCCTGCCGGTGGTGACGGTGCCGACCGCCGCCGAGCTGCGCGAGGGCCAGGCGGTGGCGCAGGTGCGCGACATCGAGCCCGAGGACCTGCTCGGGCGCGTGCCGGTGCAGCTCGACGAGGGCGGCATCAGCGAGTGCCTGTCGGGCAAGGTGGTGCTGATCACCGGCGCCGGCGGCTCGATCGGCTCGGAGCTGTGCCGGCAGGTGGCGCGCTACGGGCCGCTCAAGCTCGTGCTCTACGAGCTGAGCGAGTTCGCGCTCTACCGCATCGAGCAGGAGCTGGGCGAGCTGTTCCCGCACATCCCGCTGGTGCGGCTGGTCGGCGACGTGCGCGACCCCGAGCACCTGGCGGCCACCTTCACGCGGCTGCGCCCGCAGGTCGTCTTCCACGCCGCCGCCTACAAGCATGTGCCGCTGATGGAGGAGGACAACGCCTTCTCCGCGCTGCGCAACAACACGCTGGGCACCTGGCGCGCGGCCAGCGCGGCGGCGGCCGCCGGCGTCGAGCGCTTCGTGCTGATCTCGACCGACAAGGCGGTCAACCCGACCAACGTGATGGGCGCGACCAAGCGCGCCGCCGAGATGGCGATCTCGCGGCTGGCCGCGCGCATGGCCGCCGGCGAGGGCCGCACGCGCTTCATGGCGGTGCGCTTCGGCAACGTGCTCGGGTCGTCGGGCAGCGTGATCCCGAAGTTCAAGGAGCAGATCGCCCGCGGCGGCCCGGTCACGGTGACGCACCCGGACATCACCCGCTTCTTCATGACCATTCCCGAGGCCGCGCGGCTGGTGGTGCAGGCCGGCGCGATCGGCGAAGGCGGCCAGGTCTTCGTGCTCGACATGGGCGAGCCGGTGCGCATCGTCGACCTGGCCCGCGACCTGATCCGCATGAGCGGCCACACGCTGGCGGAGATCCCGATCGCCTTCAGCGGGCTGCGCCCGGGCGAGAAGCTGTTCGAGGAGCTGCTGGCCGACGCCGACGCGACGCTGCCGACGCGCTTCGAGCGGCTGCGCATCGCGCGTCTGGACGCGTCGGCCAGCTCGCTCGACGAGGTGCAGCTGCTGCTGGACTGGGCCGCCGCCCGCTCGAGCGCGCCCGACGACGAGGTGCGCGAGCGCCTGGCGCGGCTGGTGCCCGAATACCGTCCGGCGCGGATCAGGCCGGCAGGCTGAGCGGCGCGGCGCCTGCGTGCGCCCCCATGCGGCGCACCAGCTCGGCCGACTCGACCGCACGGCCCGACAGGTGGCCCTGCATCAGCTCGCAGCCGCAGGCGCGCAGGGCCTCGCGCTGCGCGGCGGTCTCGACGCCCTCGGCCAGCGTGCCCATGCCGGTGGTGCGGCCGAGCTGGACGATCAGGCCGACGATGGCCTCGGCCTGCGCCGAGCGCTCGCCGGCCGCGCCCAGGCCGGCGACGAAGCTGCGGTCGATCTTCAGCAGGTCGACCGGCAGCGCCGCCAGCTGCGCCAGCGAGGAATGCCCGGTGCCGAAGTCGTCGAGCGCGATCGACACGCCCAGCGCCCGCAGCGCGCGCAGCTGCTCGCGCGCTCGGCGCGAGTCCTGCATCAGCGCCGTCTCGGTGATCTCGAGCTCCAGCCGATCGGCCGGCAGGCCGGCGCCGGCCAGCGCCGAGCGCACCATGTCGACCAGCCCGTCGCCGCGCAGCTGCACCGCCGAGAGGTTGACCGCCAGCCGCAGCGGCGTCGGCCAGCCGGCCGCCTCCTGGCAGGCCCGGTGCAGCACCCATTCGCCCAGCCGCACGATCAGGCCGTTCTCCTCGGCCAGCGGCACGAACTCGGCCGGCGAGATCCAGCCGCGCAGCGGATGCTGCCAGCGCAGCAGCGCCTCGGCGCCGACCAGATGCCCGCTCCCCAGCGCGAACTGCGGCTGGTAGTGCAGCGTCATGCGGCCGGCCAGCAGGTGCTCGCCGTCCGGCGCCGTCAGCAGCTGGCCGAGATCGCGGATCAGGCCGTGGCGGCGCATCAGCCGCGCCCGCATCGGTGCGTCGGACACCCGCACCGTGTCGCGCCCGGCCGCCTTGGCCTCGTACAGCGCCAGATCGGCGTCCTGGAACAGCCGGTCGGTCTCCTCGTGCGGCGGCTCCCAGGAGGCCGCGCCCAGGCTGGCGCGCACCTCGATCGCCAGCCCCTCCTGCGACCAGGCCGCGCGCAGCGCCTCGAGCATCGCCGCCAGCAGCCGGTCGCGCTCGTCGACGCCATGCGGCCGATCGATCAGCAGCGCGAACTCGTCGCCGCCCAGGCGGGCCAGCACCAGCGAGCGCGGATCGCCGAATCCGGCGATGCAGGCCGACAGCCGCCGCGCGATCTCGCACAGCAGCCGGTCGCCGGCGGCATGGCCCAGCGTGTCGTTGACCTCCTTGAAGTGGTCCAGGTCGATCAGGCACAGCGTCAGCGGCAGCAGCGCGTCCGGCCCCGCCCCCGGCGACGCCGTCGTCGACGTGGCAGCCAGGCGGCAGCGCGCCACCGCCTCGGCGCAGCGGCGCTGCAGCACATGGCGGTTGGCCAGGCCGGTCAGCACGTCGGTGTGCGCGAGCCGGCGCAGCTCGCGCGACTGCTCGTGCAGCAGCGTGACGTCGCGCACCACGCCACGCCAGCTCAGGATGCGCCCGACGGCATCGAGCACCGGCACGCCGCCGAGCAGCCAGCGCTGCCGGGCGGTCTGCAGCAGATGGCGCGAGGGCAGATGCAGCTCCAGCGCGCGGAAGGGCAGCGGCTCGGAGAGATGGCGCGCCAGCGCGTCGATCCCGTCGGCATCGCGCAGCAGCTCGGTCAGGCGCCGCCCGATCAGCAGCCCGGCATCGCTGACGCCGAGCGACTGCGCCATGCGCGCCGGCAGGCGCCGCAGCCGGCCCTGCGCGTCGCTCTCCCAGAGCCAGTCGTCGGCATGGCGCTCGAAGTCGCGCAGCAGCAGGTCGAGCGCATCGCGATCGCGCCGCGCCTCGAGCTCGGCCTGCAGGCGCTGGCGCACGCTGCGCGAGATCGCGCCCAGCGTCGTCAGCACCAGCACGTCCATCACCACGATCAGCGGCACCGTCACGTCGCGCACCAGCCCGTCGAGCTGCAGCACGCCCAGCAGCATGCCGGCCGAGGTGATCAGCGTCCAGGCCACGCCACCCCAGCGCAGCGGCGCCCCCAGCATCGCGCCGACCGGCACGACGCCGCTGGCGATCACGGCCAGCAGATGGCGCCGGTCAGAGTCGACGGCCGGGAACAGCGTCACCGCGATGCCGGCGAACATCAGCCCGGCCAGCACGGAATGGACGACGAAGCGCCAGCGCACCGCCGGCCGCGCCAGCCGCTCCGTCGGCCCGCGCAGGCTCAGGTGCGCATCGACCAGCTGCACCAGCGCACCCGCCGACAGGCCGACGGGCCACAGCAGCCGCGCATCGATCCCGGTCACCGGCAGCAGCAGCCACAGCACCAGCAGGCCGAGGCCGACGTCGACCAGCGCGCCGAGCCGGGCCAGGCGCAGCACCGTGCGCACCAGCCGGCCCTGCAGCAGCAGGCGCCCGCCATCGTCCGGCCAGCATGACGGCGCCGCGTCGTGGCGACCGTCCAGGGCGGCGCGGATCATGGAAGAAGTCGGGCGGGCATCGGTGGCGGGGTCCGGGATGATTTGATCATTATCAGGTTCCAGACGGAACCAGGCCAGCGGATCGCACGCCCCGCGCGTGCGGCTGCCACGAACGCACCCGCTGCGCGGCCGTCCTGGCGTCCAGCGCCGCCGCGAACAGATAGCCCTGCACCTGGTCGCAGCCGTGACGGCGCAGCACGTCGAGCTGGCCGTCGGTCTCGACGCCCTCGGCCAGCGTCTTCATGCCCAGCGCCTGGCCGAGCTGGACGATGGTCTGCAGGATCATGTCGGCCTGGCCGCCGTCGACCAGCGCGGTGATGAAGCTGCGGTCGATCTTGAGCGTCGAGATCGGATAGGTGCGCAGCGACGACAGCGAGGAATGCCCGGTGCCGAAGTCGTCCAGGCCCAGGCGCACGCCCAGCGCGCGCAGCGACTGCATGCGCACCCGCGCCGCGGCCGGGTCGACCAGCACCGCGGTCTCGGTGATCTCCAGCTCGAGGCGGTGCGGCGCCAGCCCGGTCTCGGCCAGCACCTCGGCGACGGTGCGCACCAGATGGCGGCCGGCGAACTGCACGCCCGAGACATTGACCGCGATCTTGGTGTCGCCGCCCCAGGCCGCGGCATCGTGGCAGGCCTGGCGCAGCACCCATTCGCCCAGCGCCACGACCAGGCCGGTCTCCTCGGACACCGGGATGAAATGGGCCGGCGAGATCCAGCCGCGCTCCGGATGGCGCCAGCGCACCAGCGCCTCGAAGCCGGTCAGCCGGCCGTCGCCGACATCGTGCTGCGGCTGGTAGTGCACGCTCAGCCGGCCGCAGGGCGGATCGGGCCGGTCCTGGCCGCCGGGCTGCAGCCGGCGGCGTGCCGCCTCCAGCGCCTGGCCGAGCTCGTGGATGACCAGATGGCGCTCGGCCATGCGCTCGCCCATCGTCGCGTCGAACATGCGCACCGTGTCGCGCCCGGCCGACTTGGCCTCGTACAGCGCGATGTCGGCCTGCTGCAGCAGCCGCGCGGCGCTCATGCCCGGCCCGTCCCAGGCCGCCACGCCCAGGCTGGCGCGGATCTCGACGCACAGCGCCTCGTCCTGCCAGGGCTCGCGCAGCACCGCGAGCAGCTCCAGCGCCAGCGCCTCGCGCTCGACCGCGCGGGTCGGGCGCTCGACCAGCAGCGCGAACTCGTCGCCGCCGAGCCGGGCCAGCACGATGCGCGAGGCCTCGACCGGCCCGCGGCGCACGCACTCGCGCAGCCGCAGCGCGACCTCCTGCAGCAGCCGGTCGCCGACCAGGTGGCCGAAGTGGTCGTTGACGGTCTTGAAGTTGTCCAGGTCGAGCAGCAGCAGCGCCACCGGACTGGCGCCGTCCTCGGCGGGCGGATCGTGGCTCAGCAGCGCGGCCAGCGCCGTCTCGCTGCGCTGCTGCAGCACATGGCGGTTGGCCAGCCCGGTCAGCGTGTCGGTGCGGGCCAGCCGCTCGAGCTCGCCGGACTGCTCGCGCAGCAGCGTCACGTCGCGCACGATGCCGCGCCAGCCGACATGCAGGCCGGTCTGGTCGGTCACCGGCGCGCCGCTGACCGACCACCAGCGCGGCGAGCGCCCCGGCCGGCTGACCGCGACCTCGATGCCGCGAAAGGGCTGGTCGGACTGCAGCGCCGCGATCAGGCGCAGCAGCTCGGGCTCCAGGCGCGCATCGGTGCGCCCCCGGAAGCCCTGGCGCATCGCCAGCGAGGCCCCGCCCTCGCCGCTGCGCAGCACCTGCACCAGATCCTGGCCGAGCAGCGCCTGCGGCGCATCGAAGCCGAGCTCGGCGGCCATGCGCGGCACGACCGTCGTCAGCCGTCCGCGCTCGTCGCTGCCCCAGCTCCAGGCGTCGGACTGCATCTCGAAGTCGCGCAGCAGCAGCGCGATCGTCTGCTCGCCCTGCGCGGCAGCCTGCTGCGCCTGCATGCGCGCCAGCAGCAGGCGCGAGGTGCCGCGCACCGACGCGCTGACCAGCACCGCCAGCAGCACCAGCATCGCGAAGGCCGCCGAGAAGACCGGCATGCCCACGGCCAGCAGCGCCAGCACCGCGCCGGCCCCGAGCGTGCCGCCCCACAGCGCCGACAGCACCGGCAGCGCCGCCAGCTCGATCGCGCCGGCGAACAGCGCGCCGCCCAGCATCACGCCGACCAGGAACTGCCACTCGCGCGCCATGTTCGGGAAGGCCGCCACCGCCAGCCCGGCCAGCGCGATGCCGGCCAGGCCGACCGGCAGCCCCAGCCGCAGCATCACCCGGCGCGACAGCAGCCGCGCGTCGTCGCGCCGCGACAGCCGCTTCGTGTCGGTCCACCACAGCAGCACCAGCAGCGTCTGCAGCCCGGCCCAGGCCGCGACCGGCCCCGGCTCCAGCGCCGGCGAGCACAGCCACACCGAGATGGCCGTGAGCAGCAGCAGCGAGGCCGTCAGCCGCGGCGCGGCCTGCAGCACGCTGCGCACCTGCTGCGCTCGCCACGGGATGACCGGGTCGAGGGGGGCGGCGGGAGTCGACATCGGGGGTTCGGCAGTCATGGAACGGAAATTCTCGATTCGCACGCCGCGATCGCCCTAGGGCGGAATGCGCGAGCCTGACCCGTGCCCCCTGCAGACGCGGGGGAGGCCGGATCCCCGGAAAAGTACCGCTTTTCCGGCGGTGGCGCCTGAATGTCCCGTCAAGACCGTGGGCCCGCGCACCGACAGCACGGAATGCGAGCGGCTGCAGTTGCGGGTCCGAGTCCGCCCGCGCCCCTCCATCCAACCGGCGAGCCGACCGTGAGACACACCGAGAGCATCGACAGCACCGAGGTCCTGAAGCAGGCCGTGCAGCTCATGAGACGCCACGGGACATCGATGCATCCCGTGCACTACGCGATCTGGTACGAGTACGCGCGCGGCGAGAACCTCGACCTGCGCAACGCGATCGACCGCTACCTGTCGCAGCACCTGCACCTCGACGATGCAGTGGCCGAGGCGCTGCACAAGCGCCATGTCGTTGGCTCCGGCACCGATCCGGCGATGCTGCGGCGCATGAGCGACAGCGTCTCCTCGGTGCTGGGCCAGATCGCCGACAGCGCGGCGCGCGCCGGCGACCAGACCGCCGCCTACGGCAGCTCGCTGTCGCGCTTCCAGGACGGCCTGAACGGGCGCGAGCCCCTGCCCGGCCTGGAGGAGATCGTCGCGACCACCCGCCAGATGCACTCGGCGATCCAGGATCTGCAGCGCCGGCTCGCCGACAGCCGCGACGAGATCGGCCAGCTGCGCGACGAGCTCGACCGGGTGCGGCTGGAGACGCTGACCGACATGCTGACCGGACTGGCCAACCGGCGCGCCTTCGAGCAGCGCCTAGCCGCCTGCGTGACGCTGGCGGCCAGCGCGGGCCTGCACAGCCATGCGCCCTGCCTGCTGATGGCCGATCTCGACCATTTCAAGCGCATCAACGACACCTACGGCCACGGCACCGGCGACCAGGTGCTGTGCGCGGTCGCCGCGGCGCTGAAGGCCGGCACGCCCGAACAGGGCCTGGCCGCGCGCATCGGCGGCGAGGAATTCGTGCTGCTGCTGCCGGCGATGCAGCTGCCGGCGGCACGCATGCTGGCCGAGCAGCTGCGCCACGCGGTCGCGCAGCTGCGCGTGCCGGCGCGCACGCCGACCGGCGGCGAGACGGCGATCCAGGTCACGCTGTCGATGGGGCTGACGACGCTGCAGCGCGGCGAGACCGGCCGGCAGCTGATCGAGCGCGCCGACCAGGCGCTCTACCAGTCCAAGAGCGGCGGCCGCGACCGCGTCACCGTCAAGGCCGGCTGAACGCACGACGGAGCGATCTGCACGGCGCGGCCGGACCTCAGGTTTGCCCACCAGCCGCCGATCCCCAGCATTCCACCCCAGCCCCGATGCGGAGACACCCGATGATGATGAAAAAGCGGATCCTGTCGATCTCGATCGCCCTGGCCGGCCTGATGAGCCTGGGCGCCGCCCAGGCCGGAGCCGGCGGCTCGCACTGGACCTACGACGGCAAGGAAGGGCCGGAACACTGGGGCGAGCTCTCGCCGGAATTCGCCTCGTGCAGCAAGGGCCGCAACCAGTCGCCGGTCAACCTGACGGGCGCGATCAAGGGCCAGCTGCCGATGCTGGAGTTCGACTACCGCGCCGGCGGCCGCGAGGTCATCAACAACGGCCACACCATCCAGGTGAACTACGCGCCCGGCAGCACGATGCGCGTCAACGGCGACACCTACGAGCTCAAGCAGTTCCACTTCCACACGCCGAGCGAGAACACCATCGAGGGCAAGTCCTTCCCGATGGAGGTCCACTTCGTGCACGCCAACCGCGACGGCCAGCTCGCGGTGGTGGCGGTGATGTTCGAGCCGGGCGACACGAATGCCGAGCTGGAGAAGGCCTGGAGCGTCATGCCCCAGGATGCCGGCGGCAAGCAGGCGCTGAACAACCCGGTCGACGCCCGCATGCTGCTGCCGCGCGAGCGGGCCTACTACTGGTTCAGCGGCTCGCTGACCACGCCGCCGTGCTCCGAGGGCGTGCACTGGTTCGTCATGAAGGCCTCCGACGTCGCGTCCAAGGCCCAGGTGCAGGCCTTCACGCAGGCCATCCACCAGAAGAACAACCGCCCGGTGCAGCCGCTCAACGCCCGCCTGATCCTGCAGTGACGGCCGGAGCCGCGAGCAGCGGCTTCAGGAACCGCCCGGTGTGGCTGGCCGCGCACGCGGCGATGTCCTCGGGCGTGCCGGCCGCCAGCAGCGTGCCGCCGCCCGAGCCGCCTTCCGGGCCCATGTCGAGCAGCCAGTCGGCGGTCTTGATGACGTCCAGGTTGTGCTCGATCACCACCACCGTGTTGCCGGCCTCGCAGAGCTGGTGCAGCACCCGCAGCAGCAGCTCGATGTCGGCGAAGTGCAGGCCGGTGGTCGGCTCGTCGAGGATGTAGAGCGTGCGGCCGGTGTCGCGCTTGGACAGCTCCAGCGCCAGCTTCACCCGCTGCGCCTCGCCGCCCGACAGCGTGGTCGCCGACTGGCCCAGGCGGATGTAGCCCAGGCCGACGTCCATCAGCGTCTGCAGCTTGCGCGCGATCGAGGGCACCGCCGAGAAGAACTCGCGCGCGTCCTCCACCGTCAGCTCCAGCACCTCGGTGATGTTGCGGCCCTTGTAGAGCACCTCCAGCGTCTCGCGGTTGTAGCGCTTGCCCAGGCAGGTGTCGCAGGGCACGTAGACGTCGGGCAGGAAGTGCATCTCCACCTTGATGACGCCGTCGCCCTGGCAGGCCTCGCAGCGCCCGCCGGCGACGTTGAAGCTGAAGCGCCCGGCGCCGTAGCCGCGCTCGCGCGCGGTCGGCACCTCGGCGAAGAGTTCGCGGATCGGGGTGAACAGGCCGGTGTAGGTGGCCGGATTGGAGCGCGGCGTGCGCCCGATCGGGCTCTGGTCGACGTTGATGACCTTGTCGAAGTGGCCCAGGCCCTCGATCTCGTCGTGCGCCTCGGGCTCCTGGTGGCTCTGGTAGAGCTGACGCGAGACGGCGGCGTAGAGCGTGTCGTTGATCAGCGTGCTCTTGCCCGAGCCGGACACGCCGGTCACGCAGGTCATCAGCCCGACCGGGATCTCGACCGTCACGCCCTTGAGGTTGTTGCCGCGGGCGTTGCGGATGCGCAGCACGCGAGGCGCGCCCTCCGCGTCCTTCAGGAAGGGCCGGCGCCGCTGCGGCACCTCGATGCGCAGCACCTGCGCCAGGTAGCGGCCGGTGGGCGAGTCCGGCGAGGCGGCGACCTGCTCCGGCGTGCCCTGCGCCATCACCTGCCCGCCGTGCACGCCGGCGCCCGGCCCCATGTCGACCACATGGTCGGCGGCGCGGATCATGTCCTCGTCATGCTCGACCACCAGCACCGAGTTGCCCAGGTCGCGCAGATGCTTCAGCGTGCCGATCAGGCGCTCGTTGTCGCGCTGGTGCAGGCCGATGGAGGGCTCGTCGAGCACGTACATCACGCCGGTCAGGCCCGAGCCGATCTGGCTGGCCAGGCGGATGCGCTGCGCCTCGCCGCCGGAGAGCGTGTCGGCGCTGCGGTCCAGGCTCAGGTAGTTCAGGCCGACGTCGTTGAGGAAGCGCAGCCGCGCGCGGATCTCGCGCACCACCTTGTCGGCGATCTCGGCCTTGGCGCCCTGCAGCCGCAGCGCGTCGAAATAGCGCTGGCACTCGGCCAGCGTCGCGTGCTCGACCTCGTAGATGGCGCGCGCGGGCTGGCCGTCGGCGTCGACCAGCAGCACATGGCGCGCCTCGCGCCGCAGCCGCGAGCCGCCGCAGTCCGGGCAGGCCTTGTTCGCCATGAAGCGCGCCAGTTCCTCGCGCACCGCCGACGAGTCGGTCTCGCGGTAGCGGCGCTGCAGATTGGGCAGGATGCCCTCGAAGGGATGCGAGCGCCTGACGCTGCGCTTCTTGCCGGCCGCGCCCTCGGCGGCGTAGGTGAAGCTGATCTCCTCCTCGCCGGAGCCGTGCAGCACCACCTGGCGGTGCTCGGGCGCCAGATCCTCGAAGGCGTCCTCCAGGTCGAAGCCGTAGTGGGCCGCGACGCTCTCCAGCATCGAGAAGGTGTAGGCGTTGCGGCGGTCCCAGCCCTTGATCGCGCCGCTGGCCAGGCTGAGCGACGGGAAGGCCACCACCCGCTCGGGGTCGAACACGTCGACATGGCCCAGGCCGTCGCAGCTCGGGCAGGCGCCCACCGGCGAGTTGAACGAGAACAGCCGCGGCTCCAGCTCGGCCAGCGAATAGCTGCAGACCGGGCAGGCGAACCTGGCCGAGAACAGATGCTCGGCGCCGGTGTCCATCTCCAGCGCCAGCGCGCGGCCGTCGGCGATGCGCAGCGCCGCCTCGAAGCTCTCGGCCAGGCGCTGCTGGGCGTCGGGACGCACCTTCAGGCGGTCGAGCACCACGTCGATGTCGTGCTTCTCGGTCTTCTTCAGCGCCAGCGCCGGCACGTCGGCTGCCTCGACGATGCGCCCGTCGATGCGGAATCGCACATAGCCCTGCGCCTGCATCGACTCGAACAGCTCGACGAACTCGCCCTTGCGGTCGCGCACCACCGGCGCGAGCACCATCAGCTTCGTCTCCTCGGGCAGCGCCAGCACCGCGTCGACCATCTGGCTGACGCTCTGCGCCTGCAGCGGCAGGCCGTGGTCCGGGCAGTGCGGCGTGCCGGCGCGGGCAAAGAGCAGGCGCAGGTAGTCGTGGATCTCGGTGATCGTGCCCACCGTCGAGCGCGGGTTGTGGCTGGTGGCCTTCTGCTCGATCGAGATCGCCGGCGACAGGCCCTCGATCACGTCGACGTCGGGCTTGTCCATCAGCTGCAGGAACTGGCGCGCGTAGGCCGAGAGGCTCTCGACGTAGCGGCGCTGCCCCTCGGCATAGAGCGTGTCGAAGGCCAGGCTGGACTTGCCCGAGCCCGACAGCCCGGTGATGACGACCAGCGCGTTCTTCGGCAGGTCGAGGTCGATGTTCTTCAGGTTGTGGGTGCGGGCACCGCGCACCGAGATCAGCGACGTGCGGGCGGGCGGAAACGGAGGGTCGAGCGGCATGGGGCGGAGCGGGAAGCCAACCGGACATGATAGCGAGGCCGGGATCACCCGGAGATCCCCCTGCCCGTCCTGCCCTGTGCGACCCATCGAAGAATGGGCGGGCGCAGAACGCGCGATACTCCAACCCGTACGCAGCCCCACCCCGAACCCGGAAAGACCGCAGCGACCATGGGACACCCCATTCCGATTGCCGTGACGAGCACGCAGGCCGCCGGCACGTACAACCCGCAGGCGCAGGTGTGCGCCTCGTGCAGCGTGCGCCAGTTCGCGCTGTTCGGCGCGCTCGACGAGGCGGCGCTGGCGCAGATCCACTACCGCATCGCCGACATCCGCCTGGAGCCGGGGCAGACGCTCTATTCGGCGCAGGACAGCGGCAGCGCGGTCTTCACCGTGCGCCGCGGCGTGCTGCGCATGGAGCGCAGCAGCGATGCGGGCGAGCGGCGCATCCTGCGCCTGGCCGGGCGCACCGACCTGATCGGGCTGGAGGCGATCCTGCACCAGACCTACGCGGCCGACGCGGTGGCCTGCACCGAGGTCGAGGTCTGCCGCATCCCGCGGGTGCTGATCGACGAGCTGTCGGTGGCGCACCCCGGCCTGACGCGCGACCTGATGAAGCGCTGGCAGCGCGCGCTCGACGACGCAGACGAATGGCTGACCGAGCTGGCCCGCGGCCCGGCGCGCCACCGCATGCTGCGGCTGCTGCTCAAGCTCAGCGAATACGGCGAGGACGACGGCCGGCTGTGGCTGCCCACCCGCCAGGAAATGGGCGCGATGCTCGACATGACCTTCGAGACGGCCAGCCGGCTGGTGTCGGCGCTGCGCCGCGAAGGCGTGCTGAAGTCCGTCGACGGCCGCCAGGCCCGGCTGGACATGGACGCGCTGATGGCGGCGCTGAAGGAAGACGGGGAGCGCTGAGGGCGCCGTCGCGGCCAGGGCTCAGAGCCCGAGCCACGCCCACCACGACAGCGCGGCCAGCTCCGCCGCCACCGTCAGGTGGAAGGCGACGCGGAAGGACGGCTTGACCGACTTGTGGCGCAGCAGGTGATGCGCGGCGATGGCGCCGGGCCAGCCGCCGATCAGGCCGGCCGTCAGCAGGGTCGATTCCGGGGTGCGCCAGCGGCCGGCCTGGGCGGCGGACTTGTCGGCGGCGTAGAGCGCGAAGCACAGCAGGCTGGCCGCGGCGTGCCAGGCCCAGATCCAGCCGGGCAGGCGATGCGTGGCGGTCGCGGCGGTCAGCACCAGCAGCAGCGCGGCGATCGACAGGCCGGCCACCAGCGGCGACGGGCCGCCGCGCCGCGGCCCAGAGGAGCGGGCGCCGTGTCGTCGCATGGGGACTTCAGCGCGGCGTCACCGGCGGCTCGACGTATTTCTCGACCATCGCGCCGTCGACGGTGTAGCCGCTGACGCCCATGTCGGTGTCGCGGCGCTCGGTGTGCATCGTGCCGGTGATCCAGACGGTGTCCATGCTGCGCAGGCCCTTGGCGGGAAGGGCCGCCTTGACGTGGACGATCTGGTTGGCCGGCGGCGGCGGCGAGTGGATGCAGGCGCCGAAATACGGCACCAGCAGGAACTCCTTCCACTCGCCCGCCTGGCCCTCCAGCGGCACCAGGTAGCCGGGCAGGCGCACCTTCTGGCCGTCGAGCTCGGGGCGGGTCGGCGCGGCGTCCCAGACCTCGCGGACCTCGCGCAGCATCGCGCTGGCCTTGGCATCGCCGTCCTGCAGCCGGCTCAGGTCGCCGCGGCCCTTCAGGATCTTCACCGGGTCCCAGCCCGACGGGACCATCTCTTCCCACTTGAGCTGGCGCACCGCGGACGCGGGCGCCGCTTTCGCGGCAGCAGGCTTCGGATCGGCCGCGCGCGCCGGGGCCGCGCCCAGCAGCGCCACGCCCGCGACCAGCGCCAGCATCGCGGCCTTCGTTGTCGTCCTTGTCGTCGATCGCATCACAGCAGTTCTCCTGTCGATTCCCGAAGTGTCGGCGGGGACGGGCATCGCCCGCTCTAGGCGCGCGGCGACAGCCCGTCGGCCAGCGACAGCCGGTAGGCGCGCCAGCCCGGCACCAGGCTGGCCAGCCAGCCGCCCAGCAGCAGCGCGCCCATCAGGCGCAGCTCGTCCGGGCCCGGCCAGCGCGCATGCAGCACCAGCCCCCAGCGGGCCTGGGCGAGGTCGCCCAGCAGCGCGATCGCGCCGGCCGAGGCCAGCGCGCCCAGCAGCACGCCGCACAGCGTGACCAGCGCGCCCTCCACCGCCAGCAGCGCCAGCACCTGACGCGGGCCGGCGCCGACCGAGCGCAGGATCGCCAGCTCGCGCCGGCGCGCATCCAGCCCGGCCAGGATCACCGCGACCAGCCCGGCCAGGCTGACCACCGCCACCAGCACGCTGACCGCCTGCAGCGCACGCTCGCCCGCGCCCAGCACCTCCCACAGCTCGTCGAGCGCCACGCCCGGCAGCACCGCCATCAGCGGCTCGTCGCCGTAGCCGCGCACCCAGCGCTGCACCGCGAACACCGCCGCGCGGCTCTTCAGCCCGACCAGCACCGCGGTCACCGTGCGCGGCGTCAGGTCCTGCGCGGCGGCGGCCTCGGCCGAGATGCGGGCGCCGGGCATCGGCGTGCCGGCGATCCAGTCGATGTGGATGGCCTCGATGCCGGAGAGCGGGATGTGCACCGAGCGGTCGACCGGCGTGCCGGTGCGCGCCAGGATGCCGACCACGGTGAAGGGCTTGTCGGCATGGTCGTTGGCCGCGAAGGCGCCGTCGCCGTGGCTCAGCACCAGGCGCTGGCCCAGGCGGTAGCCCAGCCGCTCGGCCACCTCGGCGCCGATCACCGCCTCGAAGACATGGCCCGCGCCGTCGCCGAAGGCGCGCCCGGCCGCCAGCGCCAGCGGCTGCTGCTCGCCGTAGCGGAAGTGCTCGAAATAGGCCGGCGTCGTGCCGACGACCGCAAAGCCGCGGTGGCTGTCGCCCAGCGCGATCGGCACCGTCCAGGCCACCTGGCGCTGCGCGGCCAGCGCCTGCACGCTGTCCCAGCCGATGTTGTTGGTCGCGCTGCCGACGCGGAAGACCGCGTAGAGCATCAGCTGCACCGCGCCGGTGCGCGGACCGACGATCAGGTCGGTGCCGGAGACCGCCTGGGCGAAGTTCTGCCGCACGTCCTGCCTCAGGCGCTCGATGCCCAGCAGCAGGAAGGTCGACAGCGCGATCGACACGACGATCAGCGCCAGCACGAAGCGCCGGCTCCAGGCGCTGCGCGCGGCCAGTCCGAGCAGCGCGCTCATCGCTCGGCTCCGGGCCGGGCGGCGCGGTTCAGCGCCGGCAGGTCGATCTGGCGCGCGAAATGCCCGGCCAGCCGCGCGTCATGGCTGACCAGCACCAGCGCGCTGGCGGCTTCGCGGCAGCTCGACAGCAGCGCGTCGACGAAGCGGTCGCGCGTGTCCTCGTCCAGCGCCGAGGTGGGCTCGTCGGCGATCACCAGCTCGGGCCGCCCGGCCAGCGCCCGCGCGCAGGCCACGCGCTGCTGCTGCCCCACCGAGAGCTGCGCCGCCGGACGCTTCCACAGCGAGGCGTCCAGCCCGAGCCGCGCCAGCCACTGTTCGGGCTCGTCGGCGCCGGCGCAGCGCGCGCGCCGGCGCGCCGAGAAGCGCAGCGGCAGCCGCACGTTGTCGATCACCGACAGATAGGGCAGCAGGTTGAACTGCTGGAAGATGTAGCCGACATGGTCGGCGCGCAGCCGGTCGCGCCGCGCGGCCGACTGCGCGCGCCAGTCCTGGCCGAGCAGCGCGACCGTGCCGGCGTCCGCCACCAGCACGCCGGCCATCAGCGACAGCAGCGTGCTCTTGCCGCAGCCGCTGGGGCCGCGCAGGAAGACCGCCTCGCCGGGCATCAGCTCGAGCCGGTCCAGGTCGAGCGTGTCGGCGGCGGCGCCCGGCCAGCGGTGGCGCAGACCGCGCAGCGACAGCAGCGGGCTCATCGGCCCCAGCGCAGCACCCGCGCCGGACGCTGCAGTGCCGCCTTGAACTGCCCCGCCGGCGCGACGATCTCGGCCTCGACGCGGGCGATGCGGCGGAAGCGGTCGAGCAGGCTGCCGAGGTCGAGCGAGGCCAGCGCCTGCGGCCGGGCGCAGCGCAGCACGAAGGTCGCATCCAGGTCGGCGTGCTCGCCGGCCGCCGCCGCCCCGCCCTGCAGCGTCGGCGCATCGACCGTCGTCGAGACCGGCTGGCACTGCGCCGCGGCGTCCGGCACGATCAGGCCGGCACCGGCGCGCAGATCGGCCAGCACCGCCTGCGCGGCCTTCTTCTCGGCCTCGGTGCGCGGCGCGCGCTCGAAGCCGAGCAGGCTGTCGAGCGGCGCCTCCAGGCCGATCGTCAGCGTCGGGCCGTCGAGCGCGATCTCCAGTGCGACGCGGCCATGCTCGTGGGCGCCGTGGTCATGGCGGGGCGCGGCCGTGGCGGCCAGCGGGCCCAGCAGCAGCAGGCTCAGGACAGTCGGGACAGGCAGGCGCAGGGTCATGGGAACAGCTTCCGCGATGGACATGAAGAAACGATGAGGCTCAGGGCGGTGCCGCGGCCACGACGCGGTCGCGCCCGTCGAGCTTGGCGCAGCGCAGCGCCTCGTCGGCACGCGCCAGCAGCTGCGGCAGCGTCGCGCGCTCCGGCTCCAGCACCGCCACGCCGATGCTGACCGTGACACTGGCCACCTCGCCGTCCGGCAGCACGATGCGCTGCTCCGGCACCGCATGGCGCAGCCGCTCGGCCACCGTCAGCGCCCCGGCCAGCGCGGTGCCGGACAGCAGCACCGCGAACTCCTCGCCGCCGTAGCGCCCGCACAGGTCGTGCAGCCGCAGCGGCCGGTGCACCAGCCCGGCCACCTCGGCCAGCACCTGGTCGCCGGCCGCCTCGCCGTGGCGCTGGTTGATCGCGGAGAGCCGGTCGATGTCGAGCAGCAGCAGCGACAGCGGCGTGCCGTGGCGCGCGGCCAGCGCGACCTCGCGCGAGGCACGCTCGAAGAAGTGGCGCCGGGTCAGCAGCCGGGTCAGCGGATCGCTCGGATCCAGGTCGAGCAGGCGCACGCGCTGGTGATCGAGCAGCGCCAGCATTTCGTAGATCAGCCGCGCCAGCCACGGCAGCATCAGCACCGGCACGAGCAGCGCCAGCGCGAACAGCCCCGCCGGCGACACGCCGATCGGCCCGGCCAGCACCGCCGCCAGCAGCGCCGCCGGCGGCAGGCAGGGCAGCAGCCCGAGCAGGCCCAGCCGCAGGCAGGCTCGCCACGGACGGTGCGCGAGCAGCCGGTGGCGCAGCTCGCGGATCAAGGGGGATTCGACGGACATGGCGGGACGACCCGGAACGGCAGGAGATGCCTTCGATATCGTCGGCCGCCGCACGCGCCTGAGCCGGAGGAACGGCCATGCGGATGTCCATCATCGCCACCGCCGGTCCGCGGCCGGCGCCTCAGCGCGGCGCCGGCTGGCCACGCAGGCCCGCCATCAGCGTCGCGACGTTGTGCGCCATCAGGCGCAGGTAGCTGCCCGCCGGACCGGAAGGGGCCGACAGCGCATCCGAGTACAGCGTGCCGCCGACGGTCGCGCCGGTCTCGCGGGCGATGCGCTCGACCAGGCGCGCGTCGGTCACGTTCTCGATGAAGACCGCCCTGACCTGCTGGCGGCGGATCTGGCGGATCAGCCGCGCGACATCGCCGGCCGAGGGCTCGCTGTCGGTGTTCCAGCCCTGCGCGGCGAGGAACTCGATGCCGTAGGCGGCGGCGAAGGCGGCGAAGGCGTCGTGCGTGGTCACCAGGCGGCGCTGCTCCGGCGCCAGCGTCGCGATCTCGGCGCGGATGCGCCGGTCCAGCGCGACCAGCTCGGCGTCGAAGGCGGCGGCACGCTGGCGCAGCGTCCCGGCCTCGGCCGGGCGGGCGGCGATCAGCGCGTCGCGGATGCGCGCGACATAGTGGCGCACATGGGCCGGGTCCTGCCAGGCATGCGGATCGGCCGGTGCCGCCGTCGGTGCCGGAGCGCGCCGCGGCAGCCCGTCGGTGCAGGTCAGCACCGGGCCGCGGTAGCCGGCCGAGCCGATCAGCCGGGTCATCCAGCCCTCGAAGCCCAGGCCGTTGACGACCACCAGATCGGCCTGCGCCAGCCGGCGCACGTCGGCCGGCGCGGGCTGGAAGACATGCGCATCGGCATCCGGCCCGACCAGCGCCGTCACCTCGGCCAGCGGCCCGGCGACCTGCGCGACCAGATCGGCCAGGATCGAGAAGCTGGCGACCACCCGCAGCGGCCGCGCCGATGCCGCACCGGCAGCACCCGCCGCACCGGCGCCGAGCAGCGCGGCGAGCCCGGCGGCGCGGCGCAGCCAGCGGCGGCGGCCGCCATCGCCCTCGGCGGCCCTCAGGAGCGGGTCGGAGACAGCAGGAACATCGTTCGGGATCATGCGAGGGAGCGTCGCGAGGAGCGCCGCAGCAGGCCGTCATGGCGGCCGAACAGCAGCGACAGCAGGTAGAAGCCGCCGGCCACCAGCACGATGGCCGGCCCCGACGGCAGGTCGGCGTGAAAGGACAGCAGCAGCCCGGCCCAGCCCGACAGCACCGCCATCAGCGTGGCCAGCAGCGCCAGCCGGTCGAGCTCGCGCGCCCAGAAGCGCGCGGCGATGGCCGGCACCATCATCAGGCCGACCGCCATCAGCGTGCCCATGGCCTGGAAGCCGCCGACCAGATTGGCCACCGTCAGCACCAGCAGCACGCCGTGGCTGAGCGCGCCGGGCCCGCCCACCGAGGCGAGAAAGCCGGCATCGAAGCTCTCGACCACCAGCGGCCGGTACAGCAGCGCCAGCAGCATCAGCGTCACGCTGGCGATCGTGGCCACCAGCAGCAGCGCCGCGTCGTCGACCGCCAGCACGCTGCCGAACAGCACATGGATCAGGTCGACGCTGCTGCCGCGCATCGAGATCAGCAGCACGCCCAGCGCCAGCGCGATCAGGTAGAAGGCGGCGAAGCTGGCGTCCTCGCGCTGGTGGGTGCGCCGGGTGACGGCGCCGGCCAGCAGCGCCACCGCCAGCGCCGCGACGAAGCCGCCGGCGCTCATCGCCGTGACCGACAGCCCGGCGATCATGTAGCCGACCGCCGCACCCGGCAGCAGCGCATGCGCCATCGCGTCGCCGAGCAGGCTCATGCGGCGCAGCACCAGCAGGCAGCCCAGCGGCGCCGCGCCCATCGACAGTGCCACCACCGCGACCAGCGCGCGGCGCATGAAGCCGAACTCGACGAAGGGCGAGAACAGCAGCGACTGCAGCGTGTCGAGCAGATCCGTCATGCGAGGCAGGGGGCCGCCGCCGCGTCGAGCAGCTCGGCGGTGTCGCCCCAGGCCCAGCCGCCGCGGCCGTCCAGGCTCAGCAGGCGGTCGGCGTGCGCCCGCACGCGGGCCTGGTCATGCAGCACCGCGACCACCGCGCGCCCCTGGCCGCACCAGCGCCGCACCAGCGCCAGCAGGTCGGCGGTGGTGGTCTCGTCGACCGCGTTGAAGGGCTCGTCGAGCAGGATCAGGTCGGCGTCCTGCAGCAGCAGCCGCGCGAACAGCACGCGCTGGAACTGGCCGACCGACAGGTCCGAGATCGGCCGGCGCGCGCAGCCGGCCAGGCCGACGGTGTCCAGCGCCGCATCGACCTCGCGGCGCAGGCCGCCGCCCAGCGCCTTCCACAGCCCGATGCGCGACCAGGCGCCGAGCGCGACGACGTCGCCGACGCGGATCGGGAAGCTGCGGTCCAGCGCCGACTGCTGCGGCAGATGCGCCAGGCGCAGGCCCGCCGCGCGCACGATGCGACCGCCGCACGGCGGGCGGTGTCCGGCCAGCGCCTCGACCAGCGTGCTCTTGCCGGCGCCGTTCGGCCCGACCACCGCGGTCAGCGTGCCGCGCGTCAGCGTGCCGCTCAGCGCACGCACCACCTCGCGGCCGCCGCGCTCGAGCGTCAGCGACTGCAGCTCCAGCAGCGCCGCCGGCATCAGGCCAGCGCCCAGCCCACCGCCGCCCAAAGCAGCAGCACCAGCACGCCCGCGCCCGCACAGCGGCTCAGCGCCGAGGCCATCAGCACCGGGGGCTCCGGCAGACAGGCGCAGACGCGGCATCGGCAGGACAGGATTCGTCGGCATCGGCGGTCTCGTGATCGGCGGCAGGGGAGGCGCTGGCGCAGTCGGCACACAGGCCGTGCAGCGTCAGGTCATGGCGCTGCACCCGGAAGCCCGGCGGCGCCAGTTCGTCCATCGCGCCCGGGCAGGCGTGGATCGGGAAGACCCGGCCGCAGGCGGTGCAATGGAAATGATGGTGATGATGGTCCTCGCCCCCGGCCGCGCGCGCATGGCCGCAGACCGCCTCGTAGCGGGCCGACTGGCCCGGCAGGTCGACGCGCACCACCTCGCCGGTCTCGAGCATCGCGCCGAGCTGGCGGTAGACGGTCGACAGGTTCAGCGTCGGCACCACGCGCTGGCCGAGCTCGCACAGCTCGGCCGGCGACAGCGCGCGCGCGCTGTCGTGCAGCGCCTGCATCAGCGCGTCGCGCTGGCGGGTCTGGCGTTCGCGGCCGGGCGTGGAGAGGGACGGGGGCATGCCCGGATGCTAATGCAAAAGCATTTGCAACAGCAAGCCCAAAAGCAAGACCCCGGAGCGCACAGGGCGCTCCGGGGTCTTGCGGGCCGGGCTCCCGCCCGGTCTTCCGGGCAGGATCAGGCGATCCAGGCGTTCAGGCTCAGCCTTGCGAGGACAGGTCGCCGTCGGGCAGCGCACCGGCCGCCTCGTCGACCGCAGCCAGCGCGTCCTGCGCTTCCTGCAGCGCGATCGCGCGGCGCTCGGTCTCGTCCATTTCCTCCTTGGCCTTGCGGGCCTGGTGGTAGGCGAGACCGGTGCCGGCCGGGATCAGTCGGCCGACGATGACGTTTTCCTTCAGGCCGCGCAGCTCGTCGCGCTTGCCCATGATCGCCGCCTCGGTCAGCACGCGGGTCGTTTCCTGGAAGGACGCGGCCGAGATGAACGAGTCGGTCGACAGCGACGCCTTCGTGATGCCCAGCAGCACGTCGGAGTAGGTCGCCGGCAGCTTGCCGTCCTTGCGCATCAGGTCGTTGGTGTCGAACAGCTCCGAGCGCTCGACCTGCTCGCCGACGATGTAGTGCGTGTCGCCCGAGTTCGTGATCTGCACGCGACGCAGCATCTGGCGAACGATCACCTCGATGTGCTTGTCGTTGATCTTCACGCCCTGCAGACGGTAGACGTCCTGCACTTCGTCGACGATGTAGCGTGCCAGCTCCTCGACGCCCAGCAGGCGCAGGATGTCCTGCGGATCGGCCGGACCGTCGACGATCGACTCGCCCTTGTTGACCACCTGGCCTTCGTGCACGAGGATGTTCTTTTCCTTCGGCACGAGTTCCTCGTAGACGCGACCTTCCGGATCGGTGATCTGCAGACGCACCTTGCCCTTGGTCTCCTTGCCGAACGACACCGTGCCGGTGATCTCGGCCAGGATGCCCTTGTCCTTCGGCGAGCGCGCCTCGAACAGCTCGGCCACCCGCGGCAGACCGCCGGTGATGTCGCGGGTCTTCTGGCCTTCGACCGGGATGCGCGCCAGCACTTCGCCGGGCATCACGTCCTGGCCGTCGCGGACCTGGATCAGCGCGCCGATGGGGAAGCCGATCGTCACCGAGTGGTCGGTGCCGGGGATCTTCACTTCCTGGCCGGCGAAGTCCAGCAGCTTGACCTGCGGGCGCACCACCTTGGCCGAGCCGCGGCGCTTCGGGTCGATGACCACCAGCGTCGACAGACCGGTCACCTCGTCCACCTGCTTCGCCACGGTCACGCCTTCCTCGACGTTCTCGAAGCGCATCTTGCCGGCGAACTCGGTGATGATCGGGCGGGTCAGCGGATCCCAGTTGCCCAGGATCGTGCCGGCCTTGATGGTCTGGTCGGCCTTGACGTTCAGCGTCGCGCCGTACGGCACCTTGTGGCGCTCGCGCTCGCGGCCGTGCGGGTCGGTGATGACGATCTCGCCGGAACGGGAGATCACCACGAGCTCGCCCTTGCCGTTCGTGACGTAGCGCATCGTGCTGTTGAAGCCGATGATGCCGTCCGACTTGGCTTCGACGCTCGAGGCCACCGCCGCACGCGACGCCGCGCCGCCGATGTGGAAGGTCCGCATCGTCAGCTGGGTGCCGGGTTCGCCGATCGACTGCGCCGCGATGACGCCGATGGCCTCGCCCTGGTTGACCAGGCCGCCGCGGCCGAGGTCGCGGCCGTAGCACTTCGCGCAGATGCCGTAGCGGGTGTCGCAGGTCAGGGTCGTGCGGACCTTGACCTCGTCGACGCCGGCGGCTTCCAGCACGTCCATCGCGTCCTCGTCGAGCATCCGGCCCTTGGTCACCAGGACTTCCTGGGTTTCCGGGTGGATCACGTCGATGGCGGTCACGCGGCCGAGGATACGGTCGCGCAGCGATTCGATCACTTCACCGCCTTCGACCAGCGCACGCATCGCCAGGCCGTTCTCGGTGCCGCAGTCGTCCTCGATGACCACCAGATCCTGGGTCACGTCGACGAGACGGCGGGTCAGGTAGCCCGAGTTCGCGGTCTTCAGCGCCGTGTCCGCCAGGCCCTTGCGGGCACCGTGGGTGGAGATGAAGTACTGCAGGACGTTCAGGCCTTCGCGGAAGTTCGCCGTGATCGGCGTCTCGATGATCGAGCCGTCCGGCTTGGCCATCAGGCCGCGCATGCCGGCGAGCTGGCGGATCTGGGCGGCGGAACCCCGCGCGCCCGAGTCGGCCATCATGTAGATGGAGTTGAACGACTCCTGATCCACTTCCTTGCCATGGCGATCGATGACCTTCTGCTTGGACAGCTGGCTCATCATCACCTTGCCGACCTCGTCACCGGTCTTGCCCCAGATGTCGACGACCTTGTTGTAGCGCTCGCCCGCGGTCACGAGACCCGAGACGTACTGCTGCTCGATCTCCTTGACCTCGTTCTCGGCCTTCTCGATCAGCTCGTACTTCTGGCGCGGCACCAGCATGTCGTCGATGGCGATCGAGATGCCGGCGCGGGTGGCCAGACGGAAGCCGCTCTGCAGCAGCTTGTCCGCGAAGACCACCGTGTCCTTCAGGCCGCACTTGCGGAACGAGGTGTTGATCAGGCGCGAGATCTCCTTCTTCTTCAGCGCCTTGTTCAGGTTGCTGAACGGCAGGCCGCGCGGAAGGATCTCGGAGAGCAGCGCACGCCCGACGGTGGTGGCCACGAGCTTGGTCTCGGGCACCCATTCGTCGGTGGTCTTGTCCTTGACGTACTCGGTCAGGCGCACGTTGATGCGGGCGGTCAGCTCGACGACGCCGTTGTCCAGCGCGCGCAGCACTTCGCCGACATCGGAGAAGACCATGCCTTCGCCCTTGCCGTTGATGCGCTCGCGGGTGGCGTAGTACAGGCCCAGCACCACGTCCTGCGACGGCACGATCGACGGCTCGCCCGAGGCCGGGAACAGCACGTTGTTCGACGCCAGCATCAGGGCGCGCGCTTCCATCTGCGCCTCGATCGACAGCGGCACGTGCACGGCCATCTGGTCACCGTCGAAGTCGGCGTTGAAGGCCGAGCAGACGAGCGGATGCAGCTGGATCGCCTTGCCTTCGATCAGCACCGGCTCGAAGGCCTGGATGCCCAGGCGGTGCAGCGTCGGCGCCCGGTTCAGCATGATCGGGTGTTCCTTGATGACTTCCTCAAGGATGTCCCAGACCACCGGCGTGCCCGATTCCACTTCCTTCTTCGCCTGCTTGATCGTGGAGGCGATGCCCATCGCTTCCAGACGGCTGAAGATGAAGGGCTTGAACAGCTCCAGCGCCATCAGCTTGGGCAGACCGCACTGGTGCAGCTTGAGCGTCGGACCCACGGTGATGACCGAACGACCCGAGTAGTCGACGCGCTTGCCCAGCAGGTTCTGGCGGAAGCGGCCCGACTTGCCCTTGATCATGTCGGCCAGGGACTTCAGCGCGCGCTTGTTCGCGCCCGTCATCGCCTTGCCGCGGCGGCCGTTGTCCAGCAGGCTGTCGACCGCCTCCTGCAGCATGCGCTTCTCGTTGCGCACGATGATCTCCGGCGCCTTCAGCTCGAGCAGGCGAGCCAGACGGTTGTTCCGGTTGATGACGCGGCGGTACAGGTCGTTCAGGTCGGAGGTCGCGAAGCGGCCGCCGTCCAGCGGCACCAGCGGACGCAGGTCCGGCGGCAGCACCGGCAGGACCTCCATGATCATCCAGTGCGGCTTGATGCCCGACTTCTTGAAGGCCTCCATCACCTTCAGGCGCTTGGAGTTCTTCTTGACCTTCAGCTCGGAGCCGGTCATGTCGCCGCGCAGGCGCTCGATCTCGACGTCGAGGTCCATCTCCTCGAGCAGCTGCTTGATGCCCTCGGCACCCATCAGCGCGACGAACTCGTCGCCGTACTCGCGGCGCTTCGCGTCGTAGTCGTCCTCGCTCATGATCGAGAACTTCTTCAGCGGCGTCATGCCCGGATCGACGACGACGTAGGCCTCGAAGTACAGCACGCGCTCGATGTCGCGCAGCGTCATGTCGAGCACCAGGCCCAGACGCGACGGCAGCGACTTCAGGAACCAGATGTGCGCGCACGGCGCCGCCAGGTCGATGTGACCCATGCGGTCACGGCGGACCTTGGTCTGCGTGACTTCGACGCCGCACTTCTCGCAGATCACGCCGCGATGCTTCAGGCGCTTGTACTTGCCGCACAGGCACTCGTAGTCCTTGATCGGGCCGAAGATCTTGGCGCAGAACAGGCCGTCACGCTCCGGCTTGAAGGTGCGGTAGTTGATCGTCTCGGGCTTCTTCACCTCGCCGAACGACCACGAGCGGATCTTCTCGGGCGAGGCCAGCCCGATGCGGATCGCGTCGAAGTGTTCGTCGGGCGTGAACTGCTTGAAAAGGTCGAGTAGTCCCTTCATGCCTTAACTCCTTGTCCGTCCTTTAGTTGCGCTCGAGCTCGATGTCGATGCCGAGCGAACGGATTTCCTTGACCAGCACGTTGAACGATTCCGGCATGCCGGCGTCGATCGAGTGCTCGCCCTTGACGATGTTCTCGTAGACCTTGGTGCGGCCGTTCACGTCATCGGACTTCACGGTCAGCATTTCCTGCAGCACATACGCTGCGCCATAGGCCTCCAGCGCCCACACTTCCATTTCACCGAAGCGCTGGCCGCCGAACTGCGCCTTGCCGCCCAGCGGCTGCTGGGTGACGAGCGAGTACGGACCCGTGGAGCGGGCGTGCATCTTGTCGTCGACCAGGTGGTGCAGCTTCAGCACGTGCATGTAGCCCACGGTGGTCGGGCGCTCGAAGCGCTCGCCGGTGCGGCCGTCATGCAGGTAGGCCTGGGTGCGCGACGCGGTCAGGCCCTTGCGCTCGGCGATGTCGTCCGGATAGGCCAGCTTGAGCATCGCGCGGATCTCCTCTTCCTTCGCGCCGTCGAAGACGGGGGTCGCGAACGGCACGCCGTTGGAGAGGTTGCGCGCCATCGAGACGATCTCGCCGTCCGACAGCTGCTCGAGCTCGACCGGCCGGCCGCCGGTCTGGTTGTAGACCTGGTCCAGGAACTGGCGCAGCTCGGCCACCGCGGCTTCCTGCTGCAGCAGGTTGCCGATGCGCTGGCCGATGCCCTTGCCCGCCCAGCCCAGGTGCACTTCCAGCACCTGGCCGACGTTCATCCGCGAGGGCACGCCCAGCGGGTTCAGCACGATGTCGGCAGGCGTGCCGTCGGCCATGTAGGGCATGTCCTCGATCGGAACGATCTTCGACACGACACCCTTGTTGCCGTGACGGCCGGCCATCTTGTCGCCAGGCTGCAGGCGGCGCTTGACGGCCAGGTAGACCTTGACCATCTTCAGCACGCCGGCGGGCAGCTCGTCGCCCTGCGTGAGCTTCTTGCGCTTCTCTTCGAACAGCAGGTCGAAGCTGTGGCGCGTCTGCTCCAGCGAGTTCTTGATCGACTCGAGCTGGTTGGCGACCTCGTCCTCGGCGGGACGGATGTCGAACCAGTGGTACTTCTCGACGTCGGTCAGGTAGGCCTTGTCGATGACCGTGCCCTTGACGATCTTGCGCGGGCCGCCGTTGGCGACACGGCCGGTCAGCAGCTTCTCGATCCGGTCGAAGGCGTCGGCCTCGACGATGCGCAGCTGGTCGTTCAGGTCCAGGCGGAAGCGCTTGAGTTCATCGTCGATGATCTGCTGGGCGCGCTTGTCGCGCTGGATGCCTTCGCGGGTGAAGACCTGCACGTCGATGACGGTGCCGGAGGTGCCCTGGTCGACGCGCAGCGAGGTGTCCTTCACGTCGGACGCCTTCTCGCCGAAGATCGCGCGCAGCAGCTTCTCTTCCGGGGTCAGCGTGGTCTCGCCCTTCGGCGTGACCTTGCCCACCAGCACGTCGCCGGGGCTGACCTCGGCGCCGATGTAGACGATGCCGGACTCGTCCAGGCGAGCCAGCTGCTGCTCGGACAGGTTCGGGATGTCGCGGGTGATGTCCTCGGGGCCCAGCTTGGTGTCGCGGGCCATGACCACCAGCTCCTCGATGTGGATCGAGGTGTAGCGGTCCTCGGCGACCACGCGCTCCGAGATGAGGATCGAGTCCTCGAAGTTGTAGCCGTTCCAGGGCATGAACGCGACGAGCATGTTCTGACCCAGGGCCAGTTCGCCCAGGTCGGTCGATGCACCGTCGGCGATCACGTCGCCCGAACCCACCACGTCGCCGCGATTGACGATCGCGCGCTGGTGGATGTTCGTGTTCTGGTTGGAACGGTGGTACTTGATCAGGTTGTAGATGTCGACGCCGACTTCACCGGCGACCGTCTCGGCGTCGTTGACGCGGATGACGATGCGGTTGGTGTCGACGTAGTCCACGATGCCACCGCGGCGGGCGGTCACGACGGTGCCCGAGTCGACCGCGGCGACGCGCTCGACGCCGGTGCCGACCAGCGCCTTCTCGGGGCGCAGGGTCGGGACGGCCTGACGCTGCATGTTGGCGCCCATCAGCGCGCGGTTCGCGTCATCGTGCTCCAGGAAGGGCACCAGCGAGGCCGCGACCGAGACGATCTGCGTCGGCGCCACGTCCATGTACTGGACACGCTCCGGCGAGACGAACATCGATTCGCCCTTCTCGCGCGCCGAGACCAGCTCGTCGGACAGGCGGTTGTTCTCGTCCAGGCTCGCGTTGGCCTGGGCGATGACGTACTTGCCTTCCTCGATCGCCGACAGGTAGTCGATCTGGGCGGTGGCGACACCGTCCTTCACGCGGCGGTACGGCGTCTCCAGGAAGCCGTACTCGTTCAGGCGCGCGAACAGCGCCAGCGAGTTGATCAGACCGATGTTCGGACCTTCCGGGGTCTCGATCGGGCAGACGCGGCCGTAGTGGGTGACGTGCACGTCGCGCACCTCGAAGCCGGCGCGCTCGCGGGTCAGACCGCCCGGGCCCAGCGCGGAGACACGACGCTTGTGCGTGATCTCCGACAGCGGGTTGGTCTGGTCCATGAACTGCGACAGCTGCGACGCACCGAAGAACTCCTTCAGCGCCGCGGAGATCGGCTTGGAGTTGATCAGGTCGTGCGGCATCAGGGCTTCGGTCTCGGCCTGGCCCAGACGCTCCTTGACGGCCTTCTCGATGCGGGCGAGGCCCGAGCGGTACTGGTTCTCGGCCAGTTCGCCCACGCAGCGCACGCGGCGGTTGCCCAGGTGGTCGATGTCGTCGACCTCGCCGTTGCCGTTGCGCAGATCCACCAGGATCTTGACCACGTCGAGGATGTCCTCGTTGGTCAGCGTCATCGGACCTTCGGCGCCGTCGCGGTTGACGCGGGCGTTGAACTTCATGCGGCCGACGCGCGACAGGTCGTAGGTGTCGGCCGAGTAGAACAGGCGATGGAACAGCGCCTCGACGGCGTCTTCCGTCGGCGGCTCGCCGGGGCGCATCATGCGGTAGATGGCCACGCGGGCGGCGAACTGGTCGGCCGTCTCGTCGGTCGCCAGCGTCTGGCTGATGTACGGACCCTGGCTGAGCTCGTTGGTGAACAGGCACTGCAGCTCGCGGATGCCCGCGGCGCGCAGCTTCTTCAGCAGCGACTCGGTGACCTCGTCGTTGGCCTTGGCCACGATCTCGCCGGTGTCCGGGTCGACCATGTTGCGCGCGACGACGCGACCCACCAGGAAGTCTTCCGGCACGCTGATGAACTGCGTGCCCGAGCTGTCGAGCTGGCGGATGTGCTTGGCGGTGATGCGCTTGTCCTTCTCGACCACCACCGTACCGTTCTTGTCGGTGATGTCGAAGCGCGCGACCTCGCCCTTCAGGCGCTCGGCGACGAATTCCAGCTGCGCGCCGGAATCCATCAGGCGGAAATTGTCGAACTTGAAGAAGTTCGCCAGGATCTGCTCAGGGTTCAGGCCGATCGCCTTGAGCAGGATCGTCACCGGCATCTTGCGGCGACGGTCGACGCGGAAGTAGAGGATGTCCTTCGGATCGAACTCGAAGTCCAGCCACGAGCCGCGGTACGGAATGATCCGCGCCGAGAACAGCAGCTTGCCCGACGAGTGGGTCTTGCCCTTGTCGTGCTCGAAGAACACGCCCGGAGAGCGGTGCAGCTGGCTGACGATGACACGCTCGGTGCCGTTGACGATGAAGGAGCCGTAGTCGGTCATGAGCGGCACTTCGCCCATGTAGACTTCCTGCTCCTTGATCTCCTTGACGACCTTGGACTGCGCGGTCGAGGCCTCGCGGTCGTAGATCACCATCTGCAGACGTGCACGCACCGCCGCCGCGAAGGTCAGGCCGCGCTGCTGGCACTCCCGCACGTCGAACGGAGGCTTGGCGATGTTGAATTCGAGGAACTTCATTTCCACGAACCCGTTGTGCGAGACGATCGGGAACGCGGAAAGGAATGCAGCCTGCAGACCTTCGGGCTTGCGCTTCTGCGGGGGGACGTCCTTCTGCAGGAAAGCGACGTAGCTGTCCTTCTGCATCGTCAGCAGATAGGGAACGTTCAGCACGCTCGCGCGCTTGCCGAAGCTCTTGCGGATCCGCTTGCGCTCGGTGTAGCTGTAGGGGGTTGCTTGCGCCATCAATCACTCCGTGTCGACACCCACCGCCGGGCCAGGGCAGCGGTTCGTTCGGCCGAGGAAAATCGGGACGACTGGCACCAGGCCTTGCGCCTGAAGCTTGGTGGCTGGCCACTACCAGCCGCTGGCGGACAACCGGTGCGTTGCACACCGGCCCGACCAAACCTGTTCTCCGCAGTCGGATCAGAGAACACTTGAAAAAGCCTTCCAGGGTAACGCGGAAGACGCTTTCAGGTGCAGACTGCCCGGAAAGACCCTGAGCCGAAAAAAATCAAGCACGAAAAGGCTGGCCCTTGTCGGACCAGCCTTCTCGGCGAATCGGATTGCGCCGGCAAGCGCAGTCCGGATTACTTGAGCTCGGCCTTGGCGCCAGCTTCGACCAGCTTCTTGACGGCGGCTTCGGCGTCGGCCTTGGCGATGCCTTCCTTGACGTTCTTCGGGGCGCCGTCGACCATGTCCTTGGCTTCCTTCAGGCCCAGACCGGTCAGTTCGCGCACGGCCTTGATGACGGACACCTTGTTGGCGCCGGCTTCCAGCAGGACGACGTTGAATTCGGTCTTCTCTTCAGCGGCCGGGGCAGCAGCGCCACCAGCAGCGCCGCCGCCGGCGACGGCGACAGCAGCGGCGGACACGCCGAACTTCTCTTCAACGGCCTTGACCAGGTCGTTCAGTTCCAGGACGGTCATCGTGTCCAGGGCAGCCAGGAAAGCGTCTTTGTCGAATGCCATGATGGGCTCCTAATACTTGAATGCAGTGAATGCGAGAGAACAGATCGTCGGGAATCAGGCGGCAGCTTCGGCAGCCGGCGCTTCGGCGCCGCCGCCCTTCTGCTTGGCCACTTCCGCGATGACGCGAGCCAGACCGGAGATCGGCGTCTGCAGCAGACCCAGCAGCTGGGCCAGCAGGACTTCCTTGCTCGGGACGTTGGCCAGGGCCTTGACTTCGTTGGCGTCAAGGGCCTTGCCACCGTAGGCGCCACCCTTGATGACCAGCTTGTCGTTGGTCTTCGAGAAGTCGGCGACCACCTTGGCGGCGGCGACGGCGTCTTCGGAGAAGCCGTAGATCAGCGGACCGACGAACTGGGCTTCGGCCGCCTCGAACGGGGTGCCGGCGACAGCACGGCGAGCCAGCGTGTTCTTCAGAACGTGAAGATACACACCCTTCTCGCGCGCCTGCTTGCGCAGCGCATCCGTTTGAGCGACGGTGAGGCCACGGTACTCGGCCAGCACGAGCGTCTGGGACTTGCCAGCCTGCGCCGACACTTCCTCGACAACGGCTGCTTTCTCGTTGCGATTGAGACTCAAGGTCTACTCCTTCAAACGCGACCCTCGGGCAAGCCCTCGGATCGCACCTCATTGCAGCGACCTGGCCGTTCAGGAGCCCGGCACCACCCCGGAGGGCGACGACGGACGGAACTTCACGGCGGGTACGCCATCTGCGCTGGCCGACGGCCGGGACGGATCCCGGCAGCCGATTAAGCGGCTTGGCGCCAGCGGTCTTGGATGACCTGCACCGCATCGCTGCGGTGCAGCCCACCAAATTCGGGACGGCGATGCCGCCAGACTCGCGACATCACCGGAGGCCACGAGGGCCTCTGGAATCCTCTCGGGCCGATCAGGCCGCGGCGGAAGCGTTGATGCTGCCGACGTCGACGCGGACACCCACGCCCATGGTCGACGACACCGCCACCTTGCGCAGGTAGACGCCCTTGCTCGAGGCCGGCTTGGCCTTGTTCAGGGCTTCCAGCAGCGCCTGCAGGTTGCCGCGCAGCTTCTCGTTGTCGAACGAGCGACGGCCGATCGTGCCGTGGATGATGCCGGCCTTGTCGACGCGGAACTGGACCTGGCCAGCCTTGGCGTTCTTGACGGCGGTGACGACGTCCGGGGTCACGGTGCCGACCTTCGGGTTCGGCATCAGGCCGCGCGGGCCCAGGATCTGGCCCAGCTGACCGACCACGCGCATCGCGTCCGGCGAGGCGATGACCACGTCGAAGTTGATGTTGCCGGCCTTGACCTCGGCGGCCAGGTCGTCCATGCCGACCACGTCAGCACCGGCGGCCTTGGCTTCCTCGGCCTTGGCGCCTTGCGTGAACACGGCGACGCGCTTGGTCTTGCCGGTGCCGTTGGGCATCACGACCGCACCGCGAACGACCTGGTCCGACTTCTTCGCGTCGACGCCGAGCTGGACAGCCACGTCGATGGATTCGTCGAACTTGGCCACGGCGCACTCCTTCAGGAGCGACAGCGCGTCGTCGATGCCGTACAGCTTGGTCGTCTCGACCTTGCCTTGCTGTGCCTTCTGGCGCTTCGTCAGCTTTGCCATGATCAGAGACCTTCCACGTTGATGCCCATCGAGCGGGCCGAGCCGGCGATGGTCTTGACTGCGGCATCCAGGTTGGCGGCCGTCAGATCCTTGACCTTGATCTTCGCGATCTCTTCGAGCTGCGCACGGGTCAGCTTGCCGACCTTCTCGACGTGCGGGCGCGACGAGCCACGCTCGATCTTCGCGGCCTTCTTCAGCAGCGCCGTCGCCGGCGGGCTCTTGATGATGAAGGTGAAGGACTTGTCGGCGAAGGCGGTGATCACCACCGGCAGCTTCATGCCCGGCTCGAAGCCCTGCTGGGTCTGCGCGTTGAACGCCTTGCAGAACTCCATGATGTTCAGGCCACGCTGGCCGAGCGCGGGACCGATCGGGGGCGAAGGATTGGCCTTGCCCGCCGGAACTTGCAGCTTGATGAAGCCGACGATCTTCTTTGCCATGATGGCTCCTCGAGTTCTAGCGCCCGCCTTGCGGCAGGCTCCTCGTCACTGGGTTGAAGCGGACCCGCGCAGGCGCGGCATCCGCGACGGATGTGTCCGTGCCTCTCGGCTCAGACCTTCTCGACCTGATGGAAGTCGAGTTCCACAGGCGTCGCACGACCGAAGATCGTGACCGACACCCGCAGCTTGTTCTTGTCGTAGTTGACTTCCTCGATGACGCCGTTGAAGTCGGTGAACGGGCCGTCCTTGACGCGGACGACCTCGCCCACTTCCCACTCGACCTTGGGCCGCGGCTTCTCGATGCCTTCCTGCATCTGGCTGACGATCTTCATGACCTCGTCTTCCGAGATGGGCACCGGGCGGTTCTTGGCACCGCCGACGAAGCCGGTCACCTTGCTGGTGTTCTTGACCAGATGCCAGGACTCGTCGTCCATGACCATCTCGACCAGCACGTAGCCGGGGAAGAAGCGACGCTCGGTCACGGCCTTCTTGCCGTTGCGCATCTCGACCACTTCCTCGGTCGGGACCAGGATGCGGCCGAACTTGGCCTGCATGCCCGAGCGCTCGATGCGTTCGCGCAGGTTGCGCTCCACCGCCTTCTCCATGCCGGAGTAGGCATGGACCACGTACCAGCGCATCGGCGTGGCCGCGGGGGGAGTCGTGATGTCGCTCATCTTGTAGTCACCTTGCTCGCCAATGCGTCGGGAGGATTCAACGCTTCCAGCCCAGGATCAGGTCGTACAGGACCCACTCGAGGGTCTTGTCCGTGAACCACAGGAACAGCGCCATCACCACGACGAAGGCGAAGACATAACCGGTCATCTGGCCGGCCTCCTTGCGGGTCGGCCAGACCACCTTCTGGAATTCGCGCACCGACTCGCGGCCGTACGCGATCAGCGCCTTGCCCTGCTCGGACGTGAAGAACACGGCGACCGCCCCACCCAGCAGAACCAGCAGCGCAGCCCACTGCGCCAGCGCGCCCTGCGCAGCCAGCAGGTAGAAGGCCACCAGACCGCCCAGCAGCAGCAGCGACGCGGCGATCAGCCGCGACTTGTCGGCCTGGGTGGTCACGGTTTCGACTTGGGGAGTGGTCATCACGTTCACTTTGTCCTCGGCACGGAAACGACCGGGACCCATGAGCAGGAAAGCCCGCCGGGGCGTCGACACGTCCCGCGGGCTGGAAGCCAGGCTTTTTGGACCGTTCGCCGTTCAGCAGCGTCCGGCAGTGGCAGGGGCAGAGGGAATCGAACCCCCAACCTTCGGTTTTGGAGACCGACGCTCTGCCAATTGAGCTATACCCCTGCAGCCTGACTCAGTCTTAAGCGATGATCTTGGCAACCACGCCGGCGCCGACAGTGCGGCCGCCTTCACGGATGGCGAAGCGCAGGCCTTCTTCCATGGCGATCGGGGCGATCAGCTTGACTTCGATCGACACGTTGTCGCCCGGCAT
>NZ_JABSNM010000025.1 GCF_013294065.1 Sphaerotilus uruguayifluvii
CGCCTCCTGGACCGTGAACGCCGGGTAGCCGCGCGGCACCGGAACGTCGAACTGGCGCAGGATTTCCTTGCCTTGGTATTCGTGGATCTTCATCGGGGCGATCTCCTCGATCTTCGGGTGGTGAACCTGTGGGTGGATGCGGTGGGGAGCTGGTCTTCTCTGCGGGCAGGGGACGTTCAGGCCGCGCAGGCGCTGCGGCACTCTGCGTTCCCAAGCTGACCTCAGGGTGACGCAGCCTCCAGGCCGTTCTCGAAGTGCTGGCGCATCAGCCGGCTCGCCGCCTCGGCATCGCGGCGCTCGAGCGCTTCCATCAGCGCGCGATGCTCCTGCATCGATTCCTCGGGGCGACCCATCTTGAACAGCGAATGATGTCGGTTGAGCTTCATGACCTTGCGCAGGTCGGTGACGATCTGCTGGCGCCAGCGGTTGCCCGCCACCGCCAGCAGCTGCATGTGAAAGGCCTCGTTGGTGGCGAAGAAGAACTCGCGCTGCCCGACCTCGCGCTCGAGCCGCTCGTGCAGCGCGCGCAGCGTGGCCAGATCCTCGCTGGCGGCGCTGCGGGCGACCTCGCCGGCGGCGTCGCTCTCCAGCAGCGCGAGCAGGTGGTAGACCTGGCGCACGTCGTCGGTCGACATCTCCGTCACATAGGCGCCGCGGCGCACCCGCATCGTCACCAGCCCCTCGACCGCCAGCACCTTCAGCGCCTCGCGCAGCGGCGTGCGGCTGATGCCGTACTCGGCCGAGAGCTTCTGCTCGTCGATCCAGCTGCCGGGCTCGAGCTCGCGGTTGAAGATCTGCTGGCGCAGGCGCTCGGCCACGTCCTGATAGAGGGCGCGTGGAGCCAGCGCGTTGTCTTGATCTGGGAGGGGCAGGCGCACGGTGGGCATCATTCAGAATCGGGCCGGGATGATAGCTGACCGGGCTGCGGTCTTGAATTCATAATTATGCATCATGTATCATGGTGATGCACTGCGTCAGGAACCCCACAACATGTCGAACTCCCCCGAATTCCAGCCTGCCTCGATGGAACAGTGGCTCAAGGCCGCCGCCAAGTCCGCGCCCGGCGGCAACGTCGATGCGCTGAACTGGGTCACGCCGGACGGCATCACCGTCAAGCCGCTCTATACCGCGGCCGACGTGGCGGGGCTGCCCTTCACCGACACGCTGCCCGGGTTCGAGCCCTTCATCCGCGGTCCGCAGGCCACGATGTACGCGGTGCGTCCGTGGACCATCCGCCAGTACGCCGGCTTCTCGACCGCCGAGGAATCGAACGCCTTCTACCGCAAGGCGCTGGCCGCCGGCGGCCAGGGCGTCTCGGTCGCCTTCGACCTGGCGACCCACCGCGGCTACGACTCGGATCACCCGCGCGTGACCGGCGACGTCGGCAAGGCGGGCGTGGCGATCGACTCGGTCGAGGACATGAAGATCCTGTTCGACCAGATCCCGCTCGACAAGGTGAGCGTGTCCATGACGATGAACGGCGCGGTGCTGCCGGTGCTGGCGGGCTATGTCGTCGCGGCGGAAGAGCAGGGCGTGTCGCAGGACAAGCTCAGCGGGACCATCCAGAACGACATCCTCAAGGAGTTCATGGTCCGCAACACCTACATCTACCCGCCGGAGCCGTCGATGAAGATCATCGGCGACATCATCGAGTACACGGCGCAGAAGATGCCGAAGTTCAACTCGATCTCGATCTCCGGCTACCACATGCAGGAAGCGGGCGCGAACCAGGCGCTCGAACTGGCCTTCACGCTGGCCGACGGCAAGGAATACGTCAAGACCGCGATGGCCAAGGGCCTGGACGTCGATGCCTTCGCCGGGCGGCTCAGCTTCTTCTGGGCGATCGGGATGAACTTCTATCTCGAGATCGCCAAGATGCGCGCGGCGCGCCTGCTGTGGGCGCGCATCATGAAGGGCTTCGACGCGAAGAATCCGAAGAGCCTGATGCTGCGCACGCACTGCCAGACCTCGGGCTGGTCGCTGACCGAGCAGGATCCGTACAACAACATCGTGCGCACCACGGTCGAGGCGATGGCCGCGGTCTTCGGCGGCACGCAGTCGCTGCACACCAACGCGCTGGACGAGGCGATCGCGCTGCCGACCGCGTTCTCCTCGCGCATCGCCCGCAACACGCAGCTGATCATCCAGGAAGAGACCCACATCACCAACGTCGTCGATCCGTGGGCCGGCTCCTACCTGATGGAGTCGCTGACGCAGGAGATGGCCGACAAGGCGTGGGCCATCATCGAGGAAGTCGAGGCGATGGGCGGCATGACCCGGGCGGTCGATTCCGGCTGGGCCAAGCTGAAGATCGAGGCCTCGGCGGCCGAGAAGCAGGCCCGCATCGACTCCGGCAAGGACGTGATCGTCGGCGTTAACAAGTACAAGCTGGCCAAGGAGGATCCGGTCGAGATCCTCGAGGTCGACAACATGAAGGTGCGCGACGCGCAGATCGCGCGCCTGCAGCAGATCCGCGCCACGCGCGACGCCGCGGCGGTGCAGGCCGCGCTGGCGGCGCTGACCGATGCGGCCAGGACCGGCCAGGGCAACCTGCTGGATCTGGCGATCCAGGCGGTGCGCCTGCGCGCCACGGTCGGCGAGGTCTCGGATGCGCTCGAGGCGGTCTACGGCCGCCACCGCGCCGACATCCAGAAGGTCACCGGCGTCTACGCCGCGGCCTACGACTCGGCCGAGGGCTGGGAGAAGCTGCAGGGCGAGATCGCCGCCTTCGCCGAGGAGCACGGCCGCCGTCCGCGCGTGATGATCGCCAAGCTCGGCCAGGACGGCCATGACCGCGGCGCCAAGGTCGTCGCCACCGCCTACGCCGACCTCGGCTTCGACGTCGACATGGGCCCGCTGTTCCAGACGCCGGAGGAATGCGCCCGCCAGGCCATCGAGAACGACGTGCACGCGGTCGGCGTCTCGACGCTGGCGGCCGGTCACAAGACCCTGGTGCCCGCGATCATCGCGGAACTGAAGAAGCAGGGCGCCGACGACATCATCGTCTTCGTCGGCGGTGTCATTCCGCAACAGGATTACGATTGCCTGTTCGAAGCCGGCGTGAAGGGGGTCTACGGCCCCGGCACGCCGATTCCGGCCTCGGCCAAGGATGTTCTGGAGCAGATCAAAGCCCATGTGTCTGCGGCCTGAGGTGCGCCCATGACCCATCGGTGATCCATGCAACCTCCCTCAGCCGCTTCTGCCGTCGGCACCCCGCATCTCCAGCTCACCCCTGCCGGTGAAGACGATTTCGAGGCCTTGCTGTCCTTGCGGATGGCGGCGATGAGGGAGAGCCTGACGCGGCTCGGCCACTTCGATCCGCAGCGGGTGCGCGAGCGGCTGAGCCGGGGCTTCAATCCGATCCATGCGCGCCACATCCTGCGCGACGGCGATCTGGTGGGCTTCGTCGTGGTGATCCCGCGGCCCGGGGACATGCTGCTCGATCACCTCTACATCCACCCCAGCGCGCAGGGCGAGGGCATCGGCAGCTGGGTGATGCGCCGGGTGCTGGCGGAGGCCGATGCGCGGTCGATGCCGATCTCGGTGACCGCGCTGAAGCACACCGCGGCGGCCTGCTTCTACGAGCGCCACGGCTTCATCCTGGAGGCCGAGGGCGAATGGGATCTGTATTTCCGAAGGCCGGCGCATCCGGCCAGCGATCACTAGCGATCACACCGGGCGATCACTCGCCTCCTTCGATGACCGACGACTTCTCCCACCTGCCTGCCTCCGAGCAGGCCCTGGCTGCCGGCATCGCCGGCACGCAGCCGGCGGTGCAGCGGCGCGCGATGGCCAAGGCGATCACGCTGCTCGAGTCGACCCGGGCCGACCACCGCGCCCGCGCCGACGCGCTGCTCGACGCGCTGCTGCCGCGCACCGGGCGCTCCTTCCGGCTGGGCATTTCCGGCGTTCCCGGCGTGGGCAAGTCGACCTTCATCGAGACGCTCGGGCTGCACCTGATCGGCCTGGGGCACCGCGTGGCGGTGCTGGCGGTCGATCCGTCGTCGAGCGTCTCCGGCGGCTCCATCCTGGGCGACAAGACCCGCATGGAGCGGCTGTCGGTGCACCCGCACGCCTACATCCGCCCCAGCCCGTCCTCGGGCACGCTCGGCGGCGTCGCCGAGAAGACCCGCGAGGCGATGCTGGTCGCCGAGGCCGCCGGCTACGACATCGTCATCATCGAGACGGTCGGCGTCGGCCAGAGCGAGACCGCGGTCTCGGGCATGACCGACATGTTCTGCCTGCTGCAGCTGCCCAATGCCGGCGACGACCTGCAGGCGATCAAGAAAGGCGTGATGGAGCTGGCCGACCTGGTGGTCATCAACAAGGCTGACATCGATCCCGACGCCGCCACCCGCGCCCGTGCGCAGATCACCAGCGCGCTGCGCCTGCTGGGCATGCACGCCCAGCACGGCCATCCCGACCGCGGCCACGACGGCGCGAGCCTGTGGCTGCCGCGCGTGATCCAGATCAGCGCGCTCAAGGGCGCCGGGCTCGACGATTTCTGGGGGGCCGTCAGCACCTTCCGCGAACTGCAGCAGGCCAGCGGCCGGCTGGCGCAGCGCCGCCAGCAGCAGAACCTGGCCTGGATGTGGGAACGCATCGAGTCCGGCCTGCGCGAGCGCTTCCGCGCGCACCCCGAGGTGCGCGGCCAGCTCGGCGAGCTCACCGCCCAGGTGCGCGAGGGGCGCACCGCCGCGTCGGTGGCCGCGCGCCGGCTGCTCGACCTGATGACCTGACTCCCCCCGACCCGCCCGACCTTTCCTGATTCCCGAACCGATTTCGAATCACGGACCCACCCGAGGAGATCCCCATGCATGACATCCAGCAGATGCTCGAAGCCAAGCGCGCCAAGGCGCGCCTGGGCGGCGGGCAGAAACGCATCGACAGCCAGCACGCCAAGGGCAAGCTGACCGCGCGCGAGCGCCTCGAGCTGCTGTTCGACGAAGGCACCTTCGAAGAGTGGGACATGTTCGTCGAGCACCGCTGTGCCGACTTCGGCATGCAGGACAACAAGATCACCGGCGACGGCGTGGTCACCGGCTACGGCATGATCAACGGCCGCCTGGCCTTCGCGTTCAGCCAGGACTTCACCGTCTTCGGCGGCGCGCTGTCCGAGGCGCATGCCGAGAAGATCTGCAAGATCATGGACCAGGCGATGAAGGTGGGCGCCCCGGTGATCGGCCTGAACGACTCGGGCGGCGCGCGCATCCAGGAAGGCGTGGCGTCCCTGGGCGGCTACGCCGAGGTGTTCCAGCGCAACGTCATGGCCTCGGGCGTGATCCCGCAGATCTCGATGATCATGGGCCCGTGCGCGGGCGGCGCGGTGTACTCGCCGTCGATGACCGACTTCATCTTCATGGTGAAGGACTCCAGCTACATGTTCGTCACCGGCCCCGAGGTGGTGAAGACGGTGACGCACGAGGAAGTGACCGCCGAGGAGCTCGGCGGCGCGGTCACCCACACCGCCAAGTCCGGCGTGGCCGACCTGGCCTTCGAGAACGATGTGGAAGCGCTGCTGATGCTGCGCCGCTTCTTCAACTACCTGCCGCTGAACAACAAGGAAAAGCCGCCGGTGCGCCCGAGCGGCGACCCGGCGCTGCGTCTGGACCACTCGCTCGACACGCTGGTGCCGGACAATCCGAACAAGCCCTATGACATGAAGGAGCTGATCGCCAAGGTGGTCGACGACGGCGACTTCTTCGAGCTGCAGCCCGACTACGCCGCCAACATCGTCATCGGCATGGCGCGCATGGAAGGCCAGACGGTGGGCATCGTCGCCAACAACCCGCTGGTGCTGGCGGGCTGCCTGGACATCAAGAGCTCGATCAAGGCCGCGCGCTTCGTGCGCTTCTGCGACGCCTTCAACATTCCCGTCATCACCTTCGTCGACGTGCCCGGCTTCATGCCCGGCACCGCGCAGGAGTACGGCGGCATCATCAAGCACGGCGCCAAGCTGCTCTACGCCTACGCCGAGTGCACCGTGCCGAAGGTCACCGTCATCACCCGCAAGGCCTACGGCGGCGCCTATGACGTGATGAGCTCCAAGCACCTGCGCGGCGACGTGAACTTCGCCTGGCCGAACGCCGAGATCGCGGTGATGGGCGCCAAGGGCGCGGTGGAGATCATCTTCCGCGAGGAGAAGAAGGATCCGGCCAAGCTGGCCGAGCGCGAGGCCGAGTACAAGGCCCGCTTCGCCAACCCCTTCGTGGCGGGCGCCCGCGGCTTCATCGACGACGTGATCCAGCCGCACGAGACGCGCAAGCGCATCTGCCGCTCGCTGGTGATGCTCAAGGACAAGAAGCTGGACAACCCGTGGCGCAAGCACGGCAACATCCCCCTCTGATCACGCGGCGCGAAAGCAAACCATCATGTTCAAGAAGATCCTGATCGCCAACCGCGGCGAAATCGCCTGCCGCGTCATCGCCACCGCCCGCAAGATGGGCATCAAGACGGTGGCCGTCTATTCCGAGGCCGACAAGGACGCGCGCCATGTCGAGCTGGCCGACGAGGCCGTGCTGCTGGGCCCGGCGCCCTCGCGCGAGTCGTATCTGGTCGCCGACAAGATCATCGCCGCGTGCAAGGCCACCGGCGCCGAGGCGCTGCACCCGGGCTACGGCTTCCTGTCCGAGAACGAGGACTTCGCCCGCCGCTGCGAGGAGGAGGGCATCGCCTTCATCGGCCCGAAGCACTACTCGATCGCGGCCATGGGCGACAAGATCGCCTCGAAGAAGCTCGCCAACGAGGCCAAGGTCAGCACGATTCCGGGCTGGAACGACGCCATCGAGAGTCCGGAGCGTGCGGTCGAGATCGCCCGCGACATCGGCTATCCGGTGATGATCAAGGCCTCGGCCGGCGGCGGCGGCAAGGGCCTGCGCGTGGCCTTCAACGACAAGGAAGCCTTCGACGGCTTCGCGTCGTGCCGCAACGAGGCGCGCAACAGCTTCGGCGACGACCGCGTCTTCATCGAGAAGTTCGTCGAGCAGCCGCGCCACATCGAGATCCAGGTGCTGGGCGACAGCCACGGCAACGTGGTCTACCTGCACGAGCGCGAGTGCTCGATCCAGCGCCGCCACCAGAAGGTCATCGAGGAGGCGCCGAGCCCCTTCATCTCCGACGCCACCCGCAAGGCGATGGGCGAGCAGGCGGTGGCGCTGGCCAAGGCGGTGAAGTACCAGTCGGCCGGCACGGTCGAGTTCGTCGTCGGCAAGAACCAGGACTTCTACTTCCTGGAGATGAACACCCGCCTGCAGGTGGAGCACCCGGTCACCGAGTGCATCACCGGGCTGGACCTGGTCGAGCAGATGATCCGCGTGGCCGCCGGCGAGAAGCTCGGCTTCACGCAGGACCAGATCCCGCGCCAGGGCTGGGCGATAGAGTGCCGCATCAACGCGGAAGACCCGTTCCGCAACTTCCTGCCCTCCACCGGCCGTCTGGTGAAGTACCAGCCGCCGGCGGCCGACCTGGTGCAGGGCAGCGAGACGCTGCAGGGCGCGGCCTACGAGGCCGGGCGCTTCGGCGGCGTGCGCGTCGATACCGGCGTGTACGAGGGCGGCGAGATCCCGATGTTCTACGACTCGATGATCGCCAAGCTCATCGTGCACGGTCGTGACCGCGACGACGCGATCGCCAAGATGCGCGCCGCGCTCAACGGCTTCGTGATCCGCGGCATCAGCTCGAACATCCCGTTCCAGGCCGCGCTGCTGGCGCACCCGAAGTTCGTCACCGGCGACTTCAACACCGGCTTCATCGCCGAGCACTACGCCCAGGGCTTCGACGCCGCGGACGTGCCGCACGACGACCCGCTGTTCCTGGTCGCGCTGGCCGCCTTCGTGCGCCGCAAGGCGCGCGAGCGCGCCGCCGGCATCAGCGGCCAGCTGCCCGGCCACGGCGTCGAGCATGGCAGCGCGCTGGTGGTGGTGCAGCTCGGTGCCGACGGCCAGAACGTCTATCACGACGTGCAGCTCGGCGACTTCGACGCGGCGCACGGCACGATGAACGTGACCGTCGGGGGCCGGGTCTACGCGATCCGCAGCACCACCAAGCTCGGCGAGATCCTGATGACCGGCTCGGTCAACGGCCAGCCCTTCAGCGCCCAGGTCGAGCGCGGCTCGGCCAAGCGCCCGCTGGCGATGCGCATCGCGCACAACGGCACCGCGCTCGAGGCGCTGGTGCTGCAGACGCGCGCGGCCGAGCTGCACAAGCTCATGCCCTACAAGGCGCCGCCCGACACCAGCAAGATGCTGCTGTCGCCGATGCCGGGCCTGCTGGTGCAGGTGCCGGTGGCGGTCGGCCAGAAGGTGCAGGCCGGCGAGCGCCTGGCGGTCATCGAGGCGATGAAGATGGAGAACATCCTCGTCGCCACGCAGGACTGCGTGGTCAAGGAGATCCGGGCCACGGTCGGCGAGAGCCTGAGCGTGGACCAGCAGATCATCATCTTCGAGTGAAGCCGGGAGCCCCGATGCAAGCCAAGCCCTTCAAGATCCTCGGCATCCAGCAGATCGCCATCGGCGGGCCGGACAAGCAGCGGCTGAAGAGCCTCTGGGTCGACATCTTCGGCCTGTCGGTCAAGAGCACCTTCGTCAGCGAGCGCGAGAACGTCGACGAGGACATCTGCGCGCTGGGCGACGGCCCGACCGCGGTCGAGGTCGACCTGATGCAGCCGCTCGACATCGAGAAGAAGCCGGCGGTGCACGCCACGCCGCTGAACCACGTCGGCCTGTGGGTCGACGATCTGGCCCGGGCGGTCGAGTGGATGACGGCCAACGGCGTGCGCTTCGCGCCCGGTGGCATCCGCAAGGGCGCGGCCGGCTTCGACATCTGCTTCATCCACCCGAAGGGCAACGAGCAGTTCCCCATCGGCGGCGAAGGGGTGCTGATCGAGCTGGTGCAGGCGCCGCCCGAGGTGATCGCCGCGCTCGGTTAAGCTCGCCGACCTTGTGACGGCCCGGTGTCCGTTGTCTGCGGATGCCGGGCCGTTTCCATTCGGATTTGCCATCTTCCATGCTGATCGATCACCTGAGCCAACAGCTGCAGCAGCGCCGCGAGCTCGGCCTCGAGCGGGTGCGCCGCATCGCCGAGGGGCCGTGCGCGCCGCACCTGCCGGTGAGCCGGCCCGACGCGGATGCCGACGCGCCGCTGCCGATGCTGGCCTTCTGCAGCAACGACTACCTCGGCCTGGCCGCGCATCCGGCGGTGGTCGAGGCGCTGGCCGAGGGCGCGCGGCGCTGGGGCGCCGGCAGCGGCGCCTCGCACCTGGTCTGCGGCCACGGCCGTGCGCACGAGCGGCTCGAGCAGGCGCTGGCCGAATGGCTGGCGCCGCTGTGGCCCGAGGGCGCGCGGGTGCTGGGCTTCGGCACCGGCTATCTGGCCAATCTGGCGCTGATGACCGCGCTGGGCGATGCGCGCACCACGCTGTTCACCGACCGGCTCAACCACGCCTCGCTGATCGACGGCGCGCAGCTCGCGCGCGCCGAGGTGCGCCGCTATCCGCACAACCGCGTCGACCGGCTGGAGGCGATGCTGGCCGAGTGCGCCATGCCCGTGAAGCTGATCGTCACCGACGGCGTCTTCAGCATGGACGGCGACCTGGCGCCGCTGGACCGGCTCTTGGCGCTGGCCGAGCGCCACGACGCCTGGCTGGTGGTCGACGACGCGCATGGCCTGGGCGTGCTCGGCGAGGCCGGTCGCGGCAGCCTGGCGCACTTCGGCCTGCGCGGGCGCCGGCTGATCCTGATGGGCACGCTGGGCAAGGCCTTCGGCGTGGCCGGCGCCTTCGTGATGGCCGATCCGGTCATCGTCGAGTGGCTGCTGCAGACCGCGCGGCCGGGCATCTACACCACCGCCGCGCCGCCGGCGCTGGCCGAGGCGACGCGCGCCAGCCTGGAGATCATCCGCGGGCCGGAGGGCGACGCGCGGCGCGCGGCGCTGCAGGCGCGCATCCGGCAGCTGCGCGAGGGGCTGGCGGCGCTGCTGGCGGCGCATCCGGACTGCGGCTGGTCGCTGCCCGAGTCCGCCACCGCGATCCAGCCGCTGCTGATCGGCGACAACCACCGCGCCGCCGCGCTGGCCGAGCGGCTGCGCCAGGCCGGGCTGTGGGTGCCGGCGATCCGCCCGCCCACCGTGCCCGAGGGCACGGCGCGGCTGCGCATCACGCTGAGCGCGGCCCACACGGCGGCCGACGTGACGCGCCTGCTCGGCACGCTCGCGTCGAGCCTGGCCCTTCCTTCCGCATGAGCCCTGTCCGATGAACGCCCCTGCCGACGCGGCCCTGTCCGCCCTCGAAGCCGCCGCCCGTCCGCGCGTGCCGGCCGGCCGCCTGTGGAGCGCGGCCGACCTGATCGACCCGTATCCGCTCTACGCCGAGCTGCGTGCCTCGGGTCCGATCCACTGGAGCGACACGCTCTTCGGCGGCGCCTGGATCGTGGCGCGCCACCTCGAGGCCGAGCAGGTGCTGCGCGACGACGTGCGCTTCTCGGCGCAGCGCACCAACGGCTGGGTGGGCGGCGGCGACCGCGCCGCGGCGCAGGCGACCTGCGGCGACCACCGCCTGAGCCGCCAGGAGCTCTCGCCGCTGCAGCGCCTGATGGCGCAGGCCTTCCTGTTCGTCGACGCGCCTGACCACGGCCGGCTGCGCGGACTCATGCATGCCGGTTTCACGCCCTCCGGGCTGACGGCGCTGCGGCCCTGGCTGGTCGAGCGCATCGAGACGCTGCTCGACGGCCTGCAGGCGGCCCAGGCGGGCGAGCCGTCGCGGCCGGTCGACTTCATCGCGCAGGTGGCGCGGCCGCTGCCGGCCAGCGTGATCGCGCGCGTGCTCGGCCTGGCGCCGGGCGACGAGGCGCGGGTCATGGCCTGGTCCGACGAGATCGCGGTCTTCATCGGCGAGCCGGTGCCTGACGCCGACACCACGCGCCGCGCCCAGCGCGGCCTGCTGCAGATGGCCGCCTTCCTGGAGCGCGAGTTCGCCGCGCGCCGCGCCGCCGGCATGCCCGGCGACGGGCTGCTGGGCCGGCTGCTTCGGGCCAGGGAACAGGGCGTCATCCGCGACGCGAACGAGCTGATGGCGCAGGCCGTCATGCTGCTCTTCGCCGGACACGAGACCACGCGCTACCTGCTGGGCAACCTGGTGCAGACGCTGCTGGCGCACCCGGCGCAGTGGCAGCAGCTGCGCGACGACCCCGGCCGCGTCCATGGCGCGGTGCGCGAGGTGCTGCGCGCCGAGTGTCCGGTGCAGTACACCGGCCGGCGCGTCGCGGTGTCGCACGACTTCGCCGGCCAGCGGCTGCGCCGGGGCGACGCCGTCATCGTGCTGCTGGGCGCGGCCAACCGCGACGCCGCGCGCTTCGAGGATCCGGAGCGCTTCGACATCACGCGCCGCGGCCGCGCCTCGCTGGCCTTCGGCACCGGTGCGCATGTCTGCATCGGGGCCTCGCTCAGCATGATGGAGGCCGAGCTGACGCTGGAGGCGCTGCTGCGCCGCTGGCCGGGCCTGCGGCTGGCCGAGGCTGCGCCGGCCTGGCAGGGCAATCCGCTCTACCGCGGGCTGCGGCGGCTGCCGCTGTGGCTGGACGGCGGCCCGGCCGCTTAGAGGGTGTAGACAGAATCAACCAGACAGGAGCATGCTGTCGTCGGTCAAGCCCAAAGAAAGTCGACATGAGCCCGGCGCAGACAGATCAGACGATCGAGCGAAAGCGCGGAGGGCGTCCGCGGGCGTTGCGCGAAGAGCATGTGCTGGCCCTGAAGGAGATGGCCGCCGAGCATCCCGGGGCGACGCTGGATGCGATCACGCAGATGCTGGCCGAGCGCTGCGGGGTCAAGGTGTGCAGCCTGACGGTGCGCAAGGCGCTGAGGGAGGCTGGGGTCGTCAGGGTCAAGCCGCTGCGCCGAACCACTGAGGATGATTCGGCCCGTGCAGCCCGGCGCTATGGCTACACCGCGGCACACCGGCGTGAGGCCGACGGGCGGGACTACGGCTGCAGCCTGACCGATGCGGAGTGGGCACTGGTGGCGGACCTGTTCGAGCATACGGCGGGCAGTCGCGGCATGCCACCTCGGCTGGATCGACGCACACTGGTGGATGCCTGCTGCTACGTCCTGCGCACGGGTTGTGCGTGGCGAGACCTGCCCCGGTCGTTTCCGGCCTGGACGACGGTCTACAAGTCGTTCAGCCGCTGGGCGGCGCTGGGGCGGTTCGAGCTGATACAGGAGCGGCTGCGCCAGCAGTGGCGCGAGCGGCTGGGTCGGCATGCGGGCCCGAGTGCGGCCGTGCTCGACTCGCAGTCCACGCGGCACTCGCCGCAGGGCGGCGAGGCCGGATTTGACGCCGGCAAGAAGGTCAAGGGGCGCAAGCGCCATCTGGTGGTCGACACGCTCGGCCTGCTGCTGGCCGTGACGGTGAGTGCCGCCAGCGTGCAGGACCGCGACGGGGCCGCGGCCGTCGTCGCACAGGCCTGCACCAAGGTGCCGACGCTGAGCGTGCTGTTCGTCGACGGCGCCTACAGCGGCTCGTGCGCGCAGCGCCTGCAGGCGACCCATGGCCTGGACGTGCAGGTCGTGCGCCATCCCGGCAACGGCAACACGCATGTCTTCCATGACCTGCAGGCGGGCCGGCCCCTGCCCGTCGCCCCCAGGGGCTTTGTGCCTCTGCGCATGCGCTGGGTGGTCGAGCGCACCCACGCCTGGGGTGAACGCTGCCGCCGCCTGGTGATGCATCACGACCGCAAACTCAGCACGTCCACCGCATGGGTCTGGTTTGCTCAGGCTCAGATCCTTCTGCGCAGGTTGGCCTTGCCGGGTTGATTCTGTCTACACCCTCTAATGCAATCGCCCTGCCTGCTTGATGGGGCGGGCGGTAGGCTCTGGGCCTGACAACACGATTGCCCTATTCAAAGATGGATGTTTTTTTTGCCAAGCCGCCGCCGGATTTGGCGCCGTACATAGACCGTTTCTGGGGGTGGCGCGCTGCGGCACATGAGCCTCTCTCGCTGCCCAGGCTGTTGCCGGGGACCGGCGCCGAGCTTCACATTCATTACGGCACGGCGTTTCGCACGGAGGCAAGCGTTGCACTGCCGGATGCCTATCTGCTGTGCCTGCGCCAGATCAATCTGCCCCTGGCCGCTGCGCGCGGGGTGGGCTTTGTGGCAGTGCGCTTCCGGATCGGGCAGGTCCACCGCCTTGTGCCGCTGCCCCCAGCACTACTGCTGGATCGGGTGCTGCCGGTGGACGCCTGCTGGGGGCAGGCCGGCCAGATCGTGGCCAGACGGGTGCAGGATGCGGCGGACTGGCCCCAACAGTGCACGCTGTTGATCGACTTCTTTCGCCGCTGCCTGTGCGCGGGCGAAGAGGATCGGCTGATCGTTCATGGCATGGCAGCGCTCTATCGGGTCGGGGGGCAGCAGACCATCGACAACCTGGCTGCCCACCTTGGCATTGGCCGCCGCCAGCTGGAAAAGCGGTGGCTGCGCTATTGCGGCCAGACCCCCAGCGAAACCAGGGGCGCGATCCGGTTTCAGCAGACGCTCAAGCGCATGCTGCTGAACCCCGGGCGCGATCCGCTCTCCCTCGCGCTCGATCACGGGTATTACGACCAATCCCACTGGATCCGCGACTTCCGCCAGCGCGTGGGCATGCCGCCGGCCAGCTACCTGTCAGCCACCCGCAGCAGGACGCATTTTTACAATCTTCCCGCAAGCTGACTGGGCAGACTGGCACCTCCATTTCCAAGAGGGCTGACCTATGTTTGTTTTGCTGGTGGAGCTTGAAGCGGTTCCGGATCGACGCGAATCGCTTGTGCAGGCGCTGGAGTCGCTGGTCGCGCTGGCGCCTGAGGAGCCGGGGATCGATCTCTATGCGGTTCAGGTCTGCGCGGAAGACCCCAACCGCTTCTTCCTCTACGAAGTCTATCGGGACAAGGCCGCGTGGGAGGCGCACCTGCACTACCCCTCCGCCAAGGCGCTGCTCGATCGCTTTGGTGCGCTGCTGGCGCAGCCTCCGCGGCTGCTATTTGGTACGCGCTTGTCGGCCTTCGCTAGAGCCGGGGCCGGCGGCATGCCGGAGGCGCCGCGATGATTGCCACCCTTGTCCAGTTCAGGCTCGGTCGGGCGATCACCATCGACGAAGCGCGGGAGGCATTTTCGGCCACCGCGCCGAAGTACCAGGCGGTTCCGGGGCTGCTCAGGAAGCACTACCTGCTGTCGAAGGATGGCGAAACCGCAGGCGGGCTGTATCTCTGGCAGAGCCAGGCGGATGCCGATCGCTTTTATTCCGACGAGTGGCGCGGCTTCATCCGGGAGCGATACCAGTCGGAGCCGATGGTGGTGTGCTTCGAGAACCCGGTGGTGGTGGATAACGAGGCCGGCACCATCCGCGCCGATCTGCCTCCGCGCATTCTCCGGTGCATCGCAGAGGGCCCGCAGACATGAGCCTGGAGATTGTCCGCACGCACGTGGCGCACTTTGAGGGCCTTTACACTGCCATCGACGAGGTGGCGAGGGAGAGGCGCTACCTGGCGTTTTTCCAGGCCCCGCCGGTCGAGGCGGCCTTCGGCTTCTTTCGGAGCATCGTCGAGAACGACCAGTGCCAGTTCGTGGCCCTCGACGGGCGCGCGGTAATCGGCTGGTGCGACATTCTTCCGAAGCCCTGGGATGCCTGCGCTCATGTGGGGGCGCTGGGGATGGGGGTTGTTCGCGCCGCTCGCCGGCGGGGCGCAGGCACACGGCTGCTGACGGCGGCCATCGACTGCGCCGAATCGAAGGGCCTGTCGCGGATCGAGCTTGCCGTGCGGGCAGACAACCGCGACGCCATCGGGCTCTACACGCGCTTCGGGTTCGCGCTCGAAGGCATGAGCCGGCGGGCCTATCGGGTCGACGGCCAGTTCGTCGACGTCGCCACAATGGCGCGGCTCACCTGACGCCACGCCCACGCGCGGGCCGCCCCGCGCAGGTTTTCACCCCGGGGCCGGAGGACGGCCGCGCCTGACCTTCGCCCCCTTCAAACGGATTCACTCACCATGTTTCGTTCAAGTTTAGTGCCGGCGCTCGCCGCGGCGATTGTTTCGGGGGCTGTGCTGACTGCCTGCGGCGGGTCGGGCGACGATAAGGACGCCACCGCCTATGGCGTGGGGCGGACCAGCATCGAATGGCTGGACAGTTCGCGAACCGAGCGCTGCGGCAAGCAGGCCGGCAGCGCAACACGAAGGCTGAAGGCCTACCTGTGGTACCCATCGGATCCGCAGGCCAATGCGCGGAAATCGCCGCTGCTGACCCCCGAGATGGCCTCCTTTCTGGCCGACACCCAGGGAGTCTCTGCCGCGGTGCTGAAGAGCCTTCCCGGCGAGAGCTACGCCGACGCGCCCCTGTCCCGGCGCAGCACCTCCTACCCGGTGCTCCTCATGTCCCACGGGGGCGGGGGCGGTTTTCCGGAACAATACGCGAGCACCGCCGAAGCGCTGGCGGCCAAGGGTTACGTAGTGGTCGGCCTGTTCCACCCGTATCAGAGCATCGCCACTTTCTTCGCCAACGGCGACATCGTCACGATGGACTTCGCTTGCGACCCCATCGGTGCGCTTCCTGAGATTGGCGCAACCTCTTCCTATCAGGACTTCACGGCCAACTGGCAATACACCGTCAGGCTGGACGAGTACGTATCGGCGGATTTCGCCAGCGCGCTGAATCAACTCGATCTCCTGAACAGCGGTAGCGCCAAGTTCGGTCATCGCCTCGAACTGGGGCGGGTGGGGGCATTCGGCCACTCCTTCGGCGGCGCCCACGCGTTTCGCGCCGCCCGTCACATTCCGCGGGTGGTCGCCGCAGCGAACATCGATGGCACGCTGTTCTCGGAGGACTACGCCCAGGGGGCCGGGGCGGGAAAGGCACTGCTCACGGTGCTTAGCGGCGACGGCATGGCGGGCGGGAACATCGCGGCGCGGGTGTCCCAACTGCAGGCCATGGGGATGACGCAGCCCCAGGCAAGTGCCGTAGCGAACCGGGGCGTGCCCCAGACGGCCTACGCGGCCTCGCGCCCGGCCCATCTGCTGACCGTTCCCGGCGCACGCCACGCCAACTTCACCGACGCGGGGCTGTGGGCGGCTGCGGGCGTGCCGGTGGACGCCACCGCCGTCAACCTGGCCGACGCACGTGAGATCCTGAATGTCCAGCATCAGGTGCTGTCCGACTTCTTCGACCGCTACCTGCGGGGGCAGGCGGTCAGGCTCGGCGTGCCGGCCACCTCGCTCAAGGGCATCCGTCTGGAATCCCGGGAATAGCCCCACGGCGCAGCCCGGGGTGGAGCGCCATAAGCTGGATGCCTCGCCCCCACCCCACAGCCCAACCCCACTTCCGCCCCGCACCTGTGCTAACAAAACACAGTCGTCGCCATCGCTGTCTGAATCGTTGAAGGCCGATGAGAGACAAGGAAGTCAGCGCAGCCCTGTGGGAGAAGTTGGAACGGTTGCTGCCTGAGGCGCCGCGGCGCTCGGCCCAGGGAGGCCGGCCGCGAGTGGACGACAGGCGGGCCTTGAACGGCATCCTGTTCGTGCTGCGCACCGGGATTGGGTGGGAACACCTGCCGCAGGAGCTGGGCTACGGCAGCGGCATGACGTGCTGGCGACGGCTGAGAGCTTGGCAGGCTGCGGGCGTGTGGCACTGGCTGCATCTGGTGTTGCTGGCGGAGTTGCGCGGCGCGGGTCAGCTCGATTTCAGTCGAGCGTGTGTGGATGGCGCCAGCGTCGCCAGCCCCCGGGGGGCGAATTCACGGGGCCGAACCCGACGGACCGGGGCAAGCTTGGCAGCAAACGCCACCTCGTCACCGACAGGCAAGGCCTGCCGCTGATGTTCTGCGTGACAGGGGCGAATCGACATGACTCGGTGGTGTTTGAAGAACTGGTCGACGCGTTGCCGGCAGTGGCCGGGTTGCGGGGACGCCCCCGGCGGTGGCCCGACAGGCTGCACGCCGACAAGGGCTACGACTTCGAGCGCTGCCGCACCCATCTGCGGGCCAAGGGCATCAAGGTGCGCATTGCGCGCCGAGGTGTCGAGAGCCGGGAGCGACTGGGGCGTCACCGCTGGGTGGTCGAGCGCACCCATGCGTGGCTGGCGGCATTTGGAAATGCTGCGCATCCGCTTCGAGCGTCAGGCCCAGACGCATGTCGCCTTGCTCAGGCTGGCCTGCTGCGTCATCTGCCTGCGCACGCTGATTCGGTTTTGTTAACTGCTCACTCGGGCACGAACATCATGCTGCCGTCGGGCATCCGGTAGGCCACGCCGGCCCGCACGCCCTGGCTGCCGCCGCCATCCGAGCGCGGGGCCGGCTCGGCGCGGTAGTGCTCGATCTTCTGGCCCTTGCGGGTGATGATCTCCATGTCGGCCCGGCCGGGATGGCGGATCAGCGTGTAGTCGCCCTGCTGCGGGCCGGTGCCGGCCGGGTGCGGATTCGCCGCGATCATCAGCGCCGCGACCAGCACCAGGAAGACATCGACCAGGTTGACCAGCGAGAGGACCGGATCGTCATCCTCCTCGTGGAGCAGGCGCTCGGCGATCATGCGGCCTCCTGCGGCTGGAGCGCGATCAGCTCGGCGGCATACCAGCGCCGGCGCACCTGGCCGATGGCGTAGGTGATCGCCGCGGCCAGCAGCGCCAGGATCACCGCCGAGAAGGCCACGCCCAGCGCGCGGCCGACCTCGGTCATCTGGCCGCTGGAGAGCGCCTGCAGCGCCGGCCCCATCGGAATCATGGTCGCCACCAGGCCGAGCATCGGCGCCACGCGGGTGGCCACGCGCACGCGCTCGAGCCGCCGCAGCGCCAGCAGCTCCAGCCCGGCCGTCGACAGGCCGGGCGTGCGAGCCTGCTCCTGGCGCAGCTCGAAGCCGGCCGGGTGTCCGCGCCGGCGTTGCCAGGCTTGTACCAGGAAGGCGCCCAGCGCGACGAAGGCGTGGGCGAACAGCAGGGCGATGGCCAGCAGCACCGGAAGCAGGAAGAGCTGGCTGACGCCGTACATGGCGTGCTCGACGGCAGTGTTCATGGTCGTGACGGGGCAGGGGGGCAGTGGAGGGCAAGGGATTCAGGCCGGCGTGCGGCGGGCATCGGCGCGACGGGGGCGCAGCTGCCGCGCGGCGCCCAGCACCGTGAGCATCGCCAGCCCCAGGCCGAACAGCAGGGCCTGCGGCGTGGCCAGCGCGGCCGGCAGCGCCGCCTCCACCCTGCGCAGAAGGCGCTGCGCAGCATCGTCCTGTCCTGGCGCGCTGCCCACGCCGCGACCGAAGGCGTCGCGCGAGGCGCTGTGGTGGCCGGTGCGCAGGAACTCGCGTGCATCCTCGCTGCCCTGGGCGGCGGCCGCCTCGAACCAGCGCCGTGCCTCGGCCTCGTCGCGCTCGACGCCGCGGCCCTCGTGCAGCGCGCTGGCGTAGTGCAGCTTGCCCAGCGCCGCATAGCCTTCGTCCTCGCTCTGCGAGGCCTGGCGAAGCAGCTCGGCCGCCCGGGCGAGATCGCGCGGCACGCCGTTGCCGTTCTCGAACATCTGCGCCTTCCAGATCATCGCGCCCGCATAGCCCTTGGCGATGCACTTGTCGAAGATGAGGTTGGCGGTGGCGTAGTCGCCGCACTTGGCCGCGAGGTAGCCCATGCTGCAGGTGACGAGGCCTGCGGGCTGGCGCGCCGCATGGGCCACGGAGAGGTCGCTGTCGGGGTCCGACAGGGCCTGGCCGCAGTGGCCGCTGCCCTCGTTCTGCGTCGCGGGCGGCTCCAGCGCCAGCGCCGGCGCGCCGGCCAGGGTCAGCGCCAGCAGCCAGGCGCCGTGTCGTGCCGCATCGGGGATGATCGTCGTCATGGGCGTTGCCGGGAAAGTGCATCGATGACGGGACGATAGGTCGCGCAGCGGCGATCCGCCCAGGGCGGCTTGCCCGTCGTGACGGGGGCAATCTGCCCGGCGCGCTGGCGTGGACGGACCGGTCGACGGCCGGTTGACAGCCGTCAGTCAGGTCGATCATTTTGAATTATGAATTCATCGGATTCGCCGAACGCCGAGAAGGAGACAGACCCATGCCGAACTACGCCGATTTCCACCGCCGCTCGATCGAGGATCGCGATGCCTTCTGGGGCGAGCAGGCCCAGCTGATCGACTGGCACAAGCCCTATGACCAGGTCTGCGACTACTCGAACCCGCCGTTCGCGAAGTGGTTCCCGGGCGGCCTGACGAACCTGTGCCACAACGCGGTCGACCGTCACCTGACGGACCGCGCCGACCAGAACGCGCTGATCTTCGTCTCGACCGAGACGAACACCGAGAAGGCCTACAGCTTCGCCGAGCTGCACGCGGAAGTGAACCGCATGGCCGCGATCTACCAGTCGCTCGGCGTCAAGAAGGGCGACCGCGTGCTGATCTACATGCCGATGATCGCCGAGGCCTGCTTCGCGATGCTGGCGTGCGTGCGCATCGGCGCGATCCACTCGGTGGTGTTCGGCGGCTTCGCCAGCCACTCGCTGGCCAGCCGCATTGACGACGCGCAGCCGACCGTCATCGTCAGCGCCGACGCCGGCATGCGCGGCGGCAAGTCGGTGCCGTACAAGCACCTGCTCGACGAGGCGATCAACCTCTCCGCCCACAAGCCCGCCAAGGTGCTGATGGTCAACCGCGGCCTGGCCGACTTCGCCCGGGTCGAGGGCCGCGACGTCGACTACGCGACGCTGCGCGAGCAGAACCTGGACGCGGCCGTGCCCTGCGAGTGGGTCGAGTCCACCCACCCGAGCTACATCCTGTACACCTCCGGCACCACCGGCAAGCCCAAGGGCGTGCAGCGCGACACCGCCGGCTACACCGTCGCGCTGGCCGCGTCGATGAAGCACATCTACATGGGCAACCCGGGCGAGACCTACTTCTCGACCTCGGACATCGGCTGGGTCGTCGGCCACAGCTACATCATCTACGGCCCGCTGATCAACGGCATGGCCACGATCATGTACGAGGGCCTGCCGATCCGCCCGGACGCCGGCATCTGGTGGAGCCTGGTCGAGAAGTACAAGGTCACCGTGATGTTCTCGGCCCCGACCGCCGCGCGCGTGCTCAAGAAGCAGGATCCGGCCTTCCTGACCAAGTACGACCTCTCGTCCCTGAAGGCGCTGTTCCTGGCCGGCGAGCCGCTCGACGAGCCGACCGCCACCTGGATCGGCGGCGCGCTGAACAAGCCCATCATCGACAACTACTGGCAGACCGAGACCGGCTGGCCGATCATGGCCATCTGCAACGGCGTCGAACCGGCGCCGACCAAGTTCGGCTCGCCGGGCAAGGCGGTCTACGGCTACGACGTGAAGCTGATCGACGAGACCACCGGCGAGGAGATCACCGAGGCCAACAAGAAGGGTGTCATTGCCGTCGAAGGCCCGCTGCCTCCGGGCTGCCTGCAGACCGTCTGGGGCGACGACAAGCGCTACGTCAGCACCTACTGGTCGAGCATCCACAACAAGGTCATGTATTCGACCTTCGACTGGGGCGTGAAGGACGAGGACGGCTACTTCTTCATCCTCGGCCGCACCGACGACGTGATCAACGTCGCCGGCCACCGCCTGGGCACCCGCGAGATCGAGGAGAGCATCTCCAGCCACCCGAACGTCGCCGAAGTGGCGGTGGTGGGCGTGGCCGATCAGCTCAAGGGCCAGGTCGCGGTCGCGTTCGCGGTGCTGAAGGACCCGAGCAAGGTCGCCGGTCCGGACGACGCCAAGGCGCTGGAGGCCGAGATCATGAAGGTGGTCGACGGCCAGCTCGGCGCGGTGGCGCGGCCGGCCTCGGTGCGCTTCGTCTCGGTGCTGCCCAAGACCCGTTCGGGCAAGGTGCTGCGCCGCGCCATCCAGGCGGTCTGCGAAGGCCGCGACGCCGGCGACCTGACGACGATGGAAGACCCGGCCGCGCTCATGCAGATCAAGGATCTGGTGGCCTGAGGCACGAGTCCCGCTCGCCCGTCCCCAGGCCGGCACCCCGGCCTGCCCGCCAAGGCCCCGTGTCCCACGGGGCCTTTTTCATGCGTGCGTCGGCGCGGCCGGTCTCATGCATGCCGCGTGCCGCGTCGTCGGGGCCTTCATCCTGCGTTCAGGAAGAACAGTGAACTTCGTCACAACTGATTACATAATCGACGGCAGATCTCATCACATCTTCAGGGACCCGTCGCAGGGCGGAGCTGTTCAATGCCGCGCATCCACATCATCGCCGGCCCGCCGGGAGCGGGCAAGACGACCTTCGCGAAGGAGTACCTGCCCCAGGAAGCCGCCTGCCGCAATTTCGTCGATGCCGACCTGATCGCCGAGGGCCTGTCGCCGTTCGCGCCGGAGCGCATGACGATGCGGGCGCACAAGCTGATGCAGATCACGATGGGCGATCTGCTGCGCATGCGCGAGACCTTCGGCTTCGAGACGACACTGCGCAGCCGCGAGATGGCCAGCCAGATCCCGGAGTGGCGTCACCAGGGCTATGTGGTTCAGCTGGTCTTCCTGTCGCTGGCCAGCCCGGAGCTGGCGGTGCAGCGCGTCGGCGAGCGGGTCCGCCAGGGCGGGCACCGGGTGCCGCCGGACGCGGTGCGCCGGCGATTCGAGGCCGGACTGGCCAACTTCCATGGCATCTACAAGGACCTGGTGGACCTGTGGGTGCATTTCGACAACTCGGGGCCGGCCCCGAAGCTGGTGGACTGGAGCGGCGCATGAGCATCTTCTTCGGCAAGGACCGCCCGGGACGGGGCGAGTCGCGCAGCGTGGGCGACTATGTCGCGCCCGAGATCCTCGGCGCCTTCTCGGCGCTGAAGCGCTCGTCCGAGATCGCGCGCCAGATCGCCTTCCTGACCGGCACCGACGTGATCCTGATGCGCGACGAGCGCGTCGTGCGCGAGGCGGGCTCGGAGAGCGTCGAGCCGGCGCGCGAGCGCGGCCGTCCGGGCCCGGTCGCCGGCAATGTGCGACCGCTGAACCGGCCGGTGCGCTGAGCCGGACCGGCGCGGCCGGACGCGTCAGCCGCGCGGCAGCGCGCCGAGCAGGCAGGCCACCTGCTGCGCGATCGGTGCGGGCACCGGCTGCGTGCCGGCCAGCACCTCGCGCAGGTGCGCGGCGGTGGTGGCGGCATCGATGCCGGCGGGCAGCACCGGCAGCTCGACCAGCACGCCGTCCTGAGGCGCCAGCGAGGCCTCGGCGTCGATCCGGCCGTCGCGGAAGACCTGCATGCGCGGCTGGCGGCGCGCATCGGCCACCGGCTCGCCTTCGGTGCCGCGCATCAGCACCGCGCAGGCCTGGCTGTCGCCCAGGTACTGCGTCAGGCTCACGGCGTATTCCGGGTGGGTGTGGTTCACCACCCGCAGCGCGCCGGGCAGCGCGGGCAGGATCTTCGCGACGGTGTGGCCGCTGTTGCGCAGGCCCAGCACCGGCCGGATCGCCAGCAGGCTGGCCAGCGGCCGGTTCAGCGTCTCGATCGCGACGAAGGCCGGCTGGCCGGCAGCCCAGCGCGCCGCCACCGTGGCGGCGTCGGGGCAGGGCGGCAGGCCCAGCTCGGTGAAGATCGCCGCGCTGGTGATGCGCCCGGTCGGGTCGCTGACCGCGCCGTGCACCAGCACCGGCACGCCCTCGCGGGCGAGCAGCAGCGCCAGCAGCGGCGTCAGGTTGGGCAGGCGGCGCGCGCCGTTGTAGGACGGCAGCAGCACCGCCGGCCGGCCTGGATCGGGCAGCGCCAGCGTGTGCGCCATCGTCGCGTCGACGAAGCCGGCGAGCTCCTCGGGCGTCTCGCCCTTGATGCGCATGGCCAGCGCGAAGCCGCCGAGCTCGAGGTCGGTGACGCGGCCGTCCAGGATGCGCGACATCAGGTCGCAGGCCTGCTCGCGGCTCAGCGAGCGGGCGCCGTCCTTGCCGCGGCCGATTTCCTTCAGGTAGGGGGCGATGCTCATGGGCCGGATTGTGACCCGGCTCAGCCGGCCACCGGCACCAGCGGGATCGAGGCCTTCACCAGACCGCGCAGCACCGGCAGGCAGGAGCCGCAGTTGGTGCCGCATTTCAGCGCGCCCTGCAGCTGCGCCAGCCGCTCGTCGTCGCTGCCGTGGCAGCGCCCGAGCTGATCGACGATCTGCGGCTCGGTGACGTCGAAGCAGGTGCAGACCTGGCGGCCCCGGTCGGCGATCGCCACCGGCGGCGTCGCGCCCGGCGCCAGCAGCAGCCGGCCGAAGGCCTGCGCCGGGCGCTCGTCCTGCACCAGCGTGCGGATCCACGACTCGGCGCGGGTGTCGCCGGCCAGCAGCACGCCGCGCAGCACCCGCTCCGTGCCCTCGGCACCGTCCAGGCGCACCCGGCGGAACTGGCCCCGGGCGCGGTCCTCGTAGTGCATCGCGCCGCGGTCGCCCTCCAGGCCGAGCAGCGCGGCGATCTCGTCGATCAGCGCGGCCTCGACCGGTGCGCTCGCCGAGGCCCGCCAGATCAGGCCAGACAGGCCGCGGGCATGCGGCTCGCGGCCGAAGGGCAGCACCATCGCGTGGGCGAAGCGCGGCATCAGCGCCCGCAGGCGCTCGCGCACCTGCAGCGCCTCGTCCTGCGCCAGCCAGGCCAGGCCGACCATGCGCCAGGGCAGGTCGGCCTTCGCGATCGAGACCGCGCAGTGCTTGAGCTCGGGCTGCTTCGAGCCCGGGCAGAAGGTGGGCAGCGTCAGGCCGTTGACGCCCAGGCGCGGCGTGCCGTCGGCCGCGGTGCCGCCGAGCACCTCCTCGCCCCAGTGCATCGGGATCGAGGCCTGGCGCGGCGCGATGCCCTCGCTGGCCTGCGCGGCCAGCACCAGGCTGCCGCGGCGCGAGCGCACCTCGACCAGATCGCCGTCGGCCAGGCCCAGCGCGCCCAGGTCGGCGGCGTTCATCTCGACCACCGGCTCGGGCACATGGCCGAACAGGCGGCCGAGCGTGCCGGTGCGGCTCATGCCGTGCCACTGGTCGCGCAGCCGGCCGCTGACCAGCCCGAACGGGTACGGCGCGTCGACCGGCTCGGCCACCGGGCGGAAGGCCGCCGCGGCGAAGCGGGCGCGGCCGTCCGCGGTCGGGAAGACGCCGTCCTCGTACAGCCGGGTGCGGCCGGCGAGGGCGCCCTCGGGCATCGGCCACTGCTGCGGGCCGTGCTGCTCGAGGTGGGTCCAGCTCAGGCCGGTGATGTCCAGGTCGCGGCCGCGGGTGCTCTCGCGGTGCTCGTTCCAGATCGACTCGGCGTCCGCATAAGGGAAGAGCGTGGCCTGGCCGTGCAGGCGTTCGGGCAGCCGGTCTTCCAGGCGGCGGGCCACGTCGATGGCGATCTGCCAGTCGTGGCGGGCCTGGCCGGGGGCCGCCACCGCCGGGCGCACCCGGCTGATGCGGCGCTCGGAGTTGGTCACCGAGCCGATCTTCTCGCCCCAGGTGGTGGCCGGCAGCAGCAGGTCGGCGTGGGCGACGGTCGCGGTGGTGGCGAAGGCCTCCTGCACGATGACGAACTCGGCCCGCTCGAGCGCGCGGCGCACCATCGCCTGGTCGGGCATCGACTGCGCCGGGTTGGTGCAGGCGATCCACAGCAGGCGGATCTCGCCGTCGGCGGCCGCCTCGAACATCTCGACCGCGCTGCGCCCCGGCGTGGCCGGCACGTCGGGCAGGCCCCAGAGCGCGGCGACCTCGGCGCGGTGCGCCGGATCGGCCAGGTCGCGGTGGGCGCTGAGCAGGTTGGACAGGCCGCCGACCTCGCGTCCGCCCATCGCGTTGGGCTGGCCGGTCAGCGAGAAGGGGCCGGCGCCTTCGCGGCCGATCTGGCCGGTGGCCAGGTGCAGGTTGATCAGCGCGGCGTTCTTGTCGGTGCCGGCGGCGCTCTGGTTCAGGCCCTGGCAGTACAGCGACAGCGTCGCGCCGCCCGGCCGGTCGGCCTGCGCGAACCAGCGCGCGGCCTGGATCAGGTCGGCCTCGGCGATGCCGCAGACCTCGGCGGCGCGCGCCGGCGTCCAGCCGCTCACCGTCTCGCGCAGCGCCTCGAAGCCGGTGGTGTGCGCGCCGATGTAGCGCGCGTCCGTGAGGCCCTCGGCCAGCATGACGTGCAGCATGCCGTGGTAGAGCGCCACATCGGTGCCGGGGTGGATCTGCAGGAACAGGTCGGCGGTCTCGGCCGTCTCGGTGCGGCGCACGTCGACGACGATCCAGCGCTGGCCGGGGCGCGCGGCGCGGGCGTCCTCCAGCCGGCGGAACAGGATCGGGTGCGCCCAGGCGGTGTTGCTGCCGCTGATGAAGACGGTGTCGGCGTGCGCGAAGTCCTCGTAGCTGCACGGCGGCGCGTCGGCGCCGAGCGTCTTCTTGTAGCCGGCCACCGCGCTGGACATGCACAGCCGCGAGTTGGTGTCGACGTTGTTGGTGCCGAGCAGTCCCTTGGCGAGCTTGTTGAAGACGTAGTAGTCCTCGGTCAGCAGCTGGCCCGACAGGTAGAAGCCGACCGCGTCGGGGCCGTGGCGCTCGACGACGTCGGCGATGCGGCCGGCCGCGGTGTCGAGCGCGCGGGTCCAGTCGATCGGCTGCGGGGTGGCGCCGCGCTGCAGCCGCAGCATCGGCTGCAGCAGCCGGCTGCCGCGCGTGACCGGCTCGGCGGCGGTCAGGTGCAGCGTGCTGCCCTTGGTGCACAGCCGGCCGAAGTTGGCCGGATGCTCGGGGTCGCCGCGCACGCCGGTGATCTGCGTGCCATCGGACTCGATGATCACGCCGCAGCCGACGCCGCAGTAGGGACAGGTGGAACGGGTCTGCTGGGTCTGCGTCATGGCAGTCCTTCGGTGGGTCTTCCTGCGTCCGGCGGGAGCACAGGGGGCGGGGTCGTTCGGATCGGTTGGAGCGTTCGGGGCGGGCGGTGCGCTCAGGCGGCCAGCAGCGTGTCGGCGGGCGCAGGCCGCGGCGCCGCGGCACGCGCCGTCGCTTCGGCCGCCTCTGCCGCCTCTGCCGCCTCTGCCGCTTCGGCCAGGGCGCGGCCGAACATCAGCAGCTCGCGCATCGCGCCGATCGGCCGGCCCTGGCGGATCAGGTCGAAGTACCAGCTGCCGTCCGCGGTGTCGCCGTACAGGCAGGCGCCAGCCAGACGGCCGTCGCGCAGCACCAGCTTGCGGTAGACGCCGGCGGCCGGGTCGGCCAGCACGATCTGCTCGCTGTCGCTGCCGCCCATGAAGTCGCCGGCGGAGAACAGGTCGATGCCGGTGACCTTCAGCCGGGTCGCGGTCTGGCTGCCGGTGTAGCGGCCGACGCCGGTCTGGCCGAGGTGGCCGGCAAGCACGCGGCCCTGTTCGTACAGCGGCGCCACCAGGCCGTAGGCGATGCCGCGGTGGCTGGCGCATTCGCCCACCGCCCAGATGCGCGCGTCCGTCACGGTCTGCATCGTGTCGGTGACGCGGATGCCGCCGCGGCCGTCGTGGTCGCACAGCAGGCCGGCCTCGCGCGCCAGCGTGGTGCTGGGCCGGATGCCGGCCGCCATCACCACCAGGTCGGCCGGGATCTCGCGGCCGTCCTTCAGCCGCAGCGCGCGCACCCGGCCGGCCTGACCATCTTCGGCGTCGCCCAGCAGCGCCTCGGTCTGCGCCTGCAGCGCGAAGCGCAGGCCGCGCGCCTCCAGCGCCTGCTGCAGCAGCCGGCCGGCGGTCTCGTCGAGCTGGCGGTCGAGCAGCCAGGCGCCCAGATGCACCACGGTGACCTCCATGCCGCGCAGCTTCAGGCCGTTGGCGGCCTCCAGGCCGAGCAGGCCGCCGCCGACCACCACCGCATGGCGGCGGGTGCGCGCCGTCTCGATCATGGTCTCGGTGTCGGCGATGTCGCGGTAGGCGATGACGCCCTCGAGCCGGTGACCGGGCACCGGCGGGATGAAGGGCGTCGAGCCGGTGGCCAGGATCAGCCGGTCGTAGCCGGCGCTGACCGTCGTGCCGTCGGCGCGGACGGCGCGGACCTGGCGGCGTGCGCGGTCGATCGCGGTGACGGTGGCGCCGGCGTGCAGCGTGATGCCGTGCTCGGCGTACCACGACAGCGGGTTCAGCACGATCTGGTCGAGCGTCTGCTCGCCGGCCAGCACCGGGCTGAGCATGATGCGGTTGTAGTTCGGGTGCGGCTCGGCGCCGAACACCGTGATGTCGTAGAGATCCGGCGAGATCTTCAGCAGCTCCTCGAGCGCGCGCACGCCGGCCATGCCGTTGCCGACCATCACGAGCTTCATCCTGGGCATTGCGGACTCCTGGTGGCCGTCCCTCCATGAGGAAGGACGCAAAAATTCAGTGGAATGAGTCGTGTTCCCATCCACAATGCCGACGCATGAGCTTCGACGTCGACATCGGACACACCAGCGCCAGCGGGGTGCGGGAACACAACGAGGATTTCGCCGCTGCCGTGCGCGCCGGTGCGCAGGAGCCGGGTCGCGGCCTGATCGCGGCCGTGGCCGATGGCGTGTCGGCCGGCGGCCTGGGGCGCGAGGCCGCGCAGACCACGGTGATGAGCCTGGTGCAGGACTTCCATGCCGCACCGGCCACCTGGGAGACGACGGTCGTCCTTGACCGCCTGATCGGCGCCCAGAACGCCTGGCTCGCCGACCACAACCGACGCCGTGGCGGCCCCGGCGGCGATCGTGCCTCCGGACTGACCACGCTGACGGCGCTGGCCCTGCAGGGCCACACCTGGACGGTCGCCCACGTCGGCGACACCCGGGCCTGGCTGCTGCGTGCGGGCGAGCTGCAGCAGCTCACCCAGGACCATGCCATCGATCATCCCGACTTCCGCAGCCAGCTCACCCGCGCGGTCGGCCTCGACCTGGCGGTGCGCGCCGACTACCTCCAGGGCGAGCTGCAGACCGGCGACATCTTCATGCTCACCACCGATGGCGTGCATGGCGTGCTCCGGCCCGAGCAGATCCGCGGCCTGCTGGCGGCCACGCCAGCGCAGATCGCCAGCGAGGCCATCGTCAAGGCCGCACTGGAAGCGGGCAGTCAGGACAACGTCACGGCATTGGTCATGCAAGTTCTGGGCCTGGAGCCGGTGCGGCTGCAGGACACGCTGCTGCAGGCGCGCCAGCTGCCGGTGCCGCCGCGCATGCGTCCCGGCGACGTGCTCGACGGCTGGAGCATCACCGCGCTGGTGGCCGACACCGGCGTGCACCGGCTCTACCAGGCGCGCGATCCGGCCAGCCGCGAGCTGGTGGCGATCAAGACGCTGCACGAGTCGCGCGCCAGCGACCGCGAGGAGCAGGCGATGCTGGCGCACGAGGCCTGGCTGGGCCTGCAGGTGACCGACAGCGGCGCGCCCGGCTTCGTGCGGGTGCGCCAGGTCCGCGCGCCGAGCGCCTTCTACACCGTCTTCGACTGGCACAGCGGCCACACGCTGGAGCAGCTGCTGGCCGAGCAGGCGCGGCGCTTCGCGATCCCCGAGGTGGTGCAGGGCGGGCTGGCGGTGTGCCGCGCGCTCGGGCGGCTGCACCGCATTGGGGTGATCCACCGCGACATCAAGCCCGGCAACCTGCATCTGGGCGAGGACGGCCAGTGGCGGGTGCTCGATCTGGGCGTGGCGGTGTCGGGCCGCGAGCCGGCGTCCACGCGCACGCTGCATGCCGGCACGCCCAGCTACATGAATCCGGAGCAGTGGGAGGGCGCCGAGGGCCGGCCGGCCGACACCGGCAGCGACCTGTTCGCGCTGGGCGTGACGCTCTACCAGTGGCTGACCGGCCGGCTGCCCTATGGCGAGATCGAGCCGTGGCAGACCGCGCGCTTCCGGCGCGATCCGGTGGCGCCCTCGCGCCTGCGCCCGGAGGTGCCGATCTGGCTCGACCATGTGGTGATGAAGGCGATCGCGCGCGATCCGCGCCAGCGCTTCGAGACCGCCGAGGAGTTCGCGCTGGCGCTCGAGCGTGGCGCATCCAGGCCGCTGAACGCGCCGGCGTCCACGCCGCTGGTGCGGCGCGACCCGGCCTGGGCCTGGAAGGTCACCTGCGTGATCTCGCTGGGCTTCAACCTGATGCTGGTGATCTGGCTGCTGTTCCTGCCGCGGTGAATCCTGCCGAGCTGATCGGCAGGGCCGGCGCGGGCGGTCTCCTCAGGCGGCGCGGCGGGCGCCGGCCGGCGAGGTGCCGACGGTCGTCGGGGCCGTGCGGGCGCGGCCGCCCTTCTCGGCCCAGGTGCGGGTCCAGCGGATCTGCACGATGCGCAGCATCGCCAGCATGCCCACGGCCAGCACCGCGAAGGCCACGAAGCCCCACAGGTAGGTGCCGGCATGCTGCTTCGACAGGCCCATCGCGTTCGGGATGAAGCCGCCGCCCAGCGCGCCCACCTCGCCGATCATCGAGCCGGCCACCGCGGTCGACAGCGGCCAGCGCAGCGGCACCAGCTGGAACAGCGCGCCGTTGCCCGCGCCCAGCGCGGCGAAGCACAGCATGAACAGCAGCGTCGTCACCGGCAGCGAGGTGCCCGCGAGGCCGCAGGCCACCAGCGTGATCGCCACCAGCACCAGCACGCCGCTGAGCGTGTTGATGCCGCCGATGCGGTCGGAGATGTAGCCGCCGACGACCCGCACGCCCGAGCCCATCACGGTGGCCAGCATCGTCAGCTGGCCGGCCTCGACCTTGGTGACCTTGAACTGGTCGTAGAAGTAGGTCGGCAGGAAGCTGGACAGGCCGATGAAGCCGCCGAAGGTCACGACATAGATCAGGCTGAAGGCCCAGCCGTCCTTCTCGAACAGGCAGGAGATGTGCTCGCGGAAGGTCTGGTGCTCGACATCGGGCGGCTCCTTCGCGGCGAACCACATCACCAGCATCGGCAGCACCATCGTGCACGCAGCCAGGCCGTAGACGGTCTGCCAGCCGAACTTCGTCGCCAGCGGCGGCGCGAACAGCACCGCCAGCACGGTGCCGGAGTTGCCGGCGCCGGCGATGCCCATCGCCAGGCCCTTGTACTTCGGCGGGAACCAGCCCGAGCCCAGCGACAGCGCCACGCCGAAGGAGGCGCCGGCGATGCCCAGCAGCACGCCCATCGCCAGCACCTCGTCGTAGGTGTCGACCGCGAAGTAGCCGAAGGCCAGCGCGGCCATGATCAGGCTCATCTCGACCATCGCCGCGTTCTTGCGGCCGATGTACTGCGCCAGGATGCCGAGCGGGAAGCGCATCAGCGCACCGGCCAGGATCGGCACCGAGATCATGAAGCCCTTCTCGGCGGCGCTCAGGTGGAAGGTCTCGCTGATGAACGGACCCATCGCGCCGTTGAGCACCCAGATGGCGAAGCAGAAGTCGAAGTACAGGAACGAGGCGGCCAGGGTCGGCCAGTGCCCCGACTTGAGGAAAGTCTTGAAGTCGGTCATGGGGTCGCGTCAGCTAGGGGGAGCGGGGCGGCACAAGGCATGCGCGCCTGCGGGACGCAGGTGTCACGGGGTGACACGGTCCGGCCCGTCATCGGGTCGGGCCCGGCCCTGCGGTGGGGCCGGCCGGTCGCGGCTGCGCGACCATTCGCGAATCCAAGCAAGCGTCATGCCTGCGACGCCCCGGATCCAGGCCGGGCGGCGGGGCTGGCCTGAGGTCTGCTAGATGAGGGGGACGACTGCCGGGCCGCCTTCGTGCCGATGCCCGCAGCATGCCTACAACGATCCTGTCCATTCCTGTCCTCCCACCGGATTCCCGCCGTGCTGAAGATCCTTGCCGTGGCCCCTGCGCAGCCCGATGCGCCGACCCTCGTGACCGACCTGGAGTCCAACGGACTGCAGGTCTGTGCCCGCTGCACATGCGCCAGCATGGTGCGCGAAGCGGTGCGTCATGCACCAGACATGGTCGTCGTCTGGGAGCCTCACCCGGGCGAGGAGCTGTTCGAGGCGGCGCGGCTGCTCGAGTCGGCCGCGCCGGCGCCGGTGCTGGTCTTCACCAGCGACGTGCGCGCCGAGACGATGGAGGCCGCGATCGCGGCCGGCATCGACGGCTGGGTGGTCAACGGCTATGCGGCCGGACGGCTGCGCCCGCTGATCCAGTTCACCGCGGCGCGCCACCGCCAGGTGCGCCAGATGCGCGAGGAGCTCGGCGACCTGAAGCGCCGCTTCGAGGAGCGCAAGCTGGTCGACCGCGCCAAGGGCATCCTGATGAGCGCGCGCCAGATCAGCGAGGACGAGGCCTTCCGGCTGCTGCGCTCGGCCTCGATGCATGCGAAGCAGCGCATCGGCCAGGTCTCGCAGCAGGTCATCGACTCGGCCCACTATGCGGAGGCGATCAACCGGTCCGGGCGGCTGCGCATGCTGTCGCAGCGCATCGTCAAGCTCTATGCGCTGGCGGCCGCCGGCGTCGAGTCGGCCGGCTCGCGTGCGCTGCTGGCCGATTCGGTGACGCAGGTCGAGCAGAGCCTGGCGGTGCTGGGACGCACGCTGTCGCGGCCGACCTTCGGCGACCTGCTCGATGCGGTGCAGCAGACCTGGAGCGCGGTGCATTCGAGCCTGGGCAGCGCGCCGGTGGCGCCGCGGGTGGCGCTGCTCGACCAGGAGGCCGAGCGGCTGCTGGACCTGTCCGACCGGCTGACGCAGGCGCTGGAGAATGCGGGGCTGGCGCCGTCGCTGCATGTCATCAACGTCTCGGGGCGCCAGCGCATGCTCGCGCAGCGCCTGGCCAAGCTGGCGCTGCTGCGCGGCGGCCCGGCGGTGGCGGCCGGCGAGCCGCTGCCGGTCGACCTGGCGCCGACCGCCGAGGCCTTCGAGCGCGGCCTGGCCTATCTGCGCGAGATCCCGCTGTCGACCCCGCTGATCCGCGACGGCCTGGCGCGGGCCGAGGCCACCTGGCGCGACATGCTCGCCGCGGTGCGCGCCGGCGCGCAGCAGGGCGCGCGCGTCACGCTGGCCGCCAGCAGCGAGTCGCTGCTGGAGCTGTTCGACGCGCTGACCCACGAGTACGAGCAGAGCATGCAGATGCTGATGGGCTGAGCGAGGGGTCGGCCCGGGCGGTGACGGATTCACGCGGCATCCGGCCGCGGCAGCCCCGGTTCCTGTCGGGACCGGCGAGGGGCTGCTTATCATCTCCGGATGAGCCTTGCCGACCTGCCGCCCGACGCCGCCGTCGCGTCCGCCGAACTCACCGCCGGACTGCTGGACCTGATCCGCGTCGACGGCGCGATGGTCACGCTCAAGCGCGCCGAGGACGGGCGCTACCTCTGGGCCAGCCCGGCCTGGTGCGACTGGGTGGGGGACGAGCGCCCGGTCGGCGGCGCCAGCGACCTGGAGCTTCTGCCGCAGGCGGCCGCCAACGCCATCCAGGCGGCCGACCTGCGGGCGCTGGCCGCGGCCGGGCCGGTCTCGGTCGATGACCATGTCTTCGAGCAGGGCGGGCGCGACCGGCGCGTCGAGTTCCATGCGGTGCGCCGGGTGCTGACCGAGCCCGACGGCGAGCGCCGGCTGCTGACGCTGTGGCGCGACGTGACGGTGCTGCGCCGCGAGGCGCAGCAGCTGCAGCAGGCGCTCGGCCAGATCGAGCGCCAGCACCAGGCGCTCGAGGCGATGCGCCGCCAGCACGAGCAGGGCCTGGACCGTCCGGGCGAGCTGTTCCGGCGCGAGCATTTCGAGGAGCACCTGCGCCGCGAGGCCGCGCTGTCGCAGCGCGAGCACCGCGAGTTCGCGCTGGTGCTGCTGGCGATCGACCGCATCGAGGCGCTGCGCCAGTCCCGCGGCGAGGCCGCGGTGCAGCGTGTCGTCGAGGTGATGGGCCACCTGATGCGCACCAACACCCGGGCGATGGACGTGCTGTCGCAGCTCGGCGACGGCCGCTTCGCGATCCTGCTGTCGGGCGTGGGCCTGGCGACCGCGCATGCGCGCATGGAGCACCTGCGCCGCGCCTGCGCCACGCAGGTGGTGGTGCAGGACGGCCAGAGCCTGGGCTTCGAGGTGTCGATCGGCATCGCGAGCTTCCCGCACACCGCGGCGAGCCTGTCGGAGCTCAGCCAGGCGGCGGTGCGGGCGCTCGGCGACGCGCGGCTGCGCGGCGGCAACCGCATCGCGCTGGCGTCGATCCGGCTCGGCGAGGCGGTGCCGATCGAGTGATCGAGTGATCGAGTGATCGATTGATCGGGGGCCGGCGCCGGCCCCGGGACCCGGTCAGCCCAGCGCCTTCCAGCCCATGTACAGCGCGAGCAGGTAGAGCACCAGCGCGAAGACGCGCTTGAGCTGTGCGACGTTCATCGCGTGGGCGGTGCGCGCGCCCAGCGGGGCGGTCAGCACGCTGGCGCAGGCGATCGTCGCCAGCCCGGGCAGCCACAGCCAGCCCAGCGCCCCCGGCAGCGGCGCGGGCATCGACCAGGCGCCGACGACGTAGCCGACGGTGTTGGCCAGCGCGATCGGGAAGCCCAGCGCGGCCGAGGTCGCCACCGCCTGGTGCATCGGGACATTGCACCAGGTCATGAACGGCACCGAGATGAAGCCGCCGCCGGCGCCGACCAGCCCGGAGACGAAGCCGATCAGCGAGCCCGCGCCGAGGCTGCCGGCCGGACCGGGCATCTGGCGCGATGCGGCCGGCTGGCGGCCGCGCAGCATCTGCGTGGCCGAGAAGGCGACGAAGACCGCGAACACCAGCGCCAGCGTCGTGCCGCGCAGCACCGAGAACACGCCGGCCCCGGCGATCAGCCCGCCGACGACGATGCCGGGCGCGATCTGCCGCACCAGGTCCCAGCGCACCGCGCCGCGGCGGTGATGGGCGCGCACGCTCGACACCGAGGTGAACATGATCGTCGCCATCGAGGTCGCGATCGCCATCTTGACGGCCAGCGCCGACTCGACGCCGCGTGCCGACAGGATCAGCGTCATGAACGGCACGATCAGCATGCCGCCGCCGATGCCGAGCAGCCCGGCGAGAAAGCCGGTGCAGCCGCCCAGCACGAGCAGCTGCGCGACCAGCGGGAGGTCGATGGGCATGGTCGGAGGAAGGGGGAAAGGAGAGAGGAGGGGGTGTCCGCCGCGAGCCGAAGGCCGCATTCCTGAACCCAGGGGATTCAGGGGGGCAAGGTCAGAACGGCTTCGGGTTCATCTGACGCGAGACGATCGCACCAGCCGGCCAATGTTCCAAGCCCGGGCTCGCAAGAGCATCGGTTCAAGGAAATATAAGACCCCCGCGAACGCGACGGACAGGTGTCATTCTAGCCGCATTCCCTCCGGACCGAGTGCCGCCTCGAGCCGGTTGACCAGGCCGTCGACATCGATCGGGATCGGCGGCGGCGGGGGAGGCGGCGGCGGGGTCAGCGGCAGCACCGCACCGCCGGCGCGGCGCTGCTCGCTCAGCGAGTAGGCGATGTTCAGCGCCGCCAGCACGGCGATGCGCTCGCGCGCCTTGACGCGGCCGGCATCGCGGATCGCGCACATCTCGCGGTCGACGCGGGTGACCGCCTCGGCCAGCACGGCGTCGCCGCCGTCCGGACAGGCCAGCACGTAGCTCTGGCCCATGATGCTGACTTCCATCTGCTTCATGCTCATACCCCGCCTCCCGAGGCGCCGCGGTCATGGGTGTCGACATCGCCGGCCGGCAGCCGCTCGATCAGCGCGTCGATGCGCGCCCGCGCGGCGGCCAGGCGCGAGCGCAGGTTGTCGCGCTCGGCGGCCACCGAGGTGAGCTGCTGCTCGAGCTGGGCATTGATGCGCTTGAGTTCTTCGTGACGAAGGATCAGCCGTTCGGCGCGGTCGGCGAGGTCTTCGAGTGTGGACATTGCGCTGCGGTGTTGGCGGTCTCGGGTTTGGCTCGGACGCGACAGGCGGTCGCCGATTCCCCGTCCGATTGTAGTGGTGCGCTGCCGCAACGTTTACAATTCACGCTGTTGGTGCTCGTGCCGCCAGTCACGGCGGTCGGGTTAAACGGGAAACAGGAAGGTCGAGACCCGCCGGGTCGGCCCAACCTGTGCTGCCCCCGCAACGGTAAGCGGACGGGAGCCTCGCGGCTCTCTGCCTTCTGCGCACGGTACCACTGGCGTCACTGCGATGCCGGGAAGGTCGCGGAAGGTTCGTCCGACAGCCCGGATACCGGCCAACGGGGGGCCTGACGATGCCGCGACTGCCGTGGCGCGACAGGCCGTGATGTGCGGCGCCTGCGGGGAAGCTGGCGTGCACGAGACGACCATCCGCTCCTCCCATGTCCATCCTGTCCCGTGGCAGCCGTCTGCCCGAACCGCGCCTGCGCGCCACCGCCCTGGCCGCGGCCGTCCTGTCGTGCCTGCCGCTGGTCGCCGCCGCCCAGTCCGCACCTGCCGTGGCGACCGCCGCCGCCTCGCTGCCGGCCGTCGTCGTCACCGCCACCCGCACGCCGGTCCAGGTCGACCGCACCGTCGCCGACGTCACCGTGCTGAGCGCCGACGACCTGGCGGTCCAGTCGGGCCGCACGCTCTCCGAGGTGCTGGCGCAGCAGGCCGGCATCCAGTTCAGCTCCAACGGCGGCCAGGGCAAGTCGAGCTCGCTGTTCGTGCGCGGCCTGGAGGCCCGTCATGTGCTGCTGCTGGTCGACGGGGTCCGCTACGGCTCGGCGACGCTGGGCACGCCGGACTTCGACAACCTGCCGCTGGGCGACATCGAGCGCATCGAGATCGTGCGCGGCCCGCTGGCCAGCCTGTACGGCAGCGATGCGGTCGGCGGCGTGGTGCAGGTCTTCACCCGCCGCGCCCAGCCCGGCCAGGGCCTGCGCGGCAACGGCTCGCTGACGGCCGGCAGCCATGCCTACGCCCAGGGCAGCGGCGGCCTGAGCTTCGACGACGGCCTGTGGAACGGCGCCGTCCAGCTGGTGCACACCGAGAACCGCGGCTTCTCGTCGACGAACGAGCGCGTGCTCTACGGCAGCCACAACGCCGATCCGGACGGCTTCAACCAGAACGCCGGCAGCGTGCAGCTGGGCCTGCGCCTGCCGCAGGGCTGGCAGCTCAACGCCCGGCTGCTGCAGTCGGAGGCCCGCTCGGCCTATGACGACGGCCCCGGTGCCGACTCGCTGGCCCGCCTGCGCACGCAGGTCGCCTCGGTCGATGCCACCGGCCAGGTGCTGTCCGGCTGGACGACGCAGCTGCGTGTCGCGCGCAGCGCCAACGACTACGAGACGATGGCCTCGGCCTCGCCGTGGACCGACCTGGGCACGATCGCCACCGTGCAGCAGCAGATCAGCTGGGACAACACCTTCGCGCTGCCGGTGGGCTCGCTGCTGCTGGTGGCCGAGCACCTGACGCAGAAGGTGTCCAAGCCGGCCCAGGACTACGACATCACCGAGCGCACCATCCGCAGCGTCGCGCTGGGCTACAACGCCGTCGTCGGCGCGCACACCGTGCAGGCCAGCGTGCGCCACGACGCCAACTCGCAGTACGGCGACCAGACCACCGGCAACCTCGGCTACGGCTATGCGCTGACCCCGGCGCTGCGCCTGACCGCGCAGGCCGGCACCAGCTTCGTCGCGCCGAGCTTCAACCAGCTCTACTGGCCGTCCTACGGCAACCCGCGGCTCGAGCCGGAGAAGGGCAAGCACGCCGAGATCGGCCTGCGCTACGTGCAGGGGGCGCACCAGCTGTCGGCCACCGTGTTCGGCAACCGCATGCGCGGCTACATCACCCAGGGCGCCAACCCGGTCAACCTGCCGTATGCGCAGAGCCACGGCGTGACGCTGGCCTATGACGGCCAGCTCGGTCCGGTGCGCCTGTCGGCCGCTGTCGACCACATGAACCCGCGCAACGACACCGAGGGCAGCACCAGCCAGGGCAATCTGCTGCAGCGCCGCGCACGCAACGACGCCAAGCTGTCGGCCGATGTCGAGCTGGGCGCCTGGACGGTCGGCACCGCGATGCAGGCCTACAGCCACCGCTTCGACGACGTCGCCAACACCCGCCGCCTGGCCGGCTATGCCGTCGCCGACCTGCATGCGCAGTGGCAGTTCCAGCGCGACTGGTCGCTGGGCGCGCGGCTGAACAACGTGTTCGACCGCCAGTACGAGACCGCCTGGGGCTACAACCAGCCCGGCCGCGAGCTCTACGTCACGCTGCGTTACAGCCCGCGCTGAGCGTGAGCGATCATCGCGCGATGACGACAGGTCCGGACACCGAGCTCATCCTGGGCGGCCAGCGCAGCGGCAAGTCGCGCTGCGGCGAGCTGCGCGCGGCCGGCTGGCTGGCCGGCGCCCCGGGGCGCCGCGCGGTGCTGCTGGCCACCGCGCTGGGCGGCGACGGCGAGATGCGCGAGCGCATCGAGCGCCACCGCCTCGACCGCCTGGAGCGGGTGCCGGCGATGGCGACCGACGAGGACTGCCTCGACCTGGCCGCCGCGCTGCGCCGCCATGCCGCGCCCGACACGCTGGTGCTGGTCGACTGCCTGACGCTGTGGACCACCCGCTGGCTGATGCCGCTCGAGGGCGAGCCGGCCGACGCGGCGCGCTGGCAGGCGGCCAGCGACGCGCTGGCCGCGGCGCTGGCCGAGGCGCCCGGCCCGGTGGTGCTGGTCTCCAACGAGATCGGCCTGGGCCTGGCGCCGCTGTCGCGCGAGGCCCGGCACTTCGTCGATGCGCTGGGCCGGCTGCACCAGCAGGTCGCCGCCGTCTGCACACGCGTCACGCTGATGGTGGCCGGCCTCGAGATGGCGGTGCGGCGGTGAGCGGCGGGCTGCGGCGGACGCTCCTGCGGGTCGGCCTGCTGGCGGGCCTGATGCTCGCCGGCGCGGCGGCGGCCGCGCCGGTCACGCTGCACGACGACCGCGGCACCGAGCTGCGCCTGCCCGGACCGCCGCAGCGCATCGTCACGCTGATGCCCTCGCTGACCGAGACGGTCTGCGCGCTGGGCGCCTGCGACCGCCTGGTCGGCACCGACCGCTATTCCGACTGGCCGGCCGAGGTGATGCGCCTGCCGCGGCTCGGCGGCATGGACGACGCCCAGGTCGAGCGCATCGTCGCGCTGCGTCCGGACGTGGTGCTGGCCTCGCCGTCGACCCGCGCGGTCGAGCGGCTGCAGTCGCTCGGTCTGAAGGTGGTGGTGATCGAGTCGCGCACCGCCGACGAGGCCCGCCGCATGGTCGCCACGGTGGCGACGCTGCTGGGCCGCCCGGCCGACGGCCCTGCGCTGTGGTCGCGCATCGATGCGCAGGTGCAGCGCGCGGTGGCGCGGGCGCCGGCTGCCTGGCGCGGGCGCAGCGTCTACTTCGAGGTCGACTCCGCGCCGTACGGCGCCGGCCGCGCCTCCTTCATCGGCGAGCTGCTGCAGCGCTTCGGCCTGATCAACATCGTGCCCGCCGAGCTCGGGCCGTTTCCCAAGCTCAACCCGGAATTCATCGTGCGAGCCCAGCCGGACGTCGTCATGGCCGTCGAGCGCCAGATCGCCGACATGCCGCGCCGCCCCGGCTGGGGGGCGCTGCAGGCGCTGCAGGCGCGGCGCACCTGCGCCTTCGCCGACGGGCGCTACGACACCCTGGTGCGGCCGGGGCCGCGCCTGGGCGAGGCGGCCGACCTGATCGCCGACTGCCTGGGCGCGCTGAAGCAGAGATGAGCCAGCAGGAAATGCGTCGTCGTCGGCTGCTGGCCCGCGCGCTGGCGCTGGTCACCATGCTGGCGCTGGTCGCCGGGCTGCTGGTCGGCAGCGACGGCATGAGCCTGCACGGGCTGGTCGCGCTGGTCGACGACGGTTCGGCCGGTCTGGTGATCGGCCAGATCCGCCTGCCGCGCACGCTCGGCGCCTGGCTGACCGGTGCGCTCTTCGGGCTGGCCGGCGCGATCGCGCAGGGGCTGTTCCGCAATCCGCTCGCCGATCCCTATCTGCTGGGCTCGGCCGCGGGCGCCTCGCTCGGCGTGGTGCTGGTGCTGTCGGCCGGCTCGCTGTCGCTGGGCGCGATCGGCTGGATGTCGCGCTTCGGCCTGGTGGCGGCCGCCTTCGCCGGCGCGCTGGCCGGCGTCGCGCTGACGCTGTCGCTGGCACGCGGGGCGGCGCGCACGACGCGGCTGCTGCTGGCGGGCATCGTCGTCGGCGTGGTGCTCGGCGCGATCAACGACCTGCTGACCACGCTGGCGCCGGAGGCGCTGCGCGGCAAGCAGGCCTTCCTGCTCGGCACGACCGGCTTTCTCGGCTGGCCCTCGTGCGCGCTGCTGCTGCTGGCGCTGGCGCTGGTGCTGCCGCCGGCCTGGCGGCTGGCGCGGGTGCTCGACGCGCTGTCGCTGGGCGAGGACAGCGCCGCCAGCCTCGGCCTGGCGCTGCCGCAGCTGCGGCTGATGATGGTGGTGCTGATGGCGCTGGCCACCGGCACCGCGGTGGCGCAGGCCGGCATGATCGCCTTCGTCGGCCTGGTGTCGCCGCACCTGGTGCGGCGCTGCGTGCAGGCCACGCACGGCTACCGGCTGATGGCCAGCGCCGCGATGGGCGGCACGCTGCTGACGCTGGCCGACGTGCTCTCGCGCTGGCTGGTGGCGCCGCAGGAGCTGCCGGTGGGCGTGCTGACCGCGGTGCTGGGCGGGCTCTACCTGCTGTGGCTGCTGCAGCGCCGCGAGGACCACTGACATGGGGCCGGTGCCGGTGCGTCCTCCGATGCTGGTCGCCCACGGGCTGCAGGTGCGGCTGGGCGAGCGGGTGGTGGTGCGCGGCATCGACCTGGAGTTCGACGCCGGCTGGACCGCGGTGGTCGGCCCGAACGGCGCCGGCAAGTCGACGCTGCTGCGTGCGCTGGCCGGGCTGCAGCCGCTCGAGAGCGGCGAGGTGCGGCTCGACGGGCATGTGCTGTCGGCCTGGTCGCCGCGCCAGCGTGCCTGCCGCCTGGCCTGGCTGGCGCAGCAGGGCGATGCCTCGGGCGAGCTGACGGTGCACGACGTGGTGCGGCTCGGGCGCCTGCCGCATGTCGGCCTCTTCGGGCATCCCTCGCGCGAGGACGAGCGCGCGGTCGAGCGTGCGATGGCCGACACCGGCTGCGTGCCCTGGCGCCACCGCCGGCTGGGCGAGCTCTCCGGCGGCGAGCGCCAGCGGGTGCTGCTGGCACGGGCGCTGGCGGTGCAGTCGCCGGTGCTGCTGCTCGACGAGCCGACCACCCACCTCGACCCGCCGCACCAGATCGCGCTGGTGCGCCGCATGGCCTCGCTGGCCCGCGACGAGGGCCGCACCGTCGTCAGCGTGCTGCACGAGCTGAGCCTGGCGCTGGCGGCCGACCGGCTGGTGGTGATGGCCGCCGGCCAGGTGCATGCGGTCGGCCATCCGGGCGATCCGCTGGTGCAGCGCACGCTGGTCGAGGTCTTCGGCGGCGCGATCCGGATCGAGTCGGTGCCGCGCAGCGACGCGCCCGACATGGTGCAGTGGGTCGTGCTGCCGCGGCTGTGACGGGCCCGTCTCCGCCACCTTCCGCTTTCTTTCCCGCCTGATCCAGGAGACACGAGATGCAGATCGAGAACCCGCCGACCGAACGCGAGCGCCAGGCCCCCGAGGGCGAGCGCCGCGGCCTGGTCCTGGTCCACACCGGCGACGGCAAGGGCAAGAGCACGGCCGCCTTCGGCCTGGCGCTGCGTGCGCACGGCCGCGGCAGGCCGGTGAAGATCTACCAGTTCATGAAGGTGCCCAGCGCGCGCTTCGGCGAGCACCGGATGTTCGAGCAGCTCGGCGTGCCGATCGAGGGCCTGGGCGACGGCTTCAGCTGGAAGAGCAGGGATCTGGAGCATTCCGCGCAGCTCGCCCGCGACGGCTGGGCGCGCGCCGAGGCGACGATCCGCGCCGGCGAGCACTTCCTCGTCGTGCTCGACGAGATCATGTACCCGCTGCGCTACGGCTGGGTGCCGCTGGAGCCGGTGCTGGCGGCGCTGCGCGAGCGCCCCGCCCATGTGCATGTGGTACTGACCGGGCGCAATGCGCCGCAGGAGCTGGTCGACCTGGCCGACACCGTGACCGAGATGCGCCTGGTCAAGCACCACTACCAGGCCGGCGTGCCGGCGCAGCGCGGCATCGAGGACTGATCGCCATGCCGCTGCCGGAGCCGCTGACCGCGCTGCTGGGCTCGCCCTGGCCTTGGCCGCTGCTGCAGGCCGGCGCGCTGCTGCTGGCCTGGGCGCTGGACCGCCGCTTCGGCGAGCCGCCGGACCGCTGGCATCCGGTGGCGTGGCTCGGGCGGCTGCTCGGGCCGGTCGGGCGTTTCTGGCGCGATCGTGCGCCGGCGCCGGCCTTCGCGGGCGGCGCGCTGTCGTGGCTGCTGATCGCGGCGGCGCTGGCGGGTGCGGCCTGGGCGCTGCAGCGCTGGATCCTCGCGCTGCCGGGGCCGGTGGCGCTCGTGCTGCTGGCGCTGGCGCTCAAGCCGCTGTTCGCCTGCCGCATGCTGTGCGACGAGGTCGCCGCGGTGGAAGCGGCGCTGGCGCAGTCGCTCGAGGCCGGGCGCGCCCGGCTGGCCTGGCTGGTCAGCCGCGACGTGACGCGGCTCGACGCCGGCGAGGTGCGCGAGTCGGCGATCGAGACGCTGGCCGAGAACCTGAACGACTCGGTGGTGGCGCCGCTGGCCTGGTTCGCGCTGGCCGGGCTGCCGGGGGCGGTGCTGTATCGCTTCGCCAACACCGCCGACGCGATGTGGGGCTACCGCGGGCGCTGGGAATGGGCGGGCAAGTGGGCCGCGCATGCCGACGACCTGCTGTCCTGGCCGACCGCGCGGCTGACCGCGCTGCTGCTGCGCCCGGCCTGGCGTCCGCGCGAATGGTCCCGGCTGGCCCGCGAGGCCGCATGCACCCCGTCGCCCAACGGCGGCTGGCCGATGGGCGCGATGGCGTTACGTCTGGATGTCAGATTGCGCAAGCCGGGCGTCTATGCTCTGCACGCCGCAGGACGATCTCCCGAGGCCGCGGACCTGGACCGGGCGCTGCGGCTGGCCCGGTCGGCCGCGCGGATCTGTACGGGCGTGCTCGCGGGGGGACTGGGGGGCGGGGCGCTGATCACGCTGACACGGCTGGCCGGGGGGCCGCTCTGATTCATGACGCCTCAAGACGACAACGACCTCTCGCTCGCGCTGGCGAGCACCCACGGCGGACCCGACGCGCATGGCGTGCCGCGCTGGGACTTCTCCACCAATGCCAACGCCTGCGGGCCGGCGCCGATGGCGCTGGAGATGATCCGCCAGGTCGACGCGCGCCGCTATCCCGATCCGACCTTCACCGCGCTGCGCCGCCAGCTCGGCCAGCTGCACCGGGTCGATCCGGCGCGCATCGTCATCGCGGCCAGCGCCAGCGAGTTCATCCGCCGCATGACGCTGGCGATCGCGATGCTCAAGCCGGGCGCACGGGTGCAGGTGCCCGACTATGCCTACGGCGAATACGCGGCGGCCGCGCAGGCGCTGGGCCTGCTGCCGCTGCGCGCGGCCGAGATCGACGCGACGGTGCCGCCCTACCTGATCTGGCACACCGAGCCGGGCAGCCCGGCGGGCGATGCGCGCGAGGCGCCGCTGTTCGACCCGACCGACTCGGTGCTGGTCATCGACCGCGCCTACGCGCCGCTGCGCCTGGACGGCGAGGCGCCGGCGCTGTCGCCGCAGGCCTGGCAGCTGTGGTCGCCGAACAAGGCGCTCGGCCTGACGGGCGTGCGCGGCGCCTACGCGATCGCGCCGGAGCGCGACCCGGTCACCGCCGAGCTGGTCGACTGGCTGGTGCTGCAGCTCGAGCGGCTGGCGCCGTCGTGGCCGCTGGGCGTGCATGGCGTGGCGATGCTGAGCGCCTGGGCCGGCGAGGAGGCCCAGTCCTGGGTGCGCGCCAGCCTGCACATCCTGCGCAGCTGGCGTCGCCAGCAGCTCGAGATCTGCCACCGCCGGCTCGGCTGGACCTGCCAGGCCAGCGTCACGCCCTTCTACCTGGCGCGCTGGGGCCGCTGGGACGAGTCGGGGCAGGCCGCCGACGATCCGGCCCACCCGGCGCGGCTGCTGCCCGAGCTGCGCGCGATGGGCGTGAAGCTGCGCGACTGCAGCTCGATGGGGCTGCCGGGCTGGGTGCGCGTCAGCGTGCAGGCGCCGCCCTCGCAGCAGGCGCTGTCGCAGGTCTGGCGCCAGGTCATCGGCGAGTCGACCTTCGTGCCGACGGTGCGCCAGTCGGGCTTCCAGTCGCTGTCGACCTACTAGGACACCAGGACGATGACAGGCAAGGCGATCATGGTGCTGGGCACCACCAGCGGGGCGGGCAAGAGCTGGCTGGCCACCGCGCTGTGCCGCTGGTATGCGCGGCGCGGTCTGCGGGTGGCGCCGTTCAAGGCGCAGAACATGAGCAACAACGCGCGGGTCGTGCCGGCGCCGGACGGGCGCATGGGCGAGATCGGCAGCGCGCAGTATTTCCAGGCGCTGGCGGCGCGTGCCGTGCCCGAGGTGCGCCACAACCCCGTGCTGCTCAAGCCCGAGGCCGACACCCGCAGCCAGGTCGTGGTGATGGGCGAGGTGCGCCGCGACCTGGCCGAGGTGCCGTGGCGCCGGCGCAGCGAGGCGCTGTGGCCGCATGCGCGCCAGGCGCTGGCCTCGCTGCAGGCCGAGCATGATCTGGTCGTGATCGAAGGCGCTGGCTCCCCTGCCGAGATCAATCTGCACGCCAGCGACTACGTCAACATGCGCACCGCGCGCGCCGCCGAGGCCGCCTGCCTGCTGGTGACCGACATCGACCGCGGCGGCGCCTTCGCGCACCTCTACGGCACGCACCAGCTGCTGCCGGTGGAGGAGCGCGTGCTGATCCGCGGCTTCGTGCTCAACCGCTTCCGCGGCGACGCGGGCCTGCTCTCGCCGGGGCCGGAGATGCTCGAGCAGCTCACCGGCGTGCCCACGCTGGCGGTGCTGCCGATGTGGCGCGAGCACGGCCTGCCGGAAGAGGACGGCGTCTTCGACGACCGCAGCACCGGCGCCTCCGCGGCGGCACGCCCGCTGCGCGTCGCGGTGGTGGCCTATCCGCGCCTGAGCAACCTCGACGAGTTCCAGCCGCTGCGCAACCTGGCCGGCGTGCGGCTGAGCTGGGCGCGCCATCCGCATGATCTGGACGGCGTCGACTGGATCATCCTGCCCGGCTCCAAGCACACCGGCGCCGACCTGGCCTGGCTGCGCGCGCAGCGGCTCGACGCGGCGATCGCGCGCCATGCGGCCGCGGGTGGCGTGGTGCTGGGCATCTGCGGCGGCCTGCAGATGCTGGGTGAGGCGCTGGTCGACCTGCACGGCATCGACTCGCCCGGCGGCGAGAGCAACGGCCCCGGCCTGGGCCTGCTGCCGCTGGTGACGCTGTTCGAGCCCGACAAGCTGCTGGCGCCGACGCAGGCCACCTTCGCCGCGCTGTCGGGCCCGTGGGCCGCGCTCTCGGGCGTGCGCTTCGACGGCTACGAGATCCACCACGGCCGCACCGCGCCGCACGCCGATCTGCCCGCGCCCGCAGTGGCGCTGCGCAACGCTGCCGGCGAGGTGCTGGGCTGGCAGCGCGGCCCGGTGCTGGGCCTGTACGCGCACGGCCTGTTCGAGTCGCCGGCGGTGCTGCGCGCGCTGTTCGGCGCGCAGGTGCGCACGCTCGACGCCGTCTTCGACGGCCTGGCCGACTTCCTCGACCGCCATGTCGCGCCGGACACGCTGGACGCGCTGATCCGCTGATCCGCGCTTTTCCTGTTTCCCCTGTCCCCCCGAGAAGCACAAAGGACAAGACCGATGACGATGGACCTCTCCTCCGCCCGCGCCGCCCTGGCCGGGCTGCTCGATGTCGCCGACCTGCATGACGAGGCGCTGCAGGCGCGCGTGCAGCTCGCGCTCGACCGCAAGACCAAGCCGCAGGGCTCGCTGGGCCGGCTGGAGTCGCTGGCGCTGAAGCTGGCGCTGATCCAGGGCCTCGAGCGCCCGCAGCTCCAGCATCCGCAGATGGTGGTGTTCGCCGCCGACCACGGCCTGGCCGCGCGCGGCGTCTCCGCCTTCCCGAGCGACGTGACCTGGCAGATGGTCGAGAACTTCCTGGCGGGCGGCGCGGCGGTCAGCGTGCTGGCGCGCCAGCACGGGCTGGCGCTGTCGGTGGTCGACGCGGGCGTCAAGCACGAGTTCGCGCCGCGCCCGGGCCTGATCTCGCGCAAGATCGGCTGGGGCACCGCCGACGCGCTGCAGGAGCCGGCGATGTCGCTGGCCGAATGCGTCGCCGCGATCGAGACCGGCGCCGGCGTGGTGCGCAGCCTGCCGGGCAACGCGCTGCTGCTGGGCGAGATGGGCATCGGCAACACCTCGGCGGCGGCGCTGCTGATGGCGCGGCTGACCGGCGAGTCGATCGACCGCTGCACCGGCCGCGGCACCGGCGTCGACGGCCCGGCGCTGGTGCGCAAGACCGAGATCCTGCGTCAGGTGCTGGCGCGCCATGCCGACGCGACCGACGCGCTGGCCGCGCTGGCAGCGCTGGGCGGCTTCGAGATCGCGATGATGGTCGGCGCGGTGCTGCAGGCCGCGATGGAGCGCCGCGTCATCGTCGTCGACGGCTTCATCGTCAGCAGCGCGGTGCTGGTCGCCTCCCGGCTGGCACCGGCGGTGCTGCAGCGCTGCGTGTTCTCGCACCAGTCCGACGAGAGCGGCCACCGGCTGATGCTCGCCCGCCTGGAGGCCGAGCCGCTGCTGGCGCTGGGCCTGCGCCTGGGCGAGGGCTCGGGCGGTGCGCTGGCCTGGCCGCTGCTGGAATCGGCCTGCCGCATCCTGGCCGAGATGGCCAGCTTCGAGGCGGCTGGCGTGTCCGACCGCGAGGCCTGAGCGTGGACACCGCCCGATGAGCCTGCTGCTGCACGAGCTGCGCCTGTTCTTCGTGGCGCTGCAGTTCTTCACCCGCGTGCCGGTGCCGGCCTGGGTCGGCTGGTCGCCGGAGTGGATGCACGCCAGCTCGCGCCACTATCCGCTGGTCGGGCTGTGCGTCGGCGCGGTCGGCGCGGCGGTGCTGCTGGGCGCGGCCGGGCTGTGGCCGCTGCCGGTGGCGGTGGGCCTGTCGATGGCGGCCACCGTCTGGATGACCGGCGGCTTCCATGAGGACGGTCTGGCCGACACCTGCGACGGCCTGGGCGGCAGCGTCGGCCGCGAGCGCGCGCTCGCCATCATGAAGGACTCGCGCCTGGGCAGCTATGGCGCGCTCGGCCTGGTCGGCGTGCTGGGGCTGAAGGCCGCGGCGCTGCACGGGCTGGCCGCGCAGGACCTGACGGCCGCCGCGCTGGCGACCGCCTGGGCGCATGGCCTGTCGCGGGTGGCGCCGGTGCTGCTGCTGCGCGCGCTGCCCTATGCGGGTGACCCGGAGCACGCCAAGGCCAAGCCGATGGCGCAGCAGATCTCCGGCGGCGGCCTGGGCTGGGTGATCGCGGTGGCGCTGGCGCTGTGCGCGGGCGCGGCGGCGTGGGTCGGCGCGCGGCCCGTGCTGGCCGGCGCCTGCGCCACGGCTGCGATGACGCTCTGGTGCGCGCGCTGGTACCGGCAGCGCCTGGGCGGCTACACCGGCGACACGCTGGGCGCCTCGCAGCAGCTCGGCGAGGTCGCCGGCCTGCTGGGCTGGCTGGCGGCGCTGGGCGGGGCCTGACGGGGGGACGCATGAACGAACTGCACATCTGGCGGCACCCCAAGCCGGTCGGCGCCTCCGGCCGCTGCCTGGGTCGCACCGACCTGCCGGTCGATCCTCGCAAGGCCCGCCGCCTGGCGCACCGCATCCGCCAGCATGCGCGCCGCCACGGCCTGCCGCGCGAGATCCTGACCTCGCCGCTGCGGCGCGGGCGCGAGGTCGGGCGCTGGCTGCGCCGCTGGGGCTGGACGCACCGCATCGAGCCGGGCCTGATCGAGCTGGACTTCGGCACCTGGGACGGCCGGCCCTGGCGCGAGATCGCCTGGGCCGAGGTGGCGGCGTGGGAAGCCGACTTTGCCGGCCATGCGCCCGGCGGCGGCGAGTCGCTGGACCGGCTGCGCGAGCGGGTCGCCGGCGTGCTGATGCTGCTGGCCGCGGCCGGCCGGCCGGTGCTGGCGGTCGGGCACGCCGGCTGGATGAACGCGCTGGCGCTGCACGGCCGACGGGACGCGCCCACCGCCGCCGACTGGCCCGCGCCACCGCGCCATGGGGCCATTCGTGTGGCGACCCTTTTGTGATTAATAATTACGGTCGTCCGACTCGACCGGACTGCGGCGAATCGTCCCGCCAGCCGTTACCATCCGCCGCCTCCGACCGACTCATCCGACCCCGACCGCCATGTTCCGCACGCTGCTGAAGTCCAAGATCCATCGCGCCACCGTCACCCACTGCGAGCTGCACTACGAAGGCTCCTGCGGCATCGACGAGGACCTGATGGACGCCGCCAACCTCTGCGAGAACGAGCAGATCCACATCTGGAACATCAACAACGGCGAGCGCTTCGTCACCTACGCGATCAAGGCGCCGCGCGGCAGCGGCATCTTCTCTCTGAACGGCTCGGCGGCGCGTCGCGCCTCGGTCGGCGACCTGATCATCATCGCCGCCTTCGGCCTGGTGGCCGAGGAGGGCGTGGCCGCCCACGAGCCCAAGCTCGTCTTCATGGACGAGAAGAACCAGGTGAAGGAGCTGCGCTCGCATCCGGAGAACCCGGAGCAGACCTCGCCGCTGCGCTGAGCCGACGACCCCGACCGGACCGCCTTGCCCGTGAGCCTGAACGACGACTGGCGCGCCCGCAGCCTGCGCGCGGTGTGGCATCCCTGCACCCAGATGAAGCTGCACGAGGGCCAGCCCGGCGGCCGCCCCGGCCTGCCGCTGGTGCCGGTGGTGCGCGCCGAGGGCGTCTGGCTGCATGACGCCGAGGGGCGCCGCATCCTCGACGGCATCAGCTCCTGGTGGGTCAACCTGTTCGGCCACAACCACCCGGCGCTGCGCGAGGCGCTGGTCGACCAGCTCGGCCGGCTCGACCACGTCATGCTGGCCGGCTTCACCCATCCGCCGGTGGTGGAGCTGTCCGAGCGGCTGGGTGCGCTCACCGGCCTGGGCCATGCCTTCTACGGCAGCGACGGCGCCTCGGCCACCGAGATCGCGCTGAAGATGAGCGCGCATGCCTGGCGCAACCAGGGCGAGCCGGACAAGACCCGCTTCGTCGGCCTGGCCGGCGGCTACCACGGCGAGACGGTGGGCGCGCTGGCGGTCACCGACCTGGGCATCTTCCGCGACGCCTACGCGCCGCTGGTGCGCCTGGCCGCCACCGTCGACAGCCCCGATGCCCGCGGTGCCCGCCCGGGCGAAAGCGCCGCCGACGTGGCCGAGCGGGCCGCCGCCGCACTGGCCGTATGGCTGGAGGCGAACCACGCGCAGACGGCCGCCGTCATCCTGGAGCCGCTGGTGCAGTGCGCCTCCGGCATGGCGATGCACGATCCGGTCTACCTGCGCCGGGTGCGCGAGCTGTGCGACCGCTGGCGGGTGCATCTGGTGCTCGACGAGATCGCGGTCGGCTTCGGCCGCACCGGCACGCTGTTCGCGCACCAGCAGGCCGGCATCCGGCCGGACTTCCTGTGCCTGTCCAAGGGCCTGACCGGCGGCATGCTGCCGCTCTCGGCCGTGCTGACCACCGACGCGGTCTACCGCGCCTTCTGGGACGACGAGGTCGCGCGCGGCTTCCTGCATTCGCATTCCTACACCGGCAACCCGCTGGCCTGCCGTGCGGCGCTGGCGGTGCTCGACCTCTTCGAGCGCGAGGCGGTGCTGGCGCACAACCGCGAGACGGCCGCCGCGCTCGACGCCCGGCTGGCGCCGCTGCATGCGCACCCGCGGGTGCGCCACGCCCGGCGCACCGGCATGATCTGGGCCTGGGACATCGACACGACGCTGCCCGACTTCGCCCGCCGCTACGGCCGCGCGGCGCTGGAGCGCGGTCTGCTGCTGCGCCCGATCGGCCGCACGCTCTACCTGATGCCGCCCTATGCGATCGATCCTGCGGGCGAGGACGGCAGCGGCGCCTTCCTGGCGCGCACCGCGCTGGAGGCGCTCGAGGCCACGCTGGCGCAGGAGGGCGAGGTCGCGCCCGCGCCCTCGGCCGCCCCGTCCGGCACCGGAGCCATCGATGCGGTCTGATCAGTCTGATCTGCGCTCCGTCTTCGTGATCGGCACCGACACCGGCGTGGGCAAGTCGCTGGTGAGCGCGGCGCTGCTGCGCGGCGCGGCGCAGGCCGGGCTGCGCGCGGTCGGCATGAAGCCGGTGGCCGCCGGGCTCGACCTGCAGCCCGACGGCTCGCGGGCCTGCGGCGACGTGCTGGCGCTGCAGGCGGCCGGCAACGTCGCGGCCGATCCGGCGCTCGTCAATCCGTTCTGCCTGCCCGATCCGCTGTCGCCGCATCTGGCGGCGCGCCGCGCCGGCCGGCGCATCACGCTGGCGCCGATCGTCGCGGCGCACCGCGCGCTGTGTGCCCAGGCCGACCGGGTGATCGTCGAGGGCGCCGGCGGCTTTCTCGTGCCGCTGGACGAGGGCGATGGCGATCCTGCGCCCGGCGCGCCGCTGCTCACCGGCGCCGATCTGGCGCAGGCGCTGGGCGTGCCGGTGGTGCTGGTGGTCGGCCTGCGCCTGGGCTGCCTGAACCATGCGCTGCTGACCGCCGAGGCGGTGCGCGCGCGCGGCCTGACGCTGGCCGGCTGGGTCGCCAACCGCATCGACCCGGCGATGGCCTGCGCCGACGAGAACCTCGATTTCCTGCGCCGGCACATCCCGGCGCCGCTGCTGGCCGACGTGCCGCACGCCTCGCGCTGGCCCCAGGGCTGGCAGCCGAGCCTTTTCCTGTCCTGATCCGTCCGATCTGTCCTGACCTGTTGCGCGCTTCTTGTTCCCGCGCTGGAGATTCCCGAATGAGCCTTGTCCAGAACCCGTCCGCCTGCGCCGCCCCGTCCGCCGACGCCTCGCAGCCGATCACGCTGGTGCGGCCGGCGCGCGCGGCCGAGCCCGCCGCGGACGCCCGCTGGAGCGTCGAGGCGATCGAGGCGCTGTTCGATCTGCCCTTCAACGATCTGCTCTGGAAGGCGCAGCAGGTCCACCGCGAGCACTTCGACGCCAACGAGGTGCAGCTCTCGACGCTGCTGTCGATCAAGACCGGCGGCTGCCCGGAGGACTGCGGCTACTGCCCGCAGTCGGTGCACCACGACACCGGCGTCGAGGCCGGCAAGATGCTCGACATCAAGGCGGTGCTGGAGGCCGCCAGCTGCGCCAAGGGCCAGGGCGCGACCCGCTTCTGCATGGGTGCGGCCTGGCGCGCGCCGAAGGACCGCGACATCGAGAAGGTCGCCGAGCTGATCTCGGGCGTGAAGGCGATGGGCCTGGAGACCTGCTGCACGCTGGGCATGCTGAGCGAGTCGCAGGCGCACACCCTCAAGGACGCCGGCCTCGACTACTACAACCACAACCTCGACACCGCGCCCGAGGCCTACGGCCGCATCATCTCCACCCGCGACTACCAGGACCGCCTGGACACGCTGGAGAACGTGCGCCGCGCCGGCATGAACGTGTGCTGCGGCGGCATCGTCGGCATGGGCGAGTCGCGCCGCGAGCGCGCCGGGCTGGTGGCGCAGATCGCCAACCTGACGCCGTACCCGGAATCGGTGCCGATCAACGAGCTGGTGCAGGTCGAAGGCACGCCGCTGCACGGCACCGACAAGCTCGACCCGCTGGAATTCGTGCGGACCATCGCGGTGGCTCGCATCACGATGCCGACCGCGCGCGTGCGCCTGTCGGCCGGCCGCGAGCAGATGGGCGAGGCGGTGCAGGCGCTGTGCTTCCTGGCCGGCGCCAACTCGATCTTCTACGGCGACAAGCTGCTGACCACCGGCAACCCGCAGTCCGAGCGCGACCGCGCGCTGCTGGACAAGCTCGGGATGAAGACCCGCGCCTGAGCGCGGTGGCCTGGGCGCGGTTCAGGACGCCGCGTCGGGCCCGAACAGCCCGGCCAGCCAGTCCATGAAGCTGCGCACGCGCCGTGGCTGGTGGCGCCGGTGCGCGTAAAGCAGCGTGACCGGCATCGGCGCCGGCCGGTGGTCGGGCAGGATCTCGACCACCGTGCCGGCCGCGATGCGCTCGCGGGCCCGGGCGCGCGGGATCTGCACGATGCCCAGCCCGGCTTCGCAGGCGGCCATGTAGCCTTCGCTGTTGTTGACCGTGACTGCGCCCGGCATCGCGATCGAGCGGGGGCGGTCGTCGCCGGGCGCGCCATCCGGGTCGACGAACTCGAAGCCCGCCGGCCGCACACCCGGGTTGGGCTGGTAATGCACCAGCCGGTGCCGTTCCAGATCGGCCAGGCCGGTCGGTACGCCGTGACGGGCCAGATAGGCCGGACTGGCGATGTTGACCATCTCCAGCGCCCCGAGCGGCCGGGCCACCAGCCCCTCGGCCACCACCGGACCCACCCGCAGCACGCAGTCGAAGCCCTCGCGCACCAGGTCGACGCGCCGGTCGGTGCTGCACACGTCGATCTTCAGCGCCGGATGCCGGGCCAGGAACTCGGGCAGCCGGGGCAGCACCTGCCCGCGGGCGACGCCCAGCGGCATGTCCACGCGCAGTCGGCCGGTGAGCTGCGCCGGATCGTGCTGGAACAGCGTGCGCAGCTCGTCCAGGTCCGCCAGCACGTCCTGGCCGCGCTCGGCGAAGGCCTGGCCATCGGGCGTGAGCTGCACGCGGCGGGTCGTGCGGTGCAGCAGCCGGGTGCCCAGGTGCGCCTCCAGCCGCTGCACCGCCGAGGACACGGTGGCCCGGGGCAGGTCGAGCTGGCGCGCGGCCTCGCTGAAGCTGGCCAGCGCGGCCACCCTCAGGAAGACGCGCAGGTCGTCCGGCGAGAAGGCGGGAGAAGTCATGCCCGATCATGCCCGATTCCGGCCGGATTGGACGATGAGGCGAGACAGTGTGATCGAAGAGATGAGGTTTGTCCGGATCGGGCGCCTGAATAGAGTGGCGACCTTCTTCCTTCGTTCCCAGGAGCCCCCGATGAGCACCGATTCTTTCCTCTCCCCGCGCCGCGTCGTTCTCGTCACCGGCGGCAGTCGCGGCCTGGGCCGCTCGGCCGTGCTGCACCTGGCCCGCGATGGCTGGGACGTGGTGTTCACCTACCACCAGCGCGTGGATGCGGCCGATGCGCTGCGCGCCGAGCTGGCCGCCGATCCGCGCACCTCGGACCGCCGAGTCGCCGCGCTGCGGCTGGACACGTCGAGCACCGCCGGCTTTGCCCGCTTCGTCACCGAGCTGAGCGAGGTGCTGGCGCGCGATTTCGGCGGTGCGGCGCTGGATGCGCTGGTCAACAACGCCGGGTTCGGCGTGCACGCCCCGCTCGCCGAGACGACCGAGGCGCAGTTCGACGCGCTCGTGAACGTGCATCTGAAGGGCGTGCTCTTCCTGACGCAGGCCCTGCTGCCCCTGCTGCGCGACGGCGGCAGCATCCTGAACGTCTCCAGCGGGCTGGCGCGATTCAGCCTGCCGGGCTACGGCGCCTACGCGATGATGAAGGGTGCGGTCGAGGTGATGACGCGCTATCTGGCCAAGGAGCTGGGCGGGCGTCGCATCCGTGTCAACACGCTGGCGCCCGGCGCGATCGAGACCGACTTCGGCGGCGGTGCCGTGCGCGACAACCAGGCGCTCAACGCGATGATCGCGTCCCAGACCGCGCTCGGGCGGGTCGGCCTGCCCGACGACATCGGCGCTGCCGTGAGCGCGCTGCTGTCCGATCGCACCGGCTGGATCAACGGCCAGCGCATCGAGGCGTCGGGCGGCGTGCTGCTCTGAAGGTCGCGGCGCCGGCCGGCCGGAGCGCCTACCATGACGCCCCATGCAAGCAGCCGCCTCTCTTTCCTCCGACCTGTTCCCCCGCCGCATCGTCTGCCTGACCGAGGAGACGACCGAGACGCTCTACCTGCTCGGCCAGGAGGAGCGCATCGTCGGCATCTCCGGCTACACCGTGCGCCCGCCGCGCGCGCGTCAGGAGAAGCCGAAGGTCTCGGCCTACCTGAGCGCGAAGATCGACAGGATCCTCGACCTGGAGCCCGACCTGGTGCTGGGCTTCTCGGACCTGCAGGCCGACATCGCCAGCCAGCTGGTGCGCGCCGGCGTGGCGGTGCATGTCTTCAACCAGCGCACGGTGGCCGAGATCCTGCGCATGATCGCGATGGTCGGTGCGATGGTGGGCGCGCAGGCGCAGGCCGCGGCGCTGCTGGCCGAGCTGCAGCAGGGCCTGGATGCGGTCGCCGCGGCCGGCCGTGCGCTGCCGCGCCGCCCGCGGGTCTACTTCGAGGAATGGCACGAGCCGATCATCACCGGCATCGGCTGGGTGTCGGAGCTGATCGGGCTGGCCGGCGGCGAGGAATGCTTTCCCGAGCTGGCGGGGAAATCACTGGGCAAGGACCGCATCGTCGCCGACCCGCTGGAGGTCGTGCGGCGCGCGCCGGACGTGATCCTCGGCTCCTGGTGCGGCCGCAAGTTCCGGCCTGAGCAGGTCATGGCTCGGGCCGGCTGGGAATCCGTGCCGGCGGTCGTGAACGCGCAGGTGTTCGAGATCAAGTCGAGCGAGATCCTGCAGCCCGGGCCGGCCGCGCTGACCGACGGCGTGCGCCAGATCCAGCGCCGCCTGCAGGACTGGGCGCGGCTTCACGCCTGATCGGTCTTCGCGTCGAAGTCGCAGCAGTCCGCCACCGCGCAGGCGCGGCAGCGCGGCTTGCGCGCCTGGCAGACGTAGCGGCCGTGAAGGATCAGCCAGTGGTGCGCGTCCTTGGCGAACTCGGCCGGGATGCGCGCCAGCAGCTTCATCTCGACCTCGTAGGGCGTGCGCCCCGGCGCCAGCCCGGTGCGGTTGCCGACGCGGAAGATGTGGGTGTCGACCGCGCAGGTCGGCTCGCCCCAGGCGACGTTGAGCACCACGTTGGCGGTCTTGCGCCCGACGCCGGGCAGCGCCTCGAGTGCCTCGCGGCTGCGCGGCACCTGGCCGCCGTGCTGGTCCAGCAGGATCTGCGCGGTCGCCACCAGATTCTTCGCCTTGTTGCGGAACAGGCCGATGGTGCGGATGTAGGCCTCGACGCCTTCCACGCCCAGCGCGACGATCTTCGCCGGCGTGTTGGCGACCGGAAAGAGCCGGCGCGTCGCCTTGTTGACGCCCACGTCGGTGGCCTGCGCCGACAGCAGCACGGCGGCGAGCAGCTCGAACACCGAGCTGTATTCCAGCTCGGAGGCGGGTTGCGGATTGGCATCGCGCAGCGTGACAAAGAAACGCTTGATCGCGTCGGAGTTCATCGGAGAGCTTTCAAGAATCCCGTGCATGAGGGGACATCATCGAACCGGGGGATGCAGTCGCACCGATTGTGTGCCGAGAATGGAAATCATGAGCTCGCGCCCGACTCCCCGCCCCGTTCCGATGCATCGTCATCCTCCCGAGCTGGCCTGCATCGCCTGGGCCTTCATCGGCATGGCCGCGCTTCAGGCCTGCGCCGAGCCGGCCTCGGTGGCGCTGACCGCGGTGCTGGGCGGCACCGGGCTCGGGCTGATGCGGCTGCATTTCTGGGCTCGCACCGCGGCCGTCACGCTGCTGCTGGCGCTGATCGCGCTGCTGGCGCTGCCGCTGGGGCCGCAGCCCGGCGTGCTGGCGACGCTGCTGCCGGCGGCGATGCTGCTGCGGCTGCTGTCGCCGGGCATGCGCCGCCACTTCGCGCTCGAGGCGCTGGCGCGTGCCCGCCACACCGCTCAGCGGCTGCGCGAGAGGTCGCCGTCGAGGTAGTACCAGCGGCCGTCGATGCGCTCGAAGCGGCTGACCTCGTGCAGCCGATGTGCCCGGCCGCCGAGCTTGCTGCGCGCGACGAACTCCACCGTCGCATGGTCCGCGTCCTGGCGCTGGTGGCGCTTGACCTCCAGGCCGAGCCAGCGCAGGCCCGGCTCGTTGGGCTCGATCGAGGCCGGACGCGTGTCCGGATGCCAGCTCGCCAGCAGGTAGTCGAGCCGGTCGAGCACGAAGGCGCTGTAGCGCGAGCGCATCAGCGCCTCGGCGTCCGGCGCCTGGCCGGCGAGCTCGCCGGCGTGGTAGCGGCCGCAGCAGGCCGGCAGGGGGCGGCCGCTGCCGCACGGGCAGGGCAGGGTGTCGGGCGTGTCCATCGGCGCGATTGTCCGCGGGATCGGCGGGCCGGGCTGCTACGCTGCAGGCTTCCGACGCTTCATCCCGCCTGATTTCGCCTGCGCTCCCGTCATGCTGTTCCTGCTCTCGCCCGCCAAGTCGCTCGACTACGAGACCCCGGTGCCCGCGGCCCTGCGGCCGACCGTTCCCCTGTTCAACGACGAGGCCGCCGCGCTGATCGAGCAGCTGCGCGGCCAGACGCCCGCGCAGCTGGCCACGCTGATGGCGCTGTCGGACAAGCTCGCCACGCTCAATGTCGCCCGCTACGGCGCCTGGCAGACCGAGGCCACGCCCGACAACAGCAAGCCGGCGGTGCTGGCCTTCGACGGCGATGTCTACGACGGCCTGCAGGCCGGCTCGCTCGACGCCGAGGCGCTGGCCTGGGCGCAGCAGCATCTCGTCATCCTGTCGGGCCTGTACGGCGTGCTGCGCCCGCTCGATGCGCTGCAGCCCTACCGGCTGGAGATGGGCACGCGCTGGCCCAACCCGCGCGGCCGCGATCTCTACGCCTGGTGGGGCGACCGCATCGCGCAGCACCTGAACGAGCGTCTGGCGGGTGACGCCGTGCCGGTGGTCGTCAACCTGGCTTCCCAGGAGTACGCGAAGGCGGCGCTGCGCCCGGCGCTGCGGGCCCGGGTGGTCGAATGCGTGTTCGAGGACTGGAAGGGCGGCGCCTGGAAGATCATCAGCTTTCACGCCAAGCGGGCGCGCGGGCTGATGATGCGCCACGCCATCGAGCATCGCCTGGCCACGCCCGAGGCGCTGCGCGGCTTCGACCGCGACGGCTACGCCCATGCGCCGGAGGTCTCGACGTCGGACCGCCTGGTGTTCCGGCGCCGCGCCTGAGCGCGTTTCGATACCTGTCGTCACACCAGGAAACAAATCGCCACGGATGGCTTGATGTGGGGCAGCCCGAAGCTCCGCTCGACGCTGACAGAATCGCAGGATGACCACCCAGATGAGCATGCAGACGGCCACCCCCGAACTCCGCCAGTGGATTCTCGAGCAGGCGCAGGCCGGCCACACGCCGGATGCGGTGCTGCAGGCGATGGTGCAGTCCGGCTGGGACGAGGAGGTCGCGCTCGAGGCGCTCGAGCAGACGCTCTCGGGCTTCCTGGCCGAGCGCGGCGCGGCGGGCGCGGGCCTGCCCGAGCCGGTGCCGGTGCCCGAGCCGCGCCTCGACGGCCGCACGCGGCTGCGTCTGCCCGACGGGCACGAGGTCGTGGTGGCGCTGCAGATGCACGAGCCGCGTGTCGTCGTCTTCGCCGGCTTTCTCTCCGACGGGGAATGCGACGCGCTGCGCGACCTGGCCGCGCCGAGGCTGGCGCGCTCCGAGACGGTGGACAACGTCACCGGCGGCAGCGAGGTCAACGAGGCCCGCACCAGCGCCGGCATGTTCTTCGCGCGCGGCGAGACCGCGCTGATCGACCGCATCGAGCAGCGAATCTCGGCGCTGGTGAACTGGCCGGTCGAGAACGGCGAGGGCGTGCAGGTGCTGCACTACGGCCCCGGCGCCGAGTACAAGCCGCACTACGACTACTTCGACCCCTCGCAGCCGGGCGCGCCGAGCATCCTGCGCCGCGGCGGCCAGCGTGTCGGCACGCTGGTGATGTACCTGAACACGCCCGAGGCGGGCGGCGCCACCGTGTTCCCGGATGTCCGGCTGGAGGTCGCGCCGGTCAAGGGCCACGCGGTCTTCTTCAGCTACGACCGCGCGCATCCGGTCAGCCGTTCGCTGCATGGCGGCGCGCCGGTGATCGCCGGCGAGAAGTGGGTCGCGACGAAGTGGATGCGCGAGCGTCGCTTCGACTGACCGGCGCATGCCGCTGATGCCTCCGACGCCGCTGGCGTCGCCCGGCCTTCCGGCCTTTTCCCTTCCGCCTTTCTTCCCGCATCCGACCGACAGGAGACCTTCCCGATGCCCTCGCTGATCCCCGCGCTTGCCGCCCTCCTGCTGGCCGCCGGCGCGCAGGCCCAGACCTCGACCGGCCAGACGCCGATGCCGATCACCACGCCGGCGCTGCCGGCCGCCTCGGCGCCGGTCTCCCGGCCCGACCCGGCCACGCTGCGCGATCCTGCCGCGGTGGCAAGTTCGCCCCGGCTGAAGGCCGAGCAGGCGCTCGCCGAGCGCGAGCGCGCCCGCCAGGCGGCGGCGGCCGAGAAGCGCAGCCACCAGCACAAGGCTGCCGACAAGACCGAAAAGGCTGAAAAGGCCGAGAAGACCGCCAGGGCGCTGAAGGCGGACAAGGCTGCCGAGAAGGCCGCCGCCCGGAGCGCGAAGGCGGACAAGGCCGAGAAGGCCGCCGCCGCGCACAAGGACAAGCCGCGCGCCGAGCATGCGACCCGGGCCGAGCAGCGCAAGGCCGAGCGTCAGGCGCGTGCCGAGAAGCTGGCGGCAAAGGCCGAGAAGACCGAGAAGGCCGCCAAGGCCGAGAAGTCGGCCAAGGTGGCCAGGGCCGAGCGGGCCGACAAGGCGGATCGCGTCGCTGCCCGCAAGGCCCGCGAGGAGCGGGTCGCGGCGCAGCGCGCTGAAAAGACCGCAGCCCGCGCCGAGCGGGTCAAGGCCGCGGCCGCGCTGAACGACGGCTCGCGTCCCTGAGCCCGGGACTCAGCCGCCGCGGCGGCCCGAGCCCGACGAGGGCGGACGCGGGCCGCCGCTCTTCGGTGCACCGGACGGGCGCTGCGGCGCCTGGGCGGCGCGCGGCGGACGGCCACCGGCCGGCGCGGCCGGGCGGCCGCCACCTGCGGGAGCCGCCGGACGACCGGCGCCCTGGCCTCCGGGGCGACCTCCCCGGCCCGAGCCGGGCTGCGCGCCGCCCTGGCCGCGGGCCGAGCCGTTGAGGGTGCGGCGACCGATCTGGATCGGCTCGGCCCGCTCGCCGGCCGGCGCCTCGAAGCCGGCGATCGCCTCGCGCGGGATGCTGCGCTTGATCAGCTTCTCGATGTCGGCGAGGAAGCCTTCCTCGTCCAGGCACACCAGCGACAGCGCCTCGCCCTGCGCGCCGGCGCGGCCGGTGCGGCCGATGCGGTGCACGTAGTCCTCGGGGACGTTGGGCAGCTCGTAGTTGATGACGTGCGGCAGCTGGTCGATGTCGATGCCGCGCGCGGCGATGTCGGTGGCCACCAGCACGCACAGCTCGCCGCTCTTGAACTCGGCCAGCGCCTTGGTGCGCGCGCCCTGGCTCTTGTTGCCGTGGATCGCCATCGCGGTGATGCCGGCCTTCACCAGGTGCTCGCACAGGCGGTTGGCGCCGTGCTTCATGCGCGTGAACACCAGCACCTGATGCCAGTCCTGCGACTTGATCAGGTGGATCAGCAGGTCCTTCTTCTTCTCGCGGCCGACCGGGATGACGCGCTGGGCGATCGTCTCGGCGGTGGTGTTGCGGCGGGCCACCTCGATGACGCGCGGCTGGTTCAGCAGCCGCTCGGCCAGCGCCTTGATCTCGTCGCTGAAGGTGGCCGAGAACAGCAGGCTCTGCTTCTGCTTGGGCAGGATCGCCAGCACCTTCTTGATGTCATGCACGAAGCCCATGTCGAGCATGCGATCGGCCTCGTCGAGCACGAAGAACTCGACGCGGCTCAGGTCGAGCGTGCCTTGGCTGTGGTGGTCGAGCAGCCGGCCCGGCGTGGCCACCAGGATGTCGACGCCGCGCTTGAGGCGGTCGATCTGCGGGCCCATGCCGACGCCGCCGAACATCACCATGCTGGACAGCTTCAGGTGCTTGCCATAGGTGCGCACGCTTTCCTCGACCTGGGCGGCGAGCTCGCGCGTCGGCGTCAGGATCAGCGCGCGGATCGCCCAGCGGCCCTTGCTGTCCTTGACCGGGTGAGTGGAGGCCAGGCGGTGCAGCAGCGGCAGCGTGAAGCCGGCCGTCTTGCCGGTGCCGGTCTGCGCGCCGGCGAGCAGGTCGCCGCCGGCGAGGACCGCGGGAATCGCCTGCTGCTGGATCGGGGTGGGGGTCTCGTAGCCTTGTTCGCGGATGGCGCGAAGGAGGGGCTGGGCCAGGCCCAGTTCGTCAAACGTCATGAAGAGGCACCCTGACAACGGGTGCTGGCGGCACCGCCTGCCGTCTTTCCTTCAAGGAAAGCGCCAGTCGTGGGCGGCGCGGATTGCGATTCGAGTCCGATGCGACCCCCGGCACCCTGACTGGTGCAGGTGCCGGGGCCGCGATTGTAGCGGGGGGACCGGCCGGTCCATCGCCGTATCCGTGCGGCGCACCGGGCTGATGGGCGTGAACGATGCATGCACCACATCAATGCGCACGCACCAAGGGTGTGCTCGCCGTCTGGCGGCAACATGCCACGGATCGCCAACATGGTGCCTCATCACGGGGCATGCGGCCGTCCGATGGGCCGACCAGAATGCACCAATTTGGCATGGAATGTGCTTGCATGGTGCGCTTCGCGCGATCCGTGTGCGCCTCATGCCGGTGCGGCGGGTGACATCCGGACGACGCGAGGGTTCCACCTTTTCGTCCCCTTCACCCCTCATCCGGGAACAAGACAACCATGGACACGTTGAAACAGGGCGCCGATGCGCTCTTCATCCTGCTCGGGGCCATCATGGTCCTGGCGATGCACGCCGGCTTCGCCTTCCTCGAGCTCGGCACGGTGCGCAAGAAGAACCAGGTCAATGCGCTGGTCAAGATCCTGGTCGACTTCGCGATCTCGACGATCGCCTATTTCTTCGTCGGCTACACCGTGGCCTACGGCGTGGACTTCTTCAGCGGGGCCGAGACGCTGGCGCAGAAGAACGGCTACGAGCTGGTCAAGTTCTTCTTCCTGCTGACCTTCGCCGCGGCGATTCCCGCAATCATCTCCGGCGGCATCGCCGAGCGCGCGCGCTTCCATCCGCAGTCGCTGGCCACCGTGGTGATCGTCTCCTTCGTCTACCCGCTGTCCGAAGGCGTGGCCTGGAACCAGCGCTTCGGGGTGCAGGCCTGGCTGAAGGGCACCTTCGGCGCCGAGTTCCACGACTTCGCCGGCAGCGTGATCGTGCATGCGGTCGGCGGCTGGATCGCGCTGGCGGCGGTGCTGCTGCTGGGCGCGCGCTCGAACCGCTACCGCAAGGATGGCGCGATGTCGGCGCATCCGCCCTCGAGCATTCCCTTCCTGGCGCTGGGCGCGTGGATCCTGGCGGTGGGCTGGTTCGGCTTCAACGTCATGAGCGCGCAGACGCTCGACAAGATCTCCGGCCTGGTCGCGGTCAACTCGCTGATGGCGATGGTCGGCGGCACGCTGGTGGCGACGATGATGGGCCGCAACGATCCCGGCTTCTCCTACAACGGCCCGCTGGCCGGCCTGGTGGCGGTGTGCGCGGGCTCCGACCTGATGCATCCGGCCGGTGCGCTGGTCGTCGGTGGCGTGGCCGGCGCGATCTTCGTCCAGCTCTTCACGCTGACGCAGAACCGCTGGAAGATCGACGACGTGCTGGGCGTTTGGCCGCTGCACGGCCTGTGCGGCGCCTGGGGCGGCATCGCCTGCGGCCTGTTCGGCCAGAAGGCGCTGGGCGGCATCGGCGGCGTCAGCTTCATGAGCCAGCTCGTCGGCACGACGATGGCGGTGGCCTGGGCGCTGGCCGGCGGCTTCGCGGTCTACGGCGCGATCCGGACTTTGGTCGGTTTGCGCCTGAGCCCGGAAGAGGAATATGAAGGCGCCGACCTGTCGATCCACAAGATCGGTGCGACGCCGGACCGGGAGGTGAGCTGGTAAGCCGGACTGCCGCGTGAAATCCTGCCGGCTTGGAATGTGCCAGCCGCTCCTGGGGGTATCTGTATACCCCTGGAACAGGGGGTGAGAATAAATGCCGCGAACTAGGAACGTGAGTTCCGGCGGACCACCCCCTTGTTCTCGGGGGAATAGGCTTCTTTTCGAGGTCTGATCCAGATACAGTAAAACTGAAATCTCGCCCAAACCATCGACGCGAGGTCGTCGAAAATTCTCAGGAGTGCATCATGCTGAAGAAATCCGTCTACGCACTGGCGCTGTGCGGCCTCGTCTCCGGACAGGCCTTCGCGCTGACCAACACCGGCTTCGAGGCCGGCACCGGCGCCAATCCGGCGGGCTGGATGGCCCTGGGCGCCGAAGGCGTCATGACCTCGGTGGCGAGCGGCACGACGCTCTACACCGTCAATGACGAGACCGGCACGGCCTTCAGCTATCCCCATGACGACGGCGTTGCGGGCACCGGCGTGCTGGCTGCCGACGGCAACAACTTCGGCATGCTGGAGATCTGCCCGGCCTCGACGCTGGCGCCGAACTGCGGCAGCGCCCTCGGCGCCACTGCCACCTATGGCCTGAACCTGGCCGGCCCGGTCTCCAACGGCGGCGACATCATGTGGCTGCGCCTGATGACCGAGGACTACTCGGTCGGTTCGCTCTACGACGACAAGATCTCGGTGTCCTACTACGGCGCCTCGTCGACGAGCGCCCTGGCGACCGACTCGCTGTCGGTGTCGGGTCTGGCCAGCCAGCACATCTACTACGACTCGGGCTGGGTGGGCTTCGCCGTTCCGGTGGGCACGCAGAACCTGATCGTGTCGCTGACCAACGCCGACCCGTACAACCGTCCGATCGGCCTGCTGGACTACACCGCCGCTCCGGTGCCGGAAGCCGACTCGGTCGCGATGATGATGGCCGGCCTGGGTGTCCTGGGCTTCGTGTCGCGTCGCCGTCGCGCCGGCAAGGCCGCCTGATTCTCCTCGGGCGTCCGCGTCCGATGGCAAAGGGCCCGCTTCGGCGGGCCCTTTCCTTTTTCGAGGCCTTCCTTTTCGTGGGCAGCGAAGGATTCAGCGCGCTGCGGTGTCCTGCATCCGTTCCGAGAATCCCGGGCGGCGTGCCTCGACCCAGGCGCGGACATCTTCCGGCGCGATGCTCCAGGTCTCGCCGGCGAGCATGACCAGCGTGTTCTCGACATCCTCTTCCCTGGGGCCGAGGCGAGCGGCTTCCCGCCAGGCCTTGAACAGCGCCTCGGGCGTGTCGTTGACCGCGAAGTGCATCAGCGCCAGGTTGGCCCAGGCCATCGCGTGGGTCGGTCGCAGCTCGATCGAGGCCTGCTGGTACTTCATCGCATTGCGATAGGCCTCGATCTCCGGCGAGCCTTCGGCGCCGGTGGTCCAGACGGCCTGTCCCTGCAGGCTGTAGAGCTGGGCCATCGCGTCCTGCAGCGTCGCGTCCTTCGGCGTGAGCGCGATCGCCTCGATCAGCTCGTCATGCGCCTGCTGCCAGCGGGTGTCGTCGAAGTCCTCCTTGCCGGCGGCCCAGCGGGAAAGGTTGTGCCGCGCCACCGAGGAGGACCAGTCGGCCGCCATCAGGACGCCGGCCTGCTGCACGACGCAGGCCGCCATCACGCACAGCGTCGTGGCCAGCAGGCCGTTGAGGACCTTGTGTCTGACAGGAATCGCCATCGATCAGGACTTTTATCAGGACTTGTTGCGAGGCTTCAGGAAAGGCAGATCCCTCAGCCTGAAGCCCCGGGGCTCGCCGACGGGCGGCTCGGTGGCGGGGGGCATGGCGGCAGGTGCGGCCGAGGTCATGGGCGCGGCGCGGAAGGGCGCTCCCTGGCGGGGCTGCGCCGCCGACTCGGGCATGGTGGCTCCGCGCAGCGGCGCTGCCGCTGTCGCTGCGGCCGCCATGCGTGCTCCGCCGGCGGGCGTGCCGAGCACCGGCGACAGGGCCGTCAGATCGCTCAGGCGCATGCCGCGCACGGAGGTTTCCGGCGGCGCCAAGGCGACAGGCTCCGAGGCCAGGGCGACCGGCTCGGGCATCGGGCGCGGCTCTGGTGCTGCGGTTTCCCTGGCGAGGGCGGGCGCAGGCGCTGCCACAGGCGAGGGCATCGCTGGTGTGGTGCTCTCCGGCAGCTCGACGGGGGGCTGCGCCTGGAGGGGCGGCCGTTCCTCGGCGGCGGGCGGCGCCGCCGGTGCCGTGACAGGCGCCGCCTCGCTCGGCTCGAGCATCTGGCGCAGCCGTTTCAGCGGTCCGGCAAAGAGCTTCGCGGGACGTGCGGCGTCCGCCTGTTCGTCGGCCTGCGTCTGGACAGGCGCCGACTCCGCAATCGCGGCGGCTGTCTGCCTCGTCTCCGCGACCGGTGCGCTCCTGGGTCGGGCCGGGGCAGCAGGTGGCGGGCGGACCGGCTCCGGACGGAACAGCAGCTCGTCGCGCAGGGGCTCATGCGCAGGCTGGGGGGCGGGCACCACGGGCGCGACCTCGGGCTCGGCAGGCGGCCGTGCTGCTGCAGCACCGAAGTCAGGCAGCAGCCAGTCCTCGTCCGAGGCCGGCGGGGCCGCAGGGGGCATGACATCGCCCAGGGTCTCGGCGGCCGGTGCGCGCGTGTCGGACGGGCCGGGGGCGCCGGCCTGCAGCGAGGCCTGGTTCAGGTCCTCGACGACCGCATCGATGCGGAAGTCGGTCAGCGTCCAGCGGCCGTGGGGCGACTCCTCGGCATCCTGCCGTGTCTGCGGTTCCGGATTCCGGCCGAAGAGAGCGTCGGGGCTGCGGGCGGGCTCGAAGGCCGGCAGGTCGGTCAGGTCGCCGAGTCCGCTGCGCCAGGCCGAGTCGTCCTCGGCCTGCGCATGCTGGGGCAGATCGCGGAAGACCAGCTTCTGGCCTGCCGTCTCCATCGAGAACGAGCTCACGCCGGCGATGCGCTGCGGCGTCGTCACCGTCATCCGCTCGGCCAGGGCCGCGTCGTAGTTCTGCTCGAGCCACTCGCGGGCGGCGCGCATGCGCGGCCGGCGCCCGGACAGGTTGTGCGCGTCGGTGGCCAGCACGTCGACCCAGCCGGCGTCGAGCAGCTGGCGGGCGCTGGCCTGGGCCCGGCTGCCGAACTCTCCCAGCACGGACGCGGCGGTGAGCTGGAACAGGCAGCCCATGCGGCGCAGCGGCTCCAGCCGGGTGTGCAGCTCCATCACCGCCTTGTTGCGCTCCGGATGGGCGATCAGCGGCGTGATGCCGTGGTCGAGCAGCAGTCCGGCCAGCTTGTCGGTGCCGACCGGGATCTGCCCGTCGGGCAGCTCGATCAGCGCGGTCGACGGACCCACCAGGCTGCCGTCGAGCAGCGGCAGCCGCCGCTGTTCGACCCAGTCGATGATTTCCGGGCAGATGCGGACCTCGGCGGCCCAGCTCATCGTCAGCGGCAGTCCGTCGTCGGCGACGGCAGCCTGCAGGCGGTCGAAGGCCTCGGCGATGCGCTGCGGCGTGTTGTCGAAGACGCCGGGGTAGATGTGCGGCGTGGCCACCACATGCTCGATGCCGTCGGCCGACAGCGCCCGGGCCAGGGCCAGGGCGTCGTCGAGCGTTCGGGGACCGTCATCGATGCCGGGCAGGACGTGAACGTGAAGATCAAGCATGGATCAGGGCGGGACCTCGGACCGGATCAGGCCTTGGCCTCGGTCTCGGTCGGCTGCTGCTGCACATAGCCGTGATAGTAGGTGTTGCCGTAGCCGCCGTTGACCGATTCCCCGTAGTAGCGCTGGGCATCCTCGAAGTCCAGGCCGTTGACGATCACGCCCATCACATGCGCGCCCGCCCGCTGCAGGCGGCTCAGGCCCTTGCGCACCACCGGCACCGGCGTCTCGGTCGCCCGCACGACGTAGATCGTGCTGGTGGCCATCGGCGCGACCGACAGCGCATCGCTGACCAGCTCGACCGGCGGGGTGTCGATCAGGATGAAGTCCAGCTGCGGCTGCAGGTGGCGGATCGCGTCCTTGAAGCGCTGCGACAGCAGCAGGTCCAGCGGGTTGGGCGGAATGTCGCCGGCCGGCATCACCAGCAGCGGGCTGCCCTCGACCTGATGCACGCACTCCTTCAGCGAGGCGGTGCCGGTCACCAGGTTCGACAGGCCCTTGGCGTTGGGGGCCATGCCCAGACGCACGCCGACCTGCGGCCGGCGCATGTCGGCGTCGATCAGCAGCGTGCGCTTGGTCTGCGCGAGGGCCAGCGCCAGGTTGATCGAGGTCGAGGTCTTGCCTTCGGCCGGCACGCTCGAGGTCAGCATGATCAGGCGATGGCGCTGGTCGACATCCGACAGCTGGATGCCGGTGCGGGCGGTGCGGATCGCCTCGGCATGGTGCGAGTTCGGCTCGCGGATGAACAGCGTCGCGACATTCTCGAGCTGCTCGCCCTTGAGCGCCGGCAGCACCGCCAGCACCGGCTGCTGCAGCTTGGTCTCGGCCGATTCGCTGCCCTTGATGGTGTTGTCCATCCGCTCGAGCATCAGCGCACCCATCGAGCCGATCATCAGGCCCAGCACGAAGGCGACGATGATGATCTGGCCCTTGTTCGGGCGCACGGGATCCTTGGCGACCACGGCCGGGTCGACGATGCGCGCGATTGCAGCCTGGATGTCGCTGCCGGCATCCATTTCCTTGGCGCGGCTCATGAACAGGTCATAGAGCTGCTTGTTCGAGGACACTTCGCGCTCGAGCACCTGCAGCTGGAATTCCTTGCGGTTGACGTCCTGCACGCCGCCGGTGGCCGCGCCCAGCGCGGTCTCGAGCGACTTCTCGGACTGGCGCGCCAGGTTGTATTCCTGGACCATGCTGCGCGCGATCGAGCGGCGCTGCTGCTCCAGGTACTTGCGTGCGGCTGCCAGCGAGGACTGGGCCTCCTGCATCTTGACGTGGTTCGGGCCGAGGTTCTCGGACAGCTCGGCCACTTCCTTCTGGGCGGCGGCTTCCTGACGGATGGCTTCCTGCACCGACGGGTGGTTCACCACCGCCGGGATGTTGCTGTAGTCGCCGTTCGACACGCCACCGATCAGGTTGTAGGTGCCCTCGAGCTGCATGCGGCGTGCGCGCGCCTCGATGAGGCGCTGCGTCACTTCGTTGGCCTGCATGCCGGCCAGCGCCTGGGCCGAGCCGCTCAGGCTGACCAGGCCCTTCTCCTCTCGGTAGGCCTGCAGCGCGAGCTCGGACTCCTCGAGGTTCTTGCGAAGCTCGGTGGCGCGCTTTTCCAGCCAGCCGTTCAGGTTCTGGGCCAGCTTGAACTTGGCATCGCGGTCGGCGTCGATGTAGTTCGACGAGAGCTCGTTGGCGACCCGTGCTGCCAGCCGGCTGTCGGGCGAGTCGAAGCTGACCTTGACCAGCTGGCTCAGGCGCACCGGTTCGACGGTCACTGCCTTCATGAACGGCTCGACGACCGCCTCGGCCAGCTTCTCGTCATCCCACTCGGTCGGGGCCGCCCCCTTGCCCAGCATCGCCTTGAGCCGGTGGCTCAGTCCGGCTTCACCCTTGCGTGGATCGAAGTCGGGGTTGTTCCAGAGCTTCAGAGCGGTCACCGTGCGCTGGGCCACCTCGCGCGACTTCAGGATCTCCACCTGGGTCTGGTACTGCTCCTTGCTCTGCATCGCGCTGCCGATCATGTCGTCCATCGACAGGAACTTCGGCTTGCCCGCCTCGATCAGGACCGTCGCGGTCGAGCGGTAGACCGGGGTCATCGAGAAGGCCACGGCCGCGCCCAGCGCCGCCAGCGCGGTGGCCAGGCCCAGGATGGGCCACCTGCGTTTCTTGATGCTGCGCCAGTGGTCGAGCAGCGCGAGCTTGCTCTCTTCCGACAGGCCGATCTGGACGGGGGCGAAGGGGGGGGCGGGCTGTGCCGGCACCTGCCCTTGCGCGGCGACTTGGATCTGGTTCATATGATGAAAAAAGACGACTTACTTCCTGCGAGATGCAGCAGCGTGCCCGCGGGGCACGGTCCATACCACGGCCAATAGTACGGTCAGCGCCATGGCGGTGGCGTTGATCTGCAGATTCAAGTCCACCGTCGCGTGCAGGAGGGCGCAGATCAGCCCCATGCCCACCCCGATTGCGGTGCCCCGCACATGGCTGGGCTGACGGTCATCGATCAGCTGGATCACGCGTCCCAGCGTCAGCAGCACCACCAGCGCCAGCAGGGCCAGACCGGGCACGCCGGTGTCCGCGGCGATCTCGACGTAGTCGTTGTGCGCGTGGTTGTAGGGCAGCTTCAGCGACTCCTGCTTGTAGCGAGGAAACGCCGTGTAGAAGGCGCCGCCCCCGAAGCCGGTCCAGGGCCGCTCGTGCAGCATCTGCAGCGCATCCCGCACGGGACGGGTGCGCTCGATCAGGCTTTCTTCCTTGTGGACCAGATGGACCGGGGCCATCAAGGCGTCGCTGGATGCCGGTGCTACAGCAGAGGCTGCGTCCGCCTCCGCTGCGATTTCCGTGGCCTGCATCCGGTCGATCACCTTCGACAGGCCGACCCACTGGCCGATGACGATGGTGTCGATCACCAGCAGGCTGGCCACGAGGATCGCCGCCGGCCGGCGCAGCTTGGGCGAGCGCAGCATCACCCAGCCGCCCACCAGGAACAGCGACAGGAAGAAGGCGGCGTTGCCCATCCGGGAGCGGGTCAGGACCAGAGCGATCACGAGCAGGATGAGCAGGATGCGGACCAGCATCTTGGTCGACATCATGAATTCCATCGCGGTGCGCGTTCTCTGGTGCCGGCCCTTCGATGGTGCATGGGAGCGCCCCATCTGGGTCAGCATCAGGCCGAGCCCGGCCGACAGCGCGGTCAGCAGGTAGCTGGCCAGTGCGTCCGGTCCGGTGAAGGTGCCGGTGGCACGCATGCCCTGAACGAAGTCGAAGCCCATCATCTCGTAGCGGCTGCCGGCGGAGAACAGCACCATCGCGATCAGCGCCTGGATGACGCCAGCCCCGAGCAGGCCGCCGAGCAGCACCAGGCGCCGCCGGTCGCTGGTCACCAGCAGCTGGACCAGCCAGAACGCGCCCACGTAGCCGACGCAGCGCAGCACGTACATGCGCGTCTCGTGCGCATCCTCGGTGTAGCCCCAGGGACTGAGCTGCAGGCTGCACCATGCCGTGAAGGCCACCATCAGGGCCAGGACCATGTGCGCGCCCCAGCTGACCCGCGCAGGCGGTTCGCCCTGGCGGCTGGATGACGAGGCCGCAGGCGCGGCGATGCGCAGCAGACCGGCGGCCGCCAGCAGCAGCCAGACCAGTGCAGCGAACAAGGCGAGGGCCCAGGGTCGGTTGCTGCCGAGCGGAAGGGGCAGCCAGACGAGGGCAACAACAAAAAGGCCCAGCAGGCCTCGCTCAGCCTGCCGGGCCCAGGATTGCCTGGTCAAAGGTCAACCTGTCGTGTCGACGTGCTCAGCACGGGGTGATGCCAGGGCCGCCACGCTTGCACGGCGGCACCACCACCACCGGCGGCGGCGGCGCGACGCGCACCGGCGGACGCGGCTGCACCGTGCCGCCACGGCCACCGGCGGTCGGCACCACGCGCTGGGCGTGGGCGGCGACCGAGGCCATGCTGGCGATCGTGGCCACTGCCACGAGGACCAGGCCCTTCATCGAACCCTGAAACTTGATCATGACTTCCGCTCCTGATGAGAGTTGTCCGTCCTTGAAGTGCACGGACGAAGTGAAAATTTATCCACCTCTCACCGAGTTTGGCCTGATTCCAGAGCGATCTCAACCCCCTGGGTCGTGTGGATGTGCGCACTTGCGTGCAGTGCAAGTCGTGTTATCCATGAGTCGAGCGGGGCCAGAGGGCTGATCCGGCGAGGGGCCTGCCGGGCTTTCGGAGGCTGGCCCCCATTGTTGCTTCTGCGAACATGAGAAAAACGGCGCAGTAGTAGGATTTCTCCGGATGAAGCGCTGGACACGGTCGCTGGTGCTCCTTTCTACTTCCGGGCAGATCCGGGTCCTTCTGGTTTCGTGGAGCCATTGTTTCAAATTGACTCATTTGTTGTGCTCGCGATGCATGTCGCCTTGCATGACTTCGCCGGCTCCTTACTGTCCGCCTCCGTCTGCTCATGAGCCTGCCTTCCATTGCTTCCCGCATCTTCGTCACTGGCCATCGCGGCATGGTCGGCAGCGCGCTGGTGCGCCGACTGCAGGCGGGCGGCTACACGAACATCCTCACCCGCAGCCGTACTGAACTGGACCTGCTGGACCAGCGCGCGGTGCAGGCCTTCCTGGCCGAGGAGACGCCGGACTACATCTTCATCGCCGCCGCGCGGGTGGGCGGCATCCAGGCCAACAACATCCACCGAGCCGACTTCATCTATCAGAACCTGATGATCGAGGCGAACCTGATCCACGGCGCCCACCTGGCGGGCGTGCAGCGGCTGATGTTCCTGGGCTCGAGCTGCATCTACCCGCGCGACTGCGCGCAGCCGATCAAGGAGGACTACCTGCTGACCGGTCCGCTGGAGCCGACCAACGAGCCCTACGCGATCGCCAAGATCGCCGGCATCAAGCTGGCCGAGAGCTACAACCGCCAGCACGGTCGCCAGTACATCAGCGTGATGCCGACCAACCTGTATGGCCCGAACGACAACTACGACCTGGCCAACAGCCATGTGCTGCCGGCGCTGCTGCGCAAGGCCCACGAGGCCAGGCAGCGGGGCGACGCCGAGTACGTGGTCTGGGGCACCGGTCGGCCGATGCGCGAGTTCCTGTACGTGGACGATCTGGCCGACGCCTGCGTCTTCCTGATGGAGCAGGGCTACGACGGCCCGCTGGTGAACATCGGCACCGGCACCGACGTGACGATCCGCGAGCTGGCCGAGACGGTGATGCAGGTGGTCGGCTTCGAGGGCCGGATCGTCTTCGACGACAGCAAGCCCGACGGCACGCCGCGCAAGCTGCTCGACGTCAGCCGGCTGGCTGGCCTGGGCTGGACGGCCCGCACGACGCTGGCGGATGGAATCCGTCTTGCTTATCTGTCCGCACCCTTCCACACGGGGTGTGGCTGCTGAAGAGGGCTCTCTTCAGTTCCAAAGTCTGTTTCCAGCCTGGCGCGGCCAGGCTTTCATGCACAGAGAAAGTCATCGCCCCATGTCCACACCCAAGGTTGCCCTCATCACCGGCGTCACCGGCCAGGACGGCGCGTATCTGGCCGAGCTGCTGCTGAAGAAGGGCTACGAGGTCCACGGCATCAAGCGTCGCTCCAGCCTGTTCAACACCGACCGCATCGACCACCTGTATCAGGACCCGCATGTCGACGGCCGGCATTTCACGCTGCACTACGGCGACCTGACCGACTCGACCAGCTTGGTGCGCATCATCCAGCAGGTCCAGCCCGACGAGATCTACAACCTGGCGGCGATGAGCCATGTGGCGGTGTCCTTCCAGGAGCCGGAATACACCGCCAACGCCGACGGCATCGGCACGCTGCGCATCCTGGAGGCGATCCGCATCCTGGGCCTGACGAAGAAGACGCGCTTCTACCAGGCCTCGACCTCGGAGCTGTACGGCCTGGTGCAGGAGATCCCGCAGAAGGAGACGACGCCCTTCTACCCGCGCAGCCCCTACGCGGTGGCGAAGATGTACGCCTACTGGATCACGGTCAACTACCGCGAGGCCTATGGTATCTACGCCTGCAACGGCGTGCTGTTCAACCACGAGAGCCCGCTGCGCGGCGAGACCTTCGTGACGCGCAAGATTACCCGCGCCATCGCGCGCATCGCGCTGGGACTGCAGGATTGCCTGTACCTGGGCAACATGAGCGCGCTGCGCGACTGGGGTCACGCACGCGACTATGTCGAGATGCAGTGGCTGATGCTGCAGCAGGACCAGCCGGAAGACTTTGTCATCGCCACCGGCGTGCAGTACAGCGTGCGCCAGTTCGTCGGGCGTGCGGCTGCTGAACTGGGCATCACGGTGCGCTTCGAGGGCGAGGGCGAGCACGAGATCGGCGTCGTCGCTGCGGTGACAGGCTCTCGGGCCAAGGTCAAGGTCGGGGACGTGGTCGTCAAGGTCGACCCCCGCTACTACCGTCCGACCGAGGTGGAAACCTTGCTGGGTGATCCGACCAAGGCGAAGGAAAAGCTGGGCTGGGTGCCGACGACCTCGTTCGAGGAACTGGTGCGCGAGATGATCGAGGCCGACTACACGGCCGCGCGCAAGGACAGTCTGGTCAAGATCGCAGGGTTCCAGGCCTTCGATCATCACGAATGAAATTTTATTGCCCGTAGGGGGAAATTATGTCAAAAAAAACCTTGAGAATTCTCGGTATACGAGGTATTCCCGCTGCGCACGGCGGATTCGAGACATTTGCTGAATATCTGGCGCTCTATCTGGTCGAAAAAGGCTGGCGGGTGATCGTCTACTGCCAGGAAGATGGCCAGGGGGATGTCGTGAATGACACTTGGCGTGGTGTCGAGAGAGTGCGCATTCCTGTGGCCAAGGACGGTCCCATGGGGACGATCATCTTTGACTGGAAGACGATCGTCGATGCGGTGCAGCACAAGGATCTGTGTCTGACGCTGGGGTACAACACGGCGATCTTCTGTTCGCTGCTCAAGGCCAAGGGCATCACGAACATCATCAACATGGACGGCATCGAGTGGGCTCGTGCCAAGTGGAGCCGTCCTGCCAAGGCCTGGTTCTGGCTGAACGAACGGATGGGGTGCTGGCTGGGTGATCATCTGGTCGCAGATCATCCGGAAATCAAGAACCACCTCTCCACTCGTGTTTCTGGCGACAAGATCACGACCATCGCCTACGGCGCGGAGCATCTGACCGGCGTCTCGGATGCACCTGTTCGCACGCTGGGCCTGGAGCCCGGACGGTTCCTGTCCTTGGTGGCGCGCCCCGAGCCTGAAAACTCCATCCTTGAAGTGGTCAGCGGCTTTTCCGCGAAACGGCGTGGTTTCCAGTTGGCGGTCCTCGGAAACTACAGCGAGTCGAACCCCTACCACGTCAAGGTGCGTGCCGCCGCCAGCGATGAGGTCCGTTTCCTGGGGGCCATCTACGACAAGCCTGTCATCAATTCGATCCGGTTCCACAGCATGGCTTATGTCCATGGTCACCAGGTCGGCGGAACGAACCCCTCTCTGGTCGAGGCGTTGGGGGCTGGCAATGCCATTCTGGCGCACGACAACCGGTTCAATCGCTGGGTGGCGGGTAATGGCGCGCGCTATTTCGGTGATGCAGATGATTTTTCGCGCGTTCTGGATGACATCCAGTCTGACCCGTCTTGCCTTGAGCGCATGCGCGCATCCAGCACGTTGCGCTTCAAGTCTGGGCTGACCTGGGGACAGATCCTGGGTGAATATGAGCAGCTTCTTGATCAGTATGTGACTGCATCGGCAGTCGGTTCAATTTATCAAACCAAGCAGACAGGCAAATTCTGATGACGATTATCGTGACCGGCGCCGCCGGCTTCATCGGCGGCAATTTCGTTCATCACTGGTTCGAGCGCAGCGAAGAGCCGGTGGTGGTCCTGGACAAGCTGACGTACGCGGGCAACCCGGCGACGATCCAGGCGCACCTGGACGCAGGGCGCTGCACGCTGGTGCAGGG
>NZ_JABSNM010000026.1 GCF_013294065.1 Sphaerotilus uruguayifluvii
CTCGGCCCCTTCATGAACGGCTACTGGGGCTCGAAGGCCTATGTGCTGCCGCCCGAGGCCAACCTGATGGCGGTGACCCACTACCTGGAGGCGCTCGACCTGCAGAAGGAATGGGTCAAGGTCCACACCATCTTCGGCGGCAAGAACCCGCACCCGAACTACCTGGTCGGCGGCATGCCCTGCGCGATCAACATCGACGGCCTGGGGGCCTCGGGCGCGCCGATCAACATGGAGCGCCTGAACTTCGTCGAGGCCCGCATCCGGGAGATGATCGAGTTCAACAACAACGTCTACATCCCGGACGTGCTGGCGATCGGCACGATCTACAAGCAGGCCGGCTGGCTGCATGGCGGCGGCCTGAGCGCCACCAACGTGGCCGACTACGGCACCTACGAGAAGGTGCCCTACGACCACGCCACGCACCAGCTGCCCGGCGGCGTGATCCTGAACGGCAACTGGGACGAGATCCTGCCGATCGATCCTCGCGACCCCGAGCAGGTGCAGGAGTTCGTGACCCACAGCTGGTACCAGTACGCCGACGAGACCCGGGGCCTGCATCCCTGGGATGGCGTGACCGAGCCGAACTACAGGCCCGAGGGACCGAAGTTCAAAGGCACGCGCACCCACATCGAGCAGCTCGACGAGTCGGCCAAGTACTCGTGGATCAAGTCGCCGCGCTGGCGTGGCCACGCGGTCGAGGTCGGCCCGCTGTCGCGCTACATCCTGGCCTATGCGCACGCATCCAAGGGCAACAAGCACTGCCAGCGTCCGAAGGAGCAGGTGGACCTTGCGGCCCGCATGATCAACAGCGACCTCCCCAAGGCGCTGGGTCTGCCCGAGACGCAGTACACGCTCAAGCAGCTGCTGCCGACCACCATCGGCCGCACGCTGGCGCGCGCACTCGAGAGCCAGTACTGCAGCGAGATGATGCACGACGACTTCAAGGAACTCGTCGCCAACATCAGGGCCGGCGACACCGCCACCGCCAACATCGAGAAGTGGGACCCGAGCACCTGGCCGAAGGAGGCCAAGGGCGTGGGAACCGTCGCCGCGCCGCGCGGCATGCTCGGCCACTGGATCCGCATCAAGGACGGCAGGATCGAGAACTACCAGTGCGTGGTGCCGACGACATGGAACGGCTCGCCACGCGACGCCAAGGGCCAGATCGGCGCCTTCGAGGCCTCGCTGCTGAACACCCCGATGGTCAACCCGGAGCAGCCGGTCGAGATCCTGCGCACCCTGCACAGCTTCGACCCCTGCCTGGCCTGCTCGACGCACGTCATGAGCCCCGACGGCCAGGAAATGACCAGCGTGAAGGTGCGTTGACGGGAGGAGTGCCCGGGCTCGGTCGCGCGGATCCCCGGCGCCGGGTCAGTCCTTGAAGGTCCGGTAGCCGGAGACCATGGTGCTGACCATGCTCTGGCGGCTCGTGATCTCTTCCCGGATCGCCGCATAGATGTGCAGCATGATGAAGATGATCGTGGCCCACATGCCCATGTGATGCCAGGTATGCACGTCCTGCGACTGCCCCATCAGCGTGATGACCCAGCCGAACAGCTGCTCGTACCAGGCGCCGGGCTGCTGCCCTTCCGAGTACATGGCGAAGCCGGAGAGCATCATGAACACCGACACGGCCATGTAGACGAAGAACATCGACACCCGCGCCAGCGGGTTGTGGCCGATGAACTGTGCAGGGCGATCCACGACGAAGGCGTACCACAGGAACATCGCCCAGACGTCCTTCCAGTACTCCAGCTGGAACAGCGGCACCCAGAACAGCTCCTTCGAGTAGATGTTGCCCACGCAGGCCCAGTACACCCGGCCGAGGAAGCCCACGCCCATGAGGTAGCCGGCCGTGAAATGCGCGAAGCGGATGTAGCCCATCATGTAATGGTCGCTGGCCTCGCCCATCGGCGTGGGCAGAGGCCTGGCGATCAGATAGCCCGTGATGATCAGGACGACGATGGACAAGGCATTGACCCAGTGCCAGATGCGCACCGGCAGCTCGTAGACGTAGACCGACCTGACGGTGGCTCCGGCCTGGATGACCGAGAGGTCGTCGCGCAGCGCATCTTCCCTGGCGTGCGAAGGATCCGTCTTCACGGAGGAGGTCATGTCGGTCTCCCTAGGCGGCCACGCGGGACTGGAAGACCGACACGGTCTGCACCAACTCGTCCGCCTGCGACTTCAAGCTCCCCGCCGCCGCCGCCATCTGCTCGACCATGGCGGCGTTCTGCTGGGTGGCCTGATCCATCTGCGACATCACGCCGCCCATCTCCACGACCTCGGAGGCCTGGCGGCGGCTGCTCTCGCTGAGTTCGCTCATGATCTGGGTGACACGGGTCACCGACTGCGTGATCTCGCGCATCGTCGTGTCGGCCCGGTCCATCAGCGAGGAGCCGTGCTCGGCACGCTCCACGCTTTCTCCGATGAGCGCGCGGATCTCTCTTGCGGCTTCGGCCGAACGGCTGGCCAAGATGCGGACCTCGGACGCGACGACCGCGAAGCCGCGGCCCTGCTCGCCGGCCCGCGCGGCTTCGACCGCCGCATTCAGCGCCAGGATGTTGGTCTGGAAGGCGATGCCGTCGATCATGCCGATGATGTCGGCGATCCTGGTCGAGCTCTCGGCGATGCCCTTCATGGTGTCGATCACCTCGGTGATCACGGCGCCGCCGTCGCCGGCCACGCGGCTGGCGGTCTGCGCCAGGTCGTTGGCCTGACAGGCGTTGTCATCGGCATGGCGGGCCGTGCGGGCCAGATCGGTCATGCCGGCGTTCGCGCGCTGCAGGTTGGCGGCCGTGGTCTCGGTGCGTGCGCTCAGGTCCTGGTTGCCCGCGGCAATCTCCGCACAGGCCACATGGATGCGATGGGCTCCGCTGCGCAGCAGCGAGACCACCGCGTCCATCTTGTGGAGCGTGTTCTTGAGCGTGCGTCCAGCAGGCGTGCGCACCGCCACGTCCGAGACGTCCAGCGCGATGCTTTCACCCTGGTTGACCTGGGCCACCAGCAACTGAAGCTCCTCGCCTTCGGCGGCCATGCGGGCCATGCCGCGCGCCAGCACCACCTCGGCGAAGCCCTGGGCCCCCAGCAGCAGCGCATGCAGCACGATGCGCCAGAAGCTCGGCTTTTCCAGACAGAACACCGGCCAGCCGGCCGCCTGCATGCGGTCGATCGCAAACTGATAGACGATGAACAGCACCGTCGCCATCACGATGGGTCGCCAGTCCCGGTACACCAGCAGCAGCGCCAGCAGCAGGCAGGCGCCGGAGTGGAACTCGGCCATCCCCCGGGAGAGATGGATGTGCAGGGTGACGAACGTGACCATCACGAACGTCAGGATCATTCGGCTGGCGAATGATCCTCGGCTCATCGAGTAGCCCAGTCCCGTCACGGCCAGCAAGGCCAGCGTCGAGAGAATCGCCGCTCTGGGCTCGATGAACTGCCCCCCGAGGATGACGGCCACCACGGCGCTGATGCCGATGGCGATCAGCAGAGTCTTGTCGCCAAGAACGCCCAGGGACGGTTTCTGGTCAGGAACGTACGTGTAGGCCATGGAGTGCTCGATGAGGACGACAAGCTGACGCTCCCGCACCTCCACCCTTTTCTCGAATCTGCTGGATGAGCCGACCCGAGAAAAAACGTGATCAGGAGAACCGACGCAGATAATCAACGCAATCGGGGTAATTATATTTTTGTCGACGAAACGCAATTACCGAAGTACACCCGCAACGGCACTCTTATCTCGAAACCGAAGCGCTTCGGATTTTGAAGCGGGCGGCCTCGAACCTTCGAGAGGACGGAAGCACAAGGAAGACGGCGGGGTTTTCGCCCGAGACCCGGGAACGCGCTGCGATCGAGCGCGTGCGGCAGGCCCGTCTGCGGGCCCGCGGCGAGAGGGAGGTCTGGCAACGGCGGCTGCGTGAGGGCCTGCCGCCGGGCTGCTCAGGAGCGCGTGTGAGCGCGCGCTCAGGCCTGCGGTGCGATCTGGCCGGCCAGCGGCGGCACCGGCAGCGCGACATCCGCGCACTGCGCGCGCCAGCGCAGCACATGGTCCATCACCACCAGCGCCAGCATCGCCTCGGCGATCGGCGTGGCACGGATGCCCACGCACGGGTCGTGACGGCCGAAGGTCTCGACCGTCGTCGGCTCGCCCGCCCGGTTGACCGAGGCCTTCGGCAGGCGGATCGAGCTGGTCGGCTTGATCGCGATCGAGACTTCCAGGTCCTGGCCGGTCGAGAGGCCGCCCAGCACGCCGCCGGCATGGTTGCTGGCGAAGCCGGCCGGCAGCATCTCGTCGCCGTGCTCGCTCCCTCGCTGCGTGACCACGCCGAAGCCGTCGCCGATCTCCACGCCCTTGACCGCGTTGATGCCCATCATCGCGTGCGCGATGTCGGCGTCGAGCTTGTCGAACAGCGGCTCGCCCAGACCGACCGGCACGCCGCGCGCCACCACCTTCAGCCGCGCCCCCACCGAGTCGCCGGACTTGCGCAGCGCGTCCATGTAGGCCTCGAGCTCGGCCACCTTGGCCTCGCCCGCCGGCGCGAAGAAGGGATTGACCGGGATCTGCGCCTCGTCCTCGAACGGGATCACCACGTCGCCGAGCTGGGTCATCCAGCCGGCGAAGGTGGTGCCGTGGCGCTGCTGCAGCCATTTCTTCGCCACCGCACCGGCGGCCACCATCGGCGCCGTCAGCCGCGCCGAAGAGCGCCCGCCACCGCGCGGATCGCGCAGGCCGTAGCGGCGCCAGTAGGTGTAGTCGGCGTGGCCGGGACGGAAGGTGTCGAGGATGTTGCCGTAGTCCTTGCTGCGCTGGTCGGTGTTGCGGATCAGCAGGCAGATCGGCGTGCCGGTCGTCTTGCCCTCGTAGACGCCGGAGAGGATCTCGACCGCGTCGGGCTCGTTGCGCTGCGTGACATGGCGGCTGGTGCCGGGGCGGCGGCGGTCCAGGTCGGGCTGGATGTCGGCCTCGGAGAGCTCGAGTCCCGGCGGGCAGCCGTCGATGACGCAGCCGATCGCCGGGCCGTGGCTCTCGCCGAAGTTGGTGACGCGGAACAGGAGGCCGAAGGTGCTGCCGGACATGGTGGGAGGACGCGCTCAGAGTTCGAGGAAATGGCGGCGATTGTAGGCGCCCGGTCCCTGCCGGCGGCGACGGCGCGAATTGTCCGGCGAATGCCCTGCTGCTCAGGACTTCCCCGGCCCCGTCGATGCCGAAAATCCACCCATCGTCACCAGGGACCCCCCATGAGCACGGCCTTCGACACCCCCACCGCGACCCGCTCCTCCTCCGGCGCCTCGAGCAAGTCCCAGCAGCGCGGACAGGATGCCGGCGGTGGCGCCAGCATGGCGCACCTGCGCGGCGAGTACCTGACCTTCCGCCTGGGCAACGAGGAATACGGCATCGACATCCTCAAGGTCCAGGAAATCCGCTCCTACGAGGCCCCGACGCGCATCGCCAATGCGGCGCCCTGCTTCAAGGGCGTGGTCAACCTGCGCGGCGTCATCGTGCCGATCGTCGACCTGCGGCTGAAGTTCGGCTGCGATTCGGCCGAATACAACAGCTTCACCGTCGTGATCGTGCTGAACATCAACGGCCGCGTCGTCGGTGCGGTGGTGGATTCGGTGTCGGACGTGCTGGAGCTGCCCGGCGAAGCCGTGCGGCCGACTCCGGACATGGACGCCAGCGTCGACACCCACTACATCACCGGCATCGCGAGCCTGCAGGAACGCATGCTGATCCTGCTCGACATCGAAGCCCTGATGGGCAGTTCCGACATGGGACTGACCGGATCGATGCTCGACATGTAACACCTTTCGGTTCCAGCCTCGAGTCAGTCAGACTCGTTCACAGCACGGTGTGTTAAGGGCACCGTGCTTTTTTTATGGCATGGTGAAGACCGTTACAAACAGTCACAAGCCATGACCTCACGCTCTCGCCACCGCTCATCGCCGACGATCAGGACCCGTCTGCTGCTGTGCGCGCTGCTGCCGCTTGGCCTGGCCACTGCCGCGGTTCTGGTGGCCCAGGGTCACTTCGGCAACTCGGACACACCGCTGGCCGGTGCCCTGCTGCTCGGGGCGCTGGGCTGCGCGATGGCCCTGGTGCATCTGCACGCACGGGAGATCAGCCGACCACTGCGGCAGGCCGAGAAGGCCCTTGAGGCGCTTCAGCGCGGCGACTACGACCACCGGGTGCCGGTGACGCGGCTCGACGAGAGCGGACGCGTGCTGCTGCGCATCCGCGAGCTGGGCGACTACCTGGCGGTGGTGCTGCCGACCGAGGAAGACGACGGGCCTGACGAGAGGCCGTCACCGGCGCCTCGTCAGGCCCGCGGGGGCGGCGCACCGGCCGCCCGTGCCGGACGTGCTGCTCAGGCGCGCGAGGCGGTCTCGTCGCTGCCGGCCTCGGCCGGCCAGTCGCGGATGTAGGCCTTGAGCATGCGGTTCTCGAAGTCCTGGCTGTCGACGACCGCCTTCGCGACGTCGTAGAACGAGATCACGCCCATCAGCGTGCGGGCGCTCATCACCGGCATGTAGCGCGCGTGGCGCTCGAGCATCATCCGGCGCACCTCGTCCATCTCGGTGCCCGGCGTGCAGGTCAGCGGATGATCGTCCATCACGCTGCGCACCATCATCGAGCCGACGCTGCCCTTGTTGCGCACCACGGCCTGCATGACCTCGCGGAAGGTGAGCATGCCGGCCAGGTCGCCATGCTCCATGACGACCAGCGAGCCGATGTCGTTCTCGGCCATCACGGTGATCGCGTCGGCCAGAGGCTGGTCCGGGGTGACGGTGAAGAGCGTGTTTCCCTTGACACGCAGGATGTCGCTGACTTTCATGGGGGAGCCCTTGGCTTGGAGTTGTCGGATTCGGGACGCGCGAAACGGCGGTGTTGCGCCAATATAGCCCACAACGTGCACAAGTTCACCCCGAGGAGACACGCCCCATGCCGCCCGTGCCGCAGATGACCGACACCATCCTCCGCCCCTTCACCGTGAACGGTCGCCGGCTGCTCGCGCTGACCGGCGCCGCTCCGGTCGGCCCGGACGCGCACTGCGTCGTGTTCGTGCATGGCGCGCTGAACGACCACGGCGTCTGGTCCGGTGCCGTCGAGGACTGCCTGCGGCAGGGACAGGCGGTCCTGGCTCCGGACCTGCCCGGCCATGGCGGCAGCGAGGGTCCGGCCGACACCGACGTCGCCGCGATGGCCGGCACGCTGGTCGCGCTGCTGCAGGCCGCCGGCCTCGCGCGGGTCACGCTGGTCGGCCACAGCATGGGCTCGCTGATCGCGCTGGACGCGGCGGCACGGCTGGCGGACAGCGGCGAGGCGCCGCGGGTGGAACGCCTGGTGATGGTCGGCACCGCGTTTCCGATGCGGGTCGCGCCAGCGCTGCTGCAGCAGGCGGGCGAGGCGCCGCTCGAAGCGATCGGGCTGATCGCCTCGCTGTCGCATGCGGGCGAGGCCGCGGGCCTGCCGGCGCGGCAGCAGGCCGGCGTCGAGCGCATGCACCGCGTGCTGGACGGCTGCCCGCCAGCCTGGCTGCCCGAGGGCTCCCGCACGCTGCTCGAGCTCGACCTGGCGGCCTGCGACCGCCATGAGGGCGCGCCCGCCGCGATGCAGCGCCTGATGCAGGCGCCGGCGCGGCCGCGCTGCCACCTGATCTGCGCCGAGCAGGACCGCATGACGCCGGTGCGCCGCACCGGGCTGCTGCTCGAGGGCCTGCAGGCGCGGCTGCACCTGCTGCCGCAGGCCGGTCACACGATGATGGAGGACGATCCGGCCGGCTTCGCCGCGGCGCTGCAGGCGGCGCTGGGCGACGACGCCGGCTGACGCGCAGGCACGCCGGCTCAGGTCGCCGCCGCGGCGCGCCGGGCTTTCATCTCGCGCCGCAGCGCGACCGCGTCGACGGAGGCCGGCGACGCACCGCCCCGCGCGTCCAGCCGGAACACCGCGACCGCCTCGGTGACGACCTGGGCCTGCACGGTGACCGACTCCGCGGCCGAGGACAGCTCGTCGACCAGCGCGGCGTTCTTCTGCGTCAGCTGGTCCATGTGGGAGACGGCCTCGTTGATCTGCGAGATGCCGTTGAGCTGCTCGGAGGTGCCGGCGCTGATGCCGGCCACCAGCTCGCTCATGCGATGCACCGCCGACTGTGCCTCCTCCATCGTGCTGCAGGCCCGGTGCGTCTGCTCCGAGCCGGCCTCGACCTTCAGGCCCGCGTCCTCGATCAGGTCCTTGATCTCGCGCGCGGCCATCGAGGTGCGCTGGGCCAGCTGGCGCACCTCGCCGGCGACGACGCCGAAGCCGCGCCCCTGCTCGCCGGCCCGCGCCGCCTCGACGGCCGCGTTGAGCGCCAGCAGGTTGGTCTGCAGCGCGATGCCGTCGATGACCTGCGTGATCTCGCGGATGCGCTGCGAGGCGTCGGCGATCGCGCTCATCGTCGAGGACATCTCGCGCACGGCCTCGGTGCTGCGCGCGGTCACGTCGGCGGCCTGGCGCGCCACGTCGGCCACGTCGCGGGCGGTGTCGGCGCTGTGGCGGACCGTCTCGGTGATCTCGGCCATCGAGGCCGAGGTCTGCTCGAGGCTGGACGCCTGCGACTCGGTGCGTTCGGCCAGATTGCGGTTGCCGTCGGCCAGTTCGTTCGAGGTGTGCCGCAGCTGCTCGACGCCGGCGCGGGTGTCGCCGACGATGGCCAGCAGGTTGACCGAGAGCTGGTTGAGCGCACGCTCGAGCCGGCCGCTCAGTCCGCCGCCGCTGGCGGGCAGCCGGCCGGTCAGGTCGCCGGCGGCGAGCCGGTTGGCAAAGCGCAGCAGCCGGCGCAGCGGCTGGCCGCTCTGGCGCCGGATCAGGGCCGCCACGCCCAGCACGCTGGCGGTCGACAGCAGCGCCGCGCCCGCGGCGGATGCCGATCCTGGCCAGCTCGCCATCATCCAGGCCGAGCCCCAGCCGCCCAGCGTGGCCAGCAGGCACAGCGCCTGCACCCGCCAGTGCCCTTCCCCGTTCAGCCGCTCGCCCAGGCGGGCCAGCGCCCCCTGCGGCGCCAGCCGGCCGGCCTTCAGGCGCGGCCCGCCCCCGCCCTGGCGGGCGGCCTCGCGCATCGTCTGGTAGAGCGCCTCGGCCGCACTGACCTGCTGGCGATCCGGGACGGTGCGCACCGACATGTAGCCGACCGGCCGGTCGCCATCGAGCAGCGGGGTGACATTGGCCATCACCCAGTAGTGGTCGCCGTTCTTGCGCCGGTTCTTCACCAGCCCCGACCAGGGCTCGCCCGCCTCGATGGTCTGCCACATGTCGCGGAAGGCCTCCTCCGGCATGTCGGGGTGTCGGATCATGTTGTGCGGCTGACCGAGCAGCTCCTCCCGGGCATAGCCGCTGACCTCGATGAAGGCCGGGTTGCAGTAGAGGATCCGCCCCTGCAGATCGGTGGTCGAGACCAGCGCCTGTCCGGCAGGAAAGGGGTATTCCCGCTGGGTGACCGGCAAGTTGGTGCGCATGCAGTTTTCCTTCCCTCGGACTGCCTGATTGGGGGAACGACAGGAACACGTGCCTCGCGCGACAACGCGAGAACTGCGCAAGACTAGAGGGTGCCGGCCAGGATCGAAACCACAAAAACCGCCCGGCCTCCGGCCTTGCTTCGATTCAGGTCGGCGCGAATTCAGCCAACGGAATCAGCCGCCTCGCCCCGACCTTCGCCCGGGTCGGGGCCCAGCGCATCGGCCAGATTCAGCAGGGCCAGGCCGGTGTGCCGCTTCAGCGGGGCGAGCAGCCCGTCGTCGGCGAGCAGCAGCCGCTCGACCAGCGGCGCCAGCGGCGTGACCTGCGGGTCGACCAGCAGCACATGGCGCGGCTCGCCCGGCTCGGCCAGCAGGGCGCACCAGTCCAGCCGCTGCAGCACCTCCAGCACCGGCTCGGCCTGCAGCGGATCCAGGCGCAGCCGCGTGCACAGCGGCAGCAGCGCCAGGCCGCGCTCCGGGCCGCGGCGGGCGCGGTCGAGCTCGCCCAGCAGCTCCAGCGCCAGCGTGAAGCGCCAGCCCGGCCGGTGCTCGCGGCGCACCACCCGGCGGTCCAGGCTCGGCGCGTAGGCGGCGATCACCGCGCCCAGCAGCACGATGACCCAGCCGAGATAGATCCACACCAGCAGGATCGGCAGCGTCGCGAAGGCGCCGTAGATGGTCGCGTAGGTCGAGGTCAGGCCGAGATACCAGGCCAGCAGCCGCTTGGCGATCTCCAGCGCGACCGCGACGAAGCAGCCGCCCGCCAGCGCATGGCGCCAGCGCACCTGCGTGAAGGGCACGAAGCGGAACAGCGTCGCCATGCCGCCGGCCATCATGCCCAGCTCGAGCAGCCCCAGCAGCAGCGACACGCCCCCGGGCAGGGTCTCGACGACGCCGCGCGAGGCGCTCAGCGCGTAGGAGGTCAGCGACAGGCTGAAGCCCAGCATCAGCGGCCCGAGCGTCGCCGTCGTCCAGTAGACGAGCACGCGCCGGGCCAGCGGACGCGGCTGGCGCACCCGCCAGATGCCGTTGAGCGCGCGGTCGATGGTCAGCAGCAGCGCGATCGCGGTGAAGACCAGCACGACGAGGCCGACCGCGCCGACCCGGGTGGCCTTCAGCGAGAACAGCGTCAGCTGCTGCAGCACCGGCCGCGCGATCGCGTCGGGCACCAGGTTCTGCAGGAAATAGGTCTCCAGCGCACGCCGGAAGCTGGCGAACATCGGAAAGACGGTGAAGATCGCGAACGCGACCGTCAGCAGCGGCACCAGCGAGACGGTGGTGGTGAAGGTCAGGCTGCCGGCGATCACGCCGAGGCGATCCTCGCGGAAGCGCTGCAGCAGCGCGGCCAGGGTCTCGCGCCACGGCGGGTGGGCCGCGGATCGGGAAAATGTCATGCCGGCTATCATGCCAAAGCCCTGCGGCCCCGCCGATCACCCGAGATGAAGAACGACACTCCCGCTCCCGACGATGTTCCCCGTGCCCCGACCGCGCCGGTGCGCCACAGCCGCTGGACGGCGCTGGCTCTGGCGCTGGCGCTGATCGCGCATGGCCTGCTCTGGGAGCTGCTGATCGCACCGACCGGCCGCGGCACGCTGGCGCTGAAGGTGCTGCCGCTGCTGCTGGCCCTGCCCGGCCTGTGGCGCATGCGCCTGTACACCTACCGCTGGCTGAGCCTGGCGGTCTGGCTCTACGCCGCCGAGGGAGGCGTGCGGGTCCTGGGCGAGCGCGCTCCGGCCGGCCCGGCGCTGGCGCTGTCGGAGATCGTGCTGGCCGTGCTGCTGTTCGCGGCCTGCGCCTGGCATGTGCGTGCCCGGCTGGCAGCCGGTCGCCTGCAGGTCGCAGAGAAGGCGGCCGAGCCCGCCGCATGAGCCTGGACACCTCGCAGTTCCTCGCGCATCTCGCCGCTCGGATCGGTGCGGCGCAGGTGCTGCGCGAGGGCGATCTGTCGGCCTGGACGGTGGACTGGCGCCGGCGCTGGCCGGGCCGCGCGCTGGCGGTGGCCCGGCCCGGCACGACCGAGGAGGTCGCGCAGGTGATGCGCCTGTGCGCCGAGCACCGCGTCGCGGTCGTGCCGCAGGGCGGCAACACCGGCCTGGTCGGCGCCTCGGTGCCCGACGCCAGCGGCACGCAGCTGCTGCTGAGCCTGCGCCGGCTCGAGCGGGTGCGCGCGATCGATGCTGCCAACCTGACGATGACGGTCGAGGCCGGCTGCGTGCTGCAGGCCGCGCAGCAGGCCGCCGAGGCCGAAGGGCTGTGGCTGCCGCTGAGCCTGGCCTCGGAGGGCAGCTGCACCGTCGGCGGCAACCTGGCGACCAACGCCGGCGGCACCCAGGTGCTGCGCCACGGCAATGCACGCGAGCTGTGCCTGGGGCTGGAGGTGGTGACGCCGGCCGGCGAGATCTGGGACGGGCTGTCCGGCCTGCGCAAGGACAACACCGGCTACGACCTGCGCCATCTCTACATCGGCAGCGAGGGCACGCTGGGCGTGATCACCGCCGCGGTCATGAAGCTGCAGCCCCAGCCGGCGGCCACCCGCACCGCGCTGGCGGCCTGCGACTCGCTCGAGGCCTGCGTGGCGCTGCTGCGCCTGGCGCGCGGCCAGGCGGGCGATGCGCTGACCGGCTTCGAGGTGATCGGCCGGCATGCGCTGTCGCTGGTGGCACGGCATTTCCCGCAGATCGCGCAGCCGCTGCCGGCCTGCGCCTGGACGGTGCTGCTGGAACTCTCCGACAGCGAGGGCGAGGCCCATGCGCAGGGCCTGCTCGAGGCGCTGCTGGCGCGCGCGCTGGCGGCCGGCACGATCGGCGACGCGGCGGTGGCGCAGTCGCTGGCGCAGTCGCGCGCGATGTGGCAGCTGCGCGAGTCGGTGTCGGCGGCGCAGTCGGCCGAGGGCCTCAACATCAAGCACGACATCGGGCTGCCGGTGTCGGCGATTCCCGAGTTCGTGGCCCGCACGGACGCGGCGCTGCGCGCGCGCTGGCCCGGCGTGCGCCCGGTCACCTTCGGCCACCTCGGCGACGGCAACCTGCACTACAACGTGCAGGCCCCCGAGGGCGAGGATCCGAAGCGCTTCCTGGCCGAGCAGGAGGAAGCGGTCAACGCGCTGGTGCACGACGCGGTGCAGGCACACCGTGGCACGATCTCGGCCGAGCACGGCATCGGCCGGCTCAAGCGCGACGAGCTGCAGCGGCGCAAGTCGCCGGTGGCGCTGGCGCTGATGCGCTCGATCAAGCAGGCACTGGACCCGGACGGCCGGATGAACCCGGACCGGATGCTGCCGGTGGCGGGGCCGCCGGCCTGACGGCTACTGCAGCGGCCCCTTCAGGCCCTCGGGCACCGACAGCGCGAAGACCTCGATGCCCTCCTCGCGCAGCTCGCGGCGCTCCTCGGGCGTGGCCTGACCGCGGATGCCGCGGGTCTCGGCATCGCCGTGGTGGATGCGCCGCGCCTCCTCGGCGAAGCGGCTGCCGACGTCCTCGGTGTGCGCGAGCACATGACGCACGGCCTGCAGGAAGATCGCCTCGGCCTGCTGCTGCTCCGGCGTCGGCGCCGGCGCGGGATGCGAGGCCGGCGCGACGGCGGGCCGGGATGCGGGCGCCCTGCCCTCGGTGCGGGACGAGGAGGCCGAGGTCGAGGTCGACAGGTTGAGTCGGGGAGCCGAGGGCAGGCGCACCACCTCGGCCGTGCCGCACAGCGGACAGCTCAGCAGGCCGCGCGCGCACTGGGACTGATAGTCCTCCTCGGACCCGAACCAGCCCTCGAAGCCGTGTCCGGCCACGCACTGCAGATCGAATACTTTCATGGCAGCGGAATTATCGGACCGCGCCCCAGTCGTCCGCGCTCTTCCAGCTCAAGTCCCAGCGGCCGGCGCGCCATTGCTGGATCCACAGCAGCGCGATCATCGTCTTGGCGTCGGTCACCTCGCCGTCGCGGATCCAGTCGGAGAGCTGCTGCTCGCTGGCGGCGAAGACGTCGAGGAACTCGCCCTCGTCGAGCCGGCGCTCGCCGACCGTCAGGCCGCGCGCGAACCAGATCTCGATGCGCTCGTCGGAATAGGCGATCGCGTTGCGCAGCTCGCCGGCGCAGGCCCACTCGGTCGCGGTGCAGCCGGTCTCCTCGAAGAGCTCGCGCACGCCGCAGGTGATGCCGGCCTCGCCGGCATCGATCTTGCCCGCGGGGAACTCGATGAAGGCGCGGTGGTGCGGATAGCGGTACTGGCGCTCGAGCAGCAGGCGGCCGTCGTCGAGGATCGGCACCACCATGACCGCGCCCGGGTGGACGATGTATTCGCGGTAGGAGGCCGAGCCGTCAGGCAGCCGCACCTCGTCGTGCATCACCTGCAGGAAGCGGCCCGAATGGGCCAGCGTCGAGCTCAGGCGCTGCTCGCGCAGGTGGTCGTCGCCCTCGGGCAGGTCGGCAAGCTCGGGCAGCATGGGATCGGTCGGTTGACGGCGGCGCCGGGAAGGATCAGCGATGGCGGCGCAGGTAGCGCCAGACGAAGCCCGGAAAGGCCAGCGTCAGCATCATGCACAGCAGCACCGCGTAGAACTGCCAGCCCTGCGGCGCAGCCTGGCTGCCGCTGGCCTCCAGCGCCCGGCCGATGCCGATCACCACGCCGGTGTAGAGCATCAGCTCGACCAGCCGCCACGCGACGCCCTTGGGCTCGCGCCGCGGGCCGAAAGCAAAAAGCCGTTCGTTGAGGAACGGCAGGTTGGCCAGCACTGCCGCAAGCAGCAGCACCAGCCACACGGAGGCGGAGGAAATCACCTCTGGGTCACCTCGGTCGACACGCGGCTCAGGTCGCCAGCGCCTTGACGATGGCCTGCGCGCAGACCGTCATCAGGCCGCCGGGCACGATGCCCAGCACCAGCACCGCCGCGCCGTTGAGCGACAGCACCGCACGCGCGCCACCGGCGGTGACGATCGCGCTGCTGTCCTTCGGCTCGTCGAAGTACATGACCTTGACGACGCGGATGTAGTAGAAGGCGCCGATCAGCGACATCACCACCGCGAAGATCGCCAGCTGCAGCAGCACCGGGTCGTTGGTCGAGACCAGCGCCTGCAGCACCGCGAGCTTGGCGTAGAAGCCGACCATCGGCGGCACGCCCGCCAGCGAGAACATGAAGATGGCCATCACGGCCGCCAGCATCGGGCTGCGCTTGTGCAGGCCGGCCAGGTCGGCGATCTCCTCGGCCTCGAAGCCGTCGCGCGCCATCAGCATGATCAGGCCGAAGGTGCCCAGCGTCGTGACCACGTAGGTCAGGATGTAGAACATCGCCGAGCTGTAGGCGTTGGCGGCCGACAGCGTGTTGCCGTTGACCACGCCCGAGATCAGGCCGAGCAGCAGGAAGCCCATCTGCGCGATGGTCGAGTAGGCCAGCATGCGCTTGAGGTTGGTCTGCGCGATCGCCGCCAGGTTGCCCACCGCCAGCGAGCACACCGCCAGCACGCCCAGCATCTGCTGCCAGTCCACCGCGAGGCCCAGCATGCCGTCGACCAGCAGGCGCATGGCCATGCCGAACGAGGCGATCTTCGGCGCGCCGGCGATCAGCAGCGTCGCGGCCGTCGGTGCGCCCTGGTAGACGTCCGGCACCCACATGTGGAAGGGCACGGCGCCGAGCTTGAAGGCCAGGCCGGAGACGATGAACACCAGACCGAAGGTCAGCACCTGGCGGTTGGCCTCGCCCTTGGCGATGACCTGGAAGACCTGGCCGATGTCGAGCGTGCCGGTCGCCCCGTACAGCATCGACATGCCGTACAGCAGGAAGCCGGAAGCCATCGCGCCGAGCACGAAGTACTTCATCGCCGCCTCGGTCGACTGGGCATGGTCGCGGCGCAGCGCCACCAGCGCGTACAGCGACAGGCTCATCAGCTCCAGGCCGAGGTACAGCATCAGGAAGTTGTTGCCCGACACCATCACCGAGATGCCCAGCAGCGACAGCAGGCTCAGGGTGTAGAGCTCGCCCTTGAGCATGTCGCGGCTCTCGGCATAGGGGCGCGCGTAGACCAGCGTGACGCCGACGGCGATCACCGCGAACAGGGCCAGCAGATGGCCCATCGGGTCGGAGACCACCATGCGGTTCATCGCATAGTAGGTCTGCCCGTCGTTCAGGTAGACCCAGTGCATCGCGCCGACGGCAGCCAGCGACAGCAGAGACAGCAGGTGCGTCGGGGTGCGCTTCGGATCGGTGACGAAGAGGTCGGCCAGCGCGACCACGCAGGCCATCACCAGCAGGAGGATCTCGGGATACACCGCGAGCCAGTTCATTGCAGTCATGGGGTGCAGCGCTCCGTGATCACAGTTTCGAGACGCCGACGTGGCGGATCAGCTCGGTCACCGAGACATGCATCACGTCGGTGAAGGGCTTCGGATACAGGCCCATCACCAGCGTGCAGATCGCCAGGACCGCCAGGATCGTGAATTCGCGGGCGTTGATGTCGGTGAGTTCGCGGACGTGGTCGTTGGTGACGTCACCGAAGTAGACGCGCTTGACCATCCACAGCGTGTAGGCGGCGCCGAAGATCAGCGCGGTGGCCGACAGCAGGCCGATCCAGAAGTTGTACTTCACGCCACCCAGGATGACCATCCACTCTCCGATGAAGCCGGCCGTGCCCGGCAGACCGCAGTTGGCCATGCCGAAGAACACCGCGAAGGCCGCGAACTTGGGCATCACGTTGACGACGCCGCCGTAGCTGGCGATCTCGCGGGAGTGCACGCGGTCGTACAGCACGCCGATCGAGAAGAACATCGCGCCCGACACGAAGCCGTGGCTGATCATCTGCACCAGGCCGCCGGAGATGCCCAGCTCGCTGAAGTAGAAGAAGCCCAGCGTGACGAAGCCCATGTGGGCGATCGACGAGTACGCCACCAGCTTCTTCATGTCGTGCTGGACCAGCGCGACCAGACCGATGTAGATCACGGCGATCAGCGACATCGTGATGATCAGCCAGGACCAGTGGTGCGACGCGTCCGGAGCGATCGGCAGCGAGAAGCGCAGGAAGCCGTAGCAGCCCAGCTTCAGCATGATCGCGGCCAGCACCATCGAGCCGCCGGTGGGCGCCTCGACGTGGGCGTCCGGCAGCCAGGTGTGCACCGGCCACATCGGCACCTTCACCGCGAAGGCGGCCAGGAAGGCGAAGAAGATCAGCGTCTGCACGTCCATCGGCAGCGGCAGCTTGTGCCACGCCAGGATGTCGAAGCTGCCGCCCGACTTGTAGTACAGGTAGACCAGCGCGATCAGCGTCAGCAGCGAGCCCGCCAGCGTGTACAGGAAGAACTTGATCGCGGCGTAGACGCGGCGCGGACCGCCCCAGATGCCGATGAGGATGTACATCGGGATCAGGGTCGCCTCGAAGAAGATGTAGAACAGCAGGCCGTCGACCGCCGAGAACACGCCGACCGTCAGGCCGGACATGATCAGGAAGGCGCCCAGGTACTGGTGCGGGCGGTCGGTGATGACCTCCCAGCCCGCGCCCACCACCAGCACGGTGATGAAGGCGGTCAGCAGCACGAACCAGACGGAGATGCCGTCGACGCCGAGGTGGTAGTTGACGTTGAAGCGCGGGATCCAGCTGATCTTCTCGACGAACTGCATCGCGGCAGTGCTCGTGTCGAAGCCGGTGATCAGCGGAATCGTCACCAGGAAGCTGATGATCGAGCCCGCCAGCGCGATCCAGCGCGAGGTGCCGGGCTGGTCGTCACGGCCGATGGCCAGCAGGATCACGCCGAAGAGGATCGGGATCCAGATCGCAAGGGAGAGGTATGCCATGTTCTGATGCCTCCCCGCTCAGCGCTGCAGCCAGACGAACCACGTCATCAGCGCGAAGACGCCGACGAGCATGACCAGTGCGTAGTGGTAGATGTAGCCGGTCTGGAACAGCCGGACCAGCGAACCGATCCAGCCGACCAGGCGAGCCGACCCGTTGACGGCGGCGCCGTCGATCAGGGTCACGTCACCCACCTTCCACAGGCCACGGCCCAGCAGGCGCGCACCAGCGGCGAAGATGTGCTCGTTGATCCAGTCCATGTAGTACTTGTTTTCCATCAGCGTCACCAGCGGAGCCAGCGAGCGCGCGAAGAACGCGGGCACGGCCGGAACCAGCATGTAGAACACGAAGGCCGTCACGACGCCGCCCAGGGCCAGCCAGAACGGCAGCGTGGACACGGCGTGCATCGCCATCGCCGCGGCGCCATGGAACTCGCTCGCCAGTTCCTCCATCGCCGGATGGCGGTGCAGGTCGACGAAGATCGCGTCCTTCAGGAAGTCGCCGTACAGCATCGGCTGGATCGTCAGGTAGCCGATCACGACCGAGGGGATCGCCAGCAGCAGCAGCGGCACCGTCACCACCCACGGCGACTCGTGCGGCGTGTGCGCATGGCCGTGGCCGTGCTCGTCGTCGTCGTGATGGTCGTGCTCGCCGGGGAAGGGCTTGTGATGGAAGTGTTCCTTGCCGTGGAAGACCAGGAAGTACATCCGGAACGAGTAGAAGGCCGTCACGAAGACGCCGATGATCGCCGCGGCGTGCGCGATCGGCGCGGCCGGCAGGTGGCTGGCGGCCAGCGCCTCGATGATCGAGTCCTTCGAGTAGAAGCCCGAGAAGAACGGCGTGCCGATCAGCGCGAGCGAGCCCAGCAGCGACGTGATCCAGGTGATGGGCATGTACTTGCGCAGGCCGCCCATGTTGCGGATGTCCTGGTCATGGTGCATGCCCATGATCACCGAGCCGGCGCCCAGGAACAGCAGCGCCTTGAAGAACGCGTGCGTCATCAGGTGGAACACCGCGACCGAGTAGGCCGAGGCGCCCAGCGCGATCGTCATGTAGCCGAGCTGCGACAGCGTCGAGTAGGCGACCACGCGCTTGATGTCGTTCTGGATGATGCCCAGGAAGCCCATGAACAGCGCGGTGATCGAGCCGATGACCAGGATGAAGTTCAGCGCGGTGTCCGACAGCTCGAACAGCGGCGACATGCGCGTCACCATGAAGATGCCGGCCGTCACCATGGTCGCCGCGTGGATCAGCGCCGAGATCGGGGTCGGGCCTTCCATCGAGTCCGGCAGCCAGACGTGCAGCGGGAACTGCGCCGACTTGCCCATCGCGCCGATGAACAGGCAGATGCAGGTCACGGTGATCAGCATCCACGGCTCGCCGCCGAAGGGGTTGGCGAAGCCGAGCTTGGCGTACTCGTCCGCCTTGCCGAACACTTCGGTGTAGTTCAGCGAGCCGGTGTAGCCGACGATCAGGCCGATGCCCAGGATGAAGCCGAAGTCGCCGACCCGGTTGACCAGGAAGGCCTTCATGTTGGCGAAGATCGCCGTCGGCTTCTTGAACCAGAAGCCGATCAGCAGGTACGACACCAGGCCCACCGCTTCCCAGCCGAAGAACAGCTGCAGGAAGTTGTTGCTCATGACCAGCATGAGCATCGAGAAGGTGAACAGCGAGATGTAGCTGAAGAAGCGCTGGTAGCCGGGGTCCTCTTCCATGTAGCCGATGGTGTACAGGTGCACCATCAGCGACACGAAGGTCACCACGCACATCATCATCGCGGTCAGACCGTCGATCATGAAGCCGACTTCCATCTTCAGGTCGCCCAGCACCATCCACTCGTAGACGGTCTGGTTGAAGCGGGCGCCGCCGATCACGTCGACGAGCGTCATCGCCGACAGGATGAAGGCGACGAGCACGCCGAGGATGGTCGCGACATGCGCGCCGGCGCGGCCGACGGCCTTGCCGAAGAAGCCGGCGATGATGGCGCCCGCCAGGGGCGCCAGCGGCACCGCCAGCAGGGTCGATTGCGAGAGCTGAGACATTTTCTGGTTTTCCCCTTGGCGTCAGCCCTTCAGCGAATCGAGCTCGTCGACGTTGATCGTCGAGCGGTTGCGGAACAGCACGACCAGGATGGCCAGACCGATCGCGGACTCGGCCGCGGCCACCGTCAGGATGAAGAACACGAAGACCTGGCCGGCCATGTCACCCAGGTAGTGGGAGAAGGCCACGAAGTTCAGGTTGACCGACAGCAGCATCAGCTCGATGGCCATCAGCAGCACGATCAGGTTCTTGCGGTTCAGGAAGATGCCGATCACCGACAGCGCGAACAGGATCGCGCCCAGCGTCAGATAGTGTCCGAGGGTGATCATGCCTTTCCTTTCGCGGCGTCAGCGGCCGGTGCGGTCGCGGCGGCGGCAGGCTGCGACGGCAGCTCGCGCACGGCGTCCATCTTGACGATGCGCAGGCGGTCGGCCTTCTTCGCCTTGACCTGCTCCGACGGGTTCTGCCCACGCACGTCCTTGCGGCGACGCAGCGTCAGCGCGATCGCGGCGATGATCGCCACGAGCAGCAGCACCGCGGCCAGTTCCAGCGGGTAGAGGTAGTCGGTGTAGATCTCGATGCCCAGCAGCTTGGTGTTGGGCATGCCGGCGGCGCCTTCCATCGGCTTCGGGCTCGGCATGTTGAAGCCGCGCTGCAGCACCCAGGCCATCTCGAGCGCGATGATCACGCCGACCAGGCCGGCGACCGGGAAATGCTTCCAGAAACCCTGACGCAGCACGTCGAGATTGATGTCGAGCATCATCACGACGAAGAGGAACAGCACCATGACGGCGCCGACGTACACCAGGACGAGGGAGATCGCGAGGAACTCGGCGTGCAGCATCATCCAGACGCACGAGGCGCTGAAGAAGGCCAGCACGAGGAACAGCGCCGAATGCACCGGGCTGCGGGCCGTGATGACGCGGAAGCCCGCGAACAGCAGCACGGCGGAGAAGACGTAGAAGAGCGCGGTATTGGTATCCATGTCGATGTCGGGTACTCGGTGGCGCAGGCCGAGACCCGCCGTGGCCGTCATCGTGACGGCATCGGCGAGTCTGGACGGAAAGGCTTACCGGTACTTGGCGTCCGCCTCCTTGTTGGCTGCAATCTCTTTCTCGTAGCGATCACCGACGGCCAGCAGCATGTCCTTCGTGAAGTACAGGTCGCCGCGCTTCTCGCCGTGGTATTCGAAGATGTGCGTCTCGACGATCGAGTCGACCGGGCAGCTCTCTTCGCAGAAACCGCAGAAGATGCACTTGGTCAGGTCGATGTCGTAGCGCGTCGTGCGGCGGCTGCCGTCGTCGGCGCGCTCGCCGGCCTCGATCGTGATGGCCATCGCCGGGCAGACCGCCTCGCACAGCTTGCAGGCGATGCAGCGCTCCTCGCCGTTCTCGTAGCGACGCAGCGCATGCAGGCCGCGGAAGCGCGGACTCAGCGGGGTCTTCTCCTCCGGGAACTGGACGGTGACCGTTTTCTGGAAGAAGTGACGTCCCGTCAGCTTCATTCCCTTGAGCAGCTCCAGCAGCATGAAGCTGGAGACAAAATCCTTGACAGCAGACACGGTGTGCTTCCTTGCTGGCTCGATTTACTTCCAGATGTTCAGCGGCGACTGGATCCACAGACCCACCACCAGCAGCCACACCAGCGTGACCGGAATGAAGATCTTCCAGCCCAGGCGCATGATCTGGTCATAGCGGTAGCGCGGGAAGGTCGCGCGGACCCACAGGAACATGGTCACGACGCAGAAGGTCTTGATGCCCAGCCAGATCCAGCCCGGGATGAAGGACAGGAAGCCCAGCGGAGCATCCCAGCCGCCCAGGAACATCAGCACGGCCAGCATCGACACCAGGATCATGTTGGCGTACTCGGCCAGGAAGAACATCGCGAACGACATGCCCGAGTACTCGATCATGTGACCGGCGACGATTTCCGCCTCGCCTTCCACCACGTCGAACGGGTGGCGGTTGGTCTCGGCCAGACCCGAGATGAAGTAGACGATGAAGATCGGCAGCAGCGGCAGCCAATTCCAGGACAGGAAGTTCAGGCCCATCGAGGCGAACTGGCCCTTGGTCTGGCTGACGACGATGTCGCTCATGTTCAGGCTGCCGGCGACCATCAGCACGACGACGAAGCAGAAGCCCATCGCGATCTCGTAGCTGACCATCTGCGCCGAGGCGCGCATCGCGCCCAGGAAGGCGTACTTCGAGTTGGAGGCCCAGCCGGCGATGATCACGCCGTAGACTTCCATCGAGGTGATCGCCATCAGGAACAGCAGGCCGGCGTTGACGTTCGACAGCGCCACTTCCGGACCGAAGGGCACGACCGCCCAGGCGGCCAGCGCCGGCATGATCGTCATGATCGGGCCGAGGAAGAACAGGCCCTTGTTCGCCGCCGTCGGGGCGATGATCTCCTTGAAGATCAGCTTGACCGCATCGGCGATCGGGGTCAGCAGACCCATCGGACCGACGCGGTTCGGGCCCGGACGCACCTGGGTGCGACCGATGGCCTTGCGCTCCCACAGCGTCAGGTAGGCCACGCAGCCCAGCAGCGGCAGCAGCACCGCGACGATCTTCAGCAGGGTCCAGACGACAGGCCACGCACCTCCCAGGGTCGCGGCGCCGGTGGTTTGCAGGGTATCCAGCATCATCAGCTCTTTTCTGCGACGGCGACTCAGGCGCGCTCGAGGCTCACGGCGCCGAAGACGGCACCAAGCGCGGCGGTTTCAGGGCAACCGGCGCTGACGCGCACGGTGTCGGCAGCCAGCGTCGCGTCGATGGCGACCGGCAGCACGACGGCGCCCTCGCCCTGCTTGACGCGGACCTTGCCACCGGCCTGCACGCCCAGCCGGGCGGCCAGCGCGGTGCCGATGGCCACGCGCGGGCGGCCGGCATCGGTGGTCGCCTGCAGCGAGGGCGCGCGGCGCACGATCGAATCGGTGGCGTACAGCGGCACGTCGGCGATGCGCTGCAGGCCGGCCGGCGCCGCAGCGAGCTGCGGCGTGGCGCTGCTGGCGTTGGACAGGCGCGCCGACACCTTGGCGGCATCGTTCAGGCCCGCCGCGGCACGCACGTCCTCGACCGTTTCCTGCGCGAAGCCGTTCAGGCCCAGCAGGTTGCCCAACACGCGCAGCACCTTCCAGCCCGGACGGGTGTCGCCCAGCGGACGCACCACGCCGTGGAAGGACTGTACGCGGCCCTCGGCGTTGACGAAGCTGCCGCCCGTCTCGGTGAACGGCGCGACCGGCAGGATCACGTCGGCGAACTCGACATTGGCCTGGAAGGGGCTGAAGGCGACGACCATCTCGGCCGCGGCCAGCGCCTTGGCGGCCTGCGCGGCGTTGGCCGCGTCCAGCACCGGCTCGGTGTTGAACAGCAGGTAGGCCTTGAGCGGCTTGGCCAGCATCTCGCCGGCGTTCAGGCCACCCTGGCCCGGCAGCGCGCCGACCAGCTGGGCGCCGACGCTGTTGCCGGCGTCACCCAGGAAGCCGCAGGACGCGCCGGTCTGCGCAGCGATCCAGTTGGCGATGGACAGCAGCTCGGCCGCCTGCGGGTGGGCGGACGCCGCCTGACCCAGCAGCACCGCGCCCTTCGAGCCCGACAGCAGCGCCTCGGCGATGGCCTGGGCCTGCTCGCCCGGCTGCACCGCCAGCGGTGCGGTCACGCCCTTGGCCGTGGCCACCGCAGCGGCGACTTCGATCAGCACCGACAGCCATTGCGACGGCGCCGCGACGATCTCGGCACCCACCGGCAGCGCCCAGTCCTCGGCCTGCGCACCGACACGCATGATCTGCGCGCCGTGGCGGGCCGCCTGGCGCAGACGCTGCGCGAACAGCGGGTGATCCTTGCGCAGGAAGGAGCCGATGACCAGCGCACGGTCGACCGACGACAGCTCGGCGATCGGCAGGCCCAGCCAGCGCACCGCGCCGGCTTCCGTGCGGAAGTCGCTCTGGCGCAGGCGGTGGTCGACGTTCTGGCTGCCCAGGCCGCGCACCAGCTCGCCCAGCAGGAAGAGCTCCTCGCTGGTGCTGGTGGCCGAGGCCAGCGCACCGATCGTGGCGGCGCCGTGCTGCGACTTGATGTTCTTCAGGCCGTTGGCGACATATTCCAGCGCGACCGTCCAGTCGACGGTCTTCCACTGGCCGCCCTGCTTGACCATCGGCTGGGTCAGGCGGGCCTCGCCGTTCAGGGCCTCGTAGCTGAAGCGGTCGCGGTCGGCGATCCAGCATTCGTTGACGGCCTCGTTCTCGTACGGAACGACGCGCAGCACCTTGTGGTTCTTGACCTGCACGATCAGGTTGGCACCCGTCGAGTCATGCGGGCTGACGCTCTTGCGACGCGACAGCTCCCAGGTGCGGGCCGAGTAGCGGAAGGGCTTGCTGGTGAGCGCGCCGACCGGGCAGATGTCGATCATGTTGCCCGACAGCTCGGAGTCGACGGTGCCGTTGACGAAGGTGGTGATCTCCGAGTGCTCGCCCCGGTTGACCATGCCCAGCTCCATCTGGCCGGCGATCTCCTGGCCGAAGCGCACGCAGCGGGTGCACTGGATGCAGCGGCTCATCTCCTCCATCGAGATCAGCGGGCCGACTTCCTTGTGGAAGACGACGCGCTTCTCTTCCTCGTAGCGCGAGGCGCCCTTGCCGTAGCCGACCGCCATGTCCTGGAGCTGGCATTCGCCGCCCTGGTCGCAGATCGGGCAGTCCAGCGGGTGGTTGATGAGGAGGAACTCCATCACCGACTGCTGGGCCTTGATCGCCTTGTCGCTCTTGGTGCGCACGATCATGCCCTGCGTCACCGGGGTGGCGCAGGCGGGCATCGGCTTCGGAGCCTTCTCCACGTCGACCAGGCACATGCGGCAGTTCGCCGCGATCGAGAGCTTCTTGTGATAGCAGAAGTGCGGGATCAGCGTGCCGGCCTTCTCGGCCGCATGCATGACCATGCTGCCTTCGGCCACTTCCACCTTCTTGCCGTCGAGTTCGATTTCAACCATGTTCGTCTGCCCCGATCAGATGTACGCCGGGACCATGCAGGTCTTGTGTTCGATGTGGTGGGCAAACTCGGCACGGAAGTGCTTGAGCATGCCGCGCACCGGCATCGCGGCGGCGTCACCGAGCGCGCAGATCGTGCGGCCCATGATGTTCTCGGCCACGTTGTCGAGCAGCGCCAGATCGTCCGGGCGGCCATGGCCGTGCTCGATGCGCTCGACCATCTTGTACAGCCAGCCGGTGCCTTCGCGGCACGGCGTGCACTGGCCGCAGGACTCGTGCGCGTAGAAGTACGACAGGCGCAGCAGGCTCTTGACCATGCAGCGGGTCTCGTCCATCACGATGACCGCGCCCGAGCCCAGCATCGAGCCGGCCTTGCTGATGGAGTCATAGTCCATCGTGCAGGCCATCATGATGTCGGCCGGCAGCACCGGCGAGGACGAGCCGCCCGGGATCACCGCCTTGAGCTTCCTGCCGCCCTTGACGCCACCCGCCAGTTCCAGCAGCTTGCTGAAGGGCGTGCCCATCGGGATCTCGTAGTTGCCCGGACGCTGCACGTCGCCGACCATCGAGAAGATCTTCGTGCCGCCGTTGTTCGGCTTGCCGCACTCGAGGTAGGCCTGGCCGCCGTTGCGGATGATCCAGGGCACCGCCGCGAAGGTCTCGGTGTTGTTGATCGTCGTCGGCTTGCCGTAGACGCCGAAGCTGGCCGGGAACGGCGGCTTGAAGCGCGGCTGGCCCTTCTTGCCCTCGATCGACTCGATCAGCGCGGTCTCTTCGCCGCAGATGTAGGCGCCGAAGCCGTGGTGCGCGTGCAGCTGGAAGCTGTGGCTCGAGCCCAGGATGTTGTTGCCCAGGTAGCCGGCCGCGCGGGCCTCTTCCAGGGCTTCCTCGAAGCGCTCGTAGACCTCGAAGATCTCGCCGTGCACGTAGTTGTAGCCGACCGAGATGCCCATCGCGTAGGCCGCGATGATCATGCCCTCGATGACGATGTGCGGGTTGTACCGCATGATGTCGCGGTCCTTGCAGGTCCCCGGCTCACCTTCGTCGGTGTTGCAGACCAGGTACTTCTGCACCGGCAGCGCGCGCGGCATGAAGCTCCACTTCAGGCCGGTCGGGAAGCCCGCACCGCCGCGGCCGCGCAGGCCGGAGGCCTTGACCTCGGCGATGACCTGGTCCTGGGTCAGGCCGGCGCCGCCGTCCTTGGCCAGGATCTTCTTCAGCGCCTGGTAGCCACCGCGCGCCTCGTAGTCCTTCAGGCGCCAGTTCGTGCCGTCCAGACCCGCGTAGATCTGCGGGTTGATGTGGCGGTCGTGGAAACAGGTTTCCAGGCCGGTGGCCTGGAACTTCGAGAGATCGAGCGAGAGCGTCATGGGCCTGTCCACTCCGTTCAGTTCTTCTTGCCGGCCGCGGCGGCGGGCTTGGCGCTGGCGCGCAGCACCTTCACCAGCTCCTTCAGGCGGTCGTCGCTCATGTAGCTGAGCATCTGGCGGTCATTGACCAGCATCACCGGCGCATCGGCGCAGGCGCCCAGGCACTCGCACTTCTGCACGGTGAACACGCCGTCCGGCGTGGTGCCGCCGTCCTCGACGCCGAGCTCCTTGCACAGCTTCTCCAGCGCCTTCTGGCCGTCGCGCAGCTGGCACGGCAGGTTGGTGCAGACGTTCAGCTTGAACTGCCCGACCGGCCGCTGGTTGTACATGTTGTAGAAGGTCGTGACCTCGCGCACCGCGATCGGGGCCATGCCCAGATAGTCGGCGATGGCCTTCTCGGCCTCCGGCGAGACCCAGCCCTGCTCCTGCTGGGCGATCGACAGACACGCCATCACGGCCGACTGCTTCTGGTCGGCCGGGTACTTGGCAACTTCGCGCGCGAACCGCGCCAGGGTGGCTTCACTGAACATGGATGATTCTCAGCGGTCTTCAGCGGTCTTCAGTGATCGTCCAGCTCAGCGGTCGATCTCGCCGAACACGACGTCCATCGTGCCGATGATGGCGACCGCGTCGGCGATCATGTGGCCGCGCGACATCTCGTCGAGCGCTGCCAGATGCACGTAGCCGGGCGGGCGGATCTTCATGCGGTAGGGCTTGTTGGCCCCGTCGCTGATCAGGTAGATGCCGAACTCGCCCTTCGGGTGCTCGACCGCCGCGTAGGCCTCGCCCTCGGGGACGTGGAAGCCTTCGGAGAAGAGCTTGAAGTGGTGGATCAGCTCCTCCATCGAGGTCTTCATCTCGACGCGCGAGGGCGGCGCCACCTTGTGGTTGTCGGTGATGACCGGGCCGGGGTTCTTGCGCAGCCAGTCGACGCACTGCTGGATGATGCGGTTGCTTTGCCGCATTTCCTCGACGCGAACCAGGTAGCGGTCGTAGGTGTCTCCGTTCACGCCCACCGGGATGTCGAACTGCATGCGGTCGTAGACATCGTAGGGCTGCGTCTTGCGCAGATCCCAGGCGATGCCCGAGCCGCGCAGCATCGCGCCCGTCAGGCCCAGGTTGAGCGCACGCTCCGGCGTGACGACGCCGATGCCGACGGTGCGCTGCTTCCAGATGCGGTTGTCGGTCAGCAGCGTCTCGTACTCGTCGACCAGCTTCGGGAAGCGCTTGACGAAGTCCTCGATGAAGTCCAGCAGCGAGCCCTGGCGGTTCTCGTTGAGCTGGGCCATCGCCTTGGCGTTGCGGATCTTGCTGTGCTTGTACTGCGGCATCGAGTCCGGCAGGTCGCGGTAGACGCCGCCCGGACGGAAATAGGCCGCATGCATGCGCGCGCCCGACACCGCCTCGTACATGTCGAAGAGGTCCTCGCGCTCGCGGAAGCAGTAGATCAGCATGTTCATCGCGCCGCAGTCCATGCCGTGGCAGCCCAGCCACAGCAGATGGTTCAGCAGGCGGGTGATCTCGCTGAACATCACGCGGATGTACTGCGCGCGCTCCGGCACCTCGATGCCGAGCAGCTTCTCGATCGCCAGGCAGTACGCATGCTCGTTGCACATCATCGACACGTAGTCGAGACGGTCCATGTACGGCAGCGACTGGATGAAGGTCTTGTGTTCGGCCAGCTTCTCGGTGGCGCGGTGCAGCAGACCGATGTGCGGGTCCGCACGCTGGATGACTTCGCCGTCGAGCTCCAGCACCAGGCGCAGCACGCCGTGGGCCGCCGGGTGCTGCGGACCGAAGTTCAGGGTGTAGTTCTTGATCTCAGCCATGGCTCATCAAACCTCTGGTGCCGCGCCGCTCAGTGCAGACCGCCGTAGTTGTCTTCGCGGATGACGCGCGGAGTGATCTCGCGCGGCTCGATCGTCACCGGCTGGTAGATCACGCGCTTCTGCTCGGGGTCGTAGCGCATCTCGACATGGCCGGTGACCGGGAAGTCCTTGCGCATCGGATGGCCGATGAAACCGTAGTCGGTCAGGATGCGGCGCAGGTCTTCATGACCTTCGAAGACGATGCCGTACAGGTCGAAGGCCTCGCGCTCGAACCAGTTGGCGGCCGTCCACAGCGGCGTGACCGCGGCCACGACCGGAAAGTCGTCGTCGGTCGCGAACACCTTGATGCGCAGGCGCCAGTTCTTGCTGACCGACAGCAGGTGCGAGACCACCGCATAGCGCAGGCCGTCGTATTCGCCATCGCGGTAGGTGCTGTAGTCCACGCCGCAGAGGTCGATCAGCATCTCGAACGACAGGTCCGGATGGTCGCGCAGCGTCTTGCAGACGCCGAAGTAGTCGGCGGCCTTCACGGTGATCGTGATCTCGCCGCGTGCGCGCACGATCTTCGAGACACGCTCGCCGAGGATGCGCTCGAGCGCCGCCTGCAGGGTATCGAGTTTCTGGGTCATGTCGTCCTCCCGGCGTTTCAGCGCGCGATGGTGTTCTCGCGACGGATCTTGGCCTGCAGCTGCAGGATGCCGTAGAGCAGGGCCTCGGCGGTCGGCGGGCAGCCCGGGACGTAGACGTCGACCGGCACGACCCGGTCGCAGCCGCGCACGACCGAATAGCTGTAGTGGTAGTAGCCGCCGCCGTTGGCGCAGGACCCCATCGACAGCACCCAGCGCGGTTCGGCCATCTGGTCGTAGACCTTGCGCAGCGCCGGCGCCATCTTGTTGCACAGCGTGCCGGCGACGATCATCAGGTCGGACTGCCGCGGACTCGGCCGGAACAGCATGCCGAAGCGGTCGATGTCGTAGCGGGACGCACCCGCATGCATCATCTCGACCGCGCAGCACGCCAGACCGAAGGTCATCGGCCAGAGGGAACCAGTCTTCGACCAGTTGATCAGAGCATCGACACTCGTCGTGACGAAGCCTTCTTTCAAAACGCCTTCAATGCCCATCGTGTTCTTCCGTGGCTCTTGCGGTGATCGGTTTTCCGGTGCGGAGCGATCATTCCCAGTCGAGGGCGCCCTTCTTCCACTCGTAGGCAAACCCGACGACCAGGATGCCGAGGAAGATCATCATCGCCCAGAAACCTGTCGCACCGATTTCACGCAGCGACACCGCCCAGGGGAACAGGAACGCGATCTCGAGATCGAACAGGATGAAGAGAATGGCGACGAGGTAGTAGCGCACGTCGAACTTCATGCGCGCGTCCTCGAAGGCCTCGAAACCGCACTCGTAGGGGGAGTTCTTGGCCGGGTCCGGCCGGTGCGGACCCAGCAGCGCACCCAGGACCTGGGGCGCGACGCCGACACCGACGCCGACGAGGATGAACATAATGACGGGGAGGTATTGTTCCAGGTTCATGTCGGTCGGCTCGCCAGATCCTCGTACGGCAAAAATAAAGCGCGCTGCCATGGAAGACACCGGAGTGTCCTACCGAATGTTCAGCGCGCCCACCTGTTCCCTGTGCCTTGCCAGGGCGCCGGATCGATCACCGTATGAGAAATCGATCCACGTGTCACTTGATCTCTGGTGCCGTCGGCGAGACTCGAACTCGCACAGCTTTCGCCACTACCCCCTCAAGATAGCGTGTCTACCAATTTCACCACGACGGCATCGGGTTGTTGATCGTCTCTCTCGATCTCGGCAGGTTGGCTCACATCATTGCGAATCAAACTCTGCCGGCTTCTGTCGCTGATCTGCTTGAGGTTTGCTCGTCAGCACAGACATGAATTCTAACGTGACCCAGGGTTTATCTCAAGCCTTTCTGTCACTTGAAGCGTGACGATCGCCGCGCTGTATCGAATCCACAACTTCAGTGAATCCGGGCGCACCCGATCGTCACGCCGCAGCGTTGCGTCAGCGCGACGCTGCCTCGGCCGAGGCGGCCGGAGCGACCAGGCCCGGGATCTGTGCAGCCGCCGAAGCCGCAGCCGGAGCGCTGGCCGCCGCCGGAGCGGCGGCGCGGTCCAGGATGCTGCCCTCGTTGCCGCTCGAACGCAGGTTGCCGAAATAGGCCAGCGCCAGCGTGCACACGAAGAACACGGTCGCCGCCACCGCCGTCGATCTCGACAGGAAGTTGGCGCTGCCGGTCGCACCGAACAGGCTGCCGGAGGCGCCGCCGCCGAACGACGCGCCCATGTCGGCCCCCTTGCCGTGCTGCACCAGCACCAGACCGATCATCGCCACCGCCGCCACCATCTGCAGCAGCAGCACGAGATTCATCAACACTTGCATCGAGAAGACTCCGAGAAAGACCGCTGCCTGCGCCCTGCGCGCAGGATCAGCCTGCGGCGCGCGCGATGGCGACGAAATCCGCCGCCTTCAGCGCTGCACCGCCGATCAGGCCGCCATCGATGTCGGCCTGAGAAAAGAGGATCGTGGCGTTGTCCGGCTTGACGCTGCCGCCGTAGAGCAGCTTCATCTCGGCGGCACGCGAGGTCGCGGCCGCCAGCTGGGCACGCAGCACGGCGTGGACGGCCTGTGCCTGCTCGGGCGTGGCGGTGCGGCCGGTGCCGATCGCCCAGACCGGCTCGTAGGCGACGACGATCTCGCCGATGCACTGGCCCAGCGTGTGGATCACCGCCGAGAGCTGGCGCTTGACGACCGCCTCGGTCTCGCCGGCCTCGCGCTGCTCGAGCGTCTCGCCGACGCAGACGATCGGGGTCAGGCCCTTGGAGAGCGCGGCCTGGGCCTTGTCGGCGACCTGCTGGTCGGTCTCGCCATGGTAGGCGCGACGCTCCGAGTGGCCGACGATCGCGTAGCGGCAGCCGAACTCCTGCAGCATCGCCGCCGAGACCTCGCCGGTGTAGGCGCCCTGCGCGTGCGCCGAGACATCCTGCGCGCCCCAGGCCACGCCGCTGTTGGCCAGCGTCACCGCGACTTCGGACAGGTAGGGGAACGGCGCGCAGACCGCCACATCGGCGGCCGCGAACGGACGCGCGGCCAGGATGCCCTGCAGCAGCTCGGCGTTGGCGGCATGGCTGCCGTGCATCTTCCAGTTGCCCACCACCAGTTTGCGACGTGTCGTCATCTTCAGTCCCTATCGATATCGAGTTGAGAAATCCGGAATGCGTCAGGCCGGGAGCGCGTCCCAGCGCAGCACGATCTTGCCGACATGCTGGTTCGACTCCATCAGCGCATGGGCAGCGGCGGCCTCGGCCGCCGGCATCACCGCATGAATGACCGGGTGGATGCGGCGCGAGGCCAGCAGCGGCCAGACCTGCTGGCGCAGCGCCGCGGCGATCCCGCCCTTGAAGGCGACCGAGCGCGGACGCAGCGTGGAGCCGGTCACCGTCAGCCGACGGCGCAGCACCAGGCCGGCGTCGAGCTGCGCCTTCGTGCCGCCCTGCACCGCGATGATGACCAGGCGACCGTCCTCGGCCAGGCAGGCCACCTCGCGCGCGACGTAGTCGCCCGCGACCATGTCGAGGATCACGTCGACGCCGCGCCCGTCCGTCAGGCGCAGCGCCTCGGCCTGGAAGTCGGCCGTGCGGTAGTTGATCGCATGGTCGGCGCCCAGCGCCAGGCAGGCCTGGCACTTGTCGTCGCTGCCGGCGGTGGCGATGACCGTGGCCCCGAAGGCCTTGGCCAGCTGGATCGCGGTCACGCCGATGCCGCTGGTGCCGCCCTGGACCAGGAAGGTCTCGCCGGGCTGCAGCCCGCCGCGCATGAAGACGTTCGACCAGACGGTGAAGAAGGTCTCCGGCAGGCTGGCCGCCTCCAGGTCGGACAGGCCGTCCGGCACCGGCAGGCACTGCACCGCCGGCGTCACGCACAGCTCGGCATAGCCGCCGCCCGGCGTCAGCGCGCACACGCGCTGGCCGATCGACAGGCCGGCCGCGGCCATCGCGGCGGCGTCGCCGTCCACGATGACGCCGGCCACCTCCAGACCCGGCAGGTCGGAGGCGCCCGGCGGCGGCGGATACGCGCCCTTGCGCTGCAGCACGTCCGGCCGGTTGACGCCGCTGGCGGCCACGCGGATCAGCACCTCACCCGCGCCCGGCACCGGGTCGGGGCGCAGGCCCTGCACCAGCACCTCGGGGGCGCCGGGGCGCGTGATCTCGATGGCCTTCATCGCGTCATCCTCCGTGCGTTCGGCTGCGGCGCCTCAGGCCCGCATCACTGCTGCTGTTGCTGCTGTTGCTGCTGTTGCTGCTCGGCCGGCGCATCGGCGGCGCCCGGCGCGGCACCCTGCTCGCCGCGCGGCGGACGCTCGGCGCGGTCACCACGGTCGCCACGATCAGCGCGGTCGCCACGGTCACGGCGCGGACCGCGATCGCCACGCTCCGGACGGTCGCCGTACTCGCGGCGCGGACGCTCGAAGCGCGGCTCGTCCTCCATGCCTTCCGGACGCTCGAGCAGCGCCTTCATCGACAGCTTGATGCGGCCCTTCTCGTCGGTCTCGAGCACCTTGACCTTGACGATCTGGCCTTCGGTCAGGAAGTCGGTGACCTTCTCGACGCGCTGGTGGGCGATCTGGCTGATGTGCAGCAGGCCGTCCTTGCCCGGCAGGATGTTGATCAGCGCACCGAAGTCCAGGATCTTGGTGACCGGGCCTTCGTAGACCTTGCCGATCTCGGCCTCGGCGGTGATGTCGGCGATGCGCTTCTTGGCCAGCTCGGCCTTCTCGGCATCGGTCGAGGCGATGGTGATGGTGCCGTCTTCGCCGATGTCGATCTGGCAGCCGGTCTCCTCGCACAGGCCGCGGATGACCGAGCCGCCCTTGCCGATGACGTCGCGGATCTTCTCCGGATTGATCTTCATCGTGTAGAGGCGGGGCGCGAACTCGGACACCTCGGTGTTGGCGCCGGACACGGCCTCGGTCATCTTGCCCAGGATGTGCAGACGCGCTTCCTTGGCCTGCGCCAGCGCGACCTGCATGATCTCCTTGGTGATGCCCTGGATCTTGATGTCCATCTGCAGGGCGGTGACGCCCGCGGTCGTGCCGGCCACCTTGAAGTCCATGTCGCCCAGGTGATCCTCGTCACCCAGGATGTCGGTCAGCACCGCGAAGCGGTTGCCTTCCTTGATCAGGCCCATGGCGATGCCGGCGACGTGCGCCTTCATCGGCACGCCGGCGTCCATCATCGCCAGGCAGCCGCCGCAGACGGAGGCCATCGACGACGAGCCGTTCGACTCGGTGATCTCCGAGACGACGCGGATGGTGTAGGCGAAGTCTTCCTTGTTCGGCAGCAGCGGCACCAGGGCACGCTTGGCCAGACGACCGTGGCCGGTCTCGCGGCGCTTGGTCGAGCCCATGCGGCCCACTTCGCCGGTGGCGAACGGGGGCATGTTGTAGTGGAACAGGAACTTGTCCTGGAACTCGCCGGCCAGCGCGTCGATGCGCTGCGCGTCCTGGTCGGTGCCCAGGGTGGCGACGACCAGCGCCTGCGTCTCGCCGCGGGTGAACAGCGCCGAGCCGTGGGTGCGCGGCAGCACGCCGGTGCGGATCTCGATCGGGCGCACGGTGCGGGTGTCGCGGCCGTCGATGCGCGGCTCGCCGGCCAGGATCTGGCCACGGACGGTCTTGGCTTCCAGCTCGAACAGCAGGTTGTCGACCTCGACGCCGTCGAACTCGACGCCCGCCTCGGCCAGCGCGGCCTTGGTCTCGGCGTAGGCGGTGCGGCAGGCCTGGGTGCGGGCCTGCTTGGAGCGGATCTGGTAGGCCGCCTGGATCTTGGCCAGACCGAATTCCTCGACCTTGGCGATCAGCGGCTCGTTCTTGGTCGGCGGCGTCCACAGGCCGGCCTCGACCCAGTCGGGCTTGCCGGCGTCACGCACCAGCTCGTTGATCGCGGCGATGGCGACGCGGGCCTGCTCGTGACCGAAGCTCACGCCGCCCAGCATCACCTCTTCCGACAGCTGGTCGGCCTCGGACTCGACCATCAGCACGGCCGCTTCGGTGCCGGCGACGACCAGGTCCAGCTTGGAGGACTTCAGCTGCGTCGGGCCGGGGTTCAGCACGTACTCGCCGTTGACATAGCCCACGCGCGCGGCGCCGACCGGGCCGTTGAACGGAATGCCCGAGATGGCCAGCGCGGCCGACGAGCCGATCAGCGCGGCGATGTCGGCCGGGGCTTCCGGGTTCAGCGACAGCAGGTGGATGACCACGTGCACGTCGTTGTAGAAGCCTTCCGGGAACAGCGGGCGCAGCGGGCGGTCGATCAGGCGGCTGGTCAGCACTTCCAGCTCGGAGGGCTTGGCCTCGCGCTTGAAGAAGCTGCCCGGGATCTTGCCGGCGGCGTAGGCCTTCTCGATGTAGTCGACGGTCAGCGGGAAGAAGTCCTGGCCCGGCTTGGCGCTCTTGGCGCCGACGACGGTGGCCAGCACCACGGTGCCGTCGATGTCGACGACGACCGCGCCGGAGGCCTGGCGCGAGATCTCGCCGGTCTCGAGGCGAACGGTGTTCTGGCCCCACTGGAAGGTCTTGGTGATCTTGTTGAACAGGCTCATGGATGGATGCTCCGTGTGTTCGTCCCGGTCACCGCGGCTGGGATGCCATTCCACCGGGACCGCCAGCCGCTGGCGCGACCCCGGTGGAATGACACAGCAGCGCCCACGCGCGACCGAAAGGGAGGAAGAGGAATTCAGAAAGACAAAGAGCCTGTGCTGGCCGATCCAGACAGGCTCTTCGCATGCATGCGCAGATTACTTGCGCAGGCCCAGCTTCTGGATCAGCGCGACGTAGCGGTCGGCGTCCTTGGCCTTCAGGTAGTCCAGCAGCTTGCGGCGGCGGCTGACCATGCGCAGCAGGCCGCGACGACCGTGGTGGTCCTTCTTGTTGGCCTTGAAGTGCGGGGTCAGGTGGTTGATGCGCGCGGTCAGCAGCGCGACCTGGACTTCAGGAGAACCGGTGTCGGCGACGCCACGGGCGTTGGAGGCGACGATCTCGGCCTTGTTGATCTCGGACATGTGCGTTTCCTTCGGTTCCGGATTGATGGTTTGACTTGCGGTCGCGAATGGAACCGATCCGCGCCGTGTGGTCCCCGCCAGTCTGGAACCGGCGAAGCCCGCCATTATAGCGTCAAGGCACGCGCGAGCCGATCGACCCCGGCCAGCAGCCGCTGCGGCTGGCGTGACGCGAAGCACCATCTCAGCCAGCCTTCACCCTCCGCCCCGAAGGCCGAGCCCGGCGCCAGGCCCAGTCCGTGCTCGGCGACCAGGCGGCGCGCCAGCGCCAGCGAGTCGGGCTCGCCCTCGATGCGCAGGAAGGCATACATCGCCCCCTCGGGCCGGGCGACCTCGACGCGCGGCAGCGCCTGCAGCGCGTCGACCAGCGTGTCGCGGCACAGCCGCAGCCGCGACTGCAGCGCCGGCACCGCCTCGGGCGCGGCCGCCAGCGCCGCCAGCCCGGCGCGCTGCACGAAGACCGGGGCGCAGGAGGTGTTGAACTCGATCAGCTTGGCGACGTGCGGCATCAGCGCCTCGGGCGCGATCAGGCTGCCCAGGCGCCAGCCGGTCATCAGGAAGCTCTTCGAGAAGCTGTGGATGACGATAAGCCGGTCGTCGGGCGCGGCGATGTCGAGAAAGCTCGGCGCGCACAGCCGCGCCGCCTCGGTCGAGCCAGCGGGCGGCGGATCCTGCGGGTAGTAGAGCCGCTCGTAGACCTCGTCGGCGACGATCCAGGTGCCGGTGCGGCGGCAGTGCGCCAGCAGCGTCTGCTGATCGGCCCGGCTCATCGTCCAGCCGGTCGGGTTGTTCGGCGCGTTGACGATCAGCACCCGCGTGGCCGGCGTGACGGCGGCGAGCAATTCGTCCAGATCGAGCGACCAGACGCCGCCCGCGCCCGGCCGCAGGCTCACCCGGCGCACCCGCGCGCCCAGGATCGCCGGCTGCGCGGCCAGATTGGGCCAGACCGGCACGACCACCACCACCTCGTCGCCGGCCTCGACCAGCGCCTGCTGCGCCAGCATCAGCGCGCTGACGCCCGACGACGTCACCGCGACCCGCTCCGGCCCGATCGGCGCCGGCGGCGCGTGCAGCCGCGAGACCTGCGCGGCCAGCGCCGAGCGCAGCTCCGGCAGGCCGAGGTTGGGCGAGTAGAAGGTCTCGCCGGCCTCGATCGAGGTGACGGCGGCGTCGCGCACCGCCATCGGCGTGATCTCGTCGCTCTCGCCGAACCAGAAGGCCAGCACGTCGCTGCGGCCCATCGCCGCGTCGGCGACCTCGCGGATGCGCGAGGCGGGAAGGTCGGCGATCAGCGCGCGCATCAGGGCTCCCGTTCTGGCAATTTCACCAAGAGGCCATCTTGCACGAATGCGGCTGCGCCGTCTGCTCCGGCGCGAGGTAGCGCACGGTGCGGAAGCCGTAGCCGCTGCCCTCGACATCGAAGCGCACGCCCTCGCTGCCGGCCTTCTGCATCGTGCTGACGTAGAGCGGCTGGATGAACTGGTGGTCGGCGGCGCGCATCTGACCCGCGCCCAGGCCGCCCAGCGAGCGGCCGTCGAAGCGCGCGCCCGCCAGTGCCTTGCCGATCGCGGTCGCGTCCAGCGAGCCCGCGCGCTCGATCGCCTGCGCCAGCATCTCGACCATCACCTGCATGCGCAGGTGCAGGTAGTCGTCCTCGGGCTTCGGGAAGCGCTGGTGGAAAGCGCGCACCAGCGCGTCGGAGGCCTTGTCGCCGACGTTCGGATGCCATTCGGCCACCGCGACCACCCGCCCCACCCCGCTCTCGCCCAGCGTGGCCGGCACGCCCAGCGCGTTGCCGTAGAAGGTGTAGAAGCGCCCCTCGAAGCCGACCTCGCGCGCCGCCTTGATCAGCAGCGTCAGGTCGTTGCCCCAGTTGCCGGTCAGCACCGCCTGCGCGCCGCTGGCCCGGATCTTGGTCGCGTAGGGCAGGAAGTCCTTGATGCGGCCGACCGGATGCAGTTCCTCGCCGACGATCTGGATGTCGGGCCGGCGCGCAGCGATCATCTCGCGCCCCTTCTTCAGCACATGCTGGCCGAAGCTGTAGTCCTGGCCGATCAGATAGACCCGGCGCAGCGCGCTGTCCTGCTGCAGCACGTCGACCAGCGCCGACAGGCGCATGTCGGCATGCGCGTCGAAGCGGAAATGCCACGGACTGCATTTCTCGTTCGTCAGCACCGGATCGACCGCCGAGTAGTTCAGGAACAGCGCGCGGCGCTGCGGCTCGCGGGCGTTGTGGCGGTTGAGCGCCTCGACCAGCGCGGCCGCCACCGCCGAGCTGTTGCCCTGCATCACCACCGGCACGGCCTGGTCGGTGGCCGCGCGCAGCAGCGCCAGCGCCTCCTCGGTCGAGCCCTTGCTGTCCATGCGCACCAGCTCGAGCGGGCGCGCGCCGCCGGGCAGCTTCACGCCGCCGCGGGCATTGACCCGCTCGATCGCCCAGCCCAGGTTGCGCGCCACCGCCTCGCCGGCGTTGGCGAACGGGCCCGACAGGCCCTCGATCAGCGCCAGCCGCACCGGCTCGGCGGCCTGGGCCGCAGCACACAGGCCGAGCAGCGCACCGGCCAGAGCGGCGCGCGCGACGACATTCAGACGGAAGTTCATCTCGGACCTCGGATGCGGATCAGACGCTGGCCAGATCCCAGCGCGGGCGGACATCGAAGTCGTACTGGCGCCGCGCCTCGGCCTGGCCGGACTGCAGCCGCATCGCCGCGGCCAGCGCGATCATCGCGCCGTTGTCGGTGCACAGGTGCAGCTCGGGATAGTGCACCCGCACGCCGCGGCGGCGGCACTGCGCGTCCAGATCGGCGCGCAGCTGGCGGTTGGCGCCGACGCCGCCGGCCACCACCAGGCGCTTCAGCCCGGTCTGCTTCAGCGCCAGCATCGACTTGGCCACCAGCACCTCGACGATCGCCGCCTGGGTCGAGGCGGCCAGATCGGCGCGTTCCTGCGCATGGCCGTCGCCGGCCATGTCCTCGCCGGCGTCGATCTTCGCCAGCTGGGTCCACACGGCCGTCTTCAGCCCGGCGAAGGAGAAGTCGAGCAGATCGCCGCGCAGCAGCGGCCGCGGCAGCCGGTAGGCCTGCGGATTGCCCTGCTCGGCCAGCCGCGCCAGCGCCGGCCCGCCCGGATAGCCCAGGCCGAGCATCTTGGCCGACTTGTCGAAGGCCTCGCCGGCCGCGTCGTCGATGGTCTCGCCGAGCAGCTGGTAGCGGCCGACGCCGTCGACCCGCATCAGCTGGGTGTGCCCGCCCGAGACCAGCAGCGCGACGAAGGGAAACTCCGGCGGATCGGCCGAGAGGAAGGGCGACAGCAGGTGACCCTCGAGGTGATGCACGCCCAGCACCGGCCGGTCCAGCGCCATCGCCAGCGCGCAGGCCGCGCCGGCGCCCACCAGCAGCGCCCCGGCCAGGCCGGGCCCGCGGGTGTGCGCGACGACATCGACCGCCTCCAGCCCCAGGCCGGCGCCGGCCAGCGTCTCGCGCAGCAGCGGCACGACGCGGCGGATGTGGTCGCGCGAGGCCAGCTCCGGCACCACGCCGCCGTAGGCCTGGTGCATGTCGATCTGGCTGTGCAGCGCATGCGCCAGCAGCCGCGGCGCGGCCGCGCCGGCCGCCCCCTCGGGCAGCTCGACCAGCGCCACGCCGGTCTCGTCGCAGGAGGACTCGATGCCCAGCACGCGAAGCGGAGCCGTGCTCATGCGCGCCTCCCGGCCCAGACCCAGATCAGGGCGCCGGCGACGACCATCGGCACGCAAAGCCACTGGCCCATGCTGAGGTTCAGCGCCAGCAGGCCCAGGAAGCTGTCAGGCTCGCGGAAATACTCGGCGATGAAGCGGAACATCCCGTAGCCGACGAGGAACAGGCCCGAGACGCGACCCCAGACCACCGTGCCGTCGGCGCGGTGATGGGCGCCGCGGCTGCGGCCGTACAGCCACAGGATGGCGAAGAGCAGCAGCCCCTCCATCAGGAACTGGTAGACCTGCGAGGGGTGGCGCGGCAGGTCGGTGCCCGACTGCGGGAAGACCATCGCCCAGGGCAGCGACGCGTCGGCCGCCCGGCCCCAGAGCTCGCCGTTGATGAAGTTGCCGACGCGCCCGCAGGCCAGGCCGGTGGGCACGCAGGGGGCGACCAGATCGGTCACCTCGAGAAAGCGGCGCTTGCGCACCCAGGCGAACACCGCCAGCGCCACGATCACGCCCAGCAGCCCGCCGTGGAAGGCCATGCCGCCCTTCCAGACCGCGACGATCTCGGCCGGATGGGCCAGGTAGTAGGCCGGCTTGTAGAACAGCACATAGCCCAGACGCCCGCCCAGGATGACGCCGACGATGCCGTAGAACAGCAGGTCCTCGACCTCGCGCGGCGTCCAGCCGCGCGCGGCATAGACCGGCTGCAGGATGCGGCGGGTGGCCAGCCAGTAGAACAGGCCGAAGGCGGCCAGATAGGTCAGACCGTACCAGTGGACCTGGACGGGGCCGAGCGCAAGCGCGACCGGATCGAACTGGGGATGGATCAGCATGGGAGCGGATGATAAGGGGCGGCCCTGCCCGCCGCCTTGCATCCCGCCGATCCCGCGCCGCGGCGTTCAGCGCGGCGGTGCGCGGCGGCCGAGCGCGTCGATCGTGGCGCGACGGCGCTCGCGGCGGCGCGCGTCGTGGCGCGCCTCCTGCAGGCGCCGGGTGCGCCCGGTCAGGTCCGACAGATGCCACCACAGCGGCGCCAGCGCCAGCGGCAGCAGCACCACCCACCAGCTCCAGTTCGCCACCGCCCCGATTCCGGCCGCCTTCAGCACGATGCCCAGCAGCCCCAGCACGACGAGTCCCATCGCGAATCCCCCTTGCGCGGCCGGTGCCTCCGGCCCTGTCTGTCCAGTCCCCGAAGAGCATAACCCGCCCTGGCCGGTGCGGGGCGTGTCTGCATCAAGGAAGGTCAACGCGCCGGCTCCTACAATCGTTGCACTGCATGTTTCCTCAACCCACCGCAACGGAAGTCCACGCGATGAAATCCCTGCTCGCACTCGCCGCCCTGACCGCCGCCGCCACGCTGGCCGCCCCGGCCTTCGCCGCCGACGCGCCCGCCGACCTGGCCTCCAAGAAGGGCTGCCTGGCCTGCCACGCCATCGACAAGAAGCTGGTCGGCCCGGCCTACCAGGAAGTCGCGGCCAAGCTGGCCGACAAGGTCGTCAAGGGCGGCTCCGGCGTCTGGGGCCCGGTGCCGATGCCGGCCAACAACGTCACGCCGGAAGAAGCCAAGACGCTGGTCGCCTGGGTGCTGAGCCAGAAGTGATGGCGTCCGGCGGACTCGCCGGATCGCGGGTCGGACCGACGCGCTGACGCAGCGGCCACCCGACAAGAAAAAAGCCCCGCACCGCGGGGCTTCGTTCTTTCCGGCCCGCATCACGCGGGCCGGACAGACACCGTCCGGGATCAGTAGGCCTGGCCCAGCTGACCCAGGATCGCCGGGTTCTCCAGCGTCGAGGTGTCCTGCGTGATGTCCTCGCCCTTGGCGATCGAGCGCAGCAGGCGGCGCATGATCTTGCCCGAGCGGGTCTTGGGCAGGTTCTCGCCGAAGCGGATGTCCTTGGGCTTGGCGATCGGGCCGATCTCGCGACCGACGTGATCGCGCAGCTGCTTGGCGATGGCCTTGGCCTCGTCGCCTGCCGGCAGCGGACGCTTCAGCACGACGAAGGCGCAGACGGCCTCGCCGGTGGTCTCGTCCGGACGACCGACGACCGCGGCCTCGGCGACCAGGTCGGTGCAGCTCACCAGCGCCGACTCGATCTCCATCGTGCCCATGCGGTGGCCGGAGACGTTCAGCACGTCGTCGATGCGGCCGGTGATGGTGAAGTAGCCGGTCTTGGCGTCACGGATCGCGCCGTCGCCGGCGAGATACAGCTGGCCCTTGAAGTCCTCGGGGTAGTAGGACTTCTTGAATCGCTCCGGGTCGCCCCAGATCGTGCGGATCATCGACGGCCACGGCTTCTTGCAGACCAGGATGCCGCCCTTGCCCCACGGCAGCTCGGTGCCGGTCTCGTCGACGACGGCGAACTGGATGCCCGGGAACGGCAGCGTGCACGAACCCGGCACCATCGGCGTGGCGCCCGGCAGCGGGGTGATCATGTGGCCGCCGGTCTCGGTCTGCCAGAAGGTGTCGACGATCGGGCAGCGGCTGCCGCCGACGTGCTGGTAGTACCACTCCCAGGCGGCCGGGTTGATCGGCTCGCCCACCGAGCCCAGCAGACGCAGCGACGACAGGTCGTAGCTCTTCGGATGCACCGCGTCGTTCGACTCGGCTGCCTTGATCAGCGAGCGGATCGCGGTCGGCGCGGTGTAGAAGATCGAGACCTTGTGGTCCTGGATCATCTTCCAGAAGCGGCCGGCGTCCGGGTAGGTCGGCACGCCCTCGAACACGATCTCGGTGCCGCCCAGCGCCAGCGGGCCGTAGGTGATGTAGGTGTGGCCGGTGACCCAGCCGATGTCGGCGGTGCACCAGAAGACATCGTCCTGCTTCAGGTCGAAGGTCCACTTGCAGGTCAGCGCAGCGTGCAGCAGGTAGCCGCCGGTGCAGTGCTGCACGCCCTTGGGCTTGCCGGTCGAGCCCGAGGTGTAGAGCAGGAACAGCGGGTGCTCGGCACCGACCCATTCCGGCTCGCAGGTGTCGGGCTGGCCTGCCGTGACGTCGGCCATCCAGACGTCGCGGCCTTCCTTCATCGTGACGGCGGCGTCGGCGCGGTTGACCACCAGCACCTTCTCGATCTTCTCGCAGCCCGGCATCGCCAGCGCCTCGTCGACGATCGCCTTCAGCGGCAGCTTCTTGCCGCCGCGGACCTGGCAGTCGGCGGTGATGACGGCCTTGGCGCCGGTGTCCTCGATGCGGTCGCGCAGCGACTGCGCCGAGAAGCCGCCGAACACCACCGAGTGCGTCGCGCCGATGCGGGCGCAGGCCTGCATCGCCGCCACGCCGTCGATCGACATCGCGATGTAGATGATGACGCGGTCGCCCTTGCCGATGCCCAGGCTCTTCAGGCCGTTGGCGATCTGGCAGGTCTTGGCCAGCAGCTCGCTGTAGGTGACCTTGGTGACCTCGCCGCCGTCGGCCTCGAAGATGATGGCGGTCTTGTCGCCCAGGCCGCGCTCGACGTTGCGATCCAGGCAGTTGTAGGAGGCGTTGAGCGTGCCGTCCTCGAACCACTTGAAGAACGGTGCCTCGGACTGGTTCAGCGTCTTGGTGAACGGCGTCTTCCAGCTGATCAGCTCGCGGGCGAGATCCGCCCAGTAACCTTCGTAATCCGCTTCGGCCTTGGCGCACAGCGCCTCGTAGGCCGCCATGCCGGAAACCGCTGCATTGGCCATGAAGGCCTCGGAAGGCATATAGAGCTTGGTATCGGGGGTATTCTCGGCTTGGGTCACGCGTGTCTCCTGCGGTGGAAAAGTGCCGGACCTGACAGTAGGCAGGGGCTCTTACGAAGCCCTTACTTCGCAAATTCCGTTCCCGGTCGTGCAAACCGTATCCGGCCCGACACACGCTTCATCCTGACACGCTGCAAACGCTGTCATCCGCTGGTTTTCCCTTGATCGTCGTTCGCATGCCGCAGCCATGGACAATTGCGCTGCAACAATCCTTTTCGGAAAAGATAATGGAAAACCCTGATCCGCGGACCTGACCCGCCAGGATGCCGCCTTCATCTCCCCGTCACATTCATTCACCAGAACGCTCGCTCATGGAATCTCGCAATACCCCTGGCCGCACGTCCGGCGCCTCGTCCGCCCCGGTGCTGTCGCGCCTGATCTTCGCCAGCCGCTGGCTGCAGCTGCCGCTCTACCTCGGCCTGATCCTTGCGCAGGGCGTCTACGTGCTGCAGTTCTGGAAGGAGCTGGTCCACCTGATCGAGGCGGCGCTGGGCGACCAGCATGCGCTCGAGATCCTGGTGCAGAGCATCGGCTACAAGAGCACGACGCCGATCACCGCGCTCAACGAGACCGTCATCATGCTGGTGGTGCTCGGGCTGATCGACGTGGTGATGATCTCCAACCTGCTGATCATGGTGATCGTCGGCGGCTACGAGACCTTCGTGTCGCGGCTGAACCTGGAAGGCCACCCGGATCAGCCCGAGTGGCTCGACCATGTCAACGCCTCGGTGCTGAAGGTCAAGCTGGGCATGGCGATCATCGGCATCAGCTCGATCCACCTGCTCAAGACCTTCATCAACGCCGAGAACTACAGCGACAAGACGCTGCTGTGGCAGACGATCATCCACGTCGCCTTTCTCGCCTCGGCGATGGCCATCGCGGCGACCGACCGGCTGATCCACCCGGCCGCGCCGGCCGGCGACGCCGGCCACTGAGACGCCGCGCCTCAGTGCGACTGCTGCGCCGGGGCCACCGCGGTCGCCGCGGTCAGCTCCGGACGCTGGCCCGCCGGGCAGTGCGCATCGCCGCCGGCGGTCAGCACCGGCTTCAGCAGCGGCACCATCGACTTCAGGATCTGCGTCGGCAGCGCGCTGGTGAACTTGTACTCGGCCGCCTCGGGCCCCAGCACGAAGGCGGTGAGCGTGCCGAAATGGCGCGGTCCGAGATAGAACACGAAGGTCGCGGTGCGGCTGGTGACCTTCGAGCCGGCCAGGCCGCCGCCGCGGGCATAGGTGTTGAGGCGGTTGTCGCCGGTGCCGGTCTTGCCGCCGATGACGAGAGGCTCCTGCCCCGGCGCGTCGAGCACGCCCTTCAGGCGCCGCGCGGTGCCCTCGCTGACCACCAGGCCCAGCGCCTTGCGCAGCGTCGTGGCGACCTCGGGCGCCATCGCCTGCTCGCCCTCGGCCGGCATGCGCCGCAGGCCCACCTCGTAGGGCGAGCCCGCCGCGAAGTGCAGGCGGTCGACCTGCACGGTCGGCAGCCGGCGGCCGTCGTTGACGATGATGCCCATCAGCTCGGCCAGCGCCGCCGGCCGGTCGCCGGAGCTGCCGATGGCCGTCGCGTAGGACGGCACCAGCGTCTCGAACGGGAAGCCGACCTTCTTCCACTGCGTGTGGATCTTCGCGAAGGCCTCGACCTCGAGCAGCTGCAGGATGCGGCTGTTCTGGCCCCGCCTGGCCTTGCTGCGCATCAGCCAGGCGTAGGACTGCTCGCGCTCGGTCGCGCCGGCGTCGAGCACCTTCTCCAGCGGCGCCTCCGGATGCTGGCGCAGATAGGCCGCGACCCACAGCTCCAGCGGATGCAGCCGCGCCAGGTAGCCGCGGTCGGCCAGCGAGTAGTTGCCCGGCGCATGGCGCTTGTAGAGCGTCTCGAGGTAATCGTCGGCCAGCGCCGCGCCTGGCAGGTGGCGGCGGACGTAGGCGGAGAAGTCGGCCTGCGAGCCCTCCGGCTCGACCGAGCGGTAGATCACCGCCAGCCGCGGCGCGGTGCGGTTGACGCTCTCGGCCAGCCGGTCGAGCACCTCGGCCGGCTCCTTGCCGTGGTGGCGCTGGTAGAACTTGCGCATGAACTGCCGCCCTTCCTTGTTGATGAAGAGCTTGAGCAGTTCCTGGCGGCGCGGGTTGTCGTCGTCGCCCTCGAGGATGTCGCTGGCATCGCTCGAGGCGTGGTACATGTGGTGGTAGACGATGTCGCGCATCAGCCGGATGAACGGCAGGTTCAGCGAGTCGCGCAGCGACTCGTACATCGTCGGCAGCCGGCCGTTGTCGGCCGAGTGGAAGTTGGCGAAGACATGCGCGCCGCCGCCGGTGAAGAAGCTCTCGCCGGGGCTGGCCGAGTAGCGGCGCTGCATCGCCGCGTCCAGCATCGCCTCGAGCGAATGGTCGCCCGGGGCCGACAGCCAGTCGATCGCCCAGCGCGTCAGCCGGTCCTTCGAGCCGACCTCGACCGCGGCGAGCTGCGCACGGCTCATGCCGGCGTGCTGGCGGTGCAGCCCGGCGACGATGTCGAGATAGGTCGCCAGCGTGCGCAGCTTGGCGGTCGAGCCCAGCTCGAGCTTGGCGCCGCCGTTGATGTCGAAGGGCTGGTCCATGTTGTCCGTCTGCACCCGGACCAGGTTGGCGCCCTCGCCGCGCTCGTAGAGCGTGAAGCTGTAGAGCAGCTTCGACGGGTCGCCCTTCTCGAGCAGCTGGAAGCCGATCAGCCCGGCCTCGCGCGCGGCGGCCGGATCGCGCAGCCGGTGCAGCAGCGCGGTGATCTCGCGCTGCAGCCGGCCGTCGAGCGGGCTCGACGCGCTCAGGTCGAAGCGGTCGAGCTCGTACAGGCGGGGCGTGCTCAGCAGCGACGACAGCTGCACCCGCAGCAGCGAGGCGGCGTTGTGCTCGCCGAAGTCCAGGTTCGGGATGGCGCCGGCATGGGCCGGGCGCACGTCCAGCGGCGCGGCCAGCGCCGCGTCGCGCAGGGCCGGCCCGATGACGCCCTCGGCGGCGAGCAGGCGCAGGTAGCTGGCGGTCATGCCCATCAGCTGCTCGTGGCCCGGCCCGAAGAAGTGCGCCGGGCGGCGCTGCGCGATCAGCAGGCTGAGCACGCGCCGCAGCGCCAGGCCGCGCTCGGCCAGGCCCTCGGCCTGATCGGAGGGCTGGACCAGCAGCCGGTTGCTGGCCGCGACGTCCGCGCCGTACCAGGCCTGCAGGCCGTCGTTGACGCCGTGCACCTCGCCCCAGCCGCGCTGCGCGCCCAGCGGCAGGCTGTTGAGGTAGTCGAGCAGGATGCGCCGGCGCGCCGCCACCGTGTTCTCGCCGTCGCGGTAGGCACGCACCGAGGCCGAGACCATCTGCAGGTACTTGTCATGCGCCGAAGCGGTGCGCCCTTCGGGCGAATGGCGGAACTTCTCGGTCTGCGTCGCCAGCGTGCTGCCGCCGGCGGCGGCATGGTCGTCGTCGGCGAGCGCGACGACCTGGTCGACCACCGCCTTGCCCAGGCGCGTCCACTCGATGGCCGGGTTGTGCAGCGGCTCGGCGGTGTCGAGCACCTCGCGGTTCTCGATGAAGCCGAGCATGCGCGCCACCACCGGCGGCACCTCCTCCTCGGTCGCGTAGGTGTGCAGCGGAAAGCGCGAGCGGAACAGCGGCTCGCCGCGGCAGTCCAGCACCCGCAGGCCCGCCTGCACCCGCTCCGGATACGGCGGGAAGAAGCCGCGGTCCATGAACTCCTGCAGCGCCGGCGACTGCTGCGCCTGCGAGGTCACCGCGTAGCCGCGCGGCTGCAGCGACGCGAGGAACTCGGGAATGCGGGTGTAGCCCATGCGGATGTCGCTCGGGCCGGTCTTCGGATAGCGGCTCGCGGTGGCCGGCCCAGGACGGGTCTCGTGGCGCAGCTTCGCCGACCATTCGGCGAAGAAGCGCGCCTGCAGCGTCGAGGTGCGCATCTCCCACATCGCCACATGCGTCAGGCCGGCGAGCACCACCGCGGCGGTGCCCCAGCGCGCCAGGATGCCCGGCCAGCGCCTCGGCGCCGGCGCCGCCGCGGGGGCGGGCGCCGCGGCGGTGGCTCCCGCCTCGGGCGCCGGCGCCGGGCCGGCCTCGTTCGTGGAAGGATGGGAGTTGTCGTCGCCAGGATTCATGTCGGCCCGACCTGTGCTTTCACAAAACTGTTACCGGGACAAGAGCCCCGCTCCGCGCAATCCGTGAACCAGGACACGCGAGTCGAGCTTAACTGAATACCCTTCGGGACCAGGGGCTGAAGAACCCCCCGAAAGACAGGCTTCAGCACAGGCAGACGCGCAATATCGCGCCTTCGGCCCGACAGGCGCCGCCACGGAGCGCCTTCGGTACACTCGCCGCTCTGTCGGCAGCGCCGAGCCGGCTGTGCCAGATTGATGCAAGTCGGCCGGCGCACCATCGCGACCCCGACGACTTCGCCTCAGGGCGAAGCGTCATCGACCCTCGAAAGCCCCAGCCCGCCATGACCATCATCCGCCAGGACGACCTGATCGAATCGGTCGCCGCCGCACTCCAGTACATCAGCTACTACCACCCGGCCGACTACATCGCCCATCTGGCGCGCGCCTACGAGCGCGAGGAAAGCCCGGCCGCCAAGGACGCGATCGCGCAGATCCTGACCAACTCGCGCATGTGCGCCGAGGGCCGCCGCCCGATCTGCCAGGACACCGGCATCGTCAACGTGTTCCTGAAGATCGGCATGGACGTGAAGTGGCAGGGCTTCACCGGCTCGATCCAGGACGCGATCGACGAAGGCGTGCGCCGCGGCTACAACAACCCCGACAACAAGCTGCGCGCCTCGGTGCTCTCCGACCCGATCTTCGAGCGCAAGAACACCAAGGACAACACGCCGGCGGTGGTCTTCATGGAGGTCGTGCCGGGCGACAAGCTCGACATCACGGTCGCGGCCAAGGGCGGCGGCTCGGAGAACAAGTCCAAGGTCTACATGCTCAACCCCTCGGACAACATCGTCGACTGGGTGCTGAAGACCGTGCCGACGATGGGCGCGGGCTGGTGCCCGCCGGGCATGCTGGGCATCGGCGTCGGCGGCACCGCGGAGAAGGCCGCGCTGCTGGCCAAGGAAGCGCTGATGGACGACATCGACATGTACGAGCTGCTCGAGCGCGGCCCGCAGAACAAGCTCGAAGAGCTGCGCATCGAGCTGTACGAGAAGGTCAACGCGCTGGGCATCGGCGCTCAAGGCCTGGGCGGCCTGACGACCGTGCTGGACGTCAAGATCAAGACCTACCCGACGCACGCCGCCTCCAAGCCGATCGCGATGATCCCGAACTGCGCCGCCACCCGCCACGCGCACTTCGTGATGGACGGCTCGGGCCCGGTCTACATGGACCCGCCGAGCCTGGACCTGTGGCCGAACGTCAACTGGGCGCCGGACTACAACAAGAGCAAGCGCGTCGACCTGAACACGCTCACGCCCGCCGAGGTCGCCAGCTGGAAGCCGGGCGACACGCTGCTGCTCAACGGCAAGATGCTCACCGGCCGCGACGCCGCGCACAAGCGCATCCAGGACATGCTGGCCAAGGGCGAGGAGCTGCCGGTCGACTTCACCAACCGCGTCATCTACTACGTCGGCCCGGTCGATCCGGTGCGCGACGAGGTCGTCGGCCCGGCCGGCCCGACCACCGCCACCCGCATGGACAAGTTCACCCGCATGATGCTGGAGAAGACCGGCCTGATCGCGATGGTGGGCAAGGCCGAGCGCGGCCCGGTCGCCATCGAGGCCATCAAGGACGCCAAGAGCGCCTACCTGATGGCCGTCGGCGGCTCGGCCTACCTGGTGTCGAAGGCGATCAAGGCGGCCAAGGTCGTCGGCTTCGCCGACCTGGGCATGGAAGCGATCTACGAGTTCGACGTCGTCGACATGCCGGTGACGGTGGCGGTGGACGCCGGCGGCACCTCGGCCCACATCGAGGGGCCGAAGGTCTGGCAGGCCAGGATCGGCAAGATCCCGGTCGTCGAGGGCTGATCAGCCGCCGGCTCGGCGGGGCCCGCGGGCGCGCCGGCGCACCCGGGCCTTGCGGAGCTCCTCGACCAGCATCACGCCGGCGGCCAGCCCGGTCAGCGCCGCCAGCGTGCCGGCCGGCAGCGGCACGGTGTGGAACATCGCCGCCAGCGGCGGCCACGCCAGCACCAGCGCCTGCAGCACCACGCTCAGGCCCAGTCCGGCCAGCAGCCAGCGGTTGCCCGCGGCGCCCGTCAGCCCGCTCAGCGCGCTGGCCTGCGCCGAGCGGCAGTTCAGCAGGTTGAACCACTGGCACAGCACCAGCAGCGTGAAGACCTCGGTGCGCAGCACCCCGGCCGGCACGCCCTGCGCCTGGCGCCAGGCCATCCAGCCGGTGCACAGGCAGACGGTCGCCAGCGCCATCAGCGCGATGCGCCCGATCGCCTCGCGGCCGACCAGCGCATCGTCGCGTGGTCGCGGCGGGCGCCGCATCAGCGCCGCCTCGGGCGGATCGAGCACCAGCGCCAGCGTCAGCGTCGCCTCGGTGACCAGGTTGATCCACAGGATCTGCACCGCGTCCAGCGGCATCGGCCAGCCCGCCAGCAGCGCCAGCAGCAGCAGCGCCACCTCGTCGAGCGAGGTCGCGAACAGGAACAGGATCACCTTCTTCAGGTTCGCGCTCACCGCCCGGCCCTGACGCACCGCCTCGACCAGCGTCGTGAAGCGGTCGTCGGTCAGCACCACCTTCGCGGCGCCCTTGGCGACCTCGGTGCCGGTGCGCCCCATGGCCACGCCGACATCGGCCTGCGCCAGCGCCGGCGCGTCGTTGACGCCGTCGCCGGTCATCGCGACCACCTCGCCGCCGGCCTGCAGCGCCTCGACGATCCGCAGCTTCTGCGCCGGCTGCACCCGCGCGAACACCGCCACCCGCGGCAGCGCCTCGCGCAGCCCCGCCGCGTCGAGCCGTTCCAGCGCCGCGCCGTCCATCACCTGGTCGCCGTCGCGGGCGATGTCGAGCCGGCGCGCGATCGCCAGCCCGGTCAGCGCGTGGTCGCCGGTGATCATCACCGTGCGGATGCCGGCGGCGCGGCAGGCGGCGACCGCGTCGCGCGCCTCCTCGCGCGGCGGATCGATCTGGCCGACCAGACCGAGCAGCCCCAGGTCCGCGGGCTCGGCCGGCAGGCCGGCGGCGGCCTCGTCGGGCGCCAGCCTGCGCTCGGCCACCGCCAGCACCCGCAGCGCCTGCGCGGCCATCGCCTCGGCCTGCGCGCGGGCGGCGTGCAGCGCCGGCCCCGGGCGGCAGCGCGCGAGCACCGCCTCCGGCGCGCCCTTGACGATCAGCCGCGCCCCCTCCCCGGGAGCCAGCGGCCGGTGCAGCGTCGCCATGCGCTGGACCTGCGCGTCGAAGGGCTGCTCGGCCAGACGCGGCCACTGCCGGCGCAGCGCCTGCGCCTCCAGGCCCTGCCGCGCCGCGGCGACGACCAGCGCCACCTCGGTCGGGTCGCCGCTGGCCGCCTCGGCATCGCTGCACAGCACCGCCGCCTCGAGCAGATCCCGGGGCGCGAGCGCCGCCCCGTCCGGCTGCGGCGCGCACCACAGCGCCTGCACCGTCATCTCGTTGCGGGTCAGCGTGCCGGTCTTGTCGGTGCAGATCACCGTGGTCGCGCCCAGCGTCTCGACCGCCGACAGCCGGCGGATGATCGCGCCCTGGGCCGCCATGCGCTGCATGCCCGCCGCCAGCGCCAGCGTGACCGCGACCGGCAGGCCCTCGGGCACCATCGACACCATCTGGCTGACCGCCACCATCAGCAGCTCGCCCGCCGGCAGGCCGCGCAGCAGCCCCAGCGCCAGCACCAGCAGGAACAGCCCCAGCGCCGCCCAGGCCAGCGCACGGCCGAAGCGCGCGATGCGCCGCTCCAGCGGCGTGGCCGGCTCGACCGCCGCGGCGGTCAGCCCGGCGATCCGGCCGACCTCGGTGGCCGCGCCGGTGGCCACCACCACCGCGCGGGCCCGCCCCGCGCTCAGGTGCGTGCCCGAATGCAGCATCGACGCCCGCTCGGCAGGCGCCGCCTCGGCCGCCACCGCCAGCACCGACTTGGCCACCGGCACCGACTCGCCGGTCAGCGCCGCCTCGGCCGCCTGCAGCCGCACCGCCTCGAGCAGCCGCGCATCGGCCCCGACCGCATCGCCGGCGGCCAGCAGCAGGATGTCGCCGGGCACCAGCGCCGCGGCCGCGACCGACTGCGCCCGGCCGTCGCGCAGCACGCTCGCCTGCAGCGCCGAGAGCCGGCGCAGCGCGGCCATCGAGCGCTCGGCGCGCCCCTCCTGCAGCTGGCCGATCAGCGCATTGACGACGATGACCAGCGCGATGACGCCGGCGTCGCCGCGGTGGCCGAGCAGCAGCGCCAGCGCGGCCGCCGCGACCAGGATCAGCACCAGCGGACTGGCGAAGGGCCGCAGCCAGCGCCGCCAGGCCGGCGACGGCGCCGGCTGGGGCAGGCGGTTGTCGCCGTGGCGGGCGCGCCGGCGCGCGACCTCCGCCTCGTCCAGGCCACGGTCGGCATCCACCTGCAGCCGCCTCAGCACCTCGTCGGGCGGCAGCGCATGCCAGGCGGGCGGAGCATCGGCGGGATCAGGCAGCAACGGGGGCATCGGCGGTTCTCTCCGGCAGGGGCGGGTCGGTCAGCGACCCCGCTGACCGCAGACAGCATCGGGGCAGCCGGCGCAGCCGGAATTGAGAAACATCAAGCACATGCTGCAGCCCACAAGCCCACAGCCCGCGGCCCTGCCGCCGCACGACGCAGCGGCGCTCAGGCCGGCAGCGCGGCGTCGGTCGCCGGCCGGATCGAAGCCGGCGCGCCCAGGCCGGCGCGGCACAGCCGCTCGAACTCCGCCGCCGGCATCGGTCGCCCGAACAGATAGCCCTGCAGCTCGTCGCAGCCGAGGCGCTGCAGCGCCTCGGCCTGCGCCGGCACCTCGATGCCCTCGGCGACCGTGTGCTTGCCCAGCGACTGCGCCAGCGTCAGGATCGCCCGGGTGATCGCCAGCGCCGAGGCGTCGCTGCCCAGGTCGCGCACGAAGGCGCGGTCGACCTTCATCACGTCGACCGGCAGGTCGCGCAGCGTCGCCATCGACGAGTAGCCGGTGCCGAAGTCGTCCAGCGCGACCAGCACGCCGCGCTGGCGCAGCTCGGTCAGCTGCGCGCTGGCCTGGCGTGCGTCGCCGACCAGCAGGCTCTCGGTCACCTCCAGCTCGAGCTGCTGCCACGGCACGCCGTGGCGCACCAGCGCCGCCTCGACCTCCTCGACCAGCCGGCCCGACTGCAGCTGGCGCGGCGAGACGTTCACCGACACCCGCTGGATCGCCAGCCCGTCGCGGCGCCAGCGCGCCAGCTGCGCGCAGGTGCGATCGAGCACCCACAGGCCGATCGCCGCGATCAGGTCCGACTCCTCCGCCAGCGGGATGAACACGCCCGGCGGCACCAGCCCGCGCACCGGATGCTGCCAGCGCACCAGCGCCTCGGCCGAGACGATGCGGCCGGCGTGGACGCCGACCCGCGGCTGGAAGTGCAGCACCAGCTCGTCGCGCGCCACCGCCTGGCGCAGGTCGGCCAGCAGCGCGCTGCGCTCGCTCAGCCGTGCGTCGAGCGGCGCCTCGAACATCACGTGGCGACCGCGGCCGCCCTCCTTGGCGATGTACATCGCCATGTCGGCATGGCGCAGCAGCGCGCTGCGGCTGCGGCCGTGCTCGGGCGCCAGCGCGATGCCGACGCTGGCGCCGAGGAAATGCTCGCGCCCGCCGACCTGGAAGGGCACCGCCATGCGCCGGCACACCGCCGCCGCCACCTCGACGGCCTGCTCGGCCCCGGCCCCCGGCAGCACGATGACGAACTCGTCGCCGCCGGGCCGCGCCACCGGCGAGCGCACCGGCGCGCAGCCCTCGAGCCGGTCGGCCGCCTGGCGCAGCAGCTCGTCGCCGAGCCCGTGGCCGAGGCTGTCGTTGACCGACTTGAAGTTGTCGAGATCGATGAACAGCACCGCCAGCGCCGGCTCGGCGGCCTGGGCGCCGGAATCGGCTTCGGCCACGCCGGCCGCGGGCTCGAGCCGCTCGTCGAGCAGCTGGTGCAGGCCGTTGCGACTGAGTAACCGTCTTTCGAGTCAAGCGCCGTGAAGCGATGTGTCCCAAGGTTTGTTGGTTTTGACCATGGCGTTGAGCATGGTCACGAGCTTGCG
>NZ_JABSNM010000027.1 GCF_013294065.1 Sphaerotilus uruguayifluvii
TTCTCCGCCAGCCGGCTCAGCTCGTTCATGAAGCTGATCCGCGTGGCCAGCATGCAGTTGGCCGCGTACTTGATGAACTCCGCCGAGCGGATGTCGGTGATGATCATCCGGTCGCGGTTGCGCACGAAGGGCTGGTACAGCGCCTTCATCAGCAGGATCGCGCGCTCGTCCTCGGCGCCCACCACGATGCGGTCCGGGCGCATGAAGTCCGCCACCGCCGCGCCTTCCTTCAGGAACTCGGGGTTCGAGCACACCGAGAACTCCATCTCCGACAGGCCGCGCTTGGCCAGCTCGTCGGCCACCGCCGCGCGCACCTTGTCGCCCGTGCCCACCGGCACCGTGCTCTTGTCGACGATCACCTTGTGGTCGGTCATCAGCCGGCCGATGTTGCGCGCCGCCGCCGTGACGTACTGCAGGTCCGCCGAGCCGTCCTCGTCCGGCGGCGTGCCCACCGCGATGAACTGCAGCGTGCCGTGCGCCACCGACTTCTCGATGTCGGTGGTGAACTCCAGCCGGCCCGCCGCCACGTTGCGCCGCACCACCTCCAGCAGCCCCGGCTCGTGGATCGGGATGCCCCCGTCGTTCAGGATCCTGATCTTGGCCGGATCCACGTCCAGGCACATCACATGGTTGCCCATTTCCGACAGGCACGCGCCGGTCACGAGTCCCACATAGCCGGTGCCGATGACGGTGACTTTCATTTTTTAACTTTCGATGATTAATGATTAATTTTTTTCCGACTTCTGCTGAAGCGTTTGATGCGGACGTCGGTCGATTTGTTCATTTCAGCGAGCCCACTGCAGGAGGCTTGCTGTGAAGCAGGGAAGATTGCTCCTCACGCGTCAGTCGAAATGCCGCGCGTCGGCCAGCAGCGGCGCCACCGCATCCTTGGCCGACAGCAGCGGCGCCATGCCCAGGTCCGGCCAGGCGATGCCGACCGCCGGGTCGTCCCAGCGCACCGCGCCCTCGCACTGCGGCGCGTACAGGTCGGTGGTCTTGTAGAGGAAGTCGGCCGTCTCGCTGGTGACGACGAAGCCGTGCGCGAAGCCCGGCGGGATCCAGAACTGGCGGTGGTTCTCGCCGGTCAGCTCGACGCCGGCCCACTGGCCGAAGGTCGGGCTGCCGCGGCGCAGGTCCACCGCGACGTCGAAGACCGAGCCGGAGACCACGCGCACCAGCTTGCCCTGCGCATGCGGCGGCAGCTGGTAGTGCAGGCCGCGCAGCACGCCGCGGCTCGAGCGCGAGTGGTTGTCCTGCACGAAGCGCACCGGATGGCCCACCGCCTCGTCGAAGACCTTCTGGTTCCAGCTCTCCATGAAGAAGCCGCGCGCGTCGCCGAACACCTTCGGCTCGAAGATCAGCACGTCGGGAATGGCGGTCCGGATGATGTTCATGTCCTGGTCCTTCCTGCGCGGGTCAGAAGACCTGCTCGGCGAGCACCTTCTTCAGGTACTGCCCGTAGCCGTTCTTCAGCATCGGCGCGGCCAGCTTGTCCAGCTGCGCGTCGTCGATCCAGCCGCGGCGCCAGGCGATCTCCTCCGGGCACGCCACCTTCAGGCCCTGGCGCTTCTCCAGCGTGGCGATGAACTGCCCCGCCTCCATCAGGCTGTCGTGCGTGCCGGTGTCCAGCCACGCGTAGCCCCGGCCCATGATCTCCACGCTCAGGCGGCCCTGGCGCAGGTACTCGGCGTTGACGTCCGTGATCTCCAGCTCGCCGCGCGGGCTGGGCGCGATGTTCGCGGCGATGTCGCAGACCTGTTCGTCGTAGAAGTACAGGCCCGTCACCGCGTAGTTGCTCTTCGGGACCTTGGGCTTTTCCTCGATGCTCAGCGCGCGCTTGTGATCGTCGAACGCCACCACGCCGTAGCGCTCCGGGTCATGCACGTGGTAGGCGAAGACGCTGGCGCCCGTCTCCCGGCTGGTCGCGCTGTTGAGCAGCTGCTGCAGGTCGTGGCCGTGGAAGATGTTGTCGCCCAGCACCAGCGCGCTGGGCGCGCCGCCGACGAACTCGCGGCCCAGGATGAAGGCCTGCGCCAGGCCGTCCGGACTGGGCTGCACACAGTACTGCAGGTTCAGGCCCCAGCGGCTGCCGTCGCCCAGCAGCGCCTCGAAGCGCGGCGTGTCCTGCGGCGTCGAGATGATCAGGATGTCCCGGATCCCGGCCAGCATCAGCGTGGTCAGCGGGTAGTAGATCATCGGCTTGTCGTACACCGGCAGCAGCTGCTTGCTGATGGCCAGCGTGGCGGGGTGCAGCCGGGTGCCGGAGCCGCCGGCCAGGATGATGCCCTTGCGTGATGTCGTCATAACGGTGCGTATAGATGCTGTGAAGGATAAAGAAAAACTTTTGCGTGGGTGCCTGCCTGCGCGGGCATGACGGGGGGCGGTGGCGTCTGGCGGGGGCGGGCGGCGCGGCCGGTGCCGCGCAGGCGCCTCAGTACGCGTTGCTGTCAGCCACCGTCAGCTTGATGGTGCGAGCGATGATGCGCAGGTCCATCGTCAGCGACCAGTTGCGCAGGTATTCGATGTCGTAGCGCACGCGCTCGGCCATCTTCTCGACGGTTTCGGTCTCGCCGCGCAGGCCGTTGACCTGGGCCCAGCCGGTGATGCCGGGCTTGACCTTGTGGCGCAGCATGTAGGCCTTGACCAGCTCGCGGTATTCCTCGTTGTGGGCCACGGCGTGCGGACGCGGGCCGACGATGCTCATGCGGCCCTGCAGCACGTTGATGAACTGCGGCAGCTCGTCCAGCGAGGTGCGGCGGATGAAGGCGCCGAAGCGCGTGATGCGCGGATCGCCCCGGGTGGCCTGGGTGACCTTGGCGCCGTTCTCCATCACCCGCATCGAGCGGAACTTGTAGACGGTGATGTCCTCGCCGTCCAGGCCGCCGCGCTTCTGCTTGAAGATGATCGGGCCGGGCGAGCTGATGCGCACGCCGATGGCCACCGCGAGCAGGATCGGCGAGATCAGCACCAGGATCAGGCTGGCCAGCACGATGTCGGAGATCCGCTTGACCAGGCCGTTGATGCCGATGAAGGGGCTCTCGAGCAGACTGACGACCGGCACGCCGTCCATGTTGCGCATGCGCCCCTGGATGACGTTGACGCTGAAGACGTCGGGCACGAAGAAGATCGAGACGGCGCTGTCGTGCAGCGCGGCGATCATCCGGTCGATGCGCGGCTGCGAGCTCAGCGGCAGCGTGATGTAGACGTCCTTGACGTTGTGGCGGCGGATGCACTCGAGCGCGTCGTCGATGCGGCCGACGATGTGGTCACGCGCGTCGGGTGCGCAGCGCGAGGGATCGCGGTCCTCGAGGTGGCCGATGAAGTCGTGGCCGTAGGAGCGGCGATTGACCAGCATGTGCCCGACCTTGGCGCCGAGGGCGCCTGCGCCGATCACCAGCGCGGGGCGCCGTGCCTCGGGACGGAGCGCGTGCCGGCGCATCAGTGCGCCACCGGCGAGCACCGCGGCGTACTGCACCGCTGGCGTCAGCACCGCCCACCAGATCAGCACCGAGGTGTCGAAGAACTTGAAGCTCTTGGTCGCGAAGCCGCACAGCACCAGGATCGCGACGACCGTGGCCCAGGCGGCGAGCAGGTCGACCAGGGCGTTGAGCCGGTTCTCGTAGAAGCGGTTGGTGCCAGGAAAGACCAGCAGCATCACCAGGATACTCAGCAGCATCGAGGCCCGGTCGAGCACATGGCCGTGGCCGAAGTGCACGGCCAGCAGCGTGGCCACGGCCAGCACCGGCTCCAGCAGGGCGGCCATGAAGACCGGGATGGAGGGCGGCGGCGGCGTGAAGGCAAGCGTGTCGAGCGTCGAGCCGGCTCCGGGCGGGAACTGGAGCGGTCCGGGCGCTCGGTGGACGGGTGCGGTCATGCGTGTTTCCCCTGTATGTTTCGTAAGTGTGCGACGACGATCAGCACCATTCATGCCCGGCCCCATGATTCGGGCCCGAAGAACTGGAAAAGACACGAAAATTGTCGTCAATCCCGGCCATGCGTCTGTGACTCGCGCAGGCCTGGGGCAACAATCATTGCAAACGGAGATCCGATGCCCTGGCGGGCTGGGGCGGGCAGGCTGGATGGAATTCCGCCGTGCGGTCCAGCGCGGCGCGCGCTTCCCGCCCGAGGGTCAGGACCTCCCGGACCCACAGCATCGTATGGGCCTCCGGGCTGTCGTGGATCAGCCCATGGTCGAGGGCGTCGAGCAGCTCGTCGATGCCGGTGCGCAGGGCCAGCGGCGCGGCCAGGCCGAGCAGCTTGCAGGCCTTGCGGGCATCCGGGCGATGGTCGTGCCGGTCGACGCTGGCGCCCTGGGCGGTGATGCATAGGTGGCTGCCCAGGGCCTGGCGCAGCGTCTCGGCGATCTCGATCGCGCTCGGGCTGAGGTGGCTGATGTTGAAGATCTGCCGCGAGATGTTGTTCAGCGGCGCGTCGACCGCGGCCAGGATCGCGGCGACGGCATCGCGCAGATGCAGGTGGCCGCGCCGGCGTGCGCCGCCCTGGTCGAGCGTGATGCGCCGCAGGCGCAGCGCGCTCAGCGTCATCGCGTTGACCTGCAGGTCGAAGCGCATGCGTGCCGAGCGGCCGAAGACCTGGCCCAGGCGCAGCACGACCGGCGCGAAGCCGTCGCCGGCCAGCGGCAGCACCGCGGCCTCGGTGCTCAGGCAGCTCGTCGCGTGATGGGTCAGCGGGCGCACGGGCGTGCGTTCGTGCACCTCGTCGCCGCCCTGGTCGCCGTAGACGTCGCTGCTGCTGATGAGAATGTGGCGGCTGACGCCGCTGCTGCGTGACAGCCGCGCCAGCCGCACCTGGGCGCGGTGATTGACCGCATCGGTCCAGACCGGATCGAGCTCCGAGGCCAGGTCGCTCGACAGCCCCGCCAGGTCGATCACCACCTGGATGCCGGTCAGGTGCTCGCGCTGCAGGCCGCGGGTGTCCATGCGCCGGATCTGCAGGGCGGGGTGGTGCGTGAGCTCGGCGAGCGAGCGGTCGCCGAAGAGCATGCTGTCGACCGCGACGACCGGGTGACCCCGATCGAGCAGCGCGCGCACCAGTGCCGAGCCGATGTAGCCGGCGGCCCCGGTGACGAGGATGGACGGGCGGCGGTTCATGATGGAGCGGTCGAAGGACGTCGGGGACGGCGGTAAGGCATGAAATGCACTGTGCCGTCCGCGATCTTCGCGCGGATCCCCCGCGGATGCAGGTCGCAGTGAAAAAGTTCGCCGTGTCGGCGACTTCTTGCGGTCCGCGCCGCCCGCCGGCTCAGCAGGTGACGCTCTCGTGCGTCAGCGTGGTGCGGATGATGCCGATGACCCGGCGCACGTCCTCGTCGCTCATGCCCTGGTGGATCGGCAGGCACAGGCCTTCGCCGAACAGCGTGTCGCAGATCGGCAGGTCGCACGGATCGACCAGGCCCTGCAGGCAGGGCTGGCGATGCAGCGGATAGAACATCGTGCGCGTCTGGATGCTGGCGTTCTCCAGCGCCTCGCGCAGCTCGGGCATGCGCGGGCACAGGATCGGGAAGCGGAAGGGAATGAAGTCGGAGTTCGGATCCAGCTTCATGAAGCGCAGCTGCGGCAGCCCCGACAGGCCCTCGACATACAGGTTGTAGCGGCGCAGACGGTCGGAGCGGATCTGCGGCAGCCGTGCGAGCTGCGCGTTGCCGATCGCGCACTGCATGTCGGTGACGCGGAAGTTCATGCCGAGCATCTCGTGCACGAAGCTGCCGCTGGACTCGCGGCCCTGGTTGCGGATCAGGCTCACCCGCCGGGCCAGCGCCGGATCCCGGGTCATGACCACCGCGCCTTCGCCCATCGTCACCGACTTGTCGGCGAAGAAGGAGATCACGCCGATGTCGCCGAAGGTGCCGGCATGCTGGCCGCGGTAGCGGATGCCGCAGGCCTGGGCCGCGTCCTCGATGACCGCCAGGCCGTGGCGCTTGCCGATCAGGGCGATCTCGGCGGCGTTGGCGGCCTGGCCGTAGATGTGCACCGGCATCAGCGCCGAGGTGCGCGGCGTGATCGCGCGTTCGAAGGCTTCGGGCCGGGCGGCGAAGGTGTGCGGATCGACATCGATCAGCACCGGCTTCAGCCCGGCGAAGATCGCCGCGCTGGCCGAGGCCATGAAGGTGAAGCCGGGAATGACGATCTCGCTGCCGCGCGGCAGGTCGAGCGCGAGCAGCGCGAGGTACAGGCCCAGCGTGCCGTTCGGCGCGAAGGAGATGTGCGGCGAGCCGGTCAGCTGGCCGAGGTTCTGTCGGAAGGCCGCGGCGGCCGGGCCTTCCGTGAGCCAGTTGCGTTCCAGGCAGGCGGCGAGAGCATCGGCTTCCGGGCGGCCGATCCAGGGCTGGACTTGCTGGACACGTTGAAGCTGCATGTTGTCGGGTCCCCCAGTGGGTCGTGGAGATGGGCGCGTTTCGGACGAGATGTCAGCGTAAGGGCAGCCAGCGCCCCGGCAAGTGCCCCACGCTCACCGGGTGGGCCCGCGGCGTGCGAACTGACCGAGTGCGCCCCACACGAACAGGGTGTTATGCACCAGATAGCGGCGCCAGAGCCGGCGCGGCTCCTGGGCGAGGCGATGGAACCATTCCAGGCCGTTGTCGCGCATCCATTGCGGTGCGCGGCTGACGGTGCCGGCATGGAAGTCGATGCCCGCGCCGATGCCGAGCGTGACCGCGCGCACCGCCGGCCGGTGGTCGTGCATCCAGCGGTCTTCCTTCGGGCAGCCCAGGCCGGTCATGACCAGATGCGCACCGGAGGCATTGATGTGCGCGATGTCGGCGGCATCCTCCTCGGGCGTCAGCGGCCGGAAGGGAGGCGAGCGCCGGCCGACGATGCGCAGGCGCGGATGCGAGCGCGCCAGCGCCTGGCAGAGCCGGTCCAGCGTGGCGTCGGTGGTGCCGTAGAGATAGATGCCGAGGCCGCGGTCTTCGGCCTCGTCGAGCAGCCTGCCCATGAGGTCCGGCCCGTTGATGCGCTGCTGGGCCGGATCGGCGGTGCGCCTGAGCATCCAGGCCACCGGCCAGCCGTCCGGCGTGACCATGTCGGCGCCGAGAATGTGGCGACGATGGCTTTCGTCGCGGGTGGCGCGCACGATCGAGTGCGCGTCGCAGATGGAGACGTAGCGCGGCTCGTGGCGTTCGGCCCAGTCGCAGATCCGCCGCACGGCGGTGCTCCAGTCGATCACGTCCACGGCAATGCCCAGCACCGGGGCGACTCGCCGCGGGCGGGTGACGGACGCGGGGGGGGCAGGAGGGGAGGGGACGGCAGGTGTCGGCATCGTGCTGGGCAGAAGAGGCCGCTCAGCGCCGATCGATCAGCTGCCGTGCGGCTCGGAGAATGAATTCGGTGTTCGTCGAGAGATAGCGCGGGCCGAGGCGGCGGGGCTCGCTCCAGAAGCGGTGCAGCCACTCGAGGCCGGCATCCTGCATCCATTGCGGCGCGCGGCGCAGCACGCCGGCGTGGTAGTCGAAGGCCGCGCCGACACCGATCGTGACGGCCTGGATGCGGTGGCGGTGCTCGGCCATCCAGCGCTCCTGCTTCGGGCAGCCGAGGCTGACCCAGACGGTGCGCGCGCCCGAGGCGTTGATGCGCTCGATGACCTTCTGGTCCTCCTCGGGCGTCAGCGGACGGAAGGGCGGCGAGTAGGCGCCGGCGATGCGCAGCGCCGGAAAGCGCTCGTGCATGCGCTCCTGAAGCCGCTCGAGCGTGGCGGGCGTGTTGCCATAGAGAAAGACGGCCTCGCCGCGCTGCTCGGCCTGGGCGAAGTAGCGCAGCATCAGGTCCGGTCCGTTGATGCGGCGCTGGTCGGGATGCCCCAGGCGGCGCAGCATCCAGGCCACCGGTGCGCCGTCGGCGGTGGCCATGTCGGCCTCCTCGATGACCTTCAGGAACTCGGGGTCATGGCGCGCGGTGATGACCGAATGCACGTTGCAGATGCACACGTAGCGGCTTTCGCGCCGCGCCGCCCAGCGGCCGATGATCCGGCACGCATCGTCCCAGCTGAGCACGTCGATCGGCGCGCCGACCACGCGTTCGACAGTTCGGCCGAAGGTGCCCGGCACCGGTTCTGCGAACGCCGAAGAGATGGAAAATTCTGGCCGGTGCAGCATGATCTGAAACTCGAAAGATGCGCGATGGTAGGCACGCATCCGCGGGAGTCCCAGTCAATATTGCCCACGCCCCCCCGGTACTCGGGGGAATATGGCGGGATTCAGAGGCGCCAGACTCGCATTCCGGCATCTGTTAACGCCCGCGCATCGAAGGCCGACTTCACGTCGATCACGCAGCCGCCCTTGATGAGCTTGCGAGCGAAGTCCTCCGGTCCGAGCGAGCGGAAACCCTGGTGCGCGACGGCCGCGATGATCGCGTCGGCCCGGGGCAGGTCGTTCCAGGCGAGCAGCCGCACGCCGTACTCGTGCATCGCCTCGTCCGGGTCGGCCTGCGGGTCGTGCACGAAGACCTCGACGCCGTAGCTGCGCAGCTCCGCGATGATGTCCACCACCTTGCTGTTGCGCAGGTCCGGGCAGTTCTCCTTGAAGGTCAGCCCCAGGATGTTGACCCGCGCGCCCTTGATGTAGCTGCCGGCGGCGATCATCTGCTTGACGGTCTGCTCGGCGATGACCTTGCCCATGCCGTCGTTGATGCGACGGCCCGCCAGGATGACCTGCGGGTGGTAGCCCAGCATCTCGGCCTTGTGCGTCAGGTAGTAGGGGTCGACGCCGATGCAGTGCCCGCCCACCAGGCCGGGGCGGAAGGGCAGGAAGTTCCACTTGGTGCCGGCGGCCTCGAGCACCTCGGTGGTGTCGATGCCGATCTTGTCGAAGATGATCGAGAGCTCGTTCATCAGCGCGATGTTGAGGTCGCGCTGGGTGTTCTCGATCACCTTGCAGGCCTCGGCGACCTTGATGCTGGAGCAGCGGTGCACGCCCGGCTCGACGATGGTCTCGTAGAGCGCGGCGACCTGCTCGAGCGTGGCCTCGCTGTCGCCGGCGACCACCTTGACGACGTTGGTCAGCCGGTGCTCGCGGTCGCCGGGGTTGATGCGCTCGGGGCTGTAGCCGACGAAGAAGTCGCGCTTCCAGGTCCGGCCCGAGGCGCGTTCCAGCTCGGGGATGCAGACCTCCTCGGTGGCGCCGGGGTAGACGGTCGACTCGAAGATGACGGTGGCGCCCTTCTTGAGGTTCGGGCCGATGGTGCGGCTGGCGCCGATCAGCGGCCCGAAGTCGGGAATGCGCGCCTGGTCGACCGGCGTGGGCACCGCGACGATGATGAAGTCGGCCTCGCGCAGCACCGCCGGGTCGCTGCTGTAGCGCGCGTGCACCGCCGCGGCCATGTCCGCGTCCGGGATCTCGCGCGAGGGGTCCTGCCCGGCCTGGCAGCGGGCGATCTTGTCGTGGGCGATGTCGAAGCCGATCGTCGGCAGGCGGCGGCCGAACTCGACGACGAGCGGCAGGCCGACATAGCCGACGCCGATGACGGCGACGACGGGCTGGGCGAGGGAGGGCGGCGAGGTCATTGGGTCAGGGGGAATCGAGGGCATGGCGCCGTGATTGTGCCGGCTGGCGCCGGAAGGGGCGTGCTAGCATCGTCCGGCACCGGGGTCTCCGGTTGAGCCCGCAGGCCAGGAACCGGCCTGACCGGGAAAGCGAGGGGTTCCGTGCAGACTTAACGGCGCTATTGCGCGCTGGTTCTGCCCGGTCCGGAGCGCCGGCCCGGAGGGTCGTTACAGGTCGATAAGATGCTCCGCACTGGCTGTTATCGCGGCATTGCGGCGGTCCGGGCCGCCTGAGAGCCGCCGACGGCCGCGTCGACGAGACACTCCTTTCAACATCTGACATTCATGACCTTTCCACTGTTCTTCGCCATTCTCCGGGCGCGCTGGAAGGCCGCCGTGCTGGTCCTGCTGCTGACGATCGGCACCACGGTGTCGGTCACGCTGCTGCTGCCCAAGTCCTATACCGCGACGGCTTCGCTGGTGCTCGACGTGCGCTCGCCCGACCCGATCCTGGGCATGACGATGGGCGCGATGACGATGCCCGCCTACATGGCCACCCAGGTCGAGGTGCTGCAGAGCGAGCGCGTCGCGCTGCGGGTGGTCCAGGGCCTGCGTCTGGCCGAGAGCGCCCAGACTCGCGAGCAGTGGAAGAAGGAGACCGACGGGCAGGGCAGCTTCGAGGCCTGGCTGGCGCAGATGATCGGCAAGAAGCTCGACGTGAAGCCCTCGCGCGAAGGCAACGTCATCTACGTGTCGTACTCGAACGCCGACCCGCGATTCGCCTCCGCGCTGGCCAACGGCTTCGCCCGGGCCTACATGGACATCAGCCTGGGTCTGCGCACCTCGCCGGCCCAGCAGTATTCCGACTTCTTCAACAAGCAGGCGGCCGAGGTGCGCACCTCGCTCGAGAAGGCGCAGGCCAAGCTCTCCGACACCCAGAAGCTCTACGGCATCACGGTGGCCGAGGAGCGCTTCGACATCGAGACGCAGCGGCTCAACGAGCTCAGCTCGCAGCTGGTCGCCATCCAGGCCCAGGCCGCCGACTCGGGCAGCCGCTCGGCCCAGGTCCGCGCCGGCTCCGACCAGCTGCAGGATGTCATCGCCAACCCGGTGGTGGCCGGCCTGCGTGCCGACCTGTCGCGTCAGGAGGCCCGGCTGGGCGAGCTCGGCGCGCGCTTCGGTGACGCGCACCCGCAGGTCGTCGAGCTCAAGGCCAACATCGAGGAGCTGCGCCGGCGCATCGACAGCGAGTCGCGCCGGGTCGGCGGCAGCGTCGGCGTGACCAACAACATCAACCGCCAGCGCGAGGCCGAGGCGCGTGCCGCGCTCGAGGCCCAGCGCGCGAAGGTGCTGCGCATGAAGGAGCAGCGCAACGATCTGGCCGCGCTGCAGCGCGAGGTCGAGTCGCTGCAGCGCTCCTACGACCAGATCAACCAGCGCGTGCTGCAGACCAGCATGGAAAGCCAGGCCACGCAGACCAACATCTCGCTGCTGACGGCGGCCACCGAGCCGACGCAGCCCTCGTCGCCGAAGCTGCTGCTCAACTCCCTGCTGAGCATCTTCCTGGGCATCCTGCTGGGCGTCACCTTCGTGCTGGTGCGCGAGGTCTTCGACCGCCGGGTGCGCACGCTTGGCGACTTCTCCGAGTCGATCGGCCTGCCGGTGCTGGGCACGCTACCCGGCCCGGGACGGCGTTCGGCCCGGGCCGCGGGGCAGCTGCCCTCGCTGGTGTCCGGATCGGTCATCGGCCGGCTTCCCGGCTCCGGTGCATGAAAGGCAGTGACGCTCCATGAGCATGAGCCACCTGAATCTCGCCCGACAACAGAAAGAGCATGGTCGCCGGATGGACGGAACCCTGACCCGCGCTGATGAACTGACTCCGGCCGGAGAGGATCGCTGCATCGGCGACCTGATCCGGGAGAAGAAGCACCTGACCGAGAAGCAGGTCGAGGCGATCGTCACCTACCAGAAGGAGCGCGGCGTGCGCTTCGGCGAGGCGGCCGTCGCGCTGGGCCTGGCCACCGACTCGGACGTGGTCTTCGCGCTGAGCCAGCAGTTCCACTATCCCTACACGCCGGAGGGGCAGCGCGACATCCATCCGGACCTGATCACCACGACCCAGCCCTTCGGCCACCGGGCCGAGGCGTTCCGGGCGATCCGCAGCCAGCTGATGATGCGGGTGTTCAGTCCGACCGAGCCGCGTCGCGCGCTGGCCGTGGTCAGTCCGGATCACGGGGACGGCCGCTCCTATTTCGTCGCCAACCTCGGTGTCGTGCTGGCCCAGCTGGGCGGGCGCACGCTGATCATGGACGCGAACTTCCGCAATCCCCGCCTGCACGAGCTGTTCGGCGTGCCCAACGGCTCGGGCCTGAGCGGCATCCTGAGCGGCCGGCAGGAGGAGAACGTGATCTACCAGGCCTCGGACATCCCGAGCCTGTTCGTGATGCCGGTGGGCATCACGCCGCCCAATCCGCTCGAGCTGCTCGAGCGGCCGGCCTTCCGGCTGCTGGTGACCGAGCTGCTGCGCAAGTTCGACCATGTCATCGTCGACACGCCGCCGGCCTCCAGCGGCAGCGATGCCGCGGTGATCGCGTCGCGCTGCGGTGCCGCGCTGCTGCTGGCGCGCAAGGACAGCACGCGCATGAACGGGCTCAACGGCCTGATCGAGACGCTGGTGGCGGCCTCGGCCAAGATGGCCGGCGTGGTGGTCAACGAGTACTGAGTCGAGTACGGATCGGCCGCTCCGCACGGAGACGGCCGGCTGATGCGGGGAACTGGAAATGTCTGCGGTGCAATCGAAGGTGCAGGGTCTCGACCTGTCGGTCTGGAAACCCTGGATGGTCCTGGGCCTGGGGCTGACGGCGCTCTACGGGCCGACGTTCAGGGACCTGTTCCACGGACTGTGGTCGAGCGACCAGTTCGGCCACGGGCCGGTGGTGTTCGCGCTGTGCCTGTGGCTGCTGTGGCAGCGCATGCCGGTGGTGCTGGCCGCGCCGGAGGCGCCGCGCCGCGTGACCGGGCTGCTGGTGCTGGTGCCTTCGCTGCTGCTGTTCGTGCTGGGGCGCTCGCAGGACATCATCATGCTCGAGCTGGGCTCGATCATCGGCGTGACCGCCGGCTCGGTGCTGCTGATGAAGGGTTCGGCGGCGCTGCGTGCGCTGCTGTTCGGGCTGCTCTTCATGTTCTTCATGGTGCCGCTGCCGGGGCAGATCGTCGATGCGCTGACCCAGCCGATGAAGATCGCCGTCTCGTACGCGGTCGAGTGGCTGCTCTACCACGCCGGCTACCCGATCAGCCGCAGCGGCGTGATCCTGCAGATCGGCCAGTACCAGCTGCTGGTGGCCGATGCCTGCGCCGGCCTGAACACGCTGTTCACGCTCGAGGCGATGGGCCTGCTGTACATGAACCTGGTGCGCCACGATTCGATGGTGCGCAACGTGACGCTGGCGCTGCTGGTCGTGCCGATCAGCTTCTCGGCCAACGTGATCCGCGTGGTCACGCTGACGCTGATCACCTACTACCTGGGCGACGAGGCCGGCCAGGGCTTCCTGCATGGCTTCGCCGGCATGGTGCTGTTCCTCGCGGCGCTGGTGCTGATCATGATGGTGGACTCGCTGATCCGCCTGGTGCTGGTGCGCCGCACGCCGGCTCCGGCCGCGCTGGCCTGACCTCCCGACAAGGAACCCGATCATGACGACGAATTCCCCGTCCCTGCCGGCCGTTCCCGCGCCGCGGCCCGCCTCCCGGCGGATGATGCTCACCGCCGCGGCGCTGGCCGTCGCGATGGCGGCCACCTCGGGAATCGGCTCGACGATGAAGCCGACCCTGCACCTGTCCGACACCCGCCCGGCCGTCAGGCTGGAGACGATGATCCCGGCCCGCTTCGGCGACTGGGAGCATGTGCCCCAGGCCCAGGGCGTCGTCAATCCGCAGGCGCAGGTCATGCAGGACAAGCTCTATTCGGACCTGCTCAACCGGGTCTACCGCAACTCGCGCGGCGAGATGGTGCTGCTGTCCGTCGCCTACGGCCGCGACCAGAGCGATGCCTTCCAGGTCCACAAGCCGGAGATCTGCTACCCGGCCCAGGGCTTCCAGGTCCAGCGCGTGCGTCAGCAGGAGATGGCGACGCCCTTCGGCGCGGTGCCGGTCAAGCGCGTCGAGACCACCCGCGGCTCGACCCGCCCGGAGCCGGTCACCTACTGGACGACGCTGGGCGACCATGCGGTGCGCAGCGGCGTCGACAAGAAGATGCAGGAGATGCAGTACGCGCTGAAGGGCTACATCGCCGACGGGCTGCTGTTCCGGATGTCGAGCATCGATCCGGACAGCGAGCATGCGTACGCGATGCAGGACCGCTTCGCGGTCGATCTGCTGTCGGCGCTGGATCCGGCCGCCCGACTGAGGCTGGCGGGGCTGAAGTGACCGTCGTGCCGATCCGATGAGCGCGGCCGGCTCCGACCTGGCCGGCCGGGCGGTCCGCGCGGTGCGCTGGGGAGCCTTCGGCGCGCTGGCCAAGCTGCTGCTGCAGTTCGGCACCCAGATCCTGCTGGTGCGCATTCTCGGCCCCGACCAGTACGGCCTGTTCGCGATCGGCGTGCTGGTGGTCAGCCTGGCGACCTTCCTGGCCGATTTCGGCATGGCCTACGGCCTGATCCAGAAGCCCGAGGTCAGCGACGAGGACCTGCGCTGCGTCTTCACCTGGCAGGTGCTGATCGGCCTGATGGTGGCTGCCGGCGTGTTCGCGGCCGCACCGCTGATCGCGCGCGGTCTCGGCGATGTGCGCGCCACCGGCGTGATCGCCGGCCTGTCGCTGGTGTGCCTGCTCAACGCGATCTCGGCGCCGTCGCTGAACATGCTCAAGCGGCGCATGGACTTCCGCTCGATCCAGATGGCGCAGATCGGCTCCTACGTCGCCGGCTACGTGATGTGCGGGCTGCCGCTGGCGCTGTGGCTGGGCGACGTGCGCGCGCTGGGCATCGCCTGGCTGGTGCAGGCGCTGGTGTCGACCGGCTGGCTCTATTCGGCGGTGCGCCATCCCCTGGCGCCGCTGTGGAACACCGCCGACCGGCCCGCGATGCTGTCCACCGGCCTGACGGTGATGGTGACGAACCTGGTCAACTGGGCGATGCAGAACGTCGACCGCACGATCGTCGCCCACCGCTACGCCGCGGCCAGCATCGGCAGCTATTCCGCCGCCTACAACCTGATCTACACCCCGACGACGACGCTGCTGGGCGTGATCCAGCCGGTGTTCTATTCGGCCACCGCCCGGATGGGCACGGCCGATCTGCCCCGGCAGGCGGCCGCCTACCAGGGCGCGCTGCTGCTGATCCTGCTGCTGCTGGCGCCGCTGTATGTCGCGGTGGCGGTGCTGTCCGGGCCGATCGTCGCGCTGCTGTACGGGCCGAAGTGGACCCAGGCCGGTGCGCTGCTGGCGCCGTTCGCGCTGGCGATGCCGGCCTTCCTGGTCTGGGGCATGTCGACGCCGATGCTGTGGTCGGCCGGACAGGCGCGGCGCGAGTTCCGCTCGCAGCTGCCGGTGCTGGCCCTGTGGCTGGCGGTCTGCGCCGCGGCCTCGCGCGGTCCGGTGACCGGGGTGGCCTGGGGCGTGGCCGTGCTGTTCGCGGCCCGGGCCGCGACGATGGTCGGCCAGGCCTGCCAGGTGCTGTCGATCGGGCGGGCTGCGATGCTGAAGGTGATCCTGCCGGGCCTGCTGGCCTGCCTGGCGGTGGCGGCCGTCTGCCAGGCCGGACTGTGGCTGGCGGCAAGGGGCGGTCTCGATTCGCCCTGGCTGGTGCTGCCGCTGGTGCTGCTGCCCGGCTGGGCAGGAACGATGGGCGTGCTGGCGACCGTCTGCCGTCTGGACGTGCCGGTCCCGGCCCGGCAGGCGCTGCGTCCGGTGCTGGGGCGACTGCCGGCGAGGCTGCGCACGCTGCGGGCCCTGCGTGGCCTGCTGGAGGAGTGAGCGATGAGCAAGGGTGAGCTGATCTTTCTCGCGATGGGCGGATCGGTGCTGACGATCGTCGCGATCGTGGCGGTGCTGATGTTCGCGCTGATGCTGCACGGGCAGCTCCGGCTCGGTCGCTACTTCGTGCCGATGACCTTCGTCTGCTGCACGATCGGCATGGCGCTCGCGGTGGTGCTGTCGCATCGCGACGTGCGCTTCGCCGCCTTCGGCACCGACAACATCGGCGCCGATGCCGGCGGCGCCGCCTGGCCGACGCGGCTGCTGACCGGCCTGATGCTGGGCATGAGCCTGGCGGCGCTGTTCAACCGCTACTTCCGCACGCGCCGGCTGCAGCTCCCCGGCGACGCGCCGGTCAACGCGGCACAGCGGCGCTTCGCCGAGGCGTTCGTGCTGTATTTCGCCGCGACCTACATCGTTCCGTCCGTGCTGGGCGCCAAGCCGTCGTTCACGATGAACGTCTACTACGCGCTGCCGGTCTTCCTCGCCGCGATCGTCGATGGCGTGCATTCCTTCGACCGGGTGCTGCGCTGGGCGAAGTTCTCGCTGCTCGGCATGACGCTGGGCAGTCTGGTGGCGATGGCCGTCCAGCCCAGCCTGGCGCTGCAGCCCGGCTATGCCGGCTGGGTCCCGGGCCTGAGCATCCGGCTGTGGGGCATCGGGTCGAGCCCGAACAGCATCGGTCCGCTGGCGCTGCTGTCGCTGCTGCTCGAATACATCGCGCCGACCCGCGACCGGCGCCTGCGCTGGCTGCTGGTGGGCTGCGGTCTGGCGACGCTGGTGCTGGCCCAGTCGAAGACGGCCTGGATGGCCACGCTGGTGGCCGGGACCTGCGTGTCGCTGTTCCGCTTCGGGCTCGACCGGCAGGGCCGGCTGCGCTTCGGCACGGTCATCTTCGTCACCGCGCTGCTGTCGCTGCTGCTGATCGGCATGCTGATCGTGCCGCCGCAGAAGCTGATGGCGGCGGTCTCCGAGACCAAGGCCGGCAGCGAGCTGGTCACGCTGACCGGCCGCAGCCAGATCTGGAACGTGGCGATCGATGTCTGGCTCGAGCATCCGCTGTTCGGCTACGGTCCGACGATCTGGGATCCGGCGTTCCGCGCCTCGCTGGGCATGCCCTTCGCGACCCATGCGCACAACCAGTGGCTGCAGAGCCTCAGCCAGGGCGGCGCGTTCAGCGCCCTGGCGCTGCTGCTGTACCTGGTCGTGATGATCATCGGCTGCATCCGCATGACCCGCCCGACTCGTGGAGCATCTCTTGCAATCCTCATCTTTGTGCTGATCCGCTCGATGACCGAGACGCCGCTGACGGTGAGCACGCTGTTTAATGGCGAGATGTTCACCCACATGCTGCTTGCCGTGATCGCCGCCCGCGGCCTGTCCCTTCCGCGGACCGTGCCCGCGTCGCGCATCGCCTCGGCCGTGATCGCGCCGGCGGCCGTCGACAGGACGTCGCCGCTGGCCCGGATCTGACTCGGGACTCGAGCGGCAATGACTGCGTCTGCCTGTCCCGCGCTGTCGGTGATCATCCCGCTGCACGACAAGGCGGCCTATGTGCTGGAGGCGATCGAGTCGGTGCTCGCCCAGCAGCCGGCGGCGGCCGAGATCCTGGTCATCGACGACGGCTCGACCGATGGCGGTCCGGAGCGGGTCGAGCGTTGGATCGCCGGGCACGAGGCCGGGCGCATCGTCCGGCTGCTGCGCCAGGCCAATGCAGGCGTCTCGGTGGCGCGCAACCGGGGCATCGACCTGGCGCGGGGCGAGCTGGTGACCTTTCTCGATGCCGACGACCGCTACCTGCCGGGCTACTTCGCGATGCTGGCGGCCCTGGCCGCCGCGCATCCGCAGGCCGGCATGTACTGCACCGGCTTCGCGCGCCGCTGGCCTGACGGCCGGCGCGTCCTCTCGGGTTCTCCGGGGCGCCCGGCACGGCCCGAGGGCAGCCTGGGGCGCGTCGACAGCTTCCACGACTGGTGGAGCCGGGGCGCGTTCACCCACACGAACTCGATCGCGCTGCGCCGCGAGCTGCTGCAGCGCGATCCGTCGCTGCGTTTCATGCCGGGCGAGCGCCTCGGCGAGGACCAGGACCTGTGGCTGCGGGTGGCCGAGGCGGCGCCGGTGGCCTTCGCGAACGTGCCTCTGACCGAATACCGGATGGATGTCGCCGGCAGCGCGATGCAGAACCCGGCGCTGGCCGACGTGCTGCCGTGCTACCAGCGGCTGGCGCGGCGCCTGCAGTCCGGTGCGGTGCCCGAGGCGCTGCGCGACGGCGCGCGCCAGCTGCTGTCGGTGCACCGGATCAATGTCGCCTCGGCACGTCTCGACCGGGGCGATCCGGCCGGAGCGGCGCAGCTGCTGTTCTCGTCCGGGGCCTCGGCGCGGCGCATCTACTGGCTGCGCACCGTGCTGCGCTGGGCGGTGCAGCGCCTGGGCCTGCGGCTGCGATCCGGCCAGGACGCCCGCCGGCCTCGAACGGAGAACTGAATCCATGCTCGTCTCGCTCGTGCTGGCCACCGTCGGACGGACGACCGAACTGGCCCGTGGCCTGCAGGCCCTGGCGGCGCAGACCTGCCGCGACTTCGAGGTGCTGGTGATCGACCAGAACGGCGACGACCGGCTGCTGCCCCTGCTGCAGGAGGCCCGGCAGGCGGGCGTGACGCTGCGCCATGTCCGCTTCGATCGGCGCAGCCTGTCCGGCGCACGCAATCACGGCCTGCAGCTGGCCGCCGGCGAGGTGGTCGGCTTTCCCGACGACGACTGCTGGTACGAACCGGACACGGTCGCCCGGCTGGCCGAGCGCTGGCAGGCGGCTGCGGTGCCGCCGGCCCTGATGGTGGGCTGCTGGGTCGAGCAGGCCGCCGCGGTGGGCGATCTCGACGCGCCCGCCCAGGCGCTCCGGCCGGACGAGGTGCGAGCCTTCCGGGGCCGGCGCGCCAGCTCGATCACGCTGTTCGTGCGCACCGCGCTGCTGCGCGAGCTCGGCGGCTTCGACGAGCGGCTGGGCGTCGGCCAGTGGTTCGGCTCGGCCGAGGAGACCGATCTGGTCATGCGCGTCGCCGCGCGTGCCGAGCCGATGTCCTATGAACCGTCGGTGCGCATGCATCACGCGTTTGCCGCCGGCGGGACGCGCCCGCGCCGCAGCGCCGACGATCTGGAGCGCCTGCGTCGCCGCGAGCGCGGCACCGGGGCGCTGTATGTCAAGCACGCCCTGTCGGGCTGGGTGATCGGCCGGGGGCTGCTGGCTCCGTGGCTGGTGCCGCTGCTGCGCGGTCGCCCCGAGGCGGCGCGGGTCGGCTGGCATTGCGTGCGTGGACGCATCGAGGGCCTGCGCGAGTGGCGCAGGCAGCATGAGAGGGATTCATGACCCAGCAGGACCAGTCATCACGTTTCTCGACGATCACGCGCGGCCTGACCGCGGTCGCGCTGGCGGCGCTCGGCGCGGCCGGCCCGGCGCAGGCGGTGCCGGCCGACTACTTCGGCCTGCACATCCACTATCTGGGCCGGGGCACGGCCTGGCCGGAGGTTCCCGTCGGCAGCCTGCGCACCTGGGACGCGCAGCTGACCTGGGCCGAGCTGCAGCCGCAGCGCGACCGCTTCGACTTCACGCGCCTGGACCAGTATGTGCAGACCGCGCGCCAGAAGGGTGCGACGGTGCTGGTGCCGCTGGCCAACACGCCGGCCTGGGCCTCGTCCCGCCCCGGCGAGCCCAGCCGCTACGGGCCGGGTCGGCTGGCGCCGCCGGCCGACATGCAGGACTGGCGTCGCTACGTGGAGGCGGTCGTGCGCCGCTACCGGGGACAGGTGCAGGCCTACGAGATCTGGAACGAGCCCAGCGACGCCGGGCACTACACCGGAACCCTGCCTGAACTCGTCACGATGGCCTGCGAGGCCCGCCGCATCATCCGCGAGAACGATCCCGCGGCGCGCGTGGTCTCGCCGGCCTCGGCGGGCGGCGGGCGGCACATCGCCTATCTGGCCAGCTTCCTGTCCGCGGGCGGGCGCGACTGCATCGACATCGTCGGCCATCACTTCTATGTGCCGCGCCAGTCGCCCGAGGCGATGGTGCCGCTGATCCGCCAGGTGCGCGAGGTGATGAAGCAGAACGGCATCGACCACCTGCCGCTGTGGAACACCGAGACCGGCTGGTGGCTCGAGGACACCGACGGCACGGCCGTCTCCGCGATGGTGCAGTCCGGCGGCGGATGGCAGAAGCTCGACGGCCCGACCGGCGCGGCCTGGCTGATGCGCGCGCTGGTGCTCGGACGCGCCGAGGGCCTGGGGCGTTTCTACTGGTACTCGCTCGACAACCCCTATGGGCTGGGGCTGCTGCAGGCGACCAGCCGCACGCCGAAGCCCGCGCTGGCCGCCCTGTCCCAGATCCAGTCCTGGCTGGACGAGCGCGAGGTCTCGAACTGCCGCACGGTGGCGTCGGGCGTCTGGTCCTGCGAACTGCTCGATGCCGGCCGGCGTGCCGTCGCGGATCTGCTGTGGGCGGAGAGCGCCACCGCGTCGATGACCGCCGTGCCGGCGGACCTGCGCACGCGCTGGGCCGGCTGCCAGCCGCCGGGCGAGAGCCTGGTGCCTGCGGGGCGGCTGTCCTCGCTGACCCTGAAGCCGGCTCCGCTGCTGTGCCCGCGGGCCACGCGCTGAAGGGATGCCGCCGATGATCGCCTCTGTCGTGGCGGCGCTGCGCCGGCTGGCCACCGCCTGGCGGGTCGCCGGCAAGTCGGGCTACCTGCGCCACGGGCCGGACCTGCATGTGGGCAAGGGCGTGCGGCTCTGGGCGCCCGCCTCGATCGTCATCGGCCGCGGCGTCTACATCGGCAAGGACGTCTGCATCGAGGCCAACTGCGAGATCGGCGACCACTGCCTGATCGCCAACCGCGTCGGCATCGTCGGTCGCCACGACCATGACTTCTCGGCCGTCGGCACGCCGATGCGCTTCACGCCCTGGATCGCCTCGAGGCGCCAGCCTTCGCCCTTCCTGGACGAGCGCGCGGTCATCGGGCCGGACTGCTGGATCGGCTACGGCGCCGTCGTGCTGACCGGCGTGACCGTCGGCCGCGGCAGCGTGATCGCCGCCGGTGCGGTGGTGACCCGCGACGTGCCGCCCTACAGCATCGCTGCCGGCAATCCGGCGCGGGTCGTGGGCGCGCGCTTCCGCGATCCGGCCGACATCGCCCGCCACGAGCAGGCGGTGGCCGGCGGCGAGTTCCGCTCGTCCGAACGCGGCTTCGACCATTTCGTGATCCGTCCGGGTCCGGGCGTGCCCGGCCTGAACCCCCCGCATCGATGAACACCAAGGTCGCCATCCTGCAGCATCGGCTGCTGCACTACCGTGTCGATTTCTTCCAGCGCCTGCACGACGAGCTGGCCCGCCACGGCGTCGAGCTGATGCTGGTCCACGGCCAGGCCTCGGCTGCCGAGGCGGTGCGCAAGGACGAGGGCCATCTGCCCTGGGCCACCCGGGTGCGCAATCGCTTCCTGGGCGTGGCCGGCAAGGACCTGATCTGGCAGCCGCTGCCGCCGTCCGCCCGCGACGCCGACCTGTGCGTGATGATCCAGGAGAACCGGGTGCTGTCGAACTACCCGCTGATCCTGCGCCGGCGGCTGGCCGGGGCCGGGGCGCCGCCGCTGGCCTTCTGGGGCCATGGGCGCAATTTCCAGACGACCGCGCCCAGCGGCTGGCGCGAGCGCTGGAAGTCGCTGATGCTGCGCCAGGTCGACTGGTGGTTCGCCTACACCTCGATGACGGTCGACCATCTGCGCGCCAGCGGCTTCGCGGCCGACCGCATCTCCAACCTGAACAACGCCATCGACGTCTCGGCCTTCCGGCGCCAGATCGAGGCGGTGCCCGAGGCCGAGCTGGCGCGCTGGCGCACCGAGCTCGGCCTGGGCGACGGCCAGCGCATCGCGGTCTTCTGCGGCTCGATGTATCCGGAAAAGAAGCTCGACCTGCTGCTGGCCGCGGCCGACCGCATCCGCGCGGCGCTGCCTGACTTCCATCTGCTGATGATCGGCGACGGCCCCGGGGCGGCCGAGGTGCGCGCGGCGGCCGCGTCGCGGCCGTGGCTGCATGTGCTGGGCGTGCGCAAGGGCGCCGACAAGGCGGCGCTGTTCCGCCTGGCCTGCGTGCAGCTCAATCCGGGGCTGGTCGGGCTGCATGTGCTCGACGCCTTCTCGGCCGGGCTGCCGATGATCACCACCGCACGCGCGCTGCACAGCCCGGAGATCGCCTATCTGCAGGGCGGCACGACCGGTCTGGTGATCGACGACGAGCGCCCCGAGGTCTATGCCGATGCGGTGACCGCGCTGATGCGCGACGAGGCGCGCCTGCAGGCGATGCGCTCGGCCTGCCTCGAGGCGGCGGGCCGCTACACGCTCGACAACATGGTGTCGAACTTCGCCCGCGGCGTGCTCGACTGCCTCGATCGCCACGGCCGGCGCGTGCGGCGGCCGGCCTGAAGCCGATCTGGAACGCACGGGGGGCCGGCGACGGCATGTCGGCGGCCCCCCGGTCTTCCGCGCCTGGGCGCGGATCGGTCGTGCGGTCAGATCAGAACAGGCTCTCGCGCAGGTAGATCACGTCGCCGTCCTTCAGCGCGTCGTTCATGCCCGGCTGCAGGATCTCGACCTTGCCCTCGGCACCGCGGCGATGCACGCGCAGGCCCTTCTCGGTGCCGCGCTGCGTCAGGCCACCGCCGGCAGCCAGCGCCTGGATCACCGTCATGCCGCGCTCCAGCCGCATCGAGCCCGGGCGCTGCACTTCGCCGTAGATGTAGACCATCGGCATGCGGTCGACGTAGACGGTGTCGCCGTTGGTGATGACCGGGTCGTTCTTGCTGCCCGAGTCGGCGAACAGCGTCGGCAGGTCGATCACGACGCGGAAGGGCTTGCGGTCGCGCATGCCGCTGAGCGTGACCAGGTCGCTGCCGCCCTGGGCGATGCCGCCGGCGGTGGCCAGCAGCTCGCTCAGGCGCATGCCGGTCAGCTCGATCGGGTAGCGTCCCGGCCGGTTGACCATGCCCAGCACCGAAGCCTGGTTGCCGCGGATCTGCGTCACCAGGATGCTCACCTGCGGCTGGCGCACGAAGTTGCCGTTCTTCAGGCCGTCGGCGATCAGCCGCTCGGCCTGCGGCACCGACAGTCCGCCCAGACGGAGCTGGCCCAGCAGGGGGTAGCTGATGACGCCGCTCTCGGACACCCGCGTCTCCAGCGTCAGGTCCTGGTTCTGGTAGACGCTCACGCGCACCACGTCGCCGGAGCCGATGACGTAGTCGCGCTGCGCGTCGGCCAGCTGCGCGCGGGCCGCGAACGGCGCGAGCAGCATCACCAGGGCGAGGAACAGGAGGCGCTGCAGCGCAGCGAGAAGCGTCGGGGATGGTTGCAGGATGGGCATGGGGTGGTCGTGCTGGTTACTTCAGGCCCGACAGACCCTTCTGGATCGTCGAGGCGTCGAGGGACTCCGATGCGGCCGCAGCCGGCGCGGTCGGGGCCACCGTCGGCGCGACGTCCGCCGCGGCACTGGCCGCATCGGCCGGCACAGCCGCCGCATTGGCGAACTGGCCGACATATTCGATCTTGGCAGATTCGCGCAGCTTCTTGATGCTGTCGCCGACCAGCTGGCGCTTGCGGTCGGTCAGCAGGAACTGCTCGATGGCCTTCTTCGCGCCGTCCTCGGTGACCGGCGCCGGCTTGGCCGAGGCCAGGTAGGCGACGTTCAGGCCGGTCGGCATGGCCACGACCAGCCACTGGCCCTCGTTGAGCTTGACCAGCTGCGACAGCAGGCCCATCGGGATGTTCTCCGGCGCCTGGGTGACCGCGCGGGCGGCGAAGCGGATGCCCGCGGCCTTGAGCGCGCCGGCCAGATCCTCGCCATTGCGCAGGCCCGGGATCTTGGCCTGCAGCGCGGCCTTCTGCTCGGCGTTGGCCTCGATGTTGAATTCCTGCAGCGCGTAGATGCGGCGCTTGGAGAACAGCTCGGGCTTGCTGTCGTAGTAGGCCTTGATCTCGTCGGCGGTCGGGGCGGTGGCGGCCTCGGCGACCTTGTCGGCGTAGGCGCGGGCGATGATGTCGCGGCGGGCGGCCTCGATCGCCGAGACCACGCGCGGATCGCGATCGAGCTTCTGCTCGACCGCCTGCTGGATCGCGAGCTCCTGGTCGACCAGACCGTCGAGCACGCGGCGGCTCAGCGCCTGGGCCTGCTCGGGCTTCAGGCCGGGCTGGCGCTGCAGGATGTCGTTGACCTGGTGCACCGAGATCTCGCCGGAGTTCACCTTGGCGGCCACCTGCGTGGCCTTCTTCTCGCCACCGCCGCCACCGCAGGCCGTCAGCAGCACGGCGCAGGCGACGGCACTCAGCGCGAGCAGACGGTTCAGGCGGGCAGGGCGGGTGGACAGTGCCGATGTCATGACTTGCATACTCCAGAGGAGGCAGGCGGGCGCCGGGGTGGTTCCTGGCCCGGCCGGGGCCTGCAATGAAAGAGGTGATAAACGGGTCAAACCGGGCGCAGTTTAGCGACCGGTCGCCGGGGCGGCTTCCCCGGATTGAAGGGAACGGTTTCATTCCGGGAAGTCTCCACGGCAGCCTGTCACGTCCGGTTTCAGTGTCTGAGCCTGCCTGCACCGCAATTCCTTGCCGTGAATGGAAATAGCCTGGGGAAATGGCGAAAAAAGGATGCTCGATCTGGCAATTCCGGCGTCTGCGGATTTATGTCTTTTCCGGTTTTGTGCGGGGGGCTGCATCCAGGGGGCCGATCTGCGCGAAGTTTGCATTTCGCGCACCGGATTGCTCCAGTTCAGGGCGGTGCGGTCGATATCGAGCGCAGTGAAAGCGGTCGCGCGCGTCGGCCGCGCCGCTTCCCGATCAGTACAGGACCCGAACTGCCATGGCTTCGATCTTCACCACGCTCACCCCCGCCGAAGTGGCGAACATGTCTCCCAGCGACCTGGCCGCGCTGACCACCGAGGACTGGGCGGGCGTCAGCTCTGCGCAGCTGGCGGTGCTGTCGACCAGCCAGGTCGAGGCGCTGGAGACCGCCGATCTGGCGGTGATCTCGCCGGACGTGATCCGCGGATTCGGCACTGCGTCGATCGGTGTGCTGGCCAGCGCCCAGGTGGCGGCGCTGAGCTCGACGCAGCTGGCGATGCTGGCGACCGGGCAGGTCGCCGCGCTGTCGACCGCAGCGCTGGCCGGGCTGGAGGCGGCCGACATCGCCGCGTTCAGCTCGGCGCAGATCGCGGCCTTCACGACCAGTCAGCTGCCGCAGCTGTCGACCGCGCAGGTCGCGGCGATCGAGACGGCCGATCTGGTCGCGCTGGGCACGAACGCGCTGCGCTCGCTGACGGTCGAGCAGATCGCCGGCCTGGGCACGTCGCAGGTGGTGGCGCTGTCGAGCGTGCAGGTGGGCGCGCTGACGACGGTGCAGATCGGCGCGCTGACGACCCGCCAGATCGGCGTGCTGGAGACGGGCGACATCGTCGCGCTGTCGAGCGCACAGGTCGGCGCGCTGTCGACCGCGCAGCTCGTCGCGCTGACGACGGTGCAGATCGGTGCGCTCGAGAGCCGTGACCTGGCCGGCCTGGGCGTGGAGAACCTCACCGCGCTGACGACCGCGCAGATCGTCGCGATGAACACCGCGCAGATCGCCGGGCTGAGCTCGGCGCAGGTGGCGGCGCTGACAACCTCGCAGGTGATCGCGCTCGAGTCCGGCGACTTCGGTGCGATGTCGACGGTGCAGCTGACCGCGCTGACGACCGCGCAGCTCGGCGTCATGGCGGTGTCCGACATCAACGCGCTGAGCACCGCCCAGGTCGCCTCGCTGCGCAGCTGGCAGGTCGCGGCGCTGAGCACCGCGCAGATCGCCATTCTCGGCACCAACGATCTGGTCGTGATGGGCACGGCGCAGATCGGCGCGCTGACGACCGTGCAGCTTCAGGCGCTGGGCACCACCGGGATCTCGGTGCTGAGCTCGGCCCAGCTGCAGGCGCTGGGCACGGAGAACATCACCGCGCTGACCACCGCGCAGGTCCAGGCGCTGACCTCGCTGCAGATGCCGGGCCTGGCGACCGGCCAGGTCGCGGCGCTGACGACCACCCAGGTCGCCGCGCTGCAGACGACCGACCTGATCGCGATGAGCTCGACGCAGATCGCCTCGATGGGCACGCAGCAGATCGCCGCGCTGCGCACGACGCAGATCGTCGCGCTGGAGAGCGCCGACATCGCGGCGCTGAGCAGCACCCAGATCGGCACGCTGTCGAGCGTGCAGGCCGCCGCGCTGACCAGCGTGCAGGTCGCCGCGATCGAGAGCCGCGACATCGGCGCGCTGACGACGGCCGCGCTGCGTGCGCTGGGCACGCAGCAGGTGGTGGCGCTGGGCAGCGCGCAGGTGGCGGCGCTGACGACCGAGCAGGTCGCCGCGCTGACGACCGCGCAGGTTGCCGCCCTGGAGACGCAGGATCTGCGCGCGCTGACGACCGTGCAGGTCGACGCGCTGTCGAGCGTCCAGGTCGCCGCGCTGAAGACGGTGCAGGTCGCCGCGCTGACCACCCGCCAGCTCGGCGCGCTCGACACCGGTGACATCGCCGGCCTGTCGAGCTCGCAGATCGCCGCGCTGTCGACCAGCCAGGTCGCGGCGCTGTCGGCCGGGCAGATCGCCGCGATCGAGACCCGCGACCTCGCCGCGCTCGGATCGGCCGGGCTGCGCGCGCTCAGCAGCACCCAGATCGCCGCGCTGACGACCGCGCAGGCCGCCGCGCTCGGCACCGCCCTGATCGGTGCGCTGTCGACCGCGCAGATCGCCGCGCTCGAGTCGACCGATCTGGTCGCGATGAGCAGCGCCCAGATCGCCGCGCTGTCGACCAGCCAGGTCCTTGCGCTCGGCACCCGCCTGGTGAGCGTGCTGGAGACGGCGGACATCGTCGCCATGAGCTCCGCGCAGCTGGCGGCGCTGACCACCGCGCAGGTGGCGGCGCTGACCACCGCGCAGGTCGCCGCGATCGAGAGCCGCGACATCGCCGGACTGAGCACCGCCGAGGTGCGCGCGCTGACGACCGCGCAGATCGTCGCGATGTCGAGCGCCCAGATCGGCGCGATGAGCACCGCGCAGGTGGCGGCGCTGACGACCGTCCAGGTCCAGGCGCTGGAGAGCACCGACATCGTCGGCCTGAGCTCGGTGCAGATCGCGGCGATGACGAGCCAGCAGGTCGCCGCGCTGACCACGGCACAGATCCGTGCGCTCGAGACGCGCGACATCGTCGCGCTGTCCAGCGCGCAGATCAATGCGATGAACACCGCGCAGATCGAGGCGCTGAGCACGGCACAGGTGCTGGCGATCGAGTCGCATGATCTTGCGGTGCTGGGCACCACCGCACTGCGCAGCCTCGGCACCGCGCAGATCGTCGCGCTGAGCACCTTCCAGACCTCGGCGCTGAGCACCGCGCAGGTCGCCGCGCTGACCAGCACCCAGGTCGCCGCGCTGGAGAGCACCGACCTGAAGGCCTTCTCGAGCAGCCAGATCGCCGCGCTGACCAGCACGCAGATGGCCGCGCTGAGCAGCCGCCAGGTCGCCGCGATCGATGCGGCCGACATTCCGGCGCTCAGCAGCACCCAGCTCAACGCGCTGTCCACCGCCGCGCTGGCGGCGATGACGACGCTGCAGGTGGCGGCGCTGGAGACGCGCGACCTCGCCGCGCTGGCGACCGGCTCGCTGCAGGCGCTGACGACCGCCCAGATCCTGGCGCTGGCGCCGGAGCAGGTCGCGGCGCTGACCACCCGCCAGATGGCCGCGCTGACCAGCAGCCAGCTGCGCACGCTCGAGACCACCGACATCCAGGCGCTGTCGACCGCGCAGGTCGCCGCGCTGACCACCGAGCAGGCCGCGGCGCTGACGACCCGCCAGCTGGTGGCCTTCACCACCGCCGAGGTGGTCGCGCTGACCAGCCTGCAGGTGGCGGCGCTGAGCACCGCCCAGGTCGTCAGCCTGACGACCGAGCAGATCGCCGCGATGGAGACCCGCGATGTCGCGGCGCTGACGACCGCGCAGGTCGCGGCGCTGACGACCGGCCAGGTCATCGCGCTCAGCTCGGCCCAGGCCGCCGCGCTGACGACCGACCAGGTCGCGGCGCTGACGACGAAGCAGATCGCCTCGATCGAGACGGCCGACCTGGTCGCGATGACGACGCGCCAGATCACCGCGATGGGCAGCGCCCAGCTCGGCGCGCTGACGACTGTGCAGGTGGCGGCGCTGGAGACCTCCGACATCGCCGCGCTGTCGGGTGACCAGATCGCCACGCTGCGCAGCTCGCAGATCGCCGCGCTGACGACCCGCCAGGTCGCCGCGCTGGAGACCCGCGACATCGGCTCGCTCAGCAGCACCCAGCTGCGCGCGCTCAACACCGAGCAGATCGTCGCGCTGAGCAGCGCGCAGGTTGCTGCGCTCGACACCGCCCAGGTGGCGTCGCTGAGCACGGTGCAGCTGCGGGCGCTGGAGACGGCCGACATCGTCGGCATGAGCTCGGTGCAGATCTCGGCGATGAGCACGTCGCAGATCAACGCGCTGACCACCGCGCAGGTCGCGGTGCTGCAGACGGTCGACCTGGTCGCGCTGAGCAGCGCGCAGCTGGGCGCCTTCAGCACCGTGCAGATCGGCGCGCTGGGCACCGCGCAGATCCAGGCGATCGAGCTGGCCGACGTGCCGGCGCTGAGCACCACCTTCCTGCGCTCGCTGAGCACCGCGCAGGTCGTCGCGCTGACCTCGAACCAGTTCGCCGCGCTGACGACCGGGCAGGTCGCCGCCTTCACCTCGACCCAGGTGGCGGCGATGGAGACCGGTGACCTGGTCGCGCTGAGCGCCGCCCAGACGGCCGCGTTCACCACCACGCAGGTGGCCGCGCTGACGACCCGCCAGGTCGCCGCGCTGCAGACCGACGACATCGCCGGCTTCAGTTCGGCGCAGATCGGCGCGCTGGGCAGCCACCAGGTGGCGGCGCTGACCACCACGCAGATCGCCTCGATCGAGAGCCGCGACATCGTCGCGCTGACCACCCGCGTGCTCGGCGCGCTGTCGACCGCGCAGATCGTCGCGCTGACCACCGCCCAGGCGGCGGCGCTCAACAGCGTGCAGGTCGCCGGCCTGAGCACCGCGCAGCTGGCGGCGATGGAGACGACCGACCTGGTCGCGCTGGGCACCACCCAGACCGCGGCGCTGACCACCACGCAGATGGCGGCGCTGACCACCCGCCAGATCGTCGCGCTGGAGACGGCCGACATCGTCGCGATGAGCAGCGTGCAGCTGTCGGCGCTGGGCACCCAGCAGATCGCCGCGCTGACGACGCTGCAGCTGCAGGCGATGGAGACCCGCGACCTGGCCGCGCTGGGCACGCAGTCGATCCACGCGCTGTCGACCGTGCAGGTCGCCGCGCTGACATCGCAGCAGGCCGCGGCGCTGACGACGAACCAGCTCGCCGCGCTGTCGACCACCCAGGTCGCCGCGCTGAACACCGCCGACGTCGTCGCGCTGTCGTCGAACCAGTTCGCCGCGCTGTCGACCGCGCAGATCGCCGCGCTGACCAGCCGCCAGGTCGCGGCGATGGAGACGCGCGACATCGCCGGCCTGACCAGCGAACAGATCGGCGTGCTGCGCTCGACCCAGATCGCCGCGCTGAACTCCGCGCAGATCGCCGCGATCGAGACCCGCGACATCGCCGCGCTGTCGACCGCCGCGGTGCGGGCGCTGGGCACCGCGCAGATCATCGCGCTGACGACCTCGCAGATCGGCCAGCTCAGCAGCACCCAGGTCGGGGCGCTGACCACCACCCAGGTCCGCGCGCTGGAGACGGCCGACATCGTCGCTCTGGGCAATGCCGGCCTGCTGCCCTCGCTCAGCACGACGCAGGTCGCCGCGCTGGAAAGCCGTGACCTCGCCAGCGTGACCACGACCGCGCTGCGCACGCTGACGACCGCGCAGATCGTCGCGCTGAGCTCGGCGCACCTGTCCTCGCTGTCGAGCTCGCAGCTCGCCGCGCTGACCACCGAGCAGGTCGCCGCCTTCGAGACGGTCGATCTGGTGGCGCTCAACACGCTGCAGATCTCGGCGCTGACGACCGCGCAGGTGGGGGCGCTGAACACGCGCCAGGTCGCCTCGCTGCAGGCCGAGGACATCACCGCGCTGTCGAGCGGCCAGATCGCCGCGCTGGGCACGGCGCAGATCGCCGCGCTGTCGACCACGCAGGTCGCCGCGCTCGAGGCCCGCGACATGGCGGCGCTGGGCACCTCCGGCATCGCGGTGCTGGGCACCGCGCAGATCGTCGCGCTGTCGACCGCGCAGGTCGCCGCGCTCGGCAGCGCCCAGCTCGCCGCGCTGACCACCCGCCAGATCGGCGCGCTGGAGACGGCCGACATCGTCGCGCTCTCCAGCAGCCAGATCGCGGCGCTGGGCACCGAGCAGATCGCCGCGCTGAACAGCCGCCAGCTCGGCGCGCTGGAGACGACCGACATCGTCGCGCTCTCCAGCAGCCAGGTCGCCGCGCTGGGCAGCGTCCAGATCGCCGGCCTGAACACGGTGCAGATCGCCGCGTTCGAGACGCGTGACCTGGTGGCGCTGTCGACCGGCACGCTGCGGGCCTTCTCGTCGGTGCAGATCGCCGCGCTGACCGCGGTGCAGCTGGCGGCGCTGGGCACCGACCAGGTCGCCGCGCTGTCGACCAGCCAGATCGCCGCGATCGAGACCCGGGACGTGGCCTCGCTGGCCTCGCACCAGATCGCTGCGCTGTCGGCCAGCCAGATCGCGGCCTTCACCACCGCCCAGATCGCCGCCTTCGAGACCCGCGACATCGCGGCCTTCGACAGCAGCCAGCTCGGCGCGCTGACGACCGCGCAGATCGGCGCGCTGACGGCGGCGCAGATCGGCGCGATCGAGACCGCCGACCTGGCCGGGCTGGGCGCGGCGGCGCTGCGGGCACTGAGCACCGCGCAGATCGTCGCGCTGGGCTCGGCCCAGGTGGCGGCGCTGACGACCGTGCAGCTCAACGCGCTGACGACCGCGCAGATCGCGGTGCTCGAGACCGGCGACATCCTGGCGCTGCACGCCGACCAGATCGCCTCGCTGGGCACGACGCAGATCGCCGCGCTGTCGACCCGCCAGATCGCCGCGTTCACCACCGATGACATCGCCGGCCTGACCGGCGCGCAGGCCGCGGCGCTGACGACGACGCAGCTGGGCGCGCTGGGCACGCACCAGATCGCCGCCTTCGAGACCAGCGATCTGGTCGCGATGAGCAGCACGCAGATCAGCGCGCTGACGACCACGCAGTTCGCCGCGCTGACGACCGTGCAGATCGGTGCGCTCGAGACGGCCGACATCGTCGCGATGACCACCGCCCACGCCGCGGCGCTGACGACCGCGCAGATCGTCGCGCTGACGACCGAGCAGGTCCATGCGCTCGAGACGCGCGACATCGCCGCGATGTCGATGACCCAGGCGGCCGCCTTCGAGCAGACCGACATCGACGCGATGACCGACGCGCAGCGCGCCGCGCTGACGGCGCTGTCGCCGGTGGTGCTGGACCTGAACGGCGACGGCGTGCACACGGTGTCGGTCTCGGCCGGCGTGCGCTTCGACCTGCTGGCCAGCGGTCATGCGGCGCAGACCGGCTGGGTCTCGGCCCATGACGGCCTGCTGGTGCGCGACGTCAACGGCAACGGCCGCATCGACGACGGCCGCGAGCTGTTCGGCACCGCGACCCAGGTCGACGGCCACCACGCCGGCAACGGCTACCTGGCGATGAAGGCGCTCGACACCAACGGGGATGGGCATCTCGACGCGCGGGACGCGGCCTTCGGCGAGCTGAAGGTCTGGGTCGATGCCAATGGCGACGGCATCTCGAGCGCCGCCGAACTGCACGGCCTGGCCGAGCTGGGCATCGTCTCGCTCGACCTGAACGCGCAGGCCGGCACCGCGACCGATGCGGGCAACCTGATCGGGCTGAGCTCGAGCTACACCCGCAGCGACGGCAGCGTGCACCAGATGGCCGACGTCTGGTTCGCGCAGGGCGGGGCGGCGCCGGCCGCCGCGGCGGGCTCCGCACCGACCCTGGGCGAGCTGCTGGCCGAGGCGCCCCAGGCCCCGGCCGGCACCGAGACGGCGGCGTCGGCGACGCCGGTGGCGGCACCGACGGCCTCCGCGGCGGTCATCGTGGCCTCCTCCGGCACGGAGCTTGACGAGCTGCTGCGCCAGCAGCCGCTGATCTGAGCCTGCCCCGAGCGGTCATCGACCGGAGGGCGAGGGCGGGGCGCGGGGCGCTCCGCCCCGAACTGCCGAAATGCGCCGGGCTTGCCTTGCGCTTTCTGCGAGTTCGCGCGGGGCATCGCTGCAACCATGGCACACCATGGTCCTCACCGCCACGCCCGCCCCGACCCCGGCCGCCGCCACGCCCGCGACGGCCGTTCCGCCGGTCCCCGACCGCGCGCTGCTGATCCAGGCCCTCGACCACCAGAACCAGGGTCGCGTCGAGCTGGCCGAGCAGCTCTTCCGCTTCTATCTCGGCCACTGGCCGGCCGATCCGGTCGCGCTGTACTCGCTGGCGGTCATCCTGCTGCGGCGTGCCGACGCGACCGAGGCGCTGGCGCTGCTCGAGCGCGGCGTGCGCGACGTGCCGGGCTTCGCACCGCTGTGGTTCGCGCATGCGACCGCGCTGCAGGGCACGGGCCGGCGCGACGAGGCGCTGGCGAGCTACCAGCGCGCGATCGACCTCAAGCCCGACTACACCGAGGCGCTGATCAACAGCGGCGTGCTGCTGCGCGAGCTGCTGCAGCATGCGGCCGCGCTCGAGCGCTTCCAGCGCGTGCTGGCGCTGCAGCCGGGCAACGAGACCGCGCTGGCCAACTGCGCCACGCTGCTGACCGAGTTCCGCCGCACCGAGGAGGCGGTGGCGATGCTGCGTCAGCTGCAGGCGATCAATCCGTCCTACGACTACGGCGCCGGCATGCTGGTCTACGAACAGCTCCATGCCTGCGACTGGAGCGGCTTCGAGGCGCTGTCGCGGCAGGTCATCGAGGGCGTGCGCGCCGGCCGGCGCGCGTGCAAGTCGCTGGCCTTCATGGCGCTGTCGGACTCGGCCGAGGAGCACCAGCGCTGCGCGCGCACCTTCTCGGCGCACCGCTATCCGCCGGCGGCCACCCGGCTGTGGAACGGCGAGCGCTACCGCCACGACCGCATCCGCCTGGCCTATGTGTCGCCCGACCTGCGCGAGCATCCGGTCGGCCACCTGATGGCGGGCATCTTCGAGCACCACGACCGCCGCTGCTTCGAGACCATCGCGGTCTCGCTCGGCCCGGACGACGGCAGCCGGCTGCGCGCGCGCATGGTCGCCGCCTTCGACCACTTCATCGACGCGCGCCGCATGAGCTCGATCGACATCGCCCGCCAGCTGCGTGCGATGGAGGTCGACATCGCCATCGACCTGGCCGGCTACACCGCCGACTCGCGCAGCGAGATCTTCAGCCACCGGCCCGCGCCGGTGCAGGTCAACTACCTGGGCTATCCCGGCACGCTGGGCAACGGCTACATGGACTACATCCTGGCCGACCGCCATGTGATCCCGCCGGAGCAGCAGCGCTTCTACGACGAGCGCGTGGTCTACCTGCCCGACGCCTACCTGCCGCCGGCCGCCGGCCTGCAGATCGCCGAGCGCACGCCCACGCGCACCGAATGCGGCCTGCCCGAGCACGGCGTGGTGTTCTGCTCCTTCAACCACGACTACAAGATCCTGCCCGGCGTCTTCGCGATCTGGATGCGGCTGCTGGCGGCGGTGCCCGGCAGCGTGCTGTGGCTGATGTCGCGCAGCGAGCTGTCGCAAGCCAACCTGCGCGCCACCGCGCAGGCCGCCGGCGTCGATCCGGCGCGGCTGGTGTTCGCGCAGCGCGTGCCGCGGGTCGAGGACCACCTGGCACGCTACCGCGTCGCCGATCTCTTTCTCGACACCCATCCCTACAACGCCCACACCACCGCGGCGGACGCGCTGCTGGCGGGCCTGCCGGTGCTGACCTGCTCCGGCCAGGCCTTCCCGTCGCGGGTGGCCGGCAGCCTGCTGCAGGCCGCCGGCCTGCCGGAGCTGGTCACCACCAGCCATGCCGACTACGAGGCGCTGGCGCTGGCGCTGGCGCGCGATCCGGCGCGGCGCGCGGCGCTGCGGGCGAAGCTGCAGGCGCAGCGCGTGCATTCGGCCCTGTTCGACACGGCGGGCTTCACCCGCGACGTCGAGGCGGCCTGCATCGCGATGTGGCGCCGCTCCCGGCTCGGCAGCGCGGTCGACGCGCTGTCCGGGCCGGCCTGAACCGGCCCGCCGATCCTCCGACGCTTCCGAACCGACCCTGCCGAGGTCCACCGTGACTCCCTCGACGATCGTCCTCATCCCGATCTACCAGCCATTGCTGTCGGTGCTGGAACAGTTCTCCCTCGACCATTCGCTGCCGCTGCTGGCCGGACGCGACGTGCGCTTCATCGGACCGCGCGGCCTGGACTACGGCTACTACCAGCTGCGCTATCCGGGCATCCCGTTCGAGGCCTTCGATCCGGCCTACTTCGCGTCGATCGCCGGCTACAACCAGCTGATGCTGTCGCCGGCCTTCTACGAGCGCTACGCGGCGCACGAGTTCATGCTGGTGCTGCAGACCGACGCGATCCTGCTGCGCGACGATCTCGACCACTGGATGGGCCGCCCCTACGACTACATCGGCGCGCCGTGGCCGCAGGGCGTGACGGTCAAGGTCGACCTCGATCCGTTCTGCGGGCCGCACGCCAAGACGGTGCGCGCGCTGGTGGGCAACGGCGGCCTGAGCCTGCGGCGCATCCGCAAGTGCCAGGCGCTGCTGCGCGAGTTCCCTCAGGCGCTGGACATGTTCCGCCGCACCGGCTCGAGCGAGGACCTGTACTTCGCGATCATGGGCCTGCTGTCGGCCGACTTCGTGCTGCCCAACGAGCGCGAGGCCGCCCGCTTCTCGTGGGAGCTGCAGCCCGAGCACTACCACGCGATCGACTGCCGCCCGCCGATGGGCGGCCACGCCTGGTGGAAGTACAGCCCGAACTTCTGGGCGCGCTTCTTCCGCATGCCGCCGCCGCTGCCCGAGCCGGCCGCGCCGGTGCGGCTGACCGAACCCGGCCCGCTGGCCGAGCTGCCCCAGCCGGCGGCTTCTCCCTGACCCTCCCGAGCTTTCCTGCGCGGCCCGCCGCCGCGATGCCCACCCTTTCCCGGAACAGGACGACCCAGATGACGACCAAGTCCCTCGACCTCGGCTGCGGCCTGCAGCCCAAGAACCCGTTCAACGCCCAGGAGGTCTACGGCATCGACGTGCGCGACGACGCCGAGGCGCACATCGTCAAGGCCGATCTGGTCATCGAGCCGATCCCGTTCCCGGACGACAGCTTCGACTACGTGACCGCGCACGACTTCCTCGAGCATGTGCCGCGCCTGATCTACCTGCCGCAGCGCCGCAACGCCTTCGTCGAGGTGATGAACGAGATCCACCGCGTGCTCAAGCCCGGCGGCGTGTTCATGTCCTTCACGCCGGCCTTCCCGCACGGACCGGCCTTCCGGGATCCGACCCACGTCAACATCATCACCGAGGAGACCTTCCCGCTGTACTTCGACGACAAGGTGCGGTGGGCCTCGATGTACGGCTTCCGCGGCAGCTTCCAGATCCTCAGCCAGGAATGGCGCGGCGTTCACCTGATGAGCCTGCTGCGCAAGACCGCATGAACGCCGCCGCACCGTCCGGGCAGGCCGCGGCCGGCAGCGCCGACGCGCTGCTCGACGCGGTGCAGGCGCTGTGCCGCCATCACGGCATCGAGCGCAGCGCGGCCTCGCTGCTCGACGGGCTCGGGCTGGAGCGGCCGCTGACGCCGGCCGGCGCCTGCCGGGTGCTCGAGCACGCCGGCCTGCAGGCCGGCCGGGTTCGGCGCGACGCGACCGAGGTGCTGGCGCTGCTGCTGCCGGTGCTGCTGCCGCTGCGCGACGGCCGCGCGGCGCTGCTGACGGCCCGCCGCGTCGATGCCGACGGGCGGCGCATGCACGAGCTGCGCGTCTTCGATGGCGCCGCCGCCGCGCCCGCCCCGCTTCAGCTCGACGACGCCGGCCTGCAGGCGCTGCATGACGGCGACCTGCTGCTGGCCGGCCCGGGCGACGCGGCCTCGGTGCCGTCGGCGGGCCGCGGCGCCGACGCGCCGGCCGAGGCGCTCGAGGTGCACTGGTTCTGGCGCGTGCTGCGCCGCTACCTGCCGTACTACCGCGGCGCGATGCTCGCGGCGCTGCTCAGCAATGTGCTGATGCTGTTCTCCGGCCTGTTCGCGTCGGTCGTCTACGACCGGGTGATCCCGCACCAGGCGATGGTGACGCTGTGGTCGCTGGCGGCCGGCGCGGTGCTGGCGACGCTGTTCGACCTGGTCGCGCGCCAGCTGCGCAGCCACCTGATCGACCACGCCGGCCGCAAGGCCGACCTGGCGCTGGGCAGCGTGCTGCTGCGCCAGTCGCTGGGGCTGCGGCTCGAGCACCGGCCGGAGTCGGCCGGCTCCTTCGCGCACCACATGGCGCAGCTCGAGGTGGTGCGCGAGTTCTCGACCTCGGCCTCGATGTCGGCGATCAGCGACCTGCCGTTCATCGTGCTGTTCATCGCCGCGACCTGGATGATGGCCGGGCCGCTGGCGCTGGTGCTGGTGATCGCGGTGCCGGTCATCCTGCTGCTGACGGTGGGCGTGCAGACGCTGATGCGGCGCAGCATGCTGGCGCAGCAGCACCAGCTCGCCGACATGCAGGGCCTGCTGGTCGAGGCGATGGACGGCATCGAGACCATCCGCGCCGCCGGCGCGCAGGGCTTCTTCCAGCACCGCTACGAGCACGCCAACGCGCTGGCGGCGCAGTCGGCGCTGCGCGCGCGCGCGCTGTCGAGCTGGGTCAACAACGTGTCGATGGTCTCGCAGCAGATCGTCACCATCGTGATGCTGGTCTGGGGCGTGCACCTGATCCACGACAGCCAGCTCAGCGGTGGCGCGCTGATCTCGGCGGTGATGTTCGCCGGCCGCGCGGTGGCACCGCTGGGCAGCGTCGTCGCGCTGGCCTCGCGCTACCAGGGCGCGCGGGCGGCGCTGCGCATGCTCGACCGGCTGATGGCGCTGCCGGTCGAGCGCGAGCCGGGGCGGCGCTTCCTGCCGTGCCCGCGGCTGGACGGCCAGCTGGCGCTGCGCGAGGCCGGCTTCGCCTACGGTCCGGCCGGCCAGGCGCCGCAGGTGCTCTCGAACGTGACGCTGCGCATCGCCGCGGGCGAGCGTGTCGCGCTGCTCGGGCGCATCGGCAGCGGCAAGTCGACGGTGCTGCGGCTGCTCGCCGGCCTCTACCAGCCGGCCAGCGGCGCGGTCGAGATCGACGGGCTGGACCTGCGCCAGCTCGATCCGGCCGACTTCCGTCGCCACATCGGCTTCGTCGAGCAGGAGCCGCGGCTGTTCCGCGGCACGGTGCGCGAGAACCTGCTGCTCGGCCGCGAGGCCGGCGCCGACCGGATCGCCGAGGTGCTGCGGCTGACCGGGCTGGAGCGCGTCGTCGCCGCGCACCCGATGGGCCTGGACATGCCGGTGGGCGAGGGCGGCGCGATGCTCTCGGGCGGCCAGCGTCAGCTCGTCGCGCTGGCGCGCGCGCTGCTGATGCGCCCGCAGGTGCTGCTGATGGACGAGCCGACCAGCTCGATGGACGCGCAGACCGAGGCGCAGTTCGTCGCGCAGCTGCGCCAGGCGCTGCCGCGCTGCACGCTGGTCGTGGTCACGCACCGGCCGGCGATGCTGGAGCTGGTCGAGCGCATCGCGGTGCTCGACGCCGGCCGGCTGATCGCCGACGGTCCGAAGCAGGCGGTGCTGCAGGCGCTGGCCGGAACGCGGCCGCCGGCCCCGGCTGCCTCGGCCGCCCCGGCCGCGGGGCCCCGCGCCGAGGCGCTGTGCTGAACACCGGATCCGCCACGGAGCCGAGATGCGATTCAATCCCTTTTCCTCCTCCGCCCCCGCGGCGCGCGCCGGCCAGGCGCTGGCCGAGGGCCTGTTCGTGCCCGGCGACGAGCGCTTCCTGCATGGCAGCCGCCAGGCCGAGCTGGTCGAGCCGATGCCGCGTGCGCTGTGGGCGCTGTACCTGCTGTGCGGCATCGTCGTGGCCACCGGGGTCTGGGCCGCGCAGGCGCGCGTCGACATCGTCACCAAGGCCACCGGCAAGGTGGTGCCCGACGGCCACGAGCAGGTGATCGCCAGCCTGGAGGGCGGGCTGCTCGACGCGGTGCTGGTGCGCGAGGGCGATCTGGTCGAGGCCGGCGCCGAGCTGGTGCGGCTCGACCCGACCCGCTTCGCCTCGCAGCAGAACGAGGGCCGGGTGCGCCAGCTGTCGCTGCAGGCCACCGCGGCGCGGCTGGCTGCCGAGGCGTCCGGCCGCGGGACGCCGTCCTTCTCGGCCGAGGTGCGCGCCCAGCCGGGCCTGGTCGCCGCCGAGACCGAGGCCTTCCAGGCGCGGCGCCGCGCGCTCGACGAGGCGGTCGCGGTCAGCCGCTCCAGCCTGGCGCTGCTCGACACCGAGCTGGCCACGGCGCGCCAGATGGCCGCGCGCGGGCTGATGTCCGAGGTCGAGGTGCTGCGGCTGGACCGCCAGCGCAACGACCTGCAGATGCAGGTCGCCGAACGCGTCAACCGCTTTCGCCAGGACGCCGCGACCGATCTGGTGCGGGTGCGCGGCGAGATCGCCCAGCTCGACGAGCAGCAGGTCGCGCGGGTCGACGCACTGCAGCGCACGACGCTGAAGGCGCCGGTGCGCGGCATCGTCAAGAACCTGCGCATCACCACGCGCGGCGGCGTCGTCGGTGCCGGTGCGCCGATCCTGGAGCTGGTGCCGCTGGGCGAGACGCTGCGCATCGAGGCCCGGCTGGCGCCGGCCGACGTCGGCTTCGTGCATCCGGGCATGCCGGTCGCGGTCAAGCTCGACACCTACGACTACTACCGCTACGGCGGCCTCGAGGGCGAGGTCGAGTACATCAGCCCGGACACGCTGGAGGCGGGCGCCGCGACCGCCAGCCCGCAGAACCAGGCCTTCTACCGGGTGCGGGTGCGCACCCGCGCCTCGTCGCTGCACGGGCCCGACGGCCGGCCGCTGCCGGTGCTGCCGGGCATGACCGGCTCGGTCGAGATCCGCACCGGCGAGCGCAGCGTGCTCGAGTTCCTGGTCTCGCCGATGCTCAAGGGCCGCGAGGCCTTCCGGGAGCGCTGAACATGAGCCCGTGCACGAGGGTCTCGCCTGTCCGGCAGGGGCTTCTTGCGGTGCTGCTGCTCCTGTGCGGCGGCGGGGCGCGCGCTGCGGCGCCGCTGCCGTCCTGCGGCGAGGACGACCGCGTCGTGGCGGCGTCGCCGGGCCCGGTGGTCGTGGCCGACGCGCAGCCGGTGCTGGCGCGCCTGGCGCGCGAGGCGGTGGCCCGCAGCGCCGAGGTCGCCAGCCAGATCGGCAGCAGCCGCGCCTACCGCCAGGACCAGCGCCAGGCCGAGGCGGGGGCCGCGCCGCAGCTGGCGCTGAGCGGCAGCGCCGTCTGGGGTCGCAGCCGCAACGACCTGTACGGCAGCGGCGACGCCAGCCAGGCCGCGCTCGGGCTGACGCTGTCGGCGCCGCTGTACGACGGCGGGCGGGTGCAGGCCGAGGCCGGCTACTACCGCGGTCTGGCCGAGGCGGGCGAGTCCGGCGTGCTGGCGGTGCGCGAGCAGGTCGCGCTCGAGACGCTGCTGGGCGCGATCGAGCGACGGCGCCAGCAGCGGCTGCTGCAGGTGTGGGATCGCCAGGTCGGCCGCATGCAGTGCTTGGTGCGGCAGATCGGCCAGATCGTCGAGCTCGACCGCGGCCGGGGCAGCGAGCTGGTGCAGGCCGGCAAGAGCCTGCGCCAGGCCGAGCTCTCGCGCGCCGAGACCGGCGCGCAGCTGCGCCAGGCCGAGGTGCGGCTGCAGCGCCTGGCCGGGCTGCCGCCGGCGCAGGCCGAGCTGCCCGAGACGCTGCCGGCGGAGCTGCCGGCGCTGCAGCCGCTGCTCGACGCGCTCGTCGACGTGCCCGAGATCCGCCAGCTGCAGCGCCAGGCCGAGGCGCTCGACCGCTATGCCCAGGCGCTGCGTGCGGCCGACGCGCCGCAGCTTCGCTGGCAGATCGGTGCGACCCAGGCCCGTCAGCCGGCGCTGGGCAGCACGAACTGGAATGCCGGGCTGGTGCTGAACATGACGCTGGCCGACGGCGGCGCCAGCGAGGCGGGCGTGCAGGCGGCCGTCGAGCGTGCCGAGGCCGCCCGCCGCCAGCGCGAGGCCCGGCTCGAGGACCGCACCCGCCAGCTGCTGACGCTGCACGAGGCCGCTCAGGCGGCGCAGGCCCGCATCGGCCGCTTCGACGCGCTGCTGGCCGACAGCGAGCAGCTGCGCCGTGCGACCTTCGAGCAGTGGGCGCGGCTGGGCCGGCGCTCGCTCTTCGACCTGATCTCCGCCGAGACCGAGCACTACCAGCTGCTGCAGGGCCGCGTGCAGGCCGAGCACGAGCTGCTGGCGGCGCTGCTGCAGCTGCGCGCGCTGGGCAGCGGCCTGCTGCCGTGGCTGGCGCCGGAGCTGGTGCCGGTCACGCCGATGCGCTGAAGCGCACCCCGGACGGGCTGCGCTCAGCCCGCGTCCGCGTCGCCGCAAGGCTCGCCGGCGACGACCAGCCGGTCGCGGCCGCCCGACTTGGCCGCGTACAGCGCCCGGTCGGCCTGCTCGATCAGGTCCTCCAGCCGCGCCAGGCCGGACTGCATCAGCGCCAGGCCGGCGCTGACGGTGTAGCGGATGACCGTGCCGTCGGCCAGCGTGACCGCGTCGGCGGCCATGGCCCGGCGCAGCCGCTCGGCCACCAGCCGCGCGCCCTCCAGTCCGGTCGAGGGCAGCAGCACCGCGAACTCCTCGCCGCCGATGCGCGCCGGCACGTCGACCTGGCGCAGCGAGCGCAGCATCACGCCGGCCAGATGGCGCAGCACCTCGTCGCCGGCCGGGTGGCCGTGCCGGTCGTTGATGCGCTTGAAGTGGTCGGCGTCGAGCAGGATCAGCGCCAGCGGGCGCGGCGCGCGGCGGAAGCGCTCGACCTCGCGCTGGCCGGCCTCGAAGAAGACGCGCCGGTTGGCCAGCCCGGTCAGGTGGTCGGTCTCGCTGGCGCGGCGGCGCTGCTCGTGCGCGTCGCGGCGGTCGCTGATGTCGCGCAGCACCAGGCTGAAGCCGGGGGCGTGCTCCGGCGCCGGCGATGCATCGTCCCCGCCGACCGGCACGATCATCGTGCTGCCCCAGTAGCGCCGGCCGTCGGCGCGCACCAGCCAGCCTTCGTCCATGCTCCAGCCGTCGGCGCGCGCCTCGTGCAGGCGGTCGAGCAGCCGCTCCGGCGTGGTGGTGCCGCCGGCATGGAAGATCGTCGCCGGCCGGCCCAGCACCGCCTCGCGTGCGAAGCCGGTCATCCGCGTGGCCGACTCCGACCAGTGCGCGACCCGCCCCGCGGCGTCCAGGCCGACCGCCGCATGGTCGTGGATGCCGGTCAGCGCCGCGTTCAGCCAGGCCTCGCTCTGGCGCAGCCGGCGCTCGCGCTCGACCTGGGCGGTGATGTCCGCCAGCACCGCGACGAGCTGCCCGGCCTGCAGCCGCCGCAGCGTCAGCGACAGCACCAGCGGGCGCTGCCGGCCTTCAGGGCCGACGCGCAGCGCCAGCGCCTCGCCGTCGATCAGCAGCTCGCCGGCCGCGCCGCTGCGGGCCCGCAGCGCCAGGTCCGGCATCGCCGGGCCGAGCAGGTCGAACAGGTTGGCGAGCGATGCGCCGACGGCCAGCGGCAGCAGCAGCTGGGCCGCGGCGGCATTGATCAGCGCGATGCGGCCCTCGTCGTCGGTCTGCACCAGACCGACCGGCGCGGCGTAGAGCAGCTGCAGCAGTTCCTGCTGTTCGTCGGCGCCGGGTTCCTCGTCGGGCGAAGGCGCGGCCATCGTGCGATCCGGTCCGGATCAGAGACGCTGGATCAGCACATAGCGCCGCTCGACGCCCGGCGCGGCCAGCAGCCGCAGCCGCACCGGCGTCGGCCGCATGCGCAGCGTCAGCACGAAGTCGACGCTGGCGTCGAGGGGCTGACCGGCCTCGGCTGCATCGGCGAAGCGCTGCGCGACGAGAAAGTTGTTCATGCACTGCGCCACGACCGAGAACAGCGGCAGGCCGAGCACCCGCGACGGACTCAGGCCGGCGGCGCGCGACTCGTAGGCGTTGTAGCGGCACACCACGGTGTCGGGCCGGAAGCCGATGACGCCGAAGCCGAGCGCGTCGAGCGTCGCGTCGTCCATCGCCTCGAGCGGGGCGAGCAGGTCGGGCTGGTCGAAGCCGGGGAGGGAGGCGTCGTTCACGTCGGTGCTTCCTGACTGACGGCGGGGGGCTGCGCCCGAGGCAGCCCGGTGGGGGGCCTGCTGGCGGAGGCGGTGGCCGCTGGGATGGCGAATCATGATCGCTCACATCGGCTCGCATCGTGTCAGTAGATGCCTCATTCATGGCTAGTTCAAAGGATTATTTGCATCAAGTTCGATCACTGCCTAGCATCCAACACTAGTGTCTTATGGTGGAACGGATGAGCCATGCCGAAGCGAGCGAAGGAACTAAGCGCCCTGGAAGTCAAGCGACTGACGGCCCCGGGATGGCACGCGGTCGGCACTGTTGCCGGCCTGGGGCTGAAGGTGTCGCACGCTGGAAACCGGGCCTGGGTGCTGCGCGTCATGGTCGGTGCCAAGCGTCGAGAGATCGGCCTTGGCGCTTACCCGGATGTCACCCTGGCCGGCGCCCATGAGAAGGCCCGCGCCGCGCGCCTCCAGATCGAGCAGGGCATTGACCCGATCGCCGAGCGACGCGAGATCAGGGCCCGCCTGATCGCCGAGCAGACCGAGGGGATGACCTTCAGCCAGTGCGCAGCCGCCTACATCAAGGCGCACCGCGAGGGCTGGAAGAACGCCAAGCACGCCGCACAGTGGGAATCGACGCTGGCGCAGTACGCCGGCCCGGTGATCGGCGACATGCTGGTGCGCCACGTCGAGACCCGGCACGTCCTGGCCGTGCTGGAACCGATCTGGAAGGACAAGACCGAGACGGCGACCCGGCTGCGCGCTCGCCTGGAACTGGTCATGGACTGGGCTGCCGTGCGTGGAGAGCGCGCCAGCGCGAACCCGGCCCGGTGGCGTGGGCACCTGGACAAGCTGTTGCCCAAGCCTTCCAAGGTCGCCAAGAAGGGGCATCACGCTGCCCTGGACTGGCGGGAGATCGGCCCGTTCATGGTCTGCCTGCGCGCCGCCGAGGGCGTGGGCGCGCGCTGCCTGGAGTTCGCCATCTTGACGGGTGCGCGATCAGGCGAGGCCCGGGGCGCCACCTGGCGCGAAATCGACATGCAGGCCCGCACATGGACCGTGCCAGCCGAGCGGATGAAGGCCGGCAAGGAACACCGTGTCCCGCTGTCGGACGCCGCCGTCCGGCTCCTGGAGGGGCTGCCGCGCTTCGTCGGCAACGATCTGGTGTTCCCGGGCCCTCGCGGTGGTGTGCTGTCGGATGCGACCCTGGGCGCCGTCCTGAAGCGCCTGGGCGTTCCGGTGACGGCTCACGGGTTCCGCTCCACCTTCCGGGACTGGGCTGCCGAATCGACCGCCTACCCGCCCGACGTGGTGGAAATGGCCCTGGCGCACACGATCAGGAACAAGGTGGAAGCCGCCTACCGTCGGGGCGACCTGTTCGAGAAGCGCCGCCAGCTCATGCAGGCATGGGCGGACTACTGCGCCCGGGTGGAGACATCCGCCGAGGTGGTCAGCATCGGCGCGGCCCGGGTGGCTTGATCGGACGAAATCCGCTACCCCGGGCACTGCCAAAACCGACAAAACCCGCCGCCTGACGGCTTCAGGCCAGAAACAGACGGGGCCAGCCATCGCGCGAACGATGACCAGCCCCTGACCACACCGAAGAACGGACCTTCGACATGGCTGATTCAGATCCTAGCGCGAAAGCGCCGGAACCAAAGAGCATCACGGTCGGACGGCGCTTCACCAAGGTGCGGGCGATTGAGCACCCGGTCGATGGCTATGGGCTCATGGTGGAGCCGGACCGCGCCATGTACGCCACCCGCGAAGAGATGCGCGCCCGCTCGATTCGCATCCTCGAAGCAGCCGGCATCCCGGTGTCCGAGCTGCTGGAGAAAGGACCGGCTGGATCGATTCTGCGATGGCATGTCGTGGAGTACCTCGAACACCCCCCTGACTCTGAGCTTGGCTTGGCCGCGCGCATCGTGGAGCAGTGCAACCACCTGGACGGGTACGAAGAACTGGGGTACCCGGTCAGCACGATCATCAGCACGGCCCTGCATCTTGGGCGCCTAGATGCACTGGCGAGGGTGTACCGAATCGATCAAGAGATACGCGAGGACGGATTGCTGAAAGCGGCCGAGGTGCACAAGCGGGGCCGCACCAAGAGGCCGAAGGCGCCACCAGCTACAGACGAAGACCGCGCCGAGTGGGTCAGGCTGTGGCGGACCGAGTTCAAAGGCTTGAGCGCCAACAAAGCCGCGCCGCTGATCGCCGCTCAATGCGGGGCGGAGGGCGAAGAGGATCAGCAGCGCGTCGCGCAGACGATCCGCAAACACCTAAAGAAACAGAACGTAATCACGCAAGCGGGTTGGTAGACCCTTGGGGGTTTACCAACATCGCTCCTTAAGCTCGGCACACCGAATCAGCCAACACCACAAAGGATCTACCGATGGCACAGACCCGCAGCCCTGACCTTGCAGCCTTCGACAAGGCCCCCGACGCCGCCAAGGTGCGCGTGAACACCGTGGCCGCGCTCTATGGCGTGAGCGAGGTCACGATCTGGCGCCGCGCCCGCGCTGGCCTGATCCCGGCGCCTACCAAGATCGGCGGCACGACCGTGTGGAGCGTCGGCGATGTCCGGCGCCACCTGGCCGGCGCCTGAGGTGGGCGCCAAAGAGAAGGGCCGCCAGCCCCTGCAAGGACTGGCGACCCGAGTGTTCAACCTGTAGCAGCGAACGAGGCAATCATCCCATGACCCGCCGCAACACGCAACGCCGCGCCGCCCTGGCGCAACAGGCAGCAGCCGGCCCCGTCCGGTAACACCCAAGGAGCCCCATGAACAACCGTCCCAAGCGGTCGGTCTGGCCGCTGCATTGCCCGAAACAGACCGCCGCCAGCCTTCACGACACCCTGCGCGCTGTTCTCGGCGCCGCGCCCGAGCGCGACATCACGCCCGGCGAGTTCATCCGCTTCGGTGGCCGGAATCGGCCGCTGTGGGTCCGGCTGTTCACCGATGGCCGCGCCGC
>NZ_JABSNM010000028.1 GCF_013294065.1 Sphaerotilus uruguayifluvii
CTGGCCAATCTGTGGATCGCCAAGCGGCGAATCCAGGGAGCGTGGGCATGAGTGCGTCCGGAAACGGGCAAAGCGGCCTCGAAGGCTGCTGGCGATGCTCGTTTCTGGCGCGTTGGGCATCAGAGGGCCTCGATTTCAGCGTTCATGCACGCCGTGCGGCGACTTTTGCAGAGCATCCCTAGCCCGATTCGTTATAATCACGCCCTCCAGGGATCGCTCAAGCCGGACGTCGTGCATTTATTTTTCGGGTTGGTATTCCACTTCAAAAACGCGCATATTTAGAATATGCAAGGAGCCAATGATGGAAAGGGATCGCCTAGATTTGCCAGCGGATTACAACCTCCGGCATGGGCGGCCGCGTCTCAGTCTCGATGGCATTCTTAATTGGGTGCTGACCGAGGAAGTGGTGGATTCGGTTGTTCGTGATCCTGCCCGGATACGGCTGGCGCACGGCCTGGCGTTGTTGAGCCATGGTCGGGACGAGCCCCTCAATGAACTGGTGAGTCTGGCCCGGACGCTTTTGCAGGCCCCGGTGGCCTTTTTGGGCGCGATTGGCGAGGACTTTGACTTCTATAAGGGTTTGGAGGGCGCTGGAGAGCCTTTCGCAAGCGAGCGAAAACTCACTGGCCGGACCTTTTGCCACTACACCCACGCTGCCGGTAGCACGCTGGCACTGTCGGACGTACGTGGCATGGGAGCGCCTTGGTGTGACGTGCCGACTGTGCACAGCATGGGTATCGCGGCCTACTTGGGCACGCCAGTCCGCATCCAGGGCCATGTGGTGGCATCGCTGTGCTGCGTCGACTTTCAGCCGCGGACATGGACGGATCGCGATCAAACAACCATAGAGGCATTGGCCATATCTTTCCAGCGCGAACTGGAATACCGAGTCAGCCTGGAATCTTGGCGCCGGGCCGCAGAGGATAGGGAGGAACTTATTCGCCACGCAGAGCGACTTGTGGCAGGCGTGGCGCACGACCTGAGAAACCCCATGATGGTGACCCAGTTGTGCGCGGTCACCCTGACGTCCAAACCAGCTGAGCATACCGCTAGGGCCGTGGCGCCGCGCCTGCGCAGAGCGAATGAGCAGATGCGCTCGCTTATCGAATCCTTGCAGACCGACTGGATTACACCGAGCAGCCCGCGGGATCTGGCCGCGCAACAGGTATCGGAGCTGCTACGTCAATCGCAAAAAATGTACCAGATCAAGGGGGCGCAGGGTGGAGTGGTAGTCTCCATCGGGCAAACCTGCGAGGCCCAAGTTCTGGCGGACTCGGGACAAATCCTGCGGGCGCTGTCCAATCTCGTGAGCAATGCTGTCAAGTTCAGCCCGGATCAAGGCAACGTGGTGTTGTCGGCGCACTGGCTGAGTCGGGACAATGTGCTCGAGGCCGCAAAGCACGACGGCAAGGTCGCACAGGCTTTGGCTCGAGCGGGTGAGGGCACGCGAGCTGGGTGGAAATCGCGGTGACTGACCAAGGACCCGGCATGAGCGCCAACGATTTGAAGCATTGCCATCGCCGTGGCTATCAAGGAGAACAGGCACTGGAGCGCGGCGACGGCAGCGGCTTGGGCCTGGCCATCGCTGCCGAAATCGCCGAGCGGCATGGCGCCTGCCTGCGAATGCAGAGCGCCCTAGGGCAGGGTACCCGTGCGGCGTTATGGTGGCCTGCGGTGTGTCAATGACCGGTGTGGCGGCACGGGACGAAAAAAACCCCTGGTCACGATGAAGCGATCAGGGGTCAACCGCGCCAAGATCTGCAGGCTCGCTGCCAAGAGAACCTGCAGCCGCTCAAGCCGTCGGACAAACCGACGCCGAGCTCGGGCGCGGAGCCGCTAATGAAAGGTGCCGGCTGCGAGCAGCCCCGAAAAAACAAAAGGCCCCAGGGGGGCCCTCGAGCATGCAGTCGGCAGGTTGCTGCTTACTTGCTGGCCGCCGGAGCAGCAGCTTCAGCCTTGGCAGCGGCCTTCTTGGTGTGGTGATGCTTCTTGTGGACCTTCTTGGCCGGTGCAGCAGCAGCGGCAGCCGGAGCCGCATCAGCGGTCGGCGCAGCGTCAGCGGCGAAGGCGCCGACAGCAAACAGGGAGGCGATCAGGGCAGCAAGCAGCTTCTTCATGGTCAGTGACTGAGCTTCAGTCCGTGGGTTGGTGTACCTCCTCAACGTGGCGCACCACAGGCTGTTGACCGTCATGATGCAAAGAAATGTGTCTATTTCGCCTCCCGCTGCATTCAGGCAAAGAGCCATGAAGGGTACGTGCAGTTCCGCCTCCCCGACACCCCCTGACCCGCGCATCCCCTCAAACTTTGAACCGCCCCGGATTTCGTAGAGGCCCGTTGGGTTAAGTCAAGCCGCCTCCTTGACGGTTTGACGGGAGAGTTGTCGATAGTAGTTGGCTTCGGCCTCGGCAGTGGGATGTAGCCGATAGGTTCGAGCAGCCGCTGATGGTTGAACCAGGCGACCCATTCGAGGGTGGCCAGTTCGACTGCTTTGACCTGCCCCCCGCCAGCCGTACCAAGCTGAAGTAGCAGGAGTCCGCCAACCAGGAGAATGGCGGACATGAGGAAGAGCAAGTTCACCGAGGAACAGATCATCGGGTTCCTCAAGCAGGCAGAGGCCGGAGTGGCCGTGGCGGAGATCTGCCGCAAGGGCGGGTTCTCGGATGCGACGTTCTACAAGTGGCGAGCCAAGTTCGGCGGCATGGAGGCGTCGGATGCGAGGCGGCTGCGCGAGCTGGAGGCGGAGAACGCCAAGCTCAAGCACCTGCTGGCCGAGGCGCACCTGGACATGCACGCGCTCAAGAGCGTCCTCGGGGTAAAAAGATAGCCCCACAGGCCAAGCGGGAGGCCATCGGGCGGCTGATTGCGCAGCATCAGTTGTCCGAGCGGCGGGCCTGCAGGCTTGTGGGGCTGAGCCGAGACAGCTACCGACACCCGCCGGTGGCCAGCGCCCAGACCGAGGCGCTCAAGACCAGGATCGTCGAGATCGCCCATGTGCGCCGGCGCTTCGGGTATCGACGCGTGCACGACCTGCTGCGTGCGGAGTTTCCGGGCGTCAATCACAAGCGGGTGTACCGGCTGTACAGCGCAGCCAACCTGGCCGTGCGCAAGCACAAGAAGGCGCGCAGGCCACCAGCCGAGCGCACGCCGCTGAACATCGCCACCAAAGTCAACGAGGTGTGGAGCATGGATTTCGTCAGCGACAGCCTGGCCAACGGCAGGCGACTGAAGTGCCTGACGGTAGCCGACGACTTCAGCCACGAGGCGGTAGAGATTGCAGTCGACTACGGCATCAGCGGCCAGTACGTGACGCGCCTGCTCGACCAGGCGGCGCTGTGGCGGGGCTACCCATCAGCGGTAAGAACCGACAACGGCCCGGAGTTCACCAGCCGGGCCTTCATGGCTTGGGCGCAGAGCCATGGCATCAGGCATATCCTGATCGAGCCGGGGCGGCCGATGCAGAACGGCTACATCGAGAGCTTCAACGGGCGTTTCAGGGACGAGTGCCTGAACGAGCACTGGTTCGAGACGCTGCATCAGGCCCGTACCGAGATCGCCAGGTGGCGGCAGGACTACAACGAGGTGAGGCCGCACGGCAGCATCGGACGCATACCCCCGGCGCAATTCGCCGAGCAGCATCGCCGGCATGCTGGCGATGCTGCTCGACACCTGGTTCCCGCAAACAACGAGATCCAGTAACCTTCAAACCCAGGACTCCTGATGAATCGCTGGTACGGTAAATGGGGGCAGGTCAGCTTCGCCACTCTTCCACGATGGACGCCGATGGATGACCTCGGCCTTGTACAGGCCGTTGATGGTCTCGGCCAAGGCGTTGTCATAGCTGTCGCCGGTGCTGCCCACCGAGGGCTCGATGCCGGCCTCGGTCAGGCGCTCGGTGTAGCGGATGCTGACGTATTGCGAGCCACGGTCCGAATAGCAGATCAGCCCGTCGTTGGCTGCCGGCTGACGGGCGTAGAGGGCCTGCTCCAGCGCGTCGAGCACGAAGTCGGTGCGCATCGAGTGGCTCACGCGCCAGCCGACGATGCAGCGAGCAAAGACATCGACGACGAAGGCCACGTAGGCAAAGCCCTGCCAGGTCGAGACATACGTGAAATCGCAGACCCACAGCTGATTGAGCCGCTCGGCCTGGAAGACCCGGTTGACCTTGTCGAGCGGGCACGCCGCCTTGGCGTCGGGCACCGTGGTGCGAACCGCCTTGCCCCGGATGACCCCGCGCAGACCCAGTCGTCGCATCAGCCGCTCGACGCTGCAGCGCGCCATGACGATCCCTTCGCGCTGGAGCTGGCGCCAGACCTTGTCTGCGCCGTAGACCCGCCGGTGGGCGTGCCAGACCCGTTCGATCTCGGGCATGAACAGCTCGTCGCGGCGGGCTCGCGCGCAGCGCCGCTCGGGCTCTCGACTTCGGGCCGCGTGGCGCCGGTAGCCCGACGGGGCGATCTGCAGCACTCGGCAGATCGGCTCGACCCCGTGGACATCCCGATGCTCGTCCACCAGTCGGTACATCACTTCAATCGGCGGTCGATCCGGCAAGGGCGAAAAACGCACTGGCCAGCTTCAGGATCTCGTTGGCTCGGCGCAACTCTCTGACCTCGCGTTCCAGCTCCTTGATGCGCTGCGCCTCGGCTGTAGCCACCCCCCGGCCCCGCACCTGCGTCACTCTCGGCTTGCTTGACCCAGTCCAGCAGCGTTTGCGGCACGCAGCCGATCTTCGGCGCGATCGATTCGATCGCCGCCCACAGCGAGGCGTACTCCCCGCGATGCTCCTGCACCAGCCGCACCGCACGCTCTCGGACCTCCGGCGAGAACTTGTTCGTCTTCTTCATGGCTCCATCTTCTCAAGTGTTGGAGCCTCCTCAATTCCCGGGGCGGTTCACCGCGTGGCCGGTTTCTCGGCGTAGAAGCGCTTGAGCCGGGCGTTCTCCGCTTGCAGCTCGCGCATGCGTGTCAGGTCCGAGACCGTCGCGCCTGCGTATTTGCTTTTCCACGCGTGGTACGTCGATGCGCTGATGCAGTGCTTGCGGCACACTTCGGCCATCGGCATGCCTGCTGCGTATTCCAGTGCAAAACCACCAGCGATTCCGCTTCAACAGCGTCAACCGTTCCAGTTCAAACCCGTCACTGATTCCGATTGAAGTCCGCCACCCTGCCTGACGGTGCCTCCTGTCATATGTCATATGGGCAGAAATGCAAGGCGTGCCTCATTCATGCTTCGTGCCTAGCGTTACGCGCCGCGAACCATTCCTTGAGCATCGAAACTAGCGCCTGAACTTGCTCATCTGAGTTGGTCGCCTGATAAGCCACACCGACGCGGATGCATAGCTGGTCCCCTTCCACAATCTTCTTGAACGTCACGCCCTTACGCGTCACGTTGTGCAACGAGTTGGGCACCAGCGCGAACCCCTGGCCTTCGGCGATCAGTCCAAGCAGAACGTGATGATCGGCCGGCTCCCGAATCCGCTGCGGCGAGAAGCCGACCCGCTCGAAGATCCGCTCGCAGTAGTCGTAATAGACTGGGTTCAGCTTGCGCTCGAACCAAAACAGTTTGTCGTCTCCCAAGTCGAGGATCGAGACCCGTTGGCGCTTGGCCAGCCGATGGCTGGATGAGATGCAGGCGACCATCGGATCGTCGAACAGCGGCTCGACGGTCAATCCGTCCGCTCTCGACGGCAGCCCGATCACCGCAATGTCGATCCTGTCTTGATTGAGGTCGCGGATCGAATGCGCGGAGATCTGGCGTTTGGTGCTAATGCGCATACCGGGGAACCGCTGCTCGAACGCCGGCTCGATTCCGGCGAACAGCCCGACGTCGACCACAGTCGTGATGCCCACCCGCAGCAGTGGAAGCTTGTCCGCAACACCCGACGGCTTGAAGCGCCTCACTACCTGCTCCGATTCGCGCAGCAGGGCTCTTGCGTCTGCCAGGAAGCGTTCCCCCGCCTCGGTCAGGCGCACGCCACCGCGATCGCGATCAAGCAGGCGGGCGCCTACCGCCTCCTCAAGCATCTGGATCTGCCGGCTCAGCGGCGGCTGCGTGATGAACAGCCGCTCGGCCGCGCGCCGGAAGTTGAGTTCTTCAGCCACGGCGACGAAGTACTTGAGCTGTCTGAGATTCAGTTGCTGAGTCACGAGATCTCCCTTCGCACTGATACTTCAAAGGTATCAGAAAAAAAGCAATGGCCTGACCGCGTCAGCGGACCTACTGTTGGGCCATGGAAAACCCTCATCAAGTCTCCCAAGACGCGAACTACGGCATAGGTCTCGACTGCCTGTGCCGGCTGGAAGCCACTGATCGGCCGTCGATCATCGAAGCCCTCGCGGACGTCGCACCAGACTTGGCCAGCCTGGCCATCAGCTTCGTCTACGGCCAGATCTACCCTCGCCCCCACTTGACGCTGAAGGAGCGCCAGCTCGTCACCGTCGCAGCGCTCGCCGCGCTGGGCAATGCCCGCCCTCAGTTGAAGTTCCACCTTGCCGGCGCGCTGAATGCTGGTGCAACCAGCACCGAGCTCGTGGAGTTGATGTTGCACCTAGTCGTCTACGCCGGCTTTCCCGCTGGGCTCAACGGCGTCTTCGCCGCGCGCGAAGTGTTCGCCGAACGGGGCATCGCCCACACCCCTGCGCAGCAGGATGCGCGGGCAGCGGCAGGCAGCGACGCGCGCTACCAAAGTGGCTGGGATGCACTGCGCCGCATCGACGGGCACGTCGGCGAACAGATCGTTGCGTCGCTGGCGGACTTGGCGCCCGACCTTGGGCGCTTCATCGTCGAGTTTGGCTTCGGCGACATCTACACCCGGCCCGGTCTCGGGTTGCTCGATCGCGAGCTGGCGACTGTCGCACTGCTCGCGGCTCTGGGCACGGCGGCGCCGCAACTCAGGGTCCACATCCACGGACTGCTCAACGTCGGTGGCACGCGCGAGCAGTTGGTCGAGGCGTTGATCCACACCGCCGCCTACGCGGGGTTCCCGGCGGCGATCAACGCGATGCTCGTGGCCAAGGAAGTTCTCGCCGAGCGCGGAACCGCTCCGACCGGCAGCGCGCCGACTTCCGCTTCCCCTCCGTGAGCCCGCCATCGGGCCGAATCGCCTCCCTCTCCACTCCAGAAAGGCACGTCATGTCCACTCCCGTCCTGCTCATCACCGAAGTTACGCCGAAGCCCGGCGCAGCGCTGCGCGTCGCCCGTGCGTGGAATGCCCTGCCCAGCGCGGCAACCGTGCGCGAGCGCAGGATCTATACGGCGCTGGACGACAGCGCCGTGCTTGAGCTCGCTGCGCTGGAGACCCTGAATGCTGCAGCGACGCTCGCGATGTCGTGGCAGGTGGCATGGGACCGCTTGGGGCAGGACCTGGCGAGCGACTTCCGCCGCCAGTCGCTGACCTTTGTCGAAGCCCCCAAAGACACGGCCGCGGCGCTGCCGCCCACGCCCTACGTGCAACTGCGGCATGTCGAAGTGCCGCCGGGCAACTTCGCGGACTACCGCGCTTGGCGTGAACGGACGATCTTCGACGTGGTGCGCGGCGCGCCGGAGGTCGAGGTTTTCCTCGCCTACCACTCAGCCATCAGCACCGAGCCCGGCGTCATGTTCGTCTCCGGCTTCTCGGGCGACGTCGACCGCTACGGCGCCGTGTTCAGCTCGACGCGCTACCAGCAGATCGTGCGCGAAGCCGGGGACCAGTTCATCACCGGCGGCCACAACGGCCTGTACACGCGGATTTACCGTCACGTGGCCAGCGAATGAGCGCGCGAACCATGAACGAGCCCCCGCACCAGAACAGCCTCGACCGGCTGGCCCTCGTCAGCGGCGCGACCGGCGGCATGGGCCGGGCGATCTGCGCCGCGCTGCTCGCCGATGGCTTGCGCGTGGTTATGCTGGGCCGGGACGCCGCCCGGCTGGAGGCCGCACGGGCCGAACTCGCCGAGGGCGCTGCTGCCGAGCGCCTTGCCGCCCAGGTCATCGACATCGGCGATGCCGCCAGCGTCGACGGCGCTTTGGCACGGATTGCCGCGCGATTCGGCGCGGTGACGGACCTCGTGCATGCGGCCGGCGACGGTCCGGTAGCGCCGCTGCTCGAAAGCTCGGAGCGCCAGTGGGTTGACACGGTCAACGGCAAGCTGCTCGGCACGGTCCGCCTGACGCGTAGCACCGCCGCTGAGATGGTCAAACGCCGCAGCGGCCGCATCGTGATCGTCAACGGCGTGTTCAGCCAGGAGCCGGATCCGTTGTTCCCGATCAATAGCACCGTCAACTGCGGCCTCGCGGGCTTTGCCAAGGCGATTTCGCGCGACCTTGGCGCGCATGGCGTACGTGTCAACGTGGTTAACCCCGGCGCGACGCGCACACCGCTATGGGGCGAGATCTGCCGCGCGCTCGCGCCGCGCTTCGGCGTCACGGCCGAAGAAGTCGACCGGACGGTTCAGGCCAAAGTGCCGTTGGGCCGTCTCGCCGAATCCGAGGACGTGGCCAGCGCGGTCGCGTTCCTGCTTTCACCGCGCGCGGCCCACATCAGCGGCGCCGTGCTCAACGTCGACGGCGGCGCCACCGCGGCCGTTTAGGAGAGAGAACCATGCGCACGTCCGCCTCCTTCCGCACAGGCCTGGCCGTGTCGATCGCCTGCGCGGCAACCTGCTGCGCGGTCGCGATCGTCTACTCCACGCAAGCCGTCTTCAGCGACATTGCGACCAAGTACGGCATCCCGCTCAGCGACGCTCGGTTGTCCTTCAGCGTGTGCAGCATCGCCTATGCCTTGGCCTTCTTCGTGCTTGGCCCGCTGTCAGACGTCGTCAGCGCTCGTTGGCTGGCCGCGGCGGGGCTGTCGATCGCGGCAGCGGCCACGGCGATCACGGCGATCACGAGTAGCGCACCGGCCTTCCTCGCCGCTTCGGCGATCCAAGGCGCTTCGACGGCGGCGGTACCGGTCGCGATGTTCGCGCTGTTGCCGCGACTAGCCCGCAAGGAGCAGCTCGGCACCTTCTTCGGCTTGATCATCGCTGCCTCGGTCCTTGGCATCACACTGGGACGGGCGGGTATGGGACTGTTGACGGCCGCTGCCGGACTGAGTGGCGCACAGATAGCCGGCACGCTGATGCTGCTGGTCATGGCAGCGCTGCTGACCTTGCTGCCGCCAGAGACGCTGGCAAACACGGGCGGTGCCGGCGTGCAGACCTATGGACGCGCGCTGCGCATGCTGGCCTCGAGCGAGCTGCTACGGCTGTTCGCGACCGGCTTCCTGCTGTTCTTTGGCTACTTGGGCACCGTCACGTTCCTGACCCTTCGGCTGCATGAAGCGCCCTTTGCGCTCGACAGCGCCACGATCGGCGCCATCAGCCTGCTGGGACTGGGCGCGATCGTCGGCGCGCCAGTCTCGGGACGCTTGACGGCGCGCTATGGCTCGCTCGCGGTCGGCACCGCTGGCCTGTGCATCGTGGCTTTAGCCATCTCTTGTCTTGCGCTAGCCGACACGACGCCGCTTGCCGGTCTCGGCCTGTTCCTGATCTTCCTGGGCACCTTCGTTTGCCAGCCGGCGGTATTCGTGCGCATCGCCGAGCGCGTGCCAGCCGACCGACGCGGATCGGCCTCCTCGCTGTACCTGCTGACCTGCCTGGGCGCGGGTAGCTTGGCCAGCGCCGTACTTGGACCGCTTTGGCAGCACGCCGGCTGGCACGGCGTCACTACAGCATGCTTGGCCGCCACCGCCGGGAGTCTGGCGCTCCTGGCGAGCGATGGCGCCTCCCGACGCACTGCCCCATTGCCGAGCGCCTGAACACGCAACCCACGAATTGCCCCCTGCGGCTGTTGCACAACGTAGCGCGGGTGGATTGATACACAACGAGACCATCCGGACCGATGGCATTGCAGGAGACAGAACGACCGTGCCGTGATGCGGACACGGATAGCTCCACCTTCCAAGCGGAGGAATCAGATGAAAACCATCTTTGTCGTCGGCAACAAGTTCCGCGATTTCGCGCGCAACGAGGGCGTGGTCACGATCGGCGAACTCGCCGAGATGGTGCGCACCAGCAACTTCGAGCGGCTTGCGCCGGGCAGCCGCCTGGTCGCCGGCCAAGGCGTACGCGAGGCCGATCTGCAGACCATCCACGACCAAGCCCGCCACGCGCTGAAGGCGCAGGGCATCGACGTGCAGCCGATCTTGCGCCGCGGCGTGCGCGCGAGCCGTTTGCAGACGCACAAGCACCGCATCGAGAACGCCATCATCTCGCATCCGGCACAGGTGACCGAGGACTGCTTCGAGGCGGCCTTGCTGCTCGACGAGCGCAGCGAACTGATGGCGGATCACCAGACCGGCCAGCACATCCAGGGGATGATCCTGATCGAGGCGGCGCGCCAGATGTTCCTCGCCGTGACCGAGGAGTACTTCATTGGCCAGGCCGTGCACGATCGCTACTACTTCGTGATCCATGGCGCGAACGTCAAATACACCGGGTTCGTCTTCCCGCTGGCCGCGACGCTGCGCTATGAGGTCGTCTCGAAGGAGACGGGGAACCCGGCCCGTATGCGCTTCGAGACCCTTGTCTCCGTGCTGCAGGGCGGCGCCTGCGTCACCCAGGTGGAGTTCACCTTCACGGCCTTCCACGCCAGCAAGATCGAAGCGAAAGAGCAGCAACAGGCGCTGGCTCTGCTGCAGTTCGAGCGGCAGCCCCAGGAATCGGAGGCGCCGCAGCCGGTTGAAGCGGTGTCCTCGGCCACTCCCCACGCCGTGCTGCAGTTGGTCACGGTTTGAGCCGTGCAGACGTCCGGGAGAAAGACATGGACAACGAGAAGCTCTTCGAGCTGAGTGTCACCACGCAGGGGCCGACCTACCCGCCGAGCGAGGTAATGGACGCCCAAGGCAATTTTATTGTGATCGGCCGAGTAAACCGGCGCGCAAGCGACGGCGCGCTGCGCTCGGACTGGTCGAGCGCCGTCGTCTCGGCTTCCAGCGCGGTGCCTGCATTCGGCGAGAACCTGCCCTACGACATTGTGCGCGAACTGGACGAGACGCTGACGCCCGCCGACGAGGCGATCGTCCTACACACGCTGCCGCTTCCATTACCGTGCAACAACTACCCAATGGTTTTCGCGCCGCAGCAGTGCCCGGATGCCGGCTCGCTGACGCGACCGAGCTACCCGCTCCACGAAGTGCCCATTCCTGACCTTCGCCCCGAGGATGGCCCGAAACGGAAAGGGCCTATCACGCTCGGCGCGTGGTGCCGCGCGCGCGGCGAGCTCGCGGTAAGCATCGCCCAGGATCGGCGGTCCGCGGCCTTCGACTTCGCGTTCTCCGGGCTGATTCCCGACAGCCTCTACACCGTCATGTCGCTGCGCCAGCGCGACCTCGATCCATCGGGGCCAACCCGGCCGGGACCGCTGGGCGTGCCGAACGTCTTCGTCACCGACGGGTACGGCGACGGGCGCTACCAAGCCGTGCTGCCGAACCCGTTCCCGGCAGCCGGCACGCCCGGTGCGAACCGGATCGTCAATGTCGTCGTGCTGTGGATGAGCTACCAGATGAACCGCGGGGGTGCCATCGGCTGGTTCGGCCTTGGGGGCGACATTCATGCGCAGCTCAAGCTGCGAGCCGGCTCGTTCGGCGAGTTCGTAACCCTTCCCTGATCGAAAGGACCACCATGCCCTTCATCTCCATCACTACTTGGCCGACGCTCGGCGACGAGAAGAGCCAGGCCCTGATCGAGGCCGTGACGCAGACCGTACATGAGGTCTCCGGCGCTCCCCTCGACAAGATCGTTGTGGTCATTCACGAAATCGCGCAGAACCGCTGGGGCGAGGCCGGCGTGTTGGGTTCGAACCCCGCCTTCCCCGAACTCAGCCGACGCCGAACCGCGTCCTGATCCCGTCCACCAACTTCTCAGGGACTATTGCCATGCCCCATGCCTACGCCTTCTTCGACGTCGACGGCACGCTGCTGAACATGAAGAGCATGTTCAGCTTCCACGACTACTGGTATCGCCGGTGGCTGCCGTCGCACAGCGGCGCCGTCGGCGACGAGTTCGAGGATGTCTCCGCCATCCTGCGAGCGCTCACCGAGAACGGGTCTCCGCGCGAGTTGGTCAACCGCCGCTACTACGCGTTCTTCGCCGGCCGTTCGGTCGAAGCCGTCGCCGCCTGCGCGGAGGCGTGGGCTCGCAGCGTACTGGCTGACCCCGGCCTTTTCATTCCCGAAGTGCTCGATGAACTGAGCAACCTGCGCGCCAGGAGCGTCGAGCCGGTGTTCGTGTCAGGCTCCTTCCTTGAGATCCTGCAACCTATCGCCGAGCACCTAGGCGTGCGCCAAGTGCTGGCAACGCGGCTGTTGCAGGCCGGCGGCAAGTACACGGGCCGCTTCGAGGCGCCGCAGACGATCGGCACCGGCAAAGCCGTCGCGATCACAGCGTTCCTCGCGCGGGGAACGGCGCAGGCCGCAGAGTGCTGGGCCTTCGGCGACGACGCATCGGACCTTCCCATGCTGGAGGCCGTAGGTCGTCCGGTGGCGGTGATCGGAGACCCAGAGCTCGGCGCGATTGCGCAAGCGCGCAGCTGGCGCCGCCTGTATGTGGGAGCCGACCCGGACCAGTCGCTGCTGCTCGCGGGGTCGTCCGTTCTGGCCGAGGATGCTGTATGAATGCGCGCCGTAGGCTCCTGTACACCATGGCCTCGATGCTGCCCCTGCTGTGCACCCACGCCCACTCGGCCCCCAACCGCTGGAGCAGCGACCGGGTGGTGGCCACGGGGTTGTCCTCGCCCGTAGGCATGGCGCTCGACCGCGACGGTCGCCTGCTGGTGGCCAACTGGAGCGCCGGCACGGTGCTCGCCATCAATGCCGACGGTAAAGCATCGGTCGTCGCCGAAGGCCTGACCGGCCCGTCTGGCCTAGCCCTCGGCCCGCGAGGCGAGATCTACGTTGCCTCGTATAGCGGCGACTTGGTGTGGAGGTTCGGCCGTTCCGGGCAGAAGGAGGTCTTCGTGCGAGGACTCGCGACGCCAGCCGGGCTGTCCTTCGATTTGAAGGGGCGCTTGCTGATAGCCAACCGCAGGACCAATCAGGTGCTGGCAGCCGATGCCGCGGGGCGGCTCTCCATTGCCGTTGAGGGCGAGCTTCAAACCCCCGTCGGCGCCGTCCAACTGCCCGACGGCAGCTACTTCGTTTCGAACATCAACGGCGGCGTGTCCTTCGCGGGACCGGACGGTCGGGCGCGCACCGTGTCCACGGAGTTCTTGCAGCCTGGTCCGGGTATCGCGATCGCCGACAGCGATTCGGTGTACGTGGTCGACTATGGCGGGACCGAGGTGAAGCAGGTATCCAAGGATGGCAGCACGCGGGTAGTTGCAGGCGACCTTCGCAGCCCGGTCGGCCTCGTGGTAGCCGCCGATCAGGGCACTGCGATCGTGGCCGACTGGGGCACAAACACCGCCTACGGCTTCCGCATCGGTGTGGCGTGAAAACGCCTGCCCGACACAACTGTGTCGGTATCGTAGTGGCATCTGTGCGGCTACTCAGGTCCGCAGGCTGTGCATCCACCGCCAAGGCATCCAGCAGAATAGTCTGTTGACGATCCACATTGCCCCAAGCCACAGTGCCAGCGTGATGGCCGACCCCAAAGACTGCTTCCATGATGGTGCACTCGACTGAACCGCCCCGGGTTTCGCGGAGGCCGGTTGGTTTAAGTGCTCATGCCGCCGCGGCTGACTGTTCGGCGAGTTGGCGCCAGTAGTTTGCCTCGACCCCGGCTGGCGGGATGTAGCCCAGCGGCCCCATCAGTCGGTGGTTGTTGAACCAGGAGACCCAGGTCAGCGTGGCGAGCTCGACGGCCTCGCGGGTCTTCCAAGTGCGGTGGTGGATGACCTCGGCCTTGTACAGGCCGTTGATCGTCTCGGCCAGAGCGTTGTCGTAGCTGTCGCCCTTGCTGCCCACGGAAGGCTCGACACCGGCCTCGGCTAGGCGTTTGGTATGGTGAAAACTGATGTAGTGTCAGTATCAGACGGAATCAAGCAGCCGGGCCACGGCTGCCGCCAGGGCTTCCGGCGTCATCGCGCCGCCCAGAGCGCTGGCATCGATCTGGATGTACATGCGACCGTCACGGTCCTGGCTCCAGCGCCCCGTCGATCGCCCGTCACCTCGGAGCAGCTGACCGGCCGATCGCACTTCATCCGCCGCCGCGCCGACCAGCTCGGCCACCACCGCCGCAGCCCCAAGCACGCGCTCTTGCAGACGCAGGCGCTCGGCCCGGCGCAGCACGCCCTTGGGGTCGGCATCCAGGGCCGCCGTCAGCGTCTTGGCATGCCGGTGCGTGATCGTCGTCGGCGAGGCAAAGCAATCGATCACGGCCGCCGGCAGATCGGCCACCAGCAGCACGTTCGCCACCCAGGTGTGCGACACCCCCAGCGCATCGGCCAAGCGGCGGTTTGACAGGTACAGCCCCTGATCCAGCGCACGCCGGTACATCATCCCCTGCTCGTAGGGCGACAGGTCCGCACGCTCGCGGTTCTCGCGGTCCATCATCGCGAACAGGTCCGCATCCGACAGCGCTTGCGTTTCCACGGTCGCCAGCACCGGCAGGCCCAGCTCGGCGCAGGCGCGGTGACGCCGATGCCCGAAGACCAGCTCATAGCGGTCCGGCTGATCCACGAGCGGCCGGACCAGGATGGGCTGGACATTGCCGCCGGCCTGCTGGATGTCGCGCTTCAGGCTCTGGAAGGCCGGATTGGCAAAGGCGTCCGCGTGTCGGTTGGCCCAGCGGCTGGGCACGATCTGCGCCGTGTCCAGCCGACGCGTGACCGCAGCACCGTCGTAAGCGCTCAGCTGTTCCTTGAGGCGGCTGATCTCGCTCTCGGTCGCCAGCATCTGGCCACGGAACTGCAGCATCTGGCCCGGACCGGTGCGCGGCACGCTGCGGGGCACCACGGGCGGAAACTGAGTCCCCGCCGGGGCCGGCTGCGCAGCCGGAACGGCCGGTGCATCGTCCTGCCGCGGCCCGATGGGCGCAGCAGCAGGGAGGAGGGGAGAGTTGCCCGTGAGTGCCCGCAGGCTGTCGGTGACGGACTGCAGCTTCGACTTCGTGCTCATGTCGTTGTTCTCTTGCTAACTGACTGGCTGACTGGCAACCGGGTTGCCACAGTGACTCAGACCGCCGCGCGGCGTGCGCGCCAGGCCTCGACCAGCGACTCCTCGACCAGATCGACGAAGCGGTCATAGGCATCGAGCGCACGCTTGTAGGTCTTGACCGCACCTTCGTACTTCTGGATGTCGTAGACCGTCGCGAACTCAGCCGCCTTGTTGCTTGTGACCGAGGTCTTCGGGATCTCGACCGGCAGCACATACTCGCCATAGGTCGCCTGGATCCACTGACGCACCGCAGGCGAGGCAGTGTCGGTGTGATCCACCCGACTCAGCAGGATGTGCAGGAAATCGAAGGCCTTGCGGGCGTCTTCCGGCTCCTGCTCGTCCAGGCTGGCGCCCAGGTCCGACAACAGTGCCCAGAACTGCGCCGAGCTGGCGAAGTCGAGCCCGGACGGCGGCACCGGCACCACCACGCCGTCCGCCGCCCACAGCCCGTTGATCGTCACGTAGGACAGCGAGGGCGGGGTGTCGATGATGATGACGTCATACAGATCGCGGACCGACTCCAACCCCTGGTTCAGCACATCCCAGAAACGCACGGACGAGTCGCTCATCTGGCGAGCCGGCAGCGCGAACTCGGCCGAGAAGAGAAACGGCGCAGCCGCCACCAGATCGATGCCATCCCAGTAGGTCGATCGGATCGCCGGGGTGATGTCATCGCTGGCGCCGTGGCACAGCGGCGCGATGGTCATGTCCTCGCTGACCTCGGTCTCGGGCAGGATGCCATGCAGGGTGGTCAGCGAGCCTTGCGGATCGATGTCGATGGCAAGCACTCGGTGGCCCCGCATGCTCAGGCCCTGGGCCAGGATCATCGCGCTGGTGGTCTTCGAAACGCCGCCCTTGAAGTTGGCCACCGCAATGCACAGCGCCGGCTGACCACGCGGCCGCATCTTGTCCTTGCGGTAGGTGCGGGCCCAGATCCGGGCCTCGGTCAGAGAGAACTCCCGCTTGCCTCCGTTGGGCGTGAGCTTGCCTGACGGCAGGTCACCCTTGGTGACACGGTAGTTCACATGCGGCTTGTCCACACCGCACAGCGCCGCGACCTGAGCCGTCGAGAACACCGGCGCCACCTTGCGCGACTCCGGCGCAAGCAGCCGTCCGCGGATCTGCTCGACCATGCTTGAGGCACGCGCAGAGATCGCATGAATGCGCTGCATGTCGATCAGATGACGAGGAGACACAGAGAGGAGAGGGTCGCTGGCAACCTGGTTGCCAGCCTCTGCGGACAGGGTTCGAGCGACTTTTGGGGAGGTCATGAGGGCAGTCTTGTTGCTTCCCGGACAGTCTACTTTTTTCCACCCTCGTTTCAACGCATCAGCGCAACAAGATTTGGAAAACGGTGAGACAATTTGGGGACCGCACTTTTTCAGGAGACTTTATGGGGATCCCGGATGAGCCAGGACGGCCGCCGGATTGGTTCCAAACGGAGGCAAGTGACCAGCCTCACGGACCTCCGCTTCGGACACCCCAGATCCCCATATCCACTCCGGAACTACCCCAGAAGCTCTCCGCAAAAGCCACCAAGATCCCCAGAAGCTCTCAGCGAGTCTCCCACAGACTCTCCGCGACAATCCCATATCCACTCCACAAAAGACACGTAAGTCTTTGATCTAAAACGTTTTTTTGGCTCTTCAAATCTTCAAGTATTCAAGTCTTGTATTTCAATCTATCAAGAGGAGTCCCCATGGGGATCCTCGCGTTGTTGATGTGAACAAAAGACTCCGTCCTGTGACATGGCCTTTGGACCACACCTCCGCCACCAGGCAATGGCGAAAGAGAGATGTGAATTGACAAGCTCACAGTTCGCCGACAAGCTAGCGCGCTTACCTTTGCAACGCTCCTTTGATCTCGTGCATCAGACCGACTGTGGCAACCCAAGCTTGGCTGATGGGACTGTGCATGACGCGACCGATCCGAAAGAGAAGGAGCAGGCTGTTGCCAAGGCCAACGAAGCCATCGCCATCCGTCCAAAGCGCGGGAAACTGACGCTGCTGTCGCGTCGCATTTACAACGTCTTCCTGTTTCACGCACAAAGGCAGGGTGTCGACAAGCCGACCTACTGCCTGCCACTGGCTGAACTCATCAAGGACGCACGCTTCAACTCGAACAACACCGAGATCCTGAAGTCGCACATTCGTGACATGCAAGCCACCACCATCGAGTGGCACACCAGTGTGGGTGGCACACGCAGATGGACCTCGACGCAGCTGCTTGGAACGGTCTCAATCGACGATCCAGGCCGCGGGCGGCCGTGTCATATTTCGTGGACCTATCCCGATCCGATACGTGAACACCTGATCAGGCCTGCGCACTACACACGCATCCTCCTCGAGATCAGCTCGCAGATGCGCAGCTACGCAGCCTCCGTGCTGTACGAGCTGGGGGCACGCTATCTCTCATCGCCAACGCGGCTGACCATGCGCGAGGACGTGCTGTGGTGGGCCTCCGTCCTGACGGGGCGCAGCGACATCGTCAAGGTCGACTACCGCATCCTTCACCGCGACACGATCAAGAAAGCGCTGGCTGAGCTGGACACCCTCAGCGAGGACTTCCGGATGGAAGTCGTTGAACACAAGCGGGGGCGCAAGGTCGAGGAGCTGCAGTTCAAGATTCTTCCCAAGGGAGAACAGCCTGCTGACAGCCGATCCTCCCCAGTGCCTCTGGCCTGCGTGCTGGACTTGGCACTTATCGAACAGCTCGTGAGCCTGGGTTTCAAGCCCAGGGATGCGCAAGATTTCTACGCTGCGACGGATGAAACGCTGCTTCGTGCCGCACTCGATCACGTCACTGAACGGATGCAGAACGCGGCTCTTCCACCACTGAAGTCGCCTGCAGCCTATCTGCGCACGGCCGTGAAGAAAAAGTATCCTGGCTTGCCAGCACGCGAGCGCACAAGCGAGGGCACGGCAAGCGCCGTATCCGCTCCGGCCGTGCCTGAAACCCGTCTGGCAATCCATCCCGGGCCTGAGCTCAGCATGGAAGAACGGTTGAGACAGCTCAGGGAGGACTGGAACCAGCACCAAGCCACGATGGCACGCACCCGATTTCTGGCGATGGGTGTCTCCGAGCAAGATGCCTACGTCTCCCGCTTCGAGATCGAGCGACTGCCACACGTGGTCATTCCGGTGGCCAAGGCCTGGCGAAAGGACGGCATCGACAGCCGCATTGCGGGCAGCACCTTCAACCGGTGGCTGGCAAGCGTGCTGTGGCCGGGTGACGCAACGGATGCGGAGCTGCTGAGGTTCGCGGTGTCGCTCAAGCGGGGCTGATTTTTCCTACCGCTCGTAAGCTCCCCCTGCAAGACCAGCGCCTTGGGCACCGCGGGGATGGCGGCAGGCCCCGTCACTGATCGGACTCGAACTCGGCAGAGTTGAAGCGCAGCACCTTGCAGTTCTCGTTCACCGCGCGTTGCACACCATCGTCAAACCCGACGGGCGCCTCTGCCTCGAGCTCGATCGAGATGCGCACCTTCACGCCGTGCTTGGCGGTGAACTGCTGAACCACCTCGTCAACGATGTCGGCGAACTGCTTCTTGGCCAGGGTGGGGTCGAGGTCAATGCTGCCGTAGAAGCGGCGCTTGGGTGCTGCGGGTTGGGGCGTCGGGGCGCCCGTGGAGCCGCCGGTGGCTCCATACCCTGACGTGCCTTCTTTGACGGCAGGGGATGGCGTACCGGTGTTCGTTCCGCTGGGGGCCGGTGCAGGCGGATGCGTCGGAGTGGTCTTGCGGGCAGCCTCTTCTTCAGCGCGCAGCTTCTCGGCATAGGCCTGGGCAGCCGGCGGCGCGATCAGCAGCAGGCTGGCATCCAGGATGATGGTGCTGCGCTTGCCGTAGACGAAGCCCAGGTAGCGCCCCTCGGACTTGCCTTGAGCCACGGCGAAGAAGTCCTGGCTCTCGACGCCCGCGCCCACGGTCAGTTGGAAGATCTGGTCGTCCTTCAGCCGCGGCAGGTACAGGTACTGGCAGGTCTTCTGCCAGACCTCCAGGGCGTTGGCCTCGGGCTGCCCATCCTTCCAGAACCACTGGCGCAGCATGGCGGCCATGTGGATCGGGGACCATTCGGTGATCAGGAGTTCGTTCTCCTTCATCACGCGCTCGATTTCCTGCGACGCGTTGGCCGCGCCCGGGTTCAGCGGGAAGTGCTCCCACTGCACCTCGCTCAGGCCCTTGCCGGGGCGGGCTTCTTGCACCGGCGCCAGCAGCCACTTGTAGGTCTCGCGCATCATGCGACGCAGCGCGTCGTTGGCGTCATCAAGTCCTTTCTGCGCCTGCTTGGTCTGGATGCCGTCCAGGTTCAGCTTCCCATCCTTGCCGTCGCTGACGATCGACTGCCACGCCAGCATGGAGCGCACCTGGTCGCGCAGGCGGGACACGTTGTCGTAGTCCGCCGCTATGAAGATCAGGCGGTTCTGCTTCTGGCGGGGTGACTCGCCGCGGTTCTTCAGGATCTCGTTGGCGCGATCAACGGCGAGGTTGGTGCCGCTGCGGCTGAAGCCCGCGTCAGGTGCCAGCACCACGAGGCGCAGCGCCCAGTCGTCGGGCACATCGCCACTGCCGGTGAACACGTGGGTGCCGGTGAACATGCCCGTGGCCAGGCTCTTGCGCACGCGGTCCTGGATGGCCGGGAACACGTCCTCCTTGTCCTGGAAGCGGCGCTTGCGGTCCTCCATCTCCCGGCGCAGATTGGGCCGGGTGTCGAACCAGAAGCGGTTGCCGCCGCTGTTCAGGTAGTGCAAGCGGTCACCCAGGCGGCGCAGCGCGTCCTTGTAGACGCCCAGCTGCTGGCCGGGGATGGCCACACCCAGCACCACACGCTCCAGCTCCAGCCCGCGCACCACCTGGTTGGCCGTGCTTGGCGCGCTGCCCAGGAAGATGGCCCGCGCCGTGCGGCGGCAGGCCTGCACCGCGCCCAGGCGGGTGTCCTGGTTCTCGATGCCGGTGGTCTCGGCGCGCTCGCCGTCCACGTCGCGTTCCAGCACCGGGTCCCAGCCCTGGGGCAGGTAGTAGATGATGTCGTTGCGGGTGTCGGCATCGTAGACGGGCAGGCTGCCCGGCATGATCAGCGGGTCCTTGTTGTCGTCCTTCCACAGCCGGTGGATGACCTTGGCCATCAGCTTCAGCACGCCACGGGTGCGCTGGAAGTTGTCCAGCGACGACCAGTCCTCGTACAGCCGGTCGAACACCTCGGGGTGGATTGGGTAGGCGTGCAGCAGGCGCTCGTAGTAGCGGCCTTCCTGCGTCTCACGCGGCAGGTCGTCCTTGTGGGCGACGTAGTAGTCGGCGAAGGCGCGGCACACGCTCTCAGCGGCCAGCCGGTCGCCGATCTGGCTGAACAGGCGACGGCGCACGATCTCGAAAGCCTCTTCGGTGGCCACCGGCTTCCACAGCGCCTGCACCCGGCCGAAGTAGTGCGCCAGGGCGGCCAGCGCTTTCACGCCGCGTTGGCTACCGGCTTCCTTGTCCGACTCCGGCAGCGAGGCCAGCAGCACGGCCGTGGGCACGGCCTTCAGCGCTTCGGTCAGGGCCTGGATGAAGCTGAGGTTGGAATCGAAGGTGCCGCCCGTCAGTGCCTTGCCTTCCTCGAACTGGCGCACGTAGGCCACCAGCTCGTCGATAAGGATCACGCAGGGCGCATAACGCGCCAACAGCGTCTCCAGCACAGCCTTGCCCGGCGAGGTGCCCGAGGCGTCTGCATCGGCCACCAGGGCGTAGCCATCCGCACCGCCCAGCTGCCAGGCCAGGTCGCCCCACAGCGTGCGCACGGTCACGCCGCCGTGGCTCACGGGCTGGTTGGGCGAGGACTTGATGCCGTCCAGCACCGCGATGCGCGCGTGTGGCAGCTCGGCCACGCCGGCAACGTCCAGGATGGCCGAGACGCCGGGCATGTCGCTGGCGGGCGCCTTGGCGCTGGCCAGGTGGTAGACCGCCAGCATCGTGTGCGTCTTGCCGCCGCCAAAGGCCGTCTGCAGCTGGATGACCGGGTCACCGCCCCGACCCGACAGGCGCTTGACCACCGAGTCCAGCAGCAGACGCATGCCCTCGGTGATGAAGGTGCGCTGGAAGAACAGCGCCGGGTTCTGGTACTCGGCCGTGGCGGTGCCGGCATGCACGCGCGAGATGTCGGCGGCGAACTCGGCTTGGGCGAAGGTGCCCTTGAGCACGTCTTCGTGGGGGACGGCGATCTCGCGCCAGGGTTTCAGAGTCATGACAACGTTTCCTCGGCGTCGTTTTGAAGTCCCATCGTGGAACTGCGCCGTATCCTGAGAGCAAACAGAACTTTGATCAGATAGACAGGCGTTTCAAGCCGTCGATGAGTGCGCAAAAACTGGCAGAAGTGTTGCGGCCGTCGATTCGAAGGTGGGGCCCGATCGCACGTGAACCTGCCAGTTTCTGGTAGCGGGACTTGGTCAGCTTGTCGAGCTCTTCGGCTGGATTGGCCAGACGGTCCGGGGTCTTGAACTTGCTGGACGCCTGCTGTTTCGCCAGTCCGCGCAACTCGAGCCCTTGCTCGACCGCCGCCAGATCACCCAGATAGAACGTCTCCAGCTCGTGACAGGCGATGCGAACCAGCGCCTGAGACCGACCGGCGGCCTCGCACAGCAAGCGCAGTTCCTGCTTGAGCAGACGGCAATCCGAGCTGTCTTGATCGCGCAGCACCACGAAGCACGAGTCAGGTGCCAGCCAATGCTTCAAGCGATGTGTCAGCCGCTTGTGCATGTCCTGCTTGCCCTCGAAGACGATGTACTGGACCTGCACCCCGGGCGGCAGCAGACGGGGCAACAGGCCCTGCAGCATCGCCCGGGCCGAGGGCTCTTCCAGACAGAAGACCAGCGTGCTCATGCCGGATCGACTCCCGTGAAGAAGCCCTGCTTCCACAGATAGCCGAGCTGATCGCCTTCGGCCATGTAGGCGGCCAGCTGGGCGTCGTCGCGCGCGCGCTTGACCTGGGTGTAGCCGGCCTGCTTGGTCAGCCAGAACACCTCGTCAAGTCGCAGGGCGTTGAGGAAGTCCGGCGAGTGGGTCGAGACGATCACCTGGCCACCGCGCTGCGCGTAGGCCCGGAACTCCTCGGCCAGCTCCCACAGCAGGGTCGGGTAGAGCTGGTTCTCGGGCTCCTCGATGCACAGCAGCGGATGCGGCGTCGGGTCGTGCAGCAGCAGCAGATAGGCGAACATCTTGAGCGTGCCGTCCGAGACGAACCGGTCGATGAACGGATCGACGAACGCCCCATCGCGAAACTGCAGCAGCAACCTGCCGTCTTCGGTCAGCTTCGGCGTGACCTCGCTGACACCCGGCACGCGGTGCTTCATGCGGTCGAGCACCTGCGCGAAGAGATCCGGGTGGTTCTCGTAGAGGTTGCGCGCCACCAGCTGCAGGTTGTCGCCCGTGACCGAGAGGTGGTCGTCGATGCCGATCGCGTCCTTGCTGCCGCGCGCCAGATTGATGTGGAAGTCGGAGACGTGCCAGCTCTCGATCATCTGCCGGAAGGCATTGGCGGCCTTGAAGCGCTGGAACTGCCCCAGCCCGCTGATGGCCAGCGTGTCGGGGGAGACCTTCTGCTCCTCGCGCTCCAGTTCCTCGTCCGGGCGATTGAAGTCTTCCTCGTTGGTGATGGCGTAGCCTTCGCCGAGCCGGAAGTCGATGAAGTGGAACGGCTTGCCACTGGCGCCGCGCTTGTAGCGCAGCACCTCGCGCAGCACCACCGGTCGGCCCTTCTGCTCGCCGATCACCAGCCAGTAGGTCACGAGCCGGTTCACGCCGGCGATGTCCACGCGGAACTTGATCTCGATCTCGATCGGCTCGGTGCGTGCCACGCCGCGCGACAGCACTTCGGCAAACCCGCCCCGGCTCTGCAAGGCCGGGCGCACGCCGTGCAGCATGCTGTCCTTGAGCAGGCCGAACACGCTGAACAGCGTCGTCTTGCCGGTGCCGTTGGCGCCTACCACCACGCACAGCCGCGGCAGCTCGGTGATGCGCACATCCCGCAGGCTCTTGAAGTTCTTCAGCGACAGGCTCTCGATCTGCATTGCGGCTTCCTCTCGCTCACCAGTCCATGGTGGTCTGCTGCCCCACCGGCCCCGATTCTGCGGCCGCCGCCTCCACGCTGCCCCACGCCGCCACCAGCTCGTTGTAGGCCCGCGCATCCTCGGCCCAGCCCTGGCGCTCGCACAGGGTGTAGAGGCGGTAGGCGAGCGATCGGATCGGCTCGGCGCGGGCGGGCATGCGCGCCAGCAGGGCGCCGGCGGCGGACTCGCCGTCCTTGTTGAGGGCGCGGATCAGCTGGTGCAGCGCCTCCCACACCGGGGTGCGGGCGTCGTCCTCGGGCGACCAGCCGGCATCCAGCTCGGCCCAGCGCAGCAGGCGCAGATTGCCGCCGCTGCTTTCCAGCACGCCAGCCTCGTTCAGGCCGTTGACGCTGGTGCCTTTGGCGCGGGCCAGCACGTCGGCCTCGCCAAACTTGCCGGTGGCCCAGCCCAGCTGCTCAAACCAGGCCAGGCAGAACTGCGTGTCGTGGTCGAAGTCGTCTTCGGCCAAGAAGCGGTTGATCAGCTGCAGCGCGGTTTTCACGCTCATCTCGCTGCCGTCGGCTTCGAGCACCGCGCTGTATTGGCTGAAGATGGCCATGCCGGGGCCGATGATGGCTTGGCTCAAGTCCACGGGGGCGACGGGGCAGTTGACGCCGCCTCGGGTCATTTCGTCCAGGGCGTCGGGCAGGGCGGCGTTCAGCTCGCGGATGAAGGCGCGGCGGCCGATGGTGGGGGCGTCGTGGGCGCGTTGACGGCAGACGAGCACGATGCTGGAGGCCAGGGCGTTCGAATCCGAGCTTCGCATGCGATTGCCCAGCTCGGTACGCATCGGCCAGGTACCAGTAATGGCAAAACCGGCGTCTAGCACCGCTTGCAGGAAGGTTTCCCACCCGGTGCTAGAGGTACCAGAATCACCTGCCGTCTCACTCTGCTTAAAGGCGTAGTAGATGGTGACAGGAAAGGCCGGGTGCGCTTTTTCGGCTAGGTTGTGCATGGCCTTGGTCATGCCGTCGAGGAAGAATTTTTCGGCTTTGTCTTTGTTGCCGTGGCGGTAAGGCGTGGCCACCAGTTCTTCGGCCTTGGGCACCGCCAGGGTGGCGTAAAGACCGGGGTAAATGGGTTTCAGGCTTTTGCGCAGCCAGACGTAGAAAAAGTCGGATAGGTCGGCGTAGCCGATGTTGTCGTAGTAGGGAGGATCGGTTGAGACAAGTTTTTGCTGGCTGACACCCTGTGATTGAGCGTCACTGTGGACTGCATGGCCTTCTTGTTGAGCGGGAAGCTCCAAGATCGCCCTGACAAGGTTTCCCAGGCTGATGATGTAATCCCCAGCTGCCGCGCCAAATACATTGTTTTCGGCAAAGTCCCAAATCATGGGAATGGCCTGACGACCAAATAGATTTCGGACTTGCGTTTTCGTGATTTCCCATCGACATAGAGAGTTACAAATATCCGTTAGGCGGCTCAAAGCCAGCGCCAAATACACCCCCACGGCTTCTGCATACGCCGCCGCCCCACTTCCTCCCGCATCCAACCCCACCCCGTCATCCGCCATCCCAGCCGCCAGCGCATCCTGCCGGCAGCGGGCGATGGCGTCCTGCACCAGATCGGAGAAGGTGGTTAGCGCGACGAGTTGGCGGGGGGTGAACAGGTCGCTCCAGCGCGTCATTCCGTAGTTACCAACGCGAAATCCGAGAGCCTGTTGGAAAAACTCGACATCGGGTTTCCAAGTCGGCGTAGTGTTAGCTGCGATAGATTCATGCTCGTCTGTCGGCGTTAGATACACCCGCCCGCGCTGACCTTCAGCGACGATGGCCATCAACCGCGCGCCCATGCGCCCGGCTTGCCCTTCGGCCTTGATGTAGTCACCACTGATCGGCGTTCCAGACATCAGGCACAGGAAATTCGCGCCGCGACCTTTGGCCTTGGTGCCAGCCTCGGCCGCCTCATCCGGCTCACCCACCTGCACCGTGAAGCGGTAATCCCCGCCCTCCACCACCGGCCGCACATAAGCCTGCTTGCCCTCCTTGCTGGACAGCACAAACGTCGAAGCCAGCGGCACCTCCACCTCGGCAAACGCCGGGTTCGGGCTTTTCACCGTGCGCGCCCACAGCCAGGCAATCACCGTCAGCTTTTCGCCCAAATACGGCCGCAAATCAGGCCGGGGGTTGGCGGGGTTGGCCACCATCTCGGCCGTCACCTCGATCTTCGGGTACAGGTGGCCGATGCGCTTCTCGGCTTCAGCCCGCATCCAAGCGCCGTAGCGCCGCACGTCCTCGGCCAAGCCCTTGGCGCCGCTCCAGTCCTCACCAAACCTGGCCTGCTTGTCCTCCGCCAGACGCGGCCCTACCGGCGCACGGCCCGCAAACTTGGGCGGAATCTCGATCATCGCCTTGTTGATCGTCACCGCCACCGGGTTCAAATCGCTCGCCCAGCTCTCCAGCCCCAGGCGCTGCGCCTCCAGCGGCAGCGCCCCACCGCCCGCAAACGGATCGTGAAAGGCCGGCAGCTTCTCCGGGTTGAACAACTCGGCCGCCTGCGGATGCCCCTTGTTCAGCCGGCAGGTCTCCACCCAGCTCTCGCGGATGGCAGCGCGGGCGCGCTCCAACACGGCCTCGTTGTTGGTGTTCTCCCACTGCACCAGGTCTTCGATGATCTTGAACAGCTCTTCGCGCTTGGCCGCGGCCTGCGCCTTGGTCATGCCAGCGAAGTAGCCGCGCTCACCGCCCGGGTCGTTCACCATCTGCGCAAAGATCACCGCCCGCGCCGCCGCCAGCGGCCGACGCGCCCACCACAAATGCAGCGTGCTCGGATGGCCGTGGCGGATGGATTTTTCCCGCGCCGAGGCGGCGTTGATCGCATCCAACGGCAGCGCGACTTCGATGAGTTTTTTGGGGGATTTGATGGGAGCGGTCATACTTATTTTTATTAAGCCGATTGATTCGATAAAACGTGTTTGATGGCCGTTGCAAATGGCAGGTGTGATGTTCGGATTATTTCATTCTCAAGTTCAGGCAGCCATTCGTTCTCTGGGTATTCCTGCGCCATTTCCGCAAACGCTTCTGCGGTCTTGATGTAGTGGCGAACCGCCTCACGGCGGATTTGATTCAGTGCGCCATCGAGTTTGAGGATCCTTATGGTTTCCTCTGCCCGATGTCGCTCCTCGTCTGATAGACCATTTCTTGGGCACACCGTACCATTCGGCAAAAACAAGAGAAAATTCTCAGGGTCTTCCACATCGGGTTTAATCAGCACTTCATGCGGATAGTTGCCGCACTTGTCTTTGTGATCCCCACAGGTTCCAGCGCGATTGCAAGAGCCAAACAGGTTGTGCCAATCAAAAGTTCCCTGAGGATGGCGTGATCGCTGGCGGAAATGCTCAATGTGTCGTTTGGTGGTGTCACTGACATCTGTCTCGCAATAAGCGCACCGCCACCCTTGCATCTGACCAAAACTGTTCCAAATATCGCCCCTCTCGTCAGCGTTTGGGCAGGTGTCGCTCCATTGGTCTTGACCATGTCGGTAATTTTGCAGTCCGCCAGGGATGGCTGGGTCTCGATTAAGCTTGTGCATCTTGCTCTTCCCCTGCGACCCGGCGTGGCAGCCTTTGTTTGAAGGTTTGTAAACGGATCATGCGCTCGCACTCCCGCATGACGGGATGGTTAGCGCCAAAGTGGTTTTCAAGCTGGGCACGCAAAGCCAAACCAGCATTTGTTGGATGAAGGTTTTGCTGAATCAGTGCGTGGTAATCTGAAACCCAGCGTGCTTCATGGATGTTCGGAATGGGATCGACTCCCATGATCTCAGCCAGCAAATCCGAACTGGCAACCCCCCGGGTTTGCTGATTAACTTTACTGACTGTGATGTTGCGTTGCCCAGTTTCTGGATCAAGTTCTTCATGCAAACGACGGATGCACGCTGCGTCAATGCTGGAGAGAACTTGCGGGCTGTGGGTGGTGACGATGAATTGAATTTGTTGGAAAGCTTCCATCAGTGAACCCAAAATGGTTTGCTGCCATGAAGGGTGCAAAAACATATCCACTTCATCAATCAGCACCACACCTGGGGTTTGCCGTGCAGCTTCTACCCCTAAATGGGGGTTGAGTTTGCACGCCCGGAATGCCAAATCGGCCACCAGGGAAATGGCATTGCGCAAACCATCACTCAAATCTTCAACCGGCATCAATCCGAGTTGATCATGCTGCATCACCAGTTGCTGTCCCAGGCTGGCTCTATACTCCAGATCACGCCACCCCGTTGGTTCTTGAACCAATGCATTGATGGCCGACTTAATGACGCCAATGATGGTTTCAAAACGCCCATCGTTGGGCGATAGCGTCCGCCCTTCTTGCATGAAGCTCTGAATTTCACGGTAGCTTCTAAAAACCCACCCATACCAAGCCGCAAACGCCTTGAAACTGGAAGAATAAGACAAGCAGTTCAAATAACCTGATGTGCGTGAAAACTCGGAAACATCCAGCACCACATCCCGAGCCTCCGAGCTAAAGCGCCCCTCAAACCACAGCCGCGATGTGCCCAAATAAGAAACCAGCGGCAGCGTAACATCGGCCCCCGCACGAACTTGGCGTTCTAACTGCTTGCCATAGGCCGTGAAAGCTCGTGTGGTCGCATCCCCGCGCGTATTGGTGCCTGGGCGCAAGCTCTCGCGGAATTGCTCCCATGGGGGTTCATCCGTGCTTTCCCGCTCCCACTCTCCAGTGGCACGGATCACGGCGGGAACCTGCCCCTCCATCGTGCCGCCCTCCATCCATTGGCGCCGCACATCCGTCACTTGAATGGTGGCGCTCTTGCCGGTTTGGCTGCCCAGGTCAAAGCCCTTGACGAAGGGCCACAACGCAATGCGCGCCGCATCCAACACCGAGGTTTTGCCTCCACCGTTGGGCGCCACCAACACCGTCAACTGCTTATGCAGATCAATGCTCAGCGACGAAAAGCAGCGGAAGTTTTGGAGTTCGATTTTGTTCAAGCGCATGGGCTGCTTCTCTTGAGGAGTTCATTCAAATCCAGATTCACGCTCGTCACCGCCCAGTCCGGCTCCCGCGTGAAGGGCCGCCGAATGTAATGCGGCCCGTCCACGCTGTCACCCTCGCCGACCAGCACGATGGCCAGCCAGAACTTGTCCTGCTGGTTCAGCGCGTAGAGCACTTCGTTCCTGGTCACGGTGATGGTGCTGCTGCCCTTGGCACGGCCCTTCACTTCGATGTGGCGCACCTCGGGAAGGCGGCCGTTCACGGCCGGCGGGATGGCCGTGATGTCCCAGCCGCACTTCTCGGTCGAAACGTCGATCACCTCGTGGCCCAGGGCACGCTCGGCCGCCATGACGGCCTGCATCGCCAACTGCTCCACCCGTGAGCGAGCGGCCGCATCAGGACTCCAGCCGGGCTCCCCCCGGCGCTGCATCAGCAGACCGGCCGGAATCACCAGCGCGCCGCCCACCACCACCGGAGTGGCCGAGACCACATGGCGCTGGGCCAGCAGTTCCTGCTCCCGCGCACGCCTGCGGGCGGAGAGCTCATCGAGGGTGCGCTGCACGTTCTCCAGTGGCAGGCGCACGTCCTTGCCGGCGGCCTTGTCTTCCCTGAGCTTGATGTAGCGATCCGACCAGTGGTTGATCTCCTTGACCAGCCGTTCATGCACGGCTGCCAGGGTCTTGTCGATCTGGGCCTCGCGGTGCTGGCGCACCTCGTTGAAATGCTCGGGTGCCAGACGGGCCGAGGCATGAGCCAGAGCGAGCTGCTCCAGATCACGGGCGATCCACGGTGCGGCCAGCACATCCGGGACGAGCGCCAAGTCTGCCGCGTCAGCAGCCTGCAGATCCAGATGCGGCGCCCAGCCGGCGTGGATGGCGTGGCCCTGTGGATCGATCTCGACGAACTGCAGCCGGCGCGAAGCGATGCGATCCGGGTCTGCTCCCTCTCGTACCGCGTGGTCGATGATGAACAGCACCCGGGGTGTCAGCCCGAAGTCGGCCGGATCGATCAGAACGGCCCCCTGCTTGAGCAGGGGGCGGTGACGCTCCAGCATCAGGTCGGTCACCGCCTGCATCAGCGGATGGGCCGGGTGGATCAGGCTGGCCGTGGCGGCGTTGGGGCGGCCGACCATGCGCACATGGCCCTTCTCGAAGCACACACGCTCGTAGCGGCGCAGCACGGGGGCCAGATGGCGGCGGTCGCGGCCGCTGATCTGTCGGTCGCGCTCGCGGATCTCGGCGGGCACGTTGGTGATTTCCCAGCGGCCGGTCTCGCGGGCGCGCAGGTCGCCACCGAGCTGCTGGAAGGCCTGGCTGAAGAACGCACGGATGAAGTAGGGCTGCAGCTTGCGCGCCTCGGCCTTTTCCATCTCCTCCTTCAACGCGAACAGACGCCGCGCGTCCATCACCTCATCGCACAGGGCGTTGCGCTGGATGATGGCTTCCAGGTGGGCGGTATCCAGGGCTCCATCGACCTGGCGGTGCAGCCGGGCACGCACCTCAGGGTCATCGCCGTAGCGAATGGCGTCGATCAGCAGATCCTTGAGGCTGCGGTCCTCGAACACCTCGCCCAGGATGTCGAACACGCGCCCCTTGAGCGCCACGCGCTCGATCTCCAGCTTCTCGAACAGGCGTTGGAAAACGGCACCTTCACGCGTCTCCTTGGCCACCAGGTTCCAGAGATGGCAGACCTCGGTCTGACCGATGCGGTGGATGCGGCCGAAGCGCTGCTCCAGCCGGTTCGGGTTCCACGGCAGGTCGTAGTTGACCATCAGATTGGCGTTCTGCAGATTCACGCCTTCGCCTGCCGCATCGGTGGCCAGCAGCACACGCACGACTGGATCGTTGCGAAACAGCTCCTGCACCTGGCGGCGATCCTCGCGCTTGACGCCGCCATGGATCATCACCACCGACTCATCCGTGCCGATCAGGCCGCGGATCTTCACGGCCAGGTAGTTCAGCGTGTCCTTGTGCTCGGTGAAGATGATGAGCTTGCGCTGGCGGCCGTCGGCGTCTCGCATCTCGGGCGTGTCCTGCAGCAGGCGCGACAGCTCATCCCACTTGCGGTCCTGGCTCGAATGCACCACCTGGCGGGCCTGTTCCTCCAGGGACTGCAGGCTGACGATCTCGGCTTGCAATTCGACGAGGGTGCGGGCGGCAGTCGCCTGATCGACCACGGATTCCTCAAAGGCCTCGTAGTCCTCGGGCGTGAGCGCGTCGGCCGATTCCCAGATGTCCTCGGGTGAGCTGGCCCGCAGACTGTCCTCGACAGGCAGCGTTTCCGCCAGGGATCGGCGGGACGAGGCACCACGGGCGCGCAGCGTCTCTTCTTCGACCCGCTGCATCAGACGTGCGCGCCGCCGCTTGAGCGACTGGTAGATGGCCTCTGGGCTGGAGGCCAGTCGCCGCTGCAGGGAAGTCAGTGCGAAGCCTACCGTGCCTTTGCGACCGCCATCCTGCAGCTGGTCGGCGCGGTTCATCTCTTCCTTGACGTAGGCCGTGACGCCTTCGTAGAGCGCGCTCTCCAGGCCGGATAGGGTGTAGTTGACCGTGAGTGCCCGCCGCTCGGGGAACAGCGGCGTGCCGTCAAACTTCAGCAGGTCTTCCTTGACCATGCGCCGCATCAGGTCGGTGACATCGACCTTGTGAGCCTTGTCGCGGAACTTGCCGTAGAAGCGGTCGGCATCCAGCAGGCTCATGAAAAGCTGGAAGTCCTCTTCCTTGCCGTTGTGCGGCGTGGCGGTCATCAGCAGGAAATGGCGCGTCGTCGCGCCGAGCAATTCGCCGAGCTGGAAGCGCCGGGTCTTGTTGATCTTGTTGCCGAAATAGTTGGCCGAGAGCTTGTGCGCTTCATCGACCACCACCAGGTCCCAGCGTGTCAGGCGCAGCTTGTCCTGCAGTTCAGTGCTGCGCGCCAGCTGATCGACGCGGGCCACCATCAGGTCCGCATCATCGAACGCGTTCCCCCGGCTCTGTTCGACCATCTCGCGGCTGAACAGGGTGAAGTCCAGACCGAACTTCTCGGCCATTTCATCCTGCCACTGCTCAACCAGACTGCCGGGCGCCACGATCAGGACCCGGCGTGCATCAGCCCGCATCAGCAGCTCGCGGATCAGCAGCCCCGCCATGATGGTCTTTCCAGCGCCCGGGTCGTCCGCTAGAACGTAGCGCAGAGGCTGCCGCGACAGCATCGACTCGTAGACCGCCGTGATCTGGTGCGGCAACGGCTCGACGTTGGAGGTGTGGACCGCCATCATCGGATCGAACAGGTGCGCCAGATTGATGCGCCAGGCCTCGGTGGCCAGCTTGAACGATTCCCCCGGAGCATCGAAAGCCCAGGGGCGTCCGGATGTGGCGACGGACAAGTTCGGCTCATCTGCGCGGAAGAGCAGTTGCTCCACCAGCTTTCCCCCCGGCTCGCTGAAATAGACCGTGATCGAGTCAGGTCCCGCAGGCCGTGTGAACAGCACGGAGATGACTCGATCAGGAACGATTCCGTTGATCGCCAGATCCGTCTTGATGTCTTCCAGCTTCAGCATGTCGTCGTTTGCATGTCCAGGCGGCCAAGGTCTTCCTCTGATTCCTGGGCTCAGGCTTCATCTTGCCCTGCCAAGCCAACAAGCCCGTCCGCCTCGATGTGACTTTTTGCCCAAGGACAGCTGAGCTGATTGAGCACGCTCACCCGGTAAGCCGGCAGATCCCTGCTGCGGAAGACGGCACCTTCACCAGGAATTCCCCTCCAGAAATTTCCAGTCCCATATCACCGTGGGGAGAGGGCCCAGCCATGCTGGCCCGCTCGAATTGCTGCGGCTCGCTCCATCGGCGCCGGCTCAGGTCCTTGAGATCAGAGCCGGCGCTGTGCTTTGGAGTGCCGTGTCCTTGAGCCTTTTCCCTGAGGAGATCCTGTCATGCAACGGGCTTGTCCTGTCTGTCATTCGATCCACCTGCTGCCCCGCGACACCGCCGAGCGCGTGGGCGGCTCCATCGGCCTGCTCGCGGGCCTGGCCGGCGGCCTGAGCGGCGCCTTGCGCGGCATCGTGGTCGGCCTGCCCGAGGGGCCTGCCGGCATGGTGCTGGGCGCCCTGGTGGGCGCAGCCATGGGCTGCGGCCTGGGTGCCAGCGCCGGCGAGACCGTCGACGAGCGGCTGCTGGGCAACTGGGAGTGTGGCTTCTGCGGCCATGTCTTCCGGAGCTCGAGCGCTGCCTGAGGCCCTCGGCCTCCCGCCAGTTCTCCCTCTGCCCCCCGCGCGGGGGGCATCGTCCCTTCCTTTCGTTCCCTGTCTTGCCTTTCGGGCCGCCTTCGTCTTCGTGAGCTCCTGCGCTCGCGAAGGCGAGGCGGCCCTTTTGCTGTGACCTCACCCCCTTCGGAGATTTCCCCATGGCACACCTCATCGAACAGATGGCCTACGTCGGCGACACCCCCTGGCACGGCCTGGGCAACGAACTGCCCGCCCGCCAGCCCATCGAAGTCTGGGCCGAGCGGGCGGGCATGAACTGGACCATCGAGCAGGCCCCGGTGCAGTACGTCGTCAGGCAGTCCGGCTCCTTGAGCGAGATCTGCGCCTTCGACGACCAGAAGGTGCTCTTTCGCAGCGACACCAAGGCGCCGCTGTCGGTGGTGGGCAACCGCTACCACGTCGTGCAGCCGCGCGAGGTGCTGGAGTTCTACCGCGACCTCACCGAGGTCTCCGGCTTCGAGCTGGAGACGGCCGGCGTGCTGAAGTCGGGCAAGAAGTTCTGGGCGCTGGCGCGCACTGGCCAGGAAAGCGCCCTCAAGGGCACCGACCTGGTCAAGGGCTACCTGCTGCTGGCCACCTCCTGCGACGGCACCCTGGCCACCACCGCCACGCCCACCACCGTGCGGGTGGTCTGCCACAACACCCTGTCGATCGCGATCCAGGGCGCCACCGGCGCCATCAAGGTGCCGCACAACACCAGCTTCGACGCCCAGGCGGTCAAGCGTCAGCTCGGCATCGCCGTCACCCAGTGGGACGGATTCATGTACCGCATGCGCACCCTGGCCGAGCGCAAGGTCAGGAGCCATGAGGCGATGAACTACTTCCTCAAGGTGCTGTGCCAGACCGACGTCACCAGCGACAGCGCGCAGGGCCTCAGCAACGAGCGTGCGCTCAAGAAGGTCCAGGCCCTCTACGACGGTCAGGGCCGGGGCGCCGAGCTCACCGCGGCCAAGGGCACGGCCTGGGGCCTGCTCAACGCCGTCACCGAGTTCGTCGACCACGAGCGCCGGGCGCGCAGCACCGAGTACCGGCTTGACTCGGCCTGGTTCGGCCAGGGCGCGGCGCTCAAGCAGCGCGCGCTCGACCAGGCCCTGCAGCTGGTGGCCTGAAAACGCGCCACGCCTCTCTCCCCCTTCCACGAAAGCCTTCCATGACCCTTTGCGACACCTCGATCCCGAGCGGCGCGCTGCGCCGCGTTCCCCGCGCGGGCACGGCCGTGCGGCTGGCGCGCACCACCGGCATGAGCCGGGCCGAATGGCTGCAGGTGCGCCGCAGCGGCATCGGCAGCTCGGACGCGGCGGCGGCCGTCGGCCTGAGCCCGTACTGCTCGCCCCTGGCGCTCTGGCTGGAGAAGACCGGCCAGGGCGAGGCCTTGCCCCGGCCCGACCCGGACGACATGGACAGCCCCGCCTACTGGGGCACCGTACTGGAAAGCCTGGTGGCACGCCAGTACACCCGCCGCACCGGTCGGCAGGTGCGGCGCGTCAACGCCGTGCTGCAGCATGCCCGGCACCCCTGGATGCTCGCCAACCTCGACCGCGAGGTCATCGGCTCGCCCGAGGTCCAGATCCTCGAGTGCAAGACCGCCGGGCTGCATGGCGCGCGGCTCTGGAAGGACGGCGTGCCCGAGCATGTGCAGCTGCAGGTCATGCACCAGCTCGCCGTCACCGGCCACCGGGCGGCCGACGTGGCGGTGCTCCTGTGCGGGCAGGAGCTCCAGATCCACCGCATCGAGCGCGACGAGCCGCTCATCGAGCGCCTCATCGCCCTGGAGGCGGCCTTCTGGGCCCAGGTGCAGCAGCGTCGGCCCCCGCCCACCGATGGCTCCGACTCCTGTGCGCAGGCCCTCAAGGCGCTGTACCCGCGCAGCACCGAGCAGACCCTGGACCTGCGCCAGGACTTTGAGGGCAGCCAGGCCTTTCGGGAACTGCTGCAGGTGCGCCGCACCCTCGAGTCCATCCAGCAGCGCGAGGCCGAGCTCAAGCACCTGCTGCAGTCGCGGCTGGCCCAGGCCACCCGGGCCGTCTTCGACGACGGCGCCATCAGCTGGAAAAGCAGCCAGGACCGCCTCGAGCTCGATGTGGCCGCGCTGCTCAAGGACCAGCCCGAGCTCCTGCAGCGCTATGGCGCGACGCGCAGCGGCACGCGCCGCTTTCTGGTCCAGCCCCGGCGCGAATGAGCCCGCCGGAGCTGGGCATGCCTGTCCGGGCGCGTGGGCCTCACCGCCCGGGCGCCTTTCACCTTCTGGAGACCGACCATGATCAAGGGCCTGGCCCTGACCCCGCCCGTCATCGGGCGCCTCTCGATCGGCCGGGTGGTCGAGAAGAACGGCAAGCGCCTGCCGGAGAAGGATGACGAGTTCACCCTCACCAGCCAGATCCAGGGCCGCGACGGCTGGGTGCCGCACCCGCTCGATGAGGTCCTGCGCCAGGCCAGCCCCGGCCAGGCCAAGCTGCGCAGCCTGCCGGTGCAGCTGCTCTTCAACGACCCCGCCCTGAACCTGCGCGTGCACTACACCCAGTTCGACCGCAGCAGCGGCCGGCCCGTGTGCGTGGGCAACGGCGAGAGCTGCCGGCGCCTGGGCAGCGAAGGCGTGCAGCAGCTGCCCTGCCCGGGGCCGCTCGCCTGCGAACGCGCCCAGGGCGGAGCCTGCAAGCCCTACGGGCGGCTGCATGTGCACATCGGCGAGGACGACGAACTGGGCACCTTCGTGCTGCGCACCACCGGCTTCAACAGCATCCGCACCCTGGCCACCCGCCAGCAGTACCTGCAGGCCCTCTCGGGCGACCGCCTGGCCTGCCTGCCGCTGGAGCTGCGCCTGCGCGGCAAGTCCACCCAGCAGTCGCACCGCACGCCGATCTACTACGTCGACCTGGTGGTGCGCCAGGGCCTGAGCCTCACCCAGGCCCTCGCACAGGCCCGTGAGCTGCAGCAGGCCCGCCAGGCCGCCGGATTCGACCAGCAGGCCCTGGACGAGGCCGCGCGGCTCGGCTACGCCCAGAGCGCCTTCGAGGAGTCCGAGGAAGAGGGCGCCGCGGTCGTGGAGGAGTTCTATCCGGATGCGAGCGAGCCGCCCCTGGCGCCCGCGCCGAGCCCACCGGCTCGCCGGTCGCTGACAGAGCGGCTGGGCGAGCGCATCGAGGCGCGAACACGGCCCGGCGCACCGGCCGCCATGTGACCCAAGCCGGTTCATCCACCCCCGCCGGTCTGGCGTCCGCGCCGCCTGCTGCGGGCGGTGGGGACGCCAGGCGGGGCCCTTCTTTTTTGTCGTCTTGCCGCCGAGCTTGTGACCATCCGATCTCACCGATCTGCACGCCGCAGCCGCAATCGTCGACAATTGCGCCTTGATCAGTACGGCAATCTGCCGTACTTTCGAGCCAGGAGGACACAAGCATGCCCGCAGCCAGCACCACGGCGCGTCTCGAAGCCCGCATCAGCACCGATCTGCATGCGATGCTCAAGCGTGCCGCCGAACTTCAGGGCCGCACCATGACCGACTTCGTGGTGTCCGCCGTGCAAGACGCGGCACAACGCGCCATCGAGCAAGCCGAAGTCATGCGCTTGTCGCTGGCCGATCAGGACTGTTTCGCGCAAGCCCTGCTGTCGCCGCCGACACCCGCGCCGGCGCTGGAACGTGCCTTCGCCCGCCGTCGCAAGCTCCTGCGCGCTGAATGAGTGGCGCCCCGTTCCGGCTTGCGCTGCTCGATGGGGCCCATGATCGCGCCGGCTTCTGCAGCGATTCGGAGCCGCTGAATCGCTACCTGCGCGAGCAAGCCACCCAGGCCATGCGCCGCCGCGTGGCGGCCTGCTTCGTGGCCTTGGCCGAGGGGCCGCGCATCGCGGGCTACTACACCCTGGCATCGGCCAGCCTCCTGCTGGCCGATCTTCCCGTCAGCACCAGCAAGAAGCTGCCGCGCTATCCGACCGTGCCCGCCGTGCGCATGGGCCGCTTGGCCGTCGATCAGGCCTTCAAAGGGCAGGGGCTGGGCTGCGCGCTGCTGGCCGATGCGCTCGACCGTGCCGCCCGTTCGGAGATCGCCGCTTTTGCCCTGATGGTGGACGCCAAGGACGAGACGGCCGTGGCGTTCTACCGGCATCACGGCTTCATCGCCTTGCCAGACTCGCCGCTGACCTTGTTCCTGCCGCTGGCAACGGTCCAGCGTTCTTGAACGCTCGCCGCGCCTGACCGTTTGATCCGAGAACGGCTCTCGTGCCAGGCGGCTCTGGGAGCGATCCCTGCGCCACCCGACTCCAGACGAGGCCCATCCCGTTCTCCTGCATCAGGCGTCCCGTCTGCGTCCCTGTCAGAGCCCCAGCTCGCTCAGGCCCGGATGCTCATCGGGCCGGCGGCCCAGGGGCCAGAAGAACCGACGATCGGCCTGGGCGATGGGCAGGTCGTTGATGCTGGCGAAGCGCCGCGCCATCAGCCCCTGCGCAGTGAACTCCCAGTTCTCGTTGCCGTAGGAGCGAAACCACTGGCCCGAGTCGTCATGCCACTCGTAGGCGAAGCGCACCGCGATGCGCTCGGCCGACCAGGCCCACAGCTCCTTGATCAGCCGGTAGTCCAGCTCGCGCGCCCACTTGCGCTCCAGAAAGCCCTGCACCTGCGCCCGGCCCACCGGGAACTCCGCCCGGTTGCGCCAGCGCGTGTCCTCGGTATAGACCTGCACCACCCGGGCAGGATCGCGCGAGTTCCAGGCGTCTTCAGCCAGCCGCACCTTCTGGCGGGCCGAGTCTTCGGTGAAGGGGGGCAGGGGGGGCTTGAGGTCCATCGGAGCTCCTGGGGGTTGGGCAACAGCAGGGTAGACAGATCTGTCTACATGGACCCAGTGTAAGGCCGAGTAGACAGCTCTGTCTACAATCCGGCCATGACCCCTGCCCCACCGACGCCCACCGCCCGCGAGCGCATCCTCCACACGGCCCACGACCTGTTCTACCGCGAGGGCATCCGCGCCACCGGCGTGGACCGGGTGATCGCCGAGTCCGGCGTGGCCAAGCTCACCTTCTACCGGCACTTCCCCAGCAAGAACGACCTGGTGCTCGCCTATCTGGCCCACCGGCACCAGACCTGGCTGGCCTGGTTCGAGGCGGCCCTGGCGCGGCATGGTCAGAACGCCCACGCCATCGCGCCGGCCGTGGGCGAGTGGCTGCGGGAGCCCACCTACCGGGGCTGCGCCTTCCTCAACACGGTGAGTGAACTCGCCGGCGCCCTGCCCGAGGTCACCGAGATCACCCGTCGCCACAAGGCGGACATGAGCGCGGCCATTGCGGCCGTGCTGCCGCCTGCACAGGCCCACCTGGCCACGGCCATGGCCCTGGCGGTGGATGGCGCCATCGTCCGGGCGCAGTTCGATCGCTCGGCCCACGAGGCCTTGCAAGGCCTTGATCTGATCGTGCGCAGCCTGCTGGGTGGGACCGGCGAATCGCCGCAGACACAAGCATGCCGCATGTCGTGATGAGCGTCAGGGGCTCGACACCGCGGCCGAGAACCCCCCTCAAGGAGAGTGAACTCATGGCGCCCTCTTGTGCGCCCTCAGGACGCTTTCTGAGGCTCCTGGGCAGGTGTGGCCCCCAGCGCCGTCTTCAGCGCCTTCTAGCGTGCTTCTGACGCTTCCTTGGCCGCTTGCCGGGGACTGACGGTGGAGAGCTTTTCCCGAGGTCGCCCGCGCTTGGGCTGTGTTGTCTTGGGCACGCCTCCCTTGCCAAAAGTGCGGCGATTGCCAGGCAACTGCAGCCGGATCCAGAAGTCGGGCTTGGTCAGGTATTCGATGAGCCTGTGCATGCCATCCCACAAATCGGGATCGCTGTGGCTGCGCATGCCCACTGCACAGCTCTTGTAACGGATCTCCTTGTGAGCGTTGCAGTTGAAGTAAAGGCCCTTGTTGTCGGTGATTGTTTCCTTCCATTGCTCACCCAGAATCTGTGCAATGGTCTCATCTTCCCTGTACACCGATCCGTCCAGGAAAATGATCGTGTGGTAGTGGTACCCTTTCAGCGAGCCATGCTCCAGCTTCCAGACGTAGCCCCTCAAATCCTTGCCGAAATTTTCTCTCAGGTAATCGATGAACTGTTCTCGGTGAGAGATCACGTCATCAACCGTGACTTCATCGTGGCCCACGTCGGTCACATCAAGCCGTTCCATCATCGCTTCGGTCTTGTAGCTCAGATCCAGTCGAATCACCAGCAAGCGTGAATAGCTTTCGAACAGTTGGTGGATGTAGTCAAGCAGGCTCTGTCGGTTCTTGTTGTAGACACGCCTGTAACTGTTCAACTGTTTTTTGAATTGTGGTCCTTGGGACGCTTCGATCAGCTTCTTTGTCAACTCATCGAAGCGTGAGTTCAGATCGCGAACCCATTCATCAGCATCGACATTCTTTCCGCAGACAAGATCTTTGCAGACATTGATTCGACTCAGCTTTTCCCTGAAATCTGCATCAAGAAATACTGAAAAGAAGAGTTCGGCAAGCGGATTGACCTGTTGCTTTTGTAGGCCATCCCAGTCGACGCCATCGTCGATGGCCTTGATGACTTCCTTGACTTTACCTGCCCAATGGCTGATCCGGTACACGCCCTTGTCTCTTACAACCAGCGCTGGTTTATTTCCGGTCGAATTGTTTTCAATCAGTGCTGCCGCAAGATAAACTGCTTGCTTGATTGGGAAAGAACGAAATCTTTCTTCTTTCAGAAAGGCAACTTCTCTCTTCTTGTCCTCGCCATCGCCCTCGTTTTTTTCCTCGAGTGAGATGAAGGCCGAATCATGCCAGCGGTCTAACTCGGACAGTTCCTTTGAACTGAGAGGGGGGAGAGTTCGTTTGTTTTTTCTGCCTGGCATGATGGTCATCCGATCACTGCAGCCTTTGAGGCTGCTGTGTTGAAGAGAGGCAGATGCTCTGCCTGATGTGTTGATGGTTCGGGTAGATCTTGGGATCTACCCTCTCATCAGGTAGGAGTGGGATGAATAGATTCATTTTTGATGGGTCTTCAGTGTCGGATACAGCTGGCGTACTTTGGAGTACACCAGCTGATCCCATTGAGGTTACCTTTTTCTTTTAATAACATAAAAACCATAATTGCGTCTGCCACTCGGGCGGTTCATGATTCGGTTTTCCATGCAAAAACATCGATTAAAACCATGTTTTTGCCTTAAAAACTCGATCGCAAAGCGCAAAAAATCATGGCCTCACTGACAAAGATACTAAAAAGTTAGTACGAAAATCAAGATAAAGCCGAGCGTGATCATCTGAGACGACATGGCCTGTCGAATAGCCGCCGAGAGCGGGCGCGTGTGGTTCCATCGCCGCGTCAACTGCTGCGGCATCCACGCGGCTGCTCTGCTGCGGCGCAGTGCTTGGGAGGTCTCTGGCGTCGCCACATCCCACACTGCGCACTGTCTTCACCCATGCACACGCACATGAGTGACACTACACTAAAATTAGTTCTCTCCATAGGGGAGAAGAACTAACTTTCTTGACTTGAAGAACCAATTTCCAGGACTGCATGCATGGCGGCAATGCACAAAGTGGCGCCGACTGGGACCGCGACGGTCTCCGTTCGACGCATCCTTCTCGTTCGCTGGGCAGGTCGACTCCTGAGGCAGGCATCACGCCTGACCGACTCTTCCTCAAGGAAGACCCCAACAGCGAGACGACTTCTGCCAAGCCAAAGACTGCCGGCCCTGAAAATATGAGGCAGTTATTTTGCCCCCAGTCTGAGTGCGGGCATGCAGGGTGAACTGCCGCGTCAACTGCAGTCCGAGTCGCCACTCGATCTGCTGAAAAGACGAGCCGGTTCGGCAGGGTGTCTCTGAGCCAACCTGCCATGACTCGGCCCATTTCAATCCGCTATCGCGCATGTCTTGAAGGCGTGAGCGTGCCGCGACATGAGTTATCCTTGTGACCCATGACAAAAGTCTGTTTTGTGTGGGTCACAACTGCGGTCATAAATTTTTCAGAGACTTCAAGAGGTGCGCCCTGATTCTTTCACTTGGGCTTAAGGCCGGCTTGCGTCGTGGACTTGCGCGAACAGATCGAGTTTGACTCGGCTGAGCCGCTTGTGGCGCACCGATGAACCCACGTGAATTTGGGTCTAAAAACAGACAAGCGATTGTTTTTTGTCCATTCTGGGTGTTCGGTCCGATCAGAATAGTTCCGTTTGTTTCCAGCAAATTCAAGACTGTCTTGACTTTGGACTTGCTGCCGAATTGTGGGTGTGCATACTCGACGACAAATTCGTATGTTAAAAGAGGCGAGTGAAATTGACGGCAGGCCTGATCAATGAAGCCAAGCATCCGCTGCACGTCTTGCGCAGCTTGAAAAGCCGGAGAAGTAGGGCCGAGCAGCGCCAAATATTGCTCGATATACCAATTGACGAAGCAAGTGGCTCGATAAATCGAATCCTCTGTGATAACGGAGTTATCCTCCTGGAACTGACTGAACAGGGCTGCCATTCGCAAAGCGTGTGAGCCGGCTTTCGAGGCGAACGCCGTGATCTGGCTGTAACGCCCACCGGGTCGCACTTGGTTGTTAATCGTGTCCGTAAATTCTTTCAGTGTCCTTGCGGCGTCTGGTGTGCAACTGACGACTCGTCGCGGCTCTGCGCGCACAAAAGCCAGCCAAGACTGCTCGAGCCAGCTTCCAAGACGCTGTTGCAGCGGTTTGATTCCCTGTTCCAGATGAGAACGATCTTCTCCACCTCGATGACCCTGTGTCGATGTGGGATAGCTCACCAGGCTGCGAGGCAACAGCCCGCTTCTTTCAGCCAGATTGTTCTGTTTTTCATTGAACTTCGCAAAAACCTCAGGCTGCAGCATGAGCGACATGGTAAAGCGCGGCGATTTTATTTTAATCGGCCCAGTGCTTTTGCGATTTATCTCAATCTGGTGGCCATCCCACAGCTCGTTGAAAAGATAAGGTGTGGGGGTCGCGGGGCCGTCAAGGACCGTGCCTGCCTCGTCGGACATCAGGCTTCCGAAAGGGCTGAATTCATGCAGACTATTCAGAATGGCCGCTGGCGTGGCGTTGGAGGAGATCATGTCGATCACCTTTGGTTTTTGAGGCTCAGGTTCCAGCGCTGCTTCACTGCGCTGTCTTTTCCTCGCTTTCATCACGCGCTGATATTCCTCATATTCCAGAAAACTTTTCTCGTGCAGCCGATCATGAACTGCCCGCAGCTCTCGCGTGAACATCTGGTCGCAGGTGGTCTTGCGTTCGCCAGATTTCCCCAAAGTGATCAGATAGAGCGCACAAGGCTCAATCGATCCGTGGGGAGTCTGAACATCGAGATGAGCTTGCTGCGACAAGGACAAGGCGCCCAGCGCTGAGGCACCGACCAGGGCCAGTGGCGCCTCGGTTCGGTACGCCACATCCATGACGGCGCGTCCGAGCTCAGGCGGAAACCACCACCAGGGATAGTTGTCCGGGTTCGGAAGGTGGCCGTAGGTGTCGGTGAGCTTCTGGATGTCTGGATCGACTGGGCATGCTCTTTGCCATGTGGTGTTGGGTGGGTAGGGCAGCACATGTGGTAGTGCCAGTGCAGGGTGAGTCGGTTGAAGATGCTGGTACATGGGGAGGGTTGCGGTGATGGGGACTTGGCCCGCCGCGCGGCGCGCGTGCTCAGGCTGGTGGTGCACTTCGTGGGTGGCGCCGGGTCGGCGCGCATCGCCGCCTGCCGTGCTCATGTCGAGCACGCAGCAGCGTGTGAGCCGATCAAGGGCTCACGTGCGCCGCACAGGGGCGCGTCGAGGCAGGCGCTTGCCCGGTGGGCAGTGGCGCTTGCAGTGCGCTGGCGAGGTCAGGCGACCGCCAGGCAGGCGTCTATGGCGGGCATAAAGAGCCGCCATGCCGTGTCAGTACACGGTCCACACATTCAACCGCGCAAGACCGGCATAGGCCACCGGTCTGGGGTTGTCATCGCAGCAACGAGGCTGCTTGAGCTGTCACGCGGCAGCTCATCATGATGTCGGCCAAGTAGCAATGCGCCTTGACGCACGCATCTGCTGTGACTTGCCGTTGAGCAAGCGCTTGCACGCCCTTGCTTCAGCACCTCCACCGAAGGAGGCCAATCCACCGGCACCCCAAGTCCGGCATGCGTTCCAATCGCCCAATGGCACTGGTTGTACGAACAAGCCAGCACGACCACGAGGGACCGTGCTTGTCGGAGTGCCGCCGACGAATCGGCAGCTAGGTCATTGTGAGACGATCATGCGCCAAACCTATCCGATCACGCAAGAGGTTAGGTGCCGAGTTCTGCCTGCTCGTTAACCCGCGTGCGCAACAGTTCCGGCCGCTGGGCTTGCCACGGCTTGAGCGCCTGGACGGGCGAGCGGTGATCGAGCGCCTTCCGGGGGGGCCGTTCAGTTTCGAGGAGACTCCGTCGCTTGAGAAGGCACCCTGCCTGCCCCCTTCAATACGTCACCTTGAACGTCGGCGAATCTTCGGGCCGAGAGCGGCGCCGGTCATAGATGCGGGTGGTGGAGATGTTGGCGTGGCCGAGCCACTCCTGGACCTTGGCGATGTCGGCCTGGTGATCCAGTGCATTCGTCGCTGCGGTGGCCCGCAGCGCATGCGCCCCCACCTCGAAGCCCAGCTGGGCGGTGTAGCCTCGCACGATCTTGTAGACCGCATCGGGCGACATGCCTGCGGCGCTGCCGGCGCCGCGTCCCTGCAGCGAGCGAAACAGGGCGCCCTGGCTGTCGTTTGCATGCCCTGCGGCGTCCAGGTACTCCGCGATCAGACCGCCGGCGGCCGGATGCAGGGGCACGAAGCGCACCTTGCCGCCCTTGCCCTGCACCCGCAGGTGCACCACCCCGCGGCGCTGCTGCTGCGCATCCTTCACCGACAGACGACATAGCTCCTCGCGACGCAGCCCGTGATAGAGCAGCGTCGCCAGCAGCGCTTGGTCTCTCTTGCCTTTGAGGCAGTCGTCGCGGGGGGCGTCGAGCAGCTGCCGCGCCTGGTGGTCGCCGAGCGCGGGCGTCTTGCCCTCGTAGGAGTCCACGGCGGGGCGCTTGATGCCTTTGACCGGGTTGTGGGTGACGGCGTTGCGTTCGCACAGGTACTCGAACAAGGACGAGAGGGCGGCGAGTCGGTGGCGCACCGTTGCGCTGCCGAGGCCGCGCTGCACCAGGTCATCGCGCCAGGCGATCACATGGGCGCGTGCCACGGTGCGGAACGCCTCGACCTGGGCGAGCCCGACGAAGCGCATGAAGTCCTGCAGCGCGGTCTGGTAGGCGCGGCGGGTGGCGGGGTTGCCGAGGTTGGCGAACCACTCCACTTCGGGGGGCACCTCGGCCAGGCGCTGGAAGGCCACATCGCTGAGCAGCGAGCCGGCGCGCGTCGGCAGCACCGCGCGCACCTCATCGTCTGGCTTGCTGCCCATGACCTGCCTCCGGCTATCAATTATTGATAATCTATTTTATCGATAAAACAAGATCAATCCCAGTGTCAGAACCATGAATTAAGGATGCTCTGCACAAGTCCACCCCACCCGTGCTTGGCGCCCAGATGAAGAGTTGAGACGATCGCAGCCATGAAGCAACAAAGCCTGGGTCTGGGTCAGTCGAGCAAGCGCACGCGACGTCGGGAGTTCCTCGGCGAGATGGAGCGCGTGGTGCTGTAGACGGAGTTGGTGTCGTTGGTGGCGCCGTACCTGCCCGAAGGCCGGCGTGGGCGCCCGCCGTTTCCGGTGGAGGCGATGCTGCGCATCCACTTCATGCAGCAGTGGTTCAACCTGTCGGATCCGGCGATGGAGGATGCGCTGCACGACGT
>NZ_JABSNM010000029.1 GCF_013294065.1 Sphaerotilus uruguayifluvii
AGCTCGTGACCATGCTCAACGCCATGGTCAAAACCAACAAACCTTGGGACACATCGCTTCACGGCGCTTGACTCGAAAGACGGTTACTCAGTCGCTGCCGACCTTGCGGGCCTCGACGGTGATCGGCAGCCGGGTGTCGGCGGCCATCTCGGGCAGCGACAGCAGCCAGCCGTTGGCCAGCGTGACGGTGCCGCCCCACAGGTCCGGCTTCTCCTGCGCCACCACCGGCTCCTCCAGGTCCTTCTTGGGCACGTAGACCGAGAGCACGCCGGCGGCGTTGCGACGCATCATGACTTTCATGGGAGGGGCCTTTCTGCTTGGGTGTTCGTGGGGGTCAGGCGGCCTGCGCCAGTGCGGGGCTGTCCTCGAGCATCAGCGGGTGCACGACGCGCGCGGCGGCCTCGACGGTGCGGCGGATCTGCGCCGGCGTGGTGTCGCGGCCGAGCGAGAAGCGCACGCCGGCGCGCGCCTGCGCCGCGCTGCAGCCCATGGCCAGCAGCACATGCGAGGGCTGCGTGCCGCTGGCGGTGCAGGCTGCGCCCGAGGCGGCGACGATGCCGGCGCGCTCGAGCCGGCCCAGCACCCGTTCGCTGTCGATCTCGTGGAAGCGCACGCACAGCGTGTTGGGCAGGCGCTCCGCGCCTTCGCCCAGCACCGCCAGTCCGGGCGGCAGCACCGCGCGCAGCCCGTCCTCGAGCGCCTTGCGCAGGCGTGTCATGCGCGCCAGGTCCTCGTCCAGCGTGCGCGCGGCGAGGTCGCAGGCGGCGGCGAAGCCGGCGATGCCCGGCAGGTTCTCGGTGCCGCCGCGGCGGTGGCGCTCCTGGCGGCCCGCCAGCAGCGCCGGCAGCGCCAGGCCCTTGCGCACCAGCAGCGCGCCGATGCCCTTCGGGCCGTGCAGCTTGTGGGCGGACACGCTCATCAGGTCGGCGCCGCTGCGGCCGAAGTGCAGCCGCGCCTTGCCGGCGAGCTGGGTCGCGTCGACATGCAGCCGCGCGCCCGCGGCGCGGACCCGCGCGGCGACCGCCTCGACCGGCATGACGACGCCGGTCTCGTTGTTGGCGCCCATCACGCTGACCAGCGCGACATCGCCCTGCGCGAGCCGGCGATCGAGGTCGGCCAGGTCGAGCCGCCCGTGCGCGTCGACCGCGATGCGCTCGACCGGCACGCCCTCGCCGGCGAGGCGGTCGGCCAGCGCGAGCAGCCCCGGGTGCTCGACCGCCGACACCAGCAGCCGCCGGCGTGCACCGGCGCTCTCCGCGCGGGCCAGCGCCAGCGCGCCGAGGATCGCCTGGTGGTTGGCCTCGGTCGCGCCGCTGGTGAAGACCAGCTCGGCGCCCTGGCAGCCGAGAAAGGAGGCGATGCGGGTGCGCGCGTCGGCCAGCAGCCGGCGCGCCGTCTGGCCCGGCTCGTGGGTGGACGAGGGGTTGGCCCAGGCGCGCTGCAGCGCGTCGAGCATCTCGTCGACGACTTCGGGCGCCGGCGCGGTCGTGGCGTTGTGGTCGAGGTAGACGATGTCGTTCATGTCCAGAACTCCCGCGAGCTGTCCTCGCAGAGCAGGGTCAGGGCCTCGGGCAGCGTCAGGCCCTCGGAATGCAGCGTCCACAGCGCGCAGCGGTGGTCGCGCCGGTGCAGTCGCCAGCGCCCGCGGCCGTCCGGCTCGGGCTCCAGCCAGGCGATGTCGATCTCGCCGCCGTCGCGGTCGACGTTGCGCGAGCAGTTCGGGCTGACGACGCGCCAGCCCGCGCCCTCGGGTCCGGGCTCGACGCGGGGCTGCACGTAGCGGTAGCGGCTGCGCCGGGGCAGGGCGCGCTCGATGCGCCGCCGGTCCAGGTCGACGACCGCCCCGGAGCCGGCGTGGCCCGCCGGCGGCCCGGAGCGGCCGCCGCGTCCCGCAGCCGCCCGCGCGTTCATCGTGCGCCGTCCTCGCCGACCGGCTCGGGCTCGGGGGCCGGCGCCGGCAGCGGCTGGTCGGACGGCACGATCTCCTCCTCGAGGCAGCCCAGCACGCACAGGCCGAAGTCGACCATGTACAGCGGCAGGTTGGCCTCGGCGTGGTGGCCGATCTGGACGATCTCGCCGGGGCCGCCGGCGGCGATCAGCAGCTGGTCCTCGTCGATGTCGGGCAGGCTGCCGTCGTTGTACAGGTCGACGGCGGCGCGCACCTCCAGGCCCCAGGGGTACTTCGGCTGGCGCGGTTCGATCAGCATGGCGTCGGGTCCTCGTGGCGGGGGTGGGGGATGGATGCGGTCAGCGCAGGTCGTGGAGGGCCTGCGCGCGCTCGCCGAGCTGCGCGAGCACCTCCTCGGGCAGGTGGTCGAGCGTGCACAGCTCCTTGGCGCGCATGCCGACGCGGTGGCCGGAATCGACGAACTCGACCGCGTAGATGTAGAACTGCTGCAGGAAGGTGCCGATCGAGCGCACGTAGCCGATCTCGCCCTTGTTCACCAGCACCTCGCCGATGTCGCGGCCGTTGTAGGTGCCGTCGTTGCGGATCACGCTGCGGCTGATGACGCGCTCGCCCATCGCGAAGCGCGGGGGCAGGGCGATCTCGACGGTGTCGTCGTCACGGGCGATGTCGACCATCTCGGCCTCCTTCGATCGGGATCAGGGTCAGGGGCGCCGGCGTCGGCAGGGCGCGGGCGGCGCGCAGCTCGGCCAGGCGTTCGGTCGCGCGTTCGCGCACCTCGGATTCGGCGTCGTCCTGCAGCCGCTCCAGCAGCGCGGGCGACTCGGCGCGCGCGGCCGCGGTCCAGCGCACCAGCCAGTCCTCGTCGGTGGCCGGCACGGTCAGCAGGGCCGCGGGCAGGCGCTCGGCGACGTGGCGGCGCACCTCGGGCGCGCCGTCCTCGACCATGCGCCACAGCGCCGGCATCGGCACGCGCGAGGCCACCTCCAGGCGCACCTGCAGGTCGATGTCGTCGATCAGCAGCGGCAGCAGCGCCTCGGGCAGGCGGCGCGCGACGATGCGGCGCACCTCGTAGTCCGGGTCGCGCAGCATCGAGCCGAGCTGGCTCTCGTCCAGGCGCTGCGCCACGCGGATGCGCACCTCGCGGTGCGGATCCGCGCGCAGCCGCTCGAGCAGGCGCTGCGGCACGCGCAGCGCCACCTGCAGCCGCACCGTCTCGTCCGGGTCGTCGAGCAGCGCCGGCAGCCGGAAGACGTCGGTGTGGCGCGCGGCGATCGCGCGCACCTCGAAGTAGGGATGGTCCAGATGCTGCGCGGCGAGCTCGCGGTGCTCGCGGAAGAAGCGGTCGATGCGGCGCGCGTAGGCGTCCTGCATGCACGAGCGGCCCGGCTCGCAGCCACCGGCCGCGTGCAGCGCGGCATGTGCGCAGGCGGCGCAGTCGAGCGGCCGCCCCTCCCAGTCGCGCACCGGGATGTCGTGCCATCCGGGCGCGGTCGCGTTCATGCGTCGTCCTCCGGGTCGCCGACCAGCGCGCGCACCCGCACCGTCTCGAGCACCCGGCCGCCGACGCGGTCGTCCGGATCGAGCGCCTGCAGCAGCGCCAGCGCGTCGCGGGCCTCGACCGGGTCGTCCAGGCGCAGGCTCAGGTAGGCATAGCCCTTGAGCGCGAAGAGGTAGAAGCGCGTGCGCGCATTGGCCATCGCGTCGGGCAGGGGCTGCGGCGCCACCTGGCGCCACACCGACGGCAGTCCCAGCGCCTCGGCCCCGACCGCCAGCGCCCGGCGCGCGACATCCCGCGCGGCGGCCAGCCGGTGGCCGTAGAAATGGTGGCGGTAGAAGGCGATCAGCACCGCCGGATGGCCCGGCGCCAGCGCCTGGGCGGTCATCAGGCGCGCCATCGCCAGCACCGCGTCGCTGCTGCGCAGCGCGCCGGCCTCGGCCAGGGCCTTCTCGGCTGCCGGCGGCAGGCCGGCGCCGAGCACCGCGTCGTCGAAGTCGATTCCGGTCGGGTCCATGGCCGGGGTCCGGGGCGGGCCGTCAGCCGCGCACGATGCGCCGGATCGAGTCCAGCGTGACGCCGCTCTCGGCGGGCATCGCGCTGGCGTCGCCGGAGCTGGAGCAGGCGCACGGCGCCTGGCCCGGGTTGGTGAAGGTCAGGCCGCTCTTGGTCGGCGAGTCGACGAAGTCGACGACGATGCCGTCGAGCACCAGCCGGCTCTCGGCCGGCAGGAAGACCCGCGTGCCGGCGAGCGAGATCTCCGCGTCGCCGGCGCGCGGGGCCGGCTCGATGGTGAACTCGCTGCTGTAGCCCGAGCAGCCGCCCGGCGTGACCGTCAGGCGCATGCCTCCGGTCGGGTGGTCCGAGAAGCGCACCATGCGGCGGATGAACTTCTCCGCGGCCGGCAGCACGGTGACGTTGGGCAGGATCATGTCGGGCTCCCGGGGCTCAGGCCTGCACGATGCAGCCATCGACCGGACAGACCGCGACGCACTGCGGCGAGTCGAACTGGCCTTCGCACTCGGTGCACTTCTTCGGGTCGATCTTGAAGGTGCCGCCCTTCTCGCTGATGGCGACGTTCGGGCATTCGGCCTCGCAGGCGGAGCAGCCGGTGCAGGTGGAAGCGATGATCTTCAGGGCCATGGTGATCTCCTGGGCTGGATGGGCTGGGCAGGGAAAAGCGTGAGGGAAGGTGTCGCTCAGGCGACGGCCTGGCCGCCGGTGAAGGCGCCCTGGCGGATGCGCGCGTCGCCGCGCTCGTGGTGCTGGAGGGCACCGCTGGCCACGCGCTCGCAGTAGTCGGCGAACCACTGCAGCGCGGCCTTCTCGATGAACTCGTGGGCGTACTGGTCGACCGGCTCGATGCCCGCGGCCTTGAGCTCGTCGCGCGGGCAGGCGCCGATCTTCGACACCAGCACCGCGTGGCAGTCGTTGATCGCGCTGACGATCGAGGGCAGCTGCTCGTCCTCGCCGTAGCCGCCCTGGCAGTACAGGTCCACGCGGCGGTGGCCGACGAAGAGCGCCTGCTTGCGGTCCACCTCGAAGATCTGGAACTCGGTGGCGTGGCCGAAGTGCTGGTTGACGCGGCCGTGGCCTTCGGTGGCGACCGCCACCAGGACCTTCAGCTCCTCGGTGCCGGCCAGCAGGCTGGCGTCGAAGGCGTTCGACAGCGCATTGACCTTGGCCTGGTGCTGGGCCTGGCGCTCCTCCTCCACCTTCTCCTGGTAGGCGCGGCGCTTGTCCAGGTCGTAGTGGATGTCCATCGCCTCGATCTTGTCGAGCGTGAACTCTTCCGAGCGGTCCTCGCCCAGCAGGCCGACGGCGTCGGCGCGGCACTGGCGGCAGTGGCGCATCAGGTTGGCGCCGCCCATGCAGGCGTCCTGCACGGCCTTGAGCTCCTGGGCGGTCGGCCCGCGCTGGCCGGTCAGGCCGAACACCGTGCCGTGCTCCGGCTCGGAGATCAGCGGCATGATGTTGTGCAGGAAGGCGCCGCGCTTCTTCACCTCGCGGTTCACCTCGATCAGGTGCTCGTCGTTGATGCCCGGGATCAGCACCGAGTTGATCTTGGTGAGCACGCCGCGCGCGGTCAGCATCTCGAGACCCAGCATCTGGCGCTCGTGCAGGATCTTGGCCGCCTCGTAGCCGGTGTAGCGCTTGTGGTCGTAGAAGATCCACGGGTAGATCTTCTCGCCCACGGCCGGGTCGACCATGTTGATGGTGATCGTGACGTGGTCGATGTTGTACTTGCAGATCTCGTCGACCTGGTCGGGCAGCGCCAGGCCGTTGGTCGACAGGCACAGCTTGATGTCGGGCGCCTTCTCGGCCAACTGGCGCATCGTGTCGAAGGTCTTCTTCGGATTGGCCAGGCTGTCGCCGGGGCCGGCGATGCCCAGCACCGTCATCTGCGGGATCTCGCTGGCCACCGCCAGCACCTTCTTCACCGCCTGGTCGGGCGTGAGCTTCTGGCTGACCACGCCCGGGCGCGACTCGTTGCTGCAGTCGTACTTGCGATTGCAGTAGTTGCACTGGATGTTGCAGGCCGGCGCGACCGCGACGTGCATGCGCGCGAAGTGGTGGTGCGCCTCTTCCGAGTAGCAGGGATGGTTCTTGACCTTGTCCCAGATTTCCTGAGGCATGTCGTCGGGACCGGCGGAGGAGCCGCAGCTCGACTTGCCGGCGCCGCCGGTGGTGCTGCAGCCGCCGCTGGCGGTCTCGATGACCTCGCTGACGGCCTGGCGGCCCTTGCGGAGGTCGCCGATCGAAACGAACGTCGTGGTGCTGGACATGGGGAGAGCCTCGTGACGACGGTGGATGTTGCCGTCGTCAGTGCGAGAGCCGTGCCAGCTCTTCCCGGCGGGGTCTCCGCCGACTTTTCCTGTTCCGAATCAAGGACTTGCGGGAAATGTCGCAGCCTGTCGGCGCCGGTGGCGCTTGTGCGGATGGCGACATTCCCGACAGCCCGCACGCTCCGTGCGGCGCGCACGCGGGTTGCTTGCGGCTCTCATCCCGCCCGAAGGAGAACGACCATGTATTCGCGAGCCCTGTTCGACATCATCCATGCCAGCGGAGACGCGGTGCTCAAGCGGCTGGTCGCGCTGGAGGGCGGCGCCGACGAGCTCTTCGCCAGCCGGCTCACGCTCGCCGAGGTCGAGGCGGGGCTGCGCACCGTCGCGACGACGCTGGCGCATCTGCCGCCGGTGGTGATGCTGCGCTTGCCGCAGGTGGACTGGGCCGGCTGGGACGCGCTGCTGCGCGCGCTGCCGGCGGGCGTGCCGCAGGAGGCGACGGCGCCGCGGCAGGCCACGCCGCGCCGCGACGTGATCTGGTACGGCGCCTGCTCGCTGCTGCCGGCCACGCTGGCGCTGCTCGACGAGCTGCGCCGGCGCGAGCCGGACTGGTTCGAGATCCAGTACTGAACCGGGCGAGGCCGCGGCCGCTCAGAAATCCCGCTTGGCCCGGGCCAGCAGCGAGACCACGTCGTTCGAGACCTGCGAGAAGGCCGAGCCCGGACCGATCAGCGGCTCCGGGTCGACGGTGCGCCCGTGCTGGGCGCGGCGGGCCACGTCGCCGGCGATCTGGTGGAACTGCGCGTGGCGCTCGATCAGCTCGGTGAACAGCGGACGCGATCCCCAGCGCTGTCCGCCTGCGCCGTGCAGCCAGCGGCCCAGGGTGCAGGCGTCGTCGCGGCAGGCCGTGTCGGCGTCGATGGACTCCTGGCCGGCCAGCGCCTTGCGCAGCTTCACCTTCCAGCCCCGATGCGCCTCGATCGCCTGGTCGAAGTCGAAGCCGCCGCCGGGCCGATCCGTGCCGGAAAGGTCCGGCGCCTCGGCGACGCCGTCGGGCAGCTTGAAGCGCGAGACCTCCTGCGCCAGCGCGTCGGCCTGCGTGCGCATCGCCGTGGAGGCGGCGGCCGTCTGCTCGACCAGCGCGGCGTTCTGCTGCGTCGCGCTGTCGAGCTCGTGCACCGACTCCCCGATCTGCTCGATGCCGATGCTCTGCTCGCGCGCCCCGGTGGCGATGTCCTCGAGCAGCTCGTTGACGCGGCGCGAGGAGTCGACGATGTGGCGGATCGACTCGCCGGCCTGGCGCACGACCGCGGTGCCGGTCTCGACCTGCGCGACGCTGGTGCCGATGATGCGCTTGATCTCCTGCGCGGCCTGCGCGCTGCGCTGCGCCAGCGTGCGCACCTCGCCGGCGACGACCGCGAAGCCGCGGCCCTGCTCGCCGGCGCGCGCGGCCTCCACCGCGGCGTTCAGCGCCAGGATGTTGGTCTGGAAGGCGATGCCGTCGATCGTGCCGATGATGTCGCTGATGCGTGCCGACGAGCCGCGGATGCCCTCCATCGTCTCGACCACCGTGCCCATGACCCGGCCGCCCTCGGTCGCGGCGGCGGCGTTGTCGCGGGCCAGGCGCGAGACCTCCTCGGTGTGCGCCGAGGTGTTCTTCACCGTCACCGAGATCTGCTCCATCGCGGCGGCCGACTGCTGCAGGTTGTGCGCCGAATGCTCGCTGCGCTGCGACAGGTCGTGCATGCCGTCGGCGATCTCGGCGCTGGAGTGAACGATGTCGTGGCTGGCCGTGCGCACGCTGCTGACCATGTGGCGCAGCGCATGCTGCATGTCGCGCAGGTCGAGCATCAGCGCGGCCGCCTCGTCCTTGCCCCAGGGCGAGGGCGAGGTCGTCAGGTCGCCCTCGGTCATCGCCTTCAGGTGGCGGCGCGTCTCCCTCAGGCCGCCGTTCATCACCAGGAAGAAGCAGTGGAAGAGGTAGAGCGCCGAGCCCAGGCTGACCAGCATCGCCACGCCGACCGCCAGCTCGGCGTGCAGCTTGTCGGTGGCGCGCTGCTCGAGCATGCGCTCGAGCCAGTCCAGCAGCGTTCCCTGGGACTGCTGCATCAGCGAGATGGCGCTGGCGGTGGCGGCCTTCGCCTGCGCCTCCTGCCCCGGCCGGGAGGCCAGCGCATGGGCCTGCTCCAGGCTGGCGAGCAGCTCGTCGGCGCGGGACGGGCCCTTGAGCTCCGGGATCAGCGGCAGCGTCTTGCCCAGTGCCGCGCGCAGCTCCTCCAGGTGGTGGCCGGCCAGCAGCGAGGCGTCCTGGGTGACGCGTGCCTCGATGCCCTCGCGCCGCGCGTGCAGCGCCAGGCGCTGGATCTGGTCGGTCAGATCCGGCATGCGCACCAGCGCCGTGTCCATCAGGTAGTAGGTCGCCGCCTCCGGGTCGAGCGCGAGGTTCGAGCTGTCGAGCGTGCTGCTGACCAGTGCGTCGATCTGCTCGATCAGCGTGTCATGCGCGGCGATGTCGTCGCGGCCGCGCAGCGCATCGACCTGCTGCTGCAGCCCCGCCAGCACGCGCTCCTCGACGAAGGGCTGGCCGGCGGGCTGGGCCGAGCGCAGCGTGTCGAGCGAGGTCTTCAGACGCGAGAGCAGCGCGCTCCGGTCCTGGCCGGCCGTCGCCAGGCCGCGCAGCTCGAGGGCCTGGGCCTGCGTGGCGGTGACCATCTTGAGGAAACGGGTGCCGTCGGCCTCGCGCCGGGTGAACGTGAGGCTGTCCATCTCGCTGCTGAACCAGGCGGTCGACACGACCGCCAGCGGCATCACGAAGCAGGTGCTGACGATCAGGGCCTTGCTGCGGAAGCCCAGGCGGCGGAACAGCCGCACGCCCGGGGCCCAGGGGCCGTGATGCGAGAAGAAACCGGAAGACGAGGCCGATACTGCCGAGCCGCCGCGGGAAAAGGCTGACATCGGATGGAGCTCCTTGCAGGACAGGCGCCGGCCTGACCGCATGTCTCCGGCGCGACAGCATCATCGGCAGAACTGCCGGATCCGGTCGCTCGATAAGCACGGTCTGTCCTATCTCACCTTGGCCTTCTCGGCGGCGCTGTAGTGGCTGAAGTGGCCTTCCTTCTTCGCCTGGCGGCGGTTCTCGGCGATCAGGCCGGGAATGCGCGCATGCGGCGCGATGCGCGAGACGGCCTTGTCCAGCGTGGTCGAGCCGCAGCCCGGGCAGGTCGGCACGGTGCTGGATCGCACCAGCAGCTCGAAGTCGGCGCCGCAGGCGGGGCAGTGGTAGTCGTGGATCGGCATGGTGATCTCCGTGGGAGCGTCAGAGGGGGACGGTGGAGCAGGTGCGCGCCGGCGCGGTGCAGCCCTCGCCGGCGGCCGGGCCGGTCGGCGACAGGCCGACCCAGGCCTCGACCGCGGCCGGGTCGAAGCCGACCAGGCGGCTGCCGCTGTCCTGGCGCTGCATCAGCGGGCGGCGGATCAGCAGCGGCTCGGCCAGCAGCAGCGCCAGCGCCTGCTCCGGCGCCAGCCGCTCCGGCACGATCTCGCCGTCACGCACCCGCGGCGCGGCGCGGTTGAACCAGTCGGCCACCGGCAGCGGCGCGAGGAAGTCGAGCAGCGCGGCCTCGGTCCAGGGCTCGGCCAGCAGGTCGCGGCGCTCGAGCTCGTGGCCGGCGGCCTGCAGCGCCGCGCGCTGGCGCGCGTTGCCGCCGCAGCCGGGCTTCTCGTAGAAGGTGATGCGGGTCATGCACGGACTCCCGTGGGCAAGGCAGGACGGGGCGGGCCGCTCAGGCGGCCCGGCGCGTGGCCGCGCGCAGCAGGCGCAGGCACTCGACGGTCGCGGCCATGTCGAGCGCGCTGAAGTCGTCCTGGCTGCGCCGCAGCGGGTCGGCGCCGAGGTCGAGCAGCGTGGCCACCACCTCGGCCTTGCCGGCCGAGGCGGCGTACATCAGCGCGGTCGCGCCGGTCAGGTTGGCCTGCTCGAGCGGCACGCCGCGCGCGACCAGCCGGCGCACCAGCGCGGTGTCGCCGTTCACGCAGGCCAGCCACAGCGCGTTGTTGCCGTCATGGTTGACCGCGTCGGGCGCGACGCCGAGATCGAGCAGCGCCTCGGCCAGATCGGCGCGGCCGCGCCAGGCGGCGTGCATCAGCGGCGTGTTGCCGTGCGCCGCGGGCTGGCCCGGCCGGGCGGGATCGAAGCCCTCGGCCGCCAGCCACAGCGCCAGCGCCGCCGGCACCGTGCCGCCGGCCTGGGGCAGCAGCTGCAGCGGCGGCTGCGGGCCGAACAGCCGGCCCTGCGGGTCGAGCGCGCTCCAGCCGTCGATCAGGTCGGCGACCTCGCGGAAGCCGAAGTCGGCGAACATCGCCGCCCAGGTCTGGCTGGCGTGGCCGCGGTAGCAGTAGATCAGCACCGGGCGGCTGCGGCGCTCGCGCATCAGCAGCGCCTCGTGGTTGCGGCCGTCGAGCCGCACGCTGCCGGCGAGGTGGCCGAGCGCGTGGTGGCGCTCCTCGCGGGCGTCGAGGATCAGCGCGTCCGGGCGGGCCTGCAGCCAGTCGCGGGCCTGGGCCGGGCTCAGGCGCAGGAAGGTGCGTTCAGTCATCGAGGTCTCCGTTCGGGCGCGGCAGGCCCGGGTCGTGCGGCGGGGTGTCGACGATGCGCGGGTCGTGCAGCGGCACGCCGACGGTGAAGTGGTAGACCGACTGCAGCGGCGCCTGCGCGGCCTCGGGCGGCGCGATGCCGACCAGCGCATGCAGCGTGTCGTCGAAGAAGCAGCCGATGCCGGTGCCGCGCAGACCGGCGGCCTCGGCCTCGAGGTACAGGCGCTGGCCGATCAGGCCGGCTTCCTGCAGCCGCGTGCGGTAGGCCCAGGGCCCGGGCAGCGGCTGGAACTCGGCCAGCAGCGCGAACGCGACCGCCGCGTCGGAGCCGAGCGCCTGGTGGCAGTCGATGGTGCGCAGCGTGCCGGCCAGCGCCGGATGGGCGGCGAGCCGGCGCAGCGCCAGCCCGGCCGGCGCGCCGTCGACCTCGGCCCAGTCCAGCGGCGCGCCGAGGCCGTGGCCGAGCCGATCGTGCAGCCGCTCGAGCGCGCCGTCGCCGCGGCCGAGCAGGTAGGCGCCCGGCGCCACGCCCTCGACCCGGTGCGCGAACACCAGCAGATGCACCCGCGCCGGCCCCGGGTGCAGGTCGAAGCCCGGATCGGCCGGATCGAGCGCCTGCAGCATCGACCACAGCGCGGCGGCCTCGATGCGGGAGCGCGCGTCGAAGCGCTGCGCGCTGCGGCGCTGGCGGATCAGGCGCGCGGCCGGCTGCGGCTCGGCCGCGGGCCGGGGCAGCGCCGGGTCGAGGGCCGGCGCGGTCTGCGGGCCGGGCGGCACCGCGGCGGGCGGGCGGCTGGCCACGGCGGCCGCATCGATCACCGGCCAGCGGTACATCGGATGGCGGTCCAGGCGGCTGGCGGTGCCATGCCAGGCGCAGGCGCCCGGCGCCGTCCAGTGCCAGAAGGCGTCATCGCCCGCCGGGCCGGCCGGGGCGTCCGCGGCGGCGGGCAGCAGCTCGAACAGCGCCTCGGCCTCCTCGCGCTCGGCGCGGCCGAAGTCCTCGTCGCGGTCGAGTCCGAGCAGCGCGGCCAGCCGTGCCGAGCCCTCGTCGAGCCGCTGCAGCCGCCAGCCCAGCAGCGCCGCGGCGAAGCGCAGCGCGCCGATCGCGTGGCCGGTGTCGAGCTGCACGTAGCGCCAGGCGCGCTCGCCGTATTTCCACGCCTCGCGCCAGGCGACGCTGGAGAGCGCGACGAAGGCCCGCGGCGCCGCCCCGGCCGCGGGCGCAATCGAGGCGCGCCGCTCCAGCCGGTGCTCGCGCGGCGCGTAGTGATGCAGGCCGTCGGGCAGGTCGGGCAGGCCGCGGCACAGGATCCAGCCCTCGGTCGGATGCAGGTTGCCGCTCGAGGGGTTCATCCGCACCGCCCAGCGGTCCGCTCCGGCCTGCTTCCACGCCGACAGGCCGAGCGAGAGCTCGAGCAGCCGGCCCAGCGCCGCGCGCGACAGCGGCTGCGCCGCGACCGCGCCGGGGCGCAGCACCTGCGGCCAGTCGCCGGCCGGATCGGCGCCGCCCAGCGGCAGCCCGTGGACGGGCGCGCCGTCCCAGCGCCGGAACGGATCGGGCTGCGCCTCCCAGTCGAGCGTCTCGGGCCCGGCCGCCCAGCGCGAGGGCAGGGCGTGCTTGGTGCGCTGGTGGTAGTCGTCGATCGTCGTCATCGGGTTCATGGCCGCAGGGCTCGCATCTCCCGTGCCAGCGCCAGCAGCGCGACGGTCTGGTCGGTGATGTCGCGCAGCACCTGCGGCTGCAGCCGGCGCAGCCAGCGCGCCGGCAGCGCCCGGGCGCCGCAGCGCGCGCCGGCGAGCAGGCCGACCAGCGCGCCGGTGGTGTCGGCATCGTCGCCCTGGTTGACCGCCCGCACCACCGCGCTCTCGAAGTCGGGCTGCGTGGTCAGCGCGTGCAGCACCGTCTGCACCGTGTCGACCACATAGCCGCTGGCACGGCCCGGCCAGGGCTCGAAGCGGAAGGCGCGGTGCGTGTCGGCCCACTGGCGCGCCATCGCGTCGATCTCCGCGCCGGGCGCGCCGAGCAGCTGCGCCTGCGCGAGCCGGCCCAGCCCGACCGTGGCCTGGTCCGACAGCGGGTGGTGGTGCGTCAGGCGCGCCTGCGCGATGGAGAGCGCCTGCATCGCCGCGTCGTCGCCCAGCGTGACCAGCAGCACCGGCAGGTTGCGCATCAGCGCGCCGTTGCCGCCGTCGCCCTCGCTGGGCGGGCCGGCGACCGAGCCGTCGCGCAGATAGCGCTGGATGCCGCGCCGGCAGGTGTTGCCGCAGTCCACCGGCCTGCCGCGCCACCAGCGCACGAAGGCGTCGCCGACGGCGCGCGGCCAGAGCCCGGCCTCGTCCCGGCCGTCGGCATGGCGCGCCAGCGTCCCGGCGCCGCAGGCCAGCAGCGCCTCGCCCAGCGCCAGGCTCATCGTGGTGTCGTCGGTCACCTGGCCGGGCGCGAGCCGGAGCCAGCCGCCGCCGACGATCTCGCGGTGCACGCCGTGGCGCGCCTCGATCTCGCGCGGGCGCAGGAACTCGACCGTCGCGCCGAGCGCGTCGCCGAGCGCCAGGCCCAGGTAGGCGCCCAGCGCGCGGTCGAGCAGCTCGGGCAGTCCGGGCAGGGGTGTCGGGGCAGGCATCGGCGCGGTCCTCAGAGGCCGTCTCGCACGACGACCTCGTGGTCGCCGCCCAGCGCGAGCACCTCCTGCTCGCCCTGCAGCACCTGACCGGGCAGCAGCCCCGGCCAGACCAGCAGCTTGCACAGCGGCACCTGCACCTCGAGCAGGCGATCGCCGAAGCAGCCGGCCTCCTCGGGCGACAGGCTGAAGGAGACGATGTTGTTGAGCCGCAGCGTGCAGCGCCGGTCGGCCAGCCGGCCGGCGACCACCTGCTCCTCGCAGCGGTTGCTGCCCCGCCACAGGCGCAGATGCCGCGGCGTGAGGCCCGGCCCCGGCGGGCCGAAGCGCGCGAGCATCCACTGGCCGAAGGCCTGCAGCAGGTCGAGCTGCTGGTGGATGTTGTTGCCGTGGTGGCGGCTGGTGGCCTTCTCCTCGAGATAGGCGATCCAGGCCGGCGAGGGAAAGCGCCCGAGCGGCGCGCGGTGGAAGACCGGCACCAGCCCGAAGCGGCTCTCGACCCAGCCCTTGAGCACCGCGCCGGCCGGGCCGCTGGAGTCCATGCCCCAGCCCTGCAGCAGCTTGCGCCAGCTGCTGCGCCAGCGGCGCTGCTCGGCCGGGCCGAGCCCGCCGAGCTCGTGCGCGGCCGGGCGGCGCAGCCCGAAGGCGATGTCGAGGTAGTTCACGAAGATCTCGCGCGCCTCGGCGGCGCTCTCGCAGCGCCCGAGCAGCGCGAACAGGCCCGGATGGCTCGGCCGCACGCCGGCGATCGCCAGCGTGGCCGGCGGGTCGGCGTTGAAGGCGGTCGAGGCCAGCAGCGGCGCGGGCACGCCCACCAGGTTGGTGGTGTACCAGCGGTGCGGCTGGACCGGCTCGTCGCTCATCGCTGCGGGCAGGGCGTCGGTCCGTGCGCTCAGACCGGACGGTTCTCGTACAGGTTGCGCACCGGGCCCATCGTCGCCACGCCTTCCTCGTAGGTGATCTTCGGGAAGCTGGCGCTGAAGCCGGCGGCCTTGTCGGCGATCGCGTCGGTCTTGCCGGCGGTGTCGAGCTTCTTCAGGTCGCCCTTCTCGAGGTAGAGCAGCTCGAGCAGCTCGTTGTAGACCGTCGCCTCGTCGATCGGCAGGATGTGGAAGGTCGCGCCGCCGTACTCGCAGACGTACTTCTTGCTGATGTCGATGTTGTCGACGAAGAAGAAGTACTTGCCGGTCGGCGAGAGCAGGTCGCCGAGCACCTCGGCGACGAGCTTGAGGTACTCGAAGCTCAGCAGGAAGCCGGCCAGGAACTCGATGGTCGGCTCGCCGGCCCGGGCGGTGGCGATGATCTGGTCGCTGCTGATCTCGGGCGGACGCGCCTCGTCGGCCAGCTTGGCCGGGAACTTCAGCGCGATGTCGCCGCGGAAGCCGTAGCGGCCGGCCTTCTTCGTCGGCGCCTTCAGCACGCTGTTGACGAGCCGGCCCTCGGCTTCGAGGCGGGCGAATGCGGTGTCGGTGATCGAGAGGGTGCTCATCGTGAGGCTCCTGTGGGTGACGGTGGGGGAAGGAAATCGGTCGAGCCGGGCGGGCATCGGGCGGTCAGTCGACGCGGGGACCGGCGTCGGGCGCAGCCGCCGAGGCGTGGGTCGGCGGCACCTGGTGCGGCGCGACCTCCATCGGCCGGCCCGGGTGCGGGCGCGACTGGCCGCCCGACTCGGTGTTGCGGATGAAGTCGGCGACCTTCCAGAAGGCTGCGTCGAGGTCGGCGCGCAGCGCGGCGTCCTCGCAGGCCACGGCCAGCGCTTGGCGCATGCAGGCCATCCAGGCGTCGCGCGCGGCCTCGTCGATGTCGAAGGGGTGGTGGCGCCGGCGCAGCATCGGCGCGCCGCGCGAGGGCGTGTAGCGCTTCGGTCCGCCCATCCACTCGCTCAGGTAGTCGACCAGCACGCGCTTGGTCGCCGTCAGGTCGGGCTCGTGCATCGCGCGGATCGTGCGGGCGTCCTCGCGGGTGTCCATCGCCCGGTAGAAGGCGTCGACCAGCCGCACCACCGCGTCATGGCCGCCCAGGCGCAGGTAGTGCGGATTCGGGGCGGGCGCCTGCGGGGCCTGCTGGGCCTGTGTGGGGTTTGTCGGGCTCGGCTGCATGAGGCCTTCCTCTGCAACCACCATGCCTGCCCGTCCAGGGCGGCAGGCGCCGGCGATTGTCGGATTCCGCACATTCCCCACCGCTGCCCGAAGAATCCCGGGGTTGTCTGAAAAATCCTTTTAAAACAAGGACTTATGAAATATTCGCGGCGTTCTGGCGGGCTGGCATGGCGGTTGCGATGAGCTGGGTGCGCTGAACCCCATGGCTGGCCCCGAGGGACCTTCGAAGAAGACCCACACAGGCTCCGAAGGCGGCAAGGAGATCCCGGCGTTCGCACGTCTCTCTCTCAATCTCTCAACCGGAGAACTGAAATGTCCAAGCTTCGTCAGATCGCCTTCTACGGCAAGGGTGGCATCGGCAAGTCCACCACCTCGCAGAACACCCTGGCCGCGCTGGCCGAGATGGGTCAGAAGATCCTGATCGTCGGCTGCGACCCGAAGGCCGACTCGACCCGCCTGATCCTGCACGCGAAGGCCCAGGACACCATCCTGTCGCTGGCCGCCGAAGCCGGCTCGGTCGAGGACCTCGAGATCGAGGACGTCATGAAGATCGGCTTCCGCGACATCCGCTGCGTGGAATCCGGCGGTCCGGAGCCGGGCGTCGGCTGCGCCGGCCGCGGCGTGATCACCTCGATCAACTTCCTGGAAGAGAACGGCGCCTATGAAGGCGTGGACTACGTCTCCTACGACGTGCTGGGCGACGTGGTCTGCGGCGGCTTCGCCATGCCGATCCGCGAGAACAAGGCCCAGGAGATCTACATCGTCATGTCGGGCGAGATGATGGCCATGTACGCGGCCAACAACATCTCCAAGGGCATCCTGAAGTACGCCAACTCGGGCGGCGTGCGTCTGGGCGGCCTGGTCTGCAACGAGCGCAAGACCGACAAGGAACTCGAGCTGGCCGAGTCGCTGGCGAAGAAGCTGGGCACCAAGCTCATCCACTTCGTGCCGCGCGACAACATCGTCCAGCACGCCGAGCTGCGCCGCATGACCGTCATCGAGTACGCCCCGGACAGCAAGCAGGCCGGCGAGTACCGCAACCTGGCCACCAAGGTCCACGCCAACGCGGGCAACGGCGTCATCCCGACCCCGATCACGATGGACGAGCTCGAAGACCTGCTGATGGAGCACGGAATCATGCAGGCCATCGACGAGTCGCAGGTCGGCAAGACCGCCGCCGATCTGGCCGCCTGAGTCTGACGTTCCGGGGCCGATCCGGCCCTTCAGGGTGGTGCGCGTGCGCCACCCGCGCATCCCCCACCCTGTCGTCTGGAGCCCACACCATGAGCATGACGGTTGAAGACCGCAAGGCCGCCAACAAGGCCTTGATCGATGAAGTCCTGAAGGCCTATCCGGAAAAGATGGCCAAGCGCCGCGCCAAGCACCTCGGCACCTATGAAGAAGGCAAGCCGGACTGCGGCGTCAAGTCCAACATCAAGTCGCTGCCCGGCGTGATGACGATCCGCGGCTGCGCCTACGCCGGCTCGAAGGGCGTGGTGTGGGGCCCGATCAAGGACATGATCCACATCTCGCACGGCCCGGTCGGCTGCGGCCAGTACTCGTGGGCTGCGCGCCGCAACTACTACATCGGCATCACCGGCATCGACACCTTCGTGACGATGCAGTTCACCTCCGACTTCCAGGAGAAGGACATCGTCTTCGGCGGCGACAAGAAGCTCGACAAGATCATCGACGAGATCCAGGAGCTCTTCCCGCTGAACAAGGGCATCTCGATCCAGTCGGAATGCCCGATCGGCCTGATCGGCGACGACATCGAGGCCGTCTCGAAGAAGAAGTCCAAGGAGCATGACGGCCACACCATCGTGCCGGTGCGCTGCGAGGGCTTCCGCGGCGTGTCCCAGTCGCTGGGCCACCACATCGCCAACGACGCGATCCGCGACTGGGTCTTCGAGGGCAAGACCAAGAAGGAGCGCGAGTTCGAGTCGACCCCGTACGACGTGGCGATCATCGGCGACTACAACATCGGCGGCGACGCCTGGTCGAGCCGCATCCTGCTCGAGGAGATCGGCCTGCGCGTGATCGCCCAGTGGTCGGGCGACGGCACCATCGCCGAGCTGGAGAACACCCCGAAGGCCAAGCTCAACGTCCTGCACTGCTACCGCTCGATGAACTACATCTCGCGGCACATGGAGGAGAAGTACGGCATTCCCTGGGTCGAGTACAACTTCTTCGGCCCGACCATGATCGAGAAGAGCCTGCGCGAGATCGCCAGCCACTTCGACGACACCATCAAGGCCAACGCCGAGCGCGTCATCGCCAAGTACCGTCCGATGGTCGACGCGGTCATCGCGAAGTACAAGCCGCGCCTGGAAGGCAAGAAGGTCATGCTGTACGTCGGCGGCCTGCGTCCGCGCCACGTCATCGGCGCCTACGAGGACCTCGGCATGGACGTGGTCGGCACCGGCTACGAGTTCGGCCACAACGACGACTACCAGCGCACGACCCACTACATCAAGGACTCCACGCTGATCTACGACGACGTGACCGGCTACGAGTTCGAGAAGTTCGTCGAGAAGATCCAGCCGGACCTGATCGGCTCGGGCATCAAGGAGAAGTACGTCTTCCAGAAGATGGGCGTGCCCTTCCGCCAGATGCACTCGTGGGACTACTCGGGCCCGTACCACGGCTACGACGGTTTCGCGATCTTCGCCCGCGACATGGACATGGCGATCAGCTCGCCGATCTGGGGCCTGGCCAAGTCGGCGCCCTGGAAGAAGGCCGCCTGAGCGCGCCGCCCCCCACCGCACACCACGCATCGCCCGGAGAGCCACCATGCCTCAAGACGCCGACAAGATCCTCGACCACGAGCTGCTGTTCCGTGAGCCCGAGTATCAGAAGCTGTTCGCCGACAAGACCGAGTTCGAGTTCAACCACGCCGAGGTCAAGGTCGACGAGATCCGCAACTGGACCAAGACCAAGGAGTACCAGGAGAAGAACTTCGCCCGGGACTCGCTGGTCGTCAACCCCGCCAAGGCCTGCCAGCCGCTGGGCGCCGTCTACGTCGCCAACGGCTTCGCCAGGACGATGAGCTTCGTGCACGGCTCGCAGGGCTGCGTGGCCTACTACCGCTCGCACTTCAGCCGCCACTTCAAGGAGCCGACCTCGTGCGTGTCCTCGTCGATGACGGAAGACGCGGCGGTGTTCGGCGGCCTGAACAACATGATCGACGGCCTGGCCAACACCTACAACCTCTACAAGCCGGACATGATCGCCGTCTCGACGACGTGCATGGCCGAGGTCATCGGTGACGACCTGGACGCCTTCATCAAGAACTCGAAGCAGAAGGGCTCGATCCCGGCCGACTTCGACGTGCCGTTCGCGCACACCCCGGCCTTCGTCGGCAGCCACATCACCGGCTACGACAACGCGCTGCTGGGCGTGCTCAAGCACTTCTGGGACGGCAAGGCCGGCACCGCCGAGGCGCTGACCCGCGTGCCGGGCGAGAGCATCAACTTCATCGGCGGCTTCGACGGCTTCGTCGTCGGCAACATGAAGGAAGTGCGCCGCATCTTCGACCTGTTCGGCGCGGACGTCACCGTGCTGTGCGACCCGTCGGAGGTCTGGAACACCCCGACCGACGGCGAGTTCCGCATGTACGAGGGCGGCACCACCAAGGCCGACGTCGAGAAGGCGCTCAACGCCAAGGCGACGATCGTCTTCCAGGAGTTCTGCTGCGAGAAGACGATCAAGTACCTGAAGGAGAAGGGCCAGGAGGTCGTCGTGCTGAACGCGCCGGTGGGCGTGGCCGGCACCGACGAGTTCATCATGGCGATCAGCCGCCTGACCGGCAAGCCGGTGCCGGCGCAGCTCGAGCGCGAGCGCGGCCAGCTCGTCGACGCGATGGCCGACAGCCAGGCGCACCTGCACGGCAAGAAGTACGCGATGTACGGCGATCCGGACCAGATGATCGGCTACACCCGCTTCCTGCTGGAGCTCGGCGCCGAGCCGACCCATGTGCTGGCCACCAACGGCACCGACGACTGGGCGGCCAAGGTCCAGGCCGTGCTCGACGCCTCGCCCTTCGGCGCCGGCTGCAAGGTCTACCCGAAGCGCGACCTCTGGCACATGCGCTCGCTGCTGTTCACGGAGCCGGTCGACTTCCTGATCGGCAACACCTACGGCAAGTACCTCGAGCGCGACACCGGCACGCCGCTGATCCGCCTGGTGTTCCCGATCTTCGACCGTCACCACTACCACCGCTTCCCCACCTGGGGCTACGAGGGCGGCCTGCGCCTGCTGACGATGTTCCTGGACGAGTTCTTCGAAGCGCTCGACGCCAACACCATCGTCCCGGGCAAGACCGACTACTCGTACGACATCATCCGCTGATCCGCGGATCCGCCGCGGCGGGGGCTGTCCCCGCCGGTGCGCATCGGGCCCCGGGCGACCGGGGCCCTTGCCGATTCCGACCGACCTGGAGCTTGCGACATGAACGAGACCACCTTCGTCAGGATCACGAACGACGGCCGCAAGGTCGAGGTCATCGACGGCTGGGTCTGCCTGGACGGGCGGCCCGAGGCCGACGAGATCGTCGCGCTCGACGAGCATCCGAACCGCCAGGCCATCCAGCGCCTCGTGCCGCTGGCCTCGCACATGGCCGGGCGGCTGCCGCTGACGCTGGCGGAGGCCTCGGTGGCGCAGGCGGCGCTGCGCCGGCATCACGACCGCTTCGACGGCTCGCCGCTGGCGGTGTCGGAGCGGCTGCGCCGCACCGTCTGGCAGCGCGCGATGCACGACGGCGTCGAGTGACGCCCGCTCCGGGAGAGACGCGATGATCTTCGTGGTCGAGGTGCCCGAGGCCGGCCCGGCGCAGTCCCGGGCGTGGTTCGCCTACGGCGAGCTGGATTTCCTGCGCAAGGTCTGCGCCGGCGACGCGCTGCCGGAATGGGAGGTGTTCGACGTGGCCACGCCGCGCGAGCTGCTCGACCTGGCCGACCGGGTGCCGGAGTCGCCCGATGCGCGCCAGGCCTGCCCGGCGGTCTGCGGCCTGGCCGACGCGCACGGCTGGGACACGCCGCTCTACCGCGCCGACCACCTGCTCGGCGCCGGTCACTTCCAGGCGCAGGCGGTGAGCCCGCTGCAGGCCGGGCTGGCGGCTCTGCAGGCGCGCGGCGGCCAGTGGCGCGTCTACGGCAGCGAGGACGTCGCGATGGCGGCGGTCGACGCGGCCGATGCGCTCTTCGACGCGCCGGGCGGCTGGCGCGCGCGCCACGCGCTGCGCGAGCAGCTCATCGCCACCGAGGCGCTGGCCGACGATCACTGAGCCCCGGTCCCGGGATCTGTCCGCGGTCAATGTTGCACTGCCGGCGCATGCCGGCAGTCGTTTTTCCGGCGCTGTTCACGGCATTCGCAATACCCGGCAGAACCGACACTCGCCCTGGTATCCGGCCATCCGGCCGCGCATGGAGCGAGACACGATGGACTTCCTCGAGAACTGGCGCATCGGGGCCCGGCTGGCGCTGGGCTACGCGGTCATGGTGCTGCTGATGGTGCTGGCCACCGTCGTCACCTGGACCAATCTGGCGGCGGTCTCCCGTGCCAACAGCGTGCTGCAGGGCGAGCAGAGCGAGCGGCTGGCGCTGGCGCGCGAATGGCGCGAGAACATCGTGGCCAACTCGGCGCGCGCGATGGCGATGGCGCTCGACGCCAGCGGCCTGGTCTCCGGCTACTTCGCCGATCCGGCCAAGGCGGTCACCGCGCGCACCACGGTCATCCAGAAGCGCTACGAGGAGATCGAGACCAGCGAGGAGGGCCGTCGCCTGGGCGCCCGGCTGGCCGAGGTGCGGCAGCGCTATCTCGCCGGCCGCGAGCAGCTGCTGGCCGCCCGGGGCGACGACACGCTGGTGCGCCAGCGCGCCGACGCCTTCCAGCGGACGGTGGTCGACTATGTCGCCAGCGCCGACGCGATGGTGGCGTGGCAGCTCGAGCGGCAGAAGACGCTCGGCCAGGACGTGCAGCAGCGGCTCGAGCGGGCGCATGCGGTCTTCGTCTCGATCACGCTGTTCAACATCGTCGTGGCGGTGCTGCTGGGCTGGGCCCTGAACCGCAGCATCGTGCGCCCGGTCGAGGTGCTGCGCGAGGTCGCCGGACGCATCGCCGACGGCGACCTGGCCTCCGAGGTGCCGGTGCACGGGCGTTCGGAAATCGCCCAGCTGGCCGGCTCGGTGCATGCGATGCAGGAGGCGCTGCGCGATCTGGTCGGCCAGGTGCGCCGCGCCAGCGAGACGATCCGGATGTCCAGCCAGGAGGTCGCCGCCGGCAACACCGACCTGAGCCATCGCACCGAGCAGGCGGCCAGCAGCCTGCAGGCCACCGCCTCGTCGATGGAGCAGATCGCCGGCACGGTGCGCCAGAGCGCCGAGGTCGCCACCCAGGCCGACGATCTGGCCGGCACCGCCCGCTCGGTGGCCGAGCGCGGCGGCACGCTGATGCAGGAGGTGGAGCAGACGATGGGCGCGATCCGCTCGTCCTCGGCCAAGATCGCCGACATCATCGGCGTGATCGACGGCATCGCCTTCCAGACCAACATCCTGGCGCTGAACGCGGCCGTGGAGGCCGCGCGGGCGGGCGAGCAGGGCCGCGGCTTCGCGGTCGTCGCCGGCGAGGTGCGCAGCCTGGCGCAGCGCTCGGCGGCGGCCGCGCGCGAGGTCAAGTCGCTGATCGGCGACTCGGTCGACAAGGTCGGCCAGGGCAGCCAGTCGGTCGGCAGCGCCGCCGAGACGATGCGCGAGATCGTCGCCAGCGTCGAGAGCGTCTCGACGCTGATCGGCAGCATCAAGGTCGCCTCGGGCGAGCAGAGCAGCGGCATCGACCAGATCAACCTGTCGGTGTCGCAGCTCGACCAGATGACGCAGCAGAACGCCGCGCTGGTCGAGGAGAGCGCGGCCGCCGCCGAGAGCCTGCAGGACGAGGCGGCGCGGCTGCACGCGCTGGTCGAGCGCTTCCGGGTCTGAACCCTGCCGCGCCCGGACGCCTCACGGCGTCAGCGCTGTCGGCGCGTCAGTGGATCACCATCGTGGTGAACGGCCACACGTAGGCCTGCAGCGTCACGAAGATGCCCACCAGGCAGGCCAGTGCGACCGAGTGGAAGAAGACGTAGCGCAGGATGTCGCCTTCGTGGTCGAACCAGCGCGTCGCGGTCGAGGCCACGACGATGGACTGCGCGTCGATCATCTTGCCCATCACGCCGCCCGAGGAGTTGGCCGCGCCCATCAGGTTGGGGCTCAGGCCCAGCTGCTCGGCCGCGACCTTCTGCATGCCGCCGAAGAGCACGTTGGACGCGGTGTCCGAGCCGGTCAGCGCGACACCCATCCAGCCCATCAGCGTGCCGAAGAAGGGGTAGAGCACGCCGGTGTTGGCGAAGGCCAGGCCCAGCGTCGTGTCGGTGCCCGAGTAGCGGGTGACGTTGCCCAGGCCGAGCATCAGCACGATGGTCAGCAGCGAGTAGCGCACCATCCAGATGGTCTTGAAGAAGGTGCGGACCAGCTCGATCGGACCGAAGCCCATGATCAGGCCGCCGATCAGCGCCGACAGCAGGATGCCGGTGCCGGTGGTCGACAGCAGCGCCAGCGTGTAGACGGCCGTCTCCTTGTGCGGCTCGCGCACCACCGGCGGCATCTTCTCGATCATGTTGTGCAGGCCCTCGATCGGGAAGGCCGGCGCCCAGACGCCGTTCCAGAACTTCTTGACTTCCGGCAGGCCCCAGACGAACACGAAGACCGTCAGGATCGCCCACGGCAGCCAGGCGCGCAGCACCGCGTCGATCGGGTGCTTCTTCGGTGCGACCGGCGCCTTGGCTTCGCCCGCGTCGTGGTCATGGCCCTTCAGCGAGACCGAGGTCCAGATGGTCCTGGGCTTCCAGACGCGCAGGAACAGCACCAGGCAGACCATCGAGCTGACCGCGGCGATCACGTCGACCAGCTCCGGGCCGATGTAGTTCGACACCAGGAACTGCGGGATCGCGAAGCTCAGGCCGGTGACGACCAGCGCGGGCCAGATCTCCCACATCGCCTTGCGGCCGGCGAAGGCCCAGATCAGCCAGAACGGCACCAGCATCGAGAAGAAGGGCAGCTGGCGGCCGATCATGCCCGACACCGCCATCAGGTCGTAGCCGTGCACCTTGGCCAGCGTGATCACCGGCGTGCCCAGCGCGCCATAAGCCACCGGCGCGGTGTTGGCGATCAGGCTCAGGCCCGAGGCGGCCAGCGGCGAGAAGCCCAGGCCGATCAGGATCGAGGCGGTCACCGCCACCGGCGTGCCGAAGCCGGCCGCGCCCTCGAAGAACGCGCCGAAGCTGAAGGAGATCAGCAGCAGCTGCAGGCGGCGGTCCTGCGTGATGCCGGCGATCGAGTCCTGCAGCACCTTGAACGAGCCGTTCAGCTCCGTCAGGCGGTGCAGGAAGATGATGTTGAGCACGATCCAGCCGATCGGCAGCAGGCCGACCAGGCCGCCGTAGAAGGCGGCGTTGCCGGCCAGGCCCGCGGGCATCCCGAAGCCGAAGACGGCCACGATGATGGAGGCGGCCAGACCGGCGGCGGCGGCGACGTGCGCCTTCAGATGGAGAAAGCCCAGCCCCACGAGCATGACCGCCACCGGAATGATGGCGACCAGCGTGGAGAGGACCATGTTGTGGAAGGGGTCGTAGACCTGTTGCCAGACCATGTCGGAGAGTCCTTGGCGCGCGAGCGAAGAGAGTTGGGGAAAAATCGGCTGGCGCGGAATCTATCGACGGGCGGGGCGGTGCTGGCTGAGGGTTGTTGTGGCGCGGATTGATGAAATTTCAGCCCGCGCACGGTCACAGGGTTGGACCCTAAGTGGTGCTGTCTACGTGATGTTCGGGAGCCGTGGCGGCGGCGGCATCAGCGCAGCGCCTCGCGCAGCCACTCGACGAAGGCGGCGCATTCCCAGCGCTTGAGCGTGCCGGGCTTCCAGCAGATGAAGTGGCTGTTGGGCGAGGGCACCGACTGCCGCGACAGCCGCACCACGCGGCCGCTCTCGATCCAGGCCGCGCCCAGCTTCAGGCGCTGCAGCGACACGCCGAAGCCGCTGGCCGCGGCGTCGAACACCAGGCCGGCGTCGTTGAACTGCGCGCCGGCGTCCGGCTCGGGCAGCGCGATGCCGCAGTGGCGGAACCAGGTGCCCCAGGGTTCGAGCGGCGTGCGGATGAGCTGCGCGGACTGCACCTGCTCGAGCGTGTCGAAGCCGTCGAAGGGGCCGGCCTCGCGCAGGTAGTCCGGGCTGCACACCGGCGTGATCTCGTCGTCGAGCAGGCGCAGCTCCTCGACGTCGGCATAGCCGCCGATGCCGAAGCGGATTTCCAGGTCGGCCTCCTCGGCGGTGACGTCGAGCAGCGGGATGGCCACCTGCATCGACAGCTCCACGTCCGGGAACTGGCTGCGGAACAGCGCCAGCCGCGGCAGCAGCATCTGGCGCGAGAAGGTCGGCGGCACCGCCAGCCGCAGCCGCGTCAGGCGCTTCTCCTGCGGGCTGTGGCCGGGCAGCTGGCGCAGCGCCTGCAGGCCGATGCGCACCTGCGCGAGATAGTGCGCGCCCTCGGTGGTCAGGCCGAAGTCCTGGCGGCTGAACAGCTTCAGCCCGACCAGCGCCTCGAGCTGGCGCAGCCGGTGGCTGACCGCGCTGGGCGTGACGCTGAGCTCGTCGGCCGCCAGCGTGGCGCTGCGCAGGCGCGCCACCGCCTCGAAGGTCAGCAGGCACTGGATCGGCGGAATGCGGGCGGGCGAGGACGACATGGAACCGATTGTGACGCGCCGCGCCGCCGGGCGGCATTGGCGCGTTCCCGCCATTCCCGACACGCCGGCGCATGGCCCGGAACCTGCTGCACCTGCCCCGTCATCCGCCACGGAGGTTTGCCATGTCCGCTTCGCTGAAGGCCAAGATCGCCGATGTCTTCGACGAGCCCGGCTGCGACAAGAACCAGGCCAAGAGCGAGAAGGAGCGCAAGAAGGGCTGCACCAAGCAGCTCACGCCGGGGGCCGCCGCCGGCGGCTGCGCCTTCGACGGCGCCAAGATCGCGCTGCAGCCCATCGTCGACGTCGCCCACCTGGTCCACGGCCCGATCGCCTGCGAGGGCAACTCCTGGGACAACCGGCATTCGGCCAGCAGCGGCCCGACGACCTACCGCACCGGCTTCACCACCGACATCAACGAGTTCGACGTCATCTACGGAGCCGAGAAGCGCCTGTTCAAGGCCATCCGCGAGATCGTCGACAAGGTCGACCCGCCGGCCGTCTTCGTCTACCAGACCTGCGTGACCGGCCTGATCGGCGACGACATCGAGGCGGTGTGCCGGCGAGCCACCGAGAAGTTCGGCAAGCCGGTCATTCCGGTCAACGCGCCCGGCTTCGCCGGCCCGAAGAACCTGGGCAACAAGCTCGGCGCCGAGGCGCTGCTGGACTATGTCGTCGGCACGATGGAGCCGGAGCGCACGACGCCCTACGACATCAACATCATCGGCGAGTACAACCTGTCGGGCGAGCTGTGGCAGGTCAAGCCGCTGCTCGACGCGCTGGGCGTGCGCGTCCTGTCGTGCATCTCGGGCGACGGCCGCTACCGCGAGGTCGCCTCGGCGCACCGCGCGCGCGCCAACATGATGGTGTGCTCGAAGTCGATGATCAACATCGCCACGAAGATGCAGCAGCGCTGGGGCATCCCGTACTTCGAGGGCTCCTTCTACGGCATCAGCGACATGAGCACGACGCTGCGCGAGATCGCGCGGCTGCTGGTCGAGCAGGGCGCACCGGCCGACCTGAAGGACCGCACCGAGGCGCTGATCGCCGCCGAGGAGGCGCGCGCCTGGGAACGCATCCGCGCCTACCGCGAGCGCCTGGCCGGCAAGCGCGTGCTGCTGATCACCGGCGGCGTGAAGAGCTGGTCGGTCGTCAGCGCGCTGCAGGAGGCCGGGCTGGAGGTGGTCGGCACCTCGGTGAAGAAGTCCACCAAGGAAGACAAGGAGAAGATCAAGGAGATCATGGGCGACGACGCGCACATGATCGACGACATGACGCCGCGGCAGATGTACGCGATGCTGCGCGAGGCCCGGGCCGACATCATGCTGTCGGGCGGGCGCAGCCAGTTCGTGGCGCTGAAGGCGCGCATGCCCTGGATGGACATCAATCAGGAGCGCCACCACGCCTTCGCCGGCTACGAGGGCATGATCACGATGATCGCCGAGATCGACAAGGCGCTCTTCAACCCGATGTGGCAGCAGGTGAGGGCGCCGGCGCCGTGGGAGGCGATGGACCCGCTGCTGGTCGCGCCCGACGCGGCGCAGCTGGCGGCGGAGGCCGCGCCGGCCTGACCGTGCGCCCGGGGCGGGACAATGCCCGTCATGCCGAACCTGCCCCGCCATGACCTGCTCGACGACGCCGGCCTGAACCGCCAGCATGTCTTCAATCTGGCCGACCTGCCGGCCGATCTGCTTGCGCCCCTGGACCCGAGGCCCGGCGAGACGCAGCTGCTGCTGTTCGGCCATGCCGGGCGGCGGCTGTGGGACTGCGTGCAGGCGCAGCAGGCCGACGGCCTGCTCGGCGCCGAGCATCCCATCGACGAGCACAGCCAGCGCACCGTCGAGCGCTGGCTGCGCGAGGCGCTGCCGGGCACGAGCGCGCGCTTCGTCTATCCGGTCGGGCTGCCGCCTGGGCAGCATGTGGGATTGCAGCGCCTGGGCAGCCTGGCCGGCTGGCACCATGCGTCGCCGTTCATGGTCGGCATCGACGCGCAGTGGGGCTCGTGGTTCGCCTATCGCGCGGCCGTCGTCACCGATTCCAGCCTGCCGCCGTCGCCCGCCGTCGACCTCGGCCACCCCTGTCCGACCTGCACGCACCGGCGCTGCATCGAGGCCTGCCCCGGCCGGGCGCTCGACAGCGGCCGCATGGAGATCGAAGCCTGCCAGCGCCAGCGGCTGACCGAGGGCTCGCCGTGCGCGTCGGGCTGCGTGGCGCGCCTGGCTTGCCCGGTCGGCGCCGAGCACCGCTACGACATCAGCCAGCTCCGCCACAGCGGGCGCGGCTCGCTGGAGGCGATCCGGCGGCATCGCGCCGAACCTGGCCGAGCGTGAAGCTGCCCGCACCGCCGCGGAAGAACCCTTGCGCCCCGCAGGCGCAGGCGGCCTTGGCTACGCTCGGGGCCTGTCCGTCATGCGCTCACGCGAAGGAATCCCGCCGATGAACACCCCCGCCTCCACCGAAACCGCCATCCTCGCCGGCGGCTGCTTCTGGGGCATGCAGGAGCTGATCCGCCATCTGCCCGGCGTCGTCTCGACCCGCGTGGGCTACAGCGGCGGCGACGTGCCCCACGCGACCTACCGCCACCACGGCACGCATGCCGAGGCGATCGAGATCGTCTTCGACCCGTCGCGGCTGAGCTACCGCGCGCTGCTGGAGTTCTTCTTCCAGATCCATGACCCGACGACGCCGGACCGCCAGGGCAATGACCGCGGCCCGTCCTACCGCTCGGGCATCTACTGGCTGAGCGAGGCGCAGCGCCAGACCGCCGAGCGCACCGTCGCCGAGGTGAACGCCTCCGGCCGCTGGCCCGGCCCGGTGGTGACCGAGCTGAAGGCCGCCGGCCCCTTCTGGCAGGCCGAGCCGGAGCATCAGGACTATCTGCAGCACTATCCGGACGGCTACACCTGCCACTGGGTGCGGCCGAACTGGCGCCTGCCGCAGCCGGGCCAGCCCGAGCCGGCGCCGCTGATCGACTGGCGCGAGGTGCTGCGCCGCGCCCGCGAGGGCAATGTCGCGCCGCCGCGCCGCGTCGAGCGCGAGCCGGCCTTCTGGCAGGCGCGGCTGACGCCCGAGCAGTATTTCGTCACCCGCCGCAAGGGCACCGAGCGGCCGTTCAGCTCGTCGATGTGCGGCCTGTTCACGCCCGGGCGCTACCACTGCGCCTGCTGCGGCACGCCGCTGTTCGACGCCGGCGAGAAGTTCGACAGCGGCACCGGCTGGCCGTCCTTCACCCAGCCGGTCGACGGCCGCGCGGTGGCCTGCCATGTCGACGAGTCGCACGGCATGGTGCGGGTCGAGGTCACCTGCGCGGTCTGCGACGCGCATCTCGGCCATGTCTTCCCGGACGGCCCGCCGCCCTCGGGGCTGCGCTACTGCATCAACGCGCTGTCGCTGGAGAAGGACGGGCAGGGCGTGGCCGGTGCCTGAGGCCGGCGCCGGGGTCGAGGCCGAGGTCTCGGCCGCCTGCCGGGCGCTGGCGCCGCGTCTCGGGCTGGGCGAGGTGCGGCCGAGGGTGATCGGGCGCTTCTCGAACCTCGTGCTGGCGCTGGAGCCGACGCCCTGGGTCGCGCGGGTGGCCACCGGCACCGCCGGGCCGCGCGCCGAGCCGGCCTGGGCGCGGCGCGAGATCGCGCTGGCGCAGGCGCTGCAGGCGGGCGGGGCGCCGGTCGGTGCACCCGCGCCGGGCACTCTGGCCGGGCCGCACAGGGAAGCCGGCTGGCGCATCACGCTGTGGCGCGGGCTGGACCTGCGGTCGCAGCCGCCCGAGGCCCGTCAGGCCGGGCGCGCGCTGGCGGCCTGCCATGCGGTGCTGGCGACGCTGCCGGCCGCGCTGGCGCCGGGGCTGGCGGTGCCCGAGCCGTGGGCGCCGCTCGACGAGGCCCGGCGCCTGCTGGTCACCGCGCCGTCCGGTCCGGCGACGACCGTCCTGCCGGGCGATGTGCGTGCCGATCTGCTGGCGCGGCTGGACACGCTGGCGTGCGCGCTGCGAGCCCACCCGGCGCCGCCGCAGTGGCTGCACGGCGATGCGCAGGTCAACAACGTGCGCGCGCTGCAGGCCGATCCGGCCGCCAGCGTCTGGCTCGACTGGGAAGACGCCTGTCGCGGGCCGCTCGAGTGGGATCTGGCCGGGCTGATCGGCGCCGGCCGCATCTTCGGCGGCCCGGAGCAGGCCTGGGCCGAAGCGGCGCTGGCGGGCTGGCGCGAGCGGGGCCCGCCGATCGACGCGGCGCTGCTGGACGCCTGCATCGAGGCGCGTGCGCTGTTCGTCGTCGCCTGGACCGCGTGGCTGGGGCCGGACCTGCCCGGCCGGCGCGAGCGGCTGGCGGCCCGGCTGGCCTGGCTGCGCGGGCGCGGCTGATTTCCGGCCCGCGGCGGGGCTCTCGGCTCAGCTTCGCAGCAGCGCGAGCGGCATGCCCTCGCCATTCCACAGCACGCCGCCGGTCATCACCGAGGTGCCGTTCCTCGTGCTCACGGTGACCAGGCCCCGCACGCTGGCGTTCGGGGCCTTGCAGCCGCTCGTGCCGAACTGGCCGGCGATGCGGAAGAAGTTGCCGCCGGCCGGATCCGGCGTCAGCGTGCCGGTGAGCGTGCAGCCGGTGCCCGACGGCGACGAGCCGGTGATCCAGCTGCGGCTGGTCATCGTCAGCTTGCCGTCGCTGGCGACCGTTCCCGTGTGCTGGTGCGTGAGGTTTCCGCTGACCAGCATGGCCTGCCAGGAGCCGGCCGCCTTCGCCAGCGTGGCCGCCTGCTCGTAGGTGCTGTCGTAGCGCAGCGTGTAGGCGCTGGTTGCGCCGCTGGCGCTGGTCGAGCTGCCGCCGAGGCTGCTGCGCGGCACGAAGGTGCCCGAGGTGCTCACGCTGGTCTTGCCGGCGGCCGAGATCAGGAAATCGTCCAGCACGCCCGAGAAGCTGTGACCGGAGGTCGCCAGCGTACCGTGCCTCAGCACCAGCTCGGTGCCGCCGGTGCGCAGGCTCCAGAACTCGTTGTCGGAGGTGACGACCCCGATCGTCGTGTCGTCGTACCAGTAGCCCTGCGGGCTCGCTGTCTCGTCGCCACCCCCGCCGCCGCCGCAGGCGCTCAAGGCCGCCAGCGCGGCACCGGCGATCGCGATCGCGCCCGTGCGGCGCATCCAAGCTGCTGTCATGTCTTCATTCCCTGACGTGTCGGTCGTTCGCCCCGGCGCTTCCAGGGGCCGGAGCCCGGCGCCGGACGGTCCGGAGCGCCGCGGCATCCGCCGTGAAACGATCCGGTATCAGGTTTATGAAGAAAGTTTTCGCGCGCCGCAAGGCCGGCCGCGATGCAGATCATCTGCGCGCCCGCGGCCGTGGGGCCGGGGCGACACGGGGCGGCTGCCGGCGCCGCCGGGTCAGGCCGGCGTCAGCCCGCTGTCATTCCCGGGGCATCTCCAGGCCGTCCCTGAGGCGCAGCCAGCCGCGTGCGATGCGGTAGATCGCCCAGACGCCGAGCAGGAACATGCCCAGCGGCAGCGTCGCGAAGCCGATCAGGAAGGGCATCAGCACGAGGGACAGCAGCAGTACCGCGAGCGACCAGCCCAGCGCGATCCAGAAGGTCGAGATGGTCCATTCCACATGCGAGGCCATCCAGGTGCCGCGCACCTTGTCGCGCTGCAGGTAGCTCAGCACCACCGCGATGATCGACGGCCAGCCGAACAGGAAGGAGCCGACGACGCTGGCCGCGCCGAAGGCGCCCAGGCCCAGACCGAAGGCATGCAGCGCGTAGATGACGTGCAGCGTGCGGCGCTGGCCGTCGGGGTTGTCGTCGACGATGATGACGCTCATGGGCAGGCTCCTTCGTGTGACTTCCTGCCCATTCTGCATCGATCGCGTGCGCCCCTCAGGCCGGGCGGGGCAGCAGCGGCTCGATGTGGGCCTCCAGCGACTGCGGCGTGTCGGTCGGCGCGAAGCGGCGCACGACGCGGTGCTCGGCGTCGAGCAGGAACTTGGTGAAGTTCCACTTGATCGCCTCGGTGCCGAGCAGGCCGGGCGCGGCCTGCTTCAGGTGGCGGTAGAGCGGATGCGTGCCCGGCCCGTTGACCTCGATCTTGGCGAACATCGGGAAGCTCACGTCGTGCGAGAGCCGGCAGAACGAGGCGATCTCGGCCGCGTCGCCCGGCTCCTGCTGGCCGAACTGGTTGCACGGGAAGCCCAGCACCGCGAAGCCGCGCGCCTGCCAGCGCCGGTGCAGCGCCTCCAGCCCGTCGTACTGCGGCGTGAAGCCGCAGCGGCTGGCGACGTTGACGATCAGCAGCGCCTGGCCGGCGAAGTCGCCCAGCGTGGCGGCGCGGCCGTCGAGCCGCTGCAGCGGCACGGCGTCGAGTTCGGCGGGATCGAGGGAGGTGCGGGAGGCGGACATGGTCGGACAGGGCAGGTGGACGGGGCAGAGATCATCGCCCGGTCCGCACCTCCCTGTCGGCAGCGGGGCGGCGTGGCGACGGTCAGCCGGCCGACGGCGCCAGGCTGTCCGGCAGCGGCGGGGGCGTGTCGACCGCGCTGTCGGGCTCGGCCTGCGGCGCGCCGGCCTGCAGCGACAGCGGCACGACGCCGGCCCAGGTCGGCCAGGCGAGGTCCTCGTCGTCGTCCTTCGGGCCGCCGGTGCGCACCTTGGCCGAGGCCTCGGCCAGCGACAGCCGCAGCACCGTGGTGGCGCCCATCTCCTTGTCGGTCATCGGCCGCAGCGTGGCCCAGCGGCCTGGCGAGACGCGGTCGGTGAAGGCCTGCAGCGCGGCAGCCTTGTGCGCGGCGTCGACGACGATCTCGAAGCGGCCGTAGACCACCACCGAGCGGAAGTTCATCGAGTGGTGGAAGGCCGAGCGCGCCAGCACCAGGCCGTCGAGGATCGCCAGGCTGACGCAGCACTCCGCCTCGGTCAGCGCCTTGAGCATGCGCGAGGCCTTGGCACCGTGGATGTAGAGATGATCGCCTTCGCGCCAGACGGCGGTCGGGATGCTGTGCACGCCGCCGTCGAGCGGGAAGGCGACATGCGCGATCCACGCGGCATCGACGATCGCCGCGAGGCTCTCGGCGTCGTAGCGGGCGCGGTCGGGCAGGCGGCGCACGCGGGTGCGTTCGGACGGGGCGGCGTTCGGGGTGGCCATGCGGGGGCGGCTCCAGGGGCAAGGGTTCTTCGGAAGATCGGTTCGCGGTGGCACGATAGGTGCCCGGTGGCTCCATGACGAGATCCACCGTGATGTGCCTGCATGGAGCCACCGATGTCCGTCGATCCGTCCGAGCTGTCCCCGCTGTCCGATCTGCGCTGGCCGCCGGGCCTGCCGCGCCAGCGGGCGCTGCATGAGCATCTGCGCGGCCTGATCCTGCGCGGCGTGCTGCGGGCCGGCGCGCGGCTGCCGGCCAGCCGGGGGCTGGCGCCGATGCTGGGCGTGGCGCGCAACACCGTCTTGCATGCCTACGCGCAGCTGCAGGCCGAGGGCTATCTGCAGGCCGACCGTCATGGCACCCGGGTCGCGGCGCTGCCGGTGGCGGACGAGGCGAGGGCGGCCGCGCCGGCCGGACCGGGCCTGTCGCGCCGGGCCGCGCAGGCGCTGGCCGAGGCCGGGCAGGGCACCGGCGACCTGTCGCTGCTGCCGCTGGCGCTGGGCGTGCCGGATCTGGCGTCCTTTCCGCTGCGCGCCTGGCGCGCCAGCCTGGACCGCGCCTGGCGCCAGGCCGGCGCCCGCCAGCTCGGCTATGCGCCGCCGGGCGGCGAGCCGGTGCTGCGCGCGGCGCTGGCGGGCTGGCTGTCGGGGCGGCGCGGCATGGCGCTGGCGCCGGAGCAGGTGGTGGTCACCTCCGGCACGCAGGGTGCGCTGGACCTGTGCGCGCGGCTGCTGGCCGACGAGGGCGACACCGCCTGGGTCGAGGATCCCGGCTACGGCGGCGCGCGCACCGCCTTCGCGCTGGCCGGGCTGCGGGTGCATCCGGTGCCGGTCGACGCCGACGGGCTGGCGCCGTCCGAGCTGGACTGGACGCGGCACCCGCCGCGGCTGATCTTCGTCACGCCCGCGCACCAGTTCCCGACCGGCGCGGTGATGCCGCTGGCGCGCCGGCTGGCGCTGGTCGAGCGGGCGCGCGCCGCCGGCGCCTGGATCATCGAGGACGACTACGAGAGCGAGTTCTGGCGCGCCGGCACCGCGCTGCCGGCGCTGGCCGCGCTGCAGCCGCACGCGCCGGTGGTGCACGCGCTGACCTTCTCGAAGACGCTGCTGCCGACGCTGCGCCTGGGCTGTCTGGTCGTGCCGGCGGCGCTGGCGGCCGACTTCGCCCGCGCCGCCGGCCGGCTGACCCGGCCGGGGCAGGGCATCGAGCAGCGCGCGCTGGCCGACTTTCTCGAGCGCGGCCGCCACACCGTGCACCTGCGCCGCATGCGCACGCTCTACGCCGGGCGCCGCGACCGGCTGTGCGCGGCGCTGCAGCGCCACCTGCTGGCGCACGCGCCGCCGGCCGCGCGGCTGACGATCCGCGGCGGCGACGCCGGCCTGCACCTGCTGCTGGCCTGGACCGGCGCGCCGGACGAGGCCGGCGTGGCGGCGCGTGCGCAGGCGCTGGGCGTGGCCGCGCAGCCGCTGGGACGATTCCGGATGGCACCGACTGCTGCCGGATCGATGCCCGAGCAGGGCCTGGTGCTGGGCTACGGTGCCACGCCGGACGCGCTGATCGACGGCGCGGTCGAGCGGCTGGCGCGGGCCTTCCTCGGAGACTGAGCCCGCGGCGCTCTCCGCTCTCGAGGCGGCTTTCGGCGCTTTTGTGCCAAACCCGCCAATCGGCGCCGCGAGCCGGTGGAGCCCGCGCCGATCGTGCAAGTCCTTGTCGGAAAAGACATTTCCGCGGTCCGCCGGGCACGCGGCCGCGCTGGCACCGATCCTGCACTGACGAGGGGGCAACGCAGCGATCGGAGTCCTTCATGGCCCTCGTCACCGAATCGAAGAAGTCCTGCGCGGTCAACCCGCTGAAGATGAGCCAGCCGCTCGGCGCCAGCTACGCCTTCATGGGGCTGGAGAGCTGCATGCCGGTCATGCACGGCTCGCAGGGCTGCACCTCGTTCGGCCTGGTGCTGCTGGTGCGCCACTTCAAGGAGGCGATCCCGCTGCAGACCACCGCGATGAACGAAGCCACCACCATCATGGGCGGCTTCGACAACGTCGAGAAGGCGGTGCTCAACATCCGCAGCCGCACGAAGCCGCAGGTGATCGCGATCTGCTCGACCGGCCTGACCGAGACCAAGGGCGACGACGTCGAGGGCTACCTGAAGCTGATCCGCCAGAAGCACGCCGAGGCGCTCGGCGACACCGCGCTGGTCTACGTCAGCACGCCCGACTATGTCGGCGCCTTCCAGGACGGCTGGGCCCGCGCGGTCGAGGCGATCGTGCGCACGCTGGCCGAGCCGGGCCTGGCCACCGTGCCGGGACGCGTCGCGCTGCTGCCGGGCTGCCACCTCTCGCCCGGCGACGTCGAGGAGCTGCGCGAGATCGTCGAGTCCTTCGGGCTGGAGCCCTGGGTCGTGCCCGACGTGGCCGGCTCGCTCGACGGCCACATTCCCGAGGACTGGCTCGGCACCACGCTGGGCGGCACGCCGCTGCGGCAGCTGCGCGCGCTGGGCTCGGCGCAGCACGCCCTGGCCTTCGGCGAGCAGATGCGCCCGGCCGCCGAGCGGCTGCAGGCGCAGTGCGGCGTGCCGTTCACGCTGTTCGACCGCCTGACCGGGCTGGCCGCGACCGATGCGCTGATCGTGGAACTCGCGCGCCTGTCGGGCCGGCCGGTGCCGGCGAAGCTGCGCCGCCAGCGCAGCCAGCTGGTCGACGCGATGCTCGACGGCCATTTCCACTTCGGCAACGTGCGCATCGCGCTGGGCGCCGAGCCGGACCTGCTGTGGTCGGCCGGCAGCTTCCTGGTCGAGATGGGCGCCGAGCTGGTGGCCTGCGTGACGACGACGCATTCGCCGCTCTTGGCGAAGATGCCTGCCGGCGAGGTGCTGATCGGCGACCTGGAGGATCTGGAGCGCCTGGCGCAGGCGGCCGACGCCGACCTGCTGATGACGCACTCGCACGGCCGCCAGGCGTCCGAGCGCCTGGGCAGGCCGCTGTTCCGCCTCGGCATCCCGATGTTCGACCGCATCGGCAACGCCCATGTCGTGCATGTCGGCTACCGCGGCACGCGCAGCTTCGTCTACGCGGTCGGCAACCTGCTGATGGAGCAGATCGCCCACCACGGTCCCGGCGACTGGCCGCTGCCGGCGGCCTCGCTGGCGGCGGTGGCGCAGGTCGGCGGCCCGCCGGCCGAGGCGCACCTGCCGGCGCACATCCCGCGGCTGCAGCGTCCGCCACCGGCCGCCGACCACGTCGCCGAGGCCAGCGCCTGAGCGGCCGCGCCCCTTTCCCGCCCACCCCTGACGCAAGGAGTCCCGCGATGAAGATCGCCTTCGCCACCCAGGACCAGCAGCGCGTCGACGCGCACTTCGGCTGGGCCAAGCACCTCTCGGTCTACGAGATCGGACCCGGCGGCTACCACTTCGTCGAGGACTTCGGCTTCGGCGAGGACCTCGCCGAGGACGGCAACGAGGACAAGCTCGCGCCGAAGCTGGCCGCGATCCACGACTGCGCGATCGTCTATGTCGCCGCGATCGGCGGCTCGGCGGCGGCGCGGGTCGTGGCCTCGAAGATCCATCCGGTCAAGGTCAACCAGCCCGAACCCATCCTGGACATCCTCGACAAGCTGCAGGACGTCCTCAAGGGCACCCCGCCGCCGTGGCTGCGCAAGGCGCTGATGAAGGGGCAGGAGCGCAGCTTCGATTTCGAGGACGACGAGGAAGTGAACAAGTCATGAGCACCAGCACCGACACCGCCACCCCGGTGGCCGACAAGCCCGCCGCCATTGCCGCGGCCATTCCCGACGAGGACTGGCTGAAGGACACCTTCATCCGCGAGCTGGTCAAGCAGCTGCGCGCCCAGGACACCCACGGCACCTGGGAAGGCAAGAGCGACCTGACGATCCTGGCGCCCTACATCATCACCGCCGAGCAGCGCAAGGCCATGCCGATCATGGGCGACCCGGACCCGGAGACGCTCTGGCGCCTGGACCTGTTCCACAACGCCATCGGCCTGTGCATCGAGCGCGCCACCGGCTGCATGGTCAGCCCGATGATGAAGATGAGCCACGAGGGCTTCGGCCGCTGCGTGCTGACCACCGGCCGGCTCATCGTCGTCAACCGCTACCTGCGCGACGTGCACCGCTTCGGCTACGCGTCGCTGGCCAAGCTGGCCGAGGCCGGCAACAAGCTCGTCGCCGAAGGCGTCGGCATGGTCGAGAAATACAAGGAGGTCGCCACCTATGGCTGACGTCGACACCCTCAAGGCCGAGGTCAGGAAGCTCAACGCCAAGGCCACGCAGGCCAAGATGGACCTGCACGATCTGTCCGAGGAACTGCCCACGAACTGGGAAAGGATCCTCGATGTCGCCCGAACCGCCCACGACGCCCATGCCGCGCTGGTCGCGGCGCGCAAGTCGCTGGCCGACGCCCAGGCTGCCGCATCATGAGCACCTATTCCGTCACCCTTCCGAGCGGCGCCACCTGGACGCCGCAGTTCGTGCAGTCGCTCGACGAGGCCAAGTGCATCGGCTGCGGGCGCTGCTTCAAGGTCTGCCCGCGCGGCGTGCTCGAGCTCGTCGGCCTGACCGAGGACGGCGAGCGCATCAGCGTCGACCTCGACGCCGATGACGACGACGAGGAGTACGAGAAGAAGGTCATGACCATCGCCAAGGGCGAGCTGTGCATCGGCTGCACCGCCTGCTCGAAGATCTGCCCGAAGAAGTGCTACACGCACGGCGCGGTCGAGGTCTGAGCCATGGGTGACCGGCCGCTGCTGATGTTCGTGCCGACGCCGGAGCTGCTGCGCCGCCAGGCGCTGCGCGCCGACGAGATCGAGGAGGTGAGCAGCCTGCTGCTCGAGCATGCCGATCCCGGCGTCGGCTCGGGCGCCGACCGCGCCGAGGTCGCCGGCATCGTCGCGCTGGCCTGCCTGGGCGACGACCACCTGTGGCAGGACCTGCAGCTGGCCAGCCGCGTCGAGCTCGGAGTCCTGCTGCGCCGCTGGTTCCCGGCGCTCGCCGCGAAGAACACCGGCGACATGAAGTGGAAGAAGTTCTTCTACAAGCAGCTGTGCGAGCGCGCCGAGATCCACGCCTGCCGCGCGCCGAGCTGCGCGGTCTGCAGCGACCACGCAGCCTGCTTCGGCCCCGAGGAGTGAGGTCCTGACCGGATCGGCACAGACCGGTCCGGATCTTGCTCGACTTTCGCTATAGTGCAGACAACATAACGACCGTGCGCCATGATCGATCCGCTGTCGCTGCTTTCCGGCCCCGGGGCCGCGCCGCTGTGGCTGTCGCTGCGGGTGGCCGGCGTCGCGACGCTGCTGGCCTGGCTGGCCGGCATGGCGCTGGGCTGGCTGGTGGCGCGCACCCGGCTGCCGGGGCGGGGGCTGCTGGAGGCGCTGTGCATGCTGCCGCTGGTGCTGCCGCCGACGGTGATCGGCTACGGCCTGCTGCTGCTGATGGGCCGGCGCAGCCTGGTCGGGGGCTGGCTGCGCGAGCACTTCGACTACTCGATCGTCTTCTCGTGGCATGGCGCGGTGCTGGCCTCGACGGTGGTGGCGCTGCCGCTGGTGCTGAAGTCGGCGAGCGCGGCCTTCGCCGGCGTCGACCGCACGCTCGAGGCCGCGGCCTGCACGCTGGGCCAGTCGCGCTGGGCGGTGTTCGTCCGGGTGACGCTGCCGCTGGCGGCGCCGGGCATCCTGGCCGGCACGCTGCTGGCGTTCGCGCGGGCGATGGGCGAGTTCGGTGCCTCGCTGATGGTGGCGGGCTCCATTCCGGGGCGCACGCAGACCCTGTCGATGGCGATCTACGACGCGGTGCAGGCCGGCGACGACGACACCGCCGCGGCGCTGGTGCTGATCACCTCGGCGCTGTCGGTGGCGGTGCTGCTGCTGTCGAACCGGCTGTTCGGCCGAGCCGCGTGAACATGGATGAACATGGATTTCCCCGGTTTCAAGGAGATGTTCCGATGAGCGCTTTCCTGTCCTCCCGTCGACATCTGGTCCGCTGGGCCGGCGCGGCCCTGCTGGGCCTGGCCACGGTGGCCCTGTCCGCTCCGGCGCGCGCGCAGACGCTGACCGTGTCGGCCGCGGCCAGCCTGACGAACGTGCTCAGGGAACTGGCGCCGAAGTTCGAGGCGGCGCGTCCCGGCGTGAAGCTGCAGTTCAACTTCGCCGCCTCCGGCGTGCTGATCCAGCAGATCGCGCAAGGCGCGCCGGTCGATGTCTTCATCAGCGCCGACGAGGAGACGATGGCGCGAGGCATCGAGCAGAAGCTGCTCGACGCCGGCTCGCGGCGCGACATCGCCGCCAACCAGGTCGTGCTGGTCGTGCCGAAGGAGGGCGCGCCGAAGGTGGGGGCGCTGGCCGATCTGGGCACCGCGGCGGTGCAGCGGATCGCCCTCGGCAAGCTGGCCTCGGTGCCGGCCGGGCGCTATGCGCGCCAGTCGCTGGAGAAGGCGAGGCTGTGGATGGCGCTGGAGCCCAAGGTGGTCTTCGCCGACAGCGTGCGCCAGGTGCTCGACTACGTCGCACGCGGCGAGGTCGACGCCGGCTTCGTCTACGCCACCGATGCGGCGGTCATGGCCGACAGGGTGCGCGTGGTGACGCGCGTCGAGGGCCACGATCCGGTGCGCTATCCGGCCGCGCTGGTCGCCGAGGGGCGGCAGAAGGCGCTGGCGGGGGACTTCCTCGGCTTCCTGCTGGGGGCGGAAGCCCAGGCGGCGCTGGCCCGGGCGGGCTTCGGCAGGCCGTGAGGCGAGGGGCGCCAGCATGATCGACGTCGACCTGCGGCTCGGGGTGTCGGACGCGACGCGTCGCTTCGACCTGTCGGTGCGCTTTGCCAGCGACGCGCCGGTGGTGGCGCTCTACGGCCCGTCCGGTGCCGGCAAGACGATGACGCTGCAGGCGGTGGCCGGGCTGCTGCGTCCGGCGGCCGGCCATGTGCGCGTGGGCGGGCGCACGCTGTTCGATGCCGCGGCGGGCATCGACCTGCCGGTGGCCGAGCGCCAGGTCGGCTACCTGTTCCAGGAACATGCGCTGTTCCCGCACCTGACGGTGCGCCAGAACATCGCCTTCGGGCTGACGCACTGGTGGCGGCCGCGGCTGCAGCCGCGGCAGGCACGCCGGGTCGATGCGCTGCTCGAGAGCTTCGGCCTGCAGGACCTGGCCGGGGCCCGGCCGGCGGCGCTGTCGGGCGGCCAGCGTCAGCGCGTCGCGCTGGCGCGGGCGCTGGCGCGCGAGCCGCGCCTGCTTCTGCTCGACGAGCCGTTCTCGGCGCTGAATCCGTCGCTGCGCGCCAGCCTGCGCCAGGAGATCGCCGCGGTGCGTGCGCGTCTGGGCATCCCGATGCTGATCATCACGCACGACATCGACGACGTCGCCGCGCTCGCCGACCAGGCCTTCGTCATCGAGGCCGGCCAGGTGGTGCGCGAAGTCGACCTGCGCCGCGGCGAGCGGCGCGACATTGCGCGCGAGGCCCTGGCGCCGCCCGTGCCGCCGCTGGCCGACGCGGCGCGGGCGCGCGGCCTGCGGCATCTGCTCGGGCTGCCGGTGGTGCATCCGGGGTGCGCGGAGCTGCCGCGATGAGTGCGCCGAGTGCCGGCCTGCACGACGAGGCACTGCGCGCGCTGCTGCTCGAGGACGCGCCGCACGGCGACCTGACCACCCGCGGCCTGGCGCTGGGCGACGAGGCGGCCACGATCCGCTTCGAGGCGCGCGGGGCGATGACGGTGGCCGGCATCGAGGCGGCCGCGCGCATGCTGCAGCTCTGCGGAGTCGCGGTGGTGCGTCCGGTGTCCAGCGGCGAGGCGGTCGCCGCCGGTGCGGTGCTGCTGGACGGGCAGGGGCCGGCCGCGGGCGTGCTGCTGGGCTGGAAAAGCGCGCAGACGCTGGTCGAGGCCTGCTCGGGCATCGCCGGCGCGACCGCGGCGATCGTGCGCCGGCTCCGCGAGGCTGGCTTCGCGACGCCGCTGGCCTGCACCCGCAAGAGCTTTCCGGGCACGCGCTGGCTGGCGGCCGAGGCGGTGCAGGCCGGCGGCGGCGTCATGCACCGCCTCGGGCTGTCCGAGACGCTGCTGGTGTTTCCCGAGCACCGCGCCCTGCTGCCGCCCGGCATGCTGGCCGCACGGCTGCAGGCGCTGCGCCAGGCTCAGCCGGAAAAGCGCCTGGTCGTCGAGACGGGCGACGAGGAGGAGGCGCTTGCGCTGGCGCGCCTGGGGGTCGACGTGCTGCAGCTCGAGCGCTTCGATCCGGCGCGGCTCGCGGCACTGAAGGCGCGGCTGCACGCCGAGGGGCTGGGGTCGCGGCTGGCGCCGGCCGGCGGGGTGACGCTCGACAACGCGCTGGCCTTCGCCGCCGCCGGAGCCGACCTGCTGGTCAGCTCGGCACCCTACTTCGCGCCGCCGGCCGACGTGCGGGTGCGCATCGGCCCGGCGGCCGTCGCGGACGTCACAGCGGCCGCAGGCCGCTGCGGATGATCGTGCCGACGTGGCGCCCGCGCAGCGCGGCCGTCAGGCGGCCCGGCACCAGACCGTTGACGATCTGCACCTGCTCGAGATGACGTGCGTTGGCCATCACCTCGGGCAGGGCACGGTCGACCGGCAGCGGGCCGGCGTGTGCGGCCAGCGCCGCGGCATCGACCTCGGCCAGCAGCTGAGCCTGCGCGCCCTCCGGGCCCTTCGGGTCGACGGTGCAGATGCCGTCGACGTCCTCGACGATCGTCAGGCCGGCCGCGCCGAGCGCATCGGCCAGCAGGAAGGCGCCGGTGTCGGCCCGGTGCGGCGGAATGCGGTCGCCGGGGAACTCGTGGTGGTGGTAGGGCGGGAAGGCGCTGCCGACCACCGCGCGGGTGGCGGCCAGATGGATCGCGAGCTGGTTGGCGATGGTCGGATGCTCGACGTAGGACACGCCTTCGGGCGCCAGCAGCGAGGCCAGGATGTGGCCGTTCTGGCCGGCCTCGCTGGCCGCCAGCGGTGCCAGCGAGCCCACCGGCAGGCCCAGGTCCAGGCCGACGCCGTAGAGATGGCGCGCGCGGATGCCCGCGCCGGTCAGGATCAGCAGCCGGTGCTCCGGCAGCAGGCGACGGATCTCGTCGACGATCGGCAGGATCGCCTCGGCGCCGCGGTCCATGATCGAGCGGCCGCCGATCTTGACGACCTGCAGCCAGGGCAGCATGCGGATCGGGCGCACGCCGGCCACCGGGCGGGTCAGCGCGCCGTCCTGCAGCGTCTGCCGGGCCAGCGGGGAGGAAACATGCTTGATGGAGCTCTGCGTCATGATGCGGTGTCCTGCGGATCAGTCCGCGGTGATGATCGTGCCGACCGGTTCGCCGGCGAGCGCCCGGGTCAGGTTGCCGGGCACCAGGCCGTTGATGACCTGCACCTGACGCACATGGCGGCCCGACTGCAGCAGGTCGAGCACCGGGAACTCCAGGATCGAGTCCTGCAGGCCGCGGGCCTTCATCTCGTCGACCGAGATCCTCGGGATGAAGGTGGCATGGCGCTCGGTCTTCGGATTGGCGGTGTACAGGCCGTCCTCGTCCTTCACGTAGATCATCGCGCGGCAGCCGAACTGCTCGGCCACCAGGTAGCAGCCGGCGTCGGTGCGGTAGGGCGGGATGACGCCCTCGGCGGCCGGGCGGATCCACAGCTTGTACGGCGGCATGCCGCTGAAGACCACCGCACGCACCTCGGCCAGGTACAGCGGCACCGCCGACAGGCCCGCGCCGTCGACCGCCGAGACGCCGTGGCGCGCCAGCAGCTGGCCGAGCATCGCCGCGTTCTGGTCCGCCACCGAGGCGCCGAGCTGGGCCAGCACGCCGGCGGGCAGGTTCAGGCCGGCGGCGATCGAGTACAGGTGGCGCGCCCGCGTGCCGGCGCCGGTGCCGATCAGCAGCGGATGGTCGCGCCGGGCCGCGACGATCTCGTCGACCAGCGGCAGCACCGCGGCGCGGCCGCGGTCGATCAGGCTCTGGCCGCCGACCTTGAGGACGGTGGCGTCGGGAAGGATGCGGAAGTCCGCTGCCGCGCGTGCCGCCTCGAGCAGCTGCGTGTCGGTCAGGGACCGCTGCATCAGCAGCGATTCGAGTTCAGCCGGGGTCGGAGTGGGCATGGGGTCCTTTCCTCGTGACATGCTCCGCATCCTGCGATCAAGCGTTTTCCCTAATCCAGCCCAACGCCATGCCGCTGTCCAGCTCCACCCTCGGTGCCCTGCGCTCCCATGTCCGGCTTGATACCGCGACCGGTCCCTGGCTGGGCCTGCAGCGTGTCGAGCTGCTGGAGGCGATCGATCGGCATGGCTCGATCGCGCGGGCGGCACGGGCGGTCGGGATCGCCTACAAGGCGGCCTGGGAGTCGGTCGACGACATCAACAACATGGCCGGGCAGCCGCTGGTGCTGCGCTCGGCCGGAGGTGCGCGCGGCGGCGGCAGCCTCCTGACCGAGCAGGGCCGCCGCCTGGTCGCCTTCTACCGCGCCTTCGAGGCCGAGCACCAGCGCACGCTGGAGCAGCTGCGCCACACGATGCAGGCGCATCACGACTGCGACGATGTCGACGAGCTGCGCCGCGTGCTGCGGCGCCTGTCGATGCAGTCGAGCGCACGCAACCAGTTCGTCGGCACGGTCCGTGCGGTCCGCAGCGACGGCATCGAGGCGCTGGTCGAGCTCGACCTGGGCCACGGCCTGCCGATGGCGGCGGTGGTGACCGCCGACTCGAGCCGGCGGCTCGGGCTGGCGCCCGGCCAGGAGGTGCATGCGCTGGTGAAGTCTTCCTGCGTCGTGCTGGCCGATCCGGCGCATCCCTGCCTGTCGGTCTGCAACTGCTACGCCGGCCGCGTGGCGAGGGTGCAGCGCGGTCCGGTCCGTTCGGAGGTGGTGCTGCAGCTCGACGGCAGCTCCCTGCAGCTCGCTGCGACGGTCTCCGATGCGGGTCTCGCCCGGCTGGATGCCCGCCCGGACCGGCCGCTGCTGGCCTGCTTCCAGGCCGACAGCGTGATGCTGGCGCGCATGGTCTGAGTAACCGTCTTTCGAGTCAAGCGCCGTGAAGCGATGTGTCCCAAGGTTTGTTGGTTTTGACCATGGCGTTGAGCATGGTCACGAGCTTGCG
>NZ_JABSNM010000030.1 GCF_013294065.1 Sphaerotilus uruguayifluvii
GGACCATCACACGCCTCTTGATGCCCTCAAGTCCTGGCGGGCCAAGTCACCCGACTTGTTCAAGAAGCGGCCAAAGAATCTCCCGGGTCTTGACAGCTAGAGGGGGCCGCCCTTGGAGGTGACGCGCTCGTGCAACGTTGTGACTGCTCGGCGCAGCATCGCCTAACCCACGCCACCGGTCGCAGGCTGGCAGGCAGATACAGCGGATGGCCGGGGTGTCCGTCCTTCGTCAGCCGCAGATAGTGCAGTGCGGGAAGCATGGCGCGCACCACGTTGTGCCGGCCGCGGTGGGTGCCGTGAACGCCCCAGGCCGCGACCACCACGCCGGCCTCGGCGGCCAGCTTCTGAAGATAGGCGTCGTTTTCTGGCCCGACCGGGTCGTCCTGTGCCAGAAGGTCGGTCGGCCGCGTGGCGCGGTAGGCAAAGAGGTTGACCATGCACAGCGCGCCATGGCCCCAGGATCGTGCGAACGCGATGCAGCGCCGGATGGTGGGGTCGTCGGCGGTCTCGTCAGCGGTGCTCGGGTTCAGGCCGATGAACATCGCGGGCGGGCCTTCGCCCCAGCGGCGCCACAGCGCGTAGCGGTAGCGTCTGCAGGGGCTCAGGAGCGCGTCGCGCTGCATCGCTTCGTGCCGCCGAACAGGCCCCTCGAATCTCACCGCCCGAACTCGTCCCCCAGCTCACGCGCCCGCGCCTGCGCCGCCAGCATCGCCTCGACGAAGCTGCCCTTGACCTCCCGCGCATCCAGCGTCGTCAGCGCAGCGTAGGTCGTGCCGCCCTTGGAGGTGACGCGCTCTCGCAGCACCGCCGGCGTCTCGTCGGAGCGGCGCGCCAGCTCGGTGGCGCCGCCGAAGGTGGCCAGCGCGAGCTGCTTGCCCTGCTCGGCCGACAGGCCCATGCGCTCGGCGGCGGCCATCATCGATTCGATGAAATAGAAGACATAGGCCGGGCCGGAGCCCGACAGCGCCGTCACCGCGTCCAGATCGCTTTCCTGCGCGACCCACAGCACCGCGCCGGTGGGCGCGAGCATCGCCTCGACCTGGGCGCGCTCGGCCGCGCTCACCGCCGGGCGCGCGTACAGGCCCGAGATGCCCTGGCCGATCAGCGCCGGCGTGTTGGGCATCGAGCGCACCACGCGGTCCGAGCCGGTGGCCTGGGCGATGGCGTCGCTGCGGATGCCGGCCATCACCGACAGGTGCAGCGCGCCGGCCACGAAGGGCGCGCAGGGCGCGGCCGCGTCCCGGAAGCTCTGCGGCTTGACCGCCCAGACCACCGCGTCCGCCTCGGACAGCGTGGCGTCGGCTGCGGCGAGCGTGCGCACGCCGAAGTCGCGCTCCAGCCGGGCGCGCTGCTCGGCGTTCGGGTCGAGCACGATCAGGTTGGCGCCGGGCGTGCCGCTGCGCACCAGACCGCCGAGGATGGCGGTGGCCATGTTGCCGCCGCCGATGAAGGCGAGGGTGGGGGAGGTGGAGGTGGGGGCGTCGTGTGTCATGGCGGGGAAGTGTATGTCCGAGGGGGGCGGATGACGGCCCTTCAGGATGCCCGCGTGAGGTGGCTGCGCGTGCGCGGGGATGACGGCCGCGACGGCCGCCAGCACCGGGGTTTCAGCTCGTGGGTCCCCGCCTGCGCGGGGATGACGGGAGGGCGGCATCTGCGCGTCCTCCGTCATGGCCGCGAAGGCGGCCATCCACGCCAGGCGCCGGCTCAGTGATCCCCGGCCAGCAGCGCCGCATTGCCCCCGGCCGCCGCGGTGTTCACCGTCAGCGTCTGCTCGCCGCAGAAGCGGTAGAGGTAGTGCGGCCCGCCCGCCTTCGGGCCGGTGCCCGACAGGCCCTCGCCGCCGAAGGGCTGCACGCCCACCACCGCGCCGATCATGTTGCGGTTGACATAGACGTTGCCGACGCGCGCGCGCTCGGCGATGCGGTGGGCACGGTCGTCGATGCGGGTGTGGATGCCCAGCGTCAGGCCGTAGCCCAGCGCGTTGACCTGATCGACCACCGCGTCCACCGGGCCGCTCCAGCGCACGATGTGCAGCACCGGGCCGAAGATCTCCTGCTTCATCTCCTGGACCGACTTCAGCTCGAAGGCCACCGGCGCGATGTGGGTCGCGCTGAAGCGCGCGTCCATCGCGGTGCGGGCGACCAGGCGCGCCTCGCGCTCCAGCCGCGCGACCTGCGTCGACAGGCCGGCATGCGCCTCGGCGTCGATCACCGGGCCGACGTCGACCGACCAGCCGCTGGCCGCGTCGGCCGGGTCGCCGCAGACCAGCTCGGCCATCGCGCCGGCGATCATCTCGCTCACCTTGTCGGCCACGCCCTCGTGCACCAGCAGCAGCCGCAGCGCCGAGCAGCGCTGGCCGGCCGAGCGGAAGGCGCTCTGCACCACCGCGTCCACCACCTGCTCGGGCAGTGCGCTCGAATCCACGATCATCGCGTTCAGGCCGCCGGTCTCGGCGATCAGCGGCACGATCGGGCCGTCGCCCATCGCGAGCTGGCGCTGGATGATCTTCGCGACCTGGGTCGAGCCGGTGAAGCACACGCCGGCGCAGCGCGGATGCGCCACCAGCGCCGCGCCCACCGTCTCGCCGGGGCCGCAGACCAGGCGGATCGCGTCCGCGGGCAGGCCGGCCTCGATCAGCAGCTCGACGCAGCGGCGCGCGCTGCGCGGGGTCTGCTCGGCCGGCTTGGCCGCCACCGTGTTGCCGGCCACCAGCGCCGCCACCACCTGGCCTGCGAAGATCGCCAGCGGGAAGTTCCACGGGCTGATGCAGACGAAGACGCCGCGGCCGTGCAGGCGCAGCTCGTTCTTCTCGCCGGTCGGGCCGGGCAGGGCCTGCGGGGCCAGGCGGGCTTCGGCCTGCTCGGCGTAGTAGCGGCAGAAGTCGATGGCCTCGCGCACCTCGGCCACGCCGTCGCCGAAGGTCTTGCGGCCTTCCTGCGCCAGCAGCGCCACCAGCTCGGTCATCTGGCGCTCCATCAGGTCGGCGGCGCGGCGCAGCACGGCGCAGCGCTCGCTCAAAGGCACCGCGTTCCAGGCCGGCTGCGCGCGGTGCAGCGCGTCCATCGCCAGCGCGGCCGAGGCGGCGCTGTCGTCGGTCGGCGCCGAGGGCATCGGCACCGCCAGGCGGGCCAGCAGCGGCAGGCGCTCGCGCTCGACCACCGGATCGACGCCCAGCGCGTTGACGCGCGACTCGCCGTAGAGCCGGCGCGGCAGCGGCAGCGTCGACGGGGCGGCGGCGCGCAGCGGCGAGGCCAGCAGCGCCGGGATCGACACCGCCTCGTCGGCGAGCTGGTGCACGAAGGAGGAATTGGCGCCGTTCTCCAGCAGCCGGCGCACCAGATAGGCCAGCAGGTCGCGGTGCTCGCCCACCGGCGCGTAGATGCGCAGCGGCGGCGCGTCCGCGCGCTTGAGCACCTCGCGGTGGATGCCTTCGCCCATGCCGTGCAGGCGCTGCAGCTCGAAGCCCGGATCGGCGCCGATGCGCCCGGCCGCGCGCGCCATCTCCAGGATCGCGGCGATGGTGCCGGCGTTGTGGGTGGCGAACTGCGGATAGATCTCGGCGGCGGCCAGCAGGCGCTGCGCGCAGGCCAGGTAGCTCAGGTCGGTGTGGCGCTTGTCGGTCCAGACCGGATAGCCCGGCAGGCCCATTTCCTGCGCGCGCTTGATCTCGCCGTCCCAGTAGGCGCCCTTGACCAGGCGCACCATCAGCCGCAGGCCGTGGCGGCGCGCGATCTCGATGACCGCCTCGACCATTTCCGGCGCGCGGGTCTGGTAGGCCTGCACTGCCAGGCCCAGGCCGCGCCAGGTGGGAAAGCGCTGCGCCACATGCGCCGCGGTGGCGTCGAGCACCGCCAGCGACAGCTCCAGCCGCTCGGTCTCCTCGGCGTCGATGGTGAGGTTCAGGTTGGCGCTGGCCGCCGCGTCCACCAGCGCGAGCAGGCGCGGCATCATCCGGCGCTGCACGGTGGCGAACTGGGCCGCCTCGTAGCGCGGGTCGATCGCCGAGAGCTTGATCGAGATGCCGTCGCCGTCCTCCGGGCGGCTGGCGCGGCCGCGCGCGGCGATGGCGGCGATCGCGTCGGCATAAGACTTCGCGTAGCGCTGCGCGTCGGCGTCGGTGCGCGCGCCTTCGCCCAGCATGTCGAAGCTGTGGCGCAGCAGGCGGTGCTCGCGGTGGTTGGCGGCGGCGCGGTCCAGCGCCTCGCCGATGTTCTGGCCGAGCACGAACTGGCGGCCCAGCAGCTGGATCGCGCGCACCGTGGCCGCCACCACCGTCTTGGCGCCCAGGCGCTGCAGCAGGCCGGCGCGCTGGCCGGTGGCCTCGTCGCCGGGCAGCATCTTCTTCGACAGCTCGATGGCCTGCGCCGCCAGGTGGCTCATCAGCGCATGGTCCTGGCCGTCGTGGGTGTGCGCGGCGAAGTCGGCGCGGCCGAGCTGGTCGGCGGTCAGGGCCAGCGCGGTCTCGGTGTCGGGCACGCGCAGCAGCGCCTCGGCCAGGCGCATCAGCGCCAGACCTTCGGCGCTGGAGATCGGGTATTCGCGCAGCAGCGATTCCATCGCCCAGAACGGCGCCGGGTGCCGGCGCACCGCGTCCACCCACGGCGTGCCCAGCGTGATCACCGCCGCCCAGTCGAGCCGGCCGTGCAGCTCGGCCAGCAGCCGTGCGACCTGCTGCGACTCGTCGCGCACCGGCGGCGGCAGGCGGTCCGGAAAGAGGGAGGCCAGGGCGGGAAGGTCGGTCAGGGCGTTCATGGCGGTGGTCTCGGCGATGTTGGAAAGGTCTCCAGCGTATTCGTCAGGAGGCAGAACAACTCGCCAAAATCAGCGGTGACAACCGGATAATGTCCGGCATGGCCAATGACCGCACCTCCTCCGATCTGGACAAGATCGACCGTCGCATCCTCGCGCTGCTGCAGGCGGACGGGCGGATCTCCAACCTGAAGCTGGCCGAGGCGGTGCATCTGTCGCCGACCGCGGTGCTGGAGCGGGTGCGCCGTCTGACCCGCGAGGGCTTCATCCTCGGCTACGAGGCGCGGCTCGACCCGGTCAAGCTCGACGCCGGGCTGATGGTCTTCGTCGAGGTGCTGCTCGACCGCACGGTGCAGGACGTGATGGACACCTTCCGCGCCGCGGTGCAGGTGCGCCCCGAGATCCTGGAATGCCACCTGGTGGCCGGCGGCTTCGACTACCTGCTCAAGACCCGCGTGGCCGACATGGCCGCCTACCGCGAGTTCATCGGCTCGGTGATCTGGGCGCTGCCCGGCGTGCGCGAGACGCGCACCTATGTGGTGATGGAAGAGGTCAAGAACACCGCGGCGATCAAGCTCTGAGCGTCGGCGTGCCGGGCTCCGGGCGCGCCGGCGCCATGGTCCCGGCGGGACCGGCACTGCTTCTCGTTCATGCACCCCCTGTTCGCGGGGGTGGGTGGCGTGATTCAACCTTTTGAAGGGTTGAATTGCGAAAACCGATTGACGAGGGCATCCATGCCGTTGGGAACAGACAAGAACCACTTGCTCGCAGGCCGGCCGGGCCGCGGATCGCGTCGCGCGCCGGCGCTGCTGGCGCTGGCCGCTGCTCTGGCCATGCCGGCCGCGCCCGCGCTGGCGCAGCTGCCGGCCGGCGTCTACAAGTGCCGCACCGACACCGGCATCGTCTTCCAGGGCCAGCCCTGTCCGGGCGACCTGGGGCGGGTCAGCGGGACGCAGCCGGCCTCCGGCGCGACCGCCGCGCCGTCGTCGCCGGTGCAGATCGCCACGGCGGCGATGCTGGCCCTGCCCGCGGGTCCGCAGACCCGGACGGCCGCGCCGGCGGCCGTCGCGCCGTCGCTCAGTCGACCTTGACGTGCACGCTGCCCGGGCGGCCGGGCTCGCGCTTGGGCAGGTCGATGCGCAGCACGCCGTCGCGGTAGCTGGCGCGCGCCTCCTCGCCGCGCACCGGCGCGGGCAGCGGCACCGAGCGCTGGAAGCTGCCGTAGGCGCACTGCAGCACGCGCCAGCGGCCCTCGGTGGATTCGCGCTCGAAGCGCTTCTCGCCGCGCACCTGCAGCGTGTCGCCGCCGATCTCGATCGAGAAGTCCTCCTTGCGCATGCCCGGTGCCTCGATGCGCACCACCAGGCGCTGCTCGTCCTCGAACACGTCGCCGCCGAGCATCGCCCAGGACTGCGCCGGGAAATGCAGCGGATCGTCGATCTCGTGGCGCTCGGGCAGCTGGGTCTGCTCGCCCGGGCGGAAGCGGGTCAGCGCACCGGCGGCGGTGTGGCGCAGCCGGTCCCAGCCCTCGGAGAACGAACCCCAGAACTGGCCGAGGTTCTCGCGGATGTCGTCGATCTTCATGCGCTGCTCCTGATCAAGCGGGTGGAGGAAAACGGGAGGGGGCGGGCCGGTCGCGGCCGGCCCTGCAGGCTCACTGCACCTGGACCTCGATGCGGCGCGGCTGCGCGTGCGAGGCCCGCGGAATGCGCACGCGCAGCACCCCGTGGCTCATCTCGGCCGCGATGCGGCCGCTGTCGAGCTCGCGGCTGAGCGTGAAGGTGCGCCGGTAGCGCGGCAGCGCGACCTCGGCATGGCTGATCTCCAGCCCGGCCGGCGCGGGCACCCGGGCCTCGCCCTCGATCGAGAGCTGGTCGCCGTCGACGCGCAGGTGCAGCGCCTCGCGCGGCACGCCCGGCAGGTCGGCGTACAGCGTGATGCCGCCGGCATCCTCGATGACGTCGACCGGCGGGACGATCGCCGGATCCGGGCGGGTCGGGTCGGTGCCGCCGGTCGGTGTCGGTGCGGCGTTCTGGGAACGGTTCGGCGTGTTCATCGTGCAACTCCTGTCAGCGATCGTGTCGGTGTTCACCACCGGTACTTGCCGGAACTCACTGGACCTCGATGCGGCGGGCCTGCGCGGCCTGGCGGCGGCGCACGCTGACCTGCAGCACGCCGTCGCGGTAGCGCGCCTCGACCGCGTCCGGGTCGATGTCGTCGGGCAGGCTGACGACGCGGCGGAAGCGGCCGGAAAAGCGCTCGGCCAGATGCTGGGTGGCCTTGTCGTCGGCGGACGGGCGGGTCGGGGCGCGCTCGCCGGCCAGCGTCAGCACGCCGCGTTCCAGCTGCACCTCGATCGAGGCGGGCTCGAGGCCGGGCGCGAAGGCCCAGACCTCGACGCTGGACGGCGTGGTGCCGACGTTCAGTGCGGGGTAGCCACCGCGGCCGCTGCCGCGGATGGTGGCGGGCGTGTCGGCGCCGGCCTGGAGCTCGCGCTGCAGGCGGTCGAACTCGGCGAACAGGTCGCGCGGGAACAGGCTTCTGTAGAGCATGGAAGCAACCTCCGTGGTGCGGTGGATCGGCGCGGGCCGGGGCCCGTCGTCCGTGTCTTTCCTGCTCTGGCAGATGGGATGGCGGCGCCGGCTTTCAAGACCGTCAGCCGGCGGCCTTCGGCGCGCGGTGGCCGAAGATCGCGGTGCCGATGCGCACGATCGTCGCGCCTTCGAGAACGGCCGCCTCGAGGTCGTCGCTCATGCCCATCGACAGCGTGTCGAGCGCCAGGCCCTCGGCGCGCAGCCGCTCGAGCAGCTCGCGCAGCGCGCGGTGCGGCTCGCGCTGCGCCTGCAGACCCTCGGCCGGCGCGGGAATCGCCATCAGGCCGCGCAGGCGCAGCCGCGGCAGCGCCGCCACCGCGCGCGCCAGCGCCGGCACCTCGGCCGGGTCGACGCCGCTCTTGCTGTCCTCGGCGCTGATGTTGACCTGCAGGCAGACCTGCAGCGGCGCCAGCCCCACGGGGCGCTGCGCCGACAGCCGCTCGGCGGTCTTCAGCCGGTCGACCGAATGCACCCAGTCGAAGCCTTCGGCCACCACGCGGGTCTTGTTCGACTGCAGCGGCCCGATCAGGTGCCACTCGAGGTCGGCGCGCAGGTCGGCCAGCGCGGCGATCTTGTCGAGTCCTTCCTGGACGTAGTTCTCGCCGAAGGCGCGCAGGCCGGCGGCATGGGCCAGGCGCACCTCGTCGGCGCCGCGGGTCTTGCTGACTGCCAGCAATTGCACGGATTGCGCCGGCCTGGCCGCCTGGGTGCAGGCCGCCTTAAGGCGCTGGTGTACAACTTGGATGTTGCCGTTGAGCATCGTCATAATCGTCGACTTGGAGTTTTTCATTTATTTCCGGGTCGGCAGGGCCGCCCGCCCGCTCGAGGGCGGAGCCGCCCGGGAGGTATCGCTGCATGGAAATCACTGAACTTCTGAGATTCGCGGTCCGCAACAAGGCCTCCGACCTGCATCTCTCGGCCGGCATGCCGCCGCTGATCCGCGTCCACGGCGACGTGCGCCGGCTCAACGTCGACCCTCTGCCGCACGAGAAGGTGCACGAGATGGTCTACGACGTGATGAACGACGCCCAGCGCAAGGCCTTCGAGGCCAAGCTGGACTGCGACTTCTCGTTCGAGATCAACGGCCTGTCGCGCTTCCGGGTCAACGCCTTCATGCAGAACCGCGGCATCGGCGCGGTCTTCCGCTCGATCCCCAGCAAGATCCAGACGCTGGAGGACCTGAAGTGTCCGAAGGTGTTCGGCGAGCTGGCGCTGCGCCCGCGCGGCCTGGTGCTGGTCACCGGCCCGACCGGCTCGGGCAAGTCGACGACGCTGGCGGCGATGATCAATCACCTGAACGAGAGCGAGTACAGCCACATCCTGACGATCGAGGATCCGATCGAGTTCGTGCACGAGTCGAAGAAGTGCCTGATCAACCAGCGCGAGGTCCACCGCGACACCGAGAGCTTCTCGGCGGCGCTGCGCGGCGCGCTGCGCGAGGATCCGGACGCGATCCTGGTGGGCGAAATGCGCGACCGCGAGACCATCCAGCTGGCGCTGACCGCGGCCGAGACCGGCCACCTGGTCTTCGGCACGCTGCACACCTCGAGCGCGGCCAAGACCATCGACCGGATCATCGACGTCTTCGACGCCGGTGACAAGGACATGGTGCGGGCGATGCTGTCGGAGTCGCTGGTGGCGGTGATCTCGCAGACGCTGTGCAAGAACCGCGAGGGCAACGGCCGGGTCGCGGCGCACGAGATCATGCTGGGCACGCCGGCCATCCGCAACCTGATCCGCGAGGCCAAGGTCGCGCAGATGTATTCGATCATCCAGACCGGCCAGGCCCAGGGCATGCAGACGCTCGACCAGTGCCTGGCCGACCTGGTGCGCCGTGGGCAGATCAACGCGGCCGAGGCCCGTGGCAAGGCCCGTTCGCCCGAGAACTTTCCCGGCTGAGCCGGCGAGGACTGCTTCAGATGGAACGCGATCAGGCATCCAAGTTCATCAACGACCTGCTGAGCCTGCTGGTCTCCCGCGGAGGTTCGGACCTGTTCCTGACCTGCGACTTCCCGCCGGCGATGAAGGTCGACGGCAAGGTGGTGCGCGTGTCGCCGCAGGCGCTGTCGGGCCAGCACACGATGGCGCTGGCCCGCTCGATCATGAACGACAAGCAGGCGGCGGAGTTCGAGCGCACCAAGGAGTGCAACTTCGCGATCTCGCCGAAGGAGATCGGGCGCTTCCGCGTCAATGCCTTCGTGCAGCAGGGCCAGACCGGCCTGGTGCTGCGCACCATCCCGAAGGACCTGCCCAACATCGACCGCCTGGGCCTGCCCAACGTGCTCAAGGACCTGACGATGACCCGGCGCGGGCTGATCATCATGGTCGGCGCCACCGGCTCGGGCAAGTCGACGTCGCTGGCGGCGATGGTCGACCACCGCAACGTCAATGCCTGCGACCACATCGTCACGATCGAGGATCCGGTCGAGTTCGTGCATCCGCACAAGAACTCGATCGTCACGCAGCGCGAGGTCGGCATCGACACGCTGAACTGGGAGGCGGCGCTGAAGAACACGCTGCGCCAGGCGCCCGACGTGATCCTGATGGGCGAGATCCGCGACCGCGAGACGATGCAGCACGCGGTGGCCTTCGCCGAGACCGGCCACCTGTGCATGGCCACGCTGCATGCGAACAACGCGAACCAGGCGCTCGACCGCATCGTCAACTTCTTCCCGGAGGAGCGGCGCGACCAGCTGCTGATGGACCTGTCGCTGAACCTGCGCGCGCTGATCTCGCAGCGCCTGGTGCCGCGCCAGGACGGCAGCGGCCGCATCGCGGCGGTCGAGGTGCTGATCAACACGCCGCTGGTGTCGGACCTGGTCTTCAAGGGCGAGGTCTCGGCGATCAAGGACGTGATGAAGCGCAGCCGCGAGCACGGCATGCAGACCTTCGACCAGGCGCTGTTCGACCTCTTCGAGGGCTACTTCATCACCGAGGAGGACGCGCTGCGCAATGCCGACTCGCTCAACGACCTGCGCCTGATGATCAAGCTGCACAGCCGGCGCAAGGCGGCCGAGCTGGCCAGCCAGCCGCCCGAAGAGCTGCGGGACTTGTTCGTCAAGCCGGCCGAGGAGGACCGGCTGCTGGGGCGCCTGGCTCCGAAACCGCTTAGGATGACCGACCTCCAATGAACCTCCCGTGCACGGAGCCGAGCCCGCGATGACCCGCAGTCACGATCCGATCGAACCCCGCCGCGTCGCCTTCCTGGGCCTGGGCGTGATGGGCGGCCCGATGGCCGGCCACCTCGCCCGTGCCGGCCACGCCGTCACCGTCTACAACCGCACCGCCGCGAAGGCCGCCGACTGGGTCGCCGCCCACGCCGGCCTGACGGTGGCCTGCGCAGCCACGCCGCGCCAGGCGGCCGGGCAGGCCGACATCGTCTTCATCTGCGTCGGCAACGACGACGACCTGCGCTCGGTGGTGCTGGGCGAGGACGGGGCGCTGGCCGGCCTGAAGCCGGGCGGCCTGCTGGTGGACTACACCACCGCCTCGGCCGACGTGGCGCGCGAGCTGGCGCTGCTGGCGCGCGCGCGGGGCTGCGACTTCGTCGACGCGCCCGTGTCCGGCGGTCAGGCGGGCGCGGTCAACGGCGTGCTGACGGTGATGTGCGGCGGCACGCCCGAGGCCTTCGAGAAGATGCGCCCGGTCGCGATGGCCTTCTCGCGCGCCGTCACGCGCCTGGGCGACAGCGGCGCCGGCCAGCTCGCGAAGATGGTCAACCAGATCTGCATCGCCGGCCTGGTGCAGGGCCTGTCGGAGGCGATCGCCTTCGGCCAGAACGCCGGGCTCGACATGAAGCAGGTGCTCGAGGTCATCGGCAAGGGCGCGGCGCAGAGCTGGCAGCTCGACAACCGCGGCACGACGATGGTGGACGGCCAGTTCGACTTCGGCTTCGCGGTCGACTGGATGCGCAAGGATCTCGGCCTGGTGCTGGAGGAGGCGCGCCGCAACGGCTCGCGCCTGCCGGTGACCGCGCTGGTCGACCAGTTCTACGCCGAGGTGCAGGCGCTGGGCGGCGGCCGCCAGGACACCTCCAGCCTGATCCGCCGGCTGCGCTGAGCCGGCGCGCTCGCGCTCAGCGGGCCTTGAGGTTGGCCAGCTGCTCCGGCGTCAGGATCTCGACCAGACGCACGACCTTGGCGACGCCGGAGACGGTGCGCGCGAGGTCGATCGCGCGCTGCGCCTCCTCCTCGGTCACCCGGCCCATCAGGTAGACCACGCCGCGCTCGACGGTGATGTGGAAGGCGCTGGCCGACAGCCCCGCGGCGTCGACGAAGGTCGCCTTGACCTTGCCGGCCAGCAGCAGGTCGCGCGAGCGCTCGCTCGTCGAGCTCGGCCACATGACGCCCAGGTCGTTGACCACCGAGCGCACGCCGTCGACCCGCGTCGCGGCCTGCTCGATCGCGGCCTTGTCCGCCTCGTTGAAGACCTCGCCGGTCAGCAGCACCTGGCGGTTGTAGCTGTTGACGCTGACATGCGAGCGTTCTCCGGCGACCGTGCGGATGCGCTGGCCGACCTTGAGCTCCAGGCCCTCGTCCTCGAGCTGCACGCCGGCGCTGCGGCGGTCGCTGGCCACCAGCACGCCGCCGACGGCCGCGCCGCCGACGAGCACCGGGGCGCAGCCCGCCAGCAGCGACGCCAGCAGCGCGGGCAGCAGCACCGTGCGCAGCAGGGGCGGGGTCTTCAGCGGCGTCTTCATCGTCTCGATCCTTTCGTGGAGCCTCATTCCTCGCCGAGCAGCGACACGTCGATCGCGTCGCACAGGCAGTGGATGACCAGCAGGTGGACTTCCTGGATGCGCGCGGTGCGGTCATGCGGCACGCAGATGTGGATGTCCTCGCCGGCGAGCAGCGTGCCGATGCGCCCGCCGCCCTTGCCGGTCAGCGCGATGACGGTCATGTCCTTCTCGTGCGCCGCCTCGATCGCGGCGATGACGTTGCCGGAGTTGCCGCTGGTGCTGATGGCCAGCAGCACGTCGCCGGGCTGGCCCAGCGCCTGCACCTGCTTCGAGAAGACATGCTCGTAGCCGTAGTCGTTGCCGACCGCGGTCAGGATCGAGGTGTCGGTGGCCAGCGAGATCGCCGGCAGGCCCGGGCGCTCGCGCTCGAAGCGGCCGACCAGCTCGGCGGCGAAGTGCTGGGCGTCCCCGGCCGATCCGCCGTTGCCGCAGGCCAGCACCTTGCCGCCGGAGGTGATGCAGTTCAGCAGGATCTGGGCCGCGTCGCCGACCGGCCGGGTGAGGACTTCGGCGGCGGCGTACTTGACGTCGGCGCTGTCGAAGAACTGTTGTTGGATGCGTTGCTCGAGCATGGCGTCGATGATATGCCAGCGCGCGCGCCGCTCCGTTTCGGGCGGATTTCAGAAGCGCAGGGCGCCTCTCCTCAGCCGGCGTCGAAGGCCGCCACCAGCCATTCGAGCTCGTCGCCGTCGATCGCCACCACGTCGAAGCGGCACGGCGGCCACTCGCCCCGCAGCCGCTGCAGGTAGTGGCGCGCGGCCAGGATGATGCGCCGGCGCTTGGCGTGCGTGATGCTGGCTGCGGCCCCGCCGTGGTCGTCGCGGCCGCGGCTGCGCACCTCGACGAAGACCAGCGTGCCCTCGCGGTCGGGCGCGCGCAGGATCAGGTCGATCTCGCCGCCGCGTGCCGACGGGCCCGCGGCCACTCGATAATTGCGCTGCACCAGCACCAGCCCGTGGCGCTGCAGGTGCTGCAGGGCCCGGTCCTCCGCGGCCGATCCGATCCCGATCCTCGTGGCGCCTCCGGCGTTTCCGTCCGTGACTCTCGACATTTCCGTCCCCCCCTCGATCGTCCAGGCCGCGGCGCTGGCCGCCGGCCAGCAGCAGCATCCGGCCGCCTCACTGTATGTCGTGGCCACGCCGATCGGCAACATCGCCGACCTCAGCCTGCGCGCGGTGCATGTGCTGGCGCTGGTCGACGCGGTGGCCTGCGAGGACACCCGCGTCAGCGCCGGGCTGCTGCAGCGCCTGGGCCTGGGCAAGCCGCTGATCGCGCTGCACGAGCACAACGAGGAAGCGGCCGCGCCGCGCGTGGTCGAGCGCCTGAGGCGCGGCGAGCGCGTGGCCTATGTCAGCGATGCCGGCACGCCGGCGATCTCCGACCCCGGCGCGCGCCTGGTGGCGGCGGTGCGCGAGGCGGGCTTCCGGGTCATTCCGCTGCCCGGCCCCAGCAGCGTGGTGACGGCGCTGAGCGCGGCCGGCGACATCGCGGGGCAGGGCTTCCGCTTCGCCGGCTTCGTCTCGCCGAAGGCCGCGGCGCGCGAGCGCGACCTGCGCCGGCTGGCCGAGGACGCCGGCACCTGCGTGATCTTCGAGGCGCCGCACCGCATCGAGGCGCTGGCCGCCGCGCTGGCGCAGACGATGCCCGAGCGGCGCCTGACCGTCTGCCGCGAGCTGACCAAGCAGTTCGAGTCCATCCACACGCTCGCGGCCGAGGCCTTTCCCGCCTGGCTGGCCGCCAGCGACGACCACCGCCGCGGCGAGTTCGTGCTGGTGCTGCACGCCCGCCCGGCGCCCGAGGCTGAGGAGGCCGGCGCCGCGACCGCCTCGACCGAACGGCTGCTGGAAGTGCTGCTGGAGGATCTGCCGCTCAAGCAGGCGGTGGCGCTGGCGGTGCGCGCCACCGGCGCGCCCAAGGGCGAGCTCTATGCGCGTGCGCTGGCGCTGAAGGCCGGCGACGAGGCGGCGCAGGCGCCCGAGGCCGCCGCTGCCGCCCCGGCCGCCGCGGTGCCGCCGGACTGGCCCGAGCGCCGGCCCGTGCGGCGCGAGCGCCCGCGCCGCTGATCGACGGCTTGTCCCCCGGCCGGCCAGGGGTGGGGCGACCCGCCTTGCACGCACGTCGGGTTCACATCGAGAATGAAAATTCGCGAGGGGGAGAACAAGCCGTGCTTCCAAGACCACGAGCATCCGTCCTGCAGGCCGTGCTGCTGGGCGTCCTGCTGATGCTGCCGTCGGCCCGGGCCGGAGCGGCGGCCTGGCGCTTCGCGCCGGAGAGCGACTACGGCCCCTTCGTCTACCAGGACCGCCAGGGCCGGGTGCGCGGCCTGTCGATCGACCTGCTCGACGAGATGCGCCAGCAGGCCGACCTGCCGGTGCAGATGCTGCCGGCGCGGCCGCTGGCCGATCAGCTCGCCGCGACCCGCCGCGGCGAGGTCGATTTCCTGTCCTCGCTGCGGCCGACGCCGGAGCGCGCGCAGTACCTGTCGTTCTCGCGGCCCTATGTCAGCGTGCCGGCGGTCATCGTCGGGCGGCGCGTGCATGACTCGCTGGCCGAGCTGGCGGGCCGGCCGGTGGCGGTCGGGCGTGGCTACGCGGTCGAGGCCCATGTGCGCACCCAGCATCCGGAGGTCGGCTGGCGCGCGGTCGACAGCGACCTCGACGGCCTGCGCCAGATGCTGCGCGGCGAGGTCGACGCGGTGGTCGCCGATGTCGCGAGCGTGCATTTCGTCGCCCGAGAGCATGATCTGGGCGGCCTGGTCATCGGCGCGCCGGTCGGCTTCGAGTACCCGCTGAGCTTCGCCTGGCGACGCGACCGCCCCGAGCTGGGCGAGGCGCTGGAGGAGGCGCTGCGCCGGGTGCCGGCCGCGCGCCGGCGCGATCTGCTGCAGCGCTGGGGCGTCAGCATCGAGACCGGCGCCGAGACCGGCCTGCGGCTGTGGGCCGGTCGCATCGGCCTGCTGCTGCTCGGGCTGGCGCTGCTGCTGTCGGCGCTGGCGCTATGGCGCCGCCGCCCGTCGCCCGGGGGCAGCCGATGAGCGCGGCGCCGATCGATCCGGCCCATGCCGCCGGCGCCGAGGGTGCTGCGGCCGCCGCCGATGTCGAGTCCGTGCTGCTGCGGGGCTGGCAGCGCCGGCCCGGGCGGATGGCGCTGGCCACGGCGACCGGCGCGGCGCTGCTCGCCGGCCTGGCGCTGCTGCTGGCCAGCCAGCCCGGCAGCCTGGTCAGCCCGTGGATGGCCGATGCCTTCGGCATGGTGGCGCTGCTGTGCACCACCGGGCCGCGCCAGCGCCTGCAGGCGCTGGCGGCGCTGCTGGCCGGGCTGGCGCTGGCCGGGCTGCTGAGCGGGCTGGGCGGCGCGACGCTGCTGTCCTGGCTGCCGGGCCACGCGGCGGCGATGCTGCTGGGCGCGCGGGTGCTGCAGGTCTCGCCCGACCGGCTGCGGCTGCTGTCGAGTCCGCGGGCGTGCGCGCGCGTCGGGCTCAGCGCGGTGCTGCTGCCGGCGCTGGTGGCCGCGAGCCTGTCGGTGCCGCTGATGCTGCTGGCCGGGCAGACGGGCGCGTCGGCGCCGCTGGCCTGGCTGAACCTGGTGCTGGGCAGCCTGATCGGCACGCTGGCGCTGCTGCCGCTGCTGCTGGCGCTGCTGCGCCTGAAGCCGGCCGAGATGGCGGCCTGGGTCGATGTCGACACCCTGGTGCTGCTGTGCGTGTCGCTGGGCGTGGCGGTGCTGGCGCTGCTGCATCTGGCCTACCCTTTCGTCTACATCGGCCTGCCGCTGCTGGTGGCGGCGGTGCGGCTGCGCTTCGTGCAGGTGTCCCTGCTGGTGCTGTGCGTCGCGCAGGCGGTCGGCGCGATGATCTCGCTGGGCCTGCTGGCCACGCCGCCGACCACCACGCACTGGCAGGACGCGCTGGTGCACCTGTCGGTGGCGATGATGCTGGTGCCCTCGCTGCTGCTGTCGGCCTCGATGGGCGCGGCGCTCGAGCGCGAGGTCGCGCTGGAGCGCGAGCGCGAGCGCTACCGGCGCCTGTACGAGCGCACGCCGGCGATGATGCATTCGATCGGTCCGGACGGCCGCATGCTCGCGGTCAGCCGGCTCTGGCTCGAGCGGCTCGGCTACGACGAGCGCGACGTCGTCGGCCGGCCGTCGACCGACTTCCTCGACGCCGAGTCGCGCCGGCGCGCGATCGAGCAGGTCATTCCGGCCTTCCTGCGCAGCGGCGAATGCCGCGATGTCGAGTACCGCATGGTCGCCCGCGACGGCGGCCATCTGGACGTGCTGCTGTCGGCGATCAGCGAGCATGACGAGCAGGGGCGCTTCATCCGCTCGCTGGCGGTGCTGGAGGACGTGACGCGCAAGCGCCTGGCCGAGCAGCTCGCGCTGCAGCACCGTCACACCGCGGCGATGCTCGAGAGCATCGGCGACGCGGTCGTCGGCCTGGACCGGCTCGGCCGGGTCCGCAGCCTCAATCCGGCCGCGGTCGAGATGATCGGCTGGACGCTCGACGAGGTGCGCGGCCGGCCGTGGGCGGGGCTGCTGGGGCGGCAGGCGCTCGACGGCGGCTCGGCGCCGGGCGATCCGGTCGAGCGCTGCCTGCTCGACGACAGCCGGCCGGCGCCGGTGAGCTGCCGGCTGCGCTGCCGCGACGGTCGCTGGCGCGTGGTGCGCGAGACCGCGGTGCCGCTGCACGAGCCGGGCGAGCGCGGCGACGCGCAGTCGGTCGGCGTCGTGCTGACGCTGCAGGACATCACGGCCGCGCACGATCTCGAGCGCACGCTGGCGCGCCAGGCCCACCATGACGCGCTGACCGGTCTGCCCAACCGGCTGCTGCTGCAGGACCGGCTGCACAAGGCGCTGCAGCTGCGGCGGCGCCAGCACGGCCGGCTCGCGCTGCTGTTCATGGACCTGGACCATTTCAAGCAGGTCAACGACCGCCATGGCCACGACGCCGGCGACGCGCTGCTGCGGGCGGTGGCGCGGCGGGTGCAGGAGGCGGTGCGCGCCAGCGATACCGTCTGCCGCCTCGGCGGCGACGAGTTCGTCGTGCTGCTGCCGCAGATCGAGGAGTCGCCGGACGCCCGGCGGGTCGCGCAGCACATTCTCGAGGCGGTCGACCGTCCCTACCGGATCGGCGCGCTGGAGCTGCGGGTCTCGTTCAGCATCGGCATCGCCGTCAGCCCGGAGGATGGCGATGACGAGGCCACGCTGATGCGTCGCGCCGACACCGCGATGTACCGGGTCAAGCACGAAGGTCGCCACGGCCTGGGTTTCCACCAGCAGGGCGACACCGATCTGGGGAACGCCACGGTGTAGGCTTGCGTCCCGGAGGAACGGGGTGGATCGGCGCGTGGCGGATGGCGAGACGGTGAGGGCGGGGCTTCGGGCGACGCGGGGCAGGGGGCCGGACCGGCGGGTCTGGCTGCGGGCGCTGGGCGCGCTGGCGCTGGCGGCGCCCGGCGCGGTGCGTGCCGATGCCCGGGGCGAGCCGGCGCCGGCCGCGGGCGGATGGCCGGCGCTGCCGCGGCTGCAGCCGCGGCAGCGCGTGCTGGCCAACGGGCTGCGGGTGGTCGCGCTGCCCGACGAGCGCCGCGTCGGCCGGGCCGGGGCCGGCGTCGTCGCGGTGCAGATCTGGTACCGGGTGGGCGGCAAGGACGATCCGCCGGGCCGCTCGGGCTTCGCGCACCTGTTCGAGCACATGATGTTCCGGCGCACCCGGCGCCTGCCCGACGAGGCCTTCGACCGGCTCACCGAAGACGTCGGCGGGCGCAACAACGCCTTCACCGCCGAGGACACGACCGCCTACCTCAGCCTGGTGCCCTCGGGCCACCTGGAGCGCATCCTGTGGGCCGAGGCCGAGCGCATGGCCTGGCTGCAGGTCGACGAGAGCAGCCTGCGCAGCGAGCGTGCGGTGGTGCAGGCGGAGTTCCGCCAGCGCGTGCTGGACGATCCGTACGGGCCGCTCTTCCACGGCCTGGCGCCGGCCTTCTGGCAGGCCCATCCCTACCGTCGCCCGGTCATCGGCCGCATCGAGGACCTGGACGCGGCGACGCTGGCCGACGTGCAGCGCTTTCACGATGCCTACTACCGGCCGGACAACGCCACGCTGGTGGTGGCCGGCGACTTCGATCCGGCGCAGCTCGAGCGCTGGGTGGACCGCCACTTCGGGCCGCTGCAGGCGCCGCGGGGGCCGGTGCCGCGCATGCCGGTCGTCGAGCCGCCGCGCGAGGCCGATGCGCGCACGGTGCTGGCGGCTGCGCAGGTGCCGGCGCCGGCGGTGGCGCTGATGTGGCGCGGCCCGGCCGCCTCGCATCCGGATGCGGTGGTCTGGCGCGTGGTCGCGGCGCTGCTGGGCGACGGCGACTCCTCGCGCATGGTCGCCGCGCTGGTCGAGCGCGAGCGCCTGGCGCAGGGCGCCGGCTTCGGCGTCGACCTGTTCGCCGAGGCCGGCATGCTCAGCGCCTGGGCGATCGCCGCCGGCCCGTCGGTGGTCGGCCTCGATCCGCGCGCCGATCCGCGCCTGCCGCGGCTGGAGGAGGCGCTGCTGCGCGAGCTGCACCAGCTCGCGCATGGCCGCCTGGCGCCGGCCGAGCTCGACAAGGTCCGCACCCGGCTGCTGACCGAGGCGCTGGTGTCGCGCCAGAGCGCCGAGGGCCGGGCGCTGGCCGCCGGCTGGGCCGAGATGCTGCAGGGCGACGCGGCCGCGGCCGACGCCGACCTGCAGCGGCTCGCCGCGGTGCAGGCCGAGGACGTGCGCCGCGTGCTGCGCAGCCAGCTGCTCGGCGCGCCGCGGGTGACGCTGCAGTACGTGCAGCAGCCCCCGACCGGGGGACGGCGATGATGCGCCGGCGCGATCTGATGCGCTCGGTGATGCAGGGCGGTCTGGGCTTCGGCCTGGCCGGCGCGGCGCTGTCGGGCTGCGCCGGGCCGGCGCTGTCCTCGGCCTCGGGCGTGCCGCGGGCCGGGCCGCCGCGCGGCAGCAGCCTGGCGGTGCCGGGTCTGCCCGAGCCCGGGCCGATGGCGCCGGTGCATGTGCCCGACGTGGTGCGGCTGCGCCTGGGCGGCGGCGCGCCGGAGCTGATCGTCGCGACGCAGGACGAGCTGCCGCTGGTCAGCGTGTCGATGCGGGTGCGCTGCGGCAGCGCGGCCGATCCTCCCGGGCGCGCGGGCTGCGCGATGCTGCTGTCGCAGATGCTGGCGCGCGGCGCGATGCGCCAGGGCCAGCCGGTCGACGGCGCCACGCTGGCGCGCCAGGCCGAGGCGCTGGGCGGCTCGATCGCCACCGGCGTGCACGACAGCGGCATCTGGGTGGACATGACGGTGATGACGCCGCGCCTGCCCGAGGCGCTGGCGCTGCTGGTCGATCTGGTGCGCCGGCCGCTGCTGGGCGCGCAGGAGCTGCAGCAGGTGCGCGCGCAGGCGATCGACGGGCTGGGGCTGCGGCTGCAGGACCCGGCGCTGCTGGCCACGCTGGTGGCGCGCCGCTCGGCCTGGGGGCGCAGCCTGCACGGGCTGGTGACGACGCCCGAGAGCCTGCAGGCGGTGCGCCGCGAGGATCTGGCGGCGATGCACCGGCGCTGGTTCCGCCCGGACCGGCTCGCCATCGTGCTGGCCGGCGACATCGATCCGGCGCGGGCCCGTGCGCTGATGCGCCCGCTGCTGGAGGGCTGGCGAGCCGGCGAGCCGGCCACCTACGAGATGCCCAGCGCGGCGCCGCAGCCGGTGCTGCCCGCGACGCTGCTGATCGACCTGCCGTGGGCGGCGCAGAGCAGCGTCGTCGTCAGCGCGCCCTTCGTCGCGCTGGACGCGCCGGACCGCCGGGTCGCGCAGATGGCCGCGGCGGTGGTGGGCGGCGGCTATTCGGCCCGGCTGAACCAGGCGGTGCGGGTGCGCCGCGGCCTGTCCTACGGCGCCGACGGCCGCATCGAGCAGCAGCGCGCCGGCGGCCTGTTCTTCGCCGAGACGCGCGTCGAGCACCGCCATGCCGCCGAGGCGGTGCTGCTGATGCGCGAGCAGATGCTCTCGCCCGGACGCGAGCCGCCCGACGAGGCCGAGCTGCAGGCGCGGCGCGCGGCGCTGGTGGGCAGCTTCGCGCGCCGGCTCGACACCACCGAGGGGCTGGCCACGCAGCTCGGCGAGCTCTGGGCCCAGGGCGTGGCGCTCGACGAGCCGGCGCGCTTCGCCGGCGAACTCGCCGGCGTCGACGGCCTGCAGGTGCTGGAGTTCGTGCGCCGGCGCTGGCCGGCCGCGGCGCTGCGCACCGTCGTCGTCGGCCGGCTCGAGGGCGCGGGCGAGTCGCTGCAGGGGCTGGATGCGCAGTCCCTGCGCCTGGACGCGACGACGCTGGCGCTCGACAGTCCGATGCTGCGCCGCTGAGACACATTGCCCGCGCCGCCGCGTCCCTCGGCGCCGGGGCGGGCCGCGTGTCACCGGGCGGTGCGGGTTTGCCCCGACAATGGCGATCCCTGTGCCGCGTGCCCGTACCGCGGCCGACGTCCAGCACCACCTTCTTCCCTTCTGTCGTCCATGCGCATCGCCCTCGTCACGCCCATGCTGCCCGTCCCGCACGACCAGACGCGGGGCCGCTACATCCACGAGACCGCCCGCTCGCTCGGCCGGCTCGCCACCGTCAAGACCTTCCTGCAGACGATGCAGTATCCGAAGGTGCCGGGCCTGCGCCCGCGCAGCTTCATCTACGGTTCGATCGGCCCCGACTACCGGCTCGACGGCTGCGATGTCGAGACCTTCGACTACATGGGCCTGCCGGTCGTCAGCCGCGGCTGGAACGGCCACATCGCCAGCTGGTCGCTGACGCCCAGGGTGCGGCGCTTCAAGCCCGATCTGGTGCTGGCCTACTGGGTCTATCCGGACGGCTTCGCCGCGCTGCGCACCGCGCGTGCGCTGGGCGTGCCCTGCGTGGTGGGCGCGCTGGGCTCGGACATCCATGTGCGCTCGGGCGTCAACGAGAAGATGACGCGGCGCACCATCGACGGCGTCGACGCGCTGCTGACCGTCTCGGAGGCGATGCGCCAGTACTCGATCCGCGAGTTCGGCGCGCCCGCCGACAAGGTCCACACCATCATCAACGGCTTCAACACCGCCGTCTTCAAGCCGCTCGACCAGGCCGCGCTGCGCGCGAAGTGGGGCGTCAGGCCGGACGAGAAGATGATCGTGTACGTCGGCCGCTTCGTCGAGGCCAAGGGCATGCGCGAGCTGATCACCGCCTTCCAGACGCTGGCCAAGGACGATCCGAAGGTCACGCTGGCGCTGGTGGGCGACGGCGTGATGAAGGCCGAGCTGATGGAGCTGGTGCGCTCGACCGGCCTGACCGAGCGGGTGCACCTGCCCGGCGGCCAGGCACCGGAGCAGGTCGCCGAATGGATCAACGCCGCCGACGTGCTGACGCTGCCAAGCTGGTCGGAGGGCTATCCGAACGTGGTGGTCGAGGGCGTGGCCTGCGGCCGCCCGGTGGTGGCCACCGATGTCGGCGGCACCCGCGAGATCCTGCACGAGCGCAACGGCATCCTGATCCCGCCGCGCGACGCCGGCGCGCTGACGAAGGCGCTGCGCGACGCGCTCGACCGCGACTGGGACCACGCCGGCATCGCCGCGGCGATGAGCCGCACCTGGGACGACGTGGCGGTCGAGACGCTGAAGGTCTGCGAGCAGGTGGTCGCCGGCCGCACCGGCCGGCGCGCGGCCTGAGCCGGCCGGCCGCGCGGCCGGTCGCTCAATCGCTCCGTCAATCCAGCGGCTGCGTCTGCGGCGTGGTCTTGAAGGCGCTTCGGGCATAGCCCAGCGCCTCGGCACGCGCCAGCGCGGCGTCGAGCTCCGAGGGCGGCAGCTGTGGCGTGCGCGACAGCACCCAGCCGAACTGGCGCTTCGGCTCGCCCACCAGCACCCAGCGCTGGTCCGGCCCGAAGGCCAGGATCCAGTAGTCGCCGTAGAAGGGCCGGAAGAAGCTCACCCGCAGCTTGGCGTTGCCGCTGCCCGGCACCACCTTGGCGATGCCGGTGATGTCCTCGACCGCGCCGTCGGCGGTGCGGCAGCGGTTGCGCACCTCGATGTCGTCGCCGACCGGGCGATAGCGTGCCTGGGTGTCGGCGACGCACTGCTTCTGGAAGCGGTTCGGCAGCGAGGCGACCTCGTACCAGGCGCCGGCGTAGCGCGCCAGGTCGACCGAGGCCACGGTCGGCAGCGGCGCGGCCGGCGTGCCCGGGCCCGAGGCGCAGCCGGCCAGCGCCAGCAGCGCCGCGCCCGCCGCCAGCGCCATCGTCAGACGGGCCGCCTTCATGCCATGCCCTGGTGACGCAGCAGCGCGTCGATCTTCGGCTCGCGGCCGCGGAAGGCCCGGAAGTTGTCGATCGCGTCGCGCGCGCCGCCCGCCTCCAGGATCTCGCGGCGGTAGCGCCGGCCGGTCTCGGGGTTGAGCACGCCTTCTTCCTCGAAGGCGCTCCAGGCGTCGGCGCTGAGCAGCTCGGCCCACTTGTAGCTGTAGTAGCCCGCCGCGTAGCCGCCGGCGAAGATGTGCGAGAAGGTGTGCTGGAAGCGGTTGAAGGCCGGCGGCTTCATCACCGCCACCTCGTCGCGTACCTCGTCGACGACCTGCTGGATGCGCGCGTCGCTGCCCGGCTCGGCGTGCAGGCGCATGTCGAGCAGCGCGAACTCCACCTGGCGCAGCGTCATCAGGCCGCTCTGGAAGTTTTTCGCGGCGATCATCTTGTCGAAGAGGGCGCGCGGCAGCGGCTCGCCCGAGTCGACATGGGCGGTCATGTGCTTGAGCACCTCCCATTCCCAGCAGAAGTTCTCCATGAACTGGCTCGGCAGCTCGACCGCGTCCCACTCGACGCCGGAGATGCCCGACACGCCCAGGTCCGCCACCTGCGTCAGCATGTGGTGCAGGCCGTGGCCGAACTCGTGGAACAGGGTCTGCACCTCGTCGTGCGTCAGCAGCGCGGGCTTCGTCCCCACCGGCGCCGAGAAGTTGCACACCAGATGCGCCACCGGCGTCTGCAGCGTGCCGGTGTCCGGGCGCAGCCAGCGGCCCTTCACGTCGTCCATCCAGGCGCCGGGACGCTTGCCCGGGCGTGCGTAGGGGTCGAGATAGAACTGGCCGACCAGTTCGCCGCCGCGCTCGATGCGGTAGAAGCGCACCGACTCGTGCCAGACCGGCGCGCTGTCCGGGCGGATCGCCACCTCGAACAGCGTCTCGATGATGCGGAACAGCCCTGCGAGCACCTTCGGCTCGGTGAAATACTGCTTCACCTCCTGGTCGCTGAAGGCGTAGCGCGCCTCCTTGAGCTTCTCGCTGGCGAAGGACACGTCCCAGGACTTCAGCTCGCTCAGGCCCAGCTCCTTGGCGGCGAACTCGCGCAGCTCGGCCAGATCCTTCTCGGCGTAGGGCCGGGCGCGGCGGGCCAGGTCGCGCAGGAAGTCCATGACCTGCTGCGGGCTCTCGGCCATCTTGGCGACCAGCGAGACGTCGGCGTAGGTGGCGTAGCCCAGCAGCGCGGCCTCCTCCTGCTTCAGGCGCAGGATCTCGGCCATCACCGCGGTGTTGTCGCGCTCGGGCGGCCCGGCCTCGCAGGCGCGGGTGACGTAGGCCGTGTACAGGCGCTCGCGCAGCGCACGGTTCTCGGCGTACTGCATCACCGGCAGGTAGACCGGCATGTGCAGCGTGAGCTTGTGGCCGTCCTGGCCCGCAGCCTCGGCCGCGGCGCGGGTGGCGGCCTGCACGTCCGCCGGCACGCCGGCGAGCTCCTCCGTCGTGACGAGGCAGGAGAAACTGTCGGTGGCGTCGAGCACATGCTCGGAGAAGGCCTGGCTCAGCTCGGCCAGCCGCTCCTGGATCTGCGCGAAGCGCACCTTGGCCTCGCCCTGCAGCTCGGCGCCCGACAGCACGAAGTCGCGCAGCCAGTGCGACAGCGCCTGCTGGCGCGGCGCGCTCAGCGTGGCCGCGGCGGGGCTGGCGGCGATGGCCTTGTACTTGGCGTAGAGCCGCTCGTCGGCGCCCTGGCGGGTATAGAACTCGGTGATGCGCGGCAGGTTCTCGTTGAAGGCGGCGCGCAGCTCCGGCGTGTCGGCCACGCCCTTGAGATGCCCGACCGCACCCCAGGCGCAGCCCAGGCGTTCGGTGGCGACGGTCAGCGTGCGCGACAGCGTGTCGTAGTCGGCCGGGGTGTCGGCGGCGACCGCGGTCTCGAGCGCGGCGTTCGCGTCGGCCAGCAGCGCATCGAGCGCCGGGCTCACATGCTCCGGGCGGATGGCGTCGAACAGCGGCAGCGGGGAGGAGGTCAGCAGCGGATTGGCGGCGGTGTCGGTCATCGGCATGGGCAGCAGGGCTGGAAAGCGAAGGGGACGGACAGGCGACGCGCCGGACGGCACGAAGCCCCGGCCAGCGTAACCGACCGGGGCTTCAGGTGGGGGCGGGCAGGGCATCCGCAAGGGGCCCCGCCCGCTCCCGGGCGTGACGGGATGTGCTGCGCTCGCTCAGGCGGCGGCAGCAGCGACGCGCTCGGCCGCCTCCATCGTGTTGACCAGCAGCATCGTGATCGTCATCGGCCCGACGCCGCCCGGCACCGGGGTGATGAAGCCGGCGATCTCCTTGCAGCCGTCGAAGTCGACGTCGCCGCAGAGCTTGCCCTCAAGGTTGCGGTTCATGCCGACGTCGATGACGACCGCGCCCGGCTTGACCATGTCGGCGGTCAGCACGTTGCGCTTGCCCACCGCCGCGACGATCACGTCGGCCTGGCGGGTCATGGCGGCCAGGTCGGCCGTGCCGCTGTGGCAGACGGTCACGGTCGCGTTGGCGGCCAGCAGCATCATCGCCATCGGCTTGCCGACGATGTTGGAGCGGCCGATGACGACGGCGTGCTTGCCGCGCAGATCCTTCATGCCGATGCTTTCGAGCATCTTCATGCAGCCGTAGGGCGTGCAGGCCTTGAAGCCGACCTCGCCGACCATCAGCGCGCCGGCCGAGGCGACGTGGAAGCCGTCGACGTCCTTCAGCGGCGAGATGGCCTCGATCACCTTGTGGTCGTCGATGTGCTTCGGGAGAGGCAGCTGCACCAGGATGCCGTGGATGGACGGGTCGTTGTTCAGCGCGTCGATGCGCGCCAGCAGCTCGGCCTCCGACAGCGTGGCCTCGTACTTCTCCAGCACCGAGTGGAAGCCGACGTCCTCGCAGGCCTTGACCTTGTTGCGCACATAGACCGCGCTGGCCGGGTTGTCGCCGACCAGGACGACGGCCAGACCGGGCTTGAGGCCGCGTGCGGTCAGCGCGGCGGCGCGTTGCGCCACCTCGGCGCGGAGTTGCTTGGACAGGGCGTTGCCGTCGATGAGCTGGGCGGTCACGGGGATCTCCTGGAGGGAAAAGAGCTGAGGAAGCTGGGGGACAATGAAAAAGGCCGCTGACGCTTCAGCGGCCTCGGGAGCGGGGAGGGCGGGCTCAGGCCTTGGCGGCGTGGCCGGCACCCAGCGCGATCTTCAGCAGATCGGCGACGGTGTTGGCGTTGAGCTTCTCCATGATGTTGGCGCGGTGCGCCTCCACCGTCTTGATGCTGATGCCCAGGTCGTCGGCGATCTGCTTGTTCAGGCGGCCGGCGACGATGCGCTCGAGCACCTGCGCCTCGCGGGTGGTCAGGCGCGCCAGCAGCGCCTCGCGGCTGGCCTGTTCCTGGTGCGAGGAGAAGGCGGAGCGGGCCCGGTCGAGCATGCGCTCGACCAGCGCGACCAGCTCGTCTTCCTTGAACGGCTTCTCGATGAAGTCCTCGGCGCCCTTCTTCATCGTCGTGACCGCCATCGGCACGTCGCCGTGGCCGGTGATGAAGACGATCGGCAGCGGGCTCTTGCGCTCGAGCAGGCGGTCCTGCAGCTCCAGGCCGCTCATGCCGTCCATGCGGATATCGGCGACCAGGCAGGCGACCTCGCGCGGGTCGAAGCGCGACAGGAAGGCCTCGGCCGAGTCGAAGCACTTGACCCGGTAGTCCTTGCCCTCGAGCAGCCACTGCAGCGAATCGCGAACCGCCTCGTCGTCGTCGACGACGTACACCGTACCTTTCTTCGGGATCAGGCTCATGTCTTCAGTGGACCTCAGGTGTCTTTGACGTGCCGTCGCCCGCAGCGGCGACGGGCAACATGAAGGAGAAACGGCATCCGCAGATGCTGTCCCCATTGTAGATGTTCTCGGCTTTCATCCGGCCCTGGTGCGACTCGATGATCGAGCGGCACAGCGACAGCCCGATGCCCATGCCGTCGGACTTGGTCGAGAAGAAGGCCTCGTAGAGGCGGCCGATGACTTCCTCGCGGATGCCGGGGCCGGCGTCGGTGACGCTGAACTCGATCACGCCACCGAGCTCGGCGGTGTGGCGCGGCACGACGCGCAGCTCGATGGTGCGCCGCTTCGGCGGCATTTGCGCGTTGTCGATCGCCTCGGCGGCGTTCTTCAGCAGGTTCAGCAGCACCTGCTCGATCAGGATCGGGTCGACCTGCAGCACCGGCAGGCGCTGCGCGACATAGCTCTGGATCGCGACGTTGCGCCGCTTGAGCTCGATGGTGGCCAGCTCCAGCGCGTCCTCGACGATCTCGGCGGCGCGCGCGGCCTGGCGCTGCGGCTCGCTGCGCTTCACGAACTGGCGGATGCGGTGGATGATCTGGCCGGCGCGCTGCGCCTGCTTGGAGGTCTTCTCCAGCGCCATCGCCAGATCCTCCTCGCGCAGGTTGCCGGCGCGCAGCCGCGAGAGCATGCCGTTGCAGTAGTTGGTGATCGCCGCCAGCGGCTGGTTGAGCTCGTGCGCGACCGAGGAGGCCATCTCGCCCATCGTCACCAGCCGGCTGGTCTCCTGGGCGCGCTCGATCTGGCGGGCGGTCTCCTCCTCCATCTGCCGGCGCGAGGTCACGTCGGTGGCGATCAGCATCTGCGCCAGGCGGCCGTCGGTCCACTGCAGGTAGCGCGCGCGCACGTCGAACCATTTCTGCTGCGCCTCGATGTGCACCTCGCGCGCCTCGGCGCCGGCCTCGTCGAGCTCGGCGGTGGGCACGCCCGACATCGCGTCGACCGCGTCGGTGAGCTCGTCGTCGCCCGCGGCCGGCCGGCCGGCGAGCTGCGCATGCCAGCGCGCCTCGCCGCCGAACCACAGCCGGTAGGTGCGGTTGGCGAACAGCAGCTCGCCGGTCTGCACCGACATCACCGACACCGCCGCATCCAGCCCCTCCAGCACGGTGGTGAAGCGCTCGTGCGAGGCGGTGAGCTGGTCGCGGATGCGCTTGGCCTCGGTGATGTTGGTCATCGAGGTCATCCAGCCGGTCTGCTGGCCGCGCGAGTCGATCAGCGGCGAGACGTACATGCGCGCGTCGAAGCGGGTGCCGTCCTTGCGCTGCACCTTGACCTCGATGCCGCCGGCGGGGCTGCGCCCGGCCAGCTCCTGCTGCAGCAGGCGGTTGTTTTCCTCCATGCGCTCGGGCGGCCAGTGCGGGTAGGGCGGCATGCGCCCGATCAGGTCGGCCTCGGTGAAGCCGGTCATCGCGCAGAAGGCCGGGTTGACATAGGTGATGCGCCCGTCGAGGTCCATCGCGCGCATGCCGGTCAGCATGGAGTTCTCCATCGCCCGGCGGAAGTTGGTCTCCTGCACCAGCGCGCCCTGGATCTGCAGCCGCCGGCGCATGTGGCGCCAGGTGCCCAGCAGCATCCACAGCGTCAGCGCCGACAGCGCCAGCACCATCCAGAACAGCGTGTTGCCGATCAGGCCGACGGAGGTGCGGTAGCCCTCGCCGCGCAGCGTGATGCCGTGGTGCACCGGCGCGAAGGGCACGCTCCAGGTCAGCGTCGCGGTGCCGCGGCGGGTGCTGCCGGCGGCGCCGACGGTGCTGGCCATGACCTGGTCGTCGCTGTCGACCACCGAGATGACATGGCGCTGCGCGACCTCCGGCGGCACGAAATGGCGCAGCAGCGCCTCGACCGAATACTCGGCCACCAGCGCGCCGGCGAAGTTGCCGTGGTCGATCACCGGCACCAGCACCTGCACCAGCAGCAGCCGGTTGTTGTGCTTGAACGGCGGCGAGTAGACCGGCAGGCGCAGGTCGCGGCCGTTGCGGAAGGTCTGCTGCGTGATGCGCTGGCGCTCGTCGTCGTCGTTGGGGTCGCCGTCGCCGGGCGTGCCCAGCCGCGGCATCGCCGCCACCAGGTCCGGCGAGACATGGCGCGCCAGCACCTGCCGGCCTGCGCCCAGCCAGGTCAGGCTGACGATCTCGGGGCGCTCGCGCTGCAGCCGCTCGGCCTGCTCCACCACCTCGTCGCGGTCGACCGCGCGGGTGGCGACCTCGCGCGCCATGCGCACCAGCTGCTCCTGGTTCTCGATCAGCCGCAGGCGGATCTGCTGCTGCACCAGCTCGGCGTCGCGCTTGACCGACTCGATCTCGCGCTCGATCTCCTCGTTCCGCAGATACCAGAAGGCCGAGATGATCGCCGCCAGGAACAGCAGCACCGACAGCAGCGGTGCCAGCGTCGCGACCCGGTCCTGGCGCGAGGGCGACATGCGTCGCCAGCGCGCGGCCAGGCGGCGCAGCAGGCGCAGGCCCGGGCGCGCGGTCGGGGCCACGGGCGGGGCGGATTCGGGAGGGCGGGAGCTCATGGTGACATTATGGTTTCAGTGAATTTCACAATGTGAATGTGTAAGGCACCATTTGAAATTTCGATCCTGATGTGCGAGACTTCGTGCCCATGCCCCGAGGAGGGGTGCGCCTGCCCGGAGCCCGACGCCAGCGAGCGCGGCCGCAACGGGTCTTTCCCGACGATGCAGCACGAGGAGACACCATGTCTGCACTGCCCCAGAATCCCCAGGATCCGGATACCCAGGAAACCCGCGAGTGGCTGGACGCGCTGAGCGCGGTCATCCAGGCCGAAGGCGGCGAACGCGCCCACCAGCTCCTCGACGAGCTGCTCGGCCATGCGCGCCAGAGCGGGCTGGACATGCCGTTCTCGGCCAACACCGCCTACGTCAACACCATTCCGGTCGACCAGGAAGCCCGCTGCCCGGGCAACATCGAGATCGAGGAGCGCCTGCGCGCCTACATGCGCTGGAACGCGATGGCGATGGTCGTCAAGGCCAACCGCCACAACCCCGAGGACGGCGGCGACCTGGGCGGCCACATCGGCTCCTTCGCCTCGCTGGCGCACATGTTCGGCGCCGGCTTCAACCACTTCTGGCACGCCGAGAGCGAGAACCACGGCGGCGACTGCATCTACTTCCAGGGCCACGTGTCGCCGGGCGTCTACGCGCGCGCCTACCTGGAAGGCCGCCTGACCGAGGAGCAGCTGCTGCACTTCCGCCAGGAAGTCGAAGGCAAGGGCCTCTCGAGCTACCCGCACCCGAAGCTGATGCCCGGCTTCTGGCAGTTCCCGACCGTCTCGATGGGCCTGGGCCCCCTGATGGCGATCTACCAGGCGCGCTTCCTGAAGTACCTGCATGCCCGCGGCATCGCCGACACCAGCAACCGCAAGGTCTGGGTGTTCTGCGGCGACGGCGAGATGGACGAGCCGGAATCGCTGGGCGCGATCGGCCTGGCCGCTCGCGAAGGCCTGGACAACCTGATCTTCGTCATCAACTGCAACCTGCAGCGCCTGGACGGCCCGGTGCGCGGCAACGGCAAGATCGTCCAGGAACTCGAGGGCGAGTTCCGTGGCGCCGGCTGGAACGTCATCAAGCTGCTGTGGGGCAGCGAGTGGGACAAGCTGCTGGCCAAGGACAAGGACGGCGCGCTGCGCAAGCTGATGATGGACACGGTCGACGGCGACTACCAGTCCTTCAAGGCCAACGACGGCGCCTACGTGCGCAAGCACTTCTTCGGCAAGGACCCGCGCACGCTCGAGATGGTCGCCCACATGAGCGACGACGAGATCTGGGCCCTGAAGCGTGGCGGCCACGACCCGCAGAAGGTCTACGCGGCCTACGACCGCGCGGTCAACCACAAGGGCCAGCCGACGCTGCTGCTGATCAAGACCGTCAAGGGCTTCGGTATGGGCAAGGTCGGCGAGGGCAAGAACACCGTCCACCAGACCAAGAAGCTGACGGACGACGACATCCGCGCCTTCCGCGACCGCTTCAACATCCCGGTGCCCGACAGCGAGCTGCCGAAGATCCCGTTCTACAAGCCGGCCGACGACACGCCGGAGATGCGCTACCTGCACGAGCGCCGCAAGGCGCTGGGCGGCTACCTGCCGCACCGCCGCACCAAGGCCGACGAGCAGTTCGCCATTCCCGCGCTGGACACCTTCAAGGCGGTGCTCGAGCCCACCGCGGAAGGCCGCGAGATCTCGACCACCCAGGCCTATGTGCGCTTCCTGACGCAGCTGCTGCGCGACAAGGACGTCGGTCCGCGCGTCGTGCCCATCCTGGTCGACGAGGCCCGCACCTTCGGCATGGAAGGCCTGTTCCGCCAGGTCGGCATCTACAACCCGCTGGGTCAGCAGTACACGCCGGTCGACAAGGACCAGGTCATGTACTACCGCGAGGACAAGGCCGGCCAGATCCTGCAGGAAGGCATCAACGAGGCCGGCGGCATGGCCAGCTGGATCGCCGCGGCCACCAGCTACAGCACGTCGAACCGGATCATGATCCCGTTCTACGTCTACTACTCGATGTTCGGCTTCCAGCGCATCGGCGATCTGGCCTGGGCGGCCGGCGACATGCAGGCCCGCGGCTTCCTGCTGGGCGGCACGTCGGGCCGGACCACGCTGAACGGCGAAGGCCTGCAGCACGAGGACGGCCACAGCCACATCCTGGCCGGCACGATCCCGAACTGCGTCTCCTACGACCCGACCTTCGCGCATGAAGTGGGCGTGATCCTGCACCACGGCCTCAAGCGCATGGTCGAGAACCAGGAGAACGTGTTCTTCTACCTGACGCTGCTCAACGAGAACTACGCGATGCCGGGCCTGTCGCAGGGCACCGAGGAGCAGATCCTCAAGGGCATGTACCTGCTGCAGGAAGGCGCCAAGATCACCCCGCGCGTGAACCTGCTGGGCTCGGGCACGATCCTGCGCGAGTCGATCGCCGCCAAGGAGCTGCTGGAGAAGGACTGGGGCGTGGCCGCCAACGTCTGGAGCTGCCCGAGCTTCAACGAGCTGGCCCGCGACGGCCAGGACTGCGAGCGCTGGAACCTGCTGCACCCGACCGAGGCCCAGAAGGTCCCGTTCGTCACCCAGCAGCTGCAGCCGCACGCCGGCCCGGTGGTCGCCTCGACCGACTACATGAAGAGCTACGCCGAGCAGATCCGCCCGTTCATGCCGAAGGGCCGCACCTACAAGGTGCTGGGCACCGACGGCTTCGGTCGCTCGGACTTCCGCTCCAAGCTGCGCGAGCATTTCGAGGTCAACCGCCACTACATCGTCGTCGCCGCGCTGCGCGCGCTGGCCGACGAGGGCACGCTGCCGCTGGCCAAGGTCGCCGAGGCGATCAGCCGCTACGGCATCAAGACCGACAAGATCAACCCGCTGTACGCCTGATCGGCACGGAACACGGAGACAGACACCATGGCACTGATCGAAGTGAAGGTCCCCGACATCGGGGACTTCAAGGAAGTGACGATCATCGAGGTCCTCGTCAAGGCGGGTGACACCATCAAGGCCGAGCAGAGCCTGATCACCGTCGAGTCCGACAAGGCCTCGATGGAGATTCCCAGCTCGCACGCCGGCGTGATCAAGGAGCTGAAGGTCGCGCTGGGCGACAAGGTCAGCGAAGGCTCGCTGGTGCTGATGCTGGAAGTGGCCGGTGCGGCCGCCGCCGCGCCGGCTCCGGCCGCTGCTGCGCCGGCCCCGGCGCCGGTGGCTGCACCGGCTCCGGCCCCGGTGGCCGCGGCCCCGGCCGCCGCCGCCGCCGGCCCGGTCGAGGTGTTCGTGCCCGACATCGGCGACTTCTCCGAGGTCGCGGTCATCGAGCTGCTGGTCAAGGTCGGCGACACCGTCAAGGCCGAGCAGAGCCTGATCACCGTCGAGTCGGACAAGGCCTCGATGGAGATCCCGTCGAGCCACGCCGGCGTGGTCAAGGAGCTGAAGGTCGCGCTGGGCGACAAGGTGAGCAAGGGCTCGCTGGTGGCGGTGCTGGAAGGCGCGGCCGGCGCCGTGGCCGCTCCGGCGCCTGCCGCGGTTGCACCCGCTGCCGCTCCGGTGGCGGCGCCCGTTGCGGCGCCGGCCCCGGCGGCTGCCGCTCCGGTTGCCGCGGCCCCGGCCGCTGCCGTGCCGGCGCACAACCCGACCGCTCCGGCGCTGGGCCTGCCGCATGCGTCGCCGTCGATGCGCAAGTTCGCCCGCGAACTGGGCGTGCCGCTGGCCGAGGTCAAGGGAACCGGTCCGAAGGGCCGCATCACCGAGGCCGACATCCAGGGCTTCGTCAAGGGCGTGATGGCCGGCGCGGTGCAGACCGCGGCGCAGAAGGCCGCCGCTCCGGCTCCGGCCGCGGCGGCCGCCGCCGGTGGCGCCTTCCCCGGCCTGCTGCCGTGGCCGAAGGTCGACTTCGCCAAGTTCGGCCCGGTCGAGCGCAAGGACCTGTCGCGCATCAAGAAGATCTCGGGCGCCAACCTGCACCGCAACTGGGTGGTCATCCCGCACGTCACCAACCATGACGACGCGGACATCACCGAGCTGGAAGCCTTCCGCGTCCAGACGAACAAGGAAAACGAGAAGTCCGGCGTCAAGGTCACCATGCTGGCCTTCATGATCAAGGCGGCGGTCGCGGCGCTGAAGAAGTTCCCCGAGTTCAACTCGTCGCTCGACGGCGAGCAGCTGGTGCTGAAGAACTACTTCCACATCGGCTTCGCGGCGGACACGCCCAACGGCCTGGTGGTCCCGGTCATCAAGGACTGCGACAAGAAGGGCATCTTCCAGATCAGCCAGGAAATGGGCGAGCTGGCCAAGAAGGCGCGCGACGGCAAGCTGGGCCCGGCCGACATGAGCGGCGCCTGCTTCACGATCTCCAGCCTGGGCGGCATCGGTGGTCGGTATTTCACGCCGATCATCAACGCCCCGGAAGTCGCGATCATGGGCGTGTGCAAGAGCCAGATCGAGCCGAAGTGGGACGGCAAGCAGTTCCAGCCGCGCCTGATGCTGCCGCTGTCGCTGTCGTGGGACCACCGCGTCATCGACGGCGCGGCCGCCGCCCGCTTCAACGTCTACTTCGCATCGCTGCTGGCGGACTTCCGCCGCATCGTGCTGTGATCGGGGAGAACACGACATGGCACTGATCGAAGTGAAGGTCCCGGACATCGGCGACTTCAAGGACGTGGCGATCATCGAGCTGCTGGTCAAGGCCGGCGACACGGTGAAGGCCGAGCAGAGCCTGATCACGGTCGAATCCGACAAGGCCTCGATGGAGATTCCGTCGAGCCACGCCGGCGTGGTCAAGGAGCTCAAGGTCGCGCTGGGCGACAAGATGAACCAGGGCAACGTGATCCTGGTGCTGGAGAGCGCCGAGGCGGCTGCGGCCGCTCCGGCACCGGCGCCCGCACCGGCGGCCGCCGCCCCGGTCGCGGCACCGGCTCCGGTGGCCGCACCGGCCGGTCCGGCCGGCAGCTACAGCGGCCCGGCCGACGTCGAGTGCGACGTGCTGGTGCTGGGCGCGGGCCCGGGCGGCTACTCGGCCGCCTTCCGCGCCGCCGATCTCGGCCTGAAGACGGTCATCGTCGAGCGCTACGCGACGCTCGGCGGTGTCTGCCTGAACGTCGGCTGCATCCCGTCGAAGGCGCTGCTGCATGTCGCGGCCGTGATGGACGAGGTCTCGCACCTGGGGGATCTGGGCGTCGAGTTCGGCGCTCCGACGCTGGACATCGACAAGCTGCGCGGCCACAAGGAAAAGGTCATCGGCAAGCTGACCGGCGGCCTGGCCGCGATGGCCAAGATGCGCAAGGTCACGACCGTGCGCGGCGTCGGCCAGTTCCTGGACCCGTACCACGTGCAGGTCGAGGAAACCGGCGGCACCGGCACCGAACGCACCGGCTCGACCAAGGTGGTGAAGTTCAAGTCGGTCATCATCGCCGCGGGCTCGCAGGCGGTGCGCCTGCCGTTCTTCCCCAATGACGAGCGCATCGTCGACTCGACCGGCGCCCTGGCGCTGAAGTCGGTGCCGAAGAAGATGCTCATCGTCGGCGGCGGCATCATCGGCCTGGAGATGGGCACCGTCTATTCCACGTTGGGCGCCCGCCTGGACGTGGTCGAGATGATGGACGGCCTGATGCAGGGCGCCGACCGCGACCTGGTCAAGGTCTGGCAGAAGATGAACGCCAAGCGCTTCGACAACATCATGTTGAAGACGAAGACGGTCGGCGCCGAAGCGACCCCCGAAGGCATCAAGGTGCAGTTCGAGGGCCTGGACGGCACGAAGTCGGAAGGCGTCTACGACCTGGTGCTGCAGGCCGTGGGCCGCACGCCCAACGGCAAGAAGATCGCTGCCGACAAGGCGGGCGTCTCGGTGACCGATCGCGGCTTCATCAACGTCGACATCCAGATGCGCACCAACGTGCCGCACATCTTCGCCATCGGCGACATCGTCGGCCAGCCGATGCTGGCGCACAAGGCGGTGCATGAGGCGCACGTCGCGGCGGAAGTCATCGCCGGCACGCTGCTGGGCGACGACAAGCTGGCGAAGTCGGCCTTCAACGCCCGCGTCATCCCGTCGGTGGCCTACACCGATCCGGAAGTGGCGTGGGTCGGTCTGACCGAGGACCAGGCCAAGGCGCAGGGCATCAAGGTCAAGAAGGGCCTGTTCCCGTGGACGGCTTCGGGCCGGGCGATCGCCAACGGCCGCGACGAGGGTTTCACCAAGCTGCTGTTCGATGATTCTCCCGAGGCCCACGGCCACGGCAAGATCCTCGGCGGCGGCATCGTCGGCACGCACGCCGGCGACATGATCGGCGAGATCGCGCTGGCCATCGAGATGGGCGCCGACGCGGTGGACATCGGCAAGACCATCCACCCGCACCCGACGCTGGGCGAGAGCATCGGCATGGCGGCGGAAGTGGCGCACGGCTCGTGCACGGACCTGCCGCCGAGCAAGAAGTAAGACGATATTCCCGTCACACCCGCGAAAGCGGGTGCCCACGACAGGCCCGCAAGGCCTGCGAAGAAAAACCCGATCAGCGTCAGCCGGTCGGGTTTTTTTGCGACAGGGTGTTAATGATTCGGTGGACCAAGTTGGTGCATTTATCCTGCGCTGCACCTGATCCGTGCATTTTCAGGCCATGCAAATGCCGATGGGGCCGCCACCGCGATGTCCGAGGGCGGATGGGCCGGGGCGGTTCATGCCGCTTTCACACAGCCGGGCGAACACTGGTGTCACAATCCGCCCGCCTTCGAGAGGGCGCACAGCGTGGCGCCGCTCGTGTCCAGCGGCCCGGGGGCCGCAACACCGACCATGAACATGCCTTCCACCGCTCTGCTGAATATTGCTCCGCAAAACAGTTCGTCGCTGACCCTGTCGGGTATCAATGGATATTCGATCCACGGCGACCGCGTGATTCTCAGCGCATCCGAGATTTCCAATCATCGCCATGCCGACAATATCAGCGGCAGCCTGTCGCTGGAATTGTGGGCGCTGGATCGACCCTATTTGGGTGGCGATTTCGACGGGGTGGCGCTGGCGGGCGTGCAGATCGGCCGCGTTCAGGGCCAGCACCTGCTGGTGAACAATCAATATGACCTGCCGTTCACCGCGCCGGGCGCCGGCACCTGGACCCTGACGCTGATGCTGCGCGAGTGGGACGGCCAGGGCTTCGTGACGCGCGACCAGGTGCAGTTCGCGCAGCCCTATGTGGTCGAGCGCAAGGCGGTGGCCGCCGTGCAGGCGCAGGCCGACAACGTGATCACGGTGAACTTCGCCCCGGCGGAGCCGCGTGCCGAGGCCGTCGCTCAGCCGGCGCTGACCCCCGAGCCGAAGACGGCCTCGAAGGCGCCTGCCGCGGCCGCGGCGGATGCGCGTCTCTCGCTCAACGAGGCCAGCCGTGCCGAGATCGCCGCCATCAAGGGCGTGTCGAAGAAGCTGGCCGAGGCCATCGTCGCGGCGCGCCCGTTCGCCTCGACGGCGGACCTGCTGGCGGTCAAGGGCATGGGCCCGAAGCTGCTGGAGAAGATCCGCACGCTGGTGCGCCTGTGAACGGCCGGGCCCTCCCGGGGCCCGCAGTCGTCAGGGTGTGTGACATTGTGCCGCTGCGCAGGGTTCGTCCAGAATGCATGGTGACCGCGATCGACCTGCGGTCGCCTGCATTCATACCGATGAGGAGGAACCCCTGATGACGATGATGTCCGATCGCCTGCGCCGCCCGGCGGCCGTGTCCGCGCTGTCCGCGCTCGTGCTGACCCTGGCGGGTTGTGCGGGCTCGATGCCGACGCTGCCAGCGTCCGCCGGCGGCTTCACGCTCTCCAGCCCGGACATCCCGGCCGGCAGCGTCATCGCCGGCAAGTTCGTGCTCAACGGCTTCGGCTGCAAGGGCGAGAACGTCTCGCCGGCGCTGGTCTGGACGAATCCGCCGGCTGGTACCAAGTCGTACGCGATCCAGGTCTACGACCCGGATGCGCCGACCGGCAGCGGCTTCTGGCACTGGGGCGTCTACAACATCCCGGCTGCGGTGACCTCGCTGGCGCAGGGTGCGGGCAACTCGGCGGCGACGCTGCCGGCCGGCGCGAACGGCGGCCACAGCGATTTCTTCGACACCGGCGCCACCGGCGGCAACGGCAACTGGGGCGGCCCGTGCCCGCCGGTCGGCGACAAGCCGCACCGCTATGTCTTCACCGTGTTCGCGCTCGGCGTCGACAACCTGCACGCCGCCGCCGGCATCCCGAAGACCGGCTCGGCGGCGCTGCACGGCTTCGTGCTGAACAAGGGCCTGGGCGACAAGCTGCTCGGCAAGGCCTCGTTCACCGCGACCTACGGGCGCTGACGCGCTTCTCCGCTCACTTCAGGCCCGGTTTGATCTGCGCAGAGGCTGCCGTATTCCGGGTTCCGAATCCATTGTTCTCCGCCTTCGCCGTTGCCTGCGACGGGCCTGACGTGGTGAGAGAGGGCGAGGGCGCTGCCGGTTCGGTCGCCGCAGGGGCGGTCGGGGCCGGGCGGGCCGGTTCGGCCTGCGCGATCAGCGGTGCGCAGGCCGACAGGACCAGCACGGAGACGAAGGGGTGGTGATGCATGAAGAGGGCTCCCTGAAGATGATGGCCGGGCATCGGGCAGGGCCGCCGTGGCGGAGCCTGTCCCGATCCGGAAATTCTCTCCAGGGTGTCCGGGCGGCGGGAGGCCACCCGTCGGATGCCGTCAGCCGGCGTGCCAAAGTGACATGACTTTTGTGGCCTGCTGGCGTCGGGCGTGCGGCCCCCTCAGTTCCATCCCTTCGCCAGCAGCGCCTTGCTGATCAGCGCCGCCAGCAGCTGGTGGCCGTAGGGCGTCGGGTGGAAGCCGTCGGAGAAGGCGTAGCGCCTGTACCAGTCGCTGCCCGAGGCGCCCGCGGGCGGGCTGGCGGCCAGCGCGGCGTCGGTGCAGGTCGCGAAGGTGTAGGTCGGCAGGCCGTCGCTGCCGGTGCCGGTGACCGGGCAGGCCGGCGTGCTCACGTTGCTCAGGCCGTAGGCGGCCGGATCGGCGATCTCGGCGTCGAGCGAGGCCTGGAAGTCGATCAGCGCGACGCGGCTGTCGTTGCCGAGCCGCTCGGCCAGCCGGGTGTTGTAGGCCGACACCCAGCTGCGGAACAGCGCCTCGCTCTGCGCGCTGGCGGTTGCGCCGGCGCTGGCGCCGATGCTGGCCAGCACCATGCGGAAGCGCGGCGTCTGCGTGATCGCGGGCATGTTCAGCAGCGCGACGCGGCGCAGGCCGCGGTCGAGTGCCTGCGTGGTGATCAGCGTGACCATGCGGTCGGCCAGCGCGCCCATGTAGGTCGCGCCGGCGCCGGCCAGGCCGGTCGTGCCGCCGGCCGCCGCGGCCGAGACCTGCGCGCTCGACAGCAGGCTGCCCAGCAGCGCGGTGTAGGCCGCACCGCCATCCGTCGAGGCCTTCAGGTAGGCGGAGACCAGCGACGCGGCATCGTTGCCGCCGCCGTCGATCAGCAGCAGGTCGCCGGCGGTGAAGGCGCCGATGGCGTTGGCCGCGGCGAACTGCACCGCCAGGCCGCGCGGGTCCTGGGCGCTCAGCGCGAAGCTGGCCGGATTGATGACACCGCCGCCGACGGCGAAGTTGGTGCAGTTGACGCTGCTGTCGGTCGTGAAGGTGGTGCCGGTGAAGCGGAAGAAGTTGCAGCCGCTGCCCAGGCCGTAGGCCTGCGAGATCAGCTCCGGATAGGTGGCGTTGCCCTGGATGGTGAACTTCATCCCGAAGGTGCCGACGTCGGCCAGGCTGTCGCCCATGACCTTCAGCGCGCCGACCTTCGGGCCGCTGTCGTCACCGCCGCCGCCACCGCAGGCGGCGAGCATCAGCGCGGCGGCCAGCGTGATCGCGGCGCGCACGGGGAAGGGGCGGGCGGTGGGGGAAGGCGTCTTCATCATGTCTCCTGATCGGACCGAGGCGACGGCGTGACAAAAAAAGCACGACCGTTCGATTTTGTGCGAGTGACTCTACGAGCCGCGCCGTGCGCTGTCGTCCTGACAAACCCTCGACCGGCCGAGCCGCCCGGGCAGGACACGGGAAAACCCCTTGCTCGCGGGTTACATCGCTGTTTCTTCGGCGGCGCCGCCTGCGCGAGCACTGTTCCAGCGTGGACGCGGGCCCTGGAGCAGCGGGCGCGAGCAGCGCTGCCGGCGCTGTCCTCTCGAGAGATCGCCCGCGCCCGGACCGCGCCAGGGTGTGCCGGGATGGGGCAGCTGCCGGCGCGGAACCGGTGCCAGTGCAGCGAGGCGGTCTGTGACCGTCGTGTAACCCGTCGCGGTGATTCCCCGGGCTGTCTAGGGACTTTCGCGGGGGAGCGGCCGCGGCCCGGGCGGTTCCGGGGTGATGGGCCCGCAGGGCGGCGTGGTGCGGATCGGACGTTCGCGGGCCGATCCTGATGGACGGGTGTCCGGCGCCGCCCGGTTCGCCTGCCGCAGGCGGCCGGGCTGCTCCAGCCTGGGCCAGTCGGGGTGGCGGCGGGGGTGCAGGACACCGATGTGACAGGGTCATCCCGGAGAGCAGGGGGCTGCGAGGTGGGGCGGCAGGCTGGCACGGATCTGGCCCTGGGGGGATCCGTTCCCGAACAATGCCACACGACCCTCATCGAAGGAGACATACCATGAAGCGATTCCGTCCGACCCCGATCCGCCATGCGCTCGGCGTGATGCTGCTGGGCCTGCTTGCGGCCGGCCAGGCCGAGGCCGTCAGCTTCACCCAGGGCGACGTCACGCTCGACATCAGCGGCACCGTCAACGGCTTCTACGTCAACCGCAGCGCCACCGTGACCACCAAGGCCACCGGTGCCGAATCGAAGAGCGACAACAGCGCGATCTCCAACGGCCTGCTGCCGGGCTGGATCCACTTCACCGCCACCGCCAAGGCCGGCGAGCAGAACGTGAAGGCCGACATCAGCTTCGCGCCGGGCATCAACAGCACCTCGAGCGTCGTCGGCCTGCCGATCGGCGACAACTCGGGCGGTGCCAGCCCGGCCACGCCGAATCCCTACAGCCAGATCGACACCCGCAGCGCCTACTTCCAGTTCGGCAACGACGGCTGGGGCACGATCAAGTTCGGCCGCGACATCGGCCTGTTCGGCCAGAACATCGTGCTGTCGGACATGACGCTGCTGGGCGTCGGCGGCACGACCAACGCGAGCATTCCGTTCAACACCACCTTCGGCATGATCGGCCACGGCTACATGTACGTGGGCTTCCAGCCGCAGATCACCTACACGACGCCGAAGACGGGTGGCGTGCAGGCCGCGGCCGGCATCTTCCAGCCGAGCCGCTTCGCCGGCAACCAGACCCGCACGCCGGGCGTGCAGGCGATGCTCAGCTACGACTGGAGCGGTCCGGCCGCCGGCAAGGTCTGGACCGGCCTGGTCCACCAGAGCACCAGCTGCTCGGGCACCTGCACCAGCCAGCCCTTCACCGCCAACGGCATGGAGCTCGGCGCCAAGGTCGGCTTCGGCGACGCCGAGGCGGTGCTCTACGGCTTCAAGGGCAAGGGCCTGGGCCTGTCGACGGTGGGCGCGCAGTTCCTGGGCGGCGCCGACGCCGCCGGCAACCGCACCGACTCGAAGGGCTATCTGGCCCAGGTGACCTACAAGATCACCGGCGACACCAAGGTCGGCGTCAACTACGGCAAGAACACCGACAGCGACGGCGCGGTCGGCGCGGGCAACTCGATCTACAGCAAGGGCCTGACGCTGGGCGTCTACCACACGCTGAACAAGTACATCACGCTGACCGGCGAGCTCAACCAGGAGCGCAAGGACAACGTGGCCACCAAGGAGAAGAACCGCAGCATCTCGCTGGGTGGCGTGCTGTTCTTCTGAGGAATGCGCCGGGGGAGTCCGCTCCCCCGGGCGGCATGGCGTGGCCGGGGAGGGGTCTCCGGACACGCGGATCGGTCTGCATGAAAGTGCAAAGGCCACCCCGCAAGGGGTGGCCTTTTTTCGTCGCGGTGCCTGCAGCCCCGGCCAGGCGGCCGGGGTCAGCGCAGCATCACAGCAGCGACTTCAGGATGCGACCCATTTCCGAGGGGTTGCGGGTGACCTTGAAGCCGCACTCTTCCATGATGGCGAGCTTGGCGTCGGCCGTGTCGGCGCCGCCCGAGATCAGGGC
>NZ_JABSNM010000031.1 GCF_013294065.1 Sphaerotilus uruguayifluvii
CCGCAAACCGCTCTCGGCTGATGTCACTCGCGTAGGCTTTTCTCGTCGGCATCCCCGCATTTTCAGGGCAGTCGGGATCGTGAACACGCTCTAAGAAAAGCCTCAGCCTTCGGCGGGCGTGGCGCGCTCAGTCCAGCGTCCGCAGGATCTCGATGGCCTGCTCGATGCGGTCGACCGGATGCACCGTCAGCCCCTCGATCGCCTTCTTCGGTGCATTGGCGCGCGGCACCAGCGCGACCGAGAAGCCGAGCTTGGCGGCCTCCTTCAGGCGGTCCTGGCCGCGCGGGGCCGGGCGCACCTCGCCGGCCAGGCCGACCTCGCCGAAGGCGATGAAGCCCTTGGGCAGGGCGCGCCCGCGCAAGGAGCTCTGGATCGCCAGCAGCACCGCCAGGTCGGCCGCCGGCTCGCCGATGCGCACGCCGCCGACCGCGTTGACGAACACGTCCTGATCGGCGCACGACACCCCGGCGTGGCGGTGCAGCACCGCCAGCAGCATCGCCAGCCGGTCGCGGTCCAGGCCGACGCTGAGCCGGCGCGGGCTCGGGCCGCCGGAATCGACCAGCGCCTGGATCTCCACCAGCATCGGCCGCGTGCCCTCCAGCGTCACCAGAACGCAGGCGCCGGGCACCGGCTCGCCCTGGGTCGACAGGAAGATGGCGCTGGGGTTGGTCACGCCCTTCAGGCCCTTGTCGGTCATCGCGAACACGCCGATCTCGTTGACCGCGCCGAAGCGGTTCTTGATCGCGCGCACCAGCCGGAAGCTCGAATGGGTGTCGCCCTCGAAATAGAGGACGGTGTCGACGATGTGCTCGAGCACGCGCGGGCCGGCCAGCGCGCCCTCCTTCGTGACGTGGCCCACCAGCACGATGGTGCAGCCGGTCGACTTGGCCACCCGGGTGAGCTGCGCGGCGCACTCGCGCACCTGCGCGACCGAGCCCGGCGCCGAGGTGAGCTGCTCGGAGAACAGCGTCTGGATCGAGTCGATGACGCAGAAGGCCGGCTGCTCGGCCGCCAGCGTGGCCAGGATGCGCTCCAGCCCGATCTCGGCCAGCAGGCGCAGCTGCAGCCCCTCCAGGCCGAGGCGGCGCGCGCGCAGCGCCACCTGCGCACCGGACTCCTCGCCGGTCACATAGAGGACATTCATCTGCCGCGACAGCGCCTCGGCCGCCTGCAGCAGCAGCGTGCTCTTGCCGATGCCGGGGTCGCCGCCGATCAGCACCACGCCGCCCTCGACGATGCCGCCGCCGAGCACCCGGTCGAGCTCCTCCAGCCCGGTGGGCGTGCGCGCGACCTCGGCGGCCTCGATGTCGGCCAGCGTGGCCACCGGCTGGCTCTTGGCCAGCGCCTGGAAGCGGGTGTTGCGGCCGGCGGCGCCGGCCGCGGCGGTCGGCTCGGCCACCGTCTCGTCGAGGGTGTTCCACGCATTGCACTGCGGGCACTTGCCCAGCCACTTCGGGCTGGTGCCGCCGCAGTCGCGGCAGGTGTAGATCGTCTTGTCGCGGGCCATGGCGCGATTGTCGCCGTGCACCATTCCCCGACGGGGCATGCTACAAATCCAGGATGGACTTCTCGACCTGGATCACCTTCTTCGCGGCCTGCTGGGCCATCAGCCTGTCTCCCGGACCCGGCGCGGTGGCGTCGATGAGCGCCGGCATGGGGCACGGCTTCTGGCGCGGCTACGCCATCGTCATCGGGCTGGTGCTGGGCATCTGGACCCAGGTGCTGGTCGTCTCGGTCGGCCTGGGCGCGCTGATGGCAACCTCGGCCTGGGCCTTCTCGATGCTGAAATGGCTGGGCGTGGCCTATCTGGTCTGGCTGGGCATCCAGCAGTGGCGCGCGCCGGCGCGCCCGCTGGTCGAGCTCGATCCGCAGGCCGAGAACCTGCCGCGCCGCCGGCTGGTGCTGCGCGGCTGGATGATCAACGCGGTCAACCCGAAGGGCACCGTCTTCCTGCTGGCGGTGGTGCCGCAGTTCGTCGATCCGTCGCAGCCGCTGGCGGCCCAGTACCTGACGATCGCGCTGACGCTGGCCTTCACCGATCTGGTGGTGATGGCCGGCTATGTCGCGCTGGCCTCGCGGGTGCTGGGCGCGCTGCGCTCGCCGCGCCAGCTGCGCTGGATGAACCGCAGCTTCGGCGGCCTGTTCGTGGCCGCGGGCCTGTTCCTGGCGCTGTTCCGCCGCGCCGGCTGAGCGGCGCGGGAGCCGTGTCTCAGCCGCCCGAGTCCGCCGGGCCGGCGGCGGGCGCGGGCGGCTGGGTGCGCACCGCGCGCAGCCGCTGCTCCATCTCGGTGCGCAGCTCGCGCCGTGCCTGGGCATTGGCCCAGCGGCGCTTCTCCTCGGCGTTGAACGGGCGCAGCGCCGGCACCGGCACCGGCTTGCCGTCGTCGCCGACCGCCACCATCGTGAAGAAGCACGAGTTGGCGTGGCGCACGACCTGGGTGCGGATGTTCTCGGCCACGACCTTCACGCCGATCTCCATCGACGAGGTGCCGGTGTAGTTGACGCTGGCCAGGAAGGTGACCAGCTCGCCGACGTGGATCGGCTGGCGGAACATCACCTGGTCGACGCTGAGCGTGACGGTGTAGCGGCCGGCATAGCGGCTGGCGCAGGCGTAGGCGACCTGGTCGAGCAGCTTCAGGATGGTGCCGCCGTGCACGTTGCCGGAGAAGTTGGCCATGTCGGGCGTCATCAGCACCGTCATCGTCAGCTGGTGGGAGGGGAGATCCATGGGTAGGTCGGACCGCGAGGTCCCGGTGGTGGAATGCCTCCCATCTTGCACCAGTCGTGCCGGGTGCCGTCAGCCCGGCGTCAGCGATGCGGCCGGGCCGCTCCGTCGCTCAGCCGGCCATGCGGCGCAGCGAGGTCCGGCCGTGGCGCAGCGCGCCGGCCACATGCAGCGCCAGCAGCGCCAGCATCAGCTTGGCGCCGACATCGTGCAGCCGGCCGCTGTAGTGGTGCAGCGCCGCGTTCGCCTCGATCGGGGAGGGCACCGAGAACCAGCCCAGCACATGGATCGGCTCGCCCTCGCTCCAGAACATCAGCGGCCCGGTCAGCGCCATGACCATCAGCACCGCCAGCAGCGCCGCATGCACGCCCTGCTCGATCCAGCGCTGCAGCCCCGGCGGCGACAGCGGCTCGGGCCGGCGCCGGCCCAGCGCGGTCAGCACGCTCCACTGTACCCGCAGCAGCAGCGGCAGCAGGCTCAGCATGCCCAGGCCGTAATGCCAGGCGGAGAGCCGGCGGTGCAGCGGGCCTTCGGTCACCACGTCGTCGATGATCAGGCCCAGCGCCAGCAGCACGATCGTCAGCAGCGCGCCGCTCCAGTGGACCAGGCGCGAGACCGGGCCGTGCACCGCGGGGCGGCCGGAAGGACGGGCGCTCATGCCGCGGCCGGGAGTTCGGCGACACGCACCGGCACGCGCTGGGCCAGCGCGCACATCAGCTCGTAGCCGATGGTGCCGGCGCCGTGCGCGACCTCGTCGATCGACAGCCGCGTGCCGCGCGGGCCGTGGCCCCACAGCGTGACCTCGCTGCCGAAGCCGGCCGCCGGCACCGGCGTCAGGTCGACCGCGAGCATGTCCATCGACACCCGGCCGACGGTGCCGGTGCGCACGCCGTCGACCAGCACCGGCGTGCCGCTGGCGGCCAGGCGCGGATAGCCGTCGGCATAGCCGCAGGCGACGATGCCGATGCGCATCGCGCGCTCGGCGACGAAGCGGCTGCCGTAGCCGACGCTGTCGCCGGGCTGCAGCTGCTGCACCGCGATCAGGCGCGAGCGCAGCGTCATCGCCGGCACCAGGCCCCAGTGATGGATGTCGTGCTCGGGAAAGTCGGGCGCGCTGCCGTAGCTCAGGATGCCGCTGCGCACCCAGTCGGCGCGCACGTCGGCGGCGGCCGCATGGCGCAGGATGGCCGCGCTGTTGCTCAGCGAGCGCTCGCCCGGCAGGTCGCGGGTGGCCTGGACGAAGGCCTCGACCTGATGGCTGACGCCGCGCGGGCCGTCAGCGTCGGAGAAGTGCGTCACCAGCGAGATCTCGTCGACCTGGGGCAGCGCGTCCAGCCGCGCCCAGGCGCTGCGCAGGTGCGCCGCGGTGAAGCCCAGGCGGTTCATGCCGCTGTTCATCTTCAGGAAGACGCGGTGCGGCTGGTGCGTCTTGTGCGCGGCCAGCCAGTCGATCTGCTCGTCGCAGTGCACGACGTGCCAGAGGTTCAGCCGCGAGCACAGCTCCAGGTCGCGCGGCTCGAAGCAGCCCTCGAGCAGCAGCACCGGGCCGCGCCAGCCCAGGTCGCGCACCCGCTGCGCCTCGTCGAGGTCGAGCATCGCCAGGCCGTCGGCGCCGAGCAGGCCGGGCCAGATGCGTTCGATGCCGTGCCCGTAGGCATTGGCCTTGATGACCGCCCACAGCCGGGCGTCGGGTGCGCGCCGGCGTGCGGTGGCGAGATTGAGGGCGAGGGCGTCGGGATGGACGAGGGCTTCGATCGGACGGGGCATGATCGCCGGATTGTGCCAGCGAGCCCCCCGCGCCACGAGGGCTTGCCGCCTGGGACCGGCCGGTGCAGCGTGCTATAACCGCGCCGCACCCGATCCCGTCCCGTCAGAACACAGAGAGCAGCGCGTCGACTTCCGGATGAAAAAAGGCTTTCACACCATCATGTCTGCGCAGTTCTTCAGCTCGCTGGCAGACAACGCCCTGTTCGTCGCCGCGGTCGAACTGCTCCGGACCTCCGGTGCGCCGGAATGGCAGCGTGCCGCGCTGGTGCCGATGTTCGCGCTGTTCTACGTCATCCTGGCGCCCTTCGTCGGCGCCTTCGCCGACGCGATCCCGAAGGGCAAGGTGATGTTCTTCTCGAACAGCATCAAGATCCTTGGCTGCCTGCTGATGCTGTTCGGCACGCACCCGCTGGCGGCCTACGCGGTGGTCGGGCTCGGCGCGGCGGCCTACTCGCCGGCCAAGTACGGCATCCTCACCGAGCTGCTGCCGCCGTCCCAGCTGGTCAAGGCCAATGGCTGGATCGAGGGCCTGACGATCGGCTCGATCATCCTGGGCGTGCTGCTGGGCGGCCAGCTGATCGGGCCGCACATCGCGCCGCACCTGCTGGCGCTGGACCTGCCCGGCCTGGACACCGGCATCGACACGCCGCCCGAGAGCGCGATCGCCTCGCTGGTGATCCTGTACGTGACCGCGGCGGTCTTCAACCTCTACATCCCGCGCACCGACGCGCCGCTGCAGCCGCTGCCCGCGCAGCCGATGGCGCTGGTGCGCGACTTCTCCGAGTGCAACACGCGCCTGTGGGCGGACAAGCTCGGCCAGATCTCGCTGGCGACGACGACGCTGTTCTGGGGCGTGTCGGGCAACCTGCGCTACATCGTGCTGGCCTGGGCCGCGGCGGCGCTGGGCTACGGCACCACGCAGGCCTCCTCGCTGGTCGGGGTCGTGGCGATCGGCACCGCGGTCGGCGCGGTGGTGGCCTCCGGCATGATGCGCCTCGAGCACGCGACCCGGGTGATCCCGCTGGGCGTGGCGATGGGCCTGCTGGTGGTGCTGATGAACGTGATCGACAACGTCTGGCTCGCCGCGCCCTTCCTGATCGTGCTGGGCGGCCTGGGCGGCTTCCTGGTCGTGCCGATGAACGCGCTGCTGCAGCACCGCGGCCACAACCTGATGGGCGCCGGCCGCTCGATCGCGGTGCAGAACTTCAACGAGCAGGCCTGCATCCTGGCGCTGGGCGCCTTCTACACCGGCATGACGCGCGGCGGCCTGTCGGCCTTCGGCGCGATCACGATCTTCGGCCTGCTGGTGGCCGGCACGATGGGACTGATCGGGCGCTGGCACCAGCGCAACACCGTCACGCACCGCGCCGAGGTCGAGCGCCTGCTCGACATCGCGCGCAGCGACGCCGGGCACCACTGAGCGCCGCGGCCCGAGGAGACTCAGGCGCGCAGCTCGAGCGGCGTCATCAGCGCCGTCGGCTGGAACACGCGCTCGAAGGTGCGGTCGTGCCGCGCCAGCAGGTGCAGCAGCTCCTGCTCGTCGAGCGGTGTGGTCAGGAAGGCGTCGCAGCCGGCGAAGGTCGCGCGGATGCGCTCGATCGCCGAGCCGCGCGGCGCCAGCGCCACCACCACCGGCATGCTGCCGCCGCCCGGCACCGCCTGGCGCTTGATGCGCCGGCCGAGCTGGAAGCCGGCCGGTCCGCCCTGGCCGACGCCGAGAAAGACGAAGCCGTAGCCGGCCAGCGCGGTCATGCGTTCGGCCTCGCCGGCGCTGCGGCTCAGGTGGACCCGGTAGCCCAGCGGCATCAGCGTGTCGCGCAGCAGCCGGCATTCGGCCGGGCTGGCGCTGACGACCAGGATGCGCTCGAGCCGCAGGTCGCCCTCGGCCAGCACGGTGTTGCTGAAGCCGGAGCTGGCATGGAAGTCGTGCACCTCGCGGTCGGCCAGCGCGGCCTGGCGCTGATGGCCGGGCGAGGGCGGCAGGCGCAGCAGCGCGCCGGGGCGCTGCTGGCGTGCCTGGCGGCGGGCCACCAGCTCGTCGAGCGCACGGCGCAGCGCCAGCGCGTCGATCGGCCGCGGCAGCCGCGCGGCGCAGCGCGGCGTGTCCTCGCCGGCCGTGACCGGGGAGCCGACGAGCAGCGTGTCCTCGAGCCGGTCGAGCCGGCGCACCTGGCGCAGCGTGTCGGCGCGCTCGCCGTCGGCGATGATCCAGTCGCAGTCGGGCAGGTCGTCGACGATCTCGAAGCCGGGGCGCCCCGCGTCGAGCCGGAAGAAGCTCTCCAGCGTGCGGCGCTCGAACGCGCTGAGGCCGATCAGGGCAAGGCGCTGCGGAACGGACATCACTGGTACTCCTTGGATCACTTCGTAACAGTCCGATTCTTCGAAGCGGCTTGCTCAGCGTCAAGGTGATGCACCCCCCTCAATACGGCGTGGTACCCATGGGGAGTGCGCCAGATTGCACGATCGGTCGCCGATGTGCGGGGCCTGCCGGACGCGGCCGATAATCTCGCACCTCCTTTTCCTCGCATTTCTCCCCCGGCAGGAGCCTCATCCATGTTCGAACACGTCGACGCCTACGCGGGCGATCCGATCCTCACGCTCAACGAGAACTTCCAGAAGGACCCGCGCCCGGGCCGCATCAACCTGTCGATCGGCATCTACTTCGACGACGCCGGCCGGCTGCCGGTGATGCAGGCGGTGCGCGAGGCCGAGAGCTCGCTGCTGCAGTCCATCGGTCCGCGCAGCTACCTGCCGATGACCGGCCTGACCGAGTACCGCACCCAGATCCAGCACCTGCTCTTCGGCGCCGACCACGAGGTGGTGACGAGCGGCCGCGCGGTGACGATCCAGTCGCTGGGCGGCTCGGGCGCGCTGAAGGTCGGCGCGGACTTCCTGCGCAAGTACTTCCCGGCCTCGCAGGTCTGGATCAGCGACCCGACCTGGGACAACCACCGCGCGATCTTCGAGGGCGCGGGCTTCCCGGTGAACACCTACCCGTACTACGACGCGACCACCGGCGGCCTGCGCTTCGACGCGATGCTGGAGGCCATCCGCGCGCTGCCCTCGCGCTCGGTGGTGCTGCTGCACGCCTGCTGCCACAACCCGACCGGCGTCGACCTGAGCGCGGCGCAGTGGGCCGAGCTGATCCCGGTGATGGTCGAGCGCGGCCTGATCCCCTTCGTCGACATCGCCTACCAGGGCTTCGGCGACGGCGTGCGCGAGGATGCCTTCGCGCTGCGCATGCTGGCCGACGCGGGCCTGGCCTTCTTCGTCGCCAACAGCTTCTCGAAGAGCTTCTCGCTCTACGGCGAGCGCGTCGGCGGCCTGAGCGTGGTCTGCCCGACCGTGGCCGAGGCCGCGCTGGTGACCGGCCAGCTGCAGGTGGCGGTGCGCAAGAACTACTCCAGCCCGCCCACGCACGGCGCGCGCATCGTCGCGCGGGTGCTGGCCGAGCCGGCGCTCCACGCCGCCTGGGTCGCCGAGCTCGACGCGATGCGCGAGCGCATCCGCCAGATGCGCCAGCGCCTGCACGACGTGCTGGCCGCGCGCGTGCCCGGCCGCGACTTCAGCTATTTCCTGACCCAGCGCGGCATGTTCAGCTACACCGGCCTGAGCGCCGAGCAGGTCGACGTGCTGCGCGAGCAGCACGGCGTCTATCTGGTGCGCTCGGGCCGGATGTGCGTGGCGGGCCTGAACTCGGGCAACGTCGAGCCGACCGCCGAGGCGATCGCCGCGGTGCTGGGCGGCTGAGGGCCGCCCCTCAGGCGGGCCTGACCGGCTCGAGCATGCGCCGCTCGAACTGGTCGGCCGGCAGCGCCGGGCTGCACAGGTGGCCCTGGTACTCGTCGCAGTCCTGCGCGCGCAGCCAGTCGAGCTGCGCCTCGGTCTCGACGCCCTCGGCCACCGTCTCGATGCCCAGCATCCGGCACATCGTGATCACCAGCCGCGCCAGCGGGCTGACGCCATGCTCGCCGGCGATGAACGAGCGGTCGATCTTCAGCGTGCTGATCGGGCAGCGCTGCAGGTAGGCGAGGTTGGAGTAGCCGGTGCCGAAGTCGTCGATCGCCAGCCGGAAGCCCATCAGCGCGAGCTTCTGGATCGCCTGCGCGGTCGACTCGTCCTGGCCGAGCATGACCGACTCGGTGATCTCGAGCTCGAGCTGCTGCGGGTCGCAGCCGGTGTCGCGCACGATGCGCTCGATGGTGTCGAGCAGCGCCGGATCGCCGAACTGGCGCGGCGACAGGTTCACCGAGATGCGCAGCCGGTGCCCCTGCGACTGCCACAGCACCTGCTGGCGCGCCGCCTGCTCGAGCACCATCGCGCCGATCGCGCGGATCAGCCCGGTGTCCTCGCTCAGGCCGATGAACACGTCCGGCGGCACCAGGCCGCGGCGCGGATGGCGCCAGCGCACCAGCGCCTCGGCGCCGAGCAGCCGGCCGCTGCCGACGTGCAGCCGCGGCTGGTAGAAGACCTCGAACTGGTGGCGCTCGACCGCGATGCGCAGGTCCTGCTCGAGCTGCACCCGGTCGCGCGCGATGCGCACCAGCTCCGGGGTGAACCAGCCCACGCCGTTGCGTCCGCCCTGCTTGGCGCGGTAGAGCGCGAGATCGGCGTTGCGCAGCAGCGCCTCGATGTCGTGGCCGTCGCGCGGGAAGCGGCAGATGCCCATCGACGGCGTGACCTGCATCTGCAGCCGCCCGATCATCACGGTGCGGCCCAGCTCGGCCTGCAGCCGGCGCACCAGCTGGCGGGTGCGGCGCTCGATGTCGCCGTCGCGGTTGGCCACCAGCACCAGGAACTCGTCGCCGCCGAGCCGCGCGACCAGGTCGTCGGTCTCCAGCGTCGCGTACAGGCGCTGCGCGATCTCCACCAGCAGCCGGTCGCCGATGTCGTGGCCGAGCGAGTCGTTGACCGCCTTGAAGCGGTCGAGGTCGATGAAGATCAGCGCGGCCTCGCCGCCGCTGGCGTGCAGGCCGTCGAGGCGCTGCTGGAAGTCGCGCGAGACGAAGCTGCGGTTGGGCAGGCCGGTGAGGGTGTCGCGCATCGCCAGCCAGTGCGCGCGCGCCTCGGCCTGCTTGAGCTCGGTGATGTCGATCTCGCTGACCAGGAAGACCTGGCGGCCCTCGACCGGATCGCGGCACAGCCGCACCGAGATGTCGTGCCAGCGCGGCCCCAGGCTGGTGTTGACCTGCGCGGTGGCGCGTGCCTGGCCCGAGCGGTGCAGCCGCTCGACCAGCTGGCGCAGCTCGCGGCGGTCGATCATCCGGCTGCGTGCGCCCGCGTCCGGATGATCGACCGTCGCGCGGGCGGCCGGGTTGCGGTAGAGCGCGCGGCCGCGCACGCTGTAGAGCGTGACCATGACGGGCGTGTGCACCATCGCCTCGGCGCTGCGCAGCGTGACCGCGTCGGTCATCGTCTCGCCGACGGCCTCGCACAGCATGCCCATGCGGCCGTCCTCGAGCGGCCAGCCGCTGCAGACGATGTCGACGGTGCGCGGCATGCCGCGCGGGTAGAGCGTCCACAGCTCGGTGCAGCTGCGGTCGTGCAGGTGGAAGTCGTGCTGGAGCTGGAGCAGGCGCTGCGCGATCGCCGGCGACATCTCGCGCGCCATGTCGCGCCGTCGCAGCTCCTCGAGATCGTCGCTGCACCACAGGCCGAGCGCGGCCGGGTTGGCCCAGACGATGCGGCCGTGGTCGATGTCGTAGATCCACACGGGCGTGCGCAGCCGCTGCAGCGGCGACAGACCGGTGTCGGCGCAGAGGCCGTCCTCCGTGTCACTCGCGGCATTCGCCGATTGACGGATCGGGTCGATGACCGCCATGCCGAAGCCGTGGCGGAGGGAAAGGGATGCCGATTCCATGCCGACGATACCCCCTGATGTTGTGACAAATTACCGAGCAAAGCAGTGCCACAGTAATAGGGACAGACTTCAAATGCAAAAGTTACATTGGTACGACACAGTGTCTGTCTCGTCGTGCCAACGCGCGAGCCCGCGCGGTCCGGCGGGGTCCGTCAAGGGGCAAGGGGAGGCGAAGGAGAGGGCGGAAAAAGACCGCGGCCGGGCGACGTGACCACCCGGCCGGGAGGCTGCGAGGCTGCAGCGGGGATGCCGTCGCCGGTGCGACCGGCGATCAGCGCTTGAGCGCGTCGCGGATCTCGCGCAGCAGCACCACGTCTTCGGGCGTCGGGGCCGGCGGAGCGGGCGGCGCCGGCGGCTCGGCGCGCTTGAGCGAGTTCATGCCCTTGACCATCATGAAGATGATCCAGGCCAGGATGACGAAGTTGATGAGGATGGTGATGAAGTTGCCGTAGGCCAGCACCGCGCCGGCCTTCTTGGCCTCGGCCAGCGTCGTGGCGGTCTGCCCGGCCAGCGGGATGAAGGAGTTGCTGAAGTCCAGGCCGCCGAAGATCTTGCCGACGATCGGCATGATGACGTCACCGACCGCCGAGTCGACGATCTTGCCGAAGGCGCCGCCGATGATCACGCCGACGGCGAGATCCATCACGTTGCCCTTGAGAGCGAATTCCTTGAACTCGGACATCATGCCCATGTGTTTTCTCCTGTGCGCGGATGGGTTGCAGGGTATTTGTCAGCCGTGAGTCAGCGCGCGGCAACATGCCGTTACGCTGCGTGAAGTATTCCCGCCTGGGAGCGCGCGTCAAACAATCTTTGGGCTAGGTCCGGACGTGTTGTTTTTGCCCCAGCTTGGGGGCGTCCGGTGCAGGGCCGGTTGTTGCCAGATGTGGAGAAGCCCCTCCTCGGTGGGCTAGAATTAGGGGTTGTCCCCCTCTCAGACCGGACTTTTTTCCGAGGAATCCCATGAGTGACCAGCAAGTCGACCAGGCCAAGCGGACGTGGCTGATCGCGTCGGGCTGCGCCGGCGCCGCAGGCGGCCTGGCGGCCGCCGTGCCGTTCGTCAGCACTTTCACGCCGTCCGAGCGTGCCAAGGCCGCCGGTGCCGCGGTCGAGGTCGACATCAGCGGCCTCAAGCCGGGCGAGAAGCTCACGGTCGAGTGGCGCGGCAAGCCGGTGTGGGTGGTGCGTCGCACCCCCGAGCAGGTGGCCGCGCTCAAGACCATCGAGGGCCAGCTCGCCGATCCGAAGTCGGATCGCACGGCCTATCCGATCCCCGACTACGCCCACAACGGCAACCGCTCGATCAAGCCGGAATACCTGGTCGTGCTGGGCATCTGCACCCACCTGGGCTGCTCGCCGTCTGACAAGTTCCAGGCCGGTCCGCAGCCCTCGCTGCCGGACGACTGGAAGGGCGGCTTCCTGTGCCCCTGCCACGGTTCGACCTTCGATCTCGCGGGCCGCGTGTTCAAGAACAAGCCGGCCCCGGACAACCTCGAGGTCCCGCCGCACATGTACCTGTCGGACACCAAGATCCTGATCGGTGAAGACAAGAAGGCTTGAAGGAACTGAGGTCGAACATGGCTGAATTCAAAGTCGCTCCTCCGGGAGCCTCGGCAGGCGAGAAGCTGCTGACCTGGGTGGACAACCGCTTCCCGGCATCGAAGCTCTACAAGGAGCACATGTCGGAGTACTACGCGCCGAAGAACTTCAACTGGTGGTACATCTTCGGCTCGCTGGCGCTGCTGGTGCTGGTGATCCAGATCGTCACCGGCATCTTCCTGGTGATGCACTACAAGCCCGACGCGAGCCTGGCCTTCGCCTCGGTCGAGTACATCATGCGCGACGTGCCCTGGGGCTGGCTGATCCGCTACATGCACTCGACGGGCGCCTCGGCGTTCTTCATCGTCGTGTACCTGCACATGTACCGCGGCCTGATCTACGGCTCCTACCGCTCGCCGCGCGAGCTGGTCTGGGTCTTCGGCTGCGCGATCTTCCTGTGCCTGATGGCCGAAGCCTTCATGGGCTATCTGCTGCCCTGGGGCCAGATGTCCTTCTGGGGCGCGCAGGTGATCGTGAACCTGTTCGCCGCCGTGCCCTTCGTCGGTCCGGACCTGGCGCTGCTGATCCGCGGCGACTTCGTCGTGTCGGACGCGACGCTGAACCGCTTCTTCAGCTTCCACGTCATCGCCGTGCCGCTGATCCTGATCGGCCTGGTCGCCGCTCACATCATCGCGCTGCATGAAGTGGGCTCGAACAACCCGGACGGCGTCGAGATCAAGGCGAAGAAGGATCCGAAGACCGGCCTGCCGCTCGACGGCATTCCCTTCCACCCGTACTACTCGGTGCACGACATCTTCGGCGTCAGCCTGTTCCTGATGGCGTTCTCGGCGGTGGTGTTCTTCATGCCCGAGTTCGGCGGCTACTTCCTGGAGTTCAACAACTTCATCCCGGCCGACCCGTTCAAGACCCCGCCGCACATCGCGCCGGTCTGGTACTTCACGCCGTTCTACTCGATGCTGCGTGCCACCACCGACGTGATGATCAACGTGCTGGTGGGCATCATCGGCCTGGCCGGCGTCGTGACCTTCCTGAAGGGCAACCTGCCGGCCAAGGGCCGTCTGGCCGTGCTGGTCGGCGCGCTGGTCGCCTGCGCGCTGCTGAAGATCTTCGACGCGAAGTTCTGGGGCGTGGTCGTGATGGGCGGCGCCGTGGTGCTGCTGTTCTTCCTGCCCTGGCTGGACCGCAGCCCGGCCAAGTCGATCCGCTATCGCCCGAGCTGGAACAAGGCCCTGTACGCCGTGTTCGTCGTGTTCTTCCTGGTGCTGGGCTACCTCGGCATCCAGCCGCCGTCGGAAATGGGCACGCTGGTCGCCCAGGTCGGCACGCTGTTCTACTTCGGCTTCTTCCTGCTGATGCCGTGGTGGAGCCAGATCGGCCAATGCAAGCCGGTCCCGGATCGCGTGACCTTCAAGCCGCACTGAGCGCGAGCCCACGACACGGAGCACAGACAACCATGAAAAAGTTCATCGCTTCCCTGCTCGTCGCGGCGTCGGCCGGTCTGGCCGCCGTCGCGCCGGCCCAGGCCTCCAGCGGCGGCATCGCCTGGGACAAGTTCCCGGTCGAGAAGCTCAACGACACCGCCGCGCTGCAGCGTGGTGCCAAGCTGTTCGTCAACTACTGCCTCAACTGCCACGCCGCCGCGTTCATGCGCTACAACCGCATGCGCGACATCGGCCTGACCGAGCAGCAGATCAAGGACAACCTGATGTTCGCCACCGACAAGGTCGGCGACACGATGACGGTGGCCCTGGATCCGCGCCAGGCCAAGGAGTGGCTGGGCGCCACGCCGCCGGACCTGACGGTGATCGCGCGCTCGCGTGCCGGTCACAACGGCACCGGTGCGGACTACCTGTACACCTACCTGCGCACCTACTACCGCGACGAGACCAAGGCGACCGGCTGGAACAACCTGGCCTTCCCGAGCGTCGGCATGCCGCATGTGCTGTGGGAGCTGCAGGGGCCGCGCACCGCGGTGTTCGAGGAGGTCAAGGACCCGCATGATCCGAACAAGGTCATGCACGAGTTCAAGACCTTCGAGCAGATCAAGCCGGGCAAGCTGTCGCCGCAGGAGTTCGACTCGGCGGTCGGCGATCTGGTCGCCTTCCTGCAGTGGATGGGCGAGCCGGCGCAAGGCTTCCGCGTCAAGCTCGGCACCGGCGTGCTGCTGTTCCTGGCGATGTTCTCGTTCATCGCCTGGCGCCTGAACGCGGCCTACTGGAAGGACGTCAAGTAAGATCCGGTCCGCCCTGACGCCATGCCACGGGCGTGGCGTCGCCGCGCAGAGGTGCTCTGATGCCTCTGCGCGATTTTCTTTTTCTGCGCGATCTTTTCGGATCCCGCCCAGTCAAGGAGCACTCCCTGCCATGATGGTGCTTTACTCGGGGACCACCTGCCCCTACTCGCATCGCTGCCGCTTCGTCCTGTTCGAGAAGGGCATGGACTTCGAGATCCGTGATGTCGATCTCTATGCCAAGCCCGAGGACATCGCGCTGATGAACCCGTACAACGAGGTGCCCATCCTCGTCGAGCGCGAGCTGATCCTGTACGAATCGCACATCATCAACGAGTACATCGACGAGCGCTTCCCGCATCCGCAGCTGATGCCGGGCGACCCGGTGGCGCGTGCGCGCGTGCGCCTGTTCCTGTTCAACTTCGAGAAGGAACTGTTCACGCACGTCAACACGCTCGAGGGCCGCGGCGGCATCAAGGCGACCGACAAGGACCTGGAGCGCGCGCGCTCGCAGATCCGCGACCGCCTGACGCAGCTCGCGCCGATCTTCCAGAAGAACCGCTACATGCTGGGCGACGACTTCTCGATGCTCGACGTGGCGATCGCGCCGCTGCTGTGGCGCCTGGACTACTACGGCATCGAGCTGTCGCGCAACGCCGCGCCGCTGCTGAAGTACGCCGAGCGCATCTTCTCGCGCCCGGCCTACATCGAGGCGCTGACGCCGTCCGAGAAGGTGATGCGCAAGTAAGTGCGCGTCCGCGCTGCCGATCGTCCCTTTCCAGAACGCCTCCGTCCGCATGTCCGTCGACCAAGACTCCCAGGGCACCTCGACCCGTCCCTACCTGATCCGCGCGCTGCACGACTGGTGCATCGACAACGGCTTCACGCCGCTGATCGCGGTCCATGTCGACTCGTCGGTGCGCGTGCCGATGGAGTTCGTCAACAACGGCGAGATCGTGCTGAACATCAGCTTCGACGCGACCAGCGGGCTGCGCCTGGGCAACGACCTGATCGACTTCAAGGCCCGCTTCGGCGGCGTCGCGCGCGACATCGTCGTGCCGATCGACCATGTGATCGCGATCTATGCGCGCGAGAACGGGCAGGGCATGGCCTTCCCGGTGCCGGAGGGTCCGACCGAGGTCGAGCCCGAGGAGGCGGCGGCGCCCGAGGTCGCCGCGGCTCCGGTGCCGGGCGGGCTGCGCCTGGCGCCGGCGGTGGTGTCCTCCGAGGTCGAGCCTTCGGACGATGCGGCCGCCGCGGACACGACGCCGGACGACAGCCCGCCGCCGGCGCCGCCGGCCGGCGGGCGTCCGTCGCTGAAGCGGATCAAGTGACGGCGGCGTGACGCAGGCCCGCGTCGCGGGCCGCGCTTTTTCACTACAATCCGCTTCCCCGCCGACTTAGCTCAGCTGGTAGAGCAACTGTCTTGTAAACAGTAGGTCATCCGTTCGATTCGGATAGTCGGCACCAAGGGTTACGATGAACCCGCGTCTTCCTCGCCGGAGGACGCGGGTTTTTTCTTTCCGGAGAGCCTGAGCCGTGAATCCGACGACGAACGAGACCGGCGAGGTCGAGCTGCCGCGCCGCCCGACCTGGGTGCGTGCGCTGTGGCTGGCGGCCGGGCTGACGGCGCTGCTGCTGGGCGTGATCGGCATCTTCCTGCCGCTGCTGCCGACCACGCCCTTCGTGCTGCTGGCCGCCGCCTGCTTCTCGCGCGGCAGCACCCGCTGCGAGCGCTGGCTGCTGTCGCACCGCACCTTCGGGCCGATGGTGCGCGACTGGCGCCGTCACCGCGCCATTCCGCGCCGGGCGCGCTGGCTGGCCTTCGCGATGATGGCGATCGGATCCGCCGTGGCGGCCGGGTCGATGCCGCGGCTGCAGTGGCTGCCGGCGGCCTGCTGCGCGCTGGTGGCGCTGTGGATGGCGAGGCTGCCCGCGCGCGAGGACCTGCCGGCTCAGGACTCGTCCGGAAACAGCGGCAGCGTCTGAGTCAGCGGCGCGTCCGCCGGCGCGGGCGACGGCACCGGGAGCGGGCGCTTCGGCCGCGGGCGCGGCGGCTGCGCATCGGCGCGCGACAGCGTGCCCACCCGCACGCCCAGCAGGCGCAGGCGCCGGTTCAGGCTGACGCGCTTCAGGCACAGGCCGCCGGCGCGGCGGATCAGCGCGGCATCGGCCGTCGGCAGCTCGATCGTCAGGTCGCGGGTGACGGTGCGGAAATCGTCGAAGCGCAGCTTGATGCCGATGGTGCGCCCGACCCAGCCCTTGCGCTGCAGGTCGGCCGCCACCTGCTCGCACAGCCGGGTGAAGAGGGCGCCGAGCTGCTCGCGGTCATGGCGCGGATGCAGGTCGCGCTCGAAGGTGGTCTCGCGGCTCATCGACACCGGATCGCTGTGCGTGACCACCGGGCGGTCGTCTAGGCCGTGGGCGCTGCGGTGCATCCACAGCCCCTGCGTGCGGCCGAAGTGCTCGACCAGCCAGTCGGGCGCGCAGGCCGCCAGATCGCCGATGGTCTGGACGCCCAGCGCGTCGAGCCGCGCGCCGGCCTTCGGGCCGATGCCGTTGATGCGCCGCACCGGCAGCGGCCAGATCCGCTGCGGCACGTCGGCGGCGGTCAGCACCGTCAGGCCCCCGGGCTTCTCGAGATCGCTGCCGATCTTGGCCAGCAGCTTGTTCGGTGCCAGGCCGATCGAGCAGCTCAGGCCGGTGGCGGCGCGCACGTTGTTGCGGATGTCCTGCGCCAGCGCGCGCGCGCCGCCGAGCGGATCGTGGCCGAGCGGCTCGTGTGCGCGCGCCTCCGCGCTCAGGTCGATGTAGATCTCGTCGATGCCGCGGTCCTCGATCGCCGGGGCGAGCTCGGCCACCGCCTCCTTGAAGGCGCGCGACAGGCGCCGGTACTCGTCGAAGTCGGCCGGCAGCAGCACCGCGTCGGGCGCCAGCGCGGCGGCCTTCATCAGGCCCATGCCGGAATGGATGCCGCGGGCGCGGGCCTCGTAGGTCGCGGTGGTGACCACGCCGCGGCCGGCGTAGTCGCCCAGGCGCGGCCAGTGGCCGTCCTCGAAGCGCGCGGCGCGGGCGCGGCTGCCGCCGACCACCACCGCGCGGCCGCGCAGCTCGGGCCGGCGCAGCAGCTCGACCGAGGCGTAGAAGGCGTCCATGTCGAGGTGCGCGATCAGCCGCGACGCCGGCGGCATCGCTGCGTCGGGGTCTGCGTGAAATTCCCGGGTCGGGACACCGTCCGAGTCGTGCATGGGCCGATTGTCGCGGACCTAGAATGCATCGCATGATCTCTCGCGAACCCACCCTGGAGCGGCTGGCCACCGCCCGCCGGCTGCTGCTGGACCCGTTCGGCCTGACCGAGGCCACGCTGACGCGGGCGCTCAACACCCTGTCGGCGCACCGCGTCGACGATGCGGACCTGTACTTCCAGTACACCCGCAGCGAGGGGTGGAGCCTCGAGGAGGGCATCGTCAAGAGCGGCAGCTTCTCGATCGACCAGGGCGTGGGCGTGCGCGCGGTCGCCGGCGAGAAGACCGCCTTCGCCTATTCGGACGACATCTCGGAGGCGGCGCTGCTGGATGCGGCACGCACCGTGCGCACCATCGCCGCGGCCGGCCAGAGCCGGCGCGTCAAGGTCGACACGCCGCAGGTGGTGGCGCCGAGCCGCCGGCTCTACCCGGACCTGGATCCGATCTCCACGCTCGACAGCACGCAGAAGGTGGCGCTGCTCGAGCGCATCGAGCGCATGGCCCGCGCCAAGGATCCGCGCGTGGTGCAGGTCATGGCCGGCCTGGCGGGCGAGTACGACGTGGTGCTGGTGGCGCGCGCCGACGGCACGCTGGCAGCCGACGTGCGCCCGCTGGTGCGCCTGTCGGTCACGGTGATCGCCGAGCAGGGCGGCCGGCGCGAGGTCGGCTCGGCCGGCGGCGGCGGGCGCTTCGGCTTCGGCTACTTCCAGGACTCGCTGCTGCAGGACTATGTCGACCGCGCGGTGAGCTCGGCGCTGACCAACCTCGAGAGCCGGCCGGCGCCGGCCGGCGAGATGACGGTGGTGCTCGGGCCCGGCTGGCCGGGCGTGCTGCTGCACGAGGCGGTCGGCCACGGCCTGGAGGGTGACTTCAACCGCAAGGGCTCGAGCACCTTCTCGGGCCGCATCGGCGAGCGCGTCGCCGCCAAGGGCGTGACCGTGCTCGACGACGGCACCCTCGCCGACCGCCGCGGCTCGCTCAACATCGACGACGAGGGCCATGTCAGCCAGAAGAACGTGCTGATCGAGGACGGCATCCTCAAGGGCTACATCCAGGACTCGATGAACGCGCGGCTGATGAAGGTCGCGCCCACCGGCAACGGCCGCCGCGAGAGCTACGCCCATGTGCCGATGCCGCGCATGACCAACACCTACATGCTGGCCGGCGACAGGTCGCGCGAGGAGATCATCGCCTCGATCGACCGCGGCCTCTACGCCACCAACTTCGGCGGTGGCCAGGTCGACATCACCAGCGGCAAGTTCGTCTTCTCGGCCAGCGAGGCCTACTGGGTCGAGAAGGGCAAGATCCTCTACCCGGTCAAGGGCGCGACGCTGATCGGCAACGGCCCCGAAGCGATGACGCGCGTGTCGATGATCGGCAACGATCTCGAGCTGGACTCGGGCGTGGGCACCTGCGGCAAGGACGGCCAGAGCGTGCCGGTGGGCGTGGGCCAGCCGACGCTGCGCATCGACGGGCTGACCGTCGGCGGAACCGCCTGAGCCGGGCCTGACGGCAGGCTTGCGTCTGCGTCGCCCGGAGCCGACATCGCCCCCGGACCCGGGATTTCCGGTTGACGCGGCCGCGCGGCCTCTCTACATTCGACCCCCATGAAGCGTTTCGCCTTCTTTTTTGGCTACTTTTGGTTCTCGCACCGCACCGGCGGAGGAGAGGCCCACGCGTAGCTGAAAAGCCCGCAAGCGCTCCAAGGAAACCGCCGGATCCCCCGGCGGTTTTTTTTTGGCCGCCGTCCGGAGCCCCCGGTCTTCCGCATCCCGAATCGGCATCCGACACCCGACACACGACTCTCCCAGGAACACGAAGATGAACGCCAAGACCGCTTCCGGCACCGATGCCTGGTATCCGCCCGTCGACAAGACCTCGCAGACCGACGACGAAAGGATCCAGGACGTGACCCCGCTGCCCCCGCCCGAGCACCTCATCCGCTTCTTCCCGATCCGTGGCACCGCGGTCGAGAACCTGATCGCCGGCACCCGCCAGTCGATCCGCGACATCATGCACGGCAGCGACGATCGCCTGCTGGTCATCATCGGCCCGTGCTCGATCCACGATCCGGCCGCGGCGCTGGAGTACGCCCGCCGCCTCAAGCCGCTGCGCGAGAAGTACAAGGACACGCTGGAAGTGGTCATGCGCGTCTACTTCGAGAAGCCGCGCACCACGGTGGGCTGGAAGGGCCTGATCAACGACCCGTACCTGGACGAGAGCTACCGCATCGACGAGGGCCTGCGCATCGCGCGCCAGCTGCTGATCGACATCAACCGCCTGGGCATGCCGGCGGCCAGCGAATTCCTCGACGTGATCTCGCCGCAGTACATCGGCGACCTGATCGCCTGGGGCGCGATCGGCGCGCGCACCACCGAGAGCCAGGTGCACCGCGAGCTGGCCTCGGGCATCTCGGCGCCGATCGGCTTCAAGAACGGCACCGACGGCAACATCCGCATCGCCACCGACGCCATCCAGGCGGCGGCCCGCCCGCACCACTTCCTGTCGGTGCACAAGAACGGCCAGGTCGCCATCGTCGAGACCAAGGGCAACACCGACTGCCACGTCATCCTGCGCGGCGGCAAGGCGCCGAACTACGACGCCGCCAGCGTCGCGGCTGCCTGCAAGGACCTGGAGGCCGCCAAGCTGCCCGCCACGCTGATGGTCGACTGCAGCCACGCCAACAGCAGCAAGCAGCACGAGCGTCAGGTCGTGGTCGCGCGCGACATCGCCGACCAGATCGCCGCCGGCGGACGCAGCGTCTTCGGCGTGATGGTCGAGAGCCATCTGAAGGCCGGCGCGCAGAAGTTCTCGCCGGGCAAGGACGACGCCTCGAAGCTCGAGTACGGCCGCAGCATCACCGACGCCTGTATCGGATGGGACGACTCCGAGCAAGTGCTGGAAATCCTGCACCAGGCGATCCTGGCCCGCCGCGGCTGAGCGGCTAGGATCGAGGGCGAAACCTGCAGACCGAGGAGATCGACCATGAGCGGCCACCTGACTGTCCACTTCGCCCCCGATCAGGAGTTCGTCCTGAACGCGGCCTCGCCGCTGCCCGGCGCCGACACGGCCCGCCAGTGGCTCGACGAGCAGTTCCTCGAGTTCGACTGCGAGCCGCTGCGGGCCTCGGGCAAGGTGCTGGTGGCCGACAAGCTGCTGGCGATCGCGGAGGCGGCGGGGGCGCAGGCCTTCGGCGCCGCGGGCGATGCCGCCTGGGCGGCGCGCTTCGCGGCCGCGGCCTGCGCGGCCACCGGACGCGCGGTGGTCCGGCTCGACGTGCCCTCGGCTCAGGCCAGCTTCTGAACCGGTCGCGGGCCGGCGTGCGGCCGGCCCGGGCCTCGTCAGTCGGCCGCGCGCGCGAGTCGCTCGCTGCGCCAGTAGACGTCGTCGCCGCCCAGCCCGTCGAGGTTGGCGCGGTTGAGCACCCGCGCCAGCACGAACAGCAGGTCCGACAGCCGGTTCAGGTACTGGCGCGGCGCCTGGTTGACCGCCTCGCCGGAGCGCTGCAGCGTCACCACCGCGCGCTCGGCGCGCCGGGCGATGGTGCGTGCCACATGGGCGAGCGCGGCGCTGCGCGTGCCGGCCGGCAGGATGAACTCCTGCAGCCGCGGCAGCTGCTCGTTGTGATGCGCCAGCGCCTCGTCCAGGCGCAGCACCGCCTCGTCCTTCAGCAGCGCGTGGCCCGGAATGCACAGCTCGCCGCCGAGATTGAAGAGCTCGTGCTGGATGACGACCAGCAGCTCGCGCACCTCGGCGGGCAGCGGCTCGGCCAGCAGCACGCCGATCTGCGAGTTGAGTTCGTCCACGTCGCCCATCGCGGCGATGCGCAGGTGGTCCTTCGGCACGCGCGTGCCGTCGCCCAGTCCGGTGGTTCCGTCGTCCCCGGTGCGGGTGCTGATTTGTGTGAGTCGGTGTCCCATGCCGGCATCGTAGCGGCTTGATCCGCACCCCTGTGCCGACGGGCACAATACGCATCCGCAACGAATCCGAAGTCCGAAGGCAGTCCCCATGTCCTCCCCGTCCCAGAACGACCTCACCGATGACGAGATCGGCGAACTCGACGACCTGCTGGCCCAGATCCCGGCGCCGCTCGAGGCGCTCGATGTCGTCATGCTCGACGGCTACCTCTGCGGCGTGCTCGCGCAGCCGGTGGCGCTCGAGATCGCCGAGTGGCTGCCGCCGGCCTGCGACTGGAACCTCGGCGACGAGGAGCATGGCGGCGGCGCGGTGCTGACGCCCGACACGAAGGGCTGGCATGCCGCGCGCCACGAGCGCCTGACCGCGCTGGTGCAGCGCCGCTTCGATGCGCTGAACCGCCAGCTGGTCGAGGACGGCTGGTTCGATCCGGTGGTGATGCAGCCGCTCGACGACGACGGCAATCCGCTGCGCGGCCGCGCCGAGATCGAGGGCGCGCTGGCGCCGTGGGTCATCGGCTTCGAGCATGCGCTGAACCACTTCCCCGGCCTCGAGGACCTGCCGAACCCGGACATTCCGGACCTGCTGGCCTGCCTGCGCCGCCATCTGCCCGACCAGGGCGAGGACGAGCAGGCCTACACCAAGGCGCTCGACCAGGAGCATCCGCTGAAGTCGCTCGACGCGGCGATCGAGGATCTGGTCGGCAACGTGGTCGAGCTGGCCGACATCGGTCGCACCGAGCGGCTGAAGGTCACCCAGGTGCGCCGCAGCGCGCCCAAGGTCGGCCGCAACGACCCCTGCCCGTGCGGCAGCGGCCGCAAGTACAAGCAGTGCCACGGCCGCGATCAAAGTTGATGCGCGTCAAGAAGTGGCTGACCGCACGCTGACACACTGAGCCTGCCGGAACCATGTCGGTTCCGATTCAGCGCGGATGGAGTGTCGAATGAAGATCCTGGTCGCCGTCGATGGCAGCGAGTTCACCAAGCGCATGGTCGCCTACTGGGCGGCCCATGACGAATGGCTCGGGCCGCAGCACGAGTACACCGTGCTGACCGTCGTGCCGCCGGTGCCGCCGCGCGCTGCCGCGGTGCTCGATCGGGAACTGCTGCATGCCTACTACGCCGACGAGGGCGAGAAGGTCTTCCACCCGCTGCGCACCTTCCTGGACCGGCAGGGCATGAAGGTCACCTTCCTCAGCAAGACCGGCCATGTCGCCGACACGATCGCGTCGACCGCCACCGAAGGCGGCTTCGACCTGCTGATGATGGGCTCGCACGGTCACGGCACGCTGGGCAACCTGGTGATGGGCTCGGTCGCCACGAAGGTGCTGGCGCACTGCAAGGTGCCGGTGCTGCTGGTGCGCTGACCGGCCGTGCGGCTTCAGTCCTTCGGGCTGGCGCGGGACGGAGCCTCGCCGTCCGCGCGCGCCGGCTGCCGGTCGCGCCGGTCCTGATCGCCCTCGCCGCCGCTTTCCTGCGTCAGGGCGCCGAAGCTCATGTCCAGGCCGAAGGCCGTGCCGTAGTCGGCACAGTCCTCGGAGCGGCGCCGCTCGGGCGCCTGGCGGGTGCGACCCGGCATCCATGAGGACCAGCTCAGCCAGCTGGACAGCGAACGCTTCATCGTCGTCATTGCCGATCTCCCGGGACTGCCTGCCTCGGTCCGGCGGCGGCGCGCGCGGACCGGTCTGCGGGCGCAGGATCGTGCCGCGGCGGCGCTCAGCCGACCTGCGGTCCGGGCCGGCCGGCCTCCACATGGAAGCTCGCCAGCGTGCTCATCCGCGAGTGCGGAAGCACCGGAAAATCCGTCGCCCTGGCGATGCAGTGTAGCGAGCGTTCCGTCACTTCCAGTTGCATGTATCCCCTGACATCGCTGCGCGCGTGCAGGATGTCCGGGTTCGCGCGGCGGATCAGCGACATCGTCGACTCGGGCATGCCCGAGGAGGTCAGCGAGGTCGCGACGAACTCGCTGGCCACCACCGGCGAGGCCGGATCGTTCGGACGCGGGCGCAGCCGCGCGGCGACATGGCGGTGCACGTCGCCGCCGAGCATCACGACGTTGTCGATGCGCCGCTCGCCGATGAAGCCCAGCAGCGCGGCGCGCTCCTGCGCATAGCCGTCCCAGCCGTCGGTGAAGACCAGGCGGCGTCCGCCCGGCATCGGCACGCCCCACGAGCTCATCTGCGTCGACTGCCCGACCAGCTTCCAGCGACGTGGCGACGCGGCAAGTCCCTGCTCGAGCCACTGGCGCTGCGCCGTGCCCAGCAGCGTGCGGTGCGGGTCGTCCCGTGCATCGCAGTTCCAGCGCATGTGGCCGTTGTATCGGCCATCGGCGTTGCAGGCCTGCGCATCGCGGTACTGGCGGCCGTCGAGCGTCCACAGCTCGGCCAGCCGGCCCCAGGCGAAGCGGTCGTGCATGCGCATGCCGCCCGGGCCGGGCGCCTGGTCGAGCGCCAGCGGCTGATGCTCGAAATAGGCCTGGTAGGCGGCGGCACGTACCTGGACGAAAGCCTCGGGGGGGAGGTCGAAGTCGTCGTCGCCGCGCAGGCCGGCGTAGTCGTTTCGGACCTCGTGGTCGTCCCAGGCCAGCAGCCACGGGTGGGCGCGGTGGGCGGCCTGCAGGTCCGGGTCGAGCTTGTAGTGCGCATGGCGGCAGCGGAACTGCTGCAGCGTGAAGGCCTGGCCGGACGGATGCTGGCCCGTCTCGTGGGTGCGCACCCGCAGCCGCCGCGGGCTCGGGTTGTCGTAGATGTAGTCGCCGACGAAGAGCACCAGATCGATGTCCTGCGTGGCGATCTCGCGCTGCGCGATGAACCAGCCCTGCTCGTAGTGCTGGCAGGAGGCCAGCACCAGGCGCAGCCGATCGACGGGCGCGTCCTCGGCCGGCGCGGTGCGGGTGCGTCCGACGGGGCTGACCGCGTCGCCGGCGAGGAAGCGGTAGAACCAGACCCGCCCCGGCACCAGCCCGTCGGCGCGCACCCGCACGCTGTGCGCCTGCGCCGGATCGGCCCAGACGATGCCGCTGCGCCGCACGCGCGCGAAATGCTCGTCGTCGGCGACCTGCCACTGCAGCGGCACCAGCGCGCGCGGCATGCCGCCCAGCGGTGCCATCGGCTGCGGTGCCAGCCGGGTCCACAGGATCACCGAGTCCGGCCGCGGCTGGCCGCTGGCCACGCCGAGCGTGAAGGGGTCGGCATCGAAGTGCGGGCGGTCCTGGCGCGGCAGCGACAGGTCAGGCGCGGCCGCGACCCGCTGCGCGGCCAGCAGCGCGGCCCAGCGCGACAGTTCCCGCAGGGTCGCGCGGCGCGAGAGGGAGGAAGGCTTCATGGTGCGCCGCAATAATAGTCAGGCGCCGGACGATCCGGCCTGCTCAGGCCGTGCCGATCGGGCCGTCCTGCGGCACTCCTGCCGCCAGCGCCGCGCCGATGCGGTCGAGCAGGCCCGGGCGCGCGGTGCCGGCCGAGACCGCGTCGGCCAGCTTCCACTGGTGCCAGTGCAGCTCGACAGGCACCTGCACGTCCGGGCGCAGCAGCCGCAGCGTGCCGGCCTCGACCCGCGAGCGCACCAGCGGCCAGGCCGCCACGCCGATCCCCCAGCCGCGCTCGACCGCCTGCACATAGGCCTCGGACGAGGGCACGTAGCGCTGCAGCAGCCGCGGAGCGGGCAGCTCGAGCGCCCGCTCGACCCACTGCGCCTGCACGTCGTCCTTGCGGTTGAAGACGACGAAGGGCACCTGTGCCAGATGGCGCCGGCTCAGGCCGCTGGCGCCGATCATCCGCTCGACGAAGCGCGGGCTGGCCACCGCGACATAGCGCATGCTGCACAGCGGCGTGACCCGGCAGCCGCGCAGCGCCTCGGCCAGCGTCGACACGCAGCCCAGCACCCGGCCCTCGCGCAGCCAGTCGTGCGTGAAGTCCTGGTCGTCGACGATCAGCTCCAGCGAGATGCCGTCGTCGACCAGCGGCTGCAGCGCCGGCAGCACCCAGGTGGCCAGGCTGTCGGCATTGACCGCGATCGGCACCCGGTCCTCGATGTCGATGTGCTCGCCCAGATCGCGCGCGACGTCGCTGCGCAGCGCCTGCAGCTGGCGCGCGTAGCGCAGCAGCACCTGGCCCGGGCCGGTGAGCCGCAGCGGGCGCGAGCGCACCACCAGCGGCTGGCCGATCTGCATCTCCAGCGCGCGCAGCCGCTGCGACACCGCGCTCTGCGTGATCGCCAGCCGGTGTGCGGCGCGCTCGAAGCTGCCTTCGTCGACGAGGGCGGCCAGACAGTCGAGGGCGGCAGGGTCGAGCAGTTTCATAAGCAGCGATTATCAAACCTGAAACTAATTCATGTCTCTTTTGATCGGGCGCGGCCGCTGTCACCATCGCGTCATCGACCGGAACCGGCTGGCAGCCCCGCTGCCCGGCCGTGCATGACCGGCAAGGAGATCGCGATGAAAGTCACCATCCTCGGCGCCGGCATCATCGGCGTCAGCACCGCCTGGCACCTGCTGGAGCTCGGCCACGAAGTCACCGTCATCGAGCGCCAGCCCGATGCCGCGCTGGAGACCAGCTTCGCCAACGGCGCGCAGATCTCGGTCAGCTTCTGCGAGCCCTGGGCCAACGCCGGCGCGCCGCTGAAGGTCATGAAATGGCTGATGAGCGACGAGTCGCCGCTGCTGTTCCGCCCGAAGCTCGATCCGCACCAGTGGCGCTGGGGCCTGTCCTTCCTGGGCCAGTGCAGCGACGCGGCCTTCGAGCGCAACGTGCGCCAGCTCGTGGCGCTGGGCAGCTACAGCCACGAGACGCTGAAGTCGATGGTCGCGGCCACCGGCATCGAGTACCAGCGCCTGGAGCGCGGCATCCTGCACTTCTTCTCGACCCAGGCCGACTTCGAGTCGGGCGCGGCCGGCGCCGAGCTGATGCGCCGCTACGGCGTCGACCGCCGCGTGCTCAGCCGCGAGGAGGTGCTGCGCGTCGAGCCGGCGCTGGCCTCGTGGGCACCGAACATCGCCGGCGGCACCTTCACGCCGTCGGACGAGTCGGGCGACGCCTGTGTCTTCACCCAGCAGCTGGCGCGGCGCTGCATCGAGCGCGGCGCCACCTTCCTGTACGAGCACGAGGTGCTGCCGCTCGAGCGCATCGGCGGCGCGGTCAGGCAGGTCCGGGTGCGCCGCGTCGGCCATCCGCAGGTTCGCACGGTCTCGGGCGACGCGGTGGTCGCGGCGATGGGCTCGTACACGGCGCCCTTGCTGCGCGGCGTCGGCGTCGACCTCAACATCTATCCGGCCAAGGGCTACTCGGCCACCTTCCGGCTGCGCGACCCGAAGCGCGCCAGCGTCGTCAGCCTGCTCGACGACACCCGCAAGATCGCGATCTCGCGCCTGGGCGACCACATCCGCGTGGCCGGCACCGCCGAGCTGGCCGGCTACGACACCAGCCTGGACGGCCGGGTGGCCCGTGCGCGCTGCGAGTCGCTGCGTCGCCGCTTCGAGCAGCTCTTCCCCGGCGTGGCCGACACCAGCGAGCCGAACTACTGGACCGGCCTGCGCCCGAGCACGCCGACCAACATCCCGTACATCGGCCGCACGAAGGTCGAGGGCCTGTGGGTCAACGCCGGCCACGGCACGCTGGGCTGGACGCACGGTGCCGGTTCGGGCCGTGCGCTGGCCGAGCTGATCAGCGGGCGCCAGCCGGCGCTGGAGTTCGGTTTCTGCGGTCCCCGCGAAATGCGCCGTCCGCTGCGCGAAGTGGCGGCCTGAGCCCTCCGAAGTCCGTCGGAAGGTCCCGAAGGTGCGTCAGCGAGGCCCTCTTGACGGATTCTTGATGGATCGCGGTTCTGATAGTTTTGATGTATCACGAAATCTGTGATGCATTCACCAGATGACTTCAACCGTCATGGGGATGGGCGGACCAGGGGGTGACCCCTAAAGTCTCACTATCAGCTGTCACGCGGTATCACAAAAAACTGCTTCCGGCTCACGAAAATCTGCAAAAAAATCACACCAGATTCGCGGTCGGACCTTCTTTCCCAACGGCGTTCATCCGGAACGTCCATCAACCCACCCTCGTTGGTGGGTTTTTTTTTGCCCGAGCACCTCGCGCAGATGGCTCACGAGCGCATTGACCGCGCGCGGCACATGCGGGCTGTACGGCCGGATCGCCCAGAGCTGCTCGCCGAAGGCGCCGACGCTCTGCCAGCGCGGCAGCACCTCGACCAGCTCACCTTGCGCCAGTGCGGATCCGGCGCTGAAGTCCGGCAGCAGCGCGATGCCCAGGCCGCCCAGCGCGGCCTCGCGCAGCACCTCGCTGTTGTTGGCACTGAAGGCGCCACGCACCGCGACGGTCACATGCGGCGTGCGGCTGCCGGCCGTGTCGCGGGAGGCGATCGGCCGGAACTGCCAGGCGGGTGTCTCGCCGGAGCGCAGGTAGTGCAGGCAGTCATGCGCGGCCAGATCGGCGGGGTGCTCGGGCGTGCCGCGGCGCGCCAGGTAGTCGGGCGTCGCCAGCAGCACGGCCCGGGTCGGGCGCAGCGGCCAGGCCACATGCGTTTCCGGCGGATGGGCGGTGTGGCGGATCGCCAGATCGAAGCCTTCCTGCGCCAGCGAGACCAGCCTGTCCGAGAGGTCGAGTTCCAGCCGCACCTCGGGATGCGCGTGCAGGAAGGCCGGCAGGTGCGGCACGATGATCTGGCGACCGAGCGCCACCGGCATCGTCAGCCGCAGCCGGCCGCGCGGCACCGCCGCCAGATCCTTCACCTGCGCGAAGCCGCGCTCGATCTGCGCGTAGGCATCGCGGGTGCTGTCGATCAGCTGCTGCCCGGCCTCGGTCAGGCGCACGCTGCGGGTGGTGCGCTGCACCAGCGGCACGCCGGCTGCACGCTCCAGATCGGCGATGCGCTGGCTCATGCCGGCCTTGCTCAGCCCGAGGCGTTGCGCGGCGGCGGTGAAGCTGCCGAGATCGCCCAGCACCGTCAGCGCATGGATCGGCGACCACAGCGTGTCGAGGCGACGGGCCTCCGGGTCGTCCTGAAGCGTCACGACAGCTCCTTTGTTCCGGGTTTTCTCGAGTGATTGTTCGTTCTGATGAACAGTGTATCCGTCGCCGATGGCTGTTCAGCCCCTGGAGGCCTGCCTAGACTGCGCTCCATTCCCCCAGGAGAACACGCCATGTCCGCACCGACCCCGTTCACCCGCACCGCGCCTGTCGGCCACTACATCCAGGGCGAGATCGTCGCCGGCCGCAGCGGCCGCTCGCAGGCCGTCTACAACCCGTCCACCGGCGCGGTCGCGCGCGAGGTGGTGCTGGCCACGCAGGGCGAGGTCGAGGCCGCGATCGCCGCGGCCAAGGCCGCATTTCCGGCGTGGGCCGACACGCCGGCGGTGCGCCGTGCGCGCATCCTGAACAACTTCCTCGCGCTGCTCAACGAGCACCGTGACGAGCTGGCCGCGATGATCACCGCCGAGCACGGCAAGGTCTTCACCGACGCCCAGGGCGAAGTCACCCGCGGCATCGAGATCGTCGAGTTCGCCTGCGGCATCCCGCAGCTGATGAAGGGCGACTACACCGAGCAGGTCTCCACCGGCATCGACAACTGGACGATGCGCCAGGCGCTGGGCGTGGTCGCCGGCATCACGCCGTTCAACTTCCCCGTGATGGTGCCGTGCTGGATGTTCCCGGTGGCGATCGCCTGCGGCAACACCTTCGTGCTCAAGCCCAGCGAGCGCGACCCCTCGCCCAGCCTGTTCATGGCCGAGCTGCTCAAGAAGGCCGGCCTGCCCGACGGCGTCTTCAACGTCGTCCAGGGCGACAAGCTGGCCGTCGACACGCTGCTGAACCACCCGGACGTCAAGGCGGTCAGCTTCGTGGGCTCCACCCCGATCGCGCAGTACATCTACGAGACCGGCGCCCACCACGGCAAGCGCGTGCAGGCCCTGGGCGGCGCGAAGAACCACATGGTTGTGATGCCCGACGCCGACGTCGACCAGGTGGTCGACGCGCTGATCGGCGCGGCCTACGGCTCGGCCGGCGAGCGCTGCATGGCGATCTCGGTGGCGGTCTGCGTCGGCGACGAGATCGCCGACAAGGTGGTGCCGAAGGTGGCCGAGCGCGCCCGCGCGCTCAAGATCAAGGACGGCATGAACCTCGACGCCGAGATGGGCCCGATCGTGACCGCGCAGGCGCGCGACCGCATCGAGGGCTACATCGCGCTGGGCGTGGAGGAGGGCGCCGAGCTGGTGGTCGACGGCCGCGGCTTCCGCCCGGCCGGCCTGGAGAACGGCTTCTGGACCGGCGGCACGCTGTTCGACCGCGTGACGCCCGAGATGCGCATCTACAAGGAAGAGATCTTCGGCCCGGTGCTGGGGTGCGTGCGCGTGGCCACCTTCGCCGAGGCGGTCGACCTGATCAACGCGCACGAGTTCGGCAACGGCGTGGCCTGCTACACCAGCGACGGCAACACCGCGCGCGAGTTCTCGCGCCGCATCCAGGTCGGCATGGTCGGCATCAACGTGCCCATCCCGGTGCCGATGGCCTGGCACGGCTTCGGCGGCTGGAAGAAGAGTCTGTTCGGCGACATGCACGCCTACGGCGAGGAGGGCGTGCGCTTCTACACCAAGCAGAAGTCGATCATGCAGCGCTGGCCGGCGAGCATCGGCAAGGGCGCCGAGTTCGTGATGCCGACGGCGAAGTGAGGCGGGGCGGGGTCGGCCTGCCGCAGCCGGCCCGGCCCTATCACATCCGCCAAGACCGCGGCGCCGACGCTGCCGTCATGGAACGGCCTAGACTGGGAACCGATTCATTGACATGACAAGGATTTCCCGATGAGCACGACCGTGACCGCTCCGACCCCGTCCTCCGACGCGCTGATCGAGCGCATGAACTGGCGCTACGCTGCCAAGAAGATGGACCCGGCGCAGCCGGTGCCGGAGGACAAGGTGGCGCGCATCGTCGAGGCCGCGCGCCTGGCGCCGACCTCCAGCGGCCTGCAGCCCTTCGAGCTGATCGTGGTGACGAACCCCGAGGTGCGTGCGCGCATCCGCGAGATCGCCTGGAACCAGGCGCAGATCACCGACGGCTCGCACCTGCTGGTCTTCGCCGCCTGGGACACCTACACCGCCGAGCGCATCGACACGATGTTCGACCTGGTCAACCAGGTGCGCGGCTTCACCAACGAGGGCTGGGAGAACTACCGCAAGATGCTGCTGTCGACCTACCCGCAGCGCGATGCGGAAGTCAACTTCCAGCACGCCGCGCGCCAGGCCTACATCGCGATGTCGGCGGCGCTGCTGGCCGCCGCCTTCGAGGGCGTGGACGCCACGCCGATGGAGGGCTTCGATCCGGCCAAGCTCGACGAGATCCTGGGTCTGCGCGCGCGCGGCCTGCGCAGCGCGGTCATCGTGCCGCTGGGCCACCGCCAGGTCGACGGCGACTGGCTGGTGAACCTGCCGAAGGTGCGCCGCCCGCTCGAGCAGTTCGTCTCCGAGCTGCGCTGAGCCGCGCCCGGCGCCGGGCTCACGCGCCCGGCATCTCCATGCCGCGGAACACCGCGCAGCGCTCGAAGACGGCGGCGTCGGCCGTCTGGCCGCGGTGGCGGCACCAGGTCGCCACCAGCCGCGCCAGGCCCTTGATGTCGCGGCCGCTGGCCTGGGCGAAGCGGTCGGTCAGGTGCGCGACCAGCGCGTCGTCGAGCGCCAGGCCGAACTGCTCGCCCATGACCCGCCAGATGCGCGCGCGCGCCAGCACGTCGGGCGGGTGGTAGCGGATCAGCGCGATGCAGCGGCTGACGATGGCCTCGTCGATGTCGTCGATGCGGTTGGTCGTCAGGAAGAGCAGGCCGTTGAAGTACTCCAGCACCCGCAGGAAGACGCCGACGACCGCGTTGGTGGTCAGGTCGTCGGCGCGGCGGCGGATGTAGACGTCGGCCTCGTCGATCAGCATCACCGCGCCCCAGCGCTGCGCGCGCGTCAGCGCCTCCTTCAGTGCCAGCTCCATCGCCGCGACGTTCAGGCCGAGCTGGCCGGAATGCACCCGGTACAGCGGCCGGCCGATGATCTCGGCATAGACCTCGGCGGTCAGCGTCTTGCCCACGCCGGGCGGGCCGGCGCACAGCACCGTCGTGCCGCCCGACTTGCCCGCGACGATGTCGTCCATCAGCACGTCCATCTCGGCCGTCAGCAGGTCGATCAGGTCGGTCTGCTCGCGGGGCAGCACCAGCCGCTCCTTCAGCCCGGGATCGTAGGCGTAGGGCTCGAGATCGTCCGCATGCACCCAGACATGGCGGTGCAGCTCCAGGTGGAACAGGAAGACGAAGCCGTGCACCGGCAGCCGGGTGAAGAGCTCGGGCGGCATCGACGCGCGCAGCGCCGCCAGCTCGTCCTCGCCGCCGTAGAGGTTGCTGCGCGCGGCGCGGCGCAGGTAGGCGCCGAGGATGTCGCCGGCGGCGTCGAGCACCGCGGTGCGCGGCGGCAGCACGCTCTCGTCGTTGACCAGCCGCGCCGGCGTGCCGGAGGACGACAGCACGACGCGGTCCTTGCGCGACCAGTCGGTGTCGCGGTGGGTCGCGGTCGGGTCCTCGGCGAGGTAGCCGGTGCCGCGGCCGAGGAACTGCGCGCCGTGGCGCAGCCGCCATTCGGCATGGCGCGCCGCGCTGGCGTCGTGCGCCTCGAGCAGCGCGTCGGTCTCCTTCAGCAGCCCGCGCGAGGCCAGCAGCGCGGCGATGCCGCCGCGGCCCGCAGCCGCACGCAGGTCGCCTTCGGTGAGCCGCAGCGTCTGCGTGACCAGGCCGGTGCGCACCAGCGCCTTCATCTCGACCAGCACCCGACCGGCCTCGTCGCCGCTGGCGGCGACATGGTCGACGCGGGTGACCAGCCAGGGCGCGAGCCGGCCGTCGGCCTGCGCGGCGAACAGCCAGCCGCGGCGCGCGTCGACCACCAGATGGCGCACCAGCGCCAGCAGCAGCTCCTCCAGGCCCGAGCGCTCGCCCAGCGGCGCGCCGTCGGCCTCGAGCGCGGCGATCAGGCCCAGCAGCAGCCGGTGGCGCGCGGCCCAGGCCGGACCGGCATCGGCGTAGATCTGGCCGAGCACCTGCAGCTCGTCGCGGCCGAGGTGGTGCCAGGGCAGCTCGACGCGCGCGCCCTGGCGCAGCGGCTCGTCCAGGTGGGCCAGCCGCGGCACGCGCGCGATCAGCGCCTGCGCCTGCGGCCGCTCGAGCAGCAGGTGGATGCCGGCGGCGGCGTTCATGCCGGCACCGGTCCGCCGGCGCGCGCGATCAGCCGCGCGTCGACCTCGAGCGCGAAGGCCTGCCAGGCGGCGGCCAGATCGCGCCGGATCGTGCCGAGGTAGTCGCGCGGCGGCTGGTGCTCCTGCGGGAAGTTCGAAAGGGCGCACGAGCCGCGGTTGAATCGCACCGCCTCGCCCAGCAGCTCGTCGGCCAGGCCGCCGAAGGGCGCCAGCACCCGCGGCGTCAGCGCGGCGCGCCCGCCCGGCAGCGGAGCCTGCGGCGGCGTGATCACCAGCGGCAGGCCGTCGAGCCGCGCCAGCGCCTCGGCGTAGATCGACTCGAGTGCGGACAGCACCGCGCGCTGGGTGAGCTGGTCGCGCTGCTGCGCCGCCAGCGCATGGTGGACCCGCTGGCGGTAGCGCTGCAGCGCGCCGGCGCGCGTCTCGGCGACCCAGCGGGCGAAGTCCTGCAGCGCGCGGTCGTTGTGGCCGTCGTTGGCCGCCTCGCGCGCGGCCTGCGGCAGCGGGGCCGGCGGCGCGACGAAGCCGCGGCCGTCGCGTGCCGGCGCGGGGCCGGCGGCCACCGGTGCCAGCCGCGCCTGCAGCTCGCGGCGCAGCCGCGCGGCCGAGGACAGCGCCCCCTCGAGGTAGCCGGTGCCGTGCTGCGCGGTCTCGGCGCCGCCCAGCCACAGCCGCCCGTTCCAGGCCGGCTGCAGCAGGCGCGCGTCCGCCGCCGGATGGGCCGGCGCGCCGGCGCGGCCGTCCTCGGCCAGGTCGCGCTGCGAACAGGTGCGCGGCTCCTCGGCCCAGTCCTGCTGCAGCAGCAGGCCGTCCTCGGCCTCGGGGCCGAAGAGCTGCACGAACTGGCTGCGCAGCAGCAGCGGCATCGCCCGCGCGAAGGGGCGGCGCTGCTCGGCCGCCAGCGCCTGGAAGCCGGCCAGCGCGGCGCCGGTGGCGGTGCCGGCGTCGAAGACCTCGGCCAGCACCGCCTGCGCATGCGTGACCCAGGCGTTGCCGCTCAGGCCGCGGTCCTGCCAGAACGGGCGGGCGGCGACCAGCGCGGCCTTGGCGGCGGTGGCCATCCAGGTCGGCGTGGCCTGCATCGCCTCGACGGTGGCAGTCTCGAGCGCCGGCTCGAAGCGCAGCTGCTCGAGCGCCAGCCGCGGCGGCAGCGCCAGCACCACATGGCGGGCGCGCAGCGCGTGGCGGATCGCGCCGTGGGCGAACTGCAGCTCGACGCCGCTGCCGTCGTCGAGCCGCACCAGCGCCTCCAGCGCCTGGCCGGTGCGCAGCCGCGCGGCGCCGCCGGCGGCCTCGATGCGCGCCACCAGCGCGTCGACCAGCGCGGCCATGCCGCCGTCGAGCCGGCGTGCGCCGCCATGCAGCCGGCCGGGCTGGGCCGCCTCGGCCGCGGCCTCGCTCGTCTCCCAGTCCGGGGTCACCGTCAGCACCCGCGCGGGCTGCTGCGGATCGTCGAGCAGCAGCACGCGGCCGTCGTCGGCCTGCGCGCGGCTCGGCAGACCGAGGTCCTCGATCAGCCGGGTGATCGAGGGCTGGGTGTCGGGCCAGAACCAGGTGGGACCGAGGTCGATGCGCCCGCCGCGGCCGTCGGGCTGCGACAGGATGCGCCCGCCCAGGCGGTCGCGCGCCTCGAACAGGCGCCAGTCGGCCCCGCGGGCCTGCAGGCTGTGGGCCAGCGCCAGGCCGCACAGGCCACCACCGATGATCGCGACGTCGAGCATGTCAGGCTCCCGGCAGGCAGGAAGGACGAGAACGCGGGCGGCGGGCGGAGCGTCCGGCTCAGCCCGACAGCGCGCCCAGCAGCTCGACGGTCACCGGCTCGGTGCCGAGGATCGTCGCCTGGCAGGCCAGGCGCGACTTGCTGCCGATGCCCACCAGCGTGTCGAGCTTGGCGTTCTCGGCCGGGGTCAGCTTCGAGACGCCCTTGCGGCCGCCGGTGACGAAGACGTGGCAGGCGCCGCAGCTGGCCTTGCCGCCGCACTTGCTGGCGATCTGGCCGCCGAGCGCGAGAATGGCCTGCAGCAGGTTGGTGCCGTCGGCGACTTCGCCGGACAGGCCGGAGGGCTGGAGGGTGAGCGTGGTCATCGGAGTTCTCCTGGAGGGATGCACAGGGCGGGGAAGGGATCAGGCGATCAGGCGGCCAGCGGCTGCGTGGCGACGAGCCGCGCGGCGACCTCGGCCAGCGGCAGCGCGATGCGGGTGATGCCCAGCTCGTCGAGGAAGCGCGCCTCCATGCGCGTGGGCTCGTCGGCCATCACCGCGTAGTGCGGGCCGCCGCTGCGCTTGAGGATCTGGCGCGCGAAGGCGCGCGGCAGCTGGTCGTTGAAGCGGCAGCCGAGGAAGACGAAGCCCAGCGTGGCGCGGCGCTGCTGCACCTGCGCCGGGATCGGCGTCTGGATGTCGATCTCGGTCAGCACCTCGACGAAGTCGGAGTCCGAGACCAGGTAGTTGCTCGCCGGCGCGCGGCCGCCCCAGGGCTTGTAGTACAGCAGCGGCGCCTCGACCGGGTCGGGGCTGGGCGCGCCGCTGGCGTCGTAGCCGCCGGTCCAGGTGCCGAAGTGCTCGCTCTGGCTCAGGCCCTGCACCTCGGTCCAGGCGGTGCGGCCGACCTGCGCCAGCGCCAGGCGCAGCGTGTCGTCGTACCAGCAGTCGACCACCAGCGGGCTGGGCAGCGTCGCCAGCCAGCGGTGCAGCGGCGAGGGCTCGGCCGACAGCGCGAAGGCCTCGTCCATCGCCTTGACCAGGCTCTTGCGATGCTTGAAGTTCTCGATGAACTGCGCCGCCGCGGTCAGGCGGTTGCGGATCTTGCCCGGCACCGAGACCTTGGTGGTCAGCACGCCGGCCAGCGCCAGCGCGTCGGCCGGCGGCACGACGCCCTCGCACAGCGAGAGCAGGCCCGGGCCGAGGTAGGGCGCCAGCGTGCCGGCGGTCAGGCCAGCGACGACGGCGTCGGGCAGTTCGGTGACGGTGGAGTGGCTCATGTCCGGTCCTTCGGGTCTTTCCGATCTCTTCGGTCTTCAGTAGATGGCCGCGCCGGCGCCGACGTTGACGGTCGAGTCCTTCATCGTCTTGACGATGAAGCGGACGTGGTCGGAGGTCAGGTGCGCGTGGAAGGGCAGGGCGATCGCGCGGTCGGCGATGCGCTCGACCAGCGGCAGCTGGCCGCGGCGCCAGCCCTGCTGCTGGTAGTGGAACTGCTGGTGCAGCGGCTGGCAGTACAGCGCCGCCTCGATCATTTCCTCGGCCAGGTCCTCGACGATCTGGTCGCAGGCGCTGGCGGTGAAGCGCTTGCCCAGGTGCACGACGTAGAGCATCCAGTGCACCTCGTCGACGCCGGGGCGGATGTAGGGCGGCTTGATGCCCTCGAAGGTCTGCACCTGCTCCAGGTACAGCGCCTCGACCGTCTTGCGCTTCTCGAGCAGCTGCGGCAGGCGCGCGAGCTGCGCCAGCCCGAGCGAGGCGGTCAGCTCGCTCACGCCGCACTGCAGCGGCACCCGCGAGCCCACCGACACCGAGCGCCGGTCGGCCAGCGCCCGCGCGCGCAGGTAGCGCAGCTCGGCGGCGAGCGCGTCGTCGTCGGTGACGACCATGCCGCCCTCGCCGCAGCACAGCGCCGAGGGCTGCGAGAAGTCGAACACCGACAGGTCGCCGAAGCTGCCGACCGGGCGGCCCAGGTAGCGCGAGCCGATCGCCTCGGTCGAGTCCTCGATCAGCTTCAGGCCGTGGCCGTCGGCCACCGCGCGCAGCGCGTCCCAGGCGGCGGGGTGGCCGTTGACGTTGCCGGCCAGGATCGCCCGGGTCTGCGGCGTGACCTGCGCGGCGGCGCGGGTGGCGTCCAGGCAGCCGGTCCAGTAGTCGATGTCGGCGAAGACCAGCCGCGCGCCGGCCAGCGTGACCGCGTGCATCACCTGGTGCCAGCCGTAGGGCGAGGCGACGACCTCGTCGCCGGGTCCGATGCCCAGCGCGCGCAGCGCCAGCCAGGTGCCGACGGTGCCGCTGGCCATCGCGACCGCGTGCCGGCGCCCGAGCAGCGCGGCGAAGCGCTGCTCGAAGGCCTCGACCAGCGGGCCACCCGACAGCCGCGCGCCGTGCAGCGCGCGGGTGACGAGCTCGACCTCGACCTCGGTGACGTCGGGGTCGCTGAGCTGCAGCCAGCCCTCGGGCAGCTCGAAGTCCTCGGCGGCGTCGGACAGTTCGGCGGGCGCGTTCATGCGGCGGCTCCGGGCCTGTCGGCGAGGAAGAGGCCCGCGGCCTGCGCCGCGTCCTGCGTGACCTGCCAGCAGTGGCCGTCGCTGGCACCGAACCACAGCAGCCGGCGGCTGCCGCGCGCGGCCGGCGTCTCGGCGCGCATGTCGAAGGCGTCGACGACGACCACGCGCAGCGGCGCCAGGCGCTGGCGCAGCAGCGCGGCGGCCTCGCGCACCGTGCCGGCCGTGTCGGCCAGCGCGGCGATCTCGCTCAAGGGGGGCAGGGACAGGGGCTGGCTCATGGCGGGCTCCGGGCGAGGGGGATTCGGGCTTGTATGTTTCAGACCAGACCAGCGCGGTAGAGTCTGAACGCCGTTGAGGCGGCCAGACCGGACCGTGCAGCCTGGTGGCGGCTTGGGCC
>NZ_JABSNM010000032.1 GCF_013294065.1 Sphaerotilus uruguayifluvii
ACCGGCGTGCGCGGCTTGGTCTCCATCGCGTGCGCGATCTGCGGCACGAAGGCCGGGCCGAGACCCAGCGAGGTCGCGGTGAGCGAGCAGTATTTGAGGAGGCTGCGGCGCGAGATGCCTTGCCGCCGCATCACTTCGTAAAACGTTTCCATGGAGGGCTCCTCGACTCGTTCCCCCTTCGATTCTGGTCGGTCATTCCACCGGAGAAGGGCCGAAGTGGTCCGGGACAGGGGTCGCATTTCGAGATTGCGCGCCGTGCCGGACCTGCTGCACACCTGCCCGGTCATGCCCGGGTGCAGGGGGGGAACGGAACGGTCGCGCTCAGCGCGGTCGCATCCGCTGGATCGTCTGCCGCGACGAGCTGCCGCGGCGTACCTCGATGCGGCCCTCGTGCAGGTCCAGCACCACGGTGCGCGGCACGAAGTCGCCGACATCGACCGCCTGCAGATCGAAGCCGTGGCGGTCGATCAGCTCGCAGCCGATGGCGATGTTGCGCTCGCCGATGTTGAAGTTCGGGCCATCCCGGCCCGGCATGGTGTCGGCGCCGCCGTAGAGATGGGTCTGGAAGTCGGCGGGTCGGGTGCCGCTGCGCTCGATGGCATGCAGCAGCAGGCCGATCGCCTCGTCGCCGAAGCGGGCGTCGGGCGGGCCGCCGCGGCGCTGTCGGCCGGGCAGCAGGTAGTGGCACATCGCGCCGATGCGCCGCTGCGGATGCCACAGCACCAGCGCGACGCACGAGCCCAGCAGCGTGCGCACCGTGCCGGCCTGGGTGCCGAAGTAGAGCTGGCCGGCCAGCAGGTTCAGCGCATGGCCGTGGCGGGGCTGCACGAAGCCGGAGACGGGTTCGCGGTGGTGTACCGCCGCTTCAGTGAGGCGGCTGCGCATGCTGGCGATGCTCGCCGATCAGCCCGACCAGGCGCTGCGGATCGAGGATCGCGGCCAGGTCGAGCTCGGGCGTGGCCTGCTGGCGGTGGCGCACCATGCTGCGCAGATGCGCCGCGTCGATGCGCGTGCCCAGCCGCGGCACCGGCTCGAGGTCGCGTTCGGCGATGTTGATGACCTCCTGCACCGCGTCGACCAGCACGCCCAGCGTCTGCGTGCCGCCGTCGTCGGGCAGGCAGACGTCGACGATGACGATGCAGGTGCGCCGGCCGATGACGGTGGCGGGCAGGCCGAGCCGGGCGCCGAGGTCGATCACCGGCACGACGACGCCGCGCAGGTTCATCACGCCGCGAACGAAGGCCGGCATCAGCGGCAGCGGCGTCATGTGGCCGACCTCGAGGATCTCGCGCACCAGGTCGATGCGCACCGCGCAGGGCTCCAGGCCGAGCGCGAAGCACAGGAACTGGTGCAGCGGCGATCCGTCGTCCTCCCGGGCCGGCTGGCCGTGACCGCGGGAGGCGGAAGCGATCGATGAGGCGATCATGGCGGGCAGGGCGTGCGGGCCGGGTTCAGAAATGACCGAAGCCGGCCTCGATCGCCATCGCCGCGCGGCCGCGCGAGCCGCTGCCCACCGGCATGGTACGGGCGCGGCGGCTGCCTTCGTCGAAGCCGCCCGAAGACCGTGCGGCACCCGTGCGGGTCGGCGCGGCGGCGCCGAAGCCGCCGTCGTCCTGCGCCAGACGGAAGAAGGCGATCATCTCCTGCAGCTGCGCGGCCTGGCCGGAGAGTTCCTCGGCGGTGGCCGAAAGCTCCTCGGAGGCCGAGGCGTTCTGCTGCGTCGCGCTGTTGAGGTGGCTCATCGCGGTGGTGATCTGGTTGACGCCCGCGGCCTGTTCGCCCGAGGCGGCCGAGATCTCCTGCACCAGCTCGGAGGTCCGGTTGATCGTCGGCACCATCTGCGTGAGCACATTGCCGGCCTGCTCGGCCATCTGCACGCTCGAGCCGGCGAGCTGGCCGATCTCCTGCGCGGCGACCTGGCTGCGCTCGGCGAGCTTGCGCACCTCGGCGGCGACCACCGCGAAGCCCTTGCCATGTTCGCCGGCGCGTGCCGCCTCGATCGCAGCATTGAGCGCCAGCAGATTGGTCTGATAGGCGATGTCGTCGATGATCGAGATCTTCGAGGCGATCGACTTCATCGCCTCGACGGTGCGGGTCACCGCCGAGCCGCCCGTCACCGCCTCGCTTGCGGCCTTGGAGGCCATGCCGTCGGTGATGTTGGCGTTCTCCGAGTTCTGCTTGACCGAAGCCGCCATCTCCTGCAGCGAGGCGGTGGTCTCCTCGACGCTGGCGGCCTGCTCCGAGGCCGACTGCGACAGCGTCTGCGAGGTGCTCGAGACCTGGCTGGCCGCGGCGGTCAGCGCGTCGGCTGCCGCCATCACGTCGCTGATGGTGCGCGACAGCTTGGTCATCGTGTTGTTGACCGCATCCTTCAGCTCGGCGAAGGAGCCGGCGTAGTGGCCCTGCACCGGCCGGGTCATGTCGCCGGCCTCCATGCTGGCCATGACCTGCTGGACCTCCTGGATCGGCTCGACGATCGAGTCCATCGTGTTGTTGATGCCCTCGATGATGCGGCGGAAGTCGCCGGCATGGCGCGCGGCGTCGGCCCGCACGTCGAGCCGACCCTCGGAGGCGGCATCGGCCAGGGTCCGGGTGTCCTCGACCAGCGCCTTCAGGTTGCTGCGCACCTGCTCGATGGTGCGGTTGATGAAGGCCTTCTTGCCGGGCAGCTGCACCATCGGCGCATCGAAGTTGCCGTCGCCGAAGGCCTGGATGCAGGCCATGGCCTGCTTCTTGACCGTGATGTGCGCGCCGACCATCGCATTGATGCCCTCGGCCATCGTGCGGAAGTCGCCGTTGAAGCGGGGTGCGTCGACCACCACGTCGATGTCGCCGCGCTCGTGCTCGGCCGCCATGTGGTTCATCTGGGTGATCAGGCCCTTGAGATTGCGCCGGACCTGCTCGATCGTGTCGTTGATGAAGGCCTTCTTGCCCGGCAGCTGCGGCATCGGGGCGTCGAAGTTGCCCTGGCCGAACTCGTGGACCACGCCCATCGCCAGCTTCTTGACCGCGATGTGCGCGCCTACCAGCTCGTTGATGCCCTGCGCCATCTGGCGCAGCTCGCCGCGGTAGCGGCTGGGGTCGATGACGACGTCGATGTCGCCCTTGTCATGCTCGGACTGCATGCGCGCCAGATCGATGCGCATCTGCGCGACGGTGTCGATCAGCTGGTTGACCGCGGCCGCGGTCGAGTGCAGGTGCGCGGGCAGCGCGGCGGCATCGATGCGCTGCGAGAAGTCGCCCTGGGCGGCGGCCTGGACGGCACGGGCGAGATGACGCTCGATCGCGTCCTGTTCGCGCTGGGCCTGGTAGATGCTCTTGATCTGGAACATGGTTGACTTCTCCGGAGGTCAGGCCCGCAGCGCGTCCAGACCGTAGCGTTGCAGGGACTCGACCACGGCGGTCGACGGCTGGAGGATCTGGAGGGTGCGGCCCGATTCGCGCAGGCTGCGCGAGAGTGCCAGCAGCAGCTGGATGCCGGCGCTGTCGCAGGCGTGCACGCCCGACAGGTCGAGGCGGCCGTCGGTCTGCGGCAGCCATTCGAGCAGGCGCTCGCGCACCGCGGCGGCCTGCACGATCGTCAGCTCGCCATCGAGGGCCAGCGCGTCGACCGGAGTCTCGGCGGGCGCATCGGCGCAGGGAATGTCGCTCATCGTCATCGCCGCCGCGGTGCCGCTCACATGCACAGACGCGAGACCGCGTCGACCAGCTGCGAGGGCTGGAAGGGCTTGGTGATCCAGGCGCGCACGCCGGCAGCCTTGCCCTCGGCCTTCTTGGTGTCCTGCGACTCGGTCGTCAGCATGATGATCGGCGTGAACTTGAACGGCCCGGCCTTGACGAAGCGCGCGAAGCTCAGCCCGTCCAGGCGCGGCATGTTGACGTCGCAGACGATCAGGTTGGGCTTGTGCGCCTCGAGCTTGCCCTTGGCGTCCTCGCCGTCGACGGCCTCGACGACTACGTAGCCGGCCTTCTGCAAGGCCAGCTTCACCACGGTCCGGAAACTGCTCGAATCGTCGACGACCAGAATGGTCTTGCTCATGAAATCACCTCGGTCGGGGGCTGTTGTTCAGGGGTGTCGTGCCGGAAATGCATCAGGGGATCAGAAGAACTCGATGCCGGAGGGGGCGGGCGGCGTGCCCGCGACGCCGCTGCCGTCATGCAGCAGCTGCTGCTCGCGCATCGTGTAGGAGTGCTCGAGCTGGGCCAGCCAGCGCATCGCGTCGGCATGGGTGGCGTGCTCGTTGCTGGCCATCCACTCGATGAAGCGCTGCATGTCGGCGGCCACGCCGTGCAGCATCTGGCTCATGCGGTCCTGGAACTGCAGGCCGACGAGCACCTGCTCGAGGTCCTGCTCGATGCGTGCGCTCATGCCGCGGATGGTGTCGGCCATCGCGGTGGCATGGCCGGGGGCGGTGTCGGCGAGCAGGCGATCGAGGGCCTGCGCGGCGCGGCTGCGTGCCTGGTCCTGCTGCGCGTGATCGACGCGCAGCTCGGCGGCGACCTGCCGGGCCAGCTGCGCCAGCGTCTGGCGGGTGCCGTCGAGGCGCTGCAGTCCGCCGGCCAGCGCGGGATCGGCGCCGGCCAGCACGCTGGCCTCGCGCAGCGAGCGCTCGACATCCTCGATCTGCAGCAGGCCGTCGGAGAGCTGGGCGAGCAGCTGCTCGCGGCGCTGGCTGGCGAGATCGACCTGGTCGACCAGCTCGCCGAGGATCTCGTCGCGGCGCTGGACCCAGTGGCGCGAGACCAGCGGCGCGACCGTCTCGTCGGCCTGTCGGCTGACCTCGGTGACGCCGTCGCACAGCTGGGAGAAGGTCTCCAGCAGCCGGCAGACGCCGTCCTCGACCGCGACGCGCGAGGCGTCGACATGACGCTTCCAGACCGGAACGACCTCGGCGACCATCAGGCGCGGGCCGTCGCTGACGGGGGCGTCATCCGCACGATCGGGGACCGGGGGCGCGGTCGGTGCGGCGTCTTCGTGCTCAGGCTGCATGGGCATGTCGGGTCGGGTGGGAGGGCGCATTCGTGCCCCCGCACTGTGACCCGCCGGCGCGATGCCCGATCGGCCGAATTCGGGACCGAATCGTCCTCAGTTGTCCCCGGAGGGCGAGGGGGCGCCGGCGCCCATGGCTTCCTTCCAGATCCGGACCGGCACATGGTGCGTCAGCCGGAACAGCGCCCGGTCGACCAGCGCCTCGTGCACCTCGTGGCCGACGCCATCGGCGATGTCGAGCGTGGCGTCGCCGCCCTCCAGGCCGGAGAGATGCTCGAAGGCGGCGCGAGAGTTCGACGCGGCGATCACCGCGTCATCGCTGCCGTGCAGGAAGTGGTAGCTGGTCAGCGGCGAGATGGCCTCGGGCAGACGCGCGTAGCGGCCCGAGAAGGCCAGCACGCGCCCGGCCAGGCCGGGCACCGCCGCGCAGGCCTCCAGCGCCATGATCGAGCCCTGCGAGAAGCCGATCAGCGCGGTGGCGGCCTCGCCGATGCCGAAGTGGCGCTGGCAGGCGCGGACCAGCTCGACGAAGGCCGGCAGCGCCGCGCGCACCCGCGCCGGGCGGTCTTCTTCGGTCACGCCCTGGATCGAGAACCACTGGCGCCCGGCCAGCGCCGGATTGGCGTCGAAGGGCTCGACGCCGTCGGGCAGCACGAAGGCCGCGGCGGGAAAGGACTCGCGCAGCGCATGCGCCAGCGGCACGAGATCCTGCGCGCTGGCGCCGACGCCGTGCAGCAGGATCATCAGCTGCTTCGGGGGCTCGCCGGACTCGGGCAGGATCTGGATCAGTCGGATGTTCATGGCGCCGACTGTACGCCAGCCGCTCAGCGGCCGCAGGCCTGGCGGATGTCGGAGGCGAAGGCGTCGACCGACTCCGGCCGGGTGTCCCAGCTGCACATGAAGCGGCAGCCCCCGCCCGCGATGAACTGGTAGAAGCGCCAGCCCTTGGCATGCAGCGCGTTCACCGCCGGCTGCGGCAGCCGCGCGAAGACCGCGTTGGCCTGCGGCGCGTGCAGCAGCTCGACGCCGGGCACCTCGCGGAGGGCCGCGTGCAGCCGTGCCGCCATCGCGTTGGCGTGGCGCGCGTTGGCCAGCCAGGTGTCGTTCTCCAGCAGCCCCAGCCACGGTGCCGAGATGAAGCGCATCTTCGACGCCAGCTGGCCGGCCTGCTTGACCCGCCAGGCGAAGTCCTCGGACAGCGCCCGGTCGAAGAACACGACGGCCTCGCCGACCGGCAGGCCGTTCTTCGTGCCGCCGAAGCAGAGCACGTCGACGCCGGCGCGCCAGGTGATGTCGCTCGGGTGGCAGCCCAGCGTGGCCACCGCGTTGGCGAAGCGCGCGCCGTCCATGTGCACCTTGAGGTGGCGGCGCTTGGCGATCGCGGCGATCGCGCGCACCTCCTCGACGCTGTAGACCGTGCCCAGCTCGGTGGCCTGGGTCAGGCTCACCACCTTCGGCTTCGGGTAGTGGATGTCGTGGCGCTTGGTGACCAGCGACTCCACCGCGTCCGGCGTGAGCTTGCCGAGCCGCGCCGAGGCGCTCTCGGACTCGCCCACCAGCAGCTTCGAGCCGTTGGAGAAGAACTCCGGCCCGCCGCACTCGTCGGTCTCGATGTGCGCCACCGGGCTGCAGATCACCGAGTGGTAGCTCTGGCACAGCGAGGCCAGCGCCAGCGAGTTGGCCGCCGTGCCGTTGAAGACGAAATAGACGTCGCAGTCGGTCTGGAAGAGCTCGCGCAGTCCTTCCGAGACCTGCTGCGTCCAGCGGTCCTCGCCGTAGGCCGGCTCGTGGCCGCTGGTCTGCGCCTCCATGAACCAGCGCGCGGCGTTCGGGCACATGCCGGCGTAGTTGTCGCTGGCGAAGTGCTGCTGGGGCAGGGCGGGGTCGGAAGGCGTCATCGTCAGGTCTCGTCAGGGCAGGTTCAGTTCGACTCGAACGCGCTCATCGGCACGCAGGAGCAGAACAGGTTGCGGTCGCCGTGCACATTGTCGACGCGGCCCACCGGGCTCCAGTACTTCGCGCGGCGCAGGCTGGCCACCGGGTAGGCGGCCGTCTCGCGGCTGTAGCCGTGCGTCCACTCGCCCGACAGCAGGCTGGCGGCGGTGTGCGGCGCGTTCTTCAGCGGATTGTCCTCGCGCGGCCAGGCGCCGGACTCGACCTGCGCGATCTCGGCGCGGATCGCGATCATCGCGTCGCAGAAGCGGTCCAGCTCGGCCAGCGGCTCGCTCTCGGTGGGCTCCACCATCAGCGTGCCGGCGACCGGGAAGGACAGCGTCGGCGCGTGGAAGCCGTAGTCGATCAGGCGCTTGGCGACATCCTCGGCGCTGATGCCCGACGAGTCCTTCAGAGGGCGCAGGTCCAGGATGCACTCGTGCGCCACGCCGCCGCCCTGGATGCCGTCGATGCCGCCGCTGAAGTGGATGTCGTAGTGGTCGGCCAGACGGGCGGCCACGTAGTTGGCGTTCAGGATCGCGGTCTCGGTGGCGGCCTTCAGGCCCTCGGCGCCCATCATGCGGATGTACATCCACGAGATCGGCAGCACCGCCGCGTTGCCCAGCGGCGCGGCCGACACCGCGCCCACGCCGCCCTCGCGCGCCTCGCCGGCGGTCGCGTGACCGGGCAGGAAGGGCACCAGGTCCTCGACGACGCAGACCGGGCCGACGCCGGGGCCGCCGCCGCCGTGCGGGATGCAGAAGGTCTTGTGCAGGTTCAGGTGGCTGACGTCGCCGCCGAACTCGCCCGGCGCGGCCAGGCCGACCAGCGCGTTCATGTTGGCGCCGTCGACATAGACGCGGCCGCCGAAGTCATGCACCAGCTGGCACAGCTCGCGCACCCGCGGCTCGAACACGCCGTAGGTCGACGGGTAGGTGATCATGATCGCCGCCAGGTTCGCCGCGTGCTTCTCGCACTTGGCGCGCAGGTCGTCGAGGTCGACGCTGCCGTTGGCGTCGCACTTCACCACCACCACCTGCAGGCCCACCATCTGCGCCGAGGCCGGGTTGGTGCCGTGCGCGCTCTCCGGGATCAGGCAGATGTTGCGGTGGCCCTCGCCGCGCGAGGCGTGCCAGCCCTGGATCGCCAGCAGGCCGGCGTACTCGCCCTGCGAGCCGGCGTTGGGCTGCAGGCTGATGCCCTTGTAGCCGGTGGCCTGGGCCAGCCAGCCGGTGAGCTGCGCGTTCAGCTCGGCGTAGCCGGCGAGCTGCTCGGCCGGCGCGAACGGGTGCACCTGGGCGAATTCCGGCCAGGTGATCGGGATCATCTCGGAGGTCGCGTTGAGCTTCATCGTGCACGAGCCCAGCGGGATCATGCTGCGGTCCAGCGCCAGGTCCTTGTCCGAGAGCGCGCGGATGTAGCGCAGCATCTCGGTCTCGCTGTGGTGCGTGTTGAAGACCGGGTGCGTCAGGAAGGCGGAGCTGCGCACCAGCGCGGCCGGGATCATCGGCGCGACCGTGTCGGCCAGGGCGGCCAGGCTCGGCAGCGGCTGGCCGTCGGCGAAGACCGACCACAGCGCCTCGACGTCGGCGCGGGTCGAGGTCTCGTCGAGCGAGATGGCCAGCGTGTCGGCGCTGGCGGCGCGCAGGTTGCGGCCCGCGGCCACCGCCGCGGCCATCAGCGCGTCGCGGCGATCGCCCACGGCGACCTGCAGCGTGTCGAAGGCGCTGTCGTGCAGCAGCGTCCAGCCCAGCGCCTTCAGGCCCTCGGCCAGGATGGCGGTCAGGCGGGCGACGCGCTGCGCGATGCGGGTCAGGCCCGCCGGGCCGTGGTAGACCGCGTACATGCTGGCGACCACCGCCGGCAGGACCTGCGCGGTGCAGATGTTCGAGGTGGCCTTCTCGCGGCGGATGTGCTGCTCGCGGGTCTGCAGCGACAGGCGGTAGGCGGGTGCGCCGTGGCTGTCGATGCTCACGCCCACCAGACGGCCGGGCAGCGAGCGCTTGAACTCGTCCTTCGTTGCCATGTAGGCCGCGTGCGGGCCGCCGGCGCCCATCGGCATGCCGAAGCGCTGCGTCGTGCCCAGCGCGATGTCGGCGCCCAGCTCGGCCGGCGGCGTCAGCAGCGTCAGCGCCAGCAGATCGGCGGCGACGATGGCCAGCGCGCCTGCGGCGTGGGCGGCGTCGATGATCGGGCGCAGGTCGCGCACCTGGCCGTTCACGCCCGGGTACTGCAGCAGCACCGCGAAGGCCGGCGCCTCGGCCAGCGACGCGGCGATCTCGGTCGCGTGCACCGGGTCGACGGTGATGCCCAGCGGCCTGGCGCGGGTGCGGATGACTTCCAGCGACTGCGGCAGCACGTCATGCGCGACGACGAAGCGGGTCGACTTCGACTTGCCCACCCGCGCGGCCAGCGTCATCGCCTCGGCCGCGGCGGTGGCCTCGTCGAGCATCGACGCGTTGGCGATCGCCATGCCGGTCAGGTCGGTGATCATCGTCTGGAAGTTCACCAGCGCTTCCATGCGGCCCTGGCTGATCTCGGCCTGGTAGGGCGTGTAGGCGGTGTACCAGGCCGGGTTCTCGAGGATGTTGCGCAGGATGACGCCCGGCGTGTGCGTGCCGAAGTAGCCGCAGCCCAGGTGCGAGGTCAGCACGCGGTTCCTGCCCGCCAGCGCCTTCAGTTCAGTCAGCGCCTCGGCCTCGGTCAGCGGCGCGGGCAGGTCCATCGGCGCGGGCCGCGCGATCGAGGGCGGCACGATCGCGTCGATCAGCGCACGGCGGCTGGCCGGACCGATCGACGCCAGCATGCGGGCTTCGTCGGCCGCGTCCGGGCCGATGTGGCGCGCGGTGAACTCGCGCGGGTTCTCGAGGTCGCTCAGGCGGGGCAGGGCGGGAGTCGTCATGGCGGTGGCGTCGTCGTCGGGCAAAGGCGCGGCCCGGGCCGGGCCTGCGGGCAGGCCGGCCGCAGGGCGGTCAGGCGGGAGGAGAAGGGGGCGGGGCGGCGGGAGCGCATGGCGTGCGGTTCATGCGGATCGCACCAGGCTCCCGCGCCGCCGGCATCAGCCCTGGGTCAGGGCGTCGTAGGCGGTGGCGTCCATCAGGCCGTCGAGCTCGGCCGCATCGCTCACCTTGATCTTGAAGAACCAGCCGGCCTTCAGCGGGTCGGTGTTGGCCAGCGACGGGTCGTCGCGCAGCGCCTCGTTGACCTCGACGATCTCGCCCGACAGCGGGGCGTAGACGTCCGCCGCGGCCTTGACCGACTCGACCACGCCGGCGATGTCGCCCTTGGCGAAGGTGGCGCCGACGGCCGGCAGGTCGACGAACACCACGTCACCGAGCGCGTCCTGCGCGTGGACGGTGATGCCGACGATCGCGGCGGCGGTGTCGGTGGCGTCGATCCACTCGTGGTCCGGGGTGTACTTGATGCTCATGAGGGGCTCCTGGAGCGCATCCCGCAGGATGCGGATGGTTCGTTCGATCGGTGAAATGACGGGCTGAGGACGGCCGCCGCGGCGGCCGACGCGTGCTTCAGCCGCGGAAGTATCGGTGAGGCGCGAAGGGCATCGCGGTGACCTGCATCGGCACGCGCTTGCCGCGCACCTCGGCGAACAGCGCGGTGCCGACCGCCGCCAGCGCGGTCTCGACGTAGCCCATCGCGATCGGCTGGCCGACGCTCGGGCCGACCGTGCCGCTGGTGACCTGGCCGACGCGGCTGCCCTCGGCGTCGAGCAGCGGCGCGCCCTCGCGCACCGGCAGCCGCTCCAGGCCCGCCAGGCCGACGCGACGGCGCGAGGCGCCGCCGGTCAGCTGCGCGCCGATCACCTCGGCGCCGGGGTAGCCGCCGGCGCGCTCGCCGCCCGGGCGGCGCAGCTTCTGGATCGCCCAGACCAGACCGGCCTCGACCGGCGTGGTCGCCGTGTCGATGTCGTGGCCGTAGAGGCACAGGCCGGCTTCCAGGCGCAGCGTGTCGCGGGCGCCCAGGCCCGCGGGCGCGACCTCGGGCTGGGCCAGCAGCGCGCGCGCGAGTTCCACCGCCTGCGCGGCGGGCACCGAGATCTCGTAGCCGTCCTCGCCGGTGTAGCCCGAGCGGGTGACGAAGCAGTCGGCGCCGGCCAGGCGGAAGTGGCCGCCGGTCATGAAGGTGAGCGCGGCCACGCCGGCGTCCAGGCGCGCGAGCGCGTCCACCGCCTTCGGGCCCTGCAGCGCCAGCAGCACGCGCTCGGGCTCGGGGATCACCTGGCAGCGCGTGCCGATCTGCGCCTGCAGATGGGCGATGTCGGCGTCCTTGCAGCCGGCGTTGACCACCAGGAACAGGTCGTCCTCGCGGCGGGTGACCATCAGGTCGTCGCGCAGGCCGCCGGCGTCGTTGGTGAAGAAGGCGTAGCGCTGCTTGAGCAGGCCCAGGCCGGCGATGTCCTGCGGCACCAGCGTCTCCAGCGCCGCCGCGGCGTCGTCGCCCACCAGGCGCACCTGGCCCATGTGCGAGACGTCGAAGAGGGCGGCGGCCTCGCGGCACTGGCGGTGCTCGGCGATGATGCCGGCCGGATACTGCACCGGCATCGCGTAGCCGGCGAAGGGCACCATGCGGGCGCCGAGTTCGAGGTGCAGCGCGTGCAGCGGGGTCTGCAGCAGCGGGGCGGAGGCGGCGGGAGCGTCGGACATCGGGCGGCTCGCTTTCGTCGAGGTCGAGGGCAATCGGGTCATCGATCTTGAACGGATCGGTCCATCGTCGATCGATGGTGCTGCCCTCGCTGTCCGCTTTACCTGAGAGATTGACGCTGCACGATCCAGGCGGATCGCGTGGCGCTTGCCCCTTCGGTGGACCGCGTCGCCTCGCCTGCTGGCGCTGCCCGCGGTCTCTCTCCAGTGAGGTGTCGGCCGCGCGTTCTTCGGGTCGCGCGCGGCCGCTTGCCAGTCCTTCTGCCTGAGCGTTCGAGATCGGGGTTTCAGTCCCGCCTCTGCGCCTTCGGCGGCCGCGCTCGGGGGCGCGGCTCTCTCCTGGCGGCGCGCAGTTTAACCGGGGCGGCGGCAGGCGCCAAGCCGGAGGTGCCTATCTCCGCCCGGTCTTCCGGATCTGCGGCGCCACGACCCGGTGGTCGGCGGTGGCGTTCTCGCGCACCCGGCGCGGGGTGGCGCTCTTCGACAGCGAGGCCAGCGCGACGAACCAGGCCTTGGGCATGTCGGTGGGCAGGCCCACCGGGATGCCGGCGATCTTGGGCGTCTCGGCGAAGGCATGGCCGGGGTCCTGGAAGCCGGGCTCGGTGCAGGAAATGCAGGCGTGGCCGCCGCGGGTGCAGCTGCCTTCGCCGTTCCACAGCCGGGTGTTGCAGTCGGCATGCGCCTGCGTGCCCTTGCAGCCCATGTGCTCCATCATGCAGCCGAGGTCGGAGGGCTTCTCGGCGCTGGCCTTGAACTCGTAGAACTCGTTGCGGGTGCAGCCGTGGTGCACCAGCTGGTCGGCATAGAAGCGCGGCCGGCCGAGCGCGTCGAGGTCGCCGGGGCCGAGCAGGTCGGCCGCCAGCGCCATCAGCGTCTCCAGCACCCAGCCCGGATGCGTCGGGCAGCCGGCGATGTTGACCACCGGCAGGCCGGAGCGGCTGCGGAAGTCGGGCCCGAGCAGGCCGCCCGGGCGCGCGTCGTCGTGCTGCAGACCGGTGGCCTCGGTCGGGTTGCTGCCGGCCGCGGTCACGCCGCCCCAGGCCGCGCAGGCGCCGACGGCCACCACATGGCGCGCCACGCCGGCCAGCCGCCGCACCCAGTCGATCATCGGCACGCCGGTGCCGGCCAGCACGTGGAAGCGCCCGCTGCCGTTCGGCCCGCGCAGCAGCGCGCCCTCGACGCACAGCGCGTCCAGCGCGATCCGGCCGGCCAGCAGGTTGTCGAGCAGCGCGACCATGTCCGCCCCGCTGGCCAGCGACAGCGAAGGATGCCAGAGCAGCCGGATGCCCGCGCCCTCGAGCTGGCCGGCGAAGTCGGCGGTGTCGGCGCACAGCAGCGACATCGAGCAGCCGCCGCAGCCGCCCGACTGCAGCCACAGCAGGTTCATGGCAGGTCCCCGGCCGATGCGGGCGCATCCTCGAGCTGGAAGCGTCGCAGCTTGGCGCGCAGCCCGACGCGCGACAGGCCCAGCTCGGCGGCCGCGCGGGTCTTGTTCCAGCGGTGGCGCAGCAGCGTCTCGCGCAGCACCATCGCCTCGATCGCGTCCAGGCGCTCCTGCAGCGTGCCGCTCTGCGGCAGGCCGGGCAGGTTCAGGCCGGGCGCGCCGGCCGGCGCATGGCGGCCGGTCTGGCCGTGCAGCACGGTGGCGGAGAAGTCGTGCGGCGCGATCCGGCGGCCGTCGCCCAGCACGATCGCGCGGGCGATCTCGTTGCGCAGCTCGCGGATGTTGCCCGGCCAGGGGTAGGCCATCAGCACCGCGATCGCCTCCGGCCCGATGCCGACCTCGGGCAGGCCGAGTTCGGCGCCGACCTCGCCGACGAGCCGGCGCGCCAGCGGCGCGATGTCGCCGGCCCGCTCGCGCAGCGCCGGCATCTGCAGCGTCATGCCGGCCAGGCGGTAGTAGAGGTCCTCGCGGAAGCGCCCGGCGCGCACCTCGTCGTCGAGCCGGCGGTGCGTCGCGGCGATCACGCGCACGTCCACCGGCACCGGCCGCGGCGAGCCCACCGGTCGCAGCTCGCCTTCCTGCAGCACGCGCAGCAGCTTGACCTGGAAGGCCGGCGAGGTCTCGCCGATCTCGTCGAGGAAGACGGTGCCGCCGTGGGCGCGCTGGAACAGGCCGACATGGTCCTCGAAGGCGCCGGTGAAGGCGCCGCGCTTGTGGCCGAACAGCTCGGACTCGAGCAGCGTGTCGGGAATGGCGGCGCAGTTCTCCAGCACGAAGGGGCCGTCGGCGCGCGGGCTGGCGTAGTGGATCGCGCGGCCGAGCAGCTCCTTGCCGGTGCCCGACTCGCCCAGCACCAGCACCGGCAGGTCGAAGCGCGCCACCCGCGCGGCCATCGCGCAGACCGCGTCGAGCGGGCTGCCCGGCGTGCGCTCGATGCGCTCGAAGCCGAAGGTGGCGCGCGCCTGCGCCAGCCGGTCGCCGCGGCGGGTGCGCAGCGCGGTGGTGCCGGCGCGCAGGTCGAGCTCGAGCCGGCTGACGCCGCGCTGCAGCGTGCGCGCCTCCACCGCCTGGCGCACCGTCTGCAGCAGGTGGTCGGGCACCCAGGGCTTGAGGATGTACTGGTAGATCCCGGCCTCGTTGATGCCGCGGATGATGTCCTCGCTGTCGGTGTAGCCGGAAATGACGATGCGCACCGTCTCCGGCCAGCGCTCGCGCACCTCGCGCAGGAACTCCACGCCGGTCAGCCCGGGCATGCGCTGGTCGCACAGGATGACCGCCGCCTCGTGGCGCTCGAGCAGCGCGCGCGCCTCCTCGGCCGAGCTGGCGCACAGGATGCGGAAGTCCTCGTCGAGCGTGCGGCGCATCGCGTCCTGCGAGCGCACCTCGTCGTCGACCAGCAGCACCAGCGGCAGGTCGGCCTCGTCGGGATCGGCGTCGTCGAAGGGCAGGGAATCGGGGGCGTTCATGGCGGGTCCGATTGTGTCGTGCCCGGGTAGCGCCCGCATCCGCAGATGCGCGAGGCCCCGCCTGTCGCTCGGGCCAGCGCCAGCACCCAGACCGCGGCCATCAGCGCGCCGCCGATCAGGTCGGTCGGCCAGTGCACCTGCAGCTGCAGCCGCGTCGCCGCGACCGCGCCGGCCAGCATCAGGCCCGCGGCCAGCCAGCGGGCGGCCGGGCGCGGCCGGCCGGGCTGCAGCCACAGCGCCAGCACGAGCGCCAGCGCCTGCGCGGTGTGCGCGCTCGGGAAGCTGGCGTCGGGCGGCAGCGGCAGCCCCGTGGGGAAGAGGTCCGGACGCGGGCGCATCACCCCCAGCTTGACCGCGTGAACCAGCAGCGTCGTGCCCAGCAGCGCCGCCGGCACGAAGGCCGCTTCGTGCCAGGGCCGCTGCCTGCGGCGCAGCCAGGCCGCCCGCGCCAGCGCCGCCGGCAGCAGCAGCGCCAGCGAGCCGGCCCAGGTCAGCGTGGCGGCCAGCCGGTCGGCGGAGTCCGAGCGCAGCGCGTGGAACAGCGCCAGTCCGGCGCGGTCCGGCGCGAGGGTGCGACAGGTGCCGGAGCCCGGGCACAGCGCCAGGCCGGCCGCCAGGCCCAGCATCAGCGCCAGCAGCGCACCGGCCAGCAGCGTGCGCACGCAAGGGCGCCGCGGCATTCAGCGCCCGGTGGCCAGCAGCTGCGCGACCCGCTGCTTCGGCAGCGACTGCACCCGCATCAGCCAGTCGGGGTCGCAGCGGCCGCGCCCGTCCGTGCCGCGCAGGTCGGCCTGCATGCGCCCGAGCAGGTGCGCGGCCATCTCGGCGTCGGCCAGCGCCCGGTGCGCCTGGCCGGTGGCGGGCAGGCCGTGGTAGTCGGCCAGCTCGCCCAGGCGGTGGCTGGGCGCGTCCGGATAGAGCCGGCGCGACAGCATCACGGTGCAGATGAAGTCGTGCGGCGCCGCCAGCCCGGCCAGCGCCAGCTCGGCCTGCCAGAAGCGGCGGTCGAAGGCGGCGTTGTGCGCGGCCATCGGCAGCTCGCCGACGAAGCGCGCGGCCTGGCGCATCACCTCGGCGGCGGGCGGGGCGTCCGCGATCATCGCGTTGGTGATGCCGGTCAGCTGCGAGATGAAGCCGGGAATGCGCCGGCCGGCGTTCATCAGGCTCTGGAAGCGCTCGACCGGCCGGCCGTCCTCGAGGATGACGATCGCGACCTCGGTGGCGCGGTCGCCCAGCGCGGGCGAGCCACCGGTGGTCTCGAAGTCGATGACGGCAATGCAGGACATGAAGGGCAGCGGGCAGCGGAGAAGGCCGCGATCATGGCAGATCGCGCCCGGTGCCGGTCCGGCCGGCTCAGCGCGAGGGCAGGTCGGTCCCGATCTGCAGCTGCATCGAGCGGTGCCCGCCGCCGCGCAGGTCGCAGCCCAGCTGCAGCGACCAGCCGCCGCGCTCGACGCCGAAGCCGATGCGGCGCTCGTGCAGGCGCCATTGCGCCGACAGGCCCCAGTCGCCGGCCCGGCCCTGCCAGCCCAGGCGCGGCAGCGCGCCCCAGCCCGGCAGCCAGACCAGGCCGGCCTGCAGCCGGCCGAGCCCCTCGCCGCGCCAGCCGATCTCCAGCGTGCTGACCGGCGCGAGCGTGCGCCGCCAGGAGGGCTGGCGGTTGCGGCCTTCGACCAGCGGCCGGTAGCTGACGAAGCCGTCGGCGTCCAGTCCGGCCTGGTCGGTCGAGAGCTGCGCCTGCTGCTGCGGCAGACCGCGCCAGCGCAGCCAGCCCGCGTCCTGCCAGCGCAGCTCGCCGTCCCAGGCGCCGTCGCGCAGCGCCAGCCGCCCGCCCAGCAGCAGCGCCCAGCCGCGTGCGGCCATCGGCTGGCGGAACGGGAAGTCGAGCCGGTCGTCGATCTCGAGGGAGCGCAGCTCGGCCTGGTAGCGGCCCTCGGCCTGGCGCCAGCCGGCGCGGCCGTCGATCTGGCGCGCGCCGACCCGCTGCAGCGCCAGCGCCTGCGCCGACAGCGCCAGCGTCACGCCCGGGGCCGGCACCAGATCGCGCGTGCCCAGCTCCAGGCCGGCGCCGGCGAAGCCGAGATGGTCCAGGTCGACGCGCCAGTCGCGGTCGCGTCCGGGCGTGCCGCCGGTCTCGACCTGGCGCGCCAGATCGAGCGCGCCCTCGCTGGCGATGGCGATCGCGCGCTGGCGCGCCAGCAGCGCGATGCGCGCGCCGTCGTCGCCGCGGCGCTCGAGCCGCAGCTCGTCGAACAGATAGCCCAGATTGCGCCCGGCGCGCGGATCGAGCGCGCGGGCGGCCTCGTCGTCGCCGAGCCGGCCCAGCGCCAGCGCGTCGACATGCCGGTCCGAGGCCAGCGAGAGCCGCCAGCCCGGCGCGGCCGGCTGCGCGTGGGCCGCCGCGGCGGCCGCCAGCAGCAGCGCGGCCAGGCGCGGCGGCATCCGGCTCACAGGCCGATGTCCAGCGAGACGAAGCTGCCGTCGGTGAAGGTCAGCATCCGGGTGGCGGCGTCGATGCGGCCGATCAGCGTGTCGCCCGACTTCAGCTCGGCCGAGCTCGGCTGGCCGGTCCAGCCCAGCGAGAGCCTGCTGGTGGCCTCGCGCAGCATGAAGCGCGCGCCGCTGCCGTCGCTGCCGGGCGTCGCGGTGCCGGAGACCACCATGCGCGGCGCGCCGCCCACCAGCGTGCGGTACTGGAAGCTGACCGCGTCGGGCTTGTCCTGGTCGCTGTGCATCGTCGTGCCGAGCGTGAACTCGAGCACCGGACGCTGCGGCGCGGTGACGGTGCCGGTCAGCGTCAGGTCGACGCCGAAGCGGTTGCTGGCGCTGTCGGCCTCGCGCTCGTCGTAGCTGCCCGCGCCGCTGATGCGCGCCTCCAGCGTGCCCTTCAGGAACTCAGTGCTCACCCCGTCGCTGGTGGTGCGCAGCGCGCCGCTGAGCTGGCCGAAGGTCGGCACCCACGATTCTCCCGAGCGGGTCAGCACCACGTCCTTGAGCCTGAGCGTGCCCTCGAACTCGGCGCCCGGCGTCGTCCACAGCAGGTCCAGGTCGGCCAGCGTGCCCACCGGCGAGCCGCCGGCCGTCAGCGTCGACAGCGCGAGCTGGCCGCGGCGCAGCGTCAGCGTGCCGATCTCGGTGCTGGCGTCCGAGTAGGCCTTCAGCGTGCCGCTGACCGCGTAGGTGTCGCTCTGGCTGCTGGCCGACAGGCCGTCGGCGGCGGTGGCGATGCTGCCGCTCAGCGCGATCGCGTGATGGTGGCTGCCGAACGTGTTCGAGCCCTTGGCGAAGCCGCCGGGCAGGTCGCCGGCGAGCGTGAAGCCGCGGATCGCGCCCAGCGCATCGAGCGTCGGAACGAGCCGGCCGGTGGATGCCTCGAGCGCCGGCTGCAGCACGGTGTTGGCGGTCACGGTGCAGCTGGTGCCGGCGTAGTTGCAGCTGCTGATGCGCTGGCGGGCGCGGCTGCTGTAGGCGAAGCTGCCGTCGGCCTGCGGCTCCAGCGTGAAGCCGTGCACCCACTCGGTGGTCACGATCGCGTTCTGCGTGAAGCTGCGCGAGCTGCGGTAGACCGCGCGGCAGCCGATGACCCGGGCGTCGGCCGAGCCGGTGGCGCGGGTGCTCAGGTCGGTGGCGGTGAACAGGCCGCAGGCGCCGGCGATCTGGCCGCCCTGGCTGTCGCCGCCGCGGCTGCGGGTGGTCTGCGCCGAGCGGCCGGCCATCAGGTCGTTGTAGAGGTCGACGCCCATGAGCATCGTGCCGGCGTCCTTGACCAGCATGTCGACCGGCACCTCGACGCCTTCCATCGCGCTGCGGAAGCGCCAGGCCTGCACGTTGGCCGCACCGCCGGCCAGCGAGGAGGCCCCGCCGCGGCTGAACATCGCGCCCCAGTCGCTGCGGATCTCGTTGAACAGCAGCCTGGCCGCGGCGATCGCGGTGGCGGTGGAGTCGGTCGTGCCGCCGGAGCCGCTGCCGCCCGAGGCGGTCGCCGGCGTGCAGCCGCTGTCCTTGCAGCCGAGGTTGGCGACCACGCCGGCGAGCAGGCTGCCGGGAACGCTGCCGCTGAGCTTCGGCGTGGTCAGCACCGTGCCCAGCGCGGTGTTCAGCGCGCCCGAGACGTCGACGGTCGTGCCGCCGCTGCCGGTGGCCAGCTTCAGCGACGAGGTGCTGGACGAGGCCGACAGCGCCTCGACGACGCAGCGGGTGCGCGCGCCGGCATCGTCGCCGCTGCAGCCGAGCTGGCCGCCGGAGGCCATCTGCGACACCGCCGCGAGCATGACGGCCATCTTCTTCTCGTCCTCGCTCTCGGCCGAGCCGACCGGGCGGGCGCTGACCGCGGTCGGGTCGAAGCCGAGCAGCTGGGTGACGGTCGAGACGGCCTGCGCGGTGTTGCTGGCGCTGATGCCGCCGCCGGCGCGCTCGGCCGCGGCGACCACCATCTCGCTGAACGGCGTGATGCTGGCGCTGGTGGTGACCGTGCCGGCCTGCGACGGCGTGATGACCGAGCGCATCGAGAAGCCGGCCGGCAGCGGCTGCGCGGTGCCGGTGACCTCGTCGAGGTGGGTGGTGCTGCCGTCGGCCTTGGCCGAGACGCGCACCACGTAGGGCCGCGAGACGGTGGCGTCGAAGCTCAGGCTGTAGCGGCCCTCGGCGTCGGTGGTGGTCGCGGCCAGCGTGGTCGTCAGGTCGACCGAGCCGTCGGCCGCCACCGGATGCACCTTCACGTCGGCGTTGGCCATCAGGCCCTTGGAGGCGATGCCCGACAGCGCCACCGCGCTGGTCGTCGCGGTGCCGCCGCCTGTGCCGCCGTCGCTGCCACCGCCGCCGCCGCAGGCGGCCAGCACGGCCGCGGCGATCAGCGTGGTGCCCAGGGTCAGCGGCCGCCGGGCGAGGCGGGTCGGGGTGCGTGGGGTCTTGAAATCGTTCATGGCGTCCTCGAGGTCCGGGAAGCGGCGCGTTCCGGGGCGAGGGCTCCCGTCGCGCTGCCGGGGAACCATATCGGTGCGTCGAGGCGGGCCATGAGTCGAATTGATCCGGCTCCCGGGGCGATTTCTGCGCTGGTACCGCCGGAACCGGCATTGCCGCGTCAAGGCGCCGGTCGGCCGCGTCGACATCGGCAGGGGCGTTCAACAGGGAGATGCCGATGACACCGACGATGACCGCGACGCTGGGCCGGGCCCTGCGGATGCTCGCGCTGCTGCCGGCGCTGCTGGGGCTGCGGCCGGCGCAGGCGCTGATGCCGCCCGACGAGATCGAGCGCCAGCGCCTGCAGGCCAGCGGCGAGCTGGCGGCGCAGGCCGAGGCTGCGCACGCGACCGGCAACCACAAGCTCGATCCGGGCTCGATCGCGTCGCTGTCCTACCGCCTCGGACGCGCGCTCGGCACGGTCGGTGCGGACACGCCGCCGCCGGCCTGGCGCGGCGGGCTGCCGGCCACCGGGACGCCGAAGGTGCTGGTGCTGCTGGTCGACTTTCCCGATCAGCCGCACGAGGCCGTCAACACGCCGGAGCTGATCGCCGAGCGCATGTTCGGCCTGGGCGGCGAGAAGGTCGCCGGCTACCCCTACGAGAGCCTGCGCGCCTACTATCGGCGCGCCTCCTACGGCCAGCTCGACATCCGCGGGCATGTCACGCCCTGGTACCGGGCCCGCTACAGCCGCGCCCACTACCAGTCGATGGGCAGCGGCGACGGCATGCGGGCGCTGGTCGACGAGGCGCTGGAGGCGCTGAAGGCGACCGGGCACGGGCTGGCGCAGTACGACCACGACGGCGACGGCAGCATCGACACGCTGTTCGTCAAGTGGGCCGGTCCCGCCGGCAGCTGGGCCTCGTTCTGGTGGGCCTATCAGACCTGGTACGGCAGCAGCCGCCAGTGGGACGGCAAGGGGCTGCGCAAGATCGTCTGGTCCTGGGCGGGCGGCAACTACAACCGCGACCCGCTCTACGAGCCGCGCGTCGACATCCACGAGACCGGCCACGCGCTCGGCCTGCCCGACTACTACGACTACAACGACGCGGTCGGCCCGAAGGGCGGGGTCGGCTGGGACATGATGCACAACAACAGCGGCGACCACAGCGCGTTCTCGAAGTTCGTGCTGGGCTGGCTGACGCCGAAGGTGGTGACCTCGGGCGCGCAGGCCGTCACGCTGCGGCCCTCGGGCACCTCGCCCGACGCGGTGCTCTTCATGCCCGGGGCCGCGGCCGGCCAGGCCTTCTCGGAATACTTCATCGCCCACTACCGCCGGCTCGGCGCCGGCAACGATGCCGGCTACATGGGCACCGGCATCTCGCTGTGGCATGTGGACGCGCGGCTGGACAGCGGCGGCTGGGGCTACCGGTTCGACAACTCGACGACCGCGCACAAGCTGCTGGCGCTGGTCGAGGCCGACGGGCTCGAGCAGGTCTCGAAGGGCCAGGGCAGCAGCGCCACCGATCTGTACACCGCCTCGACGCAGTTCGGGCCGACGACGACGCCGTCCTCGGCGCGCTACGACGGCAGCACGACCGGCGCCTCGATGAGCGGCATCGGCGTGGCCGGCGCCACGATCGCGGCCACCTTCGCGGTGCAGGTGCCGGTGCGGGTGACGGTCACCCGCTCGGGCACGGGCAGCGGCGCGGTCACGGCCGCGGCGGTCGGCCTGAACTGCGGCAGCGCCTGCGCGGCGAGCGTCGGCGCCGGCAGCAAGGTCGCGCTGGTGGCGCAGGCGGCGGCCGGATCGCGCTTCGTCGGCTGGAGCGGCGCCTGCAGCGGCGCCCGCACGAGCTGCGTGATCGCGCCGGAGGCGGCAGCCAGCGTCGGCGCGGTCTTCGATCTGCCGGTGCATGCGCTGGAGGTGGCCCGCACCGGCAAGGGCCAGGGCACGGTCCGCGCCGCCAGCGGCGGGCTCGACTGCGGCAGCAGCTGCACCGCGCGCTACACCGCCGGCACCCGCGTCACGCTGACGGCCGTGGCCGATGCGCAGTCGGACTTCGCCGGCTGGTCGGGCGCCTGCTCGGGCAGCACCGCCAGCTGCAGCGTCACGATGAGCGAGGCGCTGGGCGTCAAGGCGCAGTTCGTGCCGCGCAAGTTCCTGGTGAGCGTGCGCCAGGCCGGTCTGCCCGGCAAGATCGGCGGCGCCCCCTCGGGCGTGTCCTGCGTCGAGGGCTGCAGCTTCCTGCGCGAGGCCGGCAGCAAGGTGACGCTGACGGCCTCGCCGGCGCGCGGCCAGCGCTTCGTCGGCTGGGGCGGCGCCTGCACCGGGACCGCGCCTTGCCGGCTGACGATCGATGCGGCGACCTCGATCACGGCCAACTTCGCCGGGCCGTGAGGTTCAGTGGCGCCGGCGCAGCTCGTCGAGCAGGTCGATCTGCATCTCCTGGATCTCGATCATGCGCTCCCACTGGTGCGACAGCAGGTGGTCCACCTTCTCGTGGAGGTGGCGGATCTCAAGCTCGGCCTTCAGGTTGATCTGGTAGTCGTTGCGGGCGCGCAGCCGGTCCTTCGCCTCCTGGCGGTTCTGGCTCATCATGATGATCGGCGCCTGCACCGCCGCCAGGCACGACAGCAGCAGGTTCAGCAGGATGAAGGGATAGGGGTCGACCGGGCGCCAGAACATCACCAGCGAGTTCACGGCGATCCAGACCGCGATGAAGACCGAGAAGCTGATCAGGAAGGCCCAGCTGCCGCCGAAGTCGGCGATCCGGTCGGCCAGCCGCTCGCCCAGGCTGCGCTGCTCCGCGTAGTCGCTCTCGACGTCGCTGGCCAGCGTCTGGTGGGTGCGCAGGCTGTCGAGCACCGCGCTGTCGAGCTCGCTGAGCTCGCCCTTTTCGGCCACCAGAAGGGTCTGGATGTGGCGCGAGCGGTAGCGGGCGAGGTCGGCGTGGCAGATGCGCGAGCGCTCGTTCCAGTCCGGGTGATCGCGGTGGATCTCGGCGGCGAGGCTTTCGCGCAGCAGAGGCGCGGCGACGGTGTCGCGGCGCGCGAAGCGGTGGCCGCAGACGGCGCAGCAGACGCCGCCGGAGGTCGCGGTCGGGGCAGAGGACATCGAAGGGCGTTCCAGGGGATGGGTGCAGCCCTCAGCATATCCGCGGCAATTGCTCCCCGCTGAGCCAGTCGACGACGCGCCGGCCGCCGAAGCGCGTCTCCATCTGCACGAAGCGGTGCGGGTCGTCGGTGACGATGCCGATGCGCGCGGCCTGCTGCCCGAGCGGATGCGCGTGCATCGCCGCCAGCAGCGCCTCAGCCGTGTCGGGCGCGCAGATCGCCACCAGCCGGCCCTCGCAGGCGACATAGAGCGGGTCGAGCCCGAGCAGCTCGCAGGCCGCCTCGACCTGCGCCCGCACCGGAATCTTTGCCTCGTCGAGCGTGATGCCGGTGCCCGACTGGCGGGTGATCTCGTTGAGCGTCGTCGCCAGTCCGCCGCGCGTCGGGTCGCGCAGCACGCGCACGCTGCCCTCCGGCACGGCCGCCAGCATCGCCGCGGTCAGGCCGTTGAGCGCGGCGCTGTCGGAGACGATCGCGGTCTCGAACTCCAGCGACTCGCGCTGCGACAGCACCGCCACGCCGTGGTCGCCGATCGGGCCCGACACCAGCACCACGTCGCCCGGCCGCGCCAGGTCGCCGCCCAGGCGCCGGCCCGGCGGCAGCCAGCCCGCGCCGGTGGTGCTGATGAAGACGCCGTCGCCGTGGCCCTGCTCGACCACCTTGGTGTCGCCGGTGACGATGGCCACGCCGGCCTCGCGCGCGGCCGCGGCCATCGAGTCGACGATGCGCTTGAGGTCCGCCAGCGGCAGGCCCTCCTCCAGGATGAAGCTGGCCGACAGGTAGAGCGGCTGCGCGCCCATCATCGCCACGTCGTTGACGGTGCCGTGCACGCTCAATGCGCCGATGTCGCCGCCGGGAAAGAACAGCGGCGAGATCACGTGCGCGTCGGTGGCCAGCACCAGGCGGTGGCCGGCGGGCGGCGCGGGCAGCACCGCGCCGTCGTTGCCCTCGCGCAGCGCGGGATTGTCGAAGGCGCGCGCGAACAGCTCCTCGATCAGCTGCGCGCTGGCGCGGCCGCCGGCGCCGTGGTTCATGTCGACCCGGCCGTGCTTCAGGTCGAGCGGGCGGGTGTAGTCTTTGCGGAGGGCCATGGTGGGTGCCGGGGGTGGGTTCCCGCCTTCGCGGGAATGACGGAAGGGGCGTGGACGATGGGCAAGGGCGCTCAGGCGGCGGTGATCGCGATGTCCTTCCAGCGGCCGTAGCTGTAGTGCGCCGCGCAGGCGCCCTCGCTGGAGACCATGCACGAGCCCATCGGGTTCTCGGGCGTGCAGACGGTGGCGAAGAGCCTGCAGTCGGCCGGGCGCTTGACGCCGCGCAGGATCGCGCCGCAGTCGCACTGCTTGTGATCGGGCACCGGCTGGTAGCGCAGGTCGAAGCGCCGCTCGGCGTCCCAGCGCGCGTAGGGCGCGCGGATGCGCAGCGCGCTGAATTCGACCTCGCCCAGGCCGCGCCACTCGAAGTTCTCGCGCAGCTCGAAGACCTCGGCCACCAGCGCCTGCGCCGCGGCGTTGCCCTCGCGGGTGACGGCGCGGGTGAACTCGTTCTCGACCTCGTGGCGGCCGTCGTTGACCTGGCGGATCAGCATCAGGATGGCCTGCATCACGTCCAGCGGCTCGAAGCCGGCGATCACCACCGGCTTGCGGTAGTCGCGGGCGAAGCCCTCGTAGGGCGCCGAGCCGATCAGGATGCTGACATGCGCGGGGCCGACGAAGCCGTCGAGCGGCACCGTGCCCCACTGCTTGACCTCGGGCGACTCCAGGATGTGCGTGATCGCGCTGGGCGTGAGCACATGGCAGCACAGCACGCTGAAGTTGGCGAGGTTCTCGGCCGCGGCCTGCTTGAGCACCAGCGCGGTCGGCGGCGTCGTCGTCTCGAAGCCGATGGCGAAGAAGACCACCTCGCGGTCCGGGTTCGCGCGGGCGATCTTCAGCGCGTCGGCGGGCGAATAGACCATGCGGATGTCGGCGCCGCGGGCCTTGGCGCGCTGCATCGACAGCTGGCCGGAGGCCGGCACGCGCATCGTGTCGCCGTAGGTGCAGACGATGGCGCCATGCTGCAGCGCCAGGCCGATGGCCTGGTCGATGCGGCCGATCGGCAGCACGCAGACCGGGCAGCCGGGGCCGTGCACCATCTGCACGTTGTCGGGCAGCAGCGCCGGCACGCCGTAGCGCGACAGCGCGTGGGTGTGGCCGCCGCAGAACTCCATGAAGCTGTAGGTCCGGTCGGCGCGCGCCTCGGCGCGGATCTTCGCGGCGAGCTGGCGCGCCAGCTCGCCGTCGCGGAACTCGTCGACGTATTTCATCGCGGCGTCTCCTCGGCAGGGGTCGGGGCAGGGTCCAGGGCAGCCATCTCGGCGAAGAGCGCCAGCGTGCGCTCGGCCTCCTCGGTGTCGAGCCGGCCGATGGCATGGCCGACATGCACGATCACGTAGTCGCCGACGCGCGCCTCGGGCGTCAGCGCCAGCGAGATTTCCTTGCGCACGCCGCCGAGGTCGACGATCGCCATCAGGTCGGGAAGCAGTTCCGCCACGCGGGCGGGCAGGGCCAGGCACATCGTTCAGGTCTCCGCGAAAGTCGTCGGGTTGGAGAGAAGGGAGGACCGCAGCGCGGCCGGCATCGCGCCGAGCCGCGCCAGCGCGACCGCCGCCTGGCCGAGCGCCAGGCCGCCGTCGCCGGGCGGCGCCTGGCGGGCCTCGAGCACCTCGAGGCCGGCCGCGCCCAGCGCGTTCGCCAGGCCGTCGCGCAGCCGGCGGTTGATCAGGCAGCCGCCGCCGAGCGCGACGCGCTGCAGGCCCTCGCGCCGGGCCTGCGCGATCGTCCAGCCGGCCAGCGCCTCGGCCAGCGTCGCATGGAAGCGTGCGGCCGCCAGCGCCGGGCCGTCCGGGCCGGTCCGGTCGCCGGCCTCGGCCAGCCGCGCCCACAGGCCCGGCCAGCGCAGCCGGCCCTGCTCGTCGAGCGACCAGGCCTCGGGCCAGGGCTCGACCGCGGCCGGTGCCTGCGCCGCCAGCGCTTCCAGCCGCATCGCCGCGTCGCCCTCGTGGCGCGCGTGGTGGATGCCGGCGATCAGGCTGGCCGCGGCGTCGAAGAGCCGGCCGGCGCTGGAGGTCGGCGGACAGTTCGTGCCGCGCGCGATCAGCGTGGCCAGCGCGCGTGCGGCCGGCTCGCCGGCATGGCGCGCGGCGATCTCGTCGCCGCGGCCGAGCGCGGCCAGCACCGCGGCGCCGAGCCGCCAGGGCTCGCGCGCGGCGCGGTCGCCGCCGGGCAGCGCCAGCGTCGGCAGGTGGCCGAGGCGCAGCATGCGTGCGCCGTCGAGCCGCAGCAGCTCGCCGCCCCACGCGCTGCCGTCCTCGCCCAGGCCGCTGCCGTCGAGCACCAGCGCCAGCGCCGGGCGGGCGAGCCCGCCGGCGTGCTCGGCGCAGACCGCGGCCGCGTGCGCGTGGTGGTGCTGCACCGCCAGCGCCGGCACGCCCAGCGCCTCGGCCTGCGCGCGCGCCTGCAGCGTGCTGAAGTAGTCCGGGTGCAGGTCGTGCGCGACCAGCGCCGGACGCACCGCCAGGAAGCGGCACAGCCGGTCGGCCGCGTCGAGCATCGCCGCGCGGCTGGCGGCGCTGCCCAGGTCGCCGACATGCGGCGACAGGAAGGCCTGGCGGCCGCGCGTCACGCAGACGGTGTTCTTCAGATGGCCGCCGAAGGCCAGCACCGGCGGCGCGTCCTCGTCGACGCCGTCGAGCTCGACCGGATCGGGCACATGGCCGCGGGCGCGCCGCACGAAGGGCGCATGCACCTGCCCGCGGGCGTCGCGCCCCATCCAGCGCCGCACGCTGTCGTCGAGCCGGCCGACGATGGCGCGGTCGTGCACCAGCAGCAGGTCGGCCAGATCGCCCAGGCGCGCCAGCGCGTCGACCTCGTCGATGACCAGCGGCTCGCCGCCGGGATTGGCGCTGGTGACCACCAGCAGCGTGTCGTCGGCCTCCTCGCGCCAGCCCGGATGCGTCGGGCGGCCGCGCAGCGCATGCAGCAGCAGCGCGTGCAGCGGCGTCGGCGGCAGCATCAGGCCCCAGTCGGACAGCTCCGGCGCGATCTGCGGATGCGCCTCGGCCACGCCCGGCCGGCAGCGCAGCAGCAGCACCGGCGCGGCCGGCGAGGCCAGCAGCGCCTGCGCCGCCGGATCGTCGATCTCGACCCAGCGCGCGGCCGAGGCGAGGTGGCCGACCATCAGCGCGAAGGGCTTGCCCTGGCGGCGCTTGGCCGCGCGCAGCCGCGCCAGCGGCGCGTCCTGGCGCGCGTCGCAGACCAGGTGATAGCCGCCGGCGCCCTTCAGCGCCACGATGCCGCCGGCGGCGATGCAGGCCGCGGCGTCCTGCACCGGATCGTCGCTGGACCGCACCGTGCCGTCGGGCTGCCACAGCGCCAGGCGCGGGCCGCAGTCCGGGCAGGCGATGGGCTGCGCGTGGTGGCGGCGGTCGTCCGGATCGGCGTACTCGGCCGCGCAGGCCGCGCACAGCGGGAAGTCCGCCAGGCTGGTCTGCGCGCGGTCGTAGGGCAGCGCGCGGGTCACGGTGAAGCGCGGGCCGCAGTGGGTGCAGTTGATGAAGGCGTGGCGGTGGCGCCGGTCGGCCGGGTCGAAGAGCTCGTCCAGGCAGCGCGCGCACGGCGCCGCGTCCGGCGGCAGGCCGGTGCCGGGCGGCCCGCCGGCCTCGCTGGCCAGGATGCGGAAGACGCCGGCCTCGGGCGTGTCCAGCGGCGCCAGGTCGTGCTGCCACCAGCGCCGCACCCGCGCCAGCGGCGGCGGATCCTGCCGCAGCGCCTGCAGGAAGGCCTCGACCTGCGCGGCCGGGCCCTGGATCTCGGCCTGCAGGCCGCGCTCGTCATTGCGCACCCAGCCGCCCAGGCGGTGGCACGCGGCCAGCCGCGCGCACAGCGGACGCATCCCGACGCCCTGCACGGCGCCGTCGAGATGCAGGTGCACCCGGCGTGTCACCGGCCGGTGTCCTGCAGCAGCCAGTCCATCCAGGCGTCCATGCCGACGCCGGTCTTCGCCGACACCAGCAGCACCTCGATGTCCGGATTGACGCGCTGCGCGAAGGCGATGCACTGCGCCACATCGAAGTCCAGATGCGGCAGCAGGTCGACCTTGGTCAGCACCATCAGCCGCGCGGCGGCGAACATGTCGGGGTACTTGATCGGCTTGTCCTCGCCCTCGGTGACCGACAGGATCGCGATCTTGGCGCGCTCGCCCAGGTCCCACATCGCCGGGCAGACCAGGTTGCCGACGTTCTCGATCATCAGCAGCGACGGGTCGGCGGCGTGGGCGTGGTCGTGTTCCGGCGCGTCGCCGTGATGGTGGTGACCGTGATGGTGGTGGCCGTGCAGCGGCAGCCGCGCGAAGGCCTCGGCGATCATCGGCGCATCGAGGTGGCAGCCCTTGCCGGTGTTGATCTGGATGGCCGGCGCGCCGGTGGCGCGGATGCGGTCGGCGTCGTTCGTGGTCTGCTGGTCGCCCTCGATGACGCCGACCGGCAGGCCCGGCGCGCGGACCTTGAGCGCCTCGATGGTGGCGCACAGCAGCGTGGTCTTGCCCGAGCCGGGGCTGGAAACCAGGTTGTAGGCGACGACGCCATGGCCGGCGAAATGCGCGCGGTTGGCGTCGGCGATGCGCTGGTTGGCGCCGAGCACGTCGGCCTCGAGCCGGATCGCGCGCGCCTGGCTCATGCCGGGCACGCTCACCCGCGCCGGGCCCTGGCCGTAGTGCAGGTCGCCGTGATCATGGGGGTGGGCGTGGGCAGGGTCGCTGTCGCGACCGTGCTGGTGCACCGCACCGGGGGTGCCGGTCGAGCAGCCGCAGATGACGCACATGGTGGGGTTCCTTTCGGGGTTCTTCGTCGTTCGGTGGGGGTCAGTCGTCGTGGACCATCAGGTCGACGACGCGCAGCTCGGTGCCGCCGGTGGGCTGCAGCCGGAAGCCCCCGCACGACGGGCAGGCGTCGGCGCGCGAGCCGATCTCGACCGACTGGCCGCAGCCCAGGCACCAGGCGGTGCCGGGCGGCTCGTCGATGAGGATCTCGGCGCCTTCCAGACAGGTGCCCGGCACGCTGGCCTCGAGCGCGAAGCGCAGCGCGCGCACCTCGACGCCGCTGAGCGCGCCGGCCTCCAGCCGCAGCAGGCTGACGCGGCGGAAGCGTTCGCGCTCGGCCGCGTCCTCGACGAGCCGGACGATGCCGCCGGCGAGACTGAGTTCATGCATCGGGGGTCACCTCGACATCGACACAGGGGTCGAAGGCCAGCGCGAGCAGACGTGCGGCCTCGCCCTGGCGACCAGTATCCGGCAGCGCCGCCAGCGCCTGCGCCAGCGTGCCGCGCGGATGCGCATTCCATTCGGTGGGCGCCAGCACCTGCCAGGCGGCGACGCGCCGGCCGTCGGCCTCGAGCCGCACCCGGTGCAGCAGCAGGCCGCGCGCCATCTCGCACCAGGCCAGGCCGTCGCCGGGGCCGAGCGCCAGCGCGCCGCGCTGCAGCCGCCGTGCGCCGTCCGGCCCGGCCAGCCGCACCAGCTCGACCAGCCGCGCGCCGATGCGGCTCCAGGCGCTGGCGCCGGCCTGCGCGGCCTCGGCCGGCGGATCGGCCTCGCGGCACCACGGGCCGGTGTCGGGCACGCCAGCCGGCGTCGCATCGCCCGGCCGGTGCGGCAGGCGGCAGAAGCCGGCGTCGGCATCCATCGCGCGGGCCAGCGCGGCCCAGTCGGTCGTGCCGGGGCGCAGCGCCGCCGGGCCCGGCGTGGCCAGCGTGCGCGCCAGCGGCGCCAGCGCGGCCAGCGCATGCACCGGCGAGCCGGGATCGACCTCGCGGTGGCCGGCCTGTTCCTGCGCCCAGTGCGCGACGGCCTCGAGCCGATCGCACGGCGCGGCCGCGTGCCGGCGCAGCCAGTCGGCCGGGGAACTGCCGAGCAGATGCCGCTGCAGCCAGGCCGGCAGCGCGGCGAGCCGCGCGATCGGATCGAGATCGTCGCGCCAGGGCGGGCTGGAACGCAGCCAGGCGGCGCCCGCGTCGGCACTCGTTCCGAGCCGTCGCGGCAGCTCGTGCCCCAGGCGCAGCAGATGCTCGCGAGCGGTGCCCAGGCGCAGCGCCTGCGCGGCGACGGCCGCCTCGGCGGCGGACTCCGTCTGGCCGCGTGCGGCGCGCAGCGCGGCGCGAGCGCAGTCGCGGTGCGCGTCGGCGCACAGCGAGAACAGCGCGCCCAGCAGCGCCGGCAGGGTGTCGGCGTCGCGGCCCGGCGCCAGCCGGGCGAGCCAGTCGGGCCGCCCGCCGCTGATCGCCGGGCCGTCGCGGCGACCCGGGTGCAGGCGCAGATGGCCGGCCAGGGCGCGGGCGTCGGTCATCGCGTGCGCTCCCGGTCGGGCCCGCCCACCCCGTCATGCCAGCCGACCCCGTCATGCCCGCGCAGGCGGGCACCCACGAAGGGCGCCGCGGCTGGCGTGCGTGGGTCCTCGCCTTCGCGAGGATGACGGGGGGGGGAGGGTGGCGAGGGCGGCGAGGGTGTCTCGCTCCAGGACTGGCGCAGCAGCCGCATCACCTCGCGCGCGGTGGCCACCGCCGCCGGCTGATCCGCGAAGGCGAACATCGGCGAGAACAGCGAGGCCTGCTCCCAGGCGCCCAGGCCCTCGGCCTCGTGCGCGCCGGTGAAGTCCAGCGCGTGCTCGCCGTAGCGGCGCACCACCGTGTGGCCGAGCGGCGCCAGTCCGGCCGCCTGCAGCGCCGTGGCATCGTGGCCGTCCACCGGCTGCAGCGGCAGGCGCAGCAGGTTCATGAACCAGGGCGTGACCAGCACGCCGAGCATCGTCGGCGCCGCGCCCGGCGCGGTGCGCAGCGGATCCGGCCCGAAGCCGACCGCCTGCACCGACAGCGCCGGGTTCAGCACCGGCACGCCGCGCATGCGCGTGGTCGCGATGCGGCGGAACACCGCCTCGAGCCCGGCCAGACGCCGCTGCGGCGCGTCGTCGCTCATCGCGGGGCGTCCTCGGCGATGACCATGAACTGCTCGGCGTCGCCGTCGCATTCCGGGCAGCGCCAGTGCGCCGGCAGCGCGGTGAAGGGCGTGCCGGGCGGGATCTGCCAGACCTCGTCGCCGACCGCCGGGTCGTAGACCCACCAGCAGATCTTGCACTCCAGGCGCGCGTCGGCCGGCAGCCGGGCGGCGTCGCCCAGATAGCTGCCCTCGAAGCGGGCGGGCGGGTTCGGGGCCGTGCTCATGCCTGCTCCACCCACTGCAGCACCTCGGTCAGCCGCTCGGCCGAGTCCTCCAGGTCCTCGCGCGCCGCGCAGGCGACCTCCGGGATGCCGCAGACCTCGACCGAGTTGAGGATCACCGTGTCCTGCGAGTTGTAGTAGACGACCCGCCAGGTGTTGAGCGCGCGCGCGTTGGTGATGCGGCAGTTGCCGTAGCCGCGCGACAGGATCACCACCCGGCCGGTGCCGAGCTGGTGGTCGATCCAGGCGATGTCCTGCGGCGTGACCGGCAGCAGCGTCAGGTTGACCACCTCCGGCGGCTGGCCCTCGCGCCAGTGCTGGCGGTGCTCGGCCAGCTCGACCAGGATGGAGGGCGCATTGAGCACGTCCGGCGGCAGCGGCGCGTCCGGCGCGGGCACCGGCACCGGACGGGTGTCCTCGCGCGCGGCGCGGCGCAGCACCGCCGGCACCGCGCCGAGCTCGATGCTGTCGTGCACCGTGCCGTCCTCGCCGGTCTCGACCACCCGCCAGACGCCGGCGAAGACCGACTCCTGGATGCGCACCCGCGCACCGGCGTCGAGCCGGTCGGGCGCGGCCAGCACCTGGGCGCTGACCTCGCCCTCGCCGAGCACCTGGTTGACCAGCGCCAGATCGTCCGCGCCCAGGCCGTCGAGCCGGACCGGCTCGACCGTCTCGCCGGCCAGAAGCGCCTGCAGCCGCTCGAGCGCCTGCGTCAGCACGCCGACCGCGCCGGCGTGACCGGCCAGCGCCTCCGGCTCGGGCAGCGCCGGCGCGCGGTAGGTGCTCATGCCCTGCGGCATGGTGATGTAGTCGAGCTGTTCCTCGTCGTCCTGGCTGCCGGGGCCGAGGGCCACCACCGGAATGGGAAAGGGGCGGGCGGAAGAGAAGGGGGTGTTCATCGGGGTCTCCGCGGATCGGGGGATCGGGATCGGTGGGGCGGCCCGGCGGGGCCGTTCAGTGGCAGGACGGCGCATCCGCCCCGGCGCCGGCCGCGGCGATGCCGATCGGTGCGCGCGTCGGCGTGCGTGCGAGCATCTCGCCGACCCGCGCCACATAGTCGATCCAGTCGTGCATGCCGTCGAGCGCGCCCAGATAGCGGCCCTCGCGCAGGAAGATCAGCACCGGCCAGCGCTGCGAGCCGTGCTGGCGCGCCAGCGCCTCCTCGTGCTCGCGCGCGGCCACGCCGATCTCGAAGCGGTCGCCGTGGGCGCGGCGCAGCTCGGGCAGCACCACCGCCACGTCCAGCGCCTCGGGAAACCGCACCGTGTCGCCGCCGAGCAGCAGCACCCGGTCGCCGCCCTCGGCGGCCCAGGCCGCGCAGCGGTCGGGCGTGACGACGCGGGCGCCGAACTCGCGCACCAGGCGCGCGAACAGCGGGTGCAGGTCGGCGGCGGGATCGGCCGTGCCGACGGTCGGGTCGATGACGGGAGAGTTCATCGCGGAAGTTCCGTGTTCGTGGAGGACAGGGGGGAAAGGTCGGGCGCAGGCGCGGGAGCGGGGGCAGGCGCACCGGTCAGCGCTGCCAGCGCGGCCGCGTCCATCGCCGAGGGCAGCACGAAGGCGGCGGCCGCGTCGGCGGGCAGCAGGCCGCTCATCGCGCCGGCGACCAGGTCGAGCGTGGCGTCGATCTCGGCGGCGCGCTGCGCGTCCAGCCGCTCCTGCACCCGGTCGAGAAAGACCAGCACCCACTCGCCGGGCGCGCAGGCGCCGACCAGCGCGGTGTCGACCGCACGTTCCTCTCCGCGGCCGGCTACCCGGACCCAGCCGGCCGGCAGCGTCTGGCCGGGCGCGGGCGCGATCACCTTCATCGGCAGTCCGACGCACATGTCAGGCTCCCGCGGCGCTGCGCGCCGTCGGCGGCATGAAGCGCTCGTCGCCGATGCGGCAGGCGGCGGCGGCGGCGGGCCGGCCGGCCTCGTAGGCCTGCAGCGACAGCGTCGGCACGGTGACGGCCTCGTCGGCATCCGGCGGCACGTCGCGCGGCAGGGGCTGCGCGCCCCAGGCCCGCAGCCGCTCCAGCGCCAGCGCCACCGCGTCGTCGACCGCCAGGCGCACCTTCGGGCGCAGGCTGCCGCCGTAGTCCTCGAGCTCCTCGGGCTGGCAGCCGATCAGCAGCACCTCGGCCGGATAGTGGCCGGTGAGCTGCGACAGCATCAGCACCTCCTGGAAGCCGGTCTGGTGCAGGCTCATCTTCTTCGCGCCGAGAAACTTCGGCACCTCCTCGTTCTCGACCTGGTGCAGCGTGCCGGGCGCCAGACCGTAGTCGACCGCGTCGAGGATCAGCAGCCGTGCGGCGGCCTGCACATGCTGGATCAGGTACAGGCCCTGGGTGCCGCCGTCGATCAGCTGCACCTCGGGCAGGCCGGCGCCCTCGGCGAAGGCCCAGTGGCGCTGCAGCGCCTCGACGCAGCGCACGCCGAAGCCCTCGTCGGCCCACAGCACGTTGCCGATGCCGAGCACGACGATCGGGCCGGGCGGCACAGGGATGTCACCCGAGGGGTGGCAGGTCGGTTCGGGCGTGTCGGATGTCATGGCTGACCTCGGCGGTCGGAGGGGTTCAGAAGTTCGGAAGGATTCGGGCGGACGAGGGGCGTGCGTCTCAGCCGGCCGGGGGGCGCTGCACCGGCCGGTCGCGGCCCTCGCGCATGCGCTCGCGCAGTTCGCGCCAGTGGTGGTAGCTGTCCCAGCGCGCCTGAAGCTGCAGCCAGAACCCGGTGTCGACGCCGAAGGCCAGCGCGCAGCGGATGGCCGTGTCGGCCGACATCGCGCGCTGGCCCAGCACCAGCTCGCTGACCCGCCGGCGCGAGATGCCCAGCAGCCGCGCCGCCGCGCTCTGGCTGATGCCCAGCGGCATCAGGCAGTGGCGGTTCAGGAAGCGGCCCGGGTGCTCGGGCCGGCGCAGGGGCACGCCGCGTGGTGCAAGCGGCAGGGCAGGCAGGCGGGGGGCGGCGCGCATCTCGGCTCGGGCTTTCAGGCAGCGGACGGGTCAGTCCTTGAAGGTGCGGTAGCCCGAGATCATCGTGCTGACGATGCTCTGGCGGCCCATGATGTCCTCGCGGATCGCCGCATAGATGTGAAGCGTCACGAAGATCGCCATGCCCCACATGCCCATGCGGTGCCAGGTGTGCACGTCCTGCGACTGGCCCATCAGCGGGATGACCCAGCCGAAGAGCCGGTCGGCCCAGGAGCCGCCGCCCAGACCCTCGCCGTACATCGCGAAGCCGGTGCAGACCATGAACACCGAGAACAGGAAGAAGCCGCAGAACATCGCCAGCCGCGCCATCGGGTTGTGGCCGACGTACTGGTTGGGCTTCGGCACCAGGAACAGGTACCAGCCGATCATCCGGAACACTTCCTTCCAGTACGCGGGCGTCAGCAGCGGCAGCGTGAACAGCTCGCGCGCGTGGTGGTTGCCCACCAGCGCCCAGTAGATCCGCCCGAGCAGGCCGACCGCGAACACATAGGCCGCGGCGAAGTGCGCGAAGCGGATGTAGCCCATCAGGAAATGGTCGCTGGCCTCGCCGGGCATCGTCGGCAGCGGGCGGCCGATGAAGTAGCCGGTGACGGCCAGCACGGTGATCGCCAGCGCGTTGATCCAGTGCCAGACGCGCACCGGCGCCTCGTACACGTAGACCGACTTGATCGAGCGGCCGTGCGCGACCGCGTCGGCGTCGATGCCGGTGGCGCCGGCCAGCTTCTGCGAAGTCGGCGAAGCGTGACTGCTCATCGTTGTCTCCTCGTTGGTGGCCGGATGCAGGGGCGCTGGGGGCTCAGGCGCGAGCCAGCAGCATCAGGCCGGCCAGGCCGACCGCGCCGCCGAGCGCGTGCCAGGCGCGGACCTGCAGGTCCGCCATCGCCCGGCCCAGGCCGAGGCCGGCGGCGTGCAGCAGCGCGGTCGTCGCGACGAAGCCGGCGGCGTAGCCGGCGAACAGGCCGCCGGCGGGCAGCTCGGCGCCGTGCGCCAGGCCGTGCATCAGCGCGGCCGCGGCGGTCAGCGCCAGGCCGGCGCCGACCGGCACCTGCCGCGCGAAGGCCAGCATCAGGCCGAACAGCAGCACGCTGGCGGCGATCGCGCTCTCGCCGAAGGGCAGCGCCAGGCCGGCCGAGCCGGCCACCGCGCCGGCCAGCAGCGCGGCCAGGAAGGTCGCCGGGCCGGCAGCGCGCCGACCGGCCGGCAGCGCCACCGCCGACCAGGTGCCGACCGCCACCATCGCCAGCAGGTGGTCGAGGCCGAGCGGGTGCGCCAGGCCGGCGAACAGGCTCTCGGTGCCGTGGCCGGTGTGGGCCTGCGCGGCGCCGGTGGCGGCCAGCGCCGCGACCGCGCCCAGGGCGCGCAGGATCGTCTTCTTCGTGTTCAGGGTCATGGACATCTCCTCGGGGGACGGGTCGCCGCGCTTCAGCGCACCTTGACGGTGGCCATTTCCTGGCCGTCCGGGCTCATGACGTGCGTCGAGCAGGCCAGGCAGGGGTCGAAGGAATGCAGGGTGCGCAGGATCTCGACCGGCTGCTCCGGGTTGACCATCGGCGTGTTCAGCAGCGAGGCCTCGAAGGCGCCGATCTGGCCCTTGTGGTCGCGCGGGCTGCCGTTCCAGGTGGTCGGCACGACGCACTGGTAGTTCTCGATCTTGCCGTCCTTGATGCGGATCCAGTGGCCGAGCATGCCGCGCGGCGCGGCGACGGTGCCCACGCCCTTGGCCTCCTTCGGCCAGGTGCTCGGGTCCCACTTCTCGACGTTGGCGGTGGCGGTGTCGCCCGCCTTGATGTTGCCGACGAGCTGGCGGAAGTCGTCCATCAGCATCTCGCTGCAGTACTGGCTCTCGAGCGCGCGCGCCAGCGTGCGGCCGATGGTGCTGGGCAGCAGCTGCTTGAGCGTGTAGTCGGTCTCCGGCAGGCCCAGCGCCTTCGGCACGTCGTGGTTGACCATGCGCGCGGAGAAGTCCACCTGCTCCTTGACGCGCTGGCAGTGCTTGTTCCCTTGGGTGGCGTGCACGTAGCCGAGGATGTAGCGCGACAGCGGGCCGACCTCGACCGCGTGGCCGCGCCAGCGCGGCGACTTGATCCACGAGTACTTGGCCGACTCGTCGAGCTGCTCGATGTGGGTGCGCGTGCCCTTGAAGTTCGGGCCCTCGGGCTTGAAGTCCGGCTCGGTGACGCCGTCCCAGGGGTGCAGGCCCCGGGTCTCGTCGCCGTACTTGTACCAGCTGTGGGTCACGAACTCCTGCACCTGCTCGGGGTCGCGCGGGTCGATCGGGTGGATCTTGTCCCAGTTGCCGTCGAGGATCACGCCGCCGGGCAGCTGGTGCGTGGCGTGGTCGTAGGGCACCTTCTCGTAGGTGCCGTAGTCGGCGACGTTCTTCGCGCTCAGGCCGCCGCCGTGCAGCCAGCCGGCCTGCTTGTAGATCGTGCCGATCGCCAGCACGTCCGGGATGTAGACGTTGTTGTTGAACTCGATCATCTCCCGGATGCGGGC
>NZ_JABSNM010000033.1 GCF_013294065.1 Sphaerotilus uruguayifluvii
GGAAGAACTGCGAGCGCTGGCTCAACACCAGCCTGCAGTTCGTCCATCTCGCCTTTCTGGCCTTGCTCCTCAGGAGATCGTGAACACGCTCTGAGGAACATCGATCATGAACAAGCTCATGGACAAGCTCTTTCCGCTGCGGCCGCTGCTGCTGGCCGCCCTCTGCGCCGCTGCCGCCCTCTGCGCCGCTGCCGCCCTCTGCGCGCCCGCCCGGGCCGCGGACCCCGGCCCCGACGTCGCCCGCCTGCTCGCCGACGCCGACCGCTTCCGCATGACCGACGACAACCTCGTCGTCGAGACGCGCGTCACCACCACGTCGCCCGACAAGGAGCGGCTCTACACCGTGTACGCGCAGAGCGGCCGGCGCTCGCTGGTCGTCATGCGCTCGCCGGCCGAGCAGGGCCAGAAGGTGCTGATGCTGGGCGACGACTTCTGGCTCTTGATGCCGGGCACGCAGCGGCCGATGCGCATCACGCCGATGCAGAAGCTGCTCGGCGACGCCTCGACCGGCGACATCGCCACGCTGCGCTGGTCGGAGGACTATGCCGCGACGCTGGTCGGCGCCGAGCCCTGCGTCGAGGGCGCGCCGGCCGCCTGCTGGCACCTGAGCCTGACGGCGCAGCGCAAGGGCGTCAGCTACGCGCGCATCGAGCTGTGGCTCGGCCGCGCCCACCACGATCCGGTGCGCGCCGACCTGTACGTGCAGTCGGACAAGCTGGCCAAGCAGGCACGCTTCGTTCCCGACCGGCCGAACCGGCCGACGCAGATCGACGCGATGGAGCTGAGCGACCAGCTCGGCAACGGCCGGCGCACCCGCATCGAGTACCTGTCGCGTCAGGCGCGCCGCGTGCCGGAGTCCTGGCTGAACCCGATGGCGCTGGTGCGCAACCCGACGCTGGAGTGAGCCTGATGACACCGATCGCGCCCCTGCCGCTGTCCCTGGTCGTGGCCGCGCTGGCGATGGCCGTGGCTCCCGCGGCCCGCGCCGACGATGCGGCACCGACGCCGGCCTCGACCCGCTTCGCGCTCTCGGGCGAGCTGCGGCTGGCGCGCGAGTTCCAGCAGCCGGCCGCCACCGGCGCCTGGGCCGAGGCGCAGGCGCGCTGGCCCGGGCGCCTCGCCGCGCCGCGCCACCGCAGCAGCGCGCAGGTCCAGCTGCGCGCCGACGCCCGCCGCGCGCTCGACGCACAGACCGGCCTGGGCCTGCATCTGGACGCCCAGACCGCGCTGCAGCGCACCGACGGCGACGCGCAGATCGCCACGCCGGGCCGCGTCAACGAGCTCTACGCCCACCTCGACCTCGCCGACTGGCAGCTCGCCGCCGGCCGGCGCATCGTCGCCTGGGACGTCGGCCAGGCCTTCCGGCCCAACGACGTGGTGCAGCGCGAGGAACGCCGCCCGCTGCTGCCGACCACGCCGCAGGGCCGCGCGGTGCTGCAGGCCGAGCAGGTCGATGCCGACAGCGCCACCAGCCTGGTCGCGGTCGAGCCGCAGCGCGAGGCGGCCGAGCGCGCGCTGGCGCTGCGCCACTTCCGCCGCCTGGGCGCGCTGGACGCCTATCTGCACGCCGACTGGCGCCAGGACCGCCGCGCCGGCCTCGGCGCCGCGCTGGCCTGGGTCGCCAGCGACGCGGTGGAGCTGCACGCCTCGACACGCTGGGAGCCGCACCAGGCGCGCCACCAGACGCTGGCCGGGCTGAGCTGGACCGGCGGCCCGGACCTGACGCTGCTGGCCGAGGCCTGGCATGACGGCACGGCCGCGAGCCGCGCCGCGCAGCGCAACCTCTATCTGCGCGCCAGCCTGAAGAGCGGCGCCTGGGAGCCGTCGATCGATCTGCTCTGGCAGCCGCGCGACGGCGGACGCAGCCTCGGCGCCGGCCTGCGCTGGAGCGGCGACCGCTGGCGCGTCGATGCCGCGTGGCGCCGCCTCGGCGGCCCACAGGATGCTGCGATGCGCCAGGGTCCGCTGCGCCAGAGCGGCGCGATCGCGGCGACACTGGCGTTCTGATGCCTCACACCGAAGCTCTCCCCTCGCCGCAGCCGCTGCACCACGGCATGGCGCGCCGCGCGCTGTGGACGGTCGGCGCCTGCGCGCTGATCGCCGTCTTCCTGCACACCCTGATCGGCGACCCGCTGGGCGTCTCGCTGGTGTATTCGCTCGCGATCGGGCTGAGCTGCTGGGCGCTGATCGACGTCGGCCGGCTGCTGGCGGTGCGCTGGCGCCTGGCGCGCGATCCCGGCGACGTGCCGGCCGCGCACGGCTGGCCCGGCTGGGGCTGGATGAGCGCGCTGATCCTGGTCGGCACCGCGCTGGGATTCCGCGGCGGCTCGCACCTCGGGGCCTGGCTGAGCGGCCAGCCGATGGTGCACCACGGCCCGCTGCAGCACGACGGGGTCGGGCCGATGATGCTGGTCACGCTGACCGTCGGCCTGGTGCTGACCACCTTCCAGTCGCTGCAGAGCCGCCGGCTGCTGGCCGAGGCCGAGGCCGAGGCGGTGCGCCGCCTGGCCGCCGAGACCCGCCTGAAGCTGCTGGAAAGCCAGCTCGAGCCGCACATGCTCTTCAACACCCTGGCCAATCTGCGGGTGCTGGTCGACCTGGACCCGCCGCGCGCGGGCGTGATGCTCGACCACCTGATCGACTTCCTGCGCGCCACGCTGCAGGGCTCGCGGGTGGCCGAGCATGCGCTGGCCGACGAGTTCGCCCGGCTGCGCGACTACCTGGCGCTGATGCAGGTGCGCATGGGCGAGCGGCTGGAAAGCCGCTTCGAGCTGCCGCCCGAACTGGCCGCGCGGCCGGTGCCGGCGCTGCTGCTGCAGCCGCTGGTCGAGAACGCGATCCGCCACGGCCTGGAGCCCGGCATCGACGGCGGCCGGCTGACGGTGCGCGCCGAGCAGGTCGACGGGCGGCTGCGCCTGACGGTGCACGACACCGGCGTCGGCCTGGACCCCGCGCCCCGGGCGGGTGCCGTGTCGCCGGGCACCGGCTTCGGCCTCGACCAGGTGCGCGAGCGGCTGCGCACGCTGCACGGCGATCAGGCGCAGTTCACGCTGCAGACGGTGGCGGACGGGACGCTGGCCTGCGTCGAGCTGCCGCTGCCGGCCACCCTTTCAACCTCGAACGAAGGAGAACCGGCCCGATGAACCCCGACCTGGACGCCAGCGCGCTGATCGCCGAGGACGAGCCGCTGCTGGCCGCGCACCTGCGCCACGCGCTGCAGCAGGCGTGGCCGGCGCTGCGCATCGTCGGCGTGGTGGCCAACGGAGCGCAGGCGCTCGAGCGCACGCTGGCGCTGCGGCCGCAGATCGTGTTTCTCGACATCCGCATGCCCGGCCTGGACGGGCTGGAGGTCGCCCGCGCGCTGGCCGAGGACTGGCCGGAGGCCGACGCGGCCGGCTTCCCGCTGCTGGTGTTCGTGACCGCCTACGACCAGCACGCGGTGCAGGCCTTCGAGCTGCAGGCGGCCGACTATCTTCTCAAGCCGGTGCAGCCGGCGCGGCTGGCCCACTGCCTGGACCGGCTTCAGGGGCGTCTGCAGGCGCAATCGCAGCAGCGTCTGCAGCCGAGCACGCCGCAGACCCCGCCGCCACTGTCGGCGCTGCTGGGACAGCTCGAGCAGCTGGTCCGGGCGACCGAGCCGGCCGGCGCCGCTCGCCCGGCCGCCGCGCGGCTGGAGGTCATCGCCGCCCAGCAGGGCAGCATCACCGAGATGATCCCGATCGAGGAGGTCATCTATTTCGAGGCGGCGGACAAATACCTGCGCGTCATCACCTCGCGCGGCGAACACCTGATCCGGATGTCATTGCGAGAATTGATCACGCAGATTGATGATCAGCGTTTCTGGCAGATCCACCGCGGGGTGGTGGTCCAGGCGCGCTGCATCGCGCGGGCGGTCCGCGACGAACAGGGGCGCACGACCCTGGTGCTGAAGGACCGGCCCGAGATCCTGAATGTCAGCCGCGTCTTTGCGCCGAGATTTCGGGGAATGTGAAGCCGTCCACATTCCACGGGGGGTTTTCAGCCGATGCGGCCTTCCTGGAAAGCCTTCTGCAGCTCGACGAGTTCCTCGAGAACCTCGAAGGCGAAGCCGCGGCGGTTCGGGCGCGAGCTGATGAACAGGCTGTCGAAGTACTCCTCGCGGGCGCGCCGGTCGTTCTTCAGCAGCGCCAGCCGGTTGATGATGTGCGGGTGGCGTCGCGCGGTGATCGCCGGGCGCACCGGCACCGGCAGCTCCTGCAGCCAGCGCGCGCCGAAGGGCGTCAGCCGCTCGCCCGCGGGCGTCAGGTCCAGCGGCGGCCGCGAGGGCGCGAATCCCTTCATCGGATCGACCCGCGACGAGGTCTGCGGCTCGGTGCGCTCGGCCACCGGCGAACTCGTCCGGGACGGCGGAGAAACCATCGAGAAGAAAGATTGTCTGAACATGGCCGGCTCCCGCGATATGTGTGCTTGTGACGATTGTGCATCGTGTTACCAGATGATGCGCAAATCGGGGATTGCAAATTGCCGAATCCGGCACGGCTTTTCCATTGCGTGAGCCTGCAGAAGGCTCATCGCGCGGGCCTGCGGCTGATTTTCCGGTCACCGCCTGCCCCTTTCATGGAAAACACGCACCCAACTTCCGGACAGGTCGATGCTCTCCCGCAGCAGCAGAACAGGGGGAATCCCTTCCGTAATGTGCGAAATCACCTGTTACGGGAAAACCCGGAATCCGGACTGGCAACCAAATGTAATGCCGCCTGTGCGCAGGATCATCCGGCGAGCCTCCCGCCGATGCGGGGGCATCGGCCGCGACGGCCTGACGCTCGCGCAGTTCGGGGCACGGACCCGGGCCGCACGGGCCGCGCTGGCTACAATCGATCGATCCCGGCGGCCCGGCCTTGCGGCGGCCGCCGCCCTGCATCAGCCCCGACGCTGTCCCTGTCTCACTTCATGAGCGACGCGAACCACACCCCCGCCGACGGCTCCGGCCCGGAACACAAGACCAGCAACTTCCTGCGCGCGATCATCGAGCGCGATCTCGAGCAGGGCAGCTACGCCAGCCGCCGCTGGGCCGGCACGCCCGGCGACGGCGCGCACCACGGCCAGGGCGAGCCCGACCCGGCGAAGATCCGCACCCGCTTCCCTCCCGAGCCCAACGGCTACCTGCACGTCGGCCACGCCAAGAGCATCTGCCTGAACTTCGGCCTGGCGCGCGACTATGGCGGCGTCTGCCACATGCGCTTCGACGACACCAATCCGGAGAAGGAGGAGAAGGAATACGTCGACTCCATCCTCGACGCGGTGCAGTGGCTGGGCTTCGGCTGGGAATCGTCCTTCGGCGGCAGGACCGAGAGCCATCTCTACTACGCCAGCGACTACTTCGACTTCATGTACCGCGCGGCCGAGGCGCTGGTCCAGGCCGGTCTGGCCTACGTCGACGAGCAGACGCCCGAGCAGATGCGCGCCAGCCGCGGCGACTTCACCACGCCCGGCACCGACAGCCCCTTCCGCGCCCGCTCGCCCGAGGAGAACCTCGCGCGCTTGCGCGAGATGCGCGACGGCCGGCACGCCGACGGCGCGATGGTGCTGCGCGCGAAGATCGACATGGCCTCGCCCAACATCAACCTGCGCGATCCGGCCATCTACCGCATCCGCCGCGCCACGCACCACAACACCGGCGACCGCTGGTGCATCTATCCGATGTACACCTTCGCGCACCCGATCGAGGACGCGCTGGAGAACATCACCCACTCGATCTGCACGCTCGAGTTCGAGGACCAGCGCCCGTTCTACGACTGGCTGCTCGACAAGCTCGCCGAGCTGGGGCTGCTGGCACGCCCGCTGCCGCGCCAGTACGAGTTCGCGCGCCTGAACCTGACCTACGTGATCACCAGCAAGCGCAAGCTCGCGCAGCTGGTCAACGAAGGCCATGTCAGCGGCTGGGACGACCCGCGCATGCCCACCATCGTGGGCCTGCGCCGGCGCGGCTACACGCCCGAGAGCCTCCAGCTCTTCGCCGAGCGCATCGGCGTGACCAAGGCCGACAGCTGGATCGACTACTCGACGCTGGAGATCGCGCTGCGCGACGATCTGGAGAACAAGGCGCACCGCGGCATGGCGGTGCTCGACCCGGTCAAGCTGGTGCTGACCAACTGGGACGAGGTGATGGGCGCCGGCCACCTGGAGCCCTGCTCGCTGCCGGCCCTGCCGCATGTCGCCGAGGGCCGGACGCCGCCGCCGGCGCGCGAGTTCACGATCGGCCGCGAGGTCTGGATCGAGCGCGAGGACTTCGCCGAGGTGCCGCCCAAGGGCTACAAGCGCCTGTTCCCGGGCAACAAGGTGCGCCTGAAGGGCGGCTTCGTGGTCGAGTGCACCGGTTGCGAGAAGGACGCCGACGGCCGCGTCACCGCGGTGCTGGCAACCGTCGTGCCCGACACCAAGAGCGGCACGCCCGGCGCCGATGCGGTCAAGGTCAAGGCCGCGATCACCTGGGTCGGCGTGGCCGACGGCGTCGCCGCCGAGGTGCGCCTGTACGACCGCCTGTTCACCGACGCGCACCCGGACGCCGGCGGCAAGGATTTCAAGGCCAGCCTGAACCCGGACAGCTGCCGCGTCATCACCGCCTATGTCGAGCCCTCGCTGGCCCAGGCCGTGCCCGACCAGAAGTTCCAGTTCGAGCGCCACGGCTACTTCGTCGCCGACCGCCAGGACCATGCGCCGGGCCGCCCGGTCTTCAACCGCATCACCGGCCTGAAGGACAGCTGGGGCAAGTGACGCCCCGTCCCCGCCGGCCGCCAGCGCTCGCTCAGGCGGCCTTCGGCGGCCGGCCGCGTGCACCCGCCTGCGCGTCAGGCAGGTCACGCAGCCGCTGGCGCAGCTGACGCTGCTCCAGCCGCAGATTGGCCTGAAGGTCCGACAGGTTCAGCACCAGGTCGCGCAGCCGGCGCAGGTCGTCGGCCGAGCCCTCGCCCGCCAGCAGCGGCATCGGGCCGGTGGCGAGATCGCCGAAGTTCGACTGGTTCGTCGAGCCGCTCATGCGCTCGCGCAGATCGCCGAACTGGTGGCCGATCTGCTGGCCCAGCTGTTCGCCGCTGCGCTGCAGCGCCGTGTCCAGACCGGACAGACGCTGCTCCAGCCGCTCGAAGCGGTCGCGCAGCGAGTCGTCGGTGGCCGCGCCCATCGCCTGCACCCGGCCGTATTCGCCGACCAGCGACTCCCGGCAGGCCTCGACCTGGCGGGTCAGCGTCTCCATCTGCCGGGCCAGCTCGACGTGCTGGGCCTGCAGGGCCGGCGACGGCAGGTCGGCCGGTGCGCCGGCGAGCATGCGCTCGCTGCGGGCCCGGTACCACGACATGCAGCCGCCCAGGATGGCCGCCCCCAGCCACACCGCCGCCACCAGCATCCAGCGCCGTGCCTCGGCGATGTTGGGCGCCTCGTTGATGTCGGGCACCGGCAGCAGCGTCGACGGCGACTTGAAGTGCAGCCGAGCCAGGTCGTCGTTCAGGTAGTCCAGCAGGCGGTGCCAGGCCACCAGCGCCGGCACCAGCCAGCCACAGGCCAGCAGCACCCGTCCCATCATCTTCATGCTGCGCATCGGATCGGCTCTCATCGCGTCAAGGCTCCCATCTTCATGCCCGATGCCCCCGCATCGGTTCCATCGCTTACCAATTATCACAATCCCCGCGGACACACATGATCCGCCCCTGGAGCGACGCTGCGGCTCCCCGCGGCCGAGGTGAGCGCAAGCCCGGGACAAGAAAATCCGTGGAACCCGTCACGCCGGATCCGGTCGAAAACCTCGGCAGCCCTCGGTCTCGCGTCGTACCAAGCCACTGCACGGACGTTCGAAGCTGCAACCCGACCGGCCCGGACGACACGCTTTGATGCGCCTGTTGCCCGAGCCGCCAGGCCCGGCACGGCATCACGCCGAACAATGCTGGCCACAAGATCCACGACGACAAGGAAGGAGTCCGACATGTCCGACAAGCACGCCCCTGCCGCCGACACCTCGCCGCCGCTGTGGCGCCGTCTGCAGCGCATGCTGCGCAGCGACGGTCATGCCGCCAGCGGTCCGGTCGAGACCGACACCGCGCGGATGGACCTGGGCTACGAGGCCGCGTATGCGCCGGCACCGATGCCGGACATCGAGTCGGCCGCCCCGAGCGGGGATCGCGGCGCCGGCTGAGCGGCGCGGGTGGCCTGGTCGAGCAGTTCGGCGGCCCGGTGCACGCCGAACAGCCCGCGCGCGATCTCGCGCGAATCGGTCACCGTGCGCAGCCGCAGATAGGCCTCGCCGGCCTGCGGGTGGCGCTGGCGCAGGAACTGCAGCCACTGCTTGAGCCGGCCGGCGCGGTAGCCGGGCTCGAAGTGCCGGCCCACCAGCAGCCAGAAGTCGGCCAGCAGCTCCAGCACCGCCGGCCAGTCGAGCCCGTGCCGGCCGGCGCTGGCGATCGCGATCGCCAGGCCCGGATCGGCGACGATGCCGCGCCCGAGCATCAGCGCGTCGCAGCCGGACTCGCGCAGGCAGCGCCGGGCATCGTCGAGCGACCAGATCTCGCCGTTGGCGACGATCGGCAGGCCGGGCAGCGCCTCGCGCAGGCCGGCCAGGCGGTCCCAGTAGGCCGGGGGCCTGTAGCCCTGGGCCTTGGTGCGCGCATGCACGACGATCTCGCAGGCGCCGCCCTCGGCGGCGGCACGCGCCGCGTCGAGCGCCTGCGCGTCGTCGTCCACGCCCAGGCGCATCTTCGCCGACACCGGCATCGAGGCCGGCACCGCCCGGCGCACCGCCGAGACGATGCGCCACATCAGCTCGGGCTGGTCGAGCAGCGCCGCGCCGCCGCCGTGGCGGTTGACCACCTTGGCCGGGCAGCCGAAGTTCAGGTCGATGCCCGCCGGCCCCAGCCCGGCCAGCCGCGCGGCGTTGTCGGCCAGGCACGCGGGATCGGAGCCCAGCAGCTGCGCGCGCACCGGCACGCCCGCCGGCGTGCGCGCGCCGTCGCGCAGCTCCGGCACGATGCGGTGGAAGACGCGCTCGGGCAGCAGCGTGTCGGTCACGCGGATGAATTCGCTGACGCAGCGCTCGATCGCACCGGCGCGGGTCAGCATGTCACGGAGAACAAAATCCAGCAGGCCCTCCATCGGGGCCAGCAGCAGTCGGGGAGCGCTCATGGCCGAGAGTGTCACCGATGGCACGCGCACGCCGGCCGGCAGCCCGGACTCGCACTGAAAGAGCTGCCCCCGCAGCGCATAATCCGGCACCCGCCTCCCCCCGACCTGCCCCGAACCTCATGGCTCTCTACCGATGCAACCGCTGCGGGCACCTGTCCGAGCAGGCCGATGAACTGATCGGCTCGTCGCAGCCCTGCCCGTCCTGCCGGACCGAGAACACCGTCTACCCGACGGTGCGCTTCGTGCAGTCGATGCTGACGCGCTATTTCGCGGCCAAGCGCGAGCTGACCGCCGCCCGCACCGAGATCGAGACCCTTCGCGTGCAGGCGGCCGAAGCCGCGCAGGCCGCGGCCCAGGAGGCCCCGGCCTCGGTCTACTCGATGCCGATGGACTTCGACCCGACCAGCTCGGACCACTTCTGCAGCAAGGTCCAGGTCGCGCCGGTGCTCGACTGGCTGCGCCAGCACCAGGCCACCGTCGACCTCGACCCGCGCGCGCTCGACACCTCCGGCCCCTTCGACGCGATCGCCGGCCAGATCGCCGAGCAGCCGCGCCTGCTCGGCGAGATCGTCGAGCGGGTGCGCAATGCGCAGAAGCAGGACTACAGCTTCATCAACCTCGACCTGAGCCGGCGCACGCCCGAGGACTCCTGCGCGCTGCGCGACTTCTGCCAGGAGCTCGCCCAGGGCGGGCTGCTGGCCAAGTACCTGTCGCAGCCGGGCGATCCGGTGGTGCGGCTGTCGCTGCACCGCTCGCCCGAGAACCGGCACTTCTTCGACGGCGGCTGGCTCGAGTGGTGGTCCTTCATGCTGGCGCTGCGCCACCTGCTCAACGTCGGCGCGGACTTCTCGGTCGGGCGTGACATCGGCCTGTCCTGGCCGAAGGACGACGGCCACCGGCTCGATGCGCTGTTCCTGCTCGACAGCCGCCGGCCGCTGGCGCTGCAGTGCCTGACCGGCGACCCGGCGCCGCACATCGACCGGCTGCTGCACCTGCGCGACCGCCTGGGCATCGCCCCGGCGCACTACCTGCTGTGCGCCTCCGACCTGAGCGCCCGCCAGGCCGAGTCGCTGACCCAGCGCACCGGCCTGCCGGTGGCCACGCTCGACACCCTCAAGCCGATGCTGCGCGAAGCGGTGCGCTCGCTGCGCCAGAAGCCGGTGCGCTGAAGGCGCGCCCCGCGCGCTCCACCGGGCGCTCAGCGACCGCGCAGGCGCTGCACCAGCGTGACGGCCGCCAGCACCAGCGCGCCGGCGACCACGCCGACCAGCGCATCGGCCAGCGCCGACACCAGCGGTGCCAGCGCGCCGGCGCCCGCCGCCAGCGGCTCGACCGCATGGTGCACCGCCGGCAGGCCATGGGCCAGGATGCCGCCGCCGACCAGGAACATGGCCACCGTGCCGGCGACCGCCAGCACGCGCATCAGCCGCGGTGCGGCCTGCAGCAGCAGCCGGCCGAGCGCGACCGCACGGCCGCGCCGCACCATCCAGGCGCCGGCATCGTCCATCTTGACGATCGCGCCGACCAGGCCGTAGACACCGGCCGTCATCAGCACCGCCACGCCGGCCAGCACCGCCGCCCGCGTCGGCAGGTCGGCATCGGCCACCGTGCCCAGCGTGATCGCGATGATCTCGCCCGACAGGATGAAGTCGGTGCGGATCGCGCCGCGGATGCGTTCGCGCTCGAAGGCGACCAGATCGACCGCCGGATCGGCCAGCGCGGCCGACAGCCCGGCACGGTGCGCCTCGTCCTCCTCCGGAGCGTGCAGCCAGCGATGCGCCAGCTTCTCGAAGCCCTCGAAGCACAGGTAGGCGCCACCGACCATCAGCAGCGGCGTGATCAGCCACGGCGCGAACAGGCTGATCAGCAGCGCCACCGGCACCAGGATCGCCTTGTTCAGCAGCGAGCCCTTCGCGACGGCCCAGACCACCGGCAGCTCGCGCTCGGCCGACACGCCGCTGACCTGCTGCGCATTGAGCGCGAGATCGTCGCCGAGCACGCCGGCGGTCTTCTTCGCGGCCACCTTGGTCAGCAGCGCGACATCGTCGAGCACGGTGGCGATGTCGTCGATCAGCGCGAGCAGGCTGGCTGCGGCCATGGGGTTCTCTCCTTGTGGTCGATGCGGGAATCCGCCGCCATCCTAGCTCAGGCACCATCACGGCATGAGCCTGCCCACCTCCCCACCTCGCACCCGCCCGTCCCTGCTGCCGGCCGGCCTGGCGCTGCTGTGCGCCCTCTGCACCGCGCCCGCGCGGGCCGACGAGCGCACGCCGCCACTGCCGGTCTACCGGATCGACCCGAGCCACACCTTCGTGCACTGGGAGGTGCTGCACATGGGCACCTCGACCAGCCGCGGCCGCTTCGAGCGCATCGAGGGCAGCACCGCCTTCGACGGCCCCGGCCGGCGCATCGACATCGGCCTGCGCATCGACACCCGCTCGGTCAGCACCGGATCGGCGCCCTTCGACGCGGTGCTCAAGGGCGCGCAGCTGCTGGCGGTCGAGGAGCATCCCGAGGCCTGGTTCGTCGCCCGCCAGGCCGACTTCGACGGCGAGCAGCCGCGGCGCATCCGCGGCGAGCTCACGCTGCGCGGCCGCAGCGAGCCGCTGACGCTGGAGGCGGTGCGCTGGAAGTGCGGGCTGAACCTGCTGTTCCGCCGCGAGGTCTGCGGCGGCGACTTCGAGGCGCGGCTGTCACGCTCGACCTTCGGCATGACGCTGGCCGCCGGGCTGGTCTCGGACGAGGTGCTGCTGCGCATCCAGGTCGAGGCGGTGCGCGACCCGCAGGCCGACGGCGCGCCGGGGGGCGCCACGAAGCGGTGATCTGACCGCTCTTTGCCCTGCTGTTACGACTGCGACGGACAGACCGACGCTATTGCACGGTCCTGTCCTGCAAGGGCGCTCGCCGCTGCCTTACCTTTGCCGACATCGGGATCACGCAGACTGGATTCCATCGGGAACACGGTCGCGAAGACCGGCACCAGGGTCCGTACCAGCATCGTCAAGGAGTACCGTCATGCATGCCAAGACCTGCGAAGCACAGCATTACGAACTGCGCTTCCGCTCGCTGTTCAACGAAGGCCGCGGCCTGAGCTTCCCCTGCGACGAGCATGGCGAAGTGCCGCTGGACCAGCTCAGCGAGCGTGCGGTGATGAACTACCTCTACGCCCGCGCCTGCATCGGCATCGAATACGCCTACCCGTCGGTGATGCTCAGCGATCACCTGCACTGAGACCGCACGGCTCCCGGCGCCCCGGCTCAGGCCGCCATGCGCCCGGCGCTCGAGCTCAGGCGATAGCCGGCGCCGCGCACCGTCTCGATCATGTCGGCGCAGCCGACCGGCTGCAGCGCCGCTCGCAGCCGCTTGATGTGCACGTCGACGGTGCGCTCCTCGATGAAGACATGGTCGCCCCAGACCCGGTCGAGCAGCTGCGGCCGGCCGTGCACCCGTTCCGGGTAGGTCATCAGGAAGCGCAGCAGACGGAACTCGGTCGGGCCGAGCGCGACCTCGGTCTGGCCGGCCCGCACCCGCCGCGTGACCGGATCGAGCCGCAGGATGCCGACCTCGACCGCGCTTTCCAGCGCCTCGGGCAGGCGCCGGCGCAGCACCGAGCGGATGCGCGCCATCAGCTCGGTCGTCGAGAAGGGCTTGGACAGGTAGTCGTCGGCGCCCGCATCGAGGCCCTGCACCATGTCGCGCTCGTCGCTGCGCGCCGTCAGCATGATGATCGGCAGGTCGCGGGTGCGCGCATCGGCGCGCCAGCGCCGCGCCAGCGCCACGCCCGGCTCGCCCGGCAGCATCCAGTCTAGAACCACCAGATCCGGCAGCGAGTCGCGCACCGCCTGCACCGCCTCCTCCGAGGTCGGAGCGACGCGGACCTCGTGGCCCTCGAAGCGCAGGTTCATCGACAGCAGCTCGGCGATCGCCGGCTCGTCCTCGACGACAAGGATGCGTCCCATGGTCGTTGTCTTTCGGTGTGGCGCCAGCCCGCCGGGCCGGCCTGTGGATCAGCGAATGGTGACGACTCTAGGCAGGACCGATGAAGTTTTCGTGACAGGTGGCAGCAAGGGAAAGGCCCCTCGAACATGGGGCATCTCGAAAAAATATTCCCTGATTGCTAGCAGCAGGGCGCCCACCCCCCCCCTGATCCAGGTGACAGAGCGAAAATTTGCTCTTTATATGAACAAAATGAAAATAGGCGCACATCTTGTTTGCAAAACAAAAACAATTTGTCGCCCAAATATTTATTTGCTTCATCTCACGGGGGTAATTTCATGAGTGCAGTCGGAACAGTCATTGCGGGTACCAGCGTACGCGACAGCATCATCGGCACCAGCGGCAATGACACGATTTATGCAGGCGGGGGCAAGGACACCATCTTGGCCGGAGCAGGTGACGACCTGATCTACGGGGATGCTTATGCTTCGGCCACAACTGACCCGGTACGGCTCAACACCAGCCGCTGGGACACTCTTGATGGCGGCACTGGTGCTGACACCATGATCGGTGGTCTGGGCCATGACAAGTACATCGTCGACAACGTCAGCGACATGGTCATCGAGGATGACGTCAGGGACGAGAATGGTCTGATCGAATATGACTGGGTCGAGAGCAGCATCAGCTACACGCTGCCGACCAACGTCGAGGATCTCACGCTCACGACAACTGCGGATCTGAACGGCAAGGGCAACGCCTCCAACAACCTGATCACCGGCAACGCCGGCCGCAACGTTCTCGACGGCGCCGCCGGCTCCGACGAGATCCATGGCGGGGATGGCGACGACCTCCTCGTCGGGGGTGGCACGGCGGCCGAAGCGACGACCTCCGATGCGCTGTACGGGGACGCCGGCAACGACACGCTGGTCGGCGGCACCGGCAAGAACTGGATCTACGGCGGCACCGGCGACGATGTCGCCAGCGGCGGCGATCACGGCGTCAACTGGGTCTTCGGTGGCGAAGGCAACGACCTGCTCAACGGCGGCGCGGCGGCCAACTACCTGTATGGCGAGAGCGGCGACGACCGGCTCGCGGCGGGTGCCGGCGACAACTGGCTGATGGGCGGCGACGGCAACGACACGCTGACCGCCGGCAATGCCAGCGCCACCAGCTACAACTCGCTGTGGGGCGATGCCGGTGACGACCTGGTCCAGGGGGGCCTGGGCCGCAACACGATCGTCGGCGGCGCCGGCAACGACACGCTGGTCGGCGGCCAGCTGGCCGCGGACAACCTGCTCAGCGGCGGCGACGGCAACGACATGCTGCAGGGCGGTGCACAGGCCGTCAACACGCTGTACGGCGACGCCGGCGACGACACTCTCACCGGCGGCACGAAGTCCGACACGCTCGACGGCGGCACCGGCAACGACACGCTCGTCGGCGGCAGCGGCGGCAGCTACCTCTACGGCAACGCCGGCAACGACACGATCCGCTCCGGCAGCACCACACAGGAGGACACGGTCGACGGCGGCACCGGCAACGACCTGCTGGTCCTCGACCGCGGCACGAACTGGGTCAAGCTCTACCGCGGCGACGGCAGCGACACGATCGCCGGCGCGACCGCCGAGACCGAAGCCGACACCACGCTGGCGGCGGTCTCCAACCGCATCCTCTTCGACAAGGAGATCGCGATCGCCGACGTCTCGCTGGCCTGGGCCGGCGACACGCCGTCGGACCTGATCATCACGGTGCGCAACCCGTCGGGAGCGGCCGACACGATCCGCGTCACGAACTTCAGCCTGGCCGGCTCGCTGGCAGCGGTCGAGTTCGCCGACGGCTCGGTCTGGACCCGCGAGGCGATGCTCGCGAGCCTGCCCTACGAGAACCTGATCACCGGCACCGCCGCGGCCGACACGCTCGTCGGCGGCAGCGGCCGTGACCTGATCCTCGGCCAGGACGGCAGCGACCTGATCGACGGCGGCGCCGGCAACGACAGCCTGATCGGCGGCGCCGGCGACGACACCCTGCTCGGCAACACCGGGGACGACACCCTGATCGGCGGCACGGGCAACGACGCCTATCGCGTCGGCAGCAGTGCCGACGTGGTCACGGAGCTGGCCGGCGAAGGCAGCGACACCGTCGAGGCCCATGTCAGCTACACGCTGGGCAGCAACGTCGAGAACCTGGTGCTGGCTGGCGCCGGCAACTTCTCGGCCGGCGGCAACGCGCTGGACAACCGGCTGACCGGCAACAGCGGCCAGAACCTGATCGAGGGCGGCGCCGGCAACGACACGATCGACGGCGGCCTGGCCGGCGACACGATGGCCGGCGGCAGCGGCGACGACGTCTACTACGTCGACAGCAGCGCCGACCTGGTCATCGAGGCCGACGGCGAAGGCAACGACATCGTCTACAGCAGCGCCGCCAGCCTGACGCTGAACGGCTCGGTCGAGACGGTGATCCTGACCGGCAATGGCAACCTGCAGGTCACCGGCAGCACCAGCGCCAACCGCCTGATCGGCAACAGCGGCCACAACGCGCTGTACGGCAGCGCCGGCAACGACACGCTCGAGGGCGGTGCCGGCAACGACACGCTGTTCGGCGACGCCGGCGACGACCAGATGATCGGCGGCATCGGCGACGACCTCTACCGGGTCGGCAGCAGCGGCGACGTGGTCACCGAGCGGGCTGGCGAAGGCAGCGACACCGTCGAGGCCTCGATCAGCTACACGCTGGCCGAGCAGGTCGAGACGCTGCGGCTGATCGGCAGCGATGGCATCGCCGCACGCGGCAACGCGCTCGACAACCTGATCACCGGCAACGCCGGCTCGAACCTGATCGAGGGCGATGCCGGCAACGACACGCTCGACGGCGGCACCGGGGGCTACGACACCCTGGCCGGCGGCACCGGCGACGATGTCTACCTGGTCGACCGCACCACGACGAGCGTCATCGAGGCCGCAGGCGAAGGCACCGACACCGTCCGCGCCAGCATCGCCTATACGCTCGGCAGCAGCGTCGAGAACCTCGAGCTGTCCGGCAGTGCCAGCCTGTCCGGCACCGGCAATGCCCTGGACAACCGCATCACCGGCAACACAGGCAGCAACCTGCTCGACGGCGGTGCCGGCAACGACACGCTGATCGGCCTGGCCGGCAACGACACCCTGCTGGGTGGCAGCGGTGCCGACTCGATGGCCGGCGGTGCCGGCGACGACTTCTACCGCGTCGGCGAAGCCGGCGACACCGTCGCCGAAGCCATGGGCGAAGGCAACGACACCGTCGAGTCCTTCATCAGCTACACGCTGGGCGACAACCTCGAGAACCTGATCCTGGGCAGCGGCGAGCAGCCGCTCGACGGCACCGGCAACGCACTGGCCAACCGTCTCACCGGCAATGGCGGCCTGAACGTTCTGAGCGGCGGTGCAGGCAACGACACGATCGATGGTGGAGCCGGCGGAGACACGATGTACGGCGGCAGCGGCGACGACATCTACATCGCCGACAGCTCGAAGGACCACGCCGAGGAACTCGCCGGCGAAGGCGACGACACCATCTACAGCAGCGCTGCGCTGCTGAAGGTCTACGGCGAAGTCGAGCATGTGATCCTGACCGGCAGCAGCGACCTGGCCGCGCTGGGCAGCGCCACCGCCAACGAGATCATCGGCAACGCCGGCAACAACCAGATCGACGGCGGCGCCGGCAACGACACGCTGATCGGCGGCGCCGGCAACGACACGCTGCTGGGCAACATCGGCTCGGACTCGATGGTCGGCGGCACCGGAAATGACTTCTACCGCGTCGGCGAGTCCGGCGATGTCGTCGTCGAGATGGCCGGCGAAGGCAACGACACCGTCGAGGCCTATGTCAGCTACACGCTGGGCAACAACGTCGAGAACCTGGTGCTCGCCGGCGAGGTCCTGACCCTGTCGGGCACCGGCAACGCACTCGACAACGCCCTCACCGGCAACTCCGGCAGCAACCTGCTGTCCGGCGGTGCCGGCAACGACACGCTCGACGGCGGCACCGGCGGCTGGGACACGCTGGTCGGTGGCGCCGGCAACGATGTCTACATCGTCAACCGCAGCAACGTCTCCGTCACCGAAACCGGCAGCGAAGGCACGGACACCGTGCGCACCAGCCTGTCGAGCTACACGCTGGGCAGCAACGTCGAGAACCTGGAACTCACCAGCAGCACCGGCGCCAGCGGCATCGGCAACGCGCTGGACAACCGCATCACCGGCGGCGCCGGCGACGACACGATCGTCGGCGATGCCGGCAACGACACGATGATCGGCGGCGCCGGCAACGACACCTACGTCGTCGGCAGCACCGGCGACGTGGTCCAGGAAACCGCCAACGCCGGCATCGACTCGGTCCAGAGCTATGTCAGCTACACGCTGGGCGACAACGTCGAGAACCTGACGCTGGTCGGAGCCGGCTATGTCAACGGCACCGGCAACGCGCTCGACAACGTGCTGACCGGCAACGCGTTCGACAACCTGCTGTCCGGCGGCGCCGGCAACGACACGCTCGACGGCGGCACTGGTGGCTGGGACATGCTGGTCGGCGGCGCCGGCGACGATGTCTACATCGTCAACCGCAGCGGCGTCTACATCACCGAGACCGCTGGCAATGGTACCGACACCGTGCGCACCAGCCTGTCAAGCTACATGCTGAGCAGCAATGTCGTGATCGAGAACCTGGAACTCACCAGCAGCACCGGCGCCAGCGGCACCGGCAACGCGCTGGACAACCGCATCACCGGCGGGGCCGGCAACGACACCCTCAACGGTGGCCTCGGCAACGACACGATGATCGGCGGGGCCGGCAACGACACCTACGTCGTCAACAGCGCCGGCGACGTGGTCCAGGAAGCTGCCGGTGCAGGCACCGACACTGTCCAGTCCCAGGTCAGCTACACGCTGGGGGGCAACCTCGAGAACCTGACGCTGATCGGAGCCGGCTACGCCAACGGCACCGGCAACGCGCTCGACAACGTGCTGACCGGCAACACGCGCGCCAACATGCTCGACGGCGGCGCCGGCGACGACACGCTCGATGGCGGCACCAGTGGCAACGACACGCTGATCGGAGGATCCGGCAACGATGTCTATCTGGTCAACCGCACGGGCGTGACGGTCACCGAGACGGCAAGCAATGGCACGGACACCGTGCGCACCAGCCTGTCGAGCTACACGCTGGGCAGCAACGTCGAGAACCTGGAACTCACCAGCAGCACCGGCGCCAGCGGCATCGGCAACGCGCTGGACAACCGCATCACCGGCGGCGCCGGCGACGACACGATCGTCGGCGATGCCGGCAACGACACGATGATCGGCGGCGCCGGCAACGACACCTACGTCGTCGGCAGCGCCGGCGACGTGGTCCAGGAAACCGCCAACGCCGGCATCGACTCGGTCCAGAGCTATGTCAGCTACACGCTGGGCGACAACGTCGAGAACCTGACGCTGGTCGGAGCCGGCTATGTCAACGGCACCGGCAACGCGCTCGACAACGTGCTGACCGGCAACGCGTTCGACAACCTGCTGTCCGGCGGCGCCGGCAACGACACGCTCGACGGCGGCACTGGTGGCTGGGACATGCTGGTCGGCGGCGCCGGCGACGATGTCTACATCGTCAACCGCAGCGGCGGCATCGCCATCACCGATACCGCCGGCACGGACACCGTGCGCACCAGCCTGGCCAGCTACACGCTGGGCAGCAGCATCGAAAACCTCGAGCTGACCCGTGACACCGGCGCCAGCGGCACCGGCAACGCGCTGGACAACCGCATCACCGGCGGGGCCGGCAACGACACCCTCAACGGTGGCCTCGGCAACGACACGATGATCGGCGGGGCCGGCAACGACACCTACGTCGTCAACAGCACCGGCGACGTGGTCCAGGAAGCCGCTGGTGACGGGACGGACACGATCGTCTCCTCGCTGATCGCCTACACGCTGGGCAGCAACGTCGAGAACCTCGAACTGGCCAGCGGGGCTGGCAACGGCACCGGCAACATCCTGGCCAACCGGCTCACCGGCAACGCCGCGAACAACTACCTCGACGGCGGCTCCGGCAACGACACGCTGATCGGCGGCTCCGGCAACGACACGCTGCAGGGCGGCTCCGGCAACGACATGATGTCCGGAGGCATCGGCGATGACCTCTATTTCGTCGGCAGTGCCGACGACGTGGTCCAGGAACTGGCTGGCGAAGGCAACGACACCGTTCAGAGCTACGTCAGCTATGCACTGGGCGACAACGTCGAGAACCTGACGCTGGTCGGTACAGGGCGCATCAACGGCACCGGCAATGCGCTCGACAACGTGCTGATCGGCAACGCGTTCGACAACCTGCTGTCCGGTGGCGCCGGCAACGACACGCTCGACGGGGGCACCGGCGGCTGGGACACGCTGGCCGGCGGCAGCGGCGACGATGTCTACATCGTCAACCGCAGCAGCGGCATCGCCATCACCGATACCGCCGGCACGGACACCGTGCGCACCAGCCTGGCGAGCTACACGCTGGGCAGCAGCATCGAGAATCTCGAACTGACCAGCACCGGCAGCGCCAGCGGCACCGGCAACGCGCTGGACAACCGCATCACTGGCGGAGCAGGCGACAACGACCTCTATGGGGGTTTCGGCAACGACACGCTCATCGGCAATGGCGGCAACGACACGCTGAGGGGCGAAGCGGGCAGTGACGTGATGGCAGGGGGGGCCGGAAACGACGTCTACTACATCGGCGACGCAGGCGACGTGATCCAGGAACTGGCCGGCGAAGGCGTCGACACCGTCACCGTCTCGGTGGGCTCGTCCTACACGCTGGGCAGCAACGTCGAGAACCTGGTGCTGGGCGGCAATCTCATGTCGGGCACCGGCAATGCAGCGAACAACGTGATGACCGGCAATGCGGCCTACAACGTGCTCTACGGCCTGGCCGGAGACGACACGCTGGTCGCCACGATCGGCTGGGACACGCTGGTCGGCGGCAGCGGCAGCGACACCTACCAGGTCAACCGCGGAGCCTCCAACAGCACGACCCAGGTCGCGGTCGTCCGCGAGAACGACCTCAGCGGCAGCGACACGTTGCAGTTCGGTGCCGGCATCAGCCACAACCAGCTGTGGTTCGCGCGCGAAGCCAACAGCAACAACCTGCGCGTCACGGTGATCGGCACGAACACCTCGGCCCGGATCGAGAACTGGTTCGCTGGCAGCCAGTACCAGGTCGAGCGCATCGTCGCCGGCGACGGACAGGCCCTGCTGGCCTCGCAGGTCAGCACGCTGGTCAACGCCATGGCCTCGTTCAGCGCGCCGACCCTGGGCACGACGACGCTGCCCACGAGCACCAGCACGGCGCTGACGACCGTGATCGAGGCCAACTGGAACTGACCCCGAGGGGACCCGCCCCCTGAAACGATGCCCCGGCACGGCCGGGACACCGTGCCAACCCCGCAGTGGCTCACGCCCTGCGGGGTTTTTTCCATCGATCACCCCTGCATGAGGGGGACAGGAAAAAACCGCCGGCGCGCCCCCTCCTGGACAATGCCCCGAAATGAAAAACGGCAGGGTCGCGCAGAGGGCTGGAGCCCGACCCGCGACGGGCTCGGCCAGAGAGCCCGGGCTCGTCCAGAGCCTGCGCGAGACCCGGGCGACGCACGAGCAGCACGCGTCGCCGCGGCCTCTGCCGGATGACACCACGAACGCTGCGGGCTGGGGAATCACGAACGATGTACAGGGAAGAACCGACCGACGGCGGCCACGCCGCACCACTGCCTGCGCAGCCTGCCGCGACGCCCGAGCCGCCCGCGGTCGACAGCGTGCTGACCTGCCTGGCGATGATGGCGCGGCTGCACGGCCAGGCCGCCGACACCGACCAGCTCGCGCACGAGTTCCGTGCCGGCGAGCGCATGACGCCCGACGAGGTGCTGCTGGCCGCCCGGCAGCTCGAGCTGCAGACGCGCAAGGTGACGACCTCCTTCGACCGGCTGGCCACCACGCCGCTGCCGGCGATGGGCCTGGGCCCGGACGGCGAGGCCTTCATCGTGGCGCGCGTCGACGGCGAGCGCGTGCTGGTGCAGTGCCCGCGCGCCGGCCGGCCCGAGACGCTCGATCGCGACGCGCTGATGCAGCGCTGGAGCGGCGAGCTGCTGCTGTTCACCTCCCGGGCCTCGATCGCCGGCGAGATGGCGCGCTTCGACTTCAGCTGGTTCGTGCCGGCGGTCATCAAGTACCGCCGCCTGCTGCTGGAGGTGCTGGCCGTCAGCCTGGTGCTGCAGGTCTTCGCGCTGGTCACGCCGCTGTTCTTCCAGGTGGTGATGGACAAGGTGCTGGTGCACCGCGGCTTCACGACGCTCGACGTCATCGCCGCCGGCCTGGTGGTGGTGGTGCTGTTCGAGGTCAGCCTGACGGCGCTGCGCACCTATGTCTTCGCGCACACCACCAGCCGCATCGACGTCGAGCTCGGCGCGCGGCTGTTCCGCCACCTGCTGGCGCTGCCGCTGTCGTACTTCCAGGCCCGGCGCACCGGCGACTCGGTGGCGCGGGTGCGCGAGCTGGAGAACATCCGCTCCTTCCTGACCGGCCACGCGATCACGCTGGTGCTCGACCTGCTGTTCTCCAGCGTCTTCCTGGCGGTGATGTGGTTCTACAGCCCGTGGCTGACGCTGGTGGTGCTGGTGTCTCTGCCGGCGTACATGGCGATCTCGCTGGGCTTCACGCCGGTGCTGCGTGCCCGGCTGCACGAGAAGTTCAACCGCAGCGCCGAGAACCAGGCCTTCCTGGTCGAGACCATCGGCGGCATCGACACCGTCAAGTCGATGGCGGTCGAGCCGCAGTGGACGCGCCGCTGGGACAACCAGCTCGCCGCCTACGTGTCGGCGAGCTTCCGCACCGCCACCATCGGCACGCTGGCCAACGGCGGCGTCACGCTGGTCAGCCGCCTGGTGAGCGTGGGCACGATGTACCTGGGCGCGCGGCTGGTGATCGCCGGCGACCTCAGCATCGGCCAGCTCATCGCCTTCAACATGCTCGCCGGCCAGGTGGCTCAGCCGGTGATGCGCCTGGCGCAGCTGTGGACCGATTTCCAGCAGACCGGCATCTCGGTGCAGCGCCTGGGCGACATCCTCAACACCCGCACCGAGATCGCCGGCACCAAGGGCAGCCTGCCGCCGGTGCGCGGCCAGATCGAGTTCGACCGGGTGAGCTTCCGCTACCGCCCGGACGCGCCGGAGGTGATGCGCGAGCTGAGCCTGAAGGTCGGCGCCGGCGAGGTGATCGGCATCGTCGGGCGCTCCGGCTCGGGCAAGAGCACGCTGACGCGCCTGGTGCAGCGGCTGCACGTGCCCGAGCGCGGCCGGGTGCTGGTCGACGGCGTCGACCTGGCGCTGGTCGACTCGACCTCGCTGCGCCGCCAGATCGGCGTGGTGCTGCAGGAGAACGTGCTGTTCAACCGTACCCTGCGCGAGAACATCGCGCTGAGCGACCCCGGCGCGCCGCTGGAGCGGGTGATGCAGGCCGCGCGGCTGGCCGGTGCGCACGAGTTCATCACCGAGCTGCCCGAGGGCTACGACACCATGGTCGGCGAGCATGGCTCGACGCTGTCGGGCGGCCAGCGCCAGCGCATCGCCATCGCGCGCGCGCTGATGGGCAACCCGCGCATCCTGATCCTCGACGAGGCCACCAGCGCGCTCGACTACGAGAGCGAGCGCATCATCCAGAACAACATGCGCGCGATCTGCCAGGGCCGCACGGTGATCATCATCGCCCACCGGCTCTCCGCGGTGCGCGACGCCCACCGCATCATCGCGATGGACCGGGGCCGCATCGTCGAGGCCGGCACCCATGCCGACCTGCTCGCCCGCCCCAACGGCCTGTACGCCCACCTGCACCGCATGCAGCAGGCCTGAGCGCCCTGCCCGACCGGAGACCCCGAGATGTCGATGACGACCAACCTGAGGATGCGCGGGCACGCCGCGGCCGAGCTGCTGCAGCGCTACCGCCGGGTGTTCGGCCTGGCCTGGGCCGAACGCGACGCGATGGAGCCGCCGAAGCGGCTGGCGCACGAGCTGCAGTTCCTGCCGGCGACGCTGGCGCTGCAGGAAACCCCGGTGTCGCCCGCGCCGCGGGTGGCGATGTGGGCGATCACCGGCTTCTGCGCGATCGCGGCGACCTGGGCCTGCGTGGGCCGGATCGACATCGTCGCCACCGCGCAGGGGCGGGTCGTGCCCAGCCTGGGCAGCAAGGTGGTGCAGCCGGTCGAGACCGCCACGGTGCGCGCGATCCATGTGCGCGAGGGCCAGGAGGTGCATGCCGGCGACCTGCTGGTCGAGCTCGACGCGACCCAGTCGAGCGCCGACAGCAGCCGCCTGGAGGGCGAGATCGCCGACGCGAGGCTGCGCGCCGCACGGGCCCGTGCGCTGCTGGCCGCGCTGGACGGCGCGCGCGCGCCGGTGCTCGAGACGGTGGCCGGCGTGCCGCCGGCGCGCCTGGCCGAGACCGCCGAGCTGCTGCGCAGCCAGCACCAGGAATTCCTCGCCGGCCAGGGCCGGCTCGACGCCGAGCTGGCCCGCATCGAGGCCGAGACGCAGACCACCCAGGAATCGGTGCGCAAGATCGAGGCGACGCTGCCGCTGGCCGAGCGCCGCGCGCAGGACTACCGCGAGCTGGCCGACCAGAACTTCGTCTCGCGCCACGGCTACCTGGACCGCGAGCAGCAGCGACTGGAGAAGACCTCGGACCTGGCGGCGCTGCGCAGCCGGCTCAACGAGATCGAGGCCTCGCGCCAGACGGTGCAGCGCCAGAAGGCCGAGCTGCTGGCACAGACCCGCCGCACCGCGCTGGACGCGCTGGCCGAGGCGCGCCAGCGCATCGACTCGCTCGGCCAGGAGCTGCGCAAGGCCGACAGCCGCAGCCACCTGATGCAGCTGAGCGCGCCGGTCGACGGCACGGTGCAGCAGCTGGCGGTGCGCACCGTCGGCGGCGTGGTCACGCCGGCGCAGCCGCTGATGGTCATCGTGCCGCGCGACGAGACGCTCGAGGTCGAGGCCCTGGTCGACAACCGCGACATCGGCTTCGTGCGCGAGGGCGAGGAGGCGGTGGTCAAGGTCGACACCTTCCAGTTCACCCGCTACGGCACGATCTCCGGGCACATCGTCTCGGTCTCGCACGACGCGATCAGCGACGACAAGCGCGGACTGGTCTACTCGACGCGGGTCAAGCTGGACCGCCACAGCCTCGACATCGACGGCACCGAGGTCGCGCTGACGCCGGGCATGAGCGTCAGCGTCGAGGCCCGCATCGGCCAGCGCCGCATCATCGAGTTCTTCCTGAGCCCGCTGCTGCGCGCCTCCGCCGAGAGCCTGCGCGAACGCTGAGGCCGGGCACCGCACGATGCTGCTGCAGTCCTTCCTGCTGTCGCTGGGCACCTCGGTCGGCATGGCCGGCACCGGCTTCGCCACCAGCGTGCTGCTGGCGCGCCTGCTCGAGCCGGCCGCGCGCGGCGAGCTCGCGGCGCTGATGCTCGCCGGCATGCTCGCCGCCGGCAGCGCCCAGCTCGGCCTGGGGCCGGCCTTCGTCTACGCGCACCGGCGCCATCGGCTGCCGCCCGGACTGCGCCGCGCCGGCCTGGCCGCGGTCGCGCTGGCGGCGCTGCTGATCGGGCTGGCCTGGCAGCAGGCGCAGTTCGGCGCCGGGCGCTGGAGCGGCACGCCGCTGCTGGTGCTGCTGGCGCTGGTGCAGGCGCTGCACCTGCACGCCTGCGCGCTGGCGCAGCGCCACGACGGCCTGCGCCTGTTCAACCTGCTGCGCGGCCTGCCGACGCTGACCACCGCGGCGCTGCTGGCCGGCCTGGCGCTGGCCGGCCGGCTCGACCCGGCCGCCGCGGCGCTCGCCACCACCACCGGCTTCGCGCTGGCGGTCGCGGTGGCGCTGCGGCGCGATGCCGACCTGCCGCACGGCAGCGACGCCGCCGCCGCACAGGACGATCCGCCCTGGCGGCTCGCCAGCCACCTGCGCTACAGCCTGCACTACCACCTGACGGTGCTGCTGGGCATGCTGTCGACCAACGTCGACAAGCTCTGGCTGTCGTGGAGCGGCCAGGCGCAGGCGCTCGGCCTGTACACCGTGGCCTACGCGACCTCGAGGCTGATCGGCCTGGTGCAGGAAGCGGCCTCCGGCGCGCTGTTCTCGCGCCATGCCGGCCGCGACGAGGCGCGCATGAACGAGGCGGTCGCGCGGGTCTTCCGCATGACCTTCCATCCGCTGCTGCTGCTGTGCGCGCTGCTGTCGCTGGCGGCGCTGGCGCTGTGGGTGCCGGTGTTCGGCACGGCCTATGCCGGCGCGCGCGGCGCCTTCATGCTGCTGCTGCTCGAATGCGTCGTCGGCGGCGCGAGCTGGCAGCTGGCGCAGCGCTTCGCCGCCTCCGGCCAGACCGGCACCGTCGCGGCACGCCAGATCCTCGCGCTGCTGCCGCTGCTGGCGCTGCTGCCGTGGATCGGCCGCCACGACCCGGTGCTCGAGCTGGCGGGCGCCACGCTGCTGTCGTCGCTGCTGCGGCTGGCGCTGACGCTGGGCTTCCTGCGCCACCGCGCCGGGCTGCGGCTGGCCACGCTGCTGCCCCGGCTCGACGACTACCACCCCGTGATCGACCACCTCCGGCAGCTCCGCCTGTCGCGCATCCGATGACCGCTGCAATCCCCGCGGGCGCCTGCGCCCTTCCCCATGCCGAAGTGATGGACCGCCTGGCCGCACGGCACGGGCAGATCGCCGAGCTGATCGGCGGCCGCCCGGTCCAGTACGTCGACGTGCCGATGTACGCCAACGTCGGCGACCTGCTGATCATGCTCGGCACCGAACGCTTCTTCGAGCGCCACCGCATCGAGGTGCGGCGCCGCTCGGCCTACTTCAACTTCGACCTGTCGCGGGTGCGCCCCGACGAGGTCGTCGTCTTCCAGGGCGGAGGCAACTTCGGCGATCTGTACGAGCATCCGCAGTCGGTGCGCGACACCAGCATCGAGCGCCTGGCCGGCCACCGGGTCATCGTGATGCCGCAGTCGCTGCACTTCCGCGATCCGGAGGCGATCGCGCGCATGGCACCGCGCTACCGGCGCCACCCCGACTTCCACCTGTGCGTGCGCGACCGCGAGTCGATGGTGCTGGCGCGCGAGTTCACCCCGAACGTGCACCTGCTGCCGGACATGGCGCACCAGCTCTGGCCGCTGCAGCGCAGCGCGCACGCGGCGCCGCCGTCCGACCGGACCGGCCGGGTGCTGCACTTCATCCGCACCGACGGCGAGTCCGGCGAGCCGCCGAGCCTGCCCGGCACGGAGCATGCGGCCGTCACCCGCAGCGACTGGCCCGACTTCGTCGGCCGGCGCGACGCGGTCTACCTGAACCTGTGCCGCGCGCTGCGGGTGCTGCGTGCGCTGCGCCTGGACGGGCAGGTCTCGCAGCCGGCGCTGCGGGCCTGGCGCGGCCATGTCGAAGCGCTCGCCGCGCAGGCCATCGCGCTGTTCGGCAGCCACGAGCGCGTCGTCACCGACCGCCTGCACGGCCACATCCTGTCATGCCTGCTGGCGGTGCCGAACCAGGTGATCGACAACGCCTACGGCAAGAACTCGCGCTATGTCGGCGAGTGGACCGGCGCCAGCGACATCGTCGAGCTGATCGCGCCGGTGGCCGCGGCAGCCTGAGCGCCGGGCGGGCCCGTCCCGCTCGCTGCGCTCATTGCGCTCAGGCGGCCCAGCGGTCGACCAGATTGCGGGCGCTGACGCGCAGGCCCCGGCGCAGCAGCTGCAGCGCCACGCCGCGCCGCAGCGACGCGTCGGCCGGCGCCGACTGCTGCAGGCAGCGCCGGGTCAGCCCCAGCGTGCCGCGCAGGCTCGACCAGGCGCTGGCACGGTGCGCGAACAGCACCGGCGCGAGCTCCGCATGCCCGACCGGCCGCGGCAGCGCCAGCGCGCCGAGGTTGTCCAGCGCCACCCGCAGGTGCACCTCCTGCTGCGCCTGGCGCCGCGCCTGGCTGATCTGCCCGGCGTGGACGCGGTAGCGCAGCAGCGGCTCGGGCAGGTTTCGCAGCCGGCCGAAGCGTGCCAGATCCGACCAGAGGCGATAGTCCTCGGCGTACTGGTGGCCGGCGTCGTAGCGCAGGCCGTGCGCCTGCAGCACGTCGGAGCGCATCATCACGCTCGGATGCGCGAAGCTCGACCAGGTCGCCAGCATCGCCCGGCAGCCGCGGTCGTCGGTCGGGAAGCGCAGCACGCCGCGCCGGTCGCCGAACATCTCGATCGCGCTGCCGCACAGCACCAGCGCGGGATCGTCGCGGAAGGCCGCCACCTGGCGCGCGATGCGCTCGGGCCGGCACAGGTCGTCGGCGTCCATGCGCGCCACCAGCGCGCCGCGGCAGGCCGCCAGCCCGGCATTGAGCGCGGCGACGATGCCGCCGTTGGGCCGGGTCAGCACCCGCAGCCGCGCGTCCTGCGCCGCCAGCCGGGCCAGCAGCGCCGGCGTGCCGTCGGTCGAGCCGTCGTCGACGACGACCAGCTCGAGATCGCGCCAGGTCTGGCCCAGGACCGAGGCGATCGCCGCCTCCAGATGCGCCTCGCCGTTCCAGACCGGCATCAGCACCGAGACGGCCGGCGCGCCCGCCGTCTGCGCCCTCGTCGCGCTCATCGCCGGTGCCGCTCGACCAGCTCGCGCGCCACCAGCAGCGGGAACTGCACGATGCCGGCGAGATAGCGCCGCCCGAGCCGGCGCGGCTCCGACAGCGAGCGGTACAGCCACTCCAGCCGCAGCTGGCGCACCAGCGGCGGCGCGCGGCGCTTGCTGCCGGCGAGAAAGTCGATCGTCGCGCCGACGCACAGCGCGACCTTCGCGCCGAGCTGGTGCTGGTAGCGCTGCGCGAAGATCTCCTGCTTGGGCGCGCCCAGGCCGAGCACCAGCAGGTCCGGCGCCGTCTCGGTGACGCGGCGGCAGATGCGCTCGCACAGCGCCTCGTCGCGCTCGAAGCGCCACGGCGGCGACAGCGTGCCCACCACGTCGGCGCAGGGCCAGCGCTCCTCGATGCGCAGCGCGGCCTCCTCCGCCACCCCCTCGGCCGCACCGAGCAGGAAGACACGCAGCCGGCGCCCGCGCGCCTGGTGATCGTCGAGCAGCCAGGGCACGAAGTCGCTGCCCGGAATCGTCTCGGGCACCTGCACGCCCAGCAGCGGGCTGACCGACCGGATCGGCCAGCCGTCGACGATGACCAGGTCGGCCTCGTCGTAGGCGGTGCGGAACCCGCTGTCGCCGCGCAGCTTCAGCACATGGTCGACATTGGGCGTCACCACGTAGCGGCATCGCCCCGGCCAGGGCGCGGCCAGCCAGTCTCCGACCCGACCGACCGCCTCGTCGCGGGTCACGGCATCGATCTGGATGCCGAACAGCCGGTTGGTGGTCGGCGGCCGCGTGGTGGCCATGCCGGTCAGATCCTCCTCCTCCTCGCGGACGGCGGTTCTCGCAGACATTCTGATCCTCCTAGAAGGCCAGCCAGTAGCCGTACCAGGCCTGGCGGGCGCGCTGAACCGTCTGGTCGCGCAGATGACGGGCGGGCATGCCACCCCAGACCGTCGACGCCGGCACCTCGCGGGTGACGACGGAAAACGGGAACACGACCGCGTTGGCGCCGATGCGACAGCCCGGCATGACACGCACCGACATGAACAGCCAGGCGTCGTCATCGATCTGCACCGACTCACCGCGGGTCGGAAAGTCGGGGTGGCCGAGATCGTGGCCAAGCGTGAGCACGCAGCACTCGCGCGACAGGTTCACGTTGCGGCCGATGCGGATGCCACGCCGGTTGTCGAGCAGGCAGCCCGGCCCGACGATGCTGCCCTCGCCGATCTCGAGCAGGCCGATCGGCGAGGTCAAGCGCACCCGGCGATGGACCTGAGCACCGGCTGCGACGCGAAAGCCGAACAGCCTCAGCCACAGCCGGCGCAGCAGGCAGCCCGGCAGCCAGGCCAGGCCGGCATTGATCAGTCCGGTCAGCAGGAAATAGCCCTGCAGCAGCACGAAGCGTTTCGGGGATATCGCCATGCTCAGGTCCCGAGCGGCGACAACCGCGCATAGATCGACCCGAGCCGCTGCGCGATCTGGTCACCGCCGAGACCCCGCTGACGGATCCGACGGCGCCGTTCGCCCGGCGAGCCCCGTGCTGCCTCGATGCAGTCGTGCAGCTGCGCGGCAATGCGCCCGACCGGCTCGTCGAGCCTGAACACACCCGTGCCCGGCGTGCGTCCGAGCAGCTGGCGCACATCACCCACGTCGGAAGCCAGCACAGCCAGATCGCAGGCCAGCGCCTCCTTGACCACCTGCGGCGATCCCTCGCTCAGCGAAGTCAGCACCAGCGCCGAGGCCCGCCGCATCGCGTCGCGGACCTGCTCGCGTTCCATGTTGTGCAGCACCACCACCTCGACGGGGCCGAAGCGCTCGCGCCAGGCCGTAACGATCGCCTCGAACAGCGGATGGTTCTTGACCGCGCGTGCCGGATCGCCAGGAAAGATCAGGCGCACCGGCGAGGTCTCGCCGCCGCAGCACGCAGGCTCCGGCGAGAAGAAGCGGTCATCGACCCCGCAGGGAAGCACCTCGACCTCTCGGGCATGAGGCCGTGCGGCCTGCGCGATCTCGTCGCTGACCCCCACCACCACCGCCGCACAGCCCAGCACACGGCGGGTGATGGCGACCTGCACTGGCAGACCCTGCTGCGCCAGGATGTCGCCTCCGTGCAGCGTCACCACCACGCGCTGGCGCACCGGCGGCGGCAGCAGCGGCAGGAAAGCCGCCGTCAGGCCGTAGTGAAGATGGATCACGTCATGGCCGCCACGCACGCAGGCCGTCCAGGCCCGCGCGAAACCTTTCACATACCACTGAGGTCCGCGAAAGCCCTCGATGACCTCGACATCCACCTCCGCATGGCGCGACAGGTCGCGCACCTGCTCGGCGACGAAGGTTCCAGCATAGGGATAGGCCGGGTTCCGCCCCGGATACATGTTGGTGATGACCAGGATTCTCAAGCGCGCCTCCGGTAGGCCATCAGAAGGAAGGAGGAATTGATGACCAGCGACGACATCAGATAGAAGGAATAGATGTTGTTCTCGAACATCAGGCGGAAGATCAGGATCGGCACCAGCGCGATCAGTTCACGGTGGCTCCGGACAAAGAGCAGCAGGCGCCGCAGCATGTAGAAGACCACCACCAGACCGATGACGCCGAAGTCCACCAGCGTCAGGATGAAGTCGTTGTGCGGCATGTAGCCGTTCCAGACCACCTCGTAGCCGCTGAAGCCGCGGCCGAAGAGGATGCTGGCCAGCGACGAGGACATCACGTCGGTCAGGAAGACCACATAGGCATAGATGCGCCAGGTCAGCGAGCTCTCGTATTCCGGCCCGAAGTCGTAGAGCGAGTAGCCGATGCGCGCCGCGTCGAACAGCGTGCCCATGCCGAAGTCGGTCACGAACGCGAACGGCGAGAAGATCTTCGTGTGCAGCTCGGGGTTGAACATCGCCAGCCCGGCCTCGCCGACGAGGCCGACCAGCGCTGCCATCAGCACGGTCCTCAGGATCTGCCCGGAGCTGATGCGGGCAAAGTTCAGCAGCAGCAACAGCGACAGCATGCCCGAGCCGGTCGAGGTCGAGGCCCAGGCCAGCCCAATGAAGGCCAGCCGGTAGTCCCAGCGGATGCCCTGTCGGGCCTCGACGACGAACAGCAGCGGCACGCTCGACAGGATGTAGCTGCCGAAGAGATTGGCATGCTCGAATGGCAGGAAGGTGCGCTCCGCATAGACGCCGGTCGCGACCGCCCGGACGATGCACAGCACACCGAACAGCAGGTTGGCCCACAGCAGCAGCGTGGCCGAGCCGAGCAGGCTCTGCGGACTGCGCCGGGTCAGGCACACCGGGATCGCGACCGCCAGCAGCAGCAGTCCGACATAGCGGAAGGCCATCGCGACATGCCCGCTCTGCAGCCAGGCCAGCACGATCAGCAGCACGAAGCCGACCATCGCCCGCATCGCCGCTGCGCTGCGCACCTCGACGACCTGGGTACGCAGAAGCACCAGGGCACTCACGAGCAGGCACAGCAGAAAGGAGGCCCCTCGCTGCACCGTCATGAAATCCAGTGCCAGCTTCATCAGCAGCAGCACGTTCAACATCACATCCCCGCGTCCGACAGTTTTTTCCGCAATCCCGCCCTGGGATCCGGTGCAGCGGCAGTAGAACCGATCGGATCGGCACCAGAAAATGGTGCCGGAGGCTCTTTCCGCTGGAACCAGGTTATTTTTCTCGCAATTTCATATGCTTCACATTGGGCTGGGCGAATGGAACATGAAATCCTCGCGACCACTACCCTTCATCAAGGGGGAATCCCATCATCCAGGGGGTATTCACGCCCGGAAGGCCGAAGGATGGATGGAAAGCGAGAACGATGACCGATCTCGCCCATACCCCCTTGAACAGGGGATCAATGCCTGCCGATGCAACGGATGCACGACAAGAAAATGAAAGACCCACCATCACGACATCTGGATACCCACCCATGACCTCCCTGATCACCGGCCTTGGCGGCTTCACGGGCTTCGGCGCGGACGCACTCGAGCGCAGCGACGACGGCGGCTCCAGCGTCATCGACCTGACGGCGATCTTCGGCCCGCAGGGGCTGAGCTTCTACGGCAGCCGCCAGACCGCCCTGGTCATCAGCACCAACGGTCACGTCACCTTCGGCATCGCGGCCAGCCCGTTCTTCAGCCACGAGGTCATGACGCTGGCAGGCACGCCGCCGACGATCGCGCCCTACTTCGCCGACGCCGACACCCAGGGCGGCAGTGCCACCGCCTCGGCCGGCGGCACCTCCACCGGATCCAACCAGGTCTGGTACCACGCCGACGCCAGCAACGGCGGCTCGCTGGTCATCACCTGGGACGACGTCGGCCCGTTCGGCGGCGCGGCCGGCCAGAACGCCTTCCAGATGGTGATCAGCGGCACCGGCGACGGCAACTTCACGCTCGAGCTGCGCTACGAGAACATCGAGTGGACCACCTGGGATCTGGCGGGTGGCGTCGGCTTCAGCGCCGGCGACGGCCGCCACTACCAGCTGCTGCCGGCCTCCGGCGATGCCGCGGCGCTGACGGCCCTCGACAGCACCGTCGGCAACACCGGCGAGATCGGGGTCTACCGCTACCAGTTCATCGGCGGCCAGCCCGATGCGGTGACCGGTGCGGTCACGCTGAACGGCACCGACGGCGAAGACATCCTCGCCGGCACCGAGCAGGCCGACCGGCTCGACGGCGGTCTCGGCAACGACAGTCTGGTCGGCGACCGCGGCGACGACACGCTCGTCGGGGGGGGCGGCCGCGACACGCTGAGCGGCGACCTGGGCGACGACACCTACCGCGTCGACAGCCTCGACGACGACGTGCTCGAGGACATCGACGAAGGCATCGACACGGTCGAGGCGCTGGGCCTGTCGATGACGCTGGGCTACCAGGTGGAGAACCTGCGCCTGCTTGGCGATGCGGCGCTGCGGCTCGACGGCACCGGCAACGCGCTGGACAACCGGCTCGTCGGTCATGCCGGCGACAACCTGCTCGATGGCGGCGGCGGCGACGACACGATGATCGGCGGCGCCGGCAACGACACCTACCGCGTCGACAGCAGCGGCGACCGAATCATCGAGAACGCCGACGAGGGCGTCGACACCATCGAGACCGCGCTGTCCTTCACGGTCGCCGAGAACGTCGAGAACCTGACCCTCCTCGGCGGCGCCGACATCGATGCCACCGGCAGCGCGCAGGCCAACCGGCTGACCGGCAATGCCGGCAACAACCGCCTGGACGGTGCGGCCGGCCGCGACACGCTGGCCGGTGGCGCAGGCAACGACACCTACCTGGTCGACGCCGGCGACGTGGTGATCGAGCTGGCCGGCGAAGGCACGGACCAGGTGCAGGCGGCGCTGAGCTGGACGCTGGGCGATCAGATCGAGAACCTGCAGCTCCTGGGCGCGGCCGCGCTGTCGGGCACCGGCAACACGCTGGCCAACATCCTCACCGGCAACTCGGCCGCCAACCGCCTCGAAGGCCTCGCCGGCGACGACACCCTCGACGGCGGCGCCGGCTCCGACACCCTGGTCGGCGGCGCCGGCAACGACACCTACCTCGTCGACTCCGCGGGCGACCGCACCATCGAGCGCTCGGCCTCCGACGGCATCGACTCGGTGCTCAGCTCCGTCT
>NZ_JABSNM010000034.1 GCF_013294065.1 Sphaerotilus uruguayifluvii
TTCTCCGCCAGCCGGCTCAGCTCGTTCATGAAGCTGATCCGCGTGGCCAGCATGCAGTTGGCCGCGTACTTGATGAACTCCGCCGAGCGGATGTCCGTGATGATCATCCGGTCGCGGTTGCGCACGAAGGGCTGGTACAGCGCCTTCATCAGCAGGATCGCGCGCTCGTCCTCCGCCCCCACCACGATGCGGTCCGGGCGCATGAAGTCCGCCACTGCCGCGCCTTCCTTCAGGAACTCGGGGTTCGAGCAGACCGAGAACTCCATCTCGGGCAGGCCGCGCTTGGCCAGCTCGTCGGCCACCGCCGCACGCACCTTGTCGCCCGTGCCCACAGGCACCGTGCTCTTGTCCACGATCACCTTGTGGTCCGTCATCAGCCGCCCGATGTTGCGCGCCGCCGCCGTCACGTACTTCAGGTCCGCCGAGCCGTCCTCGTCCGGCGGCGTGCCCACCGCGATGAACTGGATCGTGCCGTGCGCCACCGACTTCTCGATGTCCGTCGTGAACTCCAGCCGGCCCGCCGCCACGTTGCGCCGCACCACCTCCAGCAGCCCCGGCTCGTGGATCGGGATGCCCCCGTCGTGCAGGATCTTGATCTTCGCCGGATCCACGTCCAGGCACATCACGTGGTTGCCCATCTCCGACAGGCAGGCGCCTGTCACGAGTCCCACGTAGCCGGTGCCGATGACGGTGACTTTCATTGCTGTGATGTCCTCAGGAAAGAGTCTTGAAATGGAAGAACGGGATCGAGATCGTTCGATACGCTGAAAAAACCGGTCTGCGCCGGTGTCACGTCCGCGTTTTTAGCGGATAGATGTGCCAGTGCCACTGATGCAGTCGGTACCGGACCGCATTGTCGGGGCCGATCGTGCCTAGATCACGACACTTTCAGCGCAGACCGGTGCGCGCGCGCAGCAGCTCGAGGGCGGCATGCTCGGCCCGCAGGCCGGCCTGCACCCGCTCGCGCTGCGCCGCGTCGAGCAGCGCCGCGGCCAGGCGGTCGGCCTGCACCAGATGGCGCTGCATCAGCTGCAGCGCATCGGCCAGCTGCCGGCGCACCTGCCGCGCATCGCGTCCCGCTTGCGCCTCGAGCTGGCCTTGCAGCAGCTGCTGGACATCGGCCGGAGTGTAGTGGGCGTCGGCCACGCGCTTCATGAAGGCCCGCCCCGGATCGGGCTGAGGGCGGGGCGGCCCGGGCAGCGTGTCGAGCACCGCGCGCATCAGGCCGGCGACGACCAGGCGCTGCTCGCGCAGCGCCCCCAGCGCCTGATGTCGGCGCAGCTCCTCGGTGCTGCGGCGCTGTTCCTGCTCGAGCTGCTCGGACTCGTCGATCTGGCGCTGCAGGTGGCGCTCGATCTCGCGCCGGTTGGTCTCGATCTGCCGGCGCACGGACTGGATGTCGCGCAGATCGCGGTCGGCCTGCTGGCGCAGCGCGTTGATGCGCCGCTGCTCCTCGTCGAGGCGGGTGCGGGCCTGCTCGACCTGTCGGCGCAGCTGCTCGAGCTCGTCGCGCTGGCGCGCCAGCTGCGTGCGGTCGGACTCCAGCGCCTCGCAGCGCTGGCGCACCGCGCTGCAGCCCGGCAGCGTGTCGGGCGGGAGCGGGGCTGCGGCCGCCGGCCGGCCCGCGCCGGTGGGCTCGAGGTCGTCGAGCCGGTCGGGCAGGGCGGCGGGCGGGGGCGATGCAGGCGCCGGCGCGGTCACGCCGCCGAGGTCCCTGGCGGGCGGATCGGCGGTCGTGGCCGCGTGGCCGGCCGTCAGGCCCTGCAGGCCCGCCAGGGCCAGCGTCAGGAAAGCAGCGGATCGGCGCATGGATCGTGGCGTGAGCCTGCATCACGGTGCGCGGGATTCTCGGCAGTGCGCGTATCGCGCCGGTGATCCGACGCGTTTGTTCACCATGGTTTCATATCTGCAACTATCGGTTTCCCTGTCCCCCCACGGAGGGATCCGGCCGCCCGGGTACCCGGTTCAGCATCAGCTCCCTTCACCGGGATGGCGCTCCCGGAGGTGCGCTGGAGCCGGCAATCACAGGAGGTGCGGCATGGCGAACGAGACGAGGCGGGATGGAGGGCCGGCCACGACAGCCGGCGATGCGGCGCGACGGCGCGGTCTGCGCTCCGGGCTGGCGCTGCTGGGTGGCTGGTTCGGCGTGGTCTGGCGGGTGCTGGCCGAGCCGCCCCTGGCCGACGAGCCGGAGCCGCCGACCGGCGCGCGCTTCGGCGTGCCGCTGGCGCGCATGGCCGATCCGGACATCGATCCGGCCGGCCACCTGGTCAGCGAGAAATACGACGGCGTGCGCGCGGTCTGGGACGGGCGGGTGCTGCGCACCCGCCATGGCCAGACCATCCCTGCGCCGGCGGCCTTCCTGGCGCGGCTGCCGGCCTGGCAGCCGCTCGACGGCGAGCTCTGGCTCGGGCGCGGGGCCGGGCGCTTCGAGGCGATCTCGGCGCTGGTGCGCCGACGCCGGCCGGTCGAGGCCGACTGGGCGCGCGTGCTCTACCTGGTGTTCGAGCTGCCCGGGGGCGCCGGCTCCTTCGAGGAGCGTGCCGCGCGCATCGTGCGGATCGTCGCGCAGGCCGGCGGGCCGCCGCTGGTCGCCGTCGAGCAGCAGCGGCTGGACGGCCGCGAGGCGCTGCAGGCCCGGCTCGACGAGGTCATCGCCGCCGGCGGCGAGGGTCTGGTGCTGCACCGCGCCGACGCGCCCTTCGTCGCCGGGCGCACCGACTGGCTGCTCAAGCTCAAGCCGGTGCAGGAAGACGAGGCGGTGGTCATCGGCCACACCCCGGGCGAGGGCCGGCTGTCGGGCCTGATGGGCGCGCTGCAGGTGCGCAACGCCGACGGCACCGTCTTCCTGGTCGGCACCGGCTTCAGCGACGCGCAGCGGGCCGCGCCGCCGCCGCTGGGCAGCCGCATCGTCTACAGCTGCCGCGGCCAGACCCGCCACGGCATTCCCCGCTTCGCCAGCTACCTGCGCATGGGGGGCGAACCATGAGCCTTCCGGACCCCGCGCCGGCCGTCCGGTCGCGGCGGGGCTGGCGGCCGGATCGGTTAAGGTGCCGGACATGGCAGACGCAGACTTCACCTTCCTCTGGCACGACTACGAGACCTTCGGACGCGACCCGCGTCGTGATCGTCCGTCCCAGTTCGCCGCGATCCGCACCGACGCCGAGCTGCGCGAGATCGGGGCGCCGGTCATGCACTTCTGCCAGCCCGCGCCGGACTACCTGCCGGACCCGGAAAGCTGCCTGCTGACCGGCATCCTGCCGCAGCAGGCGCTGGCGCAGGGGCTGCCCGAACACGCCTTCGCCGCCGCGATCGAGGCCGAGATGGCCCGGCCCGGCACCGTCTCGCTGGGCTACAACACGCTGCGCTTCGACGACGAGTTCACCCGCCACCTGTTCTGGCGCAACCTGATCGACCCCTACGCGCGCGAATGGCAGAACGGCTGCGGCCGCTGGGATCTGGTCGACGTGGTGCGCTGCGCCTGGGCGCTGCGGCCGGACGGCATGAACTGGCCGCGCCATCCGGACGGGCGGCCGTCCTTCCGGCTGGAAGACCTGAGCGTGGCCAACGGCATCGTGCACGAGGACGCGCACGACGCGCTGTCGGACGTGCGCGCCACCATCGGTCTGGCGCGGGCGCTGCGCCAGGCGCAGCCGCGGCTGTTCGACTTCTGCCTGGGCCTGCGCAGGAAGGAGGCGGTGCAGGCCGAGATCACCCGCGCGCAGTCGCAGGGGCGGCCGCTGCTGCACGTCTCGGGCATGTACGGCGTCGAGCGCGGCGGGCTGGCGCTGGTCTGGCCGCTGGCCACCCACCCGACCAACCGCAACGAGCTGATCGTCTGGGACCTCTCGCACGACCCCTCCGAGCTGCTGGGGCTGGATGTCGAGACGCTGCGCCTGCGCCTGTTCACCCGCGCCGACGCGCTGCCCGAGGGCGTGACCCGGCTGCCGGTCAAGACCATCCACATCAACAAGTGCCCGATCGTCATCTCCAACCTGAAGACGCTGACGCCTGAGCGCGCCGCGCACTGGGGGCTGGACCTGGACGCCTGCGCGCGGCACGCCGAGATCGCCGCGACGCAGGTGCGCACGCTCGGCGGCATCTGGGCCGAGGTCTTCGCGCGGCCCGAGACGGAAGGTCTGCCCGACGCCGACGCCAGCCTCTACAGCGGCTTCCTGGACAACGAGGACCGGCGCCGGCTCGCGCGGCTGCGCGGCCTGGGCGAGGCGCAGTGGGCGGCCAGCGCCGGCCGCGCCCCGGCCTTCGACGACGAGCGGCTGGACGAGGTGGTCTGGCGCTACCGCGCCCGCAACTTCCCCGCCACGCTGACCGACGAGGAGCGCGCACGCTGGCAGGCGCACTGCGCCGCGCGGCTGATCGAGGGCCAGGCCGGCGCGATGACGCTGCAGCGCTTCCAGGAGCGCATCGACGCGCTGGCGGCCGAGCGCGAGGACGACGAGGCCGCGATGGACCTGCTCGGCGCGCTGGTCGACTACGGCGAGCAGATCGCGCCGGATCTGGGCTGAGGGCGGGCGCCCGCGGCCCCGGTCGGGCTGGCCTCAGCGCTGGCTGCGCGCCTTCTTCTTGTCGAACTCGGAGAGCTGCGCCTTCAGCAGCATCATCAGCGTGCGCGCGTCGGCCTCGCTCATGCTCAGCATGTGCGAGGGCTCCTGGCCTTCGGGCGTGTTGCGGGGAACCAGCAGCGCGTCGAACTTGACGTTGACCAGGCCGTGCGTGCTCGCGGCGGCCTTGTAGCGCTGGACTTCGAGGGTATAGGTCTTGATTGCCATGCGCCGATCGTAGCGGCTGCGCGTGCGCAGGCCTGCCGCGGTGGTGGCACACTCCCGCGCCTGCTCACCGCGCCTGCCAGAAAAGGAGTCTCGACATGGCCATCCAGTGGTTCCCCGGTCACATGCACCTGACGCGTCAGGCCATTCTCGATCGCGTCAAGGATGGCATCGACGTGGTGATCGAGCTGCTCGACGCGCGTGCGCCCGGCTCCAGCGCCAATCCGCTGATCGCCAGCCTGACCCAGGGCCGGGCGACGCTGAAGGTGCTCAACAAGCAGGATCTGGCCGATCCGGCACGCACCGCCGTCTGGCTGGAACACTACAACAGCCTGCCCGGCACCCGCGCGATCGGGCTGGATGCCAGCATCACCGCGCCGGCGCAGCGCCTGATCGCCGCCTGCCGCGAGCTCAAGCCCAACCGCAACGGGCTGGACAAGCCGATGCGCGTGCTGATCTGCGGCATCCCGAACGTCGGCAAGTCGACGCTGATCAACACGCTGACCGGCAAGCGCGCCGCCAAGACCGGCGACGAGCCGGGCATCACCAAGACCGAGCAGCGCATCGCGCTGGCCAGCGACTTCTATCTCTACGACACGCCCGGCATGCTGTGGCCGAAGATCCTGGTCGAGCAGAGCGGCTTCCATCTGGCCGCCACCGGCGCGGTCGGTCGCAACGCGATCGAGGAGGAGGTGGTCGCCGAGGTGCTGATCGGCCGGCTGCGCCGCGACTATCCCGGTGCGCTCGAGGCGCGCTACAAGCTGCAGGCGGCCGACACCGCGGCGCTGAACGACGCCGAGATGCTGATCGCCATCGGCAGGAAGCGCGGCGCGGTGCTCTCGGGCGGACGGCTGAACCTGCAGAAGGCCGCCGAGATCGTGCTGTACGAATTCCGCGCCGGCCTGATCGGGCGCATCACGCTGGAGCTGCCCGAGGAGCATCTGGCGCTGACCGCCGCGGCCGAGGAGGCCGAGGCCGCGCTGCAGGTCGAGCGGCTGGAGAAGAAGCGCAGCCGCCGCGGCCGCTCCTCGCGTGACGCGCTGCTGGATGACGAGGACGCCGGCGCGGACGACGGGTCCTGAGCCCCGGCGTGCGGCCGGGGCGGCGAGGGCTCAGCAGCTCGAGCTGCCGCAGCCGCTGTTCTCGGCCACCGGCTCGCCGTCCTCGCCGGTCGCGCCGCCGCGCGGCGGGTTGGTCATCACGCCGCTCCTGACGTCGTAGCCGACCTCTTCCATCGAGGCCGCCAGGCCGGCATCGGCCGCCTGGGCGTGGTTCTCGAACCAGGCCATCAGCTCGGGCAGCAGCCGGCCGATCAGGTCGCTCTGGCCCTCGACATGCTGGCGGCGCACCTCGTGGATGACGGCCAGCACCTGGCCATGCTGCGAGCTGTGGCAGTTGCTCTCGGTGAAGCCGAGGTCCTTCATCCAGCGGTCTTCCTGCGCGAAGTGCTCGATGGTGTGCGCCACCATCGCGTCGTAGCGCGCCAGCAGTTCCTCCTGCGGGCCCTCGAGCGCGGCCTGGACCTGCGCGAGGTGGTCGACGAACTCGCGGTGCGTCGTGTCCATCTCGGCGTGGTGGTTGAGCAGCTGGTCGTTCCAGACGATGTCGGCCATGGCGGGATTCCGGGGTGCGGGTTCGGTGATCGGGGAGGGCGCGAGCATAAACCGTCCGATTTCGCGGGTCTTGCGGCGCGTCATGGGACCGCGATCAGGGTGGGCGAAAGGAAACATTATGTTTCCTTGATCCTGCGCAACCGCCTCCGCCCGCCATGACCCGTCCTGCCGCACCTCGTCCCGTCCCGCGCCTGCGGCCTGTCGGCGGCCTGCTGATGCTGGTGTTCGCGCTGATGCTGGCGGCCTGCAACGAGGAGGGCGCCGCGCCGGCCGGGGCGGTGCAGTCCGGCGGCCTGCGCCGCGCGCAGGCGGTCGATCCGGCACGCTGGGTCGCGGTGCCGGCGCCGGCCGATCCGCTGATGGACAACCTGACGATTCCGGCGGACGCGCCGACGCGCGGCCTGTGGTCGCCGGTGCAGTCCTGGCCGCTCAACGGCCTGCACGCGGCGGTGCTGCCCGACGGCAAGGTGCTGAGCTTCGGCACCACGCCCGACGGCAACACCCAGAACGGCCGCTACTTCGACCTCTGGAACCCGGCGCTCGGCCTGGGCGCGGCCAGCCACCAGACCCGCTTCCGCGCCGACCAGCCCGACAGCTTCTGCGGCGCGGCGACCTATCTGCCCGACGGCCGGCTGCTGATCACCGGCGGCAACGGCAGCGTCAGCTCGGCGCTGTACGCCACCGCCGGCGACACCGTGACCCCGCTGTCGGGCAACCTGGCCGACGAGCGCTGGTACGCCACGATGCTGACGCTGCCCGACGGCCGGCCGCTGGTCGTCGGCGGCATGGCGCCGTACAGCGAGGGCATGCAGGACAACCCCGACCAGGCGATCGTGCAGGGCCTGGCGTCGATGACGCCCGAGGTGCTGGAGTCGAACGGCTGGCGCTCGCTGTTCGGCGCCAGCAGCCGCGAGGCCTTCGGGCCGGACTACCTGCGCGCGTCCTATCCGCGCGCCTGGGTCATGCCCGGCGGCAAGGTCTTCGGCCTGTCGGCCGAGCGGATGTGGTCGCTCGATCCGGCCGGCAATGGCGCCATCACGGTCCATGGCGCCTTCAAGACCGCGCCCAGCACGACGACCCGGCCGAACGTCGGCGCGACCAACAGCGCGGTGATGCACGACATCGGCCGGGTGCTGGTGGTCGGCGGCAACGGCTCGTTCAACGGCGACGGCCTGCCGGCGAGCAGCCAGGCGACGCTGATCGACCTGCGAAGCGGCACGCCGGTGCTGACCGAGCAGCCGGCGATGAGCCTGCCGCGGCGCTATCCCAACACCGTGGTGCTGCCCGACGGCCGCGTGCTGGTCACCGGCGGCAGCCAGCTGGGCAACAGCAACGGCGCCAGCGCCGTCTACGCGGCCGAGCTCTGGAACCCGGCCACCGGCAGCTGGATCACCGGCGCCTCGGCCGCGGTCTTCCGCGGCTACCACTCCTTCAGCGTGCTGCTGCCCGACGGCGCGGTGCTGTCGACCGGCGGCGGCACGCCGGGGCCGGTCACCAACCTGAACGCCGAGATCTACTACCCGCCGCAGCTCTTCCGCAGCGTCGGCGGCGTGGCGCAGCTGGCGCCGCGGCCGGTGATGAGCGCGATCAGCGGCCTGAGCCAGGCCCATGGCGCGGTGATGCAGATCGACATGAGCTCGGCCGCGCCGGTGGCCCGGCTGGTGCTGCTCGGGCTCGGGGTGGGGACGCATTCCTTCAACGCCGGCCAGCGCCGCGTGCCGCTGGAGTTCTCGCAGGACACGATCCGGCTGACGACGACGCTGCCCGGGCCGGACATCGCGCCGCCCGGCTACTACCAGGTGGTGGCGATCGACGCGGCCGGCGTGCCCTCGCGCGGCACGATCATCGCGATCGGCCAGGGCGTCAGCGCGCCGCCGGTGACGACGACGCCCTACGCGCCGCCGGACCTGTCGGCCTCGATCTCCGCGCCGATCATCGCCGCCGGCGGCACCGCCTCCTACACCGTTCCGGCGGTCGCCGGCACCAGCTACAGCTGGAGCTTCGGCGACGGCAGCGCCGCGACCGCGTTCTCGGCCACGCCGTCGGTGACGCATGCCTATGCCGCGCCGGGCCTGTACACCGTGACGCTGACCGCGCGCACCGCCGCCGGAGCGACCTCGACGCGCACGCTGGTGCAGGCCGTGGCCACCGCCGCGACCGCGCGGGCGCCGACACGCTCGTCGCCGATCCTGCTGGAGCCGCGCAGCGGCGCGGCCGCGCGGCTGTGGGTCGTCAATCCGGATGCCGGCACCGTCGCGGTCCTCGACACCGCCACGCGCACCCGCCTGGCCGAGATCGCCGTCGGCGCGTCGCCGCGCAGCGTCGCGCTCGCGCCGGACGGCCGCATCTGGGTCGTCGCGAAGGCGGCGGCCTCGATCGCGGTCATCGATCCGGCGACGCTGAAGGTCGTCTCGCGCATCGCGCTGCCGCGCGGCTCGCAGCCGCACGGCCTGGCCTTCGCGCCGGGCGGCACCAGCGCCTTCGTCGTGCTGGAGGGCAGCGGCCGGCTGCTGCGGCTCGACGCAGGCAGCGGCGCGCAGCAGGCCTCGCTGGCCGTCGGCAGCCAGGCCCGCCAGGTGGCGGTCAGCGCCGACGGCGCCACCGTGCTGGTGAGCCGCTTCATCACGCCGCCGCTGCCGGGCGAGTCGACCGCGGTGGTCAGCCCGGGCAGCGCCGGCGCCGAGGTGCTGGCGGTCCAGGCCGCGACGATGACGCTGCGCCAGACGGTGGTGCTGCGCCACAGCGACCGCACCGACACCGAGATCCAGGGCTCGGGCATCCCGAACTATCTCGGCGCGGCGGCGATCTCGCCCGACGGGCGCAGCGCCTGGGTGCCGTCGAAGCAGGACAACGTCCGCCGCGGCCTGCTGCGCAGCGGCCAGAACCTGGACTTCCAGAACACCGTGCGCGCGATCAGCTCGCGCATCGACCTGACGACGCTGGCCGAGGACGCGCCGCGCCGCATCGACCACGACAACAGCAGCGTGGCCACCGCCGCGGCCTTCCATCCCAGCGGCGTCTATCTCTTCGTCGCGCTGGAGACGAGCCGGCAGGTCGCGGTCATCAACGCGCTGGGCGGCGGCGAGCTGATGCGCATCGAGGTCGGCCGCGCGCCGCAGGGCCTGGCGGTGTCGGCGGACGGGCGCACGCTGCATGTCCAGAACTTCATGGACCGCAGCGTCAGCATGATCGACCTGTCGCCGCTGGTGCTGACGGGCGAGCTGCGCACCGCGGTGCTGGCCACGCCGTCGAGCGTGTCGGCCGAGCCGCTGCCGGCGCAGGTGCTGCTCGGCAAGCAGCTCTTCCACGACGCCCGCGATCCGCGCCTGGCCCGCGATGCCTACATGAGCTGCGCGGCCTGCCATGCCGACGGCGGCGGCGACGGCCGCGTCTGGGACCTGAGCGGCTTCGGCGAGGGCCTGCGCAACACGATCGCGCTGCGCGGCCGCGCTGCCCTGGGCCACGGCTTCCTGCACTGGAGCGCCAACTTCGACGAGCTGCAGGACTTCGAGGGCCAGATCCGCACGCTGGCCGGCGGCACCGGCCTGATGACGGATGCGCAGTTCGGCACCGGCACGCGCAGCGCGCCGCTGGGCGACCGCAAGACCGGCGTCAGCGCCGATCTGGATGCGCTGGCGGCCTATGTCGCCTCGCTCGACCGCTTCGATCCGAGCCCGTGGCGCGCGGCCGACGCGACGCTGGCCGGGCGCGCCGTGGCCGGCCGGCTGGTCTTCGACCGGGCCCGCTGCGCCAGCTGCCATGCCGCCGAGCGCATGACCGACAGCCGCGACGCCGGCACGCTGCGCAACATCGGCACGCTCAGGACCACCAGCGGCAAGCGCCTGGGCGGCACGCTGGCCGGCATCGACGTGCCGACGCTGCGCGATGTCTGGGCCACCGCGCCCTATCTGCACGACGGCAGCGCGGCGACGCTGCAGGCCGCGGTGCAGGCCCATGCCGGCGTGGCGCTGTCGACCACCGACCTCGACGATCTGGCCGAGTACCTGCGCCAGATCGGCAGCGATGAGTCGAGCGCCAGCGGCGCGTGGAGCCTGGACGAGGGCAGCGGCACGACGGCGGCCGACCGCTCCGGCCTGAACCGGCCGCTGACGCTGCGCGGCGCGACCTGGACGCCGGGCTGGAGCGGCAGCGGCGCGCAGTTCAACGGCAGCTCGGCGTGGGCCTCGGCGCCCGGCCCGGTGCTCGACACCGCCGGCAGCTTCAGCGTGTCGGCCTGGGTGAGGCTGGACAGCCTGACCGGCTGGCGCACCTTCGTGAACCAGGACGGAGCGAACGTCAGCGGCTTCTGGCTGCAGTACAGCGAGGCGCTGGGCCGGCGCTTCTCGCTGACGATGCACGACGTCGACAGCACCAGCAGCACCGCCTACCGCGCGGTGTCGACCACCGTGCCGGTGGTCGGGCGCTGGTACCACGTCACCGGCGTGCGCGACCGGGCGGCGGGCACGCTGAAGCTGTATGTCGACGGGCGGCTGGAGGCGACGACCGCCTACGCCGGCGGCTGGGCCTCGAACGGCACGCTCAACCTCGGCCGCGGCCGCTGGGGCGCGCCGAACGACTGGTTCGCCGGCGCGATCGACGAGGTCCGGGTCCAGGGCGGCGCGCTGACCGACGCCGAGGCCGGCGAGCTCTACCTGCGCGGCGCGCGCGCGACCGGCTGGGCGCTCGACGAGGCGCAGGGCACGCGCGCGGCCGACAGCGCCGGCGGCAGCCGGGCGCTGACGCTCGGCGGCAGCACCGCCTGGGCGCCGGGACGCTCCGGCGCGGCGCTGCAGTTCGACGGCAGCGGTGCGGCCGCGTCGACCGCCGGTCCGGTGCTCGACACCGCCGGCAGCTTCAGCGTGTCGGCCTGGGTGAGGCTGGACAGCCTGACCGGCTGGCGCACCTTCGTGAACCAGGACGGAGCGAACGTCAGCGGCTTCTGGCTGCAGTACAGCGAGGCGCTGGGCCGGCGCTTCTCGCTGACGATGCACGACGTCGACAGCACCAGCAGCACCGCCTACCGCGCGGTGTCGACCACCGTGCCGGCGGTCGGCCAGTGGTATCACGTCGTCGGCGTGCGCGACCGGGCGGCAGGCACGCTGAAGCTGTATGTCGACGGTCGGCTGGAGGCGACGACCGCCTATGCCGGCGGCTGGGCCTCGAACGGCACCTTCAACCTCGGTCGCGGCCGCTGGGGTGCGCCGAACGACGGCTTCGCCGGCACGGTCGACGGCGTGCAGGCCTTCGGCGTCGCGCTGGGCGACGCCCAGGTGGCGGCGCTGCGCGCGCGGGCCGGCGCGGTGCTCGCGGCCGCGGGCGGGCTGTGATGCGCCGGCGCCGGCTGCTGTCGGTCGCCGGGGCGCTGGCCGCCCAGGCGCTGTGCCCGGTGGCGGACGCCGCCGCGCCGGCCACCGAGCGCTTCGCGCGCAACTTCGACGGCATGCGCCTGCGCGACCAGGACGACCGGCCCTTCGACTTCGAGCGTCTGCTCGGCCAGGTGCTGCTGGTCGGCTTCGTCTACACCGGCTGCTCGACGGTCTGCCCGGTGCAGACCCGCGCGCTGGTCGAGGTGCTGGCGCGGCTGCCGCGGCAGGCGCGGGTGCGGCTGGTGTCGCTGTCGGTCGATCCGCGCGGCGACACGCCGGCGGTGCTGCGCGCCCATGCGCGCCAGGTCGGCGCGGACCTGTCGCGCTGGAGCTTCGTCACCGGCCGGATCGAGGACATCGATCGTCTGGGCGAGCGGCTGCGGCTGTTCCGCCCGGACCGGGCAGCGACGCCGGCCGACCACGCCAGCGGCCTGTGGTGCATCGACGCCGAGGGCCGGCTGGTGCAGCGCTACGCCGGCAACCCGCCCGACGTGGCGCGGCTGGTGCGCGAGCTGCCGGTGCTGGCGGGCCGCGCTCAGGGGTAGAGGCCGCGTTCCTGGCGCGCCATCAGGATGCGCTCGCAGGCCACCGCGAAGGTGGCGGTGCGCAGCGTGATCCGGTGGCGGTCGGCGGTGTCCCAGATGCGGCGCAGCGCGTCGACCATGATCTTGTCCAGGCGCACGTTGATCTCGTCCTCGGTCCAGAAGAAGGACGAGAAGTCCTGCACCCACTCGAAGTAGGACACCGTCACGCCGCCGGCGTTGCAGATCACGTCGGGCACGACCAGGATGCCGCGCTCGGCCAGCGCGTCGTCGGCGTCCGGGTGGGTCGGGCCGTTGGCGCCCTCCAGCACCAGACGCGCCTTCAGGCGGTTGGCGCGCGCCAGCGTGATCTGGCCCTCGAGCGCGGCCGGGATCAGGATGTCGCAGTCGGTGTCCCAGAAGGCCTCGTCGTCGATGCGCTCGGCTTGCGTGAAGGCGCCCGCGCCGCCGTCGCGGCGCACCACCGCCATCAGCGCGGCCATGTCCATGCCGGCCGGATTGGCGATCGTGCCGGTGTGGTCCTGCACCGCGACGATCTTCGCGCCGGCGCCGACGAACATCTCGGCCGCGGCCGAGCCGACGTTGCCGAAGCCCTGCACCGCCACCCGCGCGCCGTCCAGGTTCAGATTGATGCGCCGCGCGGCCTCGCGGCCGGTGACGAACACGCCGCGGCCGGTCGCCTTGACCCGGCCGAGCGAGCCGCCCAGGTGCACCGGCTTGCCGGTGACGACGCCGGTGGCGGTGGCGCCGACGTTCATCGAGTAGGTGTCCATCATCCAGGCCATGACCTGCGGGTTCGTGCCCACGTCCGGCGCCGGGATGTCCTGCTGCGGGCCGATGACCAGGCCGATCTCGCTGGTGTAGCGCCGTGTCAGGCGCTCGAGCTCCTTGGTCGAGAGCTGGCGCGGATCGACGCGGATGCCGCCCTTGGCGCCGCCGTAGGGCAGGTTGACCGCGGCGTTCTTGACCGTCATCCAGGCCGAGAGCGCCATCACTTCCTCCAGCGTCACCGCCGGGTGGTAGCGCACGCCGCCCTTGCCGGGGCCGCGGCTGAGGTTGTGCTGGACGCGGTAGCCCTCGAAGTGGCGCACCGTGCCGTCGTCCATCTCGATCGGCACGTCGACGATCAGCGCGCGCTTGGGCCGCTTGAGCGTCTCGCCCCAGCGTGCCAGCGGACCCAGATAGGGCAGGACGCGGTCGACCTGCGACAGGTAGGTGCCCCAGGCGCTGTGCGGGTCGGGGGTGACGAAGGAGAGCATGTCGTGCATGAAAGGCCTCGTTGTGGCGAGTTCGATGAAGATCGTGCCGGTTGCGGACCTGTTGGGGCCGCTGCGGCATGTCATCGGCGTCACTGTAGACAAGGACTCCGGTCGGTTTCCGGTGATTCCATGCAAGATGTGCATGGATGCCTCTGGATCTGACGCGGGGCTGACACGAGTCGGGATCGTGAAACATCCGGGGCAACCACGAGTGACCGTGCCGGTGTGCTCGGCAGGCGCCGCTCGGTGCTCCGGTTCAGGTGCGGCTGACCAACTGGCTGATGTCGATCGTCGCCGCCTGCTCGCTGATCCGGGGCTCGGCGGCGCCGGTGCCTGCCTCGCCCGGACGGGAGACCACGGCCCTGTCACGACCTGCCGACTTGGCCTGGTAGAGCGCGGCATCGGCCGCTGCGACCAGCGATTCCGGCGAGGGGGTCGAGCCGGTGCCGCACACGCAGACGCCCAGGCTGGCGGTGAAAACCGGCGTGCTGCGTCGTTGCAGTGCGTCCTGAAGGCTGGAGCGCAGCCGCTCGCACCAGTGAAGCGCCTGCGCGGCATCGACGCCGGCCAGCACGAACGCGAATTCCTCGCCGCCCCAGCGACAGACCAGATCCTGGGGGCGTGCGCATTCCCTCACCACGTCGGCGAAGGTCCGCAGCGCCTCGTCGCCGGCCTGATGGCCGTGCATGTCGTTGAGCCGCTTGAAATGATCGAGATCGGCCATCACGAAGGCCAGTGCCTGGCCGGACCCGACCAGGCGGCGCAGCCGGGCCTCGGCAGTGCGCCGGTTCGGCAGGCCGGTCAGCGCATCGGTCGCAGCCTGCATCTGCGTGCGTTCGAAGGCGCGCACCATGCCGATGCGGCCGCCGGCCTGCGCGGCCAGCGTCACCAGCCGTTCCAGCTGTGCATCATCGAGCGGCTGCTCGGCCTGGCTGGTCACATGCAGCACGCCCAGCGCGCGGCCCATGAAGGTCACCGGGACGCAGCTGGCCGAGACGGGTGTTCCGGTGCGACCCCGCAGCCGCGGACAGGCGTCGAGGGCCTCGCTGCTGGAGAAGCGCACTGCGTGGCCCCGTCGCACCGCCACGCAGGAAAACGGTGAATCCACGCAGCACCCCGGCGCTCCGACCGCCGGGTGCGCGGCGGCCCGCTCGAGGTGGGCTTCGCTGGAGTCGGCCAGCAGCAGCTCCATCGGGCGATCGGTGGCGACCTGCAGCATGGCCTGGGCGACCACGCCATGGGCCTGGGCTTCGGTGTCGGCCATGTCCAGCGCCTGGGCCAGGCGGGCGCTGAAGTCGATGCGGGAGCCGTCGCTGCGCATCCGCTCGATCATGCGGTGGAGCGCGTCGGCCATGTCGTTGACCGCCTCGGCGAGCTGGCCGACCTCGTCGCGGCCGAGGTGCTCGCTGCGGCGCTCGAGATCGCCTGAAGCGACGGCCTGGGCGACGTCGCGCAGTCCCATCAGGGAGTTCCGGATCGAGCGCGCGATCGTCGCGACGCCCGACCAGCCCGCGACGATCGTCAGCAGCGCGGCGGCGATCAGGCCCAGGCGCGCCTGCCGCACGGCCTGTCCGGAACGCAGGCCTGCGCTGTCGAGCGCGCTGGCGATGGTCGCGGTCTGGGCCGCCAGGGCCTGTTCCGTGGCGTCGAAGTCGGTCTCGAAGCGGGTGCGCAGTGCCGGCATGCGCGCGGGCGCATGGCGCGCGCCCTGCACCAGATCCTCGGCACTGTCTGCATAGCGCAGCGTGACCTGACGCGACTGTTCCAGTCGCTCCTGCAGCGAGGTGTCGGCCAGCACGGTCTGCTCCAGCCGGGTCATCTCCAGGCGCAGTTGCTGTGCGGTGCGGCGCGCCTGGTCGACCTGCTGATCCGCCACCTCGCCGCTCTGGGCCGCAGCCAGCAGCACGGCCAGCACGTCGGCGTGCAGCGCGTCATGCAGCATGTCCGCGTGCTGCGTGGTGTGCTGGAGGTGCTGCAGCAGCCGGACTTCCTCGACCTCGGTCACGTCGGGCAGCAGGCACCAGGCCACCGAGATCACGGCCATCAGCGCGCTGGCCAGCAGCAGGTTGATGCCGGTGAGCTTGGCTGTCAGGGACAGGCGGTGGATCTTCACGGGCAGGGGGTGTTCGCGCTGAATCAATGCAGAGGAATCGACCGGGCCGCGCCATCCTGAAGCTGCATCGTTCCCCCGAGGTGAGGCAATCACGAACTCATGCTCAGGCCTTGCCTGCTGGTCCAGGCCGGCCTGCCCCGCCAGACTGCGCCGCCATGATCCGACCCGAACCTTTCCATCATGCGATCGGCGCGGCGCAGCCGGTCAGCGTGGCCGATCTGCTGGCGCTGCACGGTCGCGGCTCGCAGGCGGTGCTGCTGCTGGTGGTGGCGCTGCTGTGCGTGCTGCCGCTGTCCGGCGTGGGCACGGTGCTGAGCCTGCTGCTGTTCGCGCTGGCCTGGCGCTGGCCGCGGCCGCGTGGCACGGTCGTGCCGGGGCGGCTGGCGGCCTTCCGGCTCGATGTCGTCTGGTCGCGGCGCTGCCTGCGGGCGCTGGCCTGGCTGCATGGCGGCGCGGGCCGGGTGCTGCGCCGGCGCTGGCGGCTGCTGCGCCATCCGGCCGCCTTCGCCTGGTGGCGGCTGTGGATCGCGGCGATGGCGCTGGTGATCTTCCTGCCGCTGCCCTTCGGCAACGTGCTGCCCGGGCTCAGCCTGGTGCTGCTGGGCCTGGGCTGGATGTACCGCGACGGGCTGCTGCTGCTGCTGTCGCTGCCGGCCGGGCTGGGCGCGATCGCGTTCGGCTGGTTCAGCGCCGGGCTGATCGTCGAGGCCGCCGCCGCTGCCGGGCAGCAGGTGATGGGCTGGTTCTGAACGCGAGCGGCCCGGGCGAGGCTCAGCCGCCCAGCACGCCGCGCGCCATCGCGGTGTAGAGCGGAATGCCCAGCAGCAGGTTGAGCGGGAAGGTCACGCCCAGCGCCAGGCCGAGGTAGAGCGCCGGATTGGCCTCCGGCACCGCCTGGCGCAGCGCGGCCGGCACGACGATGTAGCTGGCGCTGGCGGCCAGCACCATCAGCATCGCCGCGTCGCCGGTGCTCAGGCCGACCAGCCCGGCCAGCAGCAGCGCGATCAGCGCATGCGCCAGCGGCCCGAGCACCGCGTAGGCCAGCAGCCAGCCCGAGGCCTGGCGCACCGCGCCGAGCTGGCGCGCCACCTGCACGCCCATGTCGAGCAGGAAGAAGGCGAGCAGGCCCTTGAACAGGTCGCCGGTGAAGGGGTGCATGACCTTCTGGCCGGCCTCGCCGCTGATCCAGCCGATGGCCAGCGCGCCGAGCAGCAGCAGCTGCGTGCCGTGCGTGCAGGCCTCGCGCAGCGGCTGCAGCAGCCGGCTCCAGCCGCCGCCGGTGCTTCCACCGCCGCCGCCCCAGCCGAGCGTGGCCGCGCCGCCCGAGGTGCCGACCTGCACCGGGCTGCCGGTGTGGGCCGTCGCGGCCAGCCGGCTGCGCAGCATCAGCGCGATCAGCAGCGCCGGGCTTTCCATCAGCACCATCGCCGCGGTCATGTGGCCGCCCGGCGGCAGGCCGAGCTGTTCGAGCTGCTGGTGCGCGGTCACGAAGGTCACGGCGCTGACCGAGCCGTAGGCGGCGGCCACCGCCAGCGCATCGGCCGGCGCCGCGACCCGGCGCAGCAGCCACCAGCCCGCCAGCGGCACCAGCGTGGCCATCACCAGCGCCAGGCCGATCGCGGCCAGCCCGTCGGCGGGCAGGCCGCCGGCCGACAGCGCAAAGCCGCCTTTCAGGCCCAGCGCCATCAGCAGGTAGAGCGACAGGAAGCGCGCCACCTGCGGCGGCACCTCCAGGTCGGAGCGGAGAACGCCGGCCAGCAGGCCGACGGCGAAGAAGAGAACGGCGGGATCGAGGAGGGGCATCATGGCCCGGATGCTAGAAGCGCCCTGACTTCAGGAAAAATCGATTCTTGTGCGTCACAACATAGACCCGACTCTATGAACATCAGCTTCCGCCAGCTCCGTCTCTTTCTCGCGCTGGCCGAGCAGGGCAGCGTCAGCGCCGCGGCGCGCGCGCTGCATGTGACGCAGCCGACCGCGTCGATGCAGCTGCGCGAGATCCAGGAGGCGGCCGGGCTGCCGCTCTACACGCTGGTCGGCCGGCGGGTGCAGCTGACCGAGGCCGGCGAGGCGCTGGCCGCCACCGCCCGGCGCATGCTCGACGACTGGATCGACTGGGAGCAGCAGCTCGCGGCGTGGAAGGGGCTGGCCAGCGGCCGGCTGCGGGTGGCGGTGGTGAGCACCGCGAAGTATTTCGTGCCGCGCCTGCTGGGCAGCTTCTGCGCGCAGTACCCGGACATCGACATCCGGCTGGAGGTGCTCAACCGCGACGGCGTGGTGCAGCGCCTGCGCGAGCAGCGCGACGATCTGGCGATCATGTCGATGCCGCCGGCCGATCTGGCGCTGGACGATGCGGTCTTCCTGCCCAACCCGCTGGTGCTGATCGCGCCGGGCGATCACCCGCTGGCGCAGGCCGAGGCGCTGACGCTCGACGACCTGGCCGGCGAGCGCTTCATCCTGCGCGAGCGCGGCTCTGGCACCCGCATGGCCGCCGACGCGCATTTCCGTGCTGTCGGTTTCCGGCCGCAACTGCGGCTGGAGCTGGGCAGCAACGAGGCGATCAAGGAAGCGGTGGCCGGCGGCCTGGGCCTGTCGGTGCTCTCGGCCCACACGCTGCACGGGCGCGCACGCGAGCACGGCGTGCAGGTGCTGCCGGTGGCCGGCTTCCCGCTGACCGGGCACTGGCATGTGGTGCACCGCCAGGGCCGCGCGCTCAGCCCGGTGGCGCGGGTGTTCCGCGAGCATCTGCTGGGTCAGGCGGGGCGGGTGGCGGCGGAGGTCGCGCTGTTGGGGTGTGCAATAAGTCCGTAGACGGAAAATCGTCCAATCGCTATGCTAGACATGCTGTTGTGTAGACAACTTCAAGCCCATCAGCAATGTCAAAAATCTTAATATGATAATTGTAAAATTAATTAAAAATTCGTTGAGCGTTAGATATTTAAATATTCGTTGCTAGAGATAAAATTTTGTTATTAATGTAAAATAACAAATTTTAATTTATCCATAATTTCTATTATGTTTAATAATTAACACGAAATTTGTGCGTTAAAATTATTAAAAACCTACAATACAACTATCATAAGTTATTTAAAAATAAATTATGCAGACAAAGTTTTTAGAGGGAACGCATGGTACTTCTATGTCTCGCGCGTCAAATATAGTTAAAATAAAAAAATTTATACCAAGTAGTGATGGGCTGTGTGGTAAAGGGGTTTATTTTTGGGCTATTAATAATTCCCTTGATTTTGCAAAAAAATTGGCAAAAAATTGGTGGAGATTTTCATTAAAGCACCATAGTGATGTTTTTAAAGATGATTATGATAAAGGCTTGGCTGTATTAAAAGCAACAATAAAACCAATTGAAAATGAATTTTATGATGCAACTAGTGATGAATTTCTGAGTCTTATTTCAATTGTTGCTGAAGAAAAATCAATATTAACTAAGAATGATGTTTTAAAACTAAGGGCGGCGTTAGTTGATGAAATAGAAAAAGAGAAAAATGTGAAATTTTCTGTTGTAAAAATAGATGTCGATGTTCCGGGGAAATCTAAAGGAGAAGTTGCTCCGCCAAGCTTTTATTGGATAAAAAAGCAAGCTGCCTGTTACGTGGTAAAAGACAAAGCAGAAGAAATAATCCAAGACATTGAACTAATCGAGGCATAAATGGACGAAATCCTCAAGCGTGTGCATGCAAAATTTGCTGCTCTTAGCTCTGAAGAGCTTAAGGCGACTCTAGAAAAAGTTGCCGACCATCCTCTTGTTAAAGTTTTTGAAGCGATTCTTGATGATGACGAATGCTGGCATGATTATGAGTCGTTTGATGTTTTTTCCAAGATTCCTAACCATGTTTTTGGGCTGGGGTGTTCTGTACATATTAAGTATGATGCGATGGGTTTTGACTTTTTTGTTGCCAATGATCCTGATTTTCTGCTTGCAGCATGAATAACTCGAGACACCCCATTCAACTACAAGAGTTGATTATAAATAAGCTTAGTGTGGTTATTAATGACCATGAGAGGGCTTTGAGTTATCAGGGCGATGTCTCAATGAGTATCATGTGTGGGAAATCAGGTTTTTCTGAGGATGATGGTGTATCAGTCGGAATTCGTGTGAAAGTTGAACCTGGTGCGAAAGAGGTTTTAGAAAGTGTTGAAGCTGTTAATGGTTGTGATCCTGCATTTTTGTTGGAGGTGGAGCTGAGTGGTCATTTCACGGTTGATGTGAGTAAATTTAAAAAAGACAATATTGATGCTTGGTCGAGAATTAATGCCCCATTCTTATTGCTGCCTTATGTTAGGGAGCATGTATACGGCTTGGCAAGCCGCGCCGGTATTCGCGGGATAATTATCCCATTGTTTGTGCAGCCTGGGACTGAAAATCTAGTCAAGCAAGATTAAGTTTGCTGTGCAAAAGTTGTTTTTAAAATTCATTTTATGATGACGTATCATAAATAGAGGCAATTCTCATTAAAATTGTTTCTCGGGATAACTCAGGCAAGTTGCGTTCGCATCTCACCCAAACTCATCCCACAGATCATGCCCCGGGCCCAGCGTCGCCAACAGCGCTCCACAAGCAGCCCTTGACCTCGCTGGCGTCGAGCGTGGTCAGCTAGATGTTGGGTCCCATATGATCATTGGCCCATACGCAGCTGGCCACTGTACCGAGCAAGACAGGTCATGCGCGAGGTGTTGAGCAACCCGGAGCAAAG
>NZ_JABSNM010000035.1 GCF_013294065.1 Sphaerotilus uruguayifluvii
CGCCTCCTGGACCGTGAACGCCGGGTAGCCGCGCGGCACCGGAACGTCGAACTGGCGCAGGATTTCCTTGCCTTGGTATTCGTGGATCTTCATCGCTTGAGCTCTGTTCTGAAGGGGAGACAGGAATGCGTTCTTGCGGCGCGCTGCGGCGGCGCCTGTCCGGCGGCTTTGCCGATGCGCGCGAACTGTAGCATGTTGCGCCGCATCAACCGGATCCGTGGATCCACGATGTTCGGACATCGCACAACGTGGTGCGAATCGGTACAGATGGAGGGTGGAGGGCCTCAGGCGCCGCTGATTCCCGCGATCAATCCCGGTCTGCGAGCGTCCACCCTGCCGGCGAGTCGTCGTCCGGCAGGCCCTCTGCCGCGGCCCGCAGGACCTGCTGCGCGACCGAGGAGGAAAAGCCGCGGCCCAGCAGGAAACGCATCTGCCGAGCGCGCTCGCGCGGATCGGTCGGCGCGACATCGAAGCGGCGCGACCATACCGCGCGGGCCCGGGCGAACTCGTCCTGCTGCAGGCTGGCGAGCTGCTCGGTGTAGTCGGCCGGATCGATGCCGCTGGCCGACAGCTCCTGCCGGATGCGCACGCTGCCGTGACGGGCGGCGCGCCGGTGCAGCAGGGATTCCACGAAGCGCTGCTCGCTCAGGAAGCCGAGCGCGGTCAGCTCGTCGAGCAGGGCGTCGACCTGCTCGGCGCTTTCGGCATGCGGAGCGAGCTTGCGCGCGAGCTCGGCGCGGGAGTGCTCGCGCATCGTCAGCAGGCGCAGGGCTCGTCCCTTCAGGCTCGGCGCCTGCACCGCGATCAGGCTTCGTCGGCGCTGCCCAGCGGCGGCAGCAGGCTGATGCCCAGCGACTCGCGGATGCGGTTCTCGATCTCGTGGGCCAGATCGGCGTTCTCGCGCAGGAACTCGCGGCTGTTGTCCTTGCCCTGGCCGATCTTCTCGCCCTTGTAGGCGTACCAGGCGCCCGACTTGTCGACGATCTTGGCGGTGACGCCGAGATCGAGGATCTCGCCCTCGCGGCTGATGCCTTCGCCGTAGAGGATGTCGAAGTCGGCGGTCTTGAACGGCGGGCTTACCTTGTTCTTGACGACCTTGACGCGGGTCTCGTTGCCGATGACCTCCTCGCCCTTCTTGATGCTGCCCACGCGGCGGATGTCCAGGCGCACCGAGGAGTAGAACTTCAGCGCGTTGCCGCCGGTGGTGGTCTCGGGGCTGCCGAACATCACGCCGATCTTCATGCGGATCTGGTTGATGAAGATGACCATGCAGTTGGTCTTCTTGATCGTGGCGGTGAGCTTGCGCAGCGCCTGGCTCATCAGGCGCGCCTGCAGGCCGGGCAGCGCATCGCCCATCTCGCCCTCGAGCTCGGCCTTGGGCGTGAGCGCCGCGACCGAGTCGACGACGATCAGGTCGACCGAGCCGGAGCGCACCAGCGCGTCGACGATCTCCAGCGCCTGCTCGCCGGTGTCGGGCTGGCTGATCAGCAGCTCCTGCAGGTTCACGCCGAGCTTCTGCGCGTACTGCACGTCCAGCGCATGCTCGGCGTCGATGAAGGCGCACACGCCGGCGAGCTTCTGCATCTCGGCGATGACCTGCAGCGTCAGCGTCGTCTTGCCCGAGGACTCGGGGCCGTAGATCTCGATGACGCGGCCGCGCGGCAGGCCGCCCACGCCCAGCGCGATGTCCAGACCCAGCGAGCCGGTCGAGACGACCTGGATGTCCTCGATGGCCTCGCCTTCGCCGAGGCGCATGATCGAGCCCTTGCCGAACTGCTTCTCGATCTGGGCCAGCGCGGCCTGCAGGGCCTTGGCCTTTTCGGTGTTCAGCGAGGCGGGGGCGGACTTGGAAGCATCCATCGAGGTTCTCCTGGGTGTGGTGGCCATTATCTCAGAAGCTGTCTATTTGTACAGTGGTCGTGCGGGTTTCAGGGGCTGGGTGCAGGGCTGGCGTGGCAGGGAGTCGACGCGGTACCGTTGCTGTCGCGTCCCGGAGCGGGCGTGACAGCATGCATCATGGCATCTGTCCCGATGCGGTACGGTGCGGGGCTTTCTACAATCCGGGGAACAGGCCCTTTCCTTGCAGGGGCGCGTACACACAGAGATCGCGAGATCCACAGGAGACCCCATGCGCATTCTGATCGCCGAAGATGACCAGGTCCTGGCCGACGGACTGCTGCGCAGCCTGCGCAGCGCCGGCTACGCGGTGGACCATGTGGCCAGCGGCTCGGAGGCCGATGCGGCGCTGGCCGCCCACGAGTTCGACCTGCTGATCCTCGACCTCGGCCTGCCGAAGATGCACGGCCTGGAGGTGCTGAAGAAGCTGCGCGCGCGCGGCTCGGCGGTGCCGGTGCTGATCCTGACCGCGGCCGACTCGATCGAGCAGCGCGTCAAGGGCCTGGACCTGGGCGCCGACGACTACATGGCCAAGCCCTTTTCGCTGCAGGAGCTCGAGGCGCGGGTGCGCGCGCTGACGCGCCGCGGCCTGGGCTCGGCCAGCAGCCTGATCAAGCACGGGCCGCTGACCTTCGACGCCACCGGCCGCGTCGCCTACATCAACGAGCAGATGGTCGACCTGTCGGCGCGCGAGCTCAGCCTGCTGGAGGTGCTGCTGCAGCGCGCCGGCCGGCTGGTGAGCAAGGACCAGCTGGTCGAGCGGCTGTGCGAGTGGGGCGAGGAGGTCAGCAACAACGCCATCGAGGTCTACATCCACCGGCTGCGCAAGAAGATCGAGCAGGGCCCGATCCGCATCGCCACGGTGCGCGGCCTGGGCTACTGCCTTGAGAAGATCGCCGCCTGAGACCGTGCAGGCGCCGGCCCGGCCGGCCGGTGCGCCACCGCGCCGGCGCGAGCAGCGCTCGCTGTTCGGCGAGATCCTCGACTGGATGCTCGCGCCGCTGCTGCTGCTGTGGCCGATGAGCCTGGCGCTGACCTGGCTGGCGGCGCAGGGCATCGCCAGCCGGCCGTACGACCGTGCGCTGGTCGAATCGGTGCGCTCGCTGGGCCAGCGCGTCGAGCTGCGCGGCGACGACCTGATGTTCGACCTGTCGCGCGAGACGGCGCGCATGCTGCGTGCCGACGAGGTCGACAACGTCTACTACCAGGTGGTCGGCCCGCGCGGCGAGATCGTCAGCGGCGACCGCGACCTGCCGCCGCCGCCCGAGGGCGAGCTGCGCACGCCCGGCGAGGTCAAGGTGCGCGACGACGAGATCCACGGCGACAGCGTGCGCGTGGCCTACCAGTGGATTCTCGCCGGCGCGACGACGCGGGGCGGCGCGGTGCTGGTGCAGGTCGCCGAGACCCAGGCCAAGCGCTCGCGCCTGGCCACCGAGATCATCAAGGGCGTGATCCTGCCGCAGTTCGTGATCCTGCCGGTGGCGGTGCTGCTGGTGTGGATGGCGCTGGTGCGGGGCCTGGCGCCGCTCAACGCGCTGCAGCAGCGCATCCGCGAGCGCGCCAGCGACGATCTCTCGCCGATCGACGTGCACGAGGTGCCCGAGGAGGTCTCGCCGCTGGTGCAGGCGATCAACGACCTGCTCGAGCGCCAGCAGTCCTCGCTGGCGACGCAGAAGCGCTTCCTGGCCGATGCCGCGCACCAGCTCAAGACGCCGCTGGCGGGCCTGCGCATGCAGGCCGAGCTGGCCTCGCGCGAGATCGATGCCGGCCATGGCGACCCGCAGCTGCTGCGCGCCTCGCTGCTGCAGATGGCGCGGGCCTCGCAGCGGGCGGCGCACATGGTCAATCAGCTGCTGTCGATGGCACGGGCCGACGCGCGCGCCGGCGTGGAGGCGCGCGACCGCGTCGACCTGGAGGTCCTGGCCACCGACGTGGTGCGCGACTTCGTGCCGCGCTCGCTCGACGCGGGCATCGACCTCGGCTTCGAGGGCGCCGAGACCGGGCAGGACGAGGATGCGCCCCGGCCGGCGCCGTCCGAGGTGCTGGGCCACGCGCTGCTGCTGCGCGAGATGGTCTCCAACCTGGTCGACAACGCGCTGCACTACACGCCGCGCGGCGGCACGGTGACGGTGCGCGTGCTGCCGGACCCGGCCGCGCAGGCGGTCGTGCTGCAGGTCGAGGACTCCGGTCCGGGCATTCCGGCGTCCGAGCGCGAGCTGGTGTTCCAGCCCTTCTACCGCGCGCTGGGCACGACGGTCGACGGCTCCGGCCTGGGGCTGGCGATCGTCGCCGAGATCGCGCAGCAGCACGGCACGGCGGTCGAGCTGGACGACGCGCGGTCGGCCGCGCAGACGCCGCCGGGCGAGGGGCCGGGCGCGCGCTTCACGATCCGCTTCCGGCTGGCGCCGGCGCCGCTGCCGGCACCGCAGGACGAGCCTGCGCAGGAGCCGGTGCTGCCGGGCGTGGGCCTGCTGCCCTGAGGTCGAGGTCCGGCGGCGGCCTCAGCTCTGCATCAGCCGGCGCGAGCGCGCGATCGACATCAGGATGCCCAGCGACAGGCCCAGCGTCACCAGCGCGGTGCCGCCGTAGCTCATGAAGGGCAGCGGCACGCCGACCACCGGCAGGATGCCGCTGACCATGCCCATGTTGACCATCGCGTAGACGAAGAAGCTCATCGTGATCGAGCCGGCGAGCAGGCGCGAGAAGGTGGTCGGCGCCTCGTGCGCGATCGTCAGGCCGCGGAAGATCAGGAAGGTGTAGCAGGCGATCAGCGTGCAGCAGCCGATCAGGCCGAACTCCTCGGAGAAGGCGGCGAAGATGAAGTCCGAGGTCCGCTCCGGGATGAATTCCAGGTGGGTCTGCGTGCCCTGCATGAAGCCCTTGCCGGTCACGCCGCCCGAGCCGATCGCGATCATGCCCTGGATGATGTGGAAGCCCTTGCCCAGCGGATCGCGGGTCGGGTCGAGCAGCGTGCACACCCGGTTCTTCTGGTAGGTGTGCAGCACCACCCAGTCGACGTCGGGCTGGCAGATGACCGGCTCGGACACCACGATCGCGACGATGCCGGCCACGCCGATCACCACCACCGGCAGGATCAGCTTCCAGGGCAGCCCGGCGAAGAAGATGACGAAGAAGCCCGAGAAGAAGATCAGCAGCGCGGTGCCCAGGTCGGGCTGCTTGGCCACCAGCAGGAAGGGCACCATCACCAGCGCGAAGGCCTTGAGCAGGTCCTTCGGCTGCGGCAGGCCCTCGCGGCGCTGGAACCACCAGGCGACCATCAGCGGCGTGGCGATCTTCAGGATCTCGCTGGGCTGGATGATGATGCCGATGTTGAGCCAGCGGCGTGCGCCCTTGTGCGTCGGGTCGATGCCGAACAGCGCCGTGAGCACCAGCAGGAAGACGCCGAGCGTGTACAGCGGCACCGCCATCGCCATCAGCCGCTGCTGCGGCACCTGCGCGACGACGAAGAAGACCACCGCGGCGAGCATCATGTTGCGCACCTGCAGGCTGAAGCGCGCGCCGTTGTCGTAGCCGGCCGAGTACATCGTCGTCAGCCCGATCGTCGCCACCATCATGATGGCCAGCAGCAGCAGCAGGTCGAAGCCGTGGAACATCGGTCGCAGGCGCTGCCACAGCGTCGGCTGGCCGAAGGGGGTGTTCAGCATCATCCTCGGGGGCCTTTCTTCGGGGCGCCGGGTGCGGACGGGGGCGTGGAGGCGGCGGCCGCGGCCGGTGCGGAGGCGGCCGGCTCGCGCCGCGGCACCCACCAGCGCTGCAGCGCGCGCGCCTGCGGCGGCTCGTCGGCCGGAGCGGACATCGGCGCCAGGCGGCGCACCGCCGACGGCGCGGACGCGGACGAGGCACCGGAGGCGCCCGAGGCCGCCGGCTGCGCGCTCTCGACGATCTCGCTCTCGCTGCCGCCGAGCCGCGCCGGCGGCAGCGGCACGTCGCCGACCGCGATGAACGGCCCGACCGGCGCCGCGCCCTGGCCCTTCTGCACCAGCGCGATGTCCTCCGGCGAGGGGTAGCGCCCGGCGATCACGTAGTCGAGCACGCGCCGAGCGATCGGCGCGGCGGATTCCGCGCCGAAGCCGGCGTTCTCGACGATGACCGCCAGCGCGATGCGCGGCGCGTCCAGCGGCGCGAAGGCGGTGTAGAGCGCGTGGTCGCGCTGGTATTCGGCCAGGCGCGCGGCGTTGTACTTCTCGTTCTGCCGGACCGTGACGGCCTGGGCCGTGCCGGTCTTGCCGCCGCTCATGTAGGGCGCGCCGACGAAGACCTTGGTCGAGGTGCCCGACTGCGTCACGCCGTACATCGCGCGCTTGACCACGTCGACATGCTCGGGCTTGAGCTGCAGGTCGCCGATCAGCTGCGAGGAGATCACGCGCGTCTCGCGGGTCACGACGTTCTCGATCGCGTGCACGATGCGCGGCGCGTAGCGCTTGCCGCCGTCCACCAGCGTGGCCTGCGCGCTGGCGAGCTGCAGCATCGTGAAGTTGTTGTAGCCCTGGCCGATGCCCAGCGAGATCGTCTCGCCGGCGTACCAGCGCTTCTGCTCGGGGCGCTTGTACTTGCGCCGCTTCCACTCGGTCGAGGGCAGGTCGCCGGTGGCCTCGCCCTCGAGGTCGATGCCGGTCTTGCCGCCGAAGCCGTAGGGCGCCATCTGGTCGTGGATCATGTCCACGCCCATCTCGCTGGCGAGCATGTAGTAGTAGACGTTGCTCGACTGCGCGATCGACTTCGCCATGTCGACCGCGCCCAGGCCGTGGTCGCCGTGGCTGCGGAAGCGGTGGTCGCCGAACATGAACGAGCCGTTGTCGATGATCACCTGCCCCGGCGTGCGCTTGCCGGTGATCAGCGCGGCCATCGCCATGAAGGGCTTGTAGGTCGAGCCCGGCGGGTAGGTGCCGCGCAGCGCGCGGTTGAGCAGCGGCTTGTCGAGCGACTCGTTGAGCTCCTTCCACGAGTCCTGGTCGATGCCGCCGACGAAGAGGTTGGGGTCGAAGCCGGGCTTGCTGACGAAGGCCAGCACCTCGCCGTTGCGCGGATCGATCGCCACCAGCGCGCCGCGGCGCTTGCCGAAGAGCTCCTCGACCAGGGCCTGCAGCTTGATGTCGATCGACAGCCGGATGGTGTTGCCCGGCGTGGCCGGTTCCGAGCGCAGCCGACGCACCGGGTGACCGCCGGCGGAGGTCTCGACCTCCTCGAAGCCGGTCGCGCCGTGCAGCTCGCGCTCGTAGCTCTGCTCGATGCCGAGCTTGCCGATCACCTCGGTGCCGCGGTAGTTGGCCTGGTCCTCGTCGGACCATTCGGCCATCTCCTCCTTCTCGCGCTGGCTGATGCGGCCGATGTAGCCGAGCATGTGGCCGGCCAGGTCGCCGAAGGGGTAGTTGCGGAACAGCCGCGCCTTGATCTCGACGCCGGGGAAGCGGTAGCGCTGCGCGGTGAAGCGCGCGACCTCCTCGTCGGTCAGCTTGGTGCGGATCGGGATCGACTCGAAGCTCTTGGAGTCGCCCATCAGGCGCTTGAAGCGGCGCCGGTCGCGCTGCTGGATCTCGAGCACCTCGCCGAGCTGGTCGATGACGGTCTCGAGGTCGTCGGCGAGCTGCGAGCGGGTGATCTCGAGCGTGTAGGCCGAGTAGTTGTCGGCCAGCACGATGCCGTTGCGGTCGACGATCAGGCCGCGGTTGGGCACGATCGGCACGATGGCGATGCGGTTCTTCTCGGCCTGGGTCGACAGCTCCTCGTGCTTGACGATCTGCAGCACCACCAGGCGCGAGATCAGCACGCCGAAGCACACCAGCACCGCCAGGCCGGCGGCCAGGATGCGGGTGCGGAACCGGTCGAGTTCCTGCTCGACGTTGCGCAGCTCGGTCATCGGGCGCGGGCGGGCAGGGGGCTCACAGCGGCCGGTTCTCGTCCGGGTCCGGCGCGCGGCGCTGCGGCACCAGCAGCAGCCAGCTCGCCACCGGCCACGCCAGCGCCTCGATCAGCGGCGCCAGCAGCATCGACCAGCCGGGAAAGTCGGCGCCGGTGGCCAGGCGCAGCAGCAGCGAGGTCAGGTGCGCGGCGGCGAACAGCGGCAGCACATGCACCGCCTGCGCGCCCGGCGAGAACCACAGCAGGCGGCGGTGAATGGCGATCGCGAAATAGCTCAGCAGCGTGTAGGCCAGCGCATGCTGGCCGAGCAGCGCGCCGTCGTGCACGTCCATCAGCAGGCCGAACACGAAGGCCGCGCCGACGCCGACGCGCCGCGGCTGGTGCACGTTCCAGAACACCAGCGCCAGCGCCATCATGTCCGGCATCGCCGGCTGGCGGCCCAGCGGAATCAGGTTGAGCAGCAGCGCGACGATCAGCGTGGTCCACATGAACCACGGATTGACCGGCAGCAGCAGCTGGTCCGACGGGCGCGGCATCATGGCGCGGGTCCTCAGTGCTTCGTCGTCGAGGAAGGGGACAGCGCCGGCCGCGACGCGGCCGAGGCCGCCGGCTTCGAGGCCGCGGGCTCCTTGCCGTGGGCGGGCAGCGAGGGCTCGTTCTCGCCCGGCCGGGGCGGCTGCTGCAGCCCGATGGGCTCGAGCACCAGCACATGGCGCACATGGTCGGGCGTGGCCGCGGGCTTGAGCGCGATCTTGGCGAAGTCCGACTGCGTGCGCCGGTCGAGCCGGCCGACCCGCGCGACCTCGAGGCCGGGCGGATAGATGCCGTCGAGCCCGGAGGTCTGCAGCACGTCGCCGACCTGCACGTCGGCGTTGGCCGCGACGAAGCGCAGCTCCATGCCGTTGGCCGACGGATCGCCGAAGGCGACGCCGCGGTGGCCGGTGCGGGTGTTGTGCACCGGGATCGCGGCGTTCTCGTCGATCGCCAGCGTGACCTCGGAGGTCAGCGGATAGACGCGCGTGACCTGGCCGAGCACGCCGTTCTCGTTGACCACCGGCGAGCCGTGCACGATGCCCTGGCTGCTGCCGCGGTCGATGATGACCTTGCGGGTGTAGGGATCCGGGGCGTCATAGAGCACCTCGGCGGCGCGCGCGTGCATCGACAGCCGCTCGCGCAGCTCCAGCAGCGCGCGCAGCCGGGCGTTCTCCTGCAGCAGCTGCGCGGCCTGCAGCGAGCGCTCGGACTGGCGGGTCAGCTCGGCCTGCGCCTTCTGCTCGCGCGACTGCGCCTCGGCGATGCCGTCGACATAGAGCCCGGCCGACAGCGCCGCACGCACCGGCGCGAGCAGCGCGCGCTCGACCGGATGCAGGATCACCGCGGCCACCGTGCGCAGCGGCCCGGTCAGGCCGAGCCGGGTGTCGGCCGCCATCAGGAACACCGACAGCGACGCGAACACGATCAGCCGCGTCAGGGCCGACGGGCCCTGGCGGAAGAACGGGGGAGGCGTGCGGTCGAGGGTGCCCAGCGGCATGTCGGGACGCGGACGCGGCGGCCGTCAGCGGCGACCGCGTCCGCCAGCGGTCATTCGGACGTGAAGATCGAGCCCAGGCGCTCCATGCGCTCCAGGGCCATGCCGCAGCCGCGCACCACGCACGACAGCGGATCCTCGGCGACGAGCACCGGCAGGCCGGTCTCCTCGGCCAGCAGCCGGTCGAGGTCGCGCAGCAGCGCGCCGCCGCCGGTCAGCATCATGCCGCGCTCGGCGATGTCGGCGCCCAGCTCGGGCGGCGTCTGCTCGAGCGCCTTCTTGACGCTGGAGACGATCTGGTTGAGCGGGTCGGTCAGCGCTTCGAGGATCTCGTTGCTCGAGACGGTGAAGCTGCGCGGCACGCCCTCGCTGAGGTTGCGGCCCTTGACCTCCATCTCGCGGATCTCGGAGCCGGGGAAGGCCGAACCGATCTCCTTCTTGATGGCCTCGGCGGTGGGCTCGCCGATCAGCATGCCGTAGTTGCGGCGGATGTAGTTGATGATCGCCTCGTCGAACTTGTCGCCGCCGACGCGCACCGAACCCTTGTAGACCATGCCGCCCAGCGAGATCACGCCGACCTCGGTCGTGCCGCCGCCGATGTCGACCACCATCGAGCCCGAGGCCTCCGACACCGGCATGCCCGCGCCGATCGCCGCCGCCATCGGCTCCTCGATCAGGTAGACCTCGCTGGCGCCGGCCCCCAGCGCCGACTCGCGGATCGCACGCCGCTCGACCTGGGTCGAGCCGCAGGGCACGCAGATGATGATGCGCGGGCTCGGTCGCAGCAGCGAGCGCGGGTGCACCATCTTGATGAACTGCTTGAGCATCTGCTCGGTGACCGTGAAGTCGGCGATCACGCCGTCCTTCATCGGGCGGATCGCCTCGATGTTGCCGGGCACCTTGCCGAGCATCGCCTTGGCTTCCGCGCCGACCGCCTGGATGGTCTTCTTGCCGTGCGGGCCCCCTTCGTGGCGGATCGCCACCACCGAGGGCTCGTTGAGCACGATGCCGGTGCCGCGCACGTAGATCAGGGTGTTGGCGGTCCCGAGGTCGATCGCGAGATCGGTGGAGAAATAGCGACGCAACGATCCGAACATGGTGAACTCGAAGGCCTTGCGATCGTCACGGTCGTCCGCAAGGCGGGTCTGAACTGGAAATCCACGCTTCCCGGGGTGCCGCCGGCGGTGGCGGTCGGCCTCGGGAAGGCGTGGACTGAGGGCGGGTGATAATACCCCATGGCTTGCGACACGGCGCCGAAGGCCCCGGCGAGCCACTCGATGTCGGCGCCCTCCCTCCTTCGTTGGAGGGGGGAGGGTGCTGTCGGAGCCGCTCAATTCACCAAATCCGTCACGAAAAATGGCACTCACGCCTCAGGATGTGAGCCGCATCGCAAATCTTGCGCGGCTTGAACTCAGCCCGGCCGAGCAGGCGAGCCTGCTGGGCGAGCTCAACGGCTTCTTCGCGATCGTCGAGCAGATGCGGGCGGTCGACACCGCCGGCGTGGCTCCGCTGTACACGCCCCTGTCCGCCATCCAGGAGGTGACGCTGCGCCTGCGCGAGGACGCGGTGACCGAACCGGACAACCGCGAGGCCAACCAGAAGAGCGCGCCGGCCGTCGAGGCCGGCCTGTTCCTGGTGCCGCGGGTGATCGAGTGAGACCGGGGAAGGACGAGAAGATGACCCAGCTGCATGAACTCGGCGTGGCCGAGCTGTCGCGCCTGCTCGACGAGAAGCAGGTCTCCAGCGTCGAGCTGACGAAGCACCTGCTGGCCCGCACGGCCGCGCACGAGTCGCTCGGCGCCTTCCTGGCGGTCGACGAGGAGATCGCGCTGGCGCAGGCCGGCGCGGCCGACCTCTGGCGCGCCCGCGGCGTCGACGGCCCGGCGCATCCTCTGCTGGGCGTGCCGATCGCGCACAAGGACATCTTCGTCACCCGCGACCTGCCCAGCACCGCCGGCTCGAAGATGCTCGAGGGCTACCGCAGCCCCTTCGACGCCACCGTGGTCAGCCGCCTGGCCGCGGCCGGCGCGGTGACGCTGGGCAAGCTCAACTGCGACGAGTTCGCGATGGGCGGCTCCAACGAGAACTCGGCCTGGTTCCCCGCCCGCAACCCGTGGGACACGACGCGCATCGCCGGCGGCTCGTCGGGCGGCAGCGCGGTGGCGGTGGCCGCGCGCCTGGTGCCGGCCGCGACCGGCACCGACACCGGCGGCTCGGTGCGCCAGCCCGCCAGCCTGACGGGCGTCACGGGCATCAAGCCGACCTACGGCCGCTGCTCGCGCTACGGCATGATCGCCTTCGCCTCCAGCCTGGACCAGGCCGGCCCGATGGCGCGCTCGGCGCTGGACTGCGCGCACCTGCTGCAGGCGATGAGCGGCTTCGACCCGCTTGATGCCACCAGCGCCGAGCAGCCGGTGCCCGACTTCGTCGCCGCCACGACCGCGGTCCGCGAAGGCGCCACCGCGGACCAGCCGCTCAAGGGTCTGCGCATCGGCCTGCCGAAGGAATTCTTCGGCGAGGGCGTCTCGGCCGACGTGCTGGCGGCGGTGCGCGCGGCGCTGGCCGAGCTCGAGCGCCTGGGCGCGACGCTGGTCGAGGTCAGCCTGCCGCGCACCGAGCTGTCGATTCCGGTCTACTACATCATCGCCCCGGCCGAGGCCAGCTCGAACCTGAGCCGCTTCGACGGCGTGCGCTACGGCCACCGTGCGGCCGAGTACAAGGATCTGAACGACATGTACCGCAAGAGCCGCAGCGAAGGCTTCGGCCCCGAGGTCAAGCGCCGGATCATGATCGGCACCTATGTGCTCAGCCACGGCTACTACGACGCCTACTATCTGCAGGCGCAGAAGCTGCGCCGCATGATCGCCGACGACTTCCAGGCCGCGTTCAAGGACTGCGACCTGATCGCGGGCCCGGTCGCGCCGACGGTGGCGCGACCGATCGGCAGCCAGACCGACCCGGTGGCCGAATACCTGGCCGACATCTTCACGCTGCCGGCCTCGCTGGCGGGGCTGCCGGGCCTCAGCGTGCCGGCAGGCTTCGGCGCCGGCGGCCTGCCGGTGGGCCTGCAGCTGATCGGCAACTACTGGCAGGAAGGCGCGCTGCTGCACGCCGGCCACGCGCTGCAGCAGGCCACCGACTGGCATCTGAAGGCTCCGGCCGCGCTGGCATGACGTGACATCCGGCCGGCTCGGGCCGGCCCTGGCGGGATCGCACGGGTTGTCTCGGGTCAACTTCCTCGCGGACCAGGCGATGGTATCCGGCACGACTCATTGGGGGTCGGTGATGCCGTCGAAAGGTCCCATGATGCTGCGCAGATCGTTTCTCGGTGCCGTGGGGGCCCTCGGGGCCACGGCGGTTCCTGCGCCGGCCTGGTCCCAGGCCTCCGCAGGGGCGGTCAGCGAACTGAAGCTGGTCTACGGCTTCGCCACCGGGGGCACGGTCGAGGCGGTGCTGCAGCGTGTCGCGCCAGGCCTGCAGGGCGAGTACGCCCAGAACGTCAGGCTCGACAGCCGTCCGGGGGCGGCCGGTCTGACGGCGGCCCGGCAGGTGTCCTCTGCACCGGGCGACGGCTCGGTGCTGCTGACCACCCCGACCTCCTCGATCACCCTGGTGCCGCAGATCGCCCGAGGCGAGTCCTTGCGGCTGCAGGACCTGAAGCCGGTCATCACCATCGGCAGCGCGCCGCTGTGCTTTGTCGTCGGTCCGGCGGTGCCGGCGGAGGTCCGCACGCTGCGCGACTACCTGCGCTGGGTCGAGCTCAATCCCGAGCTTTCCGGCTTCGGCTCGCCGGGCGTGGGCACCGGCTCGCACCTGATCGGCGCGGCGCTGGGGCGGCTGGCGCAGGTCGACCTGCGCCATGTCGCCTACCGTGGTGCCGGCCCGGCGGCCGAAGACCTGATGTCGGGCCAGCTGCCGGCGATGTCGATGCTGCTCGGCAACTATCTGCCGCGGGCGGCCACCGGCAGGCTGCGCATGCTGGCCATCACCGGCGCCACGCGCTCGCGTTACGTGCCGGAGGTGCCGACCTATGCCGAGCTCGGTTTCGGTCTGCTGACCGAACTCGAGAACTACGCGATGCTGATGCCCGCCAGTGCCAGCATGGCGCAGGCCGAGCGGCTGGCCGATCTGCTGCGCAGGCATCTGGCGCGACCGGAGACGGTCAAGTCGCTGGCCGAGATCGGCGTCGATCCGGTGCTCGATACGCCGGAGGATCTGCTCGCCTCGCTGTCGCGCGAGTTCAGCATGTGGCGCGAGGTGGTGGAGAAGGCGGGTCTGAAGCGGACCTGAGCGTCTCCGGGCCCGGCGGGCCGTCGGCAGGTCGGCAGGTCGGCAGGTCGGCATCCGGTCGGTGGCCGGTATCATCGCGCCCCTTCCGCCCGTCCGCCAGCCGCTCATGACTGCCTCCCCGATTCCCGACTTCTGCGCCATCGACTTCGGCACCTCCAACTCCGCCATCGCGGTGCCTGACGCCCGCGGCGCGATGCGACTGGTGCCGCTGGAGGACGGCGCGGTCACGATGCCGACCGCCACCTTCTACCTGGCGGAGGGCCCGGGCCTGCAGGATCTGCCGCGGCTGCATGGCCGCGCCGCGCTGGCCGCCTATGTCGAGGGCAGCGAGGGCCGGCTGATGCGCTCGATGAAGAGCGCGCTGGGCACCGGGCTGATGACGCAGCAGACCGACATCGGCGCCGGCCGCGCGATCGGCTTCGCCGAGGTGATCTCGGGCTATCTGCGCCATCTGCGCCGCGCCGCCGAGCAGCAGTCCGGCGTGGCGCCGCGCCGCGCGGTCATCGGCCGGCCGGTGCATTTCGTCGATGAGGACGCGCAGCGCGACGCGCAGGCCCAGGCCGCGCTCGAGCAGGCCGCGCGCGAGGCCGGCTTCGAGGAGGTCGCCTTCCAGTTCGAGCCGCTGGCGGCGGCCTTCGACCATGAATCGCGCATCGAGGCCGAGCAGCGCGTGCTGATCGCCGACATCGGCGGCGGCACCTCCGACTTCTCGATCGTGCGCGTCGGCCCGCAGCGGCGCGACCGCATCGACCGCGCCGACGACGTGCTGGCCCACCACGGCCTGCATGTGGCCGGCACCGACTTCGACCGCCGCGTCGAGCTGGCGGCGGTCATGCCGGCGCTGGGCTTCGGCGCGCTCGGGCCCTCGATCGGCGGCCAGCCGCCGCGCGAGGTGCCCAGCCGCGTCTATTTCGATCTGGCCACCTGGCATCTGATCAACACCGTCTACCGCCCGGCGCGCCTGCAGGAGCTGCGCATGATGCGCGGCGACTATGCCGATCCGGTCCAGCACGCGCGGCTGCTCAAGGTGGTGACCGAGCAGCTCGGCCACGACCTGCTCGGCCGGGCCGAGCGCGCCAAGATCGACACCGCCGCCGGCGAGGGCGCGCGCATCGATCTGGCCTGGGTCGAGCGCGGCCTGGCGGTCGAGGTGACGGCGCAGCAGGCGCGCGAGGCGCTCGAGGAGGACATCGGCCGCATCGTCGAGGCCGCCCGCGAGACGGCGCAGCGCGCCGGCCTCTCGGCCGATGGCATCGACGCGGTCTACTTCACCGGCGGCTCGACCGGCCTGAAGGCGCTGACCGAGCGGCTGGCCGCGGCCTTTCCGCAGGCGCAGGCGCTGCACGGCGACCGCCTCGCCAGCGTGGCCAGCGGCCTCGGTCTGGACGCGCGGCGCCGCTTCGCGTCCTGAGCGGCTCCGGCGCCGGGCTCAGAGCGCGCGGCGCGAGCGGCGCAGCTCGTCCGGCGGTCCGGCCGGGGTGGCCGGTGCCTGGGGCGCCTGCGGCTCCTCGTGGGCGCGGCGGTCCGGGCGTGGCGGCGCCTGGCGCACGGGCGGCTCGACCGGCGCGCTCCAGCGGGGCGTCTCCGGCGCCCAGGGGCGCACCACGGTGACCGGCGGCGCGACCTCGCGCACCGGCGGGGCCGGCCGGGTCTCGATCACCATCGGCGGCGGGGCCGGCCGCACCACGACACGCGGCGGCACCACGACCTCCGGAACCGGCGCGATCGGCGCGACCGGCTCGACATAGCGCACCGGCGGGCCCGGCATCCAGGCCCAGCGGCCGTCCCAGCGCAGCCAGCGCCCGTGCCGGTAGGTCGCCACGCCCCAGGGCGCGTCGTCGATCCAGATCCAGCCGCTGTCGGTGCGGCGCCACAGGCCCTGGTGGAAGGGCTCCCACGACAGGCCGACGCGCGGCACCCACAGCCAGCCCCATTCGGTCGACTGCTCCCAGCGGCCGTTGCGGTCGAGCTGGTCGGCGCCCTCGAGGTCGGGCGGCAGGTCGACCGGCGCGCGGGCGAGCGCGCGCCCCGTGCCGCGGCTTTCGCCGCCCTCGCTCATCGCCCAGCGCGCGAAGCGGTCGGCCTGCGGCAGGCCGAGGCGCCAGCCGCCGCGGCCGTCCGGCTCGGCGCGGCGGCCGGGCGGCAGCTGCAGCGTGTCCTCGTCGGTCTCGATGCGCATCGCGCTGCGCCAGGCGGTGGCCGAGGCGCCGGCGCGGCCGCGCTCGTCCTCCGGCGCGTCGACCCGGAACAGCCCGGGGCCCAGCGGCAGGTGCGCGCCGACGCTGCTGCGGATGCGCCAGCGCGCCGGATCGTCGTCGCCGCGCAGCAGCACCGCGATGCGGCCGCGCTCGAGCCACAGGTCGACATGGCGCGCATCGAGCCGCACCACCGTCACGACCGAGTTCTCGTCCAGGCGCAGCCGGTCGGCGCCCAGCGCGATGTCGATGCGTGAGCCGGGGCCGCTGCGCAGCCGGTCGCCCTCGAGCACCGGCGCGCGCTGCGTCGAGCGGCGGTCGTCCAGCTCGATCGTGCCGGCATCGGCCCGGCGCAGCCGCAGCTCGCCGTCGAGCGTGACGATGCGGCCGACCGCCTCGTCGCCATCGCCCGAGCGGGCCAGCACCGGGGCGGCGGGCAGCGCCAGCAGCGTGAGGCCCAGCAGCAGCGCCAGGCTCGTGTTCAGGGGCCGGATCATCGGCAGACTCCGTTCGGACAGCATGTCTCCTGCAACGGCCGGCCCGTGCGGCGCGATGACCGCCCGGTCGGCGGCGCCTCGCGCGCGATCGGCCGGCTCCGGCGGGTACCGAGGCTCTTCATCCTTCGATAAGACTGCGCGCGACAGCCCATTTCCCTGCCGGCGCGGTGCATATTTCACGTCCCGTCCCGGCAGGCTCAGCCGCTGATCTTCATCCCGGGGGCGCCAGATATTCCTAAGTGTTGGGTCCCATATGATCATTGGCCCATACGCAGCTGGCCACTGTACCGAGCAAGACAGGTCATGCGCGAGGTGTTGAGCAACCCGGAGCAAAG
>NZ_JABSNM010000036.1:0-2635 GCF_013294065.1 Sphaerotilus uruguayifluvii
AGCTGCAGGTTCTCGATCTGATCGCCCAGCGTCCAGCTCAGCGCCGCCTGCACCTGGTCCGTGCCTTCGCCGGCCAGCTCGATCACCACGTCGCCCGCGTCGACCAGGTAGGTGTCGTTGCCGCCACCGCCCATCAGCGTGTCGGCGCCCGCGCCGCCGGACAGGGTGTCGGCGCCCGCCGTGCCTGCCAGCGTGTCGTCGCCGGCCGTGCCCTTCAGGTACTGCGCGACGATGGTCTGCAGGTCCCAGGCCGTGCCGTCGGCGAACTCGATGCGCTGCACCTCGTTGTAGCCGTTGGACGGATCGTTGCCCCAGAAGAAGTCGTCGATGACGATGCGGTCGCTCGTGCCACGAAGCGACACGATCAGCGCGTCGCCCTCGCCGGTCGGGCTGACCGTGGCCGGGCGGCTCAGCAGCAGGTCTGCCGGCGTGATGCCTGCGCCGAGGCGCAGCACGTTGGCCTTGCCGACGGAGGTGTCCCAGCTCCAGCTGCTGATGAGGTCTGAACCGCTGCCCAGGCCGAACAGGTAGACGTCGTTGCCGTCACCGCCGTCGAGCGTGTCGTTGCCGAGGCCGCCGTCGAGCGTGTTGGCGCCCGTGTTGCCGGTCAGCACGTTGGCCAGCGTGTTGCCGGTGGCGCTGATCGCGCTGGTGCCGGTGAGCGTCAGGTTCTCGACGTTGGCCGACGCGGTATAAGAGACGCCGGCCAGGATCAGGTCGGTGCCTTCGCCGGCGTTCTCGGTGACCACGTCGCCGGCCGCGTCGACGACGTAGGTGTCATCGCCGGCGCCGCCGATCAGCGTGTCGCTGCCGGTGCCGCCGTCGAGCGTGTTGGCGCCCGTGTTGCCGGTCAGCACGTTGGCCAGCTCGTTGCCGGTGAGGCCGAGATTGCCCGTGCCGGTGAGGGTCAGGTTCTCGACGCTGGCCGACGCGGTGTAGGAGACGCTCGCCAGGATCAGGTCGGTGCCTTCACCGGCGTTCTCCGTCACCACGTCGCCGGTCGCGTCGACGACATAGACGTCGTCGCCCGCGCTGCCGATCAGCGTGTCGTTGCCGGCGCCGCCGTCGAGCGTGTTGGCGGCTGCGTTGCCGGTCAGCACGTTGGCCAGCTCGTTGCCGGTGGCGCTGATCGCGCCGGTGCCGGTGAGCGTCAGGTTCTCGACGTTGGCCGCGGCGGTGTAGGAGACGCCGGCCTGGATCAGGTCGGTGCCTTCGCCCGCGTTCTCCGTCACCACGTCGCCGGCCGCGTCGACGACATAGACGTCGTCGCCGGCGCCGCCGATCATCGTGTCGTCGCCTGCACCCCCGTCGAGCGTGTTGGCGGCCGAGTTGCCGGTCAGCACGTTGGCCAGCTCGTTGCCGGTGGCGCTGATCCCACCGGTGCCGGTGAGCGTCAGGTTCTCGACGTTGGCCGCGGCGGTGTACGAGACGCCGGCCTGGATCAGGTCGGTGCCTTCGCCGGCGTTCTCGGTGACCACGTCACCCGTGGCATCGACGACATAGACGTCGTCGCCGGCGCCGCCGATCAGCGTGTCGCTGCCGGCGCCGCCGTCGAGCGTGTTGGCGGCCGAGTTGCCGGTCAGCACGTTGGCCAGGGCGTTGCCGGCGGCGTTGATCGCGCCGGTGCCGGTGAGCGTCAGGTTCTCGACGTTGGCCGACGCGGTGTAGGAGACGCCGGCCTGGATCAGGTCGGTGCCTTCGCCGGTGTTCTCGGTCACCGCATCGCCGGCGGCATCGACGACATAGATGTCGTCGCCCGCGCCGCCGATCATCGTGTCGTCGCCTGCACCCCCGTCGAGCGTGTTGGCGGCCGAGTTGCCGGTCAGCACGTTGGCGAGCGTGTTGCCGGTGGCGTTGATCGCCGCCGTGCCGGTGAGGGTCAGGTTCTCGACGTTGGCTGACGCGGTATAGGAGACGCCGGCCTGGATCAGGTCGGTGCCGCCGCCGGCGTTTTCGGTGACCACGTCGCCGGCCACGTCGACGACATAGGTGTCGTTGCCTGCGCCACCGATCAGCGTGTCGCTGCCGGCGCCGCCGTCGAGCGTGTTGGCGGCCGTGTTGCCGGTCAGCACGTTGGCCAGCGTGTTGCCGGTGGCATTGATCGCGGCGCTGCCGGTGAGGGTCAGGTTCTCGACGTTGGCCGACGCGGTGTAGGAGACGCCGGCCTGGATCAGGTCGGTGCCGCCGCCGGCGTTCTCGGTGACCACGTCGCCGGCGGCGTCGACGACATAGGTGTCGTTGCCCGCACCGCCGATCAGCGTGTCGTTGCCGGCGCCGCCGTTGAGCGTGTTGGCGGCCGTGTTGCCGGTCAGCACGTTGGCGAGCGTGTTGCCGGTGGCGTTGATCGCTGCGCTGCCGGTGAGGGTCAGGTTCTCGACGTTGGCCGACGCGGTGTACGAGACGCTGGCCTGGATCAGGTCGGTGCCTTCGCCCGCGTTTTCCGTCACCACGTCGCCGGCGGCGTCGACGATGTAGAGGTCGTTGCCTGCACCGCCCGCCAGCGTGTCGCTGCCGGTGCCGCCGTCGAGCGTGTTGGCGCCCGTGTTGCCGGTCAGCACGTTGGCGAGCGTGTTGCCGGTGGCGTTGATCGCTGCGCTGCCGGTGAGGGTCAGGTTCTCGACGTTGGCCGACGCGG
>NZ_JABSNM010000036.1:2733-14918 GCF_013294065.1 Sphaerotilus uruguayifluvii
GGTGTACGAGACCGCCGACCGGATCAGGTCGGTGCCTTCGCCCGCGTTCTCGGTCACCACGTCGCCGGTCGCGTCGACGACATAGACATCGTCGCCTGCGCCGCCGACCAGCGTGTCGTTGCCCGTGCCGCCATCGAGCGTGTTGGCACCCGTGTTGCCGGTGAGCAGGTTGGCCAGCTCGTTGCCGGTGGCGTTGATCGCGCCGGTGCCGGCGAGCGTCAGGTTCTCGACGTTGGCCGCGGCCGTGTACGAGACCGAGGCCAGGATCAGGTCGGTGCCTTCGCCGGCGTTCTCCGTCACCACGTCGCCGGCCGCGTCGACGACGTAGGTGTCGTCGCCCGTGCCGCCGATCAGCGTGTCGTTCCCGGCGCCGCCGTCGAGCGTGTTGGCGCCCGTGTTGCCGGTGAGCACGTTGGCGAGCGTGTTGCCGGTCGCGCTGAGGGCGCCGGTGCCGGTGAGCGTCAGGTTCTCGACGTTGGCCGACGCGGTGTAGGAGACCGAGGACTGGATCAGGTCGGTGCCTTCGCCGGCGTTCTCCGTCACCACGTCGCCGGCCGCGTCGACGACATAGGTGTCGTCGCCGGCGCCGCCGATCAGCGTGTCGCTGCCGGAGCCGCCGTCGAGCATGTTGGCGCCTGTGTTGCCGGTGAGCACGTTGGCGAGCGTGTTGCCGGCCGCGCTGAGGGCGTCGGTGCCGGTGAGGGTCAGGTTCTCGACGTTGGCCGCGGCGGTGTAGGAGACCGAGGACTGGATCAGGTCGGTGCCTTCGCCGGCGTTCTCGGTGACCACGTCACCCGCGGCATCGACGACATAGACGTCGTCGCCGCCGCCGCCGATCAGCGTGTCGCTGCCGGCGCCGCCGTCGAGCGTGTTGGCGCCCGTGTTGCCGGTCAGCACGTTGGCCAGCTCGTTGCCGGTGGCATTGATCGCGGTGCTGCCGGTGAGGGTCAGATTCTCGACGTTGGCCGACGCGGTATAGGAGACGCCGGCCAGGATCAGGTCGGTGCCTTCGCCGGCGTTCTCGGTGACCACGTCGCCGGCCGCGTCGACGACGTAGGTGTCATCGCCGGCGCCGCCGATCAGCGTGTCGCTGCCGGTGCCGCCGTCGAGCGTGTTGGCGCCCGTGTTGCCGGTCAGCACGTTGGCCAGCTCGTTGCCGGTGAGGCCGAGATTGCCCGTGCCGGTGAGGGTCAGGTTCTCGACGCTGGCCGACGCGGTGTAGGAGACGCTCGCCAGGATCAGGTCGGTGCCTTCACCGGCGTTCTCCGTCACCACGTCGCCGGTCGCGTCGACGACATAGGTGTCGTCGCCCGCGCCGCCGATCAGCGTGTCGTTGCCGGCGCCGCCGTCGAGCGTGTTGGCGGCTGCGTTGCCGGTCAGCACGTTGGCCAGCTCGTTGCCGGTGGCGCTGATCGCGCCGGTGCCGGTGAGCGTCAGGTTCTCGACGTTGGCCGCGGCGGTGTAGGAGACGCCGGCCTGGATCAGGTCGGTGCCTTCGCCCGCGTTCTCCGTCACCACGTCGCCCGCGGCGTCGATGACATAGACGTCGCCGCCGGCGCCGCCGACCAGCGTGTCGTTGCCGGCGCCGCCGTCGAGCGTGTTGGCGCCCGAGTTGCCGGTCAGCACGTTGGCCAGCTCGTTGCCGGTGGCGCTGATTCCACCGGTGCCGGTGAGCGTCAGGTTCTCGACGTTGGCCGACGCGGTATAGGAGACGCCGGCCAGGATCAGGTCGGTGCCTTCGCCGGCGTTCTCGGTGACCACGTCACCCGCGGCATCGACGACATAGACGTCGTCGCCGGCGCCGCCGATCAGCGTGTCGCTGCCGGCGCCGCCGTCGAGCGTGTTGGCGGCCGAGTTGCCGGTCAGCACGTTGGCCAGGGCGTTGCCGGTGGCGTTGATCGCGCCGGTGCCGGTGAGGGTCAGGTTCTCGACGTTGGCCGACGCGGTGTAGGAGACACCGGCCTGGATCAGGTCGGTGCCTTCACCCGCGTTCTCGGTCACCATGTCGCCGCTGGAGCCGACCACGAAGGTGTCGTTGCCGCTGCCGCCGATCATCGTGTCGTTGCCCGCGCCGCCGTCGAGCGTGTCGTTGCCGGCGCCGCCGCTGAGCGTGTTGGCGGCCGTGTTGCCGGTGAGCAGGTTGGCCAGCGTGTTGCCGGTGGCGTTGATCGCGCCGGTGCCGGTGAGCGTCAGGTTCTCGACGTTGGCCGACGCGGTGTACGAGACGCTGGCCTGGATCAGGTCGGTGCCTTCGCTGGCGTTCTCGGTGATCACGTCGCCGGCCGCGTCGACGACATAGGTGTCGTTGCCCGCACCGCCGGCCATCGTGTCGCTGCCGGCGCCGCCGTTGAGCGTGTTGGCGGCCGTGTTGCCGGTCAGCACGTTGGCCAGGGCGTTGCCGGTGGCGCTGATCGCGCCGGTGCCGGTGAGGGTCAGGTTCTCGACGTTGGCCGACGCGGTGTACGAGACCGCCGACCGGATCAGGTCGGTGCCGCCGCCCGCGCTCTCGGTCACCACGTCGCCGGCCGCGTCGACGACGTAGATGTCGTCGCCCGCACCGCCGATCAGCGTGTCGCTGCCGGCGCCGCCGTCGAGCAGGTTGGCCGAGGCGTTGCCGGTGATGCGGTTGGCCAGCGTGTTGCCGGTGCCGTTGATGGGCAGGTCACGGACCGGGACGATGTCGACGGTCAGGTTCTCGATGCCCCAGGACTCGTTGTCGCCACCTTCCCAGCCGGCGCCGCCGGCCTGGAGCTGCAGCGTCAGCGAGGAGCCGGTGTGCGCGATCTGCAGCTGCGTCACGCTGTTCATGTCGAACGCGGTGTCGCCGTAGACCCAGAAGCCCCGGTTCTCGCCGTTGCCCAGCGCCGTGCCGGCGGTCCTGGCGGTGCCGCCGGCGTTGTTGGCCGACAGCTCCAGCACCACCTGGCCGTCGAGGCTGATGCGCAGCCAGTCCGGATGCTCGATGCCGTCCCAGGAGTCGAGGAAGGCGAGCAGGAAACCGACGTCGATCGCGGTGTGGGCCGGCAGGTTGTCCAGCGTCAGCGTCGTCACGCCGGCGGGGTTGCCGCTGGTGGTGTTGCGCAGGAAGCTGCCAGCGAAGCCCAGGTCGGCCAGGCCCTGCACGCCCTCGGTCGTCCAGATGCCGGCATGACCGGCCACCACCGCCCCGGCGGTGGTCTCGTTGCCGTCGAAGTCGTTGCCGTAGACCCGCAGCATCTGCGGCGGATCGGTCAGCGTCAGGTTCTCGACGTTGGCCGCCAGCGTGTGCGAGACGGAGGACAGCACCTGGTCGGTGCCGGCACCGGCGGTCTCGACGATGACGTCGCCGGCCGAGTCGACCACGTAGGTGTCGTCGCCGGCACCGCCCGACATCGTGTCGGCGCCGCCACCGCCGTCCAGGCGGTTGGCCGCCGCGTTGCCGGCGAGCTGGTTGGCGCCGCTGTTGCCCAGGCCGTCGATCGCGGCCGTGCCGGTGAGCTGCAGGTTCTCGAGCGTGCGGCCGAGCGTGTAGCTGATCGAGGACTGGACCAGATCGGTGCCCTCGTTGATGTTCTCGGTGACCACGTCGCCGACCGCGTCGACGACATAGGTGTCGTCGCCGGTGCCCCCGACCAGCGTGTCGCTGCCGGCGCCGCCATCGAGCGTGTCGTTGCCGGCCAGGCCGGCGAGCCGGTTGTCGCCGCCATTGCCGGTGAGCGCGTTGGCCAGTTCGTTGCCGGTGCCCGACAGCGCCTCGGTGCCCGTCAGCGTCAGGTTCTCCACCTGCGCCGACAGCGTCCAGTCCAGCGAGGCGCGGACCAGATCGGTGCCCTCGAGGGCGAACTCGCGCACCAGATCGCCAGCCGAGTCGACGACATAGGTGTCGTTGCCCAGGCCGCCGGCCATCAGGTCGCCGCCTTCGCCGCCGTCGAGCACGTTGGCCGCGGCATTGCCGAACAGGCGGTTGTCGAGCGTGTTGCCGGTCGCGTTGATGGCGGCCGTGCCGGTCAGCACCAGGTTCTCCACCTCGGCAGGCAGCGTCAGCGTGACCGAGGAGCGGATCACGTCGGTGCCTTCACCGGCGTTCTCGACGACCGTGTCGCCGCTGCTGTCGACCACGAACACGTCGTCGCCGGCGCCACCGGTCAGCGTGTCGTTGCCGGCGCCGCCGTTGAGGCTGTCGGTGCCGTCCGTGCCGGTCAGCGCATCGGCCGCGCTGGTGCCGATGCGCGGCGTGGCCTCGAGCATGGCCTGCAGCGTCACCCAGTCCCAGGAGGTGCCGTCGGCGAAGCGCACCAGCTGCAGCGGATTCCAGCCGTTGGCCGGCGTGCCCTCGGCATCGAAGAGGTTGAAGGTGATCGAGTCGGACGTGCCGGTGATCGAGAACTCGATCGCCGAGCCGCTCTCCCAGGCTCCGTCGACCCGGCGCACCGTCACGTCCGCCGCCGCGACGCCGGTCTTGAACATCAGGGTGTTCAGCCGGTTCCAGGCCGGATCATGGGCGTATTCGCCATGCACCCGGTCGCGGCCGTCGCCGCGGCCGAAAAGGTAGACGTCGTTGCCGGGATGGCTCACCAGCTGGTCGTCGCCGGTGCCGCCGTCGAGCGTGTCGTCGCCCTCGTCGTCCTGCAGCCAGTCGTCGCCGTTGCCGCCCTGCAGCAGGTCGTCGCCCCGGCCGCCGTAGAGGCCGTCGTCGCCGTTGCCGCCCGACAGCGAGTCGTTGCCGTCATCGCCGTACAGCGAGTCGTTGCCGCCGTCGCCCTGCAGCACGTCGCTGCCGGCCGCGCCGTCGAGCGAGTCGTTGCCGCTGCCCCCGGCGAGCGTGTCGCTGCCGGTCGTGGCACGGATGGAGTCGTTGCCGTCGCCGGTGGTCAGCGCCATGCGGGTCAGCGTGGCCAGATCCCAGGTGGTGCCGTCGTCGAAGACGATCTGCTGCAGCGCGTTCCAGCCGTTGGCGGTGGAGTCCTCGGCGAGGAAGGCGCGGAAGGTGATCGAGTCGCCGGTGTCGTTGATCGTCAGGCGCAGGCCGCGGTTGCCGATCCACCAGTTGTCGCTCACCAGGCTGAGGCTGACGTCCGCGGTGCCGACGCCGGGCTTCAGGCGCAGCGTGTTGAGCTTGTCGGACGCCGGATCGTGGTTGTAGATCGGGTCGACCCAGTCCTGGCCGTCGCCACGGCCGAACAGGTAGGTGTCGTTGCCGGCCTGGCTGGTCAGCGTGTCGTTGCCGGCACCGCCGTCGAGCGTGTCGCTGCCATTGCCGTCCTCGAGCCAGTCGTTGCCGGCGCCGCCGAGCAGCCGGTCGTCGCCGTCGCCACCGTACAGCGAGTCGTTGCCGGCGCCACCCTGCAGCATGTCGTTGCCGCCCACGCCGTCGAGCCAGTCGTTGCCGCCCCCCCCGTCGAGCGTGTCATTGCCGGTCGTGGCGCGCAGCACGTCGTTGCCGTCGCCGGTGGTCAGCGCCATGCGGGTCAGCGTGGCCAGGTCCCAGGTGGTGCCGTCGTCGAAGACGATCTGCTGCAGCGCGTTCCAGCCGTTGGCGGTGGAGTCCTCGGCGAGGAAGGCGCGGAAGGTGATCGAGTCGCCGGTGTCGTTGATCGTCAGGCGCAGGCCGCGGTTGCCGCCCCACCAGTTGTCGCTCACCAGGCTGAGGCTGACGTCCGCGGTGCCGACGCCGGGCTTCAGGCGCAGCGTGTTGAGCTTGTCGGGCGCCGGATCGTGGTTGTAGTTGGAGTCGACCCAGTCCTGGCCGTCGCCGCGGCCGAACAGGTAGGTGTCGTTGCCGGCCTGGCTGGTCAGCGTGTCGTTGCCGGCACCGCCGTCGAGCGTGTCGCTGCCGTTGCCGTCGTCGAGCCAGTCGTTGCCGGCGCCGCCGAGCAGCCGGTCGTCGCCGTTGTCGCCGTAGAGGCGATCGTCGCCGTCGCCGCCCTGCAGCGAGTCGTTGCCGGCCGCGCCGTCGAGCGAGTCGTTGCCGCTGCTCCCGGCGAGCGTGTCGCTGCCGGTCGTGGCGCGGATGGAGTCGTTGCCGTCGCCGGTGGTCAGCGCCATGCGGGTCAGCGTGGCCAGATCCCAGGTGGTGCCGTCGTCGAAGACGATCTGCTGCAGCGCGTTCCAGCCGTTGGCGGTGGAGTCCTCGGCGAGGAAGGCGCGGAAGGTGATCGAGTCGCCGGTGTCGTTGATCGTCAGGCGCAGGCCGCGGTTGCCGCCCCACCAGTTGTCGCTCACCAGGCTGAGGCTGACGTCCGCAGTGCCGACGCCGGGCTTCAGGCGCAGCGTGTTGAGCTTGTCGGGCGCCGGATCGTGGTTGTAGTTGGAGTCGACCCAGTCCTGGCCGTCGCCGCGGCCGAACAGGTAGGTGTCGTTGCCGGGATGGCTGGTGAGCCTGTCATCACCGGCGCCGCCGTCGAGCGTGTCGTTGCCGTTGCCGTCCTCGAGCCAGTCGTTGCCGGCACCGCCGAGCAGGCGGTCGTCCCCGTCGCCACCGTACAGCGTGTCGTCGCCGGCGCCACCGTCGAGCAGGTCATCCTGGTTCAGGCCATGGAGCGTGTCCTGGCCGTCGCCGCCCAGCAGGGTGTCGCTGCCGTCGTTGCCGTAGGCCAGATCGTTGCCGCCGCCGCCGCCGAGCCGGTCGTTCTGCGCGCTGCCGACCAGCGTGTCCTGGCCTGCCCCCCCGTCGATGCTGAGTGCGCCGTCGACGGCGATCAGGCTGTCGTTGCCGTCGGTCGGCGTCAGCACCAGTGCGGCGATCTGCGCCAGACCGAGCTCGGTGCCGTCGGCGAAGCGCAGCCGCTGCAGGCCGTTGTACGGATTGGTGGTGCTGTTGTCGTAGAAGAAGTTGGCGATGCCGATGCCGTCCGACGTGTCGCGGATCGCCAGCCCCAGCGTGTTGCCGTCGCGCCAGGCGGCCAGGTCGGTCAGGCTGATGCCCGCCTTGAACTGGAGGGTGTTGAGCTTGCCGGGGTTGCCGTCATGACCGCTGTCGAGCCAGTCCTGGCCGTCGCCGCGGCCGAACAGGTAGGTGTTGTTGCCGGTGCCCCCCTGGAGCAGGTCGTCGCCGGCACCGCCGTCGAGCGTGTCGTCGCCGGCTTCGCCTTCGAGCATGTCATTGCCGCCGCCACCGAACAGCAGGTCGGCGCCATCGCGGCCGAACAGCCGGTCCGGGGCATGGCCGGCATCGATCGTGTCGCTGCCTGTCGTGCCGACCATCGTCTCGAAGGTCGCCGTGCCGGTCATCGCGCGCTGCACCAGATCGGCTAGGTTCCAGACCGTGCCGTCGGCGAACTCGACGCGCTGCAGCGGATTCCAGACATTGCCGGGATCGTCGGCCCAGAAGAAGTTGTTGATGTACAGGCGGTCCTCGGTGCCGGCGATGCTCAGCCGCAGCGTGCTGCCGAGGCGCTGCACCATGATGTCGGCGGGCGTGACGCCCTGCAGCTGCAGCACGTCCATCCGGCCGGCACTGTCGTCCCAGCTGGAGTCGAGGGTGTCCTGGCCGCCGCCGCGGCCGAAGCGGTAGGTGTCGTTGCCGGCGCCCCCGTTGAGCCAGTCGTCGTTGGCGCCGCCGTCGAGCGTGTCGTCGCCGGCATCGCCGAACAGGGCATCACGGTGATCGCCCCCTTCGAGCAGGTCGTTGCCTGCACCGCCGTTCAGCACATCGCCTGCGCCGCCGCCGCGCAGCGTGTCGTTGCCGTTGTCGCCGGAGAGCGTGTCCTCGCCCAGCCCGGCCTCGAGCAGGTCATCGCTGTCGTCGCCCGTGAGCGTGTCGTTCAGGTCGGTGCCGGTGATCGTGTCCGCGGCGGGCGAGCCGTAGTTGCTGATGCCCCGGTTCATGCCTGTCACCTGCGCGCTGATGTCCGACAGGTTCCAGACCGTGCCGTCGGCGAACTCGAAGCGGCGGATCTCGTTGTAGGGGTTGTCCGGCGTGCCGCTCCAGAAGAAGTCCTGGATGCGCAGCTTGTCGGCGGTGCCGTTGATCATGACGACCAGCGTGTTGCCTTCCTGCCACAGCAGCGTCAGATCGCTGGTCGTGATGCCGGGGCCGAGCCGCAGCACGCCATTCTTGTCGCTGCGCGGGTCGTAGGCGGAAGCCAGCCAGTCGATGCCGTCGCCTCGGCCGAAGGTGTAGACATCGTCGCCCCAGTTGCCGGCCAGATGGTCGTCGCCGCTGCCGCCGTCGAGGGTGTCGTTGCCCCAGTCGCCGATCAGCGTGTCGTTGCCGCTGCCGCCCTGCAGCAGGTTGCTGTCGCCGTTGGAGCCGGCATCCAGGCTGTCATTGCCGTCGCCGCCGATCAGCGTGTCGCTGCCGGCCTCGCCGATCAGCGTGTCGTTGCCGCTGCCGCCGTCGATCTGGTCGTTTCCGCCCAGGCCGTTGAGCCAGTCGTCGCCGGCGGCGCCGCTGATCGTGTCGGCCAGCGTGTGCATGCCGATCAGTCCGTCCGCGGCCACAATGCCGAGCACGCTCTGGCGCTGGATGGCCTCAGGGCTGTCCCAGACCGTGCCGTCGGCGAACTCGATGCGCTGCAGCGGGTTGTGGTCGTTGCCCGTATCCTCGCTCCAGAAGAAGTTCTCGACGGTCAGCTGGTCCGAGCTGTCGGCAAGGTACAGCACCAGTTCGTTGCCGTTGCGCCGCGCGATCACGTCGGCGGCGCTGATGCCTTCCTTGAAGCGCAGCGTGTTCTGGCCTGAAGTTCTGTTCCACCAGTCCGACGTGATTCGGTCGTGGCCGTCGCCTCGGCCGAACAGGTAGAGATCGTTGCCGCCGCTTCCATAGATCGTGTCGTTGCCGGCGCCACCGTCGAGCGTGTCGTCGCCTTCTCCGCCGTCGAGCTGGTCATTGCCGCTGCCGCCCGACAGGCTGTCGTTGCCGTTCTCCCCCCACAGCGAGTCGTTGCCGCTGCCGCCCGACAGGCTGTCGTTGCCGTTCTCTCCCCACAGCGAGTCGTTGCCGCTGCCGCCCTCCAGGGTGTCCTGACCCTCGTTGCCCCAGAGCGAGTCGTTGCCCGCCAGGCCGCTGATGGCGTTGTCGCCCACCGTGCCGACGATGGCTTCCGTGGCGGCGCTGCCCTGCAGCGCCCGGTTCACGATCTCGTCCAGGGCCCAGATCGTGCCGTCGGCGAAGACGATCTGCTGCACCGGGTTGGGGTTCCACCACCCGGGCCGCACGCTGTTTCCCGGATCGTTCCAGGCGAAGAACGCGTTGATGGTGATCTGGTCGCTGCCGCCGCCGATGGCCACCAGCAGCTGGTCGCCGGCGCGGCTCAGCTTCAGCTCGTCCGGCCGCACGCCCGGCTTCATTTCCAGCGTGTTGAAGCCCGCCGCGCTGCTGTCGCCGTAGCCGTTGATGATGTCCTGGCCGTCGCCCCGGCCGAAGCGGTAGGTGTTGTTGCCGCCTTCGCCGCGCAGCGTGTCGTTGCCGGCGCCGCCATCGAGCGTGTCGTTGCCGTTCCAGCCGTAGAGCACGTCGTCGCCGGCCTCGCCGACGACAAGGTCGTCGCCATCGTTGCCGTAGACGGTGTCGTTGCCGTCACCGGCATGGATGGTGTCGCTGCCCGGCACGCCGGTGATCGTTTCCGACGCCGCCGAGCCGACCATCGGCTGAGCCAGAAGGGTCGCGACGTCCCAGGTGGTGCCGTCGGCGAAGCGGACCTGCCGCACCGTGTTCCACGGGTTGTTCTGCGGGTCTTCCCAGCTGTAGAAACCGTTGATCTGGACACTGTCGCCACTGCCGGCCAGGGTCAGGATCAGATCGCTGTCGCGGCGCCGCAGCTGCACGTCCGACGGCGCGATGCCGGCCTTGAATTCCAGAGTGCTGTTCGTGAACCAGCCACCGATGACGTCATGGCCATCGCTTATACCGAAGCGGATCACGTTGTCCAGGCTGGAACTCAAATACAGCGTGTCGTTGCCGGCGCCGCCTTCCAGCGTCGAGGCTTGTCCCCCCTCCTGGATCAGCTGGTCGTCGCCATCGCCCCCCAGCAGCACGTTGCTGCCTGCGTGTCCGTGGAGCGTGTCGTTGCCGCTGCCCCCCTGCAGCGTGTCGTTGCCATCGCCGCCGAGCAGCAGGTCCTGTCCGTCCTGGCCCTCGAGCAGGTCATCGCCGCCTGCGCCCCAGAGGGTGTCATTGCCGCCGCCGCCGGCCAGCGTGTCGGCCGCGTTCGAGCCATGCAGCGAATCGGCCTGGGGCGTGCCGACGCGCGCCATCGCGGTGAGCGTGTCCCGGTCCCAGATCGTGCCATCGCTGAAGGTGACCTGAGCGATCGGGTTGTAGCCGTTGGCAGGGTCGTCACCCCACAGGAAGCCGTCGACGGTCACGCGGTCGGTGCTGCCGATCAGGCTGAGCACCAGGCGGCCGTCGACGACCTGCATCTGGACGTCGGACGGGGCGATGCCGTCCTTGAACGCGAGGGTGCCGCCGGTGTACCAGCCGGTATTGATCCAGTCCTGGCCGTCACCGCGACCGAAGCGATAGACATTGCTGTTCCAGTCGCCCTGCAGCACGTCGTTGCCGCTGCCGCCGTCGAGCGTGTCGTTGCCGTTACTGCCGTACAGCGAGTCGTCGCCGCTGCCGCCGAGCAGCAGATCGTCGCCGTCGTCGCCGACCAGCACGTCGTTGCCGCTGCCGCCGTCGAGCGTGTCGTTGCCCAGGCCGCCGTAGAGCGTGTCGTTGCCGGCCAGGCCGCTGATCGACTCGTCGCCCGCCAGACCGCGGCCGAAGTCGTTGCCGCTGCCCAGCACCAGCGCGCGCTGGTTCAGCGCGGCCACGTCCCAGATCGTGCCGTCGGCGAAGCGCACCTGCTGCACGCCGTTGTAGCCGTTCGACGGCGAGTCGTTCCAGAAGAAGTCGCTGATCCGGACCTGGTCGGGCGTGTTCTGGATCTTCAGCACCAGGGCGCTGCCGTCGCGCCAGACGGCGATGTCCGAGGCCGCGATGCCGCTGGCGAACTCGAGCGTGCCGAGCTTGTCGGCACTGCTGTCCCAGTCGTTGTTGATGGTGTCCTGGCCGCTGCCGCGGCCGAAGCGGAAGACGTTGCTGCCGCTGCCGCCCTGCAGGAAGTCGTTGCCGCTGCCGCCGTCGAGCGTGTCGTTGCCTTCACCGCCGAAGAGCGCATCGTCCTGCGCGCCGCCCAGCAGCAGGTCATGGCCGCCGCGCCCTTCGAGCGTGTCGTTGCCGATGCCGCCCGACAGCGTGTCGTCGCCGCGCAGGCCGGTCAGCGCATCGGCCTCGGCGGTGGAACCCATCGCCAGCGTGGTCAGCTGCGCCTGGCTCCAGATGCTGCCGTCGGCGAAGCGAAGCTGCTGCGCGGCGCTGTACTCGTTGTCGGTGCGATCGTCCCAGAAGAAGTCTTCGATCGTCAGCCGGTCCGACGTGCCCTCGATCGTCAGCACCAGCGCATTGCCGACACGGCGCACCGACAGGTCTGCCGCCACGATGCCGCTGCGCAGCTGAACGGTGTTCATGCGTCCCGGTGTCGGATCCCAGTTGCTGCCGATCGTGTCGCGTCCGTCGCCGCGGCCGAACAGGTAGGTGTTGTTGCCGGAACCCCCGTTCAGCAGGTCGTTGCCCAGACCGCCGTCGAGCGTGTCGTTGCCCTCGTTGCCGCGCAGCGTGTCGTTGCCCTGGAATCCGAGAATGCTGTCGGCCGAACCCGTGCCATCGAGATTGTCGTTTCCATTGGTGCCGTTGATCGTGGTCGCCATCGAATTTCCCCGAGTGAATATGATTTGCGGGAAAAGGCGAACCGGACCCTCGCCAGGCCATGAAAATCATGGAGCGATGGATATATTTTTCATGAAGGGCGGCAGGATGGAATGAAAATGGATCGCTGCCCGGAGAATCCGCCATTCAGGTGGTCTGTCTTTTCCCGTACCGACGATTTTGCGTGATTCGTCGCGGCCTGAGCTTTTGCCGACCCCCTTGGTCGTGGGGGAGGGGGCTCAAGTTTCTTTGCAAAGGAGAATCGGGCCGGGGCATTGTTGCCGATATGAAAACTTCCCGGCTCTCATCCCCGCGGCCATTGCTGACCGCGGGGGAAAGAGATCCGTTCAGTTCCAGGCGGCGGCGATGACCGGGGCGAGTGCGGTCAGCAGGTTCTGGGGCAGGGAGGTCTGCCCGGCGGCCGGAGCGGAGAAGGCGGCCATGGCGTTGACCAGGGCGTCGACATCGGCGGCGAGCAGGGTCTGGCCGTCGCTGGTGCGCATCTGCTCGATCT
>NZ_JABSNM010000037.1 GCF_013294065.1 Sphaerotilus uruguayifluvii
CTGGAGACGGTCGCAGGGGTCACGCCTTGACGGCTCGCCGCATCCTCGCGGCGCTGCGCTGGCTGGTGTCCTCGCCCGGTGCTGCGGCCGTGGGGATCGTCGTTGCTGCTGTCCTGGAACTGCTGCACCGCTGGCCGAGGCGATGAGGTACAGGGGGGAACCACACTCCGCAGTGACTCGGGGGGACAGGACCGAACTCCCCTCGTTCGCAGAAAAAAATGCCCCGTGGGGTAAATCAAAGTGGGCGAGCGCTCACAAGGGAGCGCGACGAGCAACGACACCAAGACCCCGAACGGACGCGGAGGCGCCCGCCCTGGTGCTGGCCGACCGTCACGCCAGCCCGAGCCCCTGCCTCACATTGGCGTCAGGCCGCAGGACGACGGAGCCGCCGAGGCGGTCGAGTTCCTGCGCGCTGTGGTGCGCGACCCGGGCGCGGATGGCCGGCTGCGCATCGATGCGGCAAAGGCGCTGCTGCGCACTGGCACCAGCCGCGAGCCCGAGGGCAAGAAGGCGCAGAGGCAGGCCGGCGCGCTGACGGCTCACGAGGGCGCCGGATGGGATGGGCTGTTGCCGCAGTGATCGCCGGCCGAATGCCCTTCATCATGGAAGGGTCAGGCTTGGCGGTGCCGTGCCGGGTGTTGCTGTGGCGCATCGCCGGCAAGCCAACCCCGGTTTTTCAGGATCTTTTCATACCGGCACTCAGGGGCGCACAGCACAGAGCACAAGCGAACAGAAAAAACCCCCGTAAATCAACGACTTACGGGGGTTCTATCTGGTGGGCGGTGCAGGGTTCGAACCTGCGACCCCTGCCGTGTGAAGGCAGTGCTCTACCGCTGAGCTAACCGCCCGAATTGTATTCGGGCTCTGCTGCTTTGCATTTTACGCTTTGTGCCGTGCGCTGCAGCGAGAATGCGATTATGCCACGACTTTTTCGCCGGATGCAAGCGTTCGGCGCCAGATCGTCTTGCCGCCGCTGGCCTTGTCGAGATCGGCCAGCATCTTCTCGTGAGCGGCCTGCTCGGCGTCGGCAGCGCGCAGCACCGGCAGCACGAAGCCGGACAGGTCGATCGCCGCGCTGGCATCGTCGACCTGCTGCGCCTGCTCCTCGCTGCCCTCCTCCTCGTCGATGACGAGCGAGTTCTGGCCGCGGGTCATGCGGATGTAGACCTCGGCGAGCAGGTTCGAGTCGAGCAGCGCGCCGTGGAAGTGACGGTGCGTGTTGTCGACCTCGAGCCGGCGGCACAGGGCATCCAGCGAGTTCGCCTTGCCGGGATACATCTCGCGCGCCATCACCAGCGTGTCGAGGATGCCGCCGGCCAGCGCAGCGAAGCGCGGCTGACCGGCCCGGCGCAGCTCGGCGTCGAGGAAGCCGACGTCGAAGCCCGCGTTGTGGATGATCACCTCGGCGCCGCGCACGTACTCGACGAACTCGTCGGCGATCTCGCGGAACTTCGGCTTGTCGGCAAGGAATTCGTCGGTCAGGCCGTGGATGCGGATCGCCTCCTCGCTGCCCGGCCGCTCCGGGTTCAGGTAGAGGTGCAGGTTGCGGCCGGTGAGCCGCCGGTTGACCATCTCGACGCAGCCGATCTCGACGATGCGGTCGCCGGTGTTCGGATCCAGGCCGGTGGTCTCGGTGTCGAGGAAGATCTGGCGCATGGGTGGCCCTCGCCTGCTCAGTGGTTCTCGCGGGCGTGGTTGATGGTGTACTTCGGGATCTCGACGACCAGATCCTGCTGGGCCAGGATGGCCTGGCAGCCCAGACGCGAGTTGGGCTGCAGGCCCCAGGCGCGGTCGAGCAGGTCCTCTTCCGTCTCGTCCATCTCGCCCAGCGAGGCGAAGCCTTCGCGGACGATGACATGGCAGGTGGTGCAGGCGCAGCTCATGTCGCAGGCATGCTCGATGGCGATGCCGTTGTCGAGCATGGCCTCGCAGACCGAGGTGCCGGCCGGCGCGCTGATGCTGGCGCCCTGCGGGCAGAGTTCGTGATGGGGCAGGATCTTGATCGTGGGCATGATCGTGTCGGGGTCCGGGAGTCGGGGGACGAGGCGCTGAAGTCGCTCAGACCTCGTCGAGGCGGCGGCCGGTCAGCGCCTGCTGGATGCCGCGGTTCATGCGCAGCGCGGCGAAGTGCTCGGTGCCGTCGGCCAGGGCCTTGGTGGCGGCCTCAATCGCGTGCGCGTCCTCGCCGCGGGCGATCTCGGCCAGCGCGTCCAGCAGCCGCTCGACGCGGATGCGCTCGTCCTCGTCGAGCAGGTCGCCGTCGGCCTCCAGCGCGGCGCGGGTGGCCAGCGACAGGCGCTCGGCCTCGACGCGCGCCTCGGTGAGCGCACGGCGGTGCATGTCGCCCTCGGCCTCGGTGAAGCCCTCGCGCAGCATCGAGGCCACCTGATCGTCGCTCAGGCCGTAGCTCGGCTTGACGGTGATCGCGGCCTCGACGCCGGAGATCATCTCCCGGGCCGCGACCGACAGCAGGCCGTCGGCATCGACCTGGAAGGTCACGCGGATGCGTGCGGCGCCGGCGGCCATCGGCGGGATGCCGCGCAGCTCGAAGCGCGCCAGCGAGCGGCAGTCGGCCACCAGCTCGCGCTCGCCCTGCACGACGTGCACCGCCAGCGCGGTCTGGCCGTCCTTGAAGGTGGTGAAGTCCTGCGCCTTGGCCACCGGAATCGTGGCGTTGCGCTCGATGACGCGCTCGACCAGCCCGCCCATCGTCTCCAGACCGAGCGACAGCGGAATCACGTCGAGCAGCAGCATCTCGCCGTCGGGCGCGTTGCCCGCCAGCGCGTTGGCCTGCACCGCCGCACCCAGCGCGACCACCTCGTCCGGGTTGAGGTTCGTCAGCGGCGCGCGGCCGTAGAAGGCCTCGACGGCCGCGCGCACCACCGGCATGCGCGTCGAGCCGCCCACCATCACGATGCCCTGCACCTCGTCGACCTTGACCTTGGCGTCGCGCATCACCCGCTTCATCAGCTGGATCGTGCGCTGCGTGAGCGGCTGGGTCGCGGCCTCGAAGGCCTCGCGGCTGACCGGCTGCGACAGCGCGCCGGCTCCCAGCGTCGCGGCGGCGAGCGTCGTGTCGGCCGACGACAGCGCCTCCTTGGCCGCGCGGGCCGCGCGCAGCACCGCGCGCTTGTCGTGGGCGTCCAGCGCATCCAGCGTCGGCAGGCCGGCCTGCGCCAGCAGCCACACGGCCAGCGCCATGTCGTAGTCGTCGCCGCCCAGGGCCGAGTCGCCTCCGACCGCGACCACCTCGAACACGCCCTTCGACAGGCGCAGCAGCGAGATGTCGAAGGTGCCGCCGCCCAGGTCGTAGACCGCGTACAGGCCCTCGATCGCGTTGTCGAGGCCGTAGGCGATCGCCGCGGCGGTGGGCTCGTTGAGCAGGCGCAGCACGTTCAGGCCGGCGAGCTGCGCGGCGTCCTTGGTCGCCTGGCGCTGCGCGTCGTCGAAATAGGCCGGCACGGTGATGACGGCGCCGAACAGGTCGGCGTTGAAGGTGTCCTCGGCGCGGTAGCGCAGCGTGGCCAGGATCTCCGCCGAGACCTCGATCGGCGACTTCACGCCGTCGCGGGTCTCGATCGCGACCATGCCGGGCTGGTCGACGAAGTGGTACGGCAGGTTGCCGCGGTCGGCGATGTCGGCCAGCGCACGGCCCATGAAGCGCTTGACCGAGACCAGCGTGTCATGCGGATCGTCGGCCTGCGCGGCCAGCGCCTCAAAGCCGATCTGGCGGCGGCCGCCGCCCAGGTAGCGCACGGCCGAGGGCAGGATCACCCGGCCCTGGTCGTCGGGCAGGCATTCGGGCAGGCCATGGCGCACCGAGGCGACCAGCGAGTGCGTCGTGCCGAGATCGATGCCGACGGCGATGCGGCGGCTGTGCGGGTCGGGCGTCTGCCCGGGTTCGGAGATCTGGAGAAGTGCCATGGGTGCGTCATTGTCCCAGCGCGTCGAGGCGCCGGTCCACGTCGGCGGCGAAGCGCGCGACGAACATGAGCGCACGGACCTGGCCGGCCGCGGCCGACCAGTCCTGGCGCTCGTCGATCAGGACACCGAGCTGCTGCTGCATGCGGCGCTCGGCGGCGGAGACATCGTCGGCCAGCGCCTCGACGGCCTCGAGCGTGCGGGCCTCGTCGAGCGCCTCGCGCCATTCCATCTGCTGCATCAGGAAGGCGCCGGGCATCGCGGTGTTGCTCTCGGCGTCGATGGCGGCGCCGTGCAGCTCGCACAGGTAGGCGCCGCGCTTGAGCGGATCCTTCAGCCGCTGGTAGGCCTCGTTGACGCGGATCGCCCACTGCATCGCCACGCGCTGCGCGGCGGCCCCTTCGCTGGCGAAGCGGTCCGGATGCACCTCCGACTGCAGCGCCTTCCAGCGCGCGTCGAGCTGCGCGCGCTCCTGCGCGAAGCGCGCCGGCACGCCGAAGAGGTCGAAATCGTTGTCAGTGAGCTTCATGATCAGGGGCCGTTGCAGGAAATCCGACATGGCCGGACAAAAGCAAAGGGCGCGCCCGTCTCGACGAGCGCGCCCCGGGACCGGCCTCGGCTCAGACCCGGAAGGATTCCCCGCAGCCGCAGCGATCCTTCTCGCGCGGATTGTGGAACTTGAAGCCTTCGTTCAGGCCCTCGCGGACGAAGTCCAGCTCGGTGCCGTCGATGTAGGGCAGGCTCTTCGGGTCGATCAGGACCTTGACGCCGTGGTCCTCGAAGACATGGTCTTCCGGGGCGATCTCGTCGGCGTATTCCAGCTTGTAGGCCAGGCCCGAGCAGCCGGTGGTCTTCACGCCCAGGCGCACGCCCACACCCTTGCCGCGGCGGGCAATGTAGCGCGAGACGTGCCGGGCGGCGGCTTCAGACAGCGTGACAGCCATCGCGGCGCTCACTGGGCAGCGCCGGCGTCGTCGCCGGCGTGGCGCGAGCGGTAGTCGTCGACCGCCGCCTTGATCGCATCCTCGGCGAGGATGGAGCAGTGGATCTTCACCGGCGGCAGCGCCAGCTCCTCGGCGATCTGCGTGTTCTTGATCGCCAGCGCCTGGTCGAGCGACTTGCCCTTGACCCATTCGGTCACCAGCGACGACGAGGCGATCGCCGAGCCGCAGCCGTAGGTCTTGAACTTCGCGTCCTCGATCAGCCCGGTCGCCGGGTTGACCTTGATCTGCAGCTTCATCACGTCGCCGCAGGCGGGCGCACCCACCATGCCGGTGCCGACGTCCTCGTCGCCCTTGTCGAAGGCGCCGACGTTGCGGGGATTCTCGTAGTGGTCGATGACCTTGTCGCTGTATGCCATTGCTGTTCTCCGGATCCGTGTGCGTTCGCCGTCCGTCAGCCGATCAGTGGGCGGCCCACTGGATCGTGCTCAGGTCGATGCCATCCTTGTACATGTCCCACAGCGGCGAGAGCTCGCGCAGCTTGGCGACACGGTCCTTCAGCGTGGCGACGGCGTAGTCGATCTCCTCGACGGTCGTGAAGCGGCCGATGGTCATGCGAAGGCTGGAGTGTGCCAGCTCGTCGCTGCGGCCCAGCGCGCGCAGCACGTAGCTCGGCTCCAGGCTGGCCGAGGTGCAGGCCGAGCCCGACGACACCGCCAGGCCCTTGACGCCCATGATCAGCGACTCGCCCTCGACGAAGTTGAAGGAGATGTTCAGGTTGTGCGGCACGCGGCGGGTCAGGTCGCCGTTGACGAAGACCTGCTCGATGTCGGAGAGACCGTCGAGAAGACGCTTGTGCAGCGCGGTGATGCGCTCGTTCTCCTCGGCCATTTCCTGGCGCGCGATCTCGAACGCCAGGCCCATGCCGACGATCTGGTGCACCGGCAGCGTGCCCGAGCGCATGCCGCGCTCGTGACCGCCGCCGTGCATCTGCGCCTCGATGCGGATGCGCGGCTTGCGGCGCACGTACAGCGCGCCCATGCCCTTCGGGCCGTAGGTCTTGTGCGAGGCCAGGCTCATCAGGTCGACCGGCAGCTTCGCCAGGTCGATCTCGACCTTGCCGGTGGCCTGCGCGGCGTCGACGTGGAAGATCACGCCCTTCTCGCGGCAGATGGCGCCGATCGTCGGGATGTCCTGGATCACGCCGATCTCGTTGTTCACGAACATCACCGACGCCAGGATGGTGTCCGGGCGGATCGCGGCGCGGAACTGGTCGAGGTCGAGCAGGCCGTCGGGCTGCACCTCGAGGTAGGTCACCTCGAAGCCCTGGCGCTCGAGCTCGCGCATCGTGTCGAGCACCGCCTTGTGCTCGGTCTTCACGGTGATCAGGTGCTTGCCGCGCGTCTGGTAGAAGTGCGCGGCGCCCTTGATCGCCAGGTTGTTGGACTCGGTCGCACCCGAGGTCCAGACGATCTCGCGCGGGTCGGCGCCGATCAGGGCAGCGACCTGGCCACGCGCCTTCTCGACCGCTTCCTCGGCTTCCCAGCCCCAGGCGTGACTGCGCGAGGCCGGATTGCCGAAGTGCTCGCGCAGCCAGGGAATCATCGCATCGACCACCCGCGGATCGACCGGGGTCGTCGCGCCGTAGTCCATGTAGATCGGGAAGTGGGGCGTCATGTCCATGTTCAACCAGGTCGTCCCGCAGCCGCCGCCGGTCAGGGCGGCGCCCGGGACAGTTCGTGTTACTTCGAGAGCGCCGATCCGAGCGCGAACACGGAGTTCGGCGCCGTGACCTTGATCGGCTTGACGACGGGCTGGCTCGAGATCGCGCGCTTGATGGGCGCCTCCTCGACCGACACGCCGCGGTTGATCTGATCGTCGACCAGGCTCTTGAGCGAGATCGAGTTCAGGTATTCGAGCATCTTCGCGTTCAGGCTCGCCCACAGGTCGTGCGTCATGCAGCGGCCCGATTCGTCGCCCATGCAGTTCTCGCCACCGCCGCAGCCGGTGGCGTCGATCGCTTCGTCCACGGCGACGATGATGTCGGCGACCGTGATGTCCTCGGCCTTGCGGCCGAGCGAGTAGCCCCCGCCGGGACCCCGGGTGCTCTCGACCAGCTCGTGCCGGCGCAGCTTGCCGAAGAGCTGTTCGAGATAGGAAAGAGAGATCTGCTGGCGTGCGCTGATGGCCGCCAGCGCCACCGGGCCGCTGTGCTCGCGCAGTGCCAGATCGATCATGGCGGTGACCGCAAACCGGCCCTTCGTTGTCAGTCGCATGGCTTTAAGCTCCTTGAACTCGCGGCTGGTACGCAGCGGTTGGCTGAGCCCAGGGCAGCAAGTCGGGTTGGACCCTCGCCCTCTTTCCCGAGTGATTTACTCGATTATAGCGGAGTGCTCCGTGAGCCCGGAGACCGGGATCAGCGTGAACCCTGAGGCGAGTACAGGTATTCGAGCAGACCGTCGCACGCAAGTTCCACGAGGTCAAGCACATGCTCGAATCCCGGCGCTCCTCCATAGTAGGGATCCGGGACCTCGTCGGACAGGCCGCTGACGCGTGCGAACGACATCAGAAGCCGGATCTGCGCCCGTGGCTGTCGCGGCGACAGCGCGGCCAGGTGCGTCAGATGGCTGCGGTCCATCGGCACGATCAGGTCGAAGCGCTCGAAATCGCCGTGGTTGACCGGGCGCGAACGCAGCGGCGTCAGGTCGTAGCCGCGCCGCGCCGCGTGGGCGATGCTGCGCGGATCGGGCGGCATCGGCGTCGATCCGGCGCGGGTCCCGGCGGAATCGAGCTCGACCCGGTCCTGCAGGCCGGCGCGCCGAAGGCGATGACGCATGACCGCCTCGGCCGTCGGGGAACGGCAGATGTTGGCGGTGCAGACCATCAGGATGCGCGGCGGAGGCGGCGGCGTCGTCATTCATCGTCCTCCGGCACGGGCCGTCAGCGGCGTGACGGTCGCGTCATGATCGGCACCGGCGCCGAAGGCCTGCTCACGCAGCAGCGAGAGCTGGTCGCGCAGCCGCGCCGCCTGCTCGAACTCCAGGTTGCGCGCATGCTCGAGCATCTGCTTCTCGAGCTGCTTGATGCGCCGGCCCAGGTCCTTCTCCGACAGGGCCTCGACCTGCGCGGCCTCGCGGATCTGCTCGAAGCGCTCCAGATCGTCCTTGGCCTTGTCGCTGTAGACGCCGTCGATCAGGTCGCGCACCTGCTTGCGGATGCCGCGCGGCGTGATGCCGTTCGCCTCGTTGTGGGCCACCTGCCGGGCGCGGCGTCGCTCGGTCTCGTCGATGGCGCGGCGCATCGAGTCGGTGATGCGGTCGGCATAGAGGATGGCGCGGCCGTTGACGTTGCGCGCCGCCCGGCCGATGGTCTGGATCAGGCTGCGCTCGCTGCGCAGGAAGCCTTCCTTGTCGGCATCGAGGATGGCCACCAGCGAGACCTCCGGAATGTCCAGGCCTTCGCGCAGCAGGTTGATGCCCACCAGCACGTCGAAGGCGCCCAGGCGCAGGTCGCGGATGATCTCGACGCGCTCGACCGTGTCGATGTCCGAGTGCAGGTAGCGCACCTTCACGCCGTTCTCGTCAAGATAGTCGGTGAGCTGCTCGGCCATGCGCTTGGTCAGCGTGGTGATCAGCACCCGCTCGCCGACCTCGATGCGCTGGCGGATCTCCTGCAGCACGTCGTCGACCTGGTGCGTGGCCGGGCGCACCTCGACCAGCGGGTCGACCAGCCCGGTGGGCCGCACCAGCTGCTCGACCACCTGGTCGGCGTGGGTCTTCTCGTAGTCGGCGGGCGTGGCGGTGACGAAGACCACCTGGCGCATCTTGCGCTCGAACTCGTCGAACTTCAGCGGCCGGTTGTCCAGCGCCGAGGGCAGCCGGAAGCCGTACTCGACCAGCGTGGTCTTGCGCGAGCGGTCGCCGTTGTACATGCCGCCGAACTGGCCGATCAGCACATGGCTCTCGTCGAGGAACATCACCGCGTCCGACGGCAGGTAGTCGACCAGCGTCGGCGGCGGCTCGCCCGGCCTGGCGCCGGACAGATGCCGGGTGTAGTTCTCGATGCCCTTGCAGTGGCCGACCTCCTGCAGCATCTCCAGGTCGAAGCGAGTGCGCTGCTCGATGCGCTGCGCCTCGACCAGCTTGCCCGCTGCCACGAACTCGTCCAGGCGCTGGCGCAGCTCGGTCTTGATGCCTTCGATGGCCGCCAGCACCTGCTCGCGCGGCGTCACGTAGTGGCTGGCCGGGTAGACGGTGAAGCGCGGGATCTTCTGGCGCACCTTGCCGGTCAGCGGGTCGAAGAGCTGCAGCGTCTCGACCTCGTCGTCGAACATCTCGATGCGGATCGCCAGCTCGGAATGCTCGGCCGGGAAGATGTCGATGGTGTCGCCGCGCACGCGGAAGGTGCCGCGCACGAACTCCACGTCGTTGCGGGTGTACTGCATGCGCACCAGCTGCGCGATGACGTCGCGCTGCCCCACCCGGTCGCCGACGCGCACGATGAAGCGCATCTGCGTGTAGTCCTCCGGCTTGCCGATGCCGTAGATCGCGCTGACGGTGGCGACGATCACCGTGTCGCGGCGCTCCAGCACGCTCTTCGTCGCCGACAGACGCATCTGCTCGATGTGCTCGTTGATCGCGCTGTCCTTCTCGATGAAGAGGTCGCGCTGCGGTACGTAGGCCTCGGGCTGGTAGTAGTCGTAGTAGCTGACGAAGTACTCGACCGCATTCTTCGGGAAGAACTCGCGGAACTCGCTGTAGAGCTGCGCCGCCAGCGTCTTGTTCGGCGCGAAGACGATCGCCGGGCGGCCCAGGCGCGCGATCGTGTTGGCCATCGTGAAGGTCTTGCCCGAGCCGGTCACGCCCAGCAGCGTCTGCCAGCTCAGGCCGTCCTGCACGCCCTCGACCAGCTGCTCGATCGCCCGCGGCTGGTCGCCCGCCGGCGGATAGGGCTGGAACAACTGGAAAGGCGAATCGGGAAAGCTGACGAACTCCCCTTCCTTCGCCGGCGTGTCATTGCTCTCGATCTTCTCGATGCTGCTCATGGGACTCCCGACCGGCCGCTAAAATCGGCGCGCAACCGCCCAGCCTAACCGAACTCCGCGAAACCCGCGTGATGCGCAGCTGGGGGCGGGCACCTTCCCTACAACACCCCCCTTTTCCGGACCCGAAGCCATGTCCCTGTTCTCCACCGTCGAAATGGCCCCGCGCGACCCGATCCTGGGTCTGAACGAGCAGTTCGCCGCCGACACCAACCCCGCCAAGGTCAACCTGGGCGTGGGCGTCTACTATGACGACAACGGCAAGCTGCCGCTGCTGAAGTGCGTGGTCGAGGCCGAGCGCCAGATGCTCGAGGCGCCGAAGGCGCGCGGCTATCTGCCAATCGACGGCATCGCCGCCTATGACAAGGCCGTGCAGGGTCTGGTGTTCGGCGCCGACAGCGACGTCGTCACCGGCGGCCGCGTCGCCACCGTGCAGGCCATCGGTGGCACCGGCGGCCTGAAGATCGGCGCCGATTTCCTGAAGAAGGTCAACCCGGACGCCACCGTGCTGATCTCGGACCCGAGCTGGGAAAACCACCGCGCGCTGTTCAGCAACGCCGGCTTCCCCGTCGGCACCTACCCGTACTACGACGCCGAGAACCGCGGCATCAACTTCGCCGGCATGCTGGCGGCGATCGACGCGGCCCCGGCCGGCACGGTCGTCCTGCTGCACGCCTGCTGCCACAACCCGACCGGCTATGACATCACCGGCGAGCAGTGGGACCAGGTCATCGCCTCGATCAAGGCGCGCAACCTCGTCGCCTTCCTCGACATGGCCTACCAGGGCTTCGGCGACGGCATCGCCGAAGACGGCGCGGTGATCGGCAAGTTCGTCGCTGCCGGCCTGGACTTCTTCGTCTCGACCTCGTTCTCGAAGAGCTTCTCGCTCTACGGCGAGCGCGTCGGCGCCCTGTCGGTCGTCTGCGCCTCGAAGGAAGAGGCCACCCGCGTGCTGTCGCAGCTGAAGATCGCGATCCGCACCAACTACTCCAACCCGCCGACCCACGGCGCGCAGATCGTCGCCACCGTGCTGACCACGCCGGCGCTGCGCACGATGTGGGAAGACGAGCTGGCTGCGATGCGCGTGCGCATCAAGGAAATGCGCACGCTGCTGGTCGAGAAGCTGACCGCCGCCGGCGTTCAGGGCGACCTGAGCTACATCGTGCGCCAGAAGGGCATGTTCAGCTACTCCGGACTGAACAAGGACCAGATGGTCCGCCTGCGCGGCGAGTTCGGCGTCTACGGCGTCGATTCGGGCCGCATCTGCGTGGCCGCGCTGAACACGAAGAACATCGGCTACGTCGCCGATGCGATCGTGAAGGTGATGTGATCCCGCGCGCTCCACTCGAAGCGCTGCAGAACCCCTGAAAACGCCCTGCGGGGCGTTTTTTCATGCCTGTAGACGGTACAAAAATCGAATGCACAAAGCAAAAACCCCTCTGACCAGAAGATCAGAGGGGTTTGCTGGAATAGAAGCCTGACGATGACCTACTTTCACACGCGAATGCGCACTATCAT
>NZ_JABSNM010000038.1 GCF_013294065.1 Sphaerotilus uruguayifluvii
TCTTTAAAAATCAACAGCCGATAAGCGTGGGCGTGAGAGGCGAAGTGTCTCGGATCTTTGGGTCCGGGTCCTTGGGACCTTAAACGCTCATGGATAGAGAAGTGAAGTTCACTTCGATTCCTTAGAGCAAAATCAAGATCGAACTGAAGAGTTTGATCCTGGCTCAGATTGAACGCTGGCGGCATGCCTTACACATGCAAGTCGAACGGTAGAGGGGCAACCCTCGAGAGTGGCGAACGGGTGAGTAATGCATCGGAACGTGCCCAGTCGTGGGGGATAACACTTCGAAAGAAGTGCTAATACCGCATACGACCTGAGGGTGAAAGCGGGGGATCGCAAGACCTCGCGCGATTGGAGCGGCCGATGTCAGATTAGGTAGTTGGTGGGGTAAAGGCCTACCAAGCCGACGATCTGTAGCTGGTCTGAGAGGACGACCAGCCACACTGGGACTGAGACACGGCCCAGACTCCTACGGGAGGCAGCAGTGGGGAATTTTGGACAATGGGCGAAAGCCTGATCCAGCCATGCCGCGTGCGGGAAGAAGGCCTTCGGGTTGTAAACCGCTTTTGTCAGGGAAGAAATCTTCTGGGCTAATACCTCGGGAGGATGACGGTACCTGAAGAATAAGCACCGGCTAACTACGTGCCAGCAGCCGCGGTAATACGTAGGGTGCAAGCGTTAATCGGAATTACTGGGCGTAAAGCGTGCGCAGGCGGTGATGTAAGACAGAGGTGAAATCCCCGGGCTCAACCTGGGAACTGCCTTTGTGACTGCATCGCTGGAGTGCGGCAGAGGGGGATGGAATTCCGCGTGTAGCAGTGAAATGCGTAGATATGCGGAGGAACACCGATGGCGAAGGCAATCCCCTGGGCCTGCACTGACGCTCATGCACGAAAGCGTGGGGAGCAAACAGGATTAGATACCCTGGTAGTCCACGCCCTAAACGATGTCAACTGGTTGTTGGGAGGGTTTCTTCTCAGTAACGAAGCTAACGCGTGAAGTTGACCGCCTGGGGAGTACGGCCGCAAGGTTGAAACTCAAAGGAATTGACGGGGACCCGCACAAGCGGTGGATGATGTGGTTTAATTCGATGCAACGCGAAAAACCTTACCTACCCTTGACATGGCAGGAATCCCGCAGAGATGTGGGAGTGCTCGAAAGAGAGCCTGCACACAGGTGCTGCATGGCCGTCGTCAGCTCGTGTCGTGAGATGTTGGGTTAAGTCCCGCAACGAGCGCAACCCTTGTCATCAGTTGCTACGAAAGGGCACTCTGATGAGACTGCCGGTGACAAACCGGAGGAAGGTGGGGATGACGTCAGGTCCTCATGGCCCTTATGGGTAGGGCTACACACGTCATACAATGGCCGGTACAGAGGGTTGCCAACCCGCGAGGGGGAGCCAATCCCAGAAAACCGGTCGTAGTCCGGATCGCAGTCTGCAACTCGACTGCGTGAAGTCGGAATCGCTAGTAATCGCGGATCAGAATGTCGCGGTGAATACGTTCCCGGGTCTTGTACACACCGCCCGTCACACCATGGGAGCGGGTTCTGCCAGAAGTAGTTAGCCTAACCGCAAGGAGGGCGATTACCACGGCAGGGTTCGTGACTGGGGTGAAGTCGTAACAAGGTAGCCGTATCGGAAGGTGCGGCTGGATCACCTCCTTTCTGGAAAAGACGAAGCGCCTGACTGCACAACAGTCCAGGACGTGGAGTCAAAACAGCACGACACTTCAAGTTTCGCGCCCACACTTATCGGCTGTCACGACAGAGTCAGAAGAGATTGGGGTCTGTAGCTCAGTCGGTTAGAGCACCGTCTTGATAAGGCGGGGGTCGTTGGTTCGAATCCAACCAGACCCACCACCAATGTTCAAGGGGGATTAGCTCAGCTGGGAGAGCACCTGCTTTGCAAGCAGGGGGTCGTCGGTTCGATCCCGTCATCCTCCACCATCACTTCTGACATCGATCCAGGCAGACCTGAGTGCTGAAACGAGCACTGAGGTCTGTCTCGAAAGAGGCTGTTGTTCTTTAAAAATTCGTAGAGTCGAATCAGCGTTGTTGGCGGAAATGCCGCAGGGGTAAAGGCCTGCAGGCAACCGTGCCGCCAATGACAATTGATTGCGTCACCAGACAACAACAAGGTCCGGAAGTGATTCCGGAGCGAGTTGAAAGTACGGCAAACGTAGATACTCAAACACATGACCTGGCGAAGTCAGTCAGGTCAGTGCAGTCCTTGACGATGTCGGATGCGTCCGATGTCAAAGTTATAGGGTCAAGTGACTAAGTGCATGTGGTGGATGCCTTGGCGATCACAGGCGATGAAGGACGTGATAGCCTGCGAAAAGCTGCGGGGAGCTGGCAAATGAGCTTTGATCCGCAGATGTCCGAATGGGGAAACCCACCCGCAAGGGTATTGCATGCTGAATACATAGGCATGCAAGGCGAACCCGGCGAACTGAAACATCTCAGTAGCTGGAGGAAAAGACATCAACCGAGATTCCGAAAGTAGTGGCGAGCGAAATCGGAACAGCCTGCTAGTGATAGCACGGGACTCAGCAGAACGGTCTGGAAAGGCCGGCCATAGTGGGTGATAGCCCCGTATGCGAAAAGATCCGTGTGGTACTGAGCTAGCGACAAGTAGGGCGGGACACGTGAAATCCTGTCTGAAGATGGGGGGACCATCCTCCAAGGCTAAATACTCGTGATCGACCGATAGTGAACCAGTACCGTGAGGGAAAGGCGAAAAGAACCCCGGGAGGGGAGTGAAATAGATCCTGAAACCGCATGCATACAAAAAGTCGGAGCCCTCCGGGGTGACGGCGTACCTTTTGTATAATGGGTCAGCGACTTACATTCAGTGGCGAGCTTAACCGAATAGGGTAGGCGCAGGGAAACCGAGTCCGAACAGGGCGTCTTCAGTCGCTGGGTGTAGACCCGAAACCAGGTGATCTATCCATGGCCAGGATGAAGGTGCGGTAACACGCACTGGAGGTCCGAACCGACTAGTGTTGCAAAACTAGCGGATGAGCTGTGGATAGGGGTGAAAGGCTAAACAAACCTGGAAATAGCTGGTTCTCTCCGAAAACTATTTAGGTAGTGCCTCAAGTATTACCGTCGGGGGTAGAGCACTGTTTAGGCTAGGGGGTCATGGCGACTTACCAAACCTATGCAAACTCCGAATACCGATGAGTACAGCTTGGGAGACAGAGCACCGGGTGCTAACGTCCGGACTCAAGAGGGAAACAACCCAGACCGCCAGCTAAGGTCCCTAAAATTGGCTAAGTGGGAAACGAAGTGGGAAGGCTAAAACAGTCAGGATGTTGGCTTAGAAGCAGCCATCATTTAAAGAAAGCGTAATAGCTCACTGATCGAGTCGTCCTGCGCGGAAGATGTAACGGGGCTCAAGCCAGTTACCGAAGCTGCGGATGCACCGCAAGGTGCGTGGTAGGAGAGCGTTCTGTAAGCCTGTGAAGGTGTCTTGAGAAGGATGCTGGAGGTATCAGAAGTGCGAATGCTGACATGAGTAGCGTTAAAGGGGGTGAAAAGCCCCCTCGCCGTAAGCGCAAGGTTTCCTACGCAACGTTCATCGGCGTAGGGTGAGTCGGCCCCTAAGGCGAGGCAGAGATGCGTAGCTGATGGGAAACAGGTCAATATTCCTGTACCGATTGCAAGTGCGATGTGGGGACGGAGAAGGTTAGCTCGGCCGGGTGTTGGATGTCCCGGTTCAAGCGTGTAGTCATGCCCCTCAGGCAAATCCGGGGGGCTAAGATGAGGCGTGATAACGAGGCGGCTTGCCGCCGAAGCGAGTGATACCCTGCTTCCAGGAAAAGCCACTAAGCTCCAGCTTGCAACGACCGTACCGCAAACCGACACTGGTGCGCGTGATGAGTATTCTCAGGCGCTTGAGAGAACTCTGGAGAAGGAACTCGGCAAATTGACACCGTAACTTCGGAAGAAGGTGTGCCTCAAGTCGGTGAAGCCCCTCGCGGGTGGAGCCAAACGAGGCCGCAGAGAATCGGTGGCTGCGACTGTTTAATAAAAACACAGCACTCTGCAAAGACGAAAGTCGACGTATAGGGTGTGACGCCTGCCCGGTGCTGGAAGATTAAATGATGGGGTGCAAGCTCTTGATTGAAGTCCCAGTAAACGGCGGCCGTAACTATAACGGTCCTAAGGTAGCGAAATTCCTTGTCGGGTAAGTTCCGACCTGCACGAATGGCGTAACGATGGCCACACTGTCTCCTCCAGAGACTCAGCGAAGTTGAAATGTTTGTGATGATGCAATCTCCCCGCGGAAAGACGGAAAGACCCCATGAACCTTTACTGTAGCTTTACATTGGACTTTGAACAGATCTGTGTAGGATAGGTGGGAGGCTTTGAAGCCAGGACGCTAGTTCTGGTGGAGCCGACGTTGAAATACCACCCTGGTGTGTTTGAGGTTCTAACCTTGGTCCCTTATCGGGATTGGGGACAGTGTATGGTGGGCAGTTTGACTGGGGCGGTCTCCTCCCAAAGTGTAACGGAGGAGTTCGAAGGTACGCTAGCCACGGTCGGAAATCGTGGTGATAGTGCATTGGCATAAGCGTGCTTGACTGCGAGACTGACAAGTCGAGCAGGTACGAAAGTAGGACAAAGTGATCCGGTGGTTCTGTATGGAAGGGCCATCGCTCAACGGATAAAAGGTACTCTGGGGATAACAGGCTGATACCGCCCAAGAGTTCATATCGACGGCGGTGTTTGGCACCTCGATGTCGGCTCATCTCATCCTGGGGCTGTAGCCGGTCCCAAGGGTATGGCTGTTCGCCATTTAAAGAGGTACGTGAGCTGGGTTTAAAACGTCGTGAGACAGTTTGGTCCCTATCTTCCGTGGGCGCTGCAGAATTGAGAGAGCCTGCTCCTAGTACGAGAGGACCGGAGTGGACGCACCTCTGGTGTACCGGTTGTCACGCCAGTGGCATCGCCGGGTAGCTATGTGCGGAAGAGATAACCGCTGAAAGCATCTAAGCGGGAAACTCGTCTCAAGATAAGTTCTGCCGGGGCCTCGAGCCCCCTGAAGAGTCGTTCGAGACCAGAACGTTGATAGGCTGGGTGTGGAAGAGCGGTAACGCTTTAAGCTGACCAGTACTAATTGCTCGTGAGGCTTGACCCTATAACTTTGACATTTTCGTCAAGGTATGGGTGTCGATGTGAACCGTACTTCAGTCACGGTGAACGCAATCAATTGACAGACCAGCGCTGATTCATGCAGATTCTACGAATTGTCTTTCAGGCTCGATCCTGAAAGACCAACGGTTATGCCTGACGACCATAGCGAGGTGGTCCCACTCCTTCCCATCCCGAACAGGACAGTGAAACGCCTCCGCGCCGATGATAGTGCGCATTCGCGTGTGAAAGTAGGTCATCGTCAGGCTTCTACAAGCGAGAAACGCCCAGTCTACGGACTGGGCGTTTTCTTCTCTTCGTCTTGTCTAGAGAGTGCAGCCGCACCGATCGATGTCTCAGGACATCAGGTCGGCTTCAGTCTCTAGAGCAGACAAGCGAATCGGCAAAGGCCATGTTCTTGACAGGGCTTATGAAATGCTCGATAATCTCGCTTCTTTGCTGATGACTGATTTCGATTGGTTGTCACGCCGGAAACGGCAAGCTCTTTAAAAATCAACAGCCGATAAGCGTGGGCGTGAGAGGCGAAGTGTCTCGGATCTTCGGATCCGGGTCCTTGAGACCTTAAACGCTCATGGATAGAGAAGTGAAGTTCACTTCGATTCCTTAGAGCAAAATCAAGATCGAACTGAAGAGTTTGATCCTGGCTCAGATTGAACGCTGGCGGCATGCCTTACACATGCAAGTCGAACGGTAGAGGGGCAACCCTCGAGAGTGGCGAACGGGTGAGTAATGCATCGGAACGTGCCCAGTCGTGGGGGATAACACTTCGAAAGAAGTGCTAATACCGCATACGACCTGAGGGTGAAAGCGGGGGATCGCAAGACCTCGCGCGATTGGAGCGGCCGATGTCAGATTAGGTAGTTGGTGGGGTAAAGGCCTACCAAGCCGACGATCTGTAGCTGGTCTGAGAGGACGACCAGCCACACTGGGACTGAGACACGGCCCAGACTCCTACGGGAGGCAGCAGTGGGGAATTTTGGACAATGGGCGAAAGCCTGATCCAGCCATGCCGCGTGCGGGAAGAAGGCCTTCGGGTTGTAAACCGCTTTTGTCAGGGAAGAAATCTTCTGGGCTAATACCTCGGGAGGATGACGGTACCTGAAGAATAAGCACCGGCTAACTACGTGCCAGCAGCCGCGGTAATACGTAGGGTGCAAGCGTTAATCGGAATTACTGGGCGTAAAGCGTGCGCAGGCGGTGATGTAAGACAGAGGTGAAATCCCCGGGCTCAACCTGGGAACTGCCTTTGTGACTGCATCGCTGGAGTGCGGCAGAGGGGGATGGAATTCCGCGTGTAGCAGTGAAATGCGTAGATATGCGGAGGAACACCGATGGCGAAGGCAATCCCCTGGGCCTGCACTGACGCTCATGCACGAAAGCGTGGGGAGCAAACAGGATTAGATACCCTGGTAGTCCACGCCCTAAACGATGTCAACTGGTTGTTGGGAGGGTTTCTTCTCAGTAACGAAGCTAACGCGTGAAGTTGACCGCCTGGGGAGTACGGCCGCAAGGTTGAAACTCAAAGGAATTGACGGGGACCCGCACAAGCGGTGGATGATGTGGTTTAATTCGATGCAACGCGAAAAACCTTACCTACCCTTGACATGGCAGGAATCCCGCAGAGATGTGGGAGTGCTCGAAAGAGAGCCTGCACACAGGTGCTGCATGGCCGTCGTCAGCTCGTGTCGTGAGATGTTGGGTTAAGTCCCGCAACGAGCGCAACCCTTGTCATCAGTTGCTACGAAAGGGCACTCTGATGAGACTGCCGGTGACAAACCGGAGGAAGGTGGGGATGACGTCAGGTCCTCATGGCCCTTATGGGTAGGGCTACACACGTCATACAATGGCCGGTACAGAGGGTTGCCAACCCGCGAGGGGGAGCCAATCCCAGAAAACCGGTCGTAGTCCGGATCGCAGTCTGCAACTCGACTGCGTGAAGTCGGAATCGCTAGTAATCGCGGATCAGAATGTCGCGGTGAATACGTTCCCGGGTCTTGTACACACCGCCCGTCACACCATGGGAGCGGGTTCTGCCAGAAGTAGTTAGCCTAACCGCAAGGAGGGCGATTACCACGGCAGGGTTCGTGACTGGGGTGAAGTCGTAACAAGGTAGCCGTATCGGAAGGTGCGGCTGGATCACCTCCTTTCTGGAAAAGACGAAGCGCCTGACTGCACAACAGTCCAGGACGTGGAGTCAAAACAGCACGACACTTCAAGTTTCGCGCCCACACTTATCGGCTGTCACGACAGAGTCAGAAGAGATTGGGGTCTGTAGCTCAGTCGGTTAGAGCACCGTCTTGATAAGGCGGGGGTCGTTGGTTCGAATCCAACCAGACCCACCACCAATGTTCAAGGGGGATTAGCTCAGCTGGGAGAGCACCTGCTTTGCAAGCAGGGGGTCGTCGGTTCGATCCCGTCATCCTCCACCATCACTTCTGACATCGATCCAGGCAGACCTGAGTGCTGAAACGAGCACTGAGGTCTGTCTCGAAAGAGGCTGTTGTTCTTTAAAAATTCGTAGAGTCGAATCAGCGTTGTTGGCGGAAATGCCGCAGGGGTAAAGGCCTGCAGGCAACCGTGCCGCCAATGACAATTGATTGCGTCACCAGACAACAACAAGGTCCGGAAGTGATTCCGGAGCGAGTTGAAAGTACGGCAAACGTAGATACTCAAACACATGACCTGGCGAAGTCAGTCAGGTCAGTGCAGTCCTTGACGATGTCGGATGCGTCCGATGTCAAAGTTATAGGGTCAAGTGACTAAGTGCATGTGGTGGATGCCTTGGCGATCACAGGCGATGAAGGACGTGATAGCCTGCGAAAAGCTGCGGGGAGCTGGCAAATGAGCTTTGATCCGCAGATGTCCGAATGGGGAAACCCACCCGCAAGGGTATTGCATGCTGAATACATAGGCATGCAAGGCGAACCCGGCGAACTGAAACATCTCAGTAGCTGGAGGAAAAGACATCAACCGAGATTCCGAAAGTAGTGGCGAGCGAAATCGGAACAGCCTGCTAGTGATAGCACGGGACTCAGCAGAACGGTCTGGAAAGGCCGGCCATAGTGGGTGATAGCCCCGTATGCGAAAAGATCCGTGTGGTACTGAGCTAGCGACAAGTAGGGCGGGACACGTGAAATCCTGTCTGAAGATGGGGGGACCATCCTCCAAGGCTAAATACTCGTGATCGACCGATAGTGAACCAGTACCGTGAGGGAAAGGCGAAAAGAACCCCGGGAGGGGAGTGAAATAGATCCTGAAACCGCATGCATACAAAAAGTCGGAGCCCTCCGGGGTGACGGCGTACCTTTTGTATAATGGGTCAGCGACTTACATTCAGTGGCGAGCTTAACCGAATAGGGTAGGCGCAGGGAAACCGAGTCCGAACAGGGCGTCTTCAGTCGCTGGGTGTAGACCCGAAACCAGGTGATCTATCCATGGCCAGGATGAAGGTGCGGTAACACGCACTGGAGGTCCGAACCGACTAGTGTTGCAAAACTAGCGGATGAGCTGTGGATAGGGGTGAAAGGCTAAACAAACCTGGAAATAGCTGGTTCTCTCCGAAAACTATTTAGGTAGTGCCTCAAGTATTACCGTCGGGGGTAGAGCACTGTTTAGGCTAGGGGGTCATGGCGACTTACCAAACCTATGCAAACTCCGAATACCGATGAGTACAGCTTGGGAGACAGAGCACCGGGTGCTAACGTCCGGACTCAAGAGGGAAACAACCCAGACCGCCAGCTAAGGTCCCTAAAATTGGCTAAGTGGGAAACGAAGTGGGAAGGCTAAAACAGTCAGGATGTTGGCTTAGAAGCAGCCATCATTTAAAGAAAGCGTAATAGCTCACTGATCGAGTCGTCCTGCGCGGAAGATGTAACGGGGCTCAAGCCAGTTACCGAAGCTGCGGATGCACCGCAAGGTGCGTGGTAGGAGAGCGTTCTGTAAGCCTGTGAAGGTGTCTTGAGAAGGATGCTGGAGGTATCAGAAGTGCGAATGCTGACATGAGTAGCGTTAAAGGGGGTGAAAAGCCCCCTCGCCGTAAGCGCAAGGTTTCCTACGCAACGTTCATCGGCGTAGGGTGAGTCGGCCCCTAAGGCGAGGCAGAGATGCGTAGCTGATGGGAAACAGGTCAATATTCCTGTACCGATTGCAAGTGCGATGTGGGGACGGAGAAGGTTAGCTCGGCCGGGTGTTGGATGTCCCGGTTCAAGCGTGTAGTCATGCCCCTCAGGCAAATCCGGGGGGCTAAGATGAGGCGTGATAACGAGGCGGCTTGCCGCCGAAGCGAGTGATACCCTGCTTCCAGGAAAAGCCACTAAGCTCCAGCTTGCAACGACCGTACCGCAAACCGACACTGGTGCGCGTGATGAGTATTCTCAGGCGCTTGAGAGAACTCTGGAGAAGGAACTCGGCAAATTGACACCGTAACTTCGGAAGAAGGTGTGCCTCAAGTCGGTGAAGCCCCTCGCGGGTGGAGCCAAACGAGGCCGCAGAGAATCGGTGGCTGCGACTGTTTAATAAAAACACAGCACTCTGCAAAGACGAAAGTCGACGTATAGGGTGTGACGCCTGCCCGGTGCTGGAAGATTAAATGATGGGGTGCAAGCTCTTGATTGAAGTCCCAGTAAACGGCGGCCGTAACTATAACGGTCCTAAGGTAGCGAAATTCCTTGTCGGGTAAGTTCCGACCTGCACGAATGGCGTAACGATGGCCACACTGTCTCCTCCAGAGACTCAGCGAAGTTGAAATGTTTGTGATGATGCAATCTCCCCGCGGAAAGACGGAAAGACCCCATGAACCTTTACTGTAGCTTTACATTGGACTTTGAACAGATCTGTGTAGGATAGGTGGGAGGCTTTGAAGCCAGGACGCTAGTTCTGGTGGAGCCGACGTTGAAATACCACCCTGGTGTGTTTGAGGTTCTAACCTTGGTCCCTTATCGGGATTGGGGACAGTGTATGGTGGGCAGTTTGACTGGGGCGGTCTCCTCCCAAAGTGTAACGGAGGAGTTCGAAGGTACGCTAGCCACGGTCGGAAATCGTGGTGATAGTGCATTGGCATAAGCGTGCTTGACTGCGAGACTGACAAGTCGAGCAGGTACGAAAGTAGGACAAAGTGATCCGGTGGTTCTGTATGGAAGGGCCATCGCTCAACGGATAAAAGGTACTCTGGGGATAACAGGCTGATACCGCCCAAGAGTTCATATCGACGGCGGTGTTTGGCACCTCGATGTCGGCTCATCTCATCCTGGGGCTGTAGCCGGTCCCAAGGGTATGGCTGTTCGCCATTTAAAGAGGTACGTGAGCTGGGTTTAAAACGTCGTGAGACAGTTTGGTCCCTATCTTCCGTGGGCGCTGCAGAATTGAGAGAGCCTGCTCCTAGTACGAGAGGACCGGAGTGGACGCACCTCTGGTGTACCGGTTGTCACGCCAGTGGCATCGCCGGGTAGCTATGTGCGGAAGAGATAACCGCTGAAAGCATCTAAGCGGGAAACTCGTCTCAAGATAAGTTCTGCCGGGGCCTCGAGCCTCCTGAAGAGTCGTTCGAGACCAGGACGTTGATAGGCTGGGTGTGGAAGAGCGGTAACGCTTTAAGCTGACCAGTACTAATTGCTCGTGAGGCTTGACCCTATAACTTTGACATTTTCGTCAAGGTATGGGTGTCGATGTGAACCGTACTTCAGTCACGGTGAACGCAATCAATTGACAGACCAGCGCTGATTCATGCAGATTCTACGAATTGTCTTTCAGGCTCGATCCTGAAAGACCAACGGTTATGCCTGACGACCATAGCGAGGTGGTCCCACTCCTTCCCATCCCGAACAGGACAGTGAAACGCCTCCGCGCCGATGATAGTGCGCATTCGCGTGTGAAAGTAGGTCATCGTCAGGCTTCTATTCCAGCAAACCCCTCTGATCTTCTGGTCAGAGGGGTTTTTGCTTTG
>NZ_JABSNM010000039.1 GCF_013294065.1 Sphaerotilus uruguayifluvii
GAGCTACGCCGAGAGCCAGAAGCAGGCGCTGGAAGGCGCCGACGCGCTGCTGATCGTCACCGAGTGGAAGGAATTCCGCACGCCGGACTTCGACGGCATCGCCGCCAGCCTGCGCGACAGGATCGTCTTCGACGGTCGCAACCTGTACGAGCCGGAGCTGATCCGCTCCTTCGGGCTGGAGTATCTGTCGATCGGCCGGCGCTGAGCGACGACCGTAAGCTCACCCGTCAAGCAGACAGCTGATTCCCAGAGTCTGCGGCGGTTGTGGTGATCAATCGGGGCATGAACTGCCTGGGTGGCTTGCCGCCCAAGGCGTCATGCGGTCGGTACTCGTTGTATTGGGTCAGCCAGTCGTCGGCGATGGCCTGGACCTGCTCGATGGAATTGAACAGCCAGGCATCGAGCACTTCGGTCCGGAAGGTGCGGTTGAAGCGCTCGACGTAGGCGTTCTGGTTGGGCTCGCCGGGCTCGATGTGGTTCAGCACGATGCCCCGGCGCTGGGCCCACGCGACGAATTCGCGGCTGTTCATCTCCGGTCCGTTGTCCATGCGGATGGATTTCGGTGCACCGTACCAGTCGACCAGCCGGTCCATCGTGCGGATGAGCATCGAGGCGGGCAGCGACTGCGCCACCTGGATCGCCAGGGCCTCTCGGTTGGCCTCGTCGATCACGTTGAGGGTGCGGAAACGCCGGCCGTCGTAGAGCACGTCGTGCATGAAATCCAGCGCCCAGCCCTGGTTGACGCATGCGCCTGCGGCCAGCGGAGTCGGCTCGCGTTTCGGGATTCGGCGCTTCGTCCTGCGCGGAATGTTCAGGCCCAGCTCGCAATACACCCGCCAGACCCGTTTGTGGTTCCACGGGCGGCCGTCCAGACGCAGCCGGTCGAAGCATTTCCAGAACCCCCAGCGGCCGTTGCGCTCGACCACGCCATTGAGCGCGTCGATCACCTCGGCATCCTTCTCCTGCGGCAGCGGCGGCGTCCTGTAGTACGCCGCCCGCGACAAGCCTGCGGCCCTGCAGGCTCGCGTGACCGGCAGGCGATGCTCGGTCACCATGGCCGAGACCACCTGCCGCTTCGCGGACGGCGTCAGAATTTTTTTGCCAGCACGTCCTTGATCGCCGCGTTCTCCAGCGCCAGGTCGGCGTACATGCGCTTGAGCCGGGCGTTCTCCGCTTCCAGCTCGCGCATGCGCGTCAGGTCCGAGACCGTCGCGCCTGCGTATTTGCTCTTCCACGCGTAGTACGTCGGCGCGCTGATGCCGTGCTTGCGGCACACCTCGGCCACCGGCAGCCCGGCCTCTCCTTCTTTCAGGATCGCCACGATCTGGCTCTCGCTGAACTTGCTCTTCCTCATCGGCTCGCTCCTTTCGGACTGGGCCGCATTCTCTGATTTCGGCTGTCTACTTGCAGGGGGAGCTTACGGATTCAGCTTTTCAGCGCCATCAAACGGCGGGCGGGAAGTTCATAAAATGCTCCAATTAGTTAAAAACATCATAATAAGAAGAAATTAACTTGGAAAATTTAGAATGATTAACCCTTCCCTCACAAATCCATTCAACAATATCAAAGCATCTATATCGCCTTCTATACAAACTAAGTCCATCAATAATTTCATTTTTATCTTTATTTATTAAATTTGGACAAAAAACATGATCCGCCGATGGGAAATCCTTAATCCCAAAAGATATCTTACCATCAAACTGCATAGCATGAAATTTCTCGAGATGCATCCCAGAACAATCATCTCGATCGCACATCTTTACGAAAATTTTTGCCCCCATTTTTCTATCCTCTTTCAATCTGGCAACTCTACGACGCCATTTAATCTCAGCCTCTTCTTTACTTGAATAGTGTAAAAAATGAATCTCAAATTTACCACAAAGCAGACCAACAGGATAATTTACAGGAAAAATATATCTCGACCTCTCCAAAAATTCAATATCTGAATTCATGCATTCATCAAAATTTTCAAGAACACCAATATAACAATCAGGCAACAAAAATAAACCAACAAATGGTGTATTATATGATCTATCAGTATGCTGATATAACTCATACCCCCAACAATTGTTCGACACAATAATAAATTTTTCATTTCGTAATTTTTGTTTTTCTCGCAAACCAATCAATTTACTAACCAAATTATACATAGCGACCCTCATCAAAAAACAAATCGAAGTAGAAATTTTAGTATTTGCTTAACCGACGGCCTAAGCGAAAAAAAGTAAGCCACGTCTTTGCTTGAAGGCCTAAATCCATAGTACTTACTAAAAATTTGCATATACAACCAAGCTTTATCACTTGAACTCAAATATGAATTACCCTCCAAAAAGCAATTATATGCCCTCTTGATTCTATCAACACCTTTGGTTGATATTCTGTCAGATGATCTTATATCAAAAAAAACATAGGATGGATTATTAACTAAAATACCACAACCAACTCTTTTACAGAATCTATAAAATAACTCTAAATCTTGCCAGGCCGGCATTTTTTCATCAAATAAACCAGCGGCAAACCAATTTTCTAATGGAGCAAATATCTGATTTCCAACGCAATTACTAATTAATATTGCATCAGATGTAGCAACGCAAGGAAATTTACTGAAGAAATATTTCTCTTTAGAAGTAAAAATCTTGTATTGCGAATAAAGAAATCCAACAGGAATATTATGTGAATTTTGATTCAACTCATTCCATTTGTCAACAAACAACTCTACTCTTCTTATTTCAAAAAAATCATCATCATCTAAACCAGTGACAAAAAAACCATTCGCTAAACTTATTGCAATATTCCTAGCAGCCGGCGCGCCAACTGACTCCTCATTTCTCACATAAACCACTCTATTGTCTTTAGAGCAAAAATTTTTATTCAATGAACTATTAACAGGAGAACTACCGTCATCAACTACAATTATCTCAAGATTACTATAAGTCTGATTAATTACGCTACCCAAGGCCCTAGAAAAATCTTTTGGCCTATTTTTTGTTGTTATATAGACAGTTACTTTTTTCATGATTAGATTAATTTTTTCGCCGCGGAACAAACACAAATCCAAAAATCAGATAAAAAAGAGATCCGAATATTCTTGCGTAAATAAACTTTCTTTCATAAATATATAGAATTTTTTTTATCACATTAGGAAAAAAACCATTTTTTGATCGATTGCCATAAGATTTTAATCTCTCGGACTCTATAGAACTAGCATTCAACTCAATAGGATGCCTTACAATTTCTGTGAAGAATATTTTTATACCTTTGCCACACAAATAATCCCAATCATCCGCCTTAGAAAATCCATCCTGCTGTTTTTTTAGCAGCATTTCCAAAGCCTTATCGCCCGCGATATATGCACATGTCCTCCAAACCTGTTTCCAGCAAACTCTAGGAATCGAATATACATTAGAACCCAGCTCAGGGGAAAGCCTCCCAATAATCCATTTCCTGGATTTTAAACCATCCTGCCCACCCAGAATACATATTCCATCGGCTGGAATTCTTCGCGCTATTTCATCGCAACGAAATAATCCTTCTCTATCAACAATAACATCATCCTCCATAATCACAACAGATTTTTCGCCAGATAAAATTGCATTTTTATAAACTTCAATATGACTCAGTGTGCACCCCAATTCTGAGGGGCTCAAAAAATAGCGCGCCCTCTGCAAATTCAAAAAATAATCAGACGCAAAAAATTTTCTTCCGTCAACAGCATTAATAATATTTATCTCATCAAAAGAAGAACCGACACGAAACTTTAAATCGCGCCTTCTTTGCTCTGCCCCCTCAAGGGAAATAACATACTTTTTGATACTCATGAAACACCCTTTAAAATATCAATTCTTCTTGACTGCGAAATTTTACAGGCAGACCAGTTTTCTTTACCAGCACTTTCAGGTGACCATATGGCATTCTCCCTAAATGAATGGAAAGTCCAATCTAAATTTAAAATTGAAAATGCTCTCACTAACGCAGACAAATACAAATCACCATATTTTCCAGAAAATACACTAGCCCCGAATTCACCGATATATGGTGAATTCCCGAATGAATCAATGAAAAAAGAAACAATATCCTTCAAGAAAAATTTTATAGTATCATCACTCCAGACAAATCCATCACTATCAGTAAATGGAAAAACAATATTTTTGTTTGCACGAACTGTATCAAAAACTCCAAAGTGAGATAATTCCATAGGGTAATACATATGCCAACTAGGAATTACACGCATATCATCCACCCATTTGAAGCTTAATATTGAATCTCTCCAAGACATATATTTTCCATTGGAATCAACTAGTCTGGCAGGCTGAAGCACAATTTGAATTCCTTCAGAGAACTCATGACAATCATATGCAATATTTTTGGCAAGAAATTGCCACGAAAGATTTTTATCGCCACCACGAAAATGAACAGGCTCATTTAAAAAATCAACCCACACACTATTCCTTGCATTAATCGGAAGAAAATTACTCAATCTAATAAAAATACTTCTCCACAAACATCTAAAATTATTTTGGATGTCAGCATCAAACCAGAATTTATCTCTTGGATGAGTCGTATACTTATTCGAAAAGCCTATGTACGTATGTGGATCAATAACAATTGTTGAATCATTTTCAATAACAAAATTAATGATTTTAAATAATTTTTCCCATGCATTTTCATTAATGTTTTTTGGATTATTTTTATCAAATATAGCCCCATCAGCAAAGCTGACCCTAAAAATACGGAAGCCAAGGCCGACAAGCTCTTTTAAGGCGCAAATACTTACATTTGGAGTTACATTGAAACCGGTCTTTTTATTATTTTTATAATTTTGTCCGTCGAAAATATTAACGCCTGAGCAACCACTCAAGCCGCCCAAGATAGATAACTTTAAAAAATTACTCCGATTCATGTCAAACAATTCGCCAAAAACCAGTAACACTACCCCCCGAAATCATAAATTTTACACCTTTCATTAATTTCCCCAAAAAGCCACCTTCAGAAGAAAAATGCAATAAATAAATAACAACCATCAAAAAAAATGCAACTGCCGAAAATCCAACAATTAATCTAAGCACTCCAACATCAAGGCACAGCACACGATCAACAAATAAATGCGCCACAACAACAACTGTAGAAGACACAATCAAATTTAAACCAACATCCAAAGAGATTGCATTTATTTTTGCCCCAATAAATTTAATAACGAAATAAAGAGCAAAAATTCCGTTGAAAAAATTAGCCCAAAAATATAGTTTGGCCATGTATTCGATACCACTACTGACGCCCATCAAAAATGCACCCAACTGGAGTAAAGTGGCAAGTGTACCCAGCTTTAGTAATTCAGATATACGCCCCATCGCCTGCAATGCACCACCAGTGGTACTTACCAAGGCTTGAATACATCCAGTCAAAGCCAACCAAAAAAGCACCGGAGAAGCGAGCAGCCATTTTTCTCCCAAAACCACAAAAATAACTGACTCTGACTCTATAGCAACAAAAATCATCAGCGGCCATATACAAAATGATAATGATCGAAGTATTCTACAGTATATTTCATGTGCACCATGCCCACTTCTGATTCGTGAACACAGCTCCGGATACATTCCACGATTAATTGCTCCCGTAATGTTCTGAACTGGAAATAGCATAATTTTATATGCTTGACTATAATAACCAACCTGTACTGCACCTAACGCTCTTGATATTATAGGTATATCAGCATTTCTTGCTATATAGTTAATAGAATTAAATCCAAGAACACCTCCGCCAAAACTAAGTATCTCTCGACTCCGTGTGGCGCTCCAAGAAATTCCAGGTCGCCATTTAGCCAAAATTACGTAAAGTACCGATGTTATGGCAACGTTAGCAAAAAAAGATGCAGCCAAAGCCTTCGCGCCGAAATTATTAATGGCTAGAATTAATGCCAGAATGAATGCAAAAACACTCGAAAATATCTCCGCCTGTGCAATTTTTTTAAAGTTCCCGGAACGCTCCAACAATGCTTGAGGAATAGCGCCAAATCCAGAAAAAACAAAAACCCACGATACAATTTTAATTAATTCACCAACAACCATTATTCCAAAAAATGCACCTATACTTTCATGAAAAATTTGCAGAATTAAAAATATAACGAATCCAAGAGAGAATGATATAAAAAATGCCGTATCAATAAAAATTTTATCCAAAGAGTCGACTCTAATAAGAGAATTTGCAACACCTCCATCCCTAAAAACATATGCTAAGTTAATAACCACGAAGCAAGCAGCCATTGCCCCGTACTCTTCTGCCGGTATTATTCTTGAAAGAACTCCGATTGTTAAAATTTGAACTATTACACGTATTCCTTGAACAGAAGCAGTCCAAAAAATATTTTTCACAAGTTTATTATCTTTTATTCCAACCACCACACACCTCCCAATATTTCTTTATCTGCTGATTATTCCGTCCTTGAATACAGTTTTCCAACCAAAGCGCACTGCTTTGAGCTGCACTCCACTCAAAAATATCAATTTTTTTTGTAGCAAGCCTCACTACAGAATTCAGCTTCCTTGTTTCAGCATACAACCAAATATCATCTCCATCGGGACAAGTATCACGAATAACATTTACATTAAAATTCATCCTCTTCAACAAAACAGTAGGATATAAAACTCCACCACATCCAGTCGCAAAGTTACCAGAATCAATGCCAGGCTCAGAGATACTATGAATCCAATTCATATAATCATCCGGAAAACCATTGCTTAGATATTTTATGCGATGAACTCTATGCGCAACAACATCCGCAGGATAAAGCACATTATCTTCAATCAAAGAATTTAACCAGCCTTGCGGATAGTTCATATCATCATCCGCAATAATGACACCTACAGGGCAAATATCTCCAGCGGCAATAATTTCAGCCAAAGGAACTATTTTTTTATAAGATCGAAGATCTTCACAAGAATTAATTTTTAAGCCAAACTTACATAGATTCACCACATCATTTGGCAATTCATCAATGTCATTTTTTGCAATCCATAAAATAACTTCATATTTATTTCTTGTCTTTTGCATTAAAATTGACTTTATAGTTCTAGCAAGGTCCTTATATCGGCGAGGATATGAAGTCAATGATACAACATAAAATATGTCATTTTCGCATTTTTTACCACCATCGAATATTTTTTTTATCTTATAAAAATTCCAGCGCGCATTCAGTGCAGCCACACACCTAAACTCTTTATTGAGTATTTTTTTAAAATTAATTAGCGCCCCCATCATCCCAGCAACTCCTTATATACACCAACAATACTTTCGACATGCCTTTTCATACTAAACTCAGATCTTACTCGTTGAGAACCTCGTCTTCCCATATCCGACAAGTCAAGATCGCCACTCTCGCAAAAATCCAATGCAGCACCAATAGTTTCTGGAGAAACTTCTTTTAAAACTATAGCATCAACACCGTCTCGAACCACTTCAGGAAGACCTCCACGATTACTGCAAATAACAGGTAATCCCATGGCAAGAGCCTCAACAGCTACAAGGCCAAAAGTTTCATCCCATTTAGAGGGAACCAAAATACATTTACATTTTTGCAATATTTTTTCTTTTTTCTCAGGCCCACAAAATCCAACCATAAGGATATTTTTTATGCCGCGACTATTAATGTATTGCTCAATAGTCGGCTTCAATGACCCATCGCCCATGACAACCAAGTTAATATCCGGACGAACCTCAAACGCCAAAATCATCTCCCAAATCCCTTTTATATCTTCAACTCGCCCCATATACCCATAGTTATCGCCCTTATCTACAAAATATGGCATGCGATCCATGTCGACCCCATTATAGACTGTTACTATTTTATTTGAATCCACGCCCATTGATATAATTTTATTTCTCTGAAAATCACTCACTGCAATGAATTTATCAACGAGCCTATATGAGCCAGCAAGCAATGAAACATAAGCCTCGACAGTTGAATGCAACGTACGTGCACGCGATTTTTTATTACATGACCGCATGATAGCCTTGTAGTAGTTAAATCCACTACAATCTTCACATTGTTCACCATCAGCAATCATTTGATATGTAGGACAAACCAACTTATACTCATGTAAAGTCTGAACGATCGGTATTGAATTTTTATGGGCACATCGGATAATTGAAGCAGTCAATTTTCCATAATAAATATGACAGTGCAATATATCCGGACGAAAATCACATATTAGATTATTTAACGCTTCAGAAGATTTGAGTGAATAATACGATCTGACGACATCCAATATAGAATCACCAACAAGTTTTGACGTATTTTCAGGGAAATATTTTTCCCACTGATTCGGCAAATTTCTTGAATCTTTAGCCGCGAATGGTGCAACTTCGTGTCCAGCAGCAAGCAACGCTTGTTCTTCTGCCAAAAGCACTTGGTCAGACCCTCCTACAACAAAATAATTTTGCCCTGCAAGAATTATTTTCATCATCCACCTTTGCGCGAATTTAACAATGACAACATTGTCAGAATAAAAAATGGGAAGTTATATCCAAAATTAACTGATTCAGTTACACCGAGAACCATGAACACACTTAAAAATACAATCGCGCCACCAAAGCCAATACGATAAACCATCAGTTTCGACAACCCAGCCATCATGACAATATAAAATACCAATCCGACAACCCCATAAGAAACAAGTGTTTCTAATGAAGCATTGTGCGAAGACCCTACACTATATCCAAGAATGGCCTCCATATCACTAAAACCACGCTCATTCATGTATGCATACTGATTAACACCCAAACCACCAATAGTCGACTCAGAAAAAAGACCCCAACCATAACTCCATATATAAACTCTACTCAGTATTGAGTCCGGCACCAAAGGATAATAAGATGGATCAAGGTATACGAGAGTTATCAACAGAGTAATTATGGTTAGGACCACAACGAAACCAGAAACCAATATCTGATGAACAACAGAAGAATCTCTTACGTTAGAGAAAATATTCGTAAAAATGTACGTAAAACACATTAATGCTGCAGCAAGCATGCTCGTAGATGATCCTGACTTTATTAGTAGAATAAAATGCAGACCAATAGCACCAATGCCGTATATATCCTTGTGGAGAGCCGGCTTCAACGCCAAAATCATTGCGATAGCTATAACGGAATACATACCTAAACTATTTTTATGTGTAAAAACACCTTGCCACAAACCGTCATGCTCAGAGTCAGCAGCAATACCATAGTCTGGAATAAATAATGCCCAAAAAAAACTCATAGTCCCCACAAAAATTACAGCAAACTTGAAACATTCATATATTTCATCACCATCAAAGTACTTCACGAATAATGCCGAAGCAGCAGGTATCGAAAGAATATAAGAGAAGGATATTATTGCAATATTTTTTTCTGGAGCCCAAAAACAAGTACAGGCGGCCCACACTATCATTATTTTATAATACACACCTAAGCGAAGGACTTCTTCTCTTGCGAAAAATGATGCCGAAACGATCAATAAAAACACAGCGATCACAGGAATAATATTCAATACTCCTGTGTATAAAATAGCATTGTGCAACCCCTGTGCACGAGCACCACCATCTTTAATTAAACCGATAAACGCATTAGTTGTCAGTACAATTAATAATATAGCCAGCGCAATACCGGGTACAATTCGATAATATCGCACAAATATTCCTTACCACTCAAAAACCACCAGCTAAAGCGTGTTATGAACTTCCCGCCGCAGCCATCACCGCTGCGGCCTTGGGAGGCATGAGGATGGCGAAGACGACGAAATGCAAGCTGGCCAGCACCTGAGGCAAGCGCTCGACCACCCAGCGTCTGGGCAGCAGGACAAACCCCTTCTTCGCCTCGGGGAGTTTGACGATCTGCAGGTCGATCTTGCTGGCCTGGGCGTCCTGCCTGGCCTGCTCGCCGGTGTAACCCTGATCCGCCCACGCCAGCTTGACCGTCATCGCGATCAACTGTCCCAGCGTGTCGACGGCCATGTGCACCTTGCTGCCCCTGCGCCGCTTGTAGCCGTCGTAGCCCGCGCATACACCACTTTCGCAACTGCTCTGCAGCGTGCGTCCGTCCAGAACGACAGCGCTGGGCTGACCCCGGCGGCCTTCGCTGACCCGGATGATCGAGCACATGTCGTTGCCCATCGCCTCGAAGCAGCCCGCCTCGTCCCAGCGCCGGAACGGCTGGTACACCCTCTTGTGCCAAGGCGGCAGATCATGCGGCAGCAGTAGCCACGGCGCGCCGGCGCGCGCAAGCCAGCGCAGCGCGTTGAACACCTCCCGCAGATCGTGCCGACGCTGCGGCGCATTCGCATCCATCAGCGTCAGGTACAGCGCCACGAAATGCCATTCCTCTTCGCTGATGTAGCTCGGGTAGGGTTTGCAGCTCATGGATTCAGCTTTTCAGCGCCATCAAACGGCGGGCGGGAAGTTCATAACGCGCTCTAACACTGCCGGGCGGAGAATCAGAGGATTTCAATAAGCATGCGCTCGACACCCTGCTGCCACGGCGGCAGCCGCAGGCCGAAGACCTGCTGGAGTTTCTGCGTCGACAGGCGTGAGTTGTGCGGGCGCCTGGCCGGCGTCGGGAAGGCGCTGGTCGGCACCGGGTCGATGGTCTGGACCTTGAGTTCGCGGCCCCTCTGGCGGGCCTGCTCGATGACGAAGCTCGCGTAGCCGTGCCAGCTGGTCTCGCCGGTGGCCACCGCGTGGTAGACGCCGGAGAAGTCGATCTCGCTGTTCATCGCGGTGCGCACCATCTGCGCAGTGAGGTCGGCCAGCAGGTCCGCGCCGGTGGGCGCGCCGATCTGGTCGTCGATGACGGTCAGGCGTTCGCGCTCGCCCGCCAGGCGCAGCATGGTCTTGGCGAAGTTGCCGCCACGCGCGGCATAGACCCAGCTGGTGCGCAGGATCAGGTGCCGGCAGCCGCTGGCGCGGATGAGCTGCTCGCCCTCCAGCTTGGTCTGGCCGTAGACGCTCAAGGGG
>NZ_JABSNM010000040.1 GCF_013294065.1 Sphaerotilus uruguayifluvii
CAATTCGTCGTCGGTGGGCGCATCCGCCTCAATGAAGGCCGGCGAACCATCGGCGTCGCAGCAGTACACCCCGTCCAGTACCAGACAGTGCAGGTGGATGTTGAGGTTGGCGGCCGAGCCAAAGCGCTGGATCAGCGTGACGGAGGGAGCCGAAATTCACTGGGGCGACGAGAGTGGACTGCGCAGCGACGATGTACGCGGCCGTGGTTTTGCGCCCAAGGGCCAGACGCCGGTGGTGCGGGTCAACAACAAGCGCCACAACCTGTCGGTCATCTCCACCGTGACCAACAAAGGGCAGATGCGCTGGCGCATCTTTGACGGGGCGCTCAACACCACAATCCTGATCGACTTCCTGCGCCGGCTGATCAAGGGACAGACCAAGAAGGTGTTCCTGATCCTGGACAACCTGCGGGTGCATCATGCCAAACCGGTCAAGGCCTGGCTGGCCGAGCATGCCGATGCAATCGAGGTGTTCTACCTACCGAGCTATAGCCCGGAGTTGAACCCGGATGAGATGGCCAATGCGGATATCAAGCAGGCGGTCACGAAGCTGGCACCGGCGCGAACGAAGCTGCAACTGGCCAAAGCCACAGCCAAGCACCTTCGCAGCGTGCAACGCCAGCCCGAGCGCATCCGCAAGTACTTCGAGCACGCCACGGTACGCTATGCGGCTTGAGTCAAGTTAATTGAGGCCGGATCAATAGCAATGTCCCTCAGCCCACCTGATCATCTGCAACGGGCAAGCGCACGTACGCGCCGCTGCGATGATCAGGCGCGGGAGGGTGGTTTTAAGATCGAATCGGCGATTGAAGCAATAAGCCACTTCGGCAGTCGTCGCTGCGGATCGCGTTCCGCGAATCGCTGCCGTCAGAGCCACTCGCCGAACTTTTCCACCTTGTCGTCGCCGGCCTGCGGTCGGTCAGGCAAGACCAAGTGCTCGTATCCCTGCCTGACGGCCTGGTCTCGGATCGCGTGCACCCGGGAAACGGCATCTACGAACTCCTGCTCGGTCAGCTTGTGAATGCGATCTGGTGCCAGTAACTCGCGCAGCTCAGACGACTACTCCTGAAGGCAACGACAGCAGAGCGGCCCGCTCGCGCCCGGTCAGTGCGCGAGCGGGCGCGCCAGCGCCTCACGCCAGGCCAGCACCAGCGGCGACGGCGGACGGCCCTTCAGTTCCACGCGCCACAGGAGCCGGACCAGCTTGGGTGCGCCTGATAGCTTGAGGGCAGCCACTTCACGCAGCGCCAGCAGCTCGCGCACCACGCGCATCGGCAGCAGTGCCACCCCCAGGCCGGCCGCGACGGCGCGGGCGATGCCTTCGTTGCTGCCGATCTCTATGCATCGCTGTGGCCGGATCGCGAGTTCGTGCAGCAGCCGGTCGGCCACGTCGCGGGTGCCGGAGCCCGGCTCGCGCAGCAGCCAGATCTCGCTGCTCAGTGTGGCGGCGGTGAGGCGTCGGCTGCGCGCCAGCGGCGAGTGCACGCCAGCGACGACGCACAGCGGCTCCTCGCGCCACGTGTGCGCTGCAAGACGCGGGTCGTGCACATCGCCCTCGACCAGACCGATGTCGATGCGGCAGTCGAGCAGGGCCTCGCAGACCATCTGCGTGTTGCCCTGAACCACTTGCACATCGACGGCTGGATGGCGATGCACAAAGTCCGCCAGCAGTTGGGGCAGCCAGTAGGCACCCACGGTGGTGCTGGCCCCCACCCGCAGGCGACCGCGCTGCAGCCCCACGCGCGCCTGCACGTCTTCGATCGCGGCCCGCTCCAGCGCAAAGATGCCCCGTGCATGCTCGAACACCGCCGCACCGTCCGGCGTCAGTTGCACGCCCCGGGCGCTCTTGGGGCCGCCCGCGCCACGTTCGAGCAAGGGTAGGCCGATCTGGCATTCCAGCTCGCGCACGGCTTTGGAGACAGCGGGCTGGCTGATGAACAGGGCCTCGGCCGCGCGCGAGAAGCTTCGCAGCTCAGCCACAGTGAAGAACACGCGCAGCAGGTGAAGATTCAGTCGCATAACTTAAAGTTACGTTTTCTTGAAAAGAATGTATTGGACTCATGGTACCAGATGCAGGAAGCTGACGTGCATCGCGGCGCTCATAGCGGTCTCTAAGCGCCAGCCAACGTTTTCCGTGAAGGAGTCCGACCATGTCCACCTCGTTGTCCGCCACGACCTCTGCGCCTCCGACCTGGAGGACGCGTGCCTGGTGGCAAGGCCTGGCGCTGGCGGGGCTACTTGCCGCCGCCGCCATGGTGGCGGCGCAGACGCCTTGGGCGGGGCGCTGGGGCCTGTCGGCGCTGACGCTGGCCATCGTGCTGGGCATCGTGGCCGGCAACACGTTCTTTCCGGCCATCGCCGCGCACACGGCTGCCGGGGTCGATTTCTCCAAGAACCGGCTGCTGCGCGCGGGCATCGTGCTGTACGGTTTTCGCATCACCTTCCAGCAGATCGGCGCCATCGGCTGGGCCGGCGTGGTGATCGATGCGCTGATGGTGGCGCTGACCTTTGTTCTCGCGCTGCAGCTGGGCACGCGCGTGTTCAAGCTGGACCGGCAGACCTCGATGCTGATCGGCGCGGGCAGCGCGATCTGCGGCGCCGCCGCCGTGATGGCCGCCGAGCCGGTGGTGCGCGCGCAGGCGCACAAGGTGTCGGTGGCCGTGGCCACGGTGGTCGTGTTCGGCACGCTGGCGATGTTCGCCTACCCGCTGCTGTACCCGTACCTGCACCTGTCCGAGCAGGCCTATGGCGTGTACGCGGGCTCGACGATCCACGAGGTGGCGCAGGTGGTGGCCGCCGGGCGCAGCGTCAGCGAGCCGGCCGCCGCCACGGCCGTCATCGTCAAGATGCTGCGCGTGATGATGCTTGCGCCGTTCCTGCTGGCGCTGTCAAGGGCCGACCGGGCCGACGGACAGGGTGGCGCGGCCCGCATCACCATTCCCTGGTTCGCGCTGGTGTTCATCGCCGCCGCCGGCGTGAATTCGCTGGGGTGGCTGCCGCCGCAATGGGTCGCGGCCCTGGTGCAGCTCGACACCGTGCTGCTGGCCATGGCGATGGCCGCGCTCGGGCTGCGTACCCACGTGGGAGCCATCCGCCAAGCGGGCCTTAAGCCCTTGCTGCTGGCGGCCACGCTGTTCGGTTTTCTGATGGTCGGCGGCTATGGTGTGAACCGGGCCGTCAGCCACTGGCTGGGGTGAAGCATGCCGCGATGAGGCGATGAGTTTTGCGCCCAGGCGGGAATAAACCGGCCGACGCTCCCGTATACCTCAATGTCAACCTCATTTCTTCCACCCACGTACTAAGGACTACCGATCATGAAACGACTCACCGCCACCGCCACCGCCACCGCTTTCGCTCTCGCGACCCTGTTCAGCGGCACGGCGTTCGCCGGACCCGCCGACGATGCCAGGACGCACTTTCAGGCCATCGGCTCGGGCGACCTCGCCGTGCTGATGCGGGGCTACGCCGACAACGCCCAACTCACCTGGGTCGGTGGTCCGCTGGATGGCAGCTACGCGGGCGCTGACGCGATCCGCGGGGTCTGGGAGAAGTTCACCAAGTCGCAAGGGACTCTGAAGGTGTCGATCGACAAGGTGGAGGAATCGGCCAACCCCAAGGGCGCCACCGTGACGGCCAACGTGCAGTTCGAGGGCAAGCAGCCGATCAAGGTGCGCTACGTTCTGACCTATCGCGACGCCAAGATCGTCAACGAAACCTGGCAGATCGATCCGAAACTGTCAGTGGCCAGTTACTGAGCAGCCACGGGCGACGGCAGCGAACGGCGTCGGTGCGCGATGAAGGCCCAGGACGTGGCGTTGACCGAGGCGGGCGCGCTGATGGTGGCGGCCCTGCCGCGCCTGCGGCGCTACGCTCGCGCGCTGGTCGGCGACCACGCCGCTGCCGACGATCTGGTGCAGGACGCTCTGGAGCGGGCCTGGGCCCGCATCGACAGTTGGCGGCCGGACGGCGACATGCGCGCTTGGCTGTTCAGCATTCTGCACAACCTGCATGTGGACCAGCGCCGCCGGCCCGCCGTGGTAGCCGTGCCGCTGGACGAAGAAGCGCTGGCGTCGCCGGTCAGGGCTTCACAGACCGACGGCCTCGAAATGAGAGATCTCGAAATTGCACTGCGGCAGCTCCCGCCCGAGCAGCGCGAGGTGCTGCTGCTGGTGGCGCTGGAGGACATGAGCTACGACGAGATCGCGCGCACGCTCGGTGTGCCGCTGGGCACCGTGATGTCGCGGCTGTCGCGTGGCCGCGCGCGCCTGCGCGGCGTGATGGAGGGACGCATCCAACCCACGGCATTGAAGGTGGTGAAATGAACCCGTTGCCCATCACTGAAGCGGATCTGCATGCCTTTGTCGACGGCCTGTTGCCCGAATCCCGGCGCGCCGAGATCGAAACCTACCTGGCCGAGCGCCCGCAGGAGGCGCAGCGCTTGCAGGCCTACCGGCAAGACAAACAGGCGATCAAGGCGCTGTACGGCGCGGTGCTGGACGAAGCCGTCCCCGACACCTTGCTGCACGCGGCCCGGGCGCCGCGTACGCGCGCCGCTGCACGCCACGCGGGTGCACGCCTGCCGCGCTGGTCGCTCGAACGCGTGGCGGCAGGCTTTGCGTTGGTGTTCTTCGGCGCAGGCGCCGGCTGGGTGGGGCGCGGCGCATGGCAAACCGCGGAGATGCTCGCGCAGTCGTCCCGTGGGCCGGCGGTCATCGTCAACGCGGCGGCCGGCAGCCTGCCGCGGCAAGCGGCCATCGCGCACGTGGTCTACAGCCCCGACGTGCGGCGACCGGTGGAGATCGGCGCCGACCAGGAAGACCAGTTGGTCGCCTGGCTGTCCAAGCGCTTGGGCGCGAAGATCCGCCCCCCGAAGCTGGGTGCACTGGGCTACGAACTGATCGGCGGGCGCCTGTTGCCCGGATCGAGCGGCCCGGTGGCGCAGTTCATGTACCACGACACCACGGGGCAGCGCCTGACGCTGTACGTCACGAACGAGCAAGCATCCAATCAGGATACCGGCTTCCGCTTCGCGCAGGAGGGGCCGGTCAATGTGTTCTATTGGATCGACGGCAAGTTCGGTTACGCCTTATCGGCCGGCATCGACAAAGGCGAGCTGGCGCGCATCGCCACGGCCGTCTACGCCCAACTTCAACCGAGCTGATCCATGCAGCCTCTCGCTTTCAAGATGACATCACCGAGACCCGCCCGCCAGTGGGCGATGGCGGCGCTGGCCATGCTGGCGAGCCTGCCGGCCCTGGCGCAGCATGCTCATTCCCCAGCGGCCGAAGCGCAGACACCGCCCCCGCCGAGCTTCGTGGCCAGCACCGCCAAGTCCTTCGCCCAGTTGATGGACGACGCGATGGCGGTCATGCGCATAGGAATTTCAAACGGTCTGGTCTGTGAAAAGCCTGGAAAGCCCGACTCAGCCCTGGGTGGGCAGCCGATGCCTGCCTGGATGGCTTGGAACTGGCGCCTGGGCCGTTGCCTTGTCTGGATTCGGCCCGCCCTGACGGCTCGCCTCGCGCTCGTTGGGCCTTGATCTCGGGGTTGACCCTGTGTTTTCCGCCATCCA
>NZ_JABSNM010000041.1 GCF_013294065.1 Sphaerotilus uruguayifluvii
CAGTTCGTCGTGCGGTACTTCGTCCGCTTCTTCTTGGCTTCGCTCACCGCGTCAGTCTACGAGCGCTCGGACGCTCGCTTTGTGCAACAGAGCCGGCTGCCGTTACAACGATGGCGTAAACGGCAAACTCTGCTGCAGGGTTTGGGGTCGATTTTTACAGGGGAGAAAGCATGCAGAAAATTGAAAAAGTCCTTGCGCAACAAAGGCTTGCGCGCGGCACAGGTGCAGGTGAAAGTCTGCAAGTGGCTGTTACGCCTGCAGGGCGTGCGGTCTAATTTACGTTAGACATCGCAAATATACCCTGATGAAGCGGCGCCTACTCTTCGCGTCTTACAGTCGGCACGACAGAGAAATCGTGAGGCAAATGTGCGCGCTACTGCGAATTAGCGGTGCAGAGGTATTCCGAGACGAGGATGCCATCAAACCGGGAAAGAAGTGGCGAGCCGTCTTGGCGGACAACTTGCTACGAGCCGACTGCGTTCTCTTGTTCTGGTCAGCAAATTCGGCCGCATCTGAACCCGTACGCGAGGAGTACGAAGAGGCAATTGCAAAGAAGGTTGACATTGCACCAGTGCTTCTTGATGGAACGCCCCTCCCCAGTTCACTAGCCGAGTATCAATGGTTGGACTTTCGTGGTGTTGTATCCGTCTCACCTGTCCCTGAAAGACCGATGCCGTCGACTCCAGGCGCTGTCATTGGAGCGGCCGTGATCGGCGGATTGATTGGCAGCGTGGTGGGGGCAATATTGGGCGGAAAGGTGAGTCCGAACGAAGATCCCACCGTCCTACTCTCACCTAGAGAGCTTTCACAGACGGAGAGAGCAACTCTCGAAACGCAGTTTGAGCGGAGGTTCGCACGATAATGCCTAGCCCTTCATTCCACCGGACCGCCTCCGGCGGCCGGTGAATTCAAACGTTAGGCTCCACAATTTCCACACCTGCAAAGCATGAGCAATAATCAATCAAAACAGGTATTTGTAGCGTACGCATACGGCCTCTACGACAAGCGAGACTATCGCAAGGTTTTCTCGAGCCTCGAAAAGGTCTTTGGTGTTCGATTCATTTTCGCAGATGAGAAAATCACCAACATGCATATTCTCCAGAAAATTCTAAGTTACATTCGCAGCTCGGACTTTTCGATATTCGACATTTCCGCATGGAATCCGAATGTTACACTTGAGCTCGGCATTGCGTTAGCGCTATCCGAAAACTGGTACATCTGCTTCAACCCAAGCCAAACGAACCTGTCTGAAGTTCCTAGCGACATTCGGGGCATTGATCGTATTCAGTACATAAGCTTCGCTGACCTAGAAGATAAGCTCACCGTCTTACTTGACCAGCGCTACCCGAGAAGTAGCCGCATAGGTGTTGATGATTATCTGGCGGGGCTAGAAAGCGATATTACAGACCTATTGAAACGCGAGCCAGGATTAGGTGTGGTAGAAGTCTCCGACATACTCGGAGTTCACAAACGAATGGCTCAAGTTGCTGTTCGGCAAATGCTTGAGTCAGGAAAGCTGCGTAGCGAAGGCAAGACAAAAGGTGTCAAATACTTCATCGCAGAACCAGTTGTTAAGTTATCGACCAGAAGGCGACTTCCCCGCGGCGCCTAACTGGGCGTTCAACGTGGACGCCACGGCAGGCCATGCCTTCGGCATTTTCATGGCCTGCCGCGGTACCCTCCGCACTACGTGCTCCGGCGCCGGTTAACTGGGGCGTTGGGCGCCAGGGGTACACGTGACATGAGCAATAGCGCGCTAAGCCTGTTTTTATCCTACTCGCACAAGGATGAAGCGTTCCGCAGCGAGTTGGTGGGGCATCTCGCACCGCTTAAACACCAAGGTATTATTCTAGAATGGACGGACCGTCAGATTTCACCCGGTTCTGAATGGGAGCCCGAGATTTTGGAAAAGTTGGGTCAAGCGGACATTGTTATACTTCTTATTTCGTCTGATTTTATTAACTCAAAGTATTGCTACGGAGTTGAGCTAGAGCGCGCGCTTGAAAAGCATCGTGATAAGTCGGCACGCGTTATCCCCGTCATTGCGCGAGGCTCTGTTGCACAAATCCACGAGCAGACGCCCTGACCCCAACCCCGGACGGACTCATGCCACGGCACCCACCGGCACGGTCTGCGGCCGGCCGA
>NZ_JABSNM010000042.1 GCF_013294065.1 Sphaerotilus uruguayifluvii
CGATGAAGATCCACGAATACCAAGGCAAGGAAATCCTGCGCCAGTTCGACGTTCCGGTGCCGCGCGGCTACCCGGCGTTCACGGTCCAGGAGGCGGTGGAAGCCGCCGAGAAGCTGGGCGGCCCGATCTGGGTCGTGAAGGCGCAGATCCACGCGGGCGGCCGCGGCAAGGGCGGCGGCGTGAAGGTCGCCAAGACGCTGGACGACGTGCGCGCCCGCGCCACCGACATCCTGGGCATGCAGCTGGTCACGCACCAGACCGGCGCGGAAGGCCAGAAGGTCCGCCGCCTGTACATCGAGGACGGCGCCGACATCGGCAAGGAGTTCTACGTCTCGCTGGTCACCGACCGCGGCACCCAGAGCGTGGCGTTCATCGCCTCCTCGGAAGGCGGCATGGACATCGAGGAGGTCGCGCACTCGACGCCCGAGAAGATCATCACCGAGATGATCGACCCGCTGGCCGGTCTGACCGACGAGCAGGCGGCCAAGATCGCGCGCGCCATCGGCATGGAAGGCCACACCGTGGACCAGGCCGTGTCGCTGTTCAAGAACCTGTACCGCTGCTACATGGAGACGGATGCCTCGCTGGTCGAGATCAACCCGCTCAACCGTGACAGCAAGGGCAACCTGATGGCGCTGGACGCGAAGTTCAACTTCGACTCCAACGCGCTGTTCCGTCATCCCGAGATCGTGGCCTACCGCGATCTGGACGAAGAGGATCCGGCCGAGGTCGAGGCCTCGAAGTTCGATCTGGCCTACATCAGCCTGGACGGCAACATCGGCTGCCTGGTCAACGGTGCGGGTCTGGCGATGGCCACGATGGACACCATCAAGCTGTTCGGCGGCGAGCCGGCCAACTTCCTGGACGTCGGCGGCGGCGCCACGGCCGAGAAGGTCACGGAAGCCTTCAAGCTGATGCTGAAGAACCCGGACGTCAAGGGCATCCTGGTCAACATCTTCGGCGGCATCATGAAGTGCGACACCATCGCCAACGGCGTGGTGACGGCCAGCCGCGCGGTCAACCTGACGGTGCCGCTGGTGGTGCGCATGAAGGGCACGAACGAGGAGCTGGGCAAGCAGATCCTGAAGGATTCGGGCCTGCCGATCATCAGCGCCGACACGATGGCCGAAGCTGCGACGAAGATCGTCGACGCCGTCAAGTAAGCCCTGAGCGAACGAGGAAAGAGCAAGACATGAGCATCCTGATCAACAAGGACACCCGCGTCATCACCCAGGGCATCACGGGCAAGACCGGCCAGTTCCACACGCTGGGCTGCCAGGCCTACGCCAACGGCAAGAACTGCTTCGTCGCCGGCGTGAACCCGAAGAAGGCCGGCGAGTCCTTCTCGGACATCCCCATCTACGCCTCGGTCAAGGAAGCGGCGCAGGCGCAAGGCGCCACCGTCTCGGTGATCTACGTGCCGCCCGCGGGCGCCGCGGCCGCGATCTGGGAAGCGGTGGAAGCCGACCTGGACCTGGCGATCTGCATCACCGAAGGCATCCCGGTCCGGGACATGCTGGAAGTGCGCAACAAGATGAAGGCCAAGGAAGCCGCCGGCGGCAAGAAGACGCTGCTGCTGGGCCCCAACTGCCCCGGCCTGATCACGCCCGACGAGATCAAGATCGGCATCATGCCCGGTCACATCCACCGCAAGGGCCGCATCGGCGTCGTCAGCCGCTCGGGCACGCTGACCTATGAAGCCGTCGCACAGCTGACCGAGCTGGGCATCGGCCAGTCGTCGGCCGTCGGCATCGGTGGCGATCCGATCAACGGCCTGAAGCACATCGACGTGATGCGCGCCTTCAACGACGATCCGGACACCGACGCGGTCATCATGATCGGCGAGATCGGCGGCCCGGACGAGGCCGAGGCCGCCCGCTGGGTCAAGGACAACATGAAGAAGCCGGTCGTCGGCTTCATCGCCGGCGTCACCGCGCCTCCGGGCAAGCGCATGGGCCACGCAGGCGCCCTGATCTCGGGCGGCGCCGACACGGCCGACGCCAAGCTCGCCATCATGGAAGAGTGCGGCTTCAAGGTCACCCGCAACCCCTCGGAAATGGG
>NZ_JABSNM010000043.1 GCF_013294065.1 Sphaerotilus uruguayifluvii
CCCTGCGCGTGGCCGACATCGGCGAGGCATCGAGGGCGACACGCTGGCAGCAGTTCATCCGCGAGGTGACCTGCGAGGACGCCGAGCTGGCCGACTGGCTGCATCGGTTCCTTGGCTACTGCCTGACCGGCTCCACGGCCGAACAAGCCTTCATCTTCGCTTTCGGGCATGGCGCGAACGGCAAGAGCGTGCTGACCGAGACCATGCAGGCGCTGATGGGCGACTACAGCGCCAGCGTGCAGCCTGCGACGCTGTGCGATGCCGACCGGAAGGGGGGAGGTGCATCGGCCGACCTTGCCCGTCTGGAAGGCGTGCGCTTCGCTGTGGCGCCAGAGGCCGAAGAGGGCTCACGCTTCGCCGAGTCCATGCTGAAGGCCCTCGTGTCCGGCGACGTAATGCAGGTCCGCGACCTGTACGCCCCGCCGCGCGACATGCGGCCCTGTCTCAAGCTGGTGCTGACTGGGAACCACAAGCCCGACATTCGGGGCACCGACCGGGGCATCTGGCGCCGTGTCCGACTGGTGCCGTTCGCTGCGAGCTTCGAGGGTCGCGCCGACCCGCGCCTGTCGGAGAAGCTACGCGCCGAGTTCCCGCACGTCCTGGCGTGGCTGGTGGCCGGCTGTCTGGAGTGGCAGCGCCGAGGCTTGCAGGACACGCCGAGCGCCATCGCCAGCGCCACGGACGCATACCGGGCTGAGTGCGACCTGCTGGGACAGTGGCTTGACGAGCGATGCACCAGAGGGCCGCACGCCGAGGAACCAGCCGCCGACCTGTACGCCGACTTCCGTGACTGGTCGATTGCAGGGGGCTACTCGCGGCCGTGGACGGTCCGCGTGTTCGGCCGAAAGCTGTCCGAGTACCGGCTAGGAGGCTGGGACATCGGCGAGCGCAAGGGGACCGCCGGGGCTCGCTTCAGGACCGGAATCGCCCTGCGCCAGACGCTGCGCGGCCCTCGCTACTGACCGGCCCGAGTGGCGAGAGTGGCGAGAAAAGGGCTGTTTCCCCAAAGTCTCCTTGAAACGCTGTCATGGGGACTTTTCAGAAAAGCCCGTTCTGTTGCCACTCTCGCCACTGTCGGGGCCATGAACCAACACCAATCAACGACTTTGCACACTGGAACTGACATGACCCACACCGTGACCACCACCAGCGAAGCCTTCAACCGCCTGCGCAGCCTGCGGGCCGCCCGCGACTCGCTGCCGATTGACTGGAGCCGCTTCAATGACCTGTTCGGGGAGGCGGGCGAGGCCGACAGCCTGGAAGCCGTGGAGGCCCGCACCCGCGCTGCCATCGTCGGGGCCTGCGCCCGCTCCATGACCGACGAGCAGGCGGGCACCGTGGCCGACCTGCTGGTGATGCTGGCCGACGCCGAAGACGAGGCCGCCGACATCCCGCCCGGTGAGCTGTGCGCGGTGCTGCGCGAGCTGTCCGCCGCTGGCGACGCTGACGGCCTGTTCCTGGCGCTGACCCTCTCGCCTCACGACGGCACCGCCTACGCCGACCGCCTGCGCGAGCTGGCCGACAGCGTGGGGCCGGAAACCAAGGTTGATGCTGCGACCGTCCGAGCCGAGCAGGTCCGCGCCCTCATGGCCTGCCCGAAACCGGGCCGCATCGTCCCCGAAGAGCTGGCCGGCGCCATCGTTGACAGCATCGCGGCGTGGTACCGGCTCAAGACCGAGACGCCCGAGCAGCGAGCCATCCGCGAAGCCTTCGCTGAGGCCCGGCGCCTCGTGGACACGCTGGGCGAGGAAGACCCGCGC
>NZ_JABSNM010000044.1 GCF_013294065.1 Sphaerotilus uruguayifluvii
GACTGCGGCGGGCTGGCGGCGGCGGTCCTCGGGCTTGTGCTTGCATCACTCGGTCACGCTGCGGAAAGCCGGGCAGCGGCGCAGCTCATGCGCCAGGCCGACAGGCTCGCCAGCGATGCAGCGCCGGCCGGTGAACCGCTTGCACTCGACGCAGGCGGCCATGTCCAGGCCGGTGCGGTCCCTCATCAGCAGGCGGTCGGCGATCTGCTCGGCGTCGTCCATGCCGTAGCCGGCGCGGCGCAGGCCGGCCAGCCGGGCGGACATCGCACCGATCTCCTGATCGGTCAGGCCGACCAGCGCCAGGACATCCGGGCGGATCGCCGGCAGGCAGGCGGCGGGCCTCGATTGGCTGGAAGGCGCCACCTCGGGTACCTTCAAAACCCTCGGAACCTCCCCGCCCGAGCCCATTGCGGCAGCAAAACCACCAGCATGGGCACCATCAAAACCCTCAGAACCTCCCCCTTGCGGGGTTTTGATGGTTTTGAGGGTGGTCGGGGTGGTGCCTTTCGCGGATTCGCGGGCCAGTAGCTCAATCCATCGGCTCATGACTGCACCCCGGTGTTGACGGTGTAGACCACACGCGGCCGGCCACCCTTGGCGCCGGGCGTTTCCTCGATCTCGATCAGGTGGCGGTGCGTCGCCAGCAGCTCCAGGGCCTCGCCGACCACCTCCCGATCCGTCAGGCCAGACCATCCGCGCTGGTGGACATCGCGCGCCGAGAACATCGCCGACAGCGCCCCGGCCTGCACCTTGCGCATGAGGGCCTTTGCCGCAGCCACTACCGGCCGGACCCCGCTTGCGTAGGCGCGGCGGGCGTGGCTCTCGAAGTAGTCGGCCAGCGCCAGCGCGCGGACCGTGGCCTGTCGCCCCACCGGGCCGGCGTGCCCGTCGATCGCGTGCAGCGTCAGCGCCAGGGCCGGAACGTGCTTGCGGAACTTGGACAGCGCCCCTTCCGTGGCGGCGTCGATCTCGGGCGAGCGCAGGCGGTCTTCCAGGCCGGCGCGCCAGTCCTCGAACAGCTCCAGGGCATCGGGGGCGAAGCGCAGGAAGGGCACGCCCTCGGCGTCGCCGTTGAAGTCCACAGGCTGCACGGCGCCCAGGTCGGCGGCCTGCAGGCGATGCAGGCGCTCGAACACGTCGAAGGCGGCGCGCTTGGCGGCGCTGTCGGGGTGCCGGTCCACGTTGCGCCAGTCCCCGGACTGGTCCGGCCAGCACATCATGAACCGCTGCACCATGCCGTCGTCCATCGAGCCACCCACCGATGCGCCACGGATGAAGGAGGCCAACGGGCCGGGTTGGATGCAGCCGACCAGCGACAGGCGCACGCTCGGTATGGTCAGCGTGCCCCGGGTGATCCGGTC
>NZ_JABSNM010000045.1 GCF_013294065.1 Sphaerotilus uruguayifluvii
GAGCCGGTGGTGGTCCTGGACAAGCTGACGTACGCGGGCAACCCGGCGACGATCCAGGCGCACCTGGACGCAGGGCGCTGCACGCTGGTGCAGGGCGACATCGGCGACCGCGCGCTGGTCTCTAGCCTGCTGGCCGAGCACCGCCCGCGCGCGGTGCTGCACTTCGCGGCCGAGAGCCATGTCGACCGCAGCATCCACGGCCCCGGCGAGTTCATCCAGACCAACATGGTCGGCACCTTCGAGCTGCTGGAAGCCGTGCGAGCCTACTGGAGCGCGCTGCCGACTGAGGACAAGGCGGCGTTCCGCTTCCTGCACGTCTCGACCGACGAGGTCTACGGCTCGCTCTCCGAGACCGACCCGGCCTTCAGCGAGACCACGCCGTACGCGCCCAACAGTCCGTACTCGGCCAGCAAGGCGGGATCCGACCACCTGGTGCGCGCCTACCACCACACCTACGGCCTGCCGACGCTGACGACCAACTGCTCGAACAACTACGGGCCCTATCACTTCCCCGAGAAGCTGATCCCGCTGATGATCCTCAACGCCCTGGAGGGCAAGGCGCTGCCGGTCTACGGCGACGGGCAGAACATCCGCGACTGGCTCTATGTGCGCGACCACTGCGAGGCGATCCGCCAGGTGCTGGCCAAGGGGCGGCTGGGCGAGACCTACAACGTCGGCGGCAAGAACGAGATCAGGAACCTGGACGTGGTGCAGGTGATCTGCGCCAAGCTCGACGCGCTGCGCCCGAAGGCGGACGGCACGAGCTACGCCAGCCAGATCACGTTCGTGGCCGACCGCCCGGGCCATGACCGCCGCTACGCGATCGACCCGACCAAGATCGAGGCCGAGATCGGCTGGCAGCCTGCAGAGTCCTTCGAGACCGGCATCGACAAGACGGTGAAGTGGTATCTGGAGAACACCGCGTGGATCGACTCGGTGCGCACCGGCGCCTACCGCGAGTGGGTGTCGAAGAACTACAGCGCACGCGACTGACGCCGGGAGCCGCAGACATGAAGATCCTTCTTCTGGGCAAGGGCGGCCAGGTCGGCTGGGAACTGCAGCGCGCGTTGGCGCCGTTGGGCGAGATCGTTGCGCTGGACCACGACAGCACGGAGCTGCATGGCGACTTCAGCCGCCCCGAGGGGCTGGCCGCGACCGTCGCTGCCGTCCGTCCGGACCTGATCGTCAACGCCGCGGCGCACACCGCGGTCGACAAGGCCGAGAGCGAGCCCGAGCTGGCGCGCGCGATCAACGC
>NZ_JABSNM010000046.1 GCF_013294065.1 Sphaerotilus uruguayifluvii
CTGAGTAACCGTCTTTCGAGTCAAGCGCCGTGAAGCGATGTGTCCCAAGGTTTGTTGGTTTTGACCATGGCGTTGAGCATGGTCACGAGCTTGCGCATGCAGGCCACCAACGCCACCTTGGGCAGCTTGCCAGCGGCCTTGAGGCGGTCGTAGAAGGCCTTGATGGCGGGGTTGTGGCGCGCGGCAGTCAGCGTGGCCATGTAGAGCACGCGGCGCATCTCGAAGCGTCCGCCGACCACCCGTCTTCGGCCTTTGGAGTTTCCCGAATCGTTGGCCATGGGGGCCACGCCGACCAGGGCTGCGACCTCGCGTCGATTGAGCTTGCCCAACTCGGGCAACTCAGCGATCAGGGTGGCGCTGGCCACCGGACCGACGCCTTTGGCCGAGCGCAGCAGCTTGTCCAACTCGATGTAGTGCTCCTGGACGTGTTTGACCATCTGTGCCTCGACGTCGTCGAGCTGCTTGCGGATCGCCTCGATCATGGCTTCGATGCCTGGGCGTACCGCCGCAATGGCCAACTGCAGGCGCTGGCGCTCGGACAGCAGCATGGTCAGCAACTGGCGCCTGCGCGTGACCAGGGCGGCCAGCACCTGCTGATCGAGGTCGGTCAGCGGGCGCAGCAGCTTGGCGAGGTCGTCGCGACGCACCAGCACGCTGGCGAACTCGGCGAGCATGCGCGCGTCGATGGCGTCGGTCTTGGCCAGGCGGCCCATGGACTTGGCGAAGTCACGCGCCTGGCGTGGGTTGACCACCGCCACAGGCAGACCCGCCGCCTGCAGCGCGCAGGCCAGCGCAGCCTCGTAGCCGCCGGTGGCCTCCATCACCACCAGCGCCACACCCAGCGGCTGCAAAGTGGCTGCCAACGCCGAATGCCCATCGGCATCGTTGTCAAAACGTCGGGCGCCGAACTGCACGCCCAACACCGCGACATCGACGTGCGCCTTGGCCACGTCGATGCCCACCACCACTGAGGAAGCAGACATGGTCAACAGATCCCTTGCTTGTGCATGCGCTCTCGGCAAGGCCGGTGCGCGTAACCGTTCGGGCTTCGGGTTGACCAGCACGGTGATCGTGCGCCATCGACTCAGTCACGGGCTTCAAGGCCCAAGCCGCCACCAGGCTGCACGGTCCGGTCTGGCCGCCTCAACGGCGTTCAGACTCTACCGCGCTGGTCTGGTCTGAAACATACAAGC
>NZ_JABSNM010000047.1 GCF_013294065.1 Sphaerotilus uruguayifluvii
CGGACCAAGCCGCACGTCAACGTCGGCACCATCGGTCACGTGGACCATGGCAAGACCACCCTGACGGCAGCGATCACGACCGTTCTGTCGAAGAAGTTCGGCGGTCAGGCCAAGGCCTATGACCAGATCGACGCCGCTCCGGAAGAGAAGGCTCGCGGCATCACGATCAACACCGCCCACGTCGAGTACGAGACGGCCAACCGCCACTACGCTCACGTCGACTGCCCGGGCCACGCCGACTACGTCAAGAACATGATCACCGGCGCCGCCCAGATGGACGGCGCGATCCTGGTCTGCTCGGCCGCCGACGGCCCGATGCCCCAGACCCGCGAGCACATCCTGCTGTCGCGTCAGGTCGGCGTGCCGTACATCATCGTCTTCCTGAACAAGGCCGACATGGTGGACGACGAAGAGCTGCTGGAACTGGTCGAAATGGAAGTGCGCGAGCTGCTCTCCAAGTACGACTTCCCCGGCGACGACACCCCGATCGTCAAGGGCTCGGCCAAGCTGGCCCTCGAAGGCGACACCGGCCCGCTGGGCGAGCAGGCCATCATGGCCCTGGCCGACGCGCTGGACTCCTACATCCCGACGCCTGAGCGCGCCGTCGACGGCACCTTCCTGATGCCCGTCGAAGACGTGTTCTCGATCTCCGGCCGCGGCACCGTCGTGACCGGCCGTATCGAGCGCGGCCTGATCAAGGTCGGCGAGGAAATCGAGATCGTCGGCATCCGCGACACCCAGAAGACGACCTGCACCGGCGTCGAAATGTTCCGCAAGCTGCTCGACCAGGGTCAGGCTGGCGACAACGTCGGCATCCTGCTGCGCGGCACCAAGCGTGAAGACGTCGAGCGCGGCCAGGTGCTGTGCAAGCCGGGTTCGATCAAGCCGCACACCCACTTCACCGGTGAGGTCTACGTGCTGTCGAAGGACGAAGGTGGCCGTCACACCCCGTTCTTCAACAACTACCGCCCGCAGTTCTACTTCCGCACGACCGACGTCACCGGCGCCATCCAGCTGCCGGAAGGCAAGGAAATGGTCATGCCGGGCGACAACGTGTCGATCGAAGTCAAGCTGATCGCCCCGATCGCCATGGAAGAAGGCCTGCGCTTCGCCATCCGTGAAGGCGGCCGCAC
>NZ_JABSNM010000048.1 GCF_013294065.1 Sphaerotilus uruguayifluvii
TGTTGGGTCCCATATGATCATTGGCCCATACGCAGCTGGCCACTGTACCGAGCAAGACAGGTCATGCGCGAGGTGTTGAGCAACCCGGAGCAAAGGTCAACGACATGAGCCAGATCCATCCACAGGCGCGCACCACCCCGCGAGTACGGGCGGAGATCCAGGCGTCCGAGGACAGCCCTGCAGAGCTGGCCCGCCGGTACAACATCTCCGAGCCGACCGCTGCGAAATGGCAGGCCCGCGACAGCGTGGAAGACCGCAGCCATCGGCCCCACAAGCTCAGCACCACGCTCAGCCCGGCACAGGAAGCCATCGTGGTGGAGTTGCGCCGACTGTTGCTGCTGCCGCTGGACGATCTGCTGGTGATCACCCGCGAGTTCGTCAATGCCCAGGCTTCGCGCTCGGCGCTGGACCGCTGCCTGCGCCGCCACGGCGTGAACAACCTGCGCGAGCTGCAGGCCGCCGCCAGTGGGGAGTCGGCCCAGGCGGCCCCGCCCAAGCGCTTCAAGGACTACGAGCCGGGCTTCGTGCACGTGGACATCAAGTACCTGCCGCAGATGCCCGACGAGACCGCTCGGCGCTACCTGTACGTGGGCATCGACCGGGCCACGCGCTGGGTGTTCGTGCGCATCTATGCGGACATGGAAACCACCAGCGCGGTCGACTTCGTCAACCGCCTGCACGAGGCCGCCCCGATGCGCATCGACAAGCTGCTCACCGACAACGGCGCGTGCTTCACCGACCGCTTCCAGCGCAAGTCGCGCACCCCCAGCGGCAAGCATCACTTCGACGTGCGGTGTCGCGCGCTGGGCATCGAGCATCGGCTTTGTCCTCCCAGGCACCCTCAGACCAACGGCCTGGTCGAGCGCTTCAACGGCCGTATTGCCGAGATCACCGCCCAGACCCGATTCCACAGCGCTGCCGAGCTTGAGCAGACCCTGATGAACTACGTCAAGGTCTACAACACCCGTATCCCACAGCGCGCTCTGGACCATCACACGCCTCTTGATGCCCTCAAGTCCTGGCGGGCCAAGTCACCCGACTTGTTCAAGAAGCGGCCAAAGAATCTCCCGGGTCTTGACA